>CAWHUM010000010.1:0-941018 GCA_963832445.1 uncultured Alphaproteobacteria bacterium
CCTAGAGGCTCATACACGCCGTGCTCCCTGCTGGCGGAGTGATCGAAAAAGCCAACGTTCGTAGACGAATGTTGGTGCATCTGCTCACGGACAATCCTCTATCCGGCCGTCGAGGCGACGCCAGTCCTGAGCCAGATTCCTCCGGGATGCGCAACACCCGCGGCGACAGCACATCTGCCCGCTGGCGTTCGATTTGCGGGACATGGCGTGGTGCTCCTTGCTGGATTGCCCCACCAGCATGCTCGCTGGCAGGGCGGGAGCACGGCCGGTCCATCCCATTCTCGGAACATCCTCCCGCACCGCAAACTGAGAATGCATGTCGGGACCAGAGTTATGGTGTCATGTCCAGGGTGCGCGTAGCCGGCTGCCCCGCCTCATACCCCCGTGCGAGAAGCCGACCGCTGGCGGGTTCGGCCACCATCGCAAGCCGCGTTTCGGCGTTCAGCAACGGCCACGTCAGCCAACCGAAATGCAAGTCCCACTGCGAAGGTGTGACGCGCATGGCGGCGAGCCGCGCACAGTTCTCGTAGGCGCGATGGTGGCCGGGCTGCCAAGTGGGTGTACGCCATTCGTTGGCCGCATGCGTGTCGGTGAGAACGCTCGCTTCGGTGGGGCGGCGCTCTACAACCACGCCTTCGTCTGCCCGGACGCCGACGAGCGTGAAGATGGCGGGCGTCGTGATCGGTGTCGTCTCAAGCATTGCCCGGGCAGCGGCATAATCCGGCGCGGTTTCAAAAACGCGGCGGAGAAGATGGATAGGCTGGATGTGGGGTGAGCGCCAGACCTGACCCTTTGCGATGAGCCAGTCGAGGGAAAAAAGACCGACGCGGCGCGGTGGCATCGGCTGGTTGATCGCGGCCGCAAACCGGCCCGGTGCGATCGCCTGCAGCACCCCCGTGAAGGCTGGCCAAGTGAGCGAGAGCCAGGTACCCAGCGGATTGGCAATGCGTGCGGCGACGACAAATCGGCCGATGCCGGCAACGTTCCAGTCGAGCGTGCGCAGGAGACGCGCCGAGCGTCCCTCAGGCGCCGGCTTGATCGCGGTCGTGCACCCCCACTCGTACTGCACGTTGAGATAGTAGAGCCCGGGTGCTCGCGACAGCACGGCCAGCGCATCGAGCTCGGCCAGATAACGTGAACCGTTGCGCACGAGCCAGCGCCGCGACAGATGGTCCAGCAAACCCAGGACCGGTCTCGGTGTGCGGGCGGTGGCCATCTCTAGCAGGTCGTACCCGCGCACTCCGACGCGTCGTGCGAGTTCGATCGGGAAATCCCTCCCTACATCATAGACCGGGATTTCAGGTAGCTCCGCTTCGGCTGGCATCGCATAACCAAGCACAAAAAAGGTGCTCCCGCACCGGCGCCGTTGGTCCTGTTATGTCATGGCCGTCGATGTCAGCGAGCGTGGCGGCATTCTCCGGCGCAGCATCGTCTGGTTTGCCTCGCCGGTTGCTGCCCAGCCAGCTGACACGTCGGGTCGGGCATCGTGATCGGAATAACAGCAGGTCGCAGTGACGGGAGGTGCAGCTGATGCGTTGCGCTGTGCCTATCAATCGTTCCGCTTCAAGGTGATGATGTAGGCAACTAAGTCTCTGACGTCTTGTGCGGTCAGCGAGACGCTGGGCATGGCAGGATGCGGAACGATGATCCTTCCAGCAAGATGTTCGGCCGTCGATCCTGCCCGGTTGGCGATAGCTGGGAAACTCGGAACATCTGCCCGTATCGGCCCGGACGTCTGACTATCGATGACGTGACAGTTGGTACAAAGGCGCGCCGCGAGTTCATGGCCACGGCGTGGGTTGCTGACACCCTGTTGCGCTACAGACGAACCCGCGACAATGGCCGTCCACACGGCTGCAACGGCTATGGACGCGCAAATATTCGCTCGCATTGTTTCCTCGGTCTCCGCTTGCAAAGCGGTTCCACATGGCTTTGGCGGGTACTTGCTCTGCCTGACTTTCGATCTTGCCGCTGCCTCGTGAAGCGAATGCAGTTAACCGCTCCTATTGTCTGGAGCCGCTGCTCGCATCGGGGAAGCCCGCCCGCATGTATGCAATCACACGCCAGATATCGTCGCGGGAAAGCTTGTCCTTGAACGCCGGCATCTCCGATTCGAATTGCTTGCCACCGTCCGAGATGGCCCAAATCAAGTATTCGTCAACAGCAATTGGACGCCTGATCATGTAGGCAAGAAGTGCCGGCGAAGGAGATACCGCCCGCCCTGGCTCGCCGTCGCCCATCCCGTCCCGGCCATGGCAGACAGCACAATGCTCCGTATAGAGTTTATTGCCCGCAGAGATGGTTTGAGGTCCAGGCGGGACCGTCGACTTGACACCCTCATAGCTCTTCGGAACACCATACTGCATATACGTCGTGTGGCGGAGCAGGCGCACCATCATGCCCTTGGGCATGTTGCCTGGTCCCCATAGTTCACGCACCATCCAGTCCGGTTGCCAGTAGTCGAAGCCGCGTGGCGGAGGCGGCCGATCTTGCGACCGGACGGGCGCAAACTTCCCAAGACCGGAAAGCACAATCAACGTGCCAAGAATGATGGCCAAACGCGCTCGCATTGCTTTCGCGCCCCTGAATTATGTTGCTCGAAGCCGATGACGACACCAAGCCTATCATTCGATTTGCTTGACGGCGTGTTCAATGCGAGGTGATGCCGGTCCCTACGGATTGAGGCCCCGCATCGCAAAGCTCGACCAAATGCGGGCTTGCCTGCACCATTTGGGCACACACGGTCTCAAAGTCCTCCGGTCTGGACGGCTGGAGCGAAAGCACCAGCCGTCCACTTTCGATGTGCCATTGTAGCTCCTTGGCCTGTTCCGGACCCACCCAACCTCGAAGAGCATGTGCAAGGTCGTGCGCTCCCGCTGCCGCTCGCGTAGCGAGCTGCGCGGCAAGCCTGCCGGTGGTGCAACGAACGCGCCTGCGCGATGCGGCGAAGTGCAGCTCCGTCATGTCCTGCACGAGCCAAGAACCCGCCAGCAGCGGCGGCTCATCCCCGCGCGCTCTCCGGTCTGGACGGCTGGAGCCAAAGCACCAGCCGTCCACTTTCGATGTGCCATTGTAGCTCCTTGGCCTGTTCCGGACTCACCCAACCTCGAAGAGCACGTGCAAGGTCGATGCGCTCCCGCTGCCGATCGCGTAGCGAGCTGCGCGGCAAGCCTGCCGGTGGTGCAACGAACGCGTCTGGGCGATGCGGCGAAGTGCAGCTCCGTCATGTCCTGCACGAGCCAAGAACCCGCCAGCACCGGCGGCTCATCCCCGCGCGTGTGAAGCAAGGCACCGAAGTGGCCTATCTTCTCGCTCCCCAAGCTGGCAAGAAGACTCTCCACGGCATCCCAATCGTCGAACACGGCGATGACGAATTGGCTTCGCTTCATGGCCCTGCACCTTAGGGCTCGCTCTCAGCCTGAACATGCCGATGACAAGTTATCCCATCTTCCCAACCCACCTTTGATTTGTGTCAATGTCACTGCACCTTACCTCGAGCAACGTTCCACGACCCAACCGTTGCGCGGGAGTACACCATGGTTGCGAACCTGGAGCAGCTTCACGCCCTCTTGACCCTGCAGCGTGCGCTCGACAGAAGCTTGGACAGCGATTGGCTGCGGGGGTCCACGACCGGTAGTGGGACGTTTCCGCCTATCAATATCTTTCAGCAGGGGGAGGATTTTGTTGCGCTCGTCGAGCTGCCTGGCGTCTCGAAGGATGCCGTCGAGATCCAGGCAAAGGACCGCTCTATTCGGCTCTCGGGCAAAAGAACCACCACCTTCCAGGACACCGCGAGCGTGCATCGCAGGGAGCGCGTGTCTGGTGTCTTCGACCGCACGATCACATTGCCCGTGCAGATCGACGTTGATCGCTTAGGAGCGGAATACAAGGACGGTGTGCTCGCTCTTTTCATTCCGCGGGCCGAGAGTGACAAGCCTCGCGCTATTAAGATCGGCTAGCGACACGAGAGGAGGTGTCCATGACCCCACAAGAGCTGCAGGTGCAGCAGAAGCGGGAGCTCGAGCAGAAGCAAGAAGCGACGGTGCCGGCCCGTTACTTCATCCCGAATGCTGATATCTACGAGACGGATCAGGCACTGACTGTAGTGCTGGAAATGCCGGGCGTGGACAAGAGTTCACATCGACATCCGCGTGGAGGACGATGTGCTTCACATTGAAGGCAGCATCGATTTCTCTAAGTATCAAGGCCTGACCCCGATCTACGCGGAATATCCCGTTGGCCACTACCGTCGGGGGTTCTCATTGTCGAGCCGAATTGACCAGGAAAGAATCAGCGCCGATATGAGCGATGGCGTGCTGACCATCGCTCTGCCGAAGGTCGAGGAAGTCAAACCTCGGCGAATCAGCATCGGCTAGATCGAGTAGAAACGTCCAACAATGCGCGGTGCGAGCGTCAATTCTTGTGAGGCAGGGAATGCTCAGAAGGATTGGACTTGCGTGCCTTGTCGTGGTTGTCGCGGCGAGTGGCGCCGGGGCGGACCCTCTTACCGATTGCAGTCAGGGTCGCAATCCTGACCTCAGATTGCGTGCCTGCTCGGAGGTCATTTCAAGCTCCGCTTACGGCTCCGACGACAAGGCGACAGCCTACCACAATCGCGGCAATGCGCGTGCCGACGCCGGTGCGGCGGCCGAAGCTGTTGCCGACTTCAGCGAGGCCATCAAGCTTCGGCCCAACGACGCGTCGAGCTTTGCCGGCCAGGGCCGAGCCAAGCTGACGCTGGGGGATATCTCGGGTGCGATTGCTGACTACGGCGAAGCTCTCCGCCTCACACCTGACAGCGCCTCTTTCCTTGTCGGTCGTGGCCATGCCCGTTTCGTGGGGGGAGATCTACCGGCCGCGATAGCCGACTTCACCGAGGCGATCCGGCTCAATCCCAACAGTGCAAGCGCCTTCAACCGTCGGGGTCTCGCCTACCGCAAATCCAGCGACCTGGCACGCGCGATCGATGACTACACAAGAGCCATCACGCTCAATCCCATTTACGCGCTGGCCTACAACAATCGTGGCTATGTCTACGAAGCTCAGGGCCGCAAGGAAGAGGCGATTGCTGACTTCCAGGTGGCACTCCTGCTTGATCCGTCTCTCGTTGGCGCCAGGGATGGCCTTGTGCGACTGGGAATTCCGGCGGCGTGGCTCGCGCAAACCCAAGAGCGCATCCAAGCGGGCAAAGCCCTGGTCGAGCAGCACTGCAGCGGTTGTCATGCGGTGGGTGCCACCGGCACGAGCCCGAACAAGAAAGCTCCCGAGTTCCGCAATTTGCACGCGCGACACCCGAATCTTGCCCTGCGTGAACCGCTTTCGCGCGGTATAGCGGCGCCGCACGACGAGATGCCGAAATTTGCTCTTTCGGGGCCGCAGATCGACACCATCATCGCCTATATCAACAGCTTGGCGGTGACCAAGAAATCAGCGCCGAAGGCCAAGAGCCCGGTGCTGACGACGGACGCATTGGAAATCGGCGATGCGCGCAAGGGGCTCAACTACGCGCGCAAGATTTGCGCGGCGTGTCACAACGTGCAGCGCAGCGATGCCAAGTCGCCGAACAGCAAGGCGCCGCCGTTCAAACAGATCGCCAACACGCCCGGAATGTCCGTCACGGCGCTAACCGTGTGGTCGCGCACGATGCATCCGACGATGCCATTGGTGCCGTTCTCGCGATGCAGCAGGTTCGGCAGCTCCTGAGGGTTCAACTGGGCGCGCAACCGGATGCCGCCACGCGAATGATCCATTGCGGTGGGTAACTCGCGGGGTTGCGTGTTGAGCCTGTACGAATCCCCTTAAGCTTGGATGCTCTCAGCCTTGAAGGGATCCGTCCAATGGCAAGAAAGACCACCCCGGAGAAACCACCCACCAAGCAAGAGGCGAGCCTCGCAGGTAGAGCACTGCGTACTGGCAAAGCCACGCCGGCACAAATCCGCTCAATGGCCGGCCGCATCGAATCCGAGCGCGCCGCGGTCAAGCGAGCCAAGAAGCGCTAGCACAGCTTAGCGGAACACAAATGCGAACATCATGAGCCCCGCTCCAGGGAACATGTGGGGGGGCCCTTTGGCCTGTGAGATGCCAGATTGACATGTTGAAACGTACGCGCATCGTCCCCTTTCTGGGGCACTTGAGACGCGCTCACATCGGCTCCTGTCCTTACCAGTAACGCCGGCCTGTGCGCAGGTGGAACTGAACACAGTAGCGCGTCCGCATCAAGGTTAACCAGAGCCCTATGCGTTTGGGGAAAGATCAGAGCGCGTATCCGCCTAGCCGTCGTTAGGTGGAACGTATGCGCCGTTGGAGCTTTCCTCGAGCGCCTCACGCTCCAGGATGGTAATGATCCCCCTCCTGTGGGCGATGAGACCCGTACGCTCAAGTTCCTGAAGCGCGACCGTCACGCCGGATCGCCGCACACCAAGCATGATGGCCAGGAACTCCTGGGTGAGCGGGAGTTCGTTGCCGTCGACGCGATCATCGGCCATCAGAAGCCAGCGGGCCAAGCGCTCGTCGATCTTGCTGCGCCCGTTGGCGAGCGCGGTTTGCGTGGTCTGGATCATGAATGCGTGCGCGTAGCGCAATAGAGCGTGATGCAAGGCCACACTCGCGCCGATCGCCTTGCGCAGATCACCCGCCGCAATGCGCACACCGTTGCCTGCGATCTGGATGAAAGTCTCGTGCGGAGGGCGGGCATTGCCGCCCATCACCACGGACAAGCCGGTCATGCCTTCGCGGCCGATGACGCCGACCTCCATGTTGCGCCGGCCGTTGGCGACCACGGACGCCATGCCGCTCTCGACAAAGTAAACCTGCTCGACGCGTTTCTTGCGAGCTTCCAGCGGCTTGCGGACAGGAAGGTTCGCGTGATCGACGCGTGGCGAAGGGTCAGAGAGAACGAGTATTCTCCAGTTTATCAGCCGCTTAGCGGACGCACGGCGGAGCACCGAAACCCAGCTACCCGTCGCACTTCTTCGATGCCGGCAAGCTGAAAACGGCCGGCGGGCCGCTGGACTACCTTACGGCCATAGGTAGTTTCCGAGTCTGGATGATGGTCAGCGAGCGCGCTTCCATAGGGCAACCCGCTAGGCTCCCTCCCGGCGGGTTCTGCGGATGCACTGGGTTCCTCAAACCCAGCGCGCAGCGCCTTGCCCCCCAGGGCGCGATATCCCCCGAGACCGGCTCCAGATGACTTGGAGTCCGTCTCCCTTTTCTTCGCCTGCGCATAAATGAAGCAGAGGGGGGCAGCTAGAACCTGGGGGTTTTGACCGTATGACGAGCCAGCAACAAGTGCCGAGAACAGCTCACGATGAAGCACGTAGTGCGAAGATGGCCAGGTCGAATGGGAACGCCGCTCCCCTTCACCCGATCACGGTCAGGCCCCCTAGCGGGCGCAACATCGAAAGACACTGGACCAACGGAATTGTGCGTCGCGTCGAGCCTAAGGCGCATTTGTTCACCGAGGGCGACGCCAAGACGCATGTGTTCAAGGTCACCTCCGGAGCTGTTTGCCTCTACAAAGTGCTCGCCGATGGTCGGCGCCAAGTCATTGAGTTCGCCCTTGAGGGGGACCTAATCGGAGTTTGCTCAGCACCAGTCGAAGCGTGCAATGCGCAAGCAATGGTTTCAACTCGTCTGAAGTGCCTTCCCCTCGCGGTCTTGCTGAAGGCGGCCAAGCGAGATGCTGAGGTCGCACTGGGACTCTATGAAGCTCTCTCCCGCGAGCTTGTCGCAACGCGTGAACACGTTCTATGCGTCGGGCAACGTGGCGCGACCGAACGGCTTGCGACCTTCTTCGTTATCCTTTCGCGGAGGAACGAGGAAAGGGGTTACGACCCACAGACGATCAAGCTACCCATGACACGTGCCGATATCGCGGATTTCCTGGGTCTTACGATTGAGACGGTGAGCCGGACGTTCTCCAAGCTAAGAAGGCACGGTCTGATCCAGATCGATCAAATCACGACCATCCGTCTCAGGAATACTGGCGAGCTGCAGCGTCTTGCGGAAGGTGACGCGAGAGTTCTGAATGCTGACTGACCACGGCTCGCGTGACGATGCCGTAACCGGCAACTCGCGCGCTACTCAGAACAACTGGGATGTCGGTGATGGATGTTTTCGTTGTCGGAGACGAGCATGAGTTACTATTTTAGCAAGACACTTGAGATGCCTTTCGTTGAGGCAATCCAGCACGTAACGGAGGCCTTGGCCGGCAAGGGATTTGGCGTCCTGACGACGATCGATCTGCGGGCAACGATGAAGAAGAAGCTCGACATCGATTTCCGCCCCTACACTATCCTTGGCGCGTGCAATCCTGAGTTGGCGCATAAGGCGCTGCAAACCGAGGACATGATCGGAACGATGCTGCCCTGCAACGTGGTCGTCCAGGAAATTGGCAAGGGCCTAATGGAGGTCTCGGCCGTCGATCCTGTAGCCTCGATGATGGCTGTCGATAATCCAAGGTTGGCCTCTATCGCCGGCGACGTCAGGGATCTCTTGAAACAGGTCGTTGCCGACCTCTGAGTAAGCCTCGCGTGTCGATGATGGTGCCGGCAAGGACGGTTCCTTCGACAAGAAGGTCTTGCTCGTCGTCTTCTTCAGGGGGACGCCCGAGGCCGCCTTGTGAGGAAATGGATGAGTGACTTCCAATTGCAGCGCCTTGGGCTGGTGATGGAACCGGAGCAGGGTAATCCGCTTGAGGCCGAAGGCGTCCTGAACCCAGCCACCGCGCGTGGCCCTGATGGTCAGCTTTACCTCTTCCCGCGGCTCGTCGCGCGGGGCAACTACTCCCGCATCGGTATGGCGCGAGTCCAGTTTAATGAGGCCGGTGATCCGCACGGCGTCGAGCGACTCGGCATTGCACTGGAGCCGGAAGCGGATTACGAGCGGCGGCAGGATGGTAGCGGAGGTTGCGAGGATCCGCGTATTACGTTCGTCGAACCTCTCCAACGCTACGTAATGACTTACACCGCGCATTCGCCAGACGGCCCACGGATCGCCCTGGCGGTATCCGACGACCTGTTTCGCTGGCAGCGGTTGGGCTTGGCTACGTTCCGGCCATACGAGGGGATTAAGTTCGAAGGTGTGGATAACAAGGATGCCAGCGTCTTTCCTGTCGCTATTCCAGATCCATCAGGACAGCCGGCATTAGCCATCCTCCAGCGGCCGCTTTTTCCCGGAACTCGTCCGGAGGAAACGGCGTGCTGCCCCGCGTCCCGCTTGGTGGATCTCCATCGCGAAAGCATCTGGATTTCCTATGGCTCAACAGCCATGGCGGACTGTGAGCCGTTTCACCTCTGCCATTTTGGCTCGCATCACCGACTGGCCACCCCGGTGGAACCATGGGAACGGCTAAAAATCGGCGGCGGTACGCCGCCCATTCTGACCCGGCACGGTTGGCTGACCGTCTACCACGGCGTCAGCGAGCTTTCGGCATTTTCCGGGTCGGCACGCGAGCTGCGCTACTCGGCAGGGGTGCTCGTGCTTTCCAAAGAACTTCCACACGTTATCCGCTATCGGTCGCGGGAACCGGTGCTGACACCGGAGTTGCCACAGGAACGCCAGGGGATCGTAGCCAACGTCGTGTTTCCCACCGCCATCGATCGGCGAGACGACCTCGGCTCCCCGGATCGCTTCGACGTTTACTATGGGATGGCCGATAAACGGATTGGCGTAGCGAGACTCGATGTACCGGAACGCCTGCCACCAGGGGGACTTGCCGACCCGCCACTGGCAAAGGTCTAGGTAAGCCTAGTCGGACGCCTGGAGGAGGACCAAACATGGGCCCACTACGGCCAATACGAGCGCGACTTTCGTATACCCGTCGGGCCGTGCGCGTCATTCGCACCAACGAGGATTGATGATCGCGAAGTCATCATCGGCGTCTCCGCCCTGGCACACACACTAGGCTCCTGGGCCAACGGTGCCGCCATCTGACCAAGGCGCACGTAGTTACCATCGAAGGCGGAGATCGACTCAGACATGGGTACCCCCTGCGCTCCGTCTGTGCTCTGCGCTTCGCGCTCTTGCAGAGCAATACACGCGTTCATCAGCGCCGAGCAGTTGTCCCTCCACGCATTGAATCAAGGCATCGACACCTCGCCCGCGAAAATTCGATGTGGCGCCAGTGCCGTTAGATCGGGATGGTCAGCGAGTTATAACAAGAGTGGTTGCGGGGGCTCGGTTTGACCGAGAGTTGAAGTGTTGTTGTTGAAGGACGCCTAACCAGCCGAAGTCTTCCCACCGGCGCCCAGGCGCTATTCGCGTCGGCCTACAGCAACGGTCCGGCCGAGCCGAAATCGGTTCTCGGCGATCAGCGCCATCAGTCCCCGCCGTTCCACCGTCAGTTCCCCCATTCGCACGAACCGACCTTCCCCCGTTTTGCTCCTAACCAGCGCGCTGTACTCGATATTCAACTCCCGCAGCTTCGTGCGGAGCGCGATTTCGCGAAGGCTCATCTTTGCGCTTTCTTCACGCCCATGATCGCATCAACGTCAAGGCCATCAAGGCGTGTCTGGACGCGCCTGCATGCGCGAGACCATTCCTGCTTCGTCATACGAGTCCCCGAATCCCACATCTGCATGCAATCGACGATACCGCTGTCATGGAGCCGCAAGGGCGAAAGGATTGGAACAGGTGTCTGCGCAAACGTTGCGCCAGCTCCGAAGCCAAGGGCCGCGATTGCAAAGAGGAACACACGCATAGGACGATCCGGGCGAACGCAAAAAGACGCCGGCCGAACTCCGCGAGGGAACCCGGCCCCCAAAGGTTAGAGCAACCACTGCGCTGTACCGATCGCATGCGGCCCGCCACCACTAGTTCACACGTGTCATGGATTGCCAAGGTTCGGAAAATACCTACCTGATAGGTACTTTCCGAGTCTGGCCTGTCGTCAACATGATGGCGTATCAGGCATTGACTGAGAGCCGCGCGACCAGTGGGCAAGGAGTCATGCACCATGTACACGGCGCTTGCCCGGGGTTTCGTGGCTTTCACCGCTGCCATGGTCATGGGCGTGCGCAGGATCCATGAAGGTGACGCATGAGCATTGATCAGCTGGAGGATCACATCCTGGCTGAGGCTTACGAGCTGTTCGACGAGGCATGTTGTGATTTGCGTGTTGGCAAGAACTTGGAGTCGGTGCGGGCGCGAATCGCCCGGCTAAGGGAGCTGACGGATCAGCTTGCGGGGAAGTAGAGCCGCCCCGCTTTGGGCAGTCCCTCCCCGCCCGCGTCCGCGCAATGAGCCGCGGGCCGGCGGCAATGAAGAAGCTCATGCCTGCGGCTTCGGGCCGTCCTACAACTCGTCGCGCCCTTGTTCGATGCGTGGAGGCCCAACCAGATACTCTTGATCTTGCGTCACAAGGATTGAGCTCAGGGTCCCGGTAGAGAAGATGATCTCGTTGCCTGTGAAGCCACGCTCGCGGTGATGTGGACGGATCATGGCTAGGTGGTCCAAATTAAGCCGAACCTCGATTCCGTCATCGGTTGTGCACTTGATCCAACTCGCCATCGTCGTCTCTCCAGCTAGCTTAGGACTGCGAATCCATCGTCGCAGTGCAATAAGAAACTAATATGCGCGTCTTTCATGCCAATCGCCTTTAGCGGTACCTCGGTAGTGTCTGCTGGGGCGGGTAGGCCGTGACGGACGGCGCGTCGGCCTGATCGCCTCGCGACGAAGGTTCGCAGCTCACTGCCATGATGAGGGCAATGACCCCCAATGCGGCACAGACTAACATCTTCGCGACCGCAGAGCCCGTCATCTCACGAACAACGCCAGCCTTCTCAGGCAACGGCACCCGGGGACTGAAACGGCGCGGCAAGAGCTCAACCAAGCGACCTGCAATTGTCCTCGCATCGGCCTGTGCCCATCGGCCGCCAGGCAATCGCGCGATCAATGAAGCCAATCTCTGCGTGGCGGTGTCCTTCGGCAGCTCCGATAGTTCAGCTGCCTCCTCCCAAGGATCGACGTCCAGTCGCGCAAGCGCTGAAAGGACGCTGAGCGGCATTTCATTTCTTTCCGTGCCGATCGGCGCGTAGAGAAAGTCATCGAACTCGCGTCTGAAGAAGGAAATCGAAGCGGCGGGCGTCACGATGACCACCAATCACATCTCATCGAACAAATAGAACCGACGCGGTCGCCGCGGTCGCTTCTATGCTGAGCTAGCCGTAGGTGCCTGGCGGCATGCCACGCCAGGTTCGGAAAGTACCTAGGCCCTACCACAGGCGTGCAGCCGTCGACGACAGGGGTATGTTCCAAGTCCAGGCAGCTACTGCCGCGGTATCGACAGCAAGCCATGCGTGCAATGGTCGCCGGCAGTGAGGAAAGGGGCGGCCCAGCTTCGCGGGGCGGAAGCCAAGCCGGCGAAGGTGTGGGCGCGCGCACGAGTACGCTAGACAGACCTCATGCTGCGCCCAGGCAAGTGCGCACGAAGTGAACGTTGCCGCCAAGTTGTGGAATCTACCTACTTAGTCTCAACAGCCAATTGGCCAACAGGGCCAAAATCACGACAGACGCCTTTAGTCGCGTGGGTGCGGCGGTTGTGATAAAGTGATATCGGGTGCGTTGCCCCCTGGGAATCAGGGCCCACGAAAGCCAAGTCAAATGCCAGGACGAAGCGCGCGACAGGCCGGCCAGGCCCGGCCGCAGCCTCACGGATACGCATTACCGAAGCGTGGGAGTGTTGATTTCCCGGTGGTAGGACTTGGGGCCTCGGCAGGTGGCCTCGACGCCTTCAGAAGGTTTTTCGACGCGATGCCGGCTGACTGCGGCATGGCCTTCGTGCTGATCCAGCATCTCGATCCAAAGCACCAGAGCCTGATGGTCGATCTGCTGGCCGGTCACACGCAGATGAAGGTGCTGCAGGCTACGGACGGGATGCGCCTCGAGCGCGACCACGTATACCTCATTCCACCTGGGGCCTATTTGGCAATTGCCGAGGGCACTCTCCGGCTCTCTAAACCCCTGGAGCGCCACGGCGCGCGCATGCCCTTCGATTTCTTTCTGCGCTCGCTGGCGGAAGAATGCGGCGAGCGCGCCATCTGCGCGATCCTCTCCGGGACTGGCACCGACGGCAGTCTTGGGTTGAAGGCGGTGAAAGAGAAAGGCGGGCTCGTCATCGTGCAAGACCCGCAGGAGGTGGTCTTCGACGGCATGCCACGGAGCGCCATCAATACCGGCGGTGTTGACCTAGTATTGGTGGTGGCAGAGATCCCGCAAGCGCTCCTTCGGTACAGTCGTCAGAACTACGTCAAGGACGGCAGCAAGGGTCTGCGAGCCCCGGACAACGTCACGGAAGCGTTCGCAGACATCATTGATCTGTTGGCCGTGAAGACCCCGCACGATTTCTCGCTCTACAAGCCAGGAACACTGCAACGTCGGATCGAGCGGCGCATGGCGATGGCGGGCCTGGAGAGCAGCACGCGCTATCTGCAGGCGCTACGCGAGGATTCCAGTGAACGAGAGCACCTCGCCAAGGACCTTCTCATCAACGTCACGCACTTTTTCCGCGATCCGACCGCCTTTGATCTGTTGGCGGAGACGGTGATTGCCGAGCTCGTGCGCCAGCAGACGTTGGATCGACCTTTGCGCGTTTGGGTGCCCGGCTGCAGCACCGGCGAAGAGGCCTACTCCATCACGATGCTGTTTCTCGAGCAGATCGCGGCCGCACAACGCAATATCAAGCTGCAGGTGTTCGCCTCCGACATCGACGCGGACAGCGTGGCGTTCGCCCGCAATGGCATCTATCCCGAATCGATCGAGGCCGACGTGTCCCCGGGCCGGCTTGCTCGCTTTTTCATCAAAGAGGACCATCACTATCAGGTCGTGCGCCAGTTGCGTGAGGCAGTTGTGTTTACGGGCCAGAGCCTTCTGGCTGACGCGCCGTTCTCCCGCCTCGATCTCATCTCCTGCCGCAATGTACTCATCTACCTCAGCGTGGAGGCACAGCGGAAGATTCTCTCCCTCTTCCATTTCGCGCTGTGCGAGGGAGGTGTGCTTTTTCTGGGTTCGTCCGAAACGGTCGGCGGCGTCTCGGATCGGTTCGAGCCGATCAGCAAGAAGCAGCGGATCTATCGGCATGTCGGTCGCAGCCGGCCGGGCGAGGTCGAATTTCCACGTGCGAACAGTGGCGCGGTCCGCTTGCCTACCAAGGGCATCGGGCAACACGCGGCACCCCGACGGTCCGGCTTCGGGGAGCTATCGCAGCGAACGTTGCTGGAAGCTTATGCGCCGGCCTCCGTCCTAATCAATGCCAAGCACGAGGGCCTCTACTACTTCGGTGCGGCAGACCGCTATCTGAAGGTCGCCTCAGGCGTGGACACGCGAGATGTGCTTGCCATGGCGCGCGAGGGACTGCGCGGCAAGCTGAGCTCAGCAATCCAGCGCGCCAAAGAAGACCAAACGCGCGTCACCGTCACGGGCGCGCAAGTCCGGCGCGATGGGCGCGCGGTCGGAGTAAGTATCACTGCCCTGCCGGTCGAGAGCGATGGCGAGGGTCTGTTGCTCGTCAGCTTCATTGACGATCCTGCGCCCAAGCTGCGAGCCGTCAGTCCCGTTGAATCGGCAGCCGACGCATCGCGCGTTACCCAGCTCGAGCAGGAGCTCAATGCAACGCGTAAGGACCTGCAGAGTGCTATTCGCGACCTCGAGATCGCCAACGAGGAACAGAAGGCGATCAATGAGGAAGCCATGTCCGTCAACGAGGAATTCCAGTCGACCAACGAGGAATTGGAAACCTCGAAGGAGGAACTGCAGTCTCTCAACGAGGAACTCACTGCCCTCAACAGCCAGCTGCATGAGACAGTCGAACAACAGCGCGCAACGTCCAACGATCTCCAGAACATTCTCAACAGCACCGACGTGGCGACACTTTTTCTGGATTGTGACTTGAACATCCGTTTCTTTACGCCGGCCACGAAGTCGCTTTTCAATGTCATCGCCTCCGACGTCGGTCGGCCGCTCGCCGACCTGACGCGCAGGTTCCAAGACGGCGATCTCTTGTCGGATGCGCGAGCAGTGCTGGCGAGCCACGAACCGGTCAGGCGCGAGGTCAAAGCCGAAGACGGCGCATGGTATATCCGCGGCATCCTGCCCTATCGCAGCGATGGCAGCAGCATCGAGGGGGTAGTGATCACCTTTGCCGGCATCTCCGAGATCAAAGCCGCCGAGCGAGAAATCGAGGCCGCGCGCGCCTATCTCGACAGCATCATCGCCACCATTCGCCAGCCGCTGGTCGTACTAGATGACGAGCTGCGGGTGGTTTCTGCATCGAGCTCATTCCATCGGGTCTTTTCGATCAAGCCCGAAGAACTCATCGGGCGAAACCTCCTGACTTCTGCCGGTCATCTCGATGTGCCCGCGCTCCGCGAATTCCTGACCTCGATCCAGGCCCGAGGCGCCACCATCAATGATCATGAGGTCGAGATCGAACTGCCTAGCGTGGGGCGGCGGGTATTTTCGATGAGTGCTCGCGTGCTTCGAGAGGGCCCTTCAGCGAAGCGGAAGATCCTAGTGGCGATCGTTGACGTCACCGAGGTCAAGCGCGAGGGCAAAGCACTGGAGGCCGCCAAGTTGGACGCAGAACGGGCCAACCTCGGCAAGTCACGCTTTCTCGCTGCCGCAAGTCATGATTTGCGTCAACCTCTGCAGACCATCAGCTTACTACAGGGAATGCTAGAAAAACGCGTTAACGGCAGCACGACGCTGAAACTCGTGAACAGGCTCGAAGAGACGGTCAGCACAATGTCGAGCATGCTCGACAAGCTGCTCGACATCAACCAGCTCGAAGCGGGGATCGTGCGCCCGGCGGTCATCGACTTTCCGATCAAGGGCCTGCTCGACGAATTGAGGACCGAGTTCACGTATCACACGGCGACCAACGAACTGGGCTGGCATGTGGTCTCGAGCAGTCTGACCGTGCACAGCGATCCGCGGCTTCTCGAGCAGATTATTCGCAACATGCTGTCGAATGCTGTGAAGTACACCAAGGAGGGCAAGCTGCTTCTCGGCTGCCGGCGTCGCGGTGACAACCTTCGCATCGAGGTCTGGGACACCGGCCCCGGGATCCCGGAATTGGAACTCCAAGCGATCTTCGAGGAATTCCATCAGCTCGACAATCCGGCACGGGAACGGAGCAAGGGCCTCGGTCTCGGGCTCGCCATTGTTCGGCGCCTTGCCGACCTGCTCGGGCATAAGATCGGCGTTCGCTCTCGTCTGGGCACTGGGTCGGTGTTCATCATCGAGGTGCCACTCGGACGACCCGAAGCGGTGGCTCGGCCGGTTCCGAGCCGGAACGCGGCGCAGCTGAGCACACCGTCGCGCGGCACCATCCTGATCGTCGAAGACGATCCGGCGGTGCGTGAACTGCTTCAGCTACTGCTTGACGAGGAGGGTCATCGCACTTTCGTCGCCGCCGACGGACACAAGGCGCTGGCGTTGGCAGCAGAGAGGTCGTCCGCACCGGACCTAGTAATCGCCGACTACAATCTGCCGAACGGCCTCAACGGGCTCGAGATGATCGCAAGCCTGCGGAAACAGCGCCAGCACGAAATCCCGGCCATTGTCCTGACCGGTGACATCTCGACCGACACCTTGCGTGAGATCGCCCGCTACGGCTGCGTACATCTCAACAAGCCGATCAGGGCAAAAGAGCTGACGCACCACATCCAGCGCCTCCTCGCCAAGCCCCCATCTGCCGCGCCTGAAGGTGCCGCGCAGCTGCCCCTGCTTCTGGACGGAGAGCAAGCGTCCACCGTATTCGTCGTCGACGATGACCGCGCGGTCCGTGAGGCGATACGTGATCTGCTTCACGAAAACGGTTATGCGGTGGAGATATTCGCCGCCGGCCCAGCTTTCTTCGAAGCCTACCGTCCAGGTTGCGAAGGATGCCTCCTGGTCGATGCGGTCATGCCCGGCATGAGCGGCGTCGAGGTGATCGAACGCCTCAAAGCCGACGGCCACGCGCTGCCAGCCATCGTGATCACCGGCAATGGCGCCGTGCCGATGGCAGTTCAAGCGATGAAGGCCGGAGCTGTGGATTTCATCGAGAAGCCGGTCGGCCACGAAGATCTGCTCGCCAGCGTCAAGCGCGCACTCGATCAGACGCGGGACACCGCCAAGCTGTCTGCATGGCGGGAGACGGCTGCGATACGCGTCGGCAGTCTAACGGCGCGTCAACGGCAGATTTTGGACCTCGTACTTGCCGGTCATCCCAGCAAGAATATCGCCGCCGATCTCGGCATCAGTCAGCGCACGGTCGATAACCATCGTGCGGCCATCATGAGAAAGACTGGCTCCAAGTCGCTTCCGGCGCTGGTCCGCACAGCGCTCGCTTCAGCCTGAACAACCGAGACGGCTGTTGGTGGCAGTTGCGGTCCGCCTGCTCACGACACGCGAATAGGCACAATTCGAGCCAGCGAAAGTGCGGCGGTCGGTACGTACGCTCGTCTCGGGTTGATGTGCGATGGAACCTCACAAGGGCGCCAGCATCGAGCCGCTTGTCAAATGGAGCCGAAGGGTTGACCAGGGATGCCAAGTCCAGCCGGTCAACTATTCCATGCCAATTCTGAGTAGTTTCCGAGTCTTTAGCTCGGACTGAGCAGCCGCCTATGATGAAGCGGCGGCGGGGCATCTCCCAGGGCTTGTCCCAGGAGGAGGTCGGTCCGATGAACAAGGCATGTGAGCAACCGCGATGGAATTGCTTTTGGTTTGACATGCCCGACAAGGAAACAAAGAGCCAGAATGTCGGCAACGTGTTGGCCGGGGACCTTGCGAGCTGGGAAAGTGAGGGGGGCGCACCGCAGGCAGCATTGCGAGCCAACGGTGCCGCGCAGGTATCACGCTCAGAGGCTGAGGAGCATATCCTGCAGTGCCTCGGGGCAGCCGTGATTGCGCAATGGAATGCGCTGCCTACTCGCGTCCAGCGGCACGTTTTCGACCACGCCGTTTCCATGGGCGATCCGCGTCATACGACGCAAGTGAAGGAGCAAATTGCTCGGTTCCTTCACAACCATAAGGACGATATTCGATAGTCGGCGGAAGTGGCCGGCCCCTGTGAGGTCCACGCCTCAAACTGGTGTGGGCGCGCGCCTGTACCCGATCTCCAGATCGCGCAACCAGGTGGAACCGAGGCGGGAAAGTTCACGGCCGAAATCAAGGGCGAGAGCATGGTATGCAGAGGCGAGGCAAATCCCATGGCGGATGGTTGATCCATGACGCTTGTCTCGGCACAGATGACCGAGGAACGGCCATAGGTACTTTCCAAATCTTGGCGGCAACCGTCACTTCGTGCGTTCCTACCTGGGCAGCTTTACAGCGAGCCCAAGGAACGTGCGATGGAAGAGAAATGGACATACGGGCTATGGGGCGCGGCTATCGGCGCCGCAGCGCTCGCGGTAGGGGGCTTCACGTGGGGTGGGTGGATGACCTCCGGCAGCGCGGAGGCGCTGACCACCAAGCGGTCTCAAGTCGCTGTCGTGGCGGTATTGACCCCGATCTGCATTGAGAGGTTCAAGGCCAGTGCAAATGCCGCGGCAAATCTCGTGGAACTCAAGAAAATCGACTATTCGTGGACGCGCCGGGACTACGTCGAGAAGGGCGGGTGGGCGACCTTCGGCCAAGATCGACCGCTTGAATTGGCTGACGCCTGCGCCGAAGCCCTCAACAAGTCCTCCTAGAGGGACCACGCCGGCAGAAGCATGTAGCCCTCGGCTCGGCTAACCAATGGCGCGCAAGCCATGCGGTGTGCTTGCGCCCAGGTGACCGACAAGGGAGGCCACGAATGCGAAGCGACGCCCGGACCGCTTACTTGTTCCAGTGTGGCGATGAGGCGCTCTTTGCAGTTTCGCCCGACAGAGCCGGAAACAATATTCCGCGAACCAGCTGCACCCAGGGTTGGTTGCTGAAGGAGGAGTTTCAGCTCGGCGCACACGATCCGGTACCCGCCGCGATCAGCCCTGAGCCCATCCTTCGCAGCGTCATCGCTAAGGGCTTCTACATCTGGCGCGCGGGCGGTCACTCAACCTAGCGGAATGTGTTGCAACCGAATCCACGCGCCAGCCCGCCCGAACCCTGCCTCGCTCCAAGGCCGAAGAGTGCACGCGACGCTTGAAACTCCGTCGATGGTCAGTGTTGAGTATTTTTTTGACTGCGCGCATTGGTAGCCAGTGACAATTGCTTGCGGCATCCCCATATACAGTTATGTCCGCCGAACGCACTGTCACCTTTCCCATCGCAAACAGAATGTTTGGCGTCGACGGTCTGGCAAAGCGCCTCAACGCGCTTGCCAGCGATGGACAGATCAGTGGCTGGCATCCTGGGCGCTGGATCGATTGGGGGCATACGGCCATCCTGATCAGTTTCGATTCTGTGGAGGACGCCGCTCTCGCCAAGAAGCTTTGCCAGGGCGACGCAGCCGGATTGCCGTCGCGTGAGCTGGTGGAAACTTCAAAAAGAAACAAAAGCGAGTGACCAGCCAGCCTGGAGCGGCGGCTGGTGAGGGGCTCGCCGAGCCACAGCGGATGCGATCACGCCGCATATACCCGTGTTAGCAGACTGCAATCGATCACACTGGAGCACACGACATGAAGTTTCGACCCCTCCACGACCGCGTGGCTATCAAGCGGCTGGACAGCGAGAGCAAGACGACTGGCGGCATCATCATCCCCGACACCGCCGCGGAGAAGCCGCAGCAAGGCGAGGTCATTGCCGTTGGCCCTGGGATGCGCGGCGAAGACGGCAAGATCGTTGCTCTGGACCTAAAGAAAGGCGATCGAGTCCTGTTCGGCAAGTGGTCCGGTACCGAGGTCAAGATCGATGGCGCCGAAATCCTCATCATGAAGGAGGGCGACATCATGGGCGTTGTCGCCGGCTAGCGCACTCAGAGTTCCAATACGCAGAAATCAGCTTCATTCGAACATATTCCGGAGACTCACATGGCCGCCAAAGAAGTACGCTTTTCCGCCGACGCCCGTGATCGCATGATGCGCGGCGTCGACATCCTCGCCAACGCAGTTAAGATCACGCTCGGGCCCAAGGGCCGCAACGTCATTCTCGACAAATCCTACGGCGCGCCACGCTCGACCAAAGATGGGGTCACTGTCGCCAAGGAAATCGAGCTCGAGGACAAGTTCGAGAATATGGGCGCGCAGATGGTGCGCGAGGTTGCCCAGAAGACCAACGACATGGCGGGCGATGGTACCACCACCGCCACAGTGCTGGCCCACGCGATCCTGCGCGAGGGCATGAAATCTGTCGCGGCCGGCATGAACCCGATGGACCTCAAGCGCGGCATCGACAAGGCCGTGATCCAGGTGGTCGAGGAGGTCCATCGAAAGTCGAAGAAGGTCAAGGATACCGCCGAGATTGCCCAGGTCGGCACCGTTGCTGCCAATGGCGAGAGGTCCATCGGCGACATGATCGCCAAGGCCATGCAGAAGGTCGGCAACGAGGGCGTGATCACTGTCGAGGAGGCAAAGAGCTTCGACAGCGAGCTCGAAGTCGTCGAGGGCATGCAATTCGACCGCGGCTACCTTTCGCCCTACTTCATCACCAACGCCGAGAAAATGACCGTGGAACTGGAGGAGCCCTATATCCTCATCCACGAGAAGAAGCTTGCAAGCCTGCAGTCGTTGCTGCCTGTGCTCGAGGCGATTGTGCAGACCGGCAAACCCTTGCTCATCGTCGCCGAGGAGGTCGAAGGCGAGGCGCTTGCCACGCTCGTCGTCAATAAGCTGCGCGGCGGCTTGAAGGTCGCAGCGGTGAAGGCGCCAGGCTTCGGCGATCGCCGCAAGGCCATGCTGGAAGACATCGGCGTTCTCACCAACGGCCAGGTTATCAGCGAGGACCTCGGCATTAAGCTCGAGAACGTCACGCTCGCCATGCTCGGCAAAGCCAAGCGCGTCTCCATCACCAAGGAGCACACCACCGTCATCGATGGCTCGGGCAAGAAGAAGGACATCGAGGCCCGCGTCAGCCAAATCAAGGCACAGATCGAGGAGACGACGTCGGATTACGACAAGGAGAAGCTGCAGGAGCGGCTGGCCAAGCTCGCCGGCGGCGTGGCGGTGATCAAGGTCGGCGGCGCCACTGAGGTCGAGGTGAAGGAGCGCAAGGACCGCGTCGACGATGCGCTCAATGCCACTCGCGCCGCGGTCGAGGAAGGCATCGTGCCGGGCGGCGGCGTGATGCTGCTCAAGGCATCCAAGACGATCACAGTCAAGGGCGACAACGAGGACCAGGACGCAGGCATCAACATCGTCCGCAAGGCCCTGCAATCACCGATCCGGCAGATTGCAGAGAATGCCGGCGTCGAGGGCTCGATCGTGGTCGGCAAGGTGATGGATGAGCGATCAGGCTCGTTCGGCTATGACGCGCAGGCCGACGACTATGGCGACATGTTCGAGAGGGGCATCATCGACCCTGCCAAGGTCGTTCGGATTGCCCTGCAAGACGCGGCCTCCATCGCCGGCCTGATGATCACGACGGAAGCAGGCGTTGCTGAGGCACCGAAGAAAGAAGCCGGCCATGGCGAACACGGCCACGGCGGCATGATGTAGCGCGGCGCGCTCCCGATCCTGGTAGCCGCCTTTGACCGATGACCGCCCCAACCAACGAGTATCCCATGCCCGATGCGTTATCAGCGCTCCCGCCGAAAGCGGCTACTAGTCGGCCAAAGAAAGCCAGAACTCCCCGACCTGGTCTGGAGGGGGCAAAGATACGGGTGAAACCGAAAACCCGGCCAGCTGCGGTTGAGGCCAACATTCAGTATGTCAGCGCATTTGCCGTCGGAGACCACATCTCCCATGCTCAGTTCGGCGAGGGAACCGTGACAGAAATTGACGCTACGAAGCTAACGATCAGCTTCGCGAGTCGCGGCACAAAGCAAATTATCGACAGCTACGTCCAACGGCGCACAGCAAGATGACGAGCTGGGCAGTGTGACGGCTGGGCCTCGCGGAGCGGAAGTGGTCCGGCCGGAGGTCGCTTGGCGGCAGATCATGAAGAGCTGGCGTCGCGGGGAAACCACGCATTAGGCCGGCTGCGCAGCGCCATTGTCTCGCTTGCCAAGCGACGACCAGAAGGCCGATCCGAACAAAATTTGCCCAAGACACCACGGTAGGGATTGCCGTTTGGATCCCGAGCAAGTTGCTATGCGCAGTACCATAGCGGACCGACCTGAATGCACCCCCGCGACTGCCAGTTGTGCGGACGATTGGCGTGACGGCGGGGGGGTGGCAAGCTTTGCATTTTGGAGGATGTAGGAGCTTCATCAGCCTAAGGCTCAGCACCTCGCTTTACATCCGACGAGGGCCGCGGCACTCCATTTCGGTACAGCGATTTCGGCTGCGTTGTCGCAATCCTGCATGCATCTCGCAGCGGGTAGTGCGTTGGGCGTAGGTACGTCTTTGTCTTTGTCCTGAGCCAATTTCATCTGAGAGCGCGACTGGTTGGCTATCGGCTCGGCGTACGCAGACATTGCGAAGGCTGCCAAAAAGGCAAACGCTGCACCTGTGCGAACAGTGGCCACCTAGTCCTCCTATCGCCCAGATACAAAGCTCAGGACCTCGGGTCAGGGCGGGGTAGCCAACCCGAGGCCGCTGATCACGGGTTGGCTCCCTGAGGCCAATCAGGACGCCGACGCTGCCGGGTAGGGCTGCGCCTCCCGAAGGACCGACCGGCTGCGACGGCGCCGGAGGATCGACGCCATAGGCGCACCCGCCAGCGCCGCGAGCTAGATTCGGAAAATACCTATCAACACGCCCGCCGAGATGGCGGGCTTTGCATTTGGAGGTATCGAGTTCGAGTCCGCCTGCTGGCGATCCCATTTCTTGTTGCCGCGGGGTTGCGGTTGTTTTGGCGTCATGCCCTTCGGCGGCTCGTCATGGCTGGTATGATCCAGGATCAGGACTATCGAAACGAGGAAATTGGCACCCCCCGCGCGCCTGCTCCACCTCATCAACTTCAACGAGCCGTTCGGACTATCGGGCGTGGAGGCGCTCGCCAGAAAATTTGACGAATCTTGTCGGAGATGCGCTGCGCACAGATATCGCGGACCCAGATACAACTATGTCGCGATCAGCGACCTAGGGCTTCGCGCAGGCCACCCCGCCCAGCGGGCCGCGATACACCACGAAAGGGTCGTCGAGCGGGGTCGAAAGGGACAGTCCTCCAGCCGGATACCGTGGTGGATCGTCGCTGCATAGTGCAGGCCCGAGAGGCGTCGGGCAGCTCCGGAGAAAGAAACTGAATTGCTAGTGGGGTGTGTCACAGCCGGCCCGAATGAGCTCCAGCTCCTGACGCAGCATTTGGTCGACAAAATTCCGGAGCTCTTTCTCCGTAAGGCGCCTGACGTCGTACCACTTCGAGCCGAGTGAAATGACAACAATGTTCGAGAGCGACTCTTCGCAGGTTAGCCTGATGTGATCAGCCTCGGGACGCGTGATTTCGGTGGCGTTGAAGTACCGCATTGCCAAACCATACCAGTTTCACGCCTTGGTTCCGAGTTGATCGTCTCAGACGTAGAGAAGTAGGAATTGCCCGGCCTGAGGCACCGCGCCTACCCCCACGTACTCCTCTGGGCAGCGATGACCAACACCAACCTAGGGCAGATAAGGGGAAGCGCATGACGCCTGACGGGGCTTCCCTGGAGCACGAAGGACCTGGAAAGCTTCATAGGCTGATTTGCTATTGCTTGAGATTGAGCACCTAGTCTGGATGGAGCGGCGTCGGCTTTCTACCCCGAGTGCAGTTTTGCGTTCCTTCGCCGTTCCACCAATCCCTTTACACTTGGTCGTGGCCTCGCTCGATGCGCGGAGAGCCTGTCAGATAGTCTTCGTCTTCGATCACCATGATTGAGCTGAGGTTGCCAGCAGCGAAGACGAGTTCGTTACCGGCAAAGCCGCGTTCCCTGCGATGGGGACGGATCACGGCAACATGATCCATGTTCACCCGCAATTGAGCGCCATCTTCGCTTGTGCACTTGATCCAACTGGCCATGGTGGTCTCCCGTTGATTGCCTGCCCAGCAGGGTAGCGGAAGAGCCGCAAAACAGCGAGATTCCGCTAGGTGTGTTTGCTACATAAGGCCCGGAGTCTCCCGAGACGAGACTACGTCCCGCTGCCATCATCAATTAGGCGGATGCTCCTATGCCACGGTTGCTCTTGACCTTCACCACACTGAGGACAGGCTGTCGCACGCACCATCGGGCAGTCAGTTTTGGTCGTCGTCGCGACGCTCCCTGAGCTCCGGGACCGCTTCCGGCAGCTCCGCATCAGGTTCACGCTCGAAGGCTCCTCCCTCGCCTGACGCTCGTGCGGTCTGCACGATGGCTTGCACTCCTTCGTCCGCGAGCCCGAAGTGGGAAAGCGCGTAGCGCAGCAGGCCGAAGGCAACCTCGCGCCGGCCCATGATGGCCAGTCCGACGCCTTGATCCTTGAAATAGGCGACCTCGGACGCGCGGTGAGTCCGCACCGCAGTCGCGATGTGGGGGTTGGCCGTGCGGGCAATCTCGATCATGCGCCGTTTCTGGAAACCTTGCGGAATGGCGAGGATCAGCAGCTTCGCATGGTGGACGCCGGCCGCTTCCAGGACGCCGGCGGCCGTGGCGTCGCCGTAGATGGCAGTTAGGCCGCGCTTGCGCAGATCCTCGACCCGCCGCCGATTCTCATCGACCACGACGAAAGGAAAAGCCTGAGTCTTCAAGCCGTCGCCGATGATTTCGCCGACGCGCCCATAGCCGACCGATGATGGCATGGTCTCTCCATCCGGTGTCGCCGTCTTTCTCGGGCAGCGCCGCCAGCGGATCGCCGGATCGCTCCAACCACGCTATCCATCGCGGCCTCGCACGCAGCCAGGCCGTCACGGGATCGACGGTGGCAAATACCAGCGGGTTGAGGGTGATGGAAAGGATCGCTCCAGCAAGGATGAGGTCGCGGCCTTCGGAGGGCAGCAGGCCGAGGGCGACGCCGAGACCGGCGAGGATGAACGAGAACTCGCCGATCTGTGCGAGGCTGGCCGATACGGTGAGGGCTGTCGTCACCGGATAGCCGCAAGCGAGCACGATGGCAAAAGCTGCCAGCGACTTACCGAACACGATAAGCAGAACTACGGCCAGCACCGCCAACGGCTGGCGCACAAGAATGCCTGGATCGAAGAGCATGCCGACCGATACGAAGAACAGCACCGCGAACGCGTCCTGCAAGGGCAGCGAGTCCGCAGCAGCCTGATGGCTGAAGTCGGATTCGCTGAGCACGACCCCGGCGAAGAATGCGCCCAGCGCGAAGGACACGCCAAACAGCTCGGCCGAGCCGTAGGCAATGCCGAGCGCAATCGCCAGGACTGAAAGCGTGAACAGCTCGCGAGAGCCTGTGCGGGCGACCGTCTGGAGGAGCCAAGGAACCAGCCGCGTCCCGACCAGGAACACGAGCGCAACGAACACTGCGACCTTGCCGACGGTGAGAGCCAGCGCCATGGCCAGGCTGCCCTGGGCGAACTGGGCGGCGAAGCCGCGCGCGTCCCCTCCGAGGGCGCCCGCCAGTGCCGGAAGGAGTACGAGAGCGACCACCATCACGAGGTCCTCGACGATCAGCCATCCGACCGCAATGCGGCCATTGACCGTATCGAGCGCATTGCGCTGCTCCAGCGCGCGCAGCAGCACCACGGTGCTGGCCACCGACAGCGCCAATCCCAGCACTAGGCCCGCTCCGATGCTCCAGCCCCACATGAGTGCGAGTGCCACGCCGCTGCCCGTGGCAACAGCGATCTGCGCAAGGGCGCCGGGCACCGCGATGGCGCGCACCGCCAGCAGGTCCGTGATCGAGAAATGCAGGCCTACGCCGAACATCAGCAGAATGACGCCGATTTCGGCGAGCTGGCTCGCGAGATTGGCGTCGCCAACAAATCCGGGCGTGAACGGGCCAAGCGCGACGCCCGCAAGAAGATAACCCACTAGCGGAGGTAGGCGCAGCCTGTGAGCCACCAGTCCGCCGAAAAACGCCAGCACCAGCCCCATGGTGATCGTGGCGATGAGCGAGATGTCGTGCGGCATTTGTCTCCTGGTGCTGCAGCTTGCCGATCACGATCCCGGCACGATGATACAGAGGGACGCTACCATTGGCGAGATGTGCCAAAGTCCGCAGCCATCGACGCACGAGTAGGCATTTGGCGGTATCGCACGCGCCCTCGCCCGGTAGGATAACGAAGGAAGCGCTACTAGCTCTGCGTCCAAGGATGACGACGAACCAGCGTGCTCACCAGAAAGTGCAGCAGGTTCTACAGTGTCTCGGTGCAGCGGGTGTTGCACGATGGACCGAGCTTCCGACCACGCTCCAAAAGGGGCTCTTCGAGCACGCCGTGTCGAGCGGCGTGGGGCCTTATGCCGCCGGCCTGAAAGGCGAAACCGATGAAAAAAAAGCAAGCAGTACGTAGCGCGAACAGCATCGCGAGTCGCGATTCCCTCGATGCCGATAGAACGGTGGCGATCCACAGTTGGCCGCTGTCGCAGACCTCGCGTTGCAGCCACAGCAACCAGAAACTGGCCAGTGTCCTGTGCTCACCGCATCCGAATTGCGTGGGCTCGACCTCAAGTGTTCATCTGGCCATTAACACATGACGGCGGGCTGTCGCGCCCATGTGCGCCCGGTGTTTTGCGTATTCGCAGCCGACCGCGTATGCCAGGGCGGGAGATCACCGCCGCAAGCAACGTGTTCAGGACCCACGCACCCCACTGGATACGGCGTCACTCTTTGCCGATGACTCCTCCGGCCTCAAGACCTCTAGGCCCCGCAAAAGCGCTTCCTCAGTCATCGTGTCGACAGTTGCATCGATTGTCGGATCGTCACGGCCAAGCGTGGGGCGTGATTCTCGTGGAAGCACGGGCGCTGCGACTGTCTCCGGTTCATCGATCTCGACCTGCTTTTGGATGGAATGAATGAGTCTCTCGCGCATGTCGCCCGCTGAGATGGTCTTCTCAGCGATTTCGCGCAGCGCAACGACTGCGTCCTTGTCGTTCTCTCGCTCGACAGTGATGCCAGAGCCGGCGGTGAGTGTGCGCGCTCGATGCGCAGCCACGAGTACAAGCTCGAACCTATTCGGAATCTTGTCAACGCAGTCTTCGACTGTGACACGTGCCATGCGAGCATCTCTCCATTGTATGCGTGCTAAAGTTTCTTGAGCTGTCCGGCTTGCTTTCCTCGTCCCTTGCGATCGTCTTCCAACTCGAAGCTCACTCGGTCTCCCTCATTGTGGCGTGGAAGCAGACCCGCTGGTATTGCGCTCACGAGCGAGTTCATCGAAACCCAGATGCGTGTACTTCTATCAGGATGCGCGCCTACATGCGCGCAACCATTCCTGTTTCGTCATATGGGTCCCGGAATCCCACATCTGGATGCAATCGACGACCCCGGAGTCATGCAGCCGCAAGGGCGAAAGGATTGGAACCGTTTGTACAGGTGTCTGCGCAAACGCTGCGCCAGCTCCCAGGCTAAGCGTCATGATTGCCTGGGGAGCAAGGGCACGGGATGATCCGGACGAGCAGAAAAAGCGGTAGCCGAGCTTCGCGAGGGAAGTCGACCACCGAGGGCCACGAGTACGCATAGAAACAAATCTCGTACTGCCCCGATGGAAAACGCACGAGATAGCGGTCGCTGGCAAGGCTCGGAAAGTGCCTATCCGTCACTTGGCGCATGATCGCGAAAACGGGGAGTTGCGCGCTTTTGCGCATGATAAAGCCTTATCCCCCGGTCGATGCTCATCACTGTCGCGACAGCGTTTTTCTTCCTCGCTATCCCTTTCCTCCGTTGCGTCAGGCGCCGGTCTGCCAGAACATGAGTAGTTTCCGAGGGTGCCTCCAGCGGCTGCTTCCCGCTAGGCTCAAGAAACCATTCAAAATCCACCGAAGACCACCTTCGGACCTTAGGCGAGCTTGAGCGGAGCTTCATCTCGCGCTGGTGAAACGGTGCGACCCAAAGCACGCCTCGGCTAAAGCAACATTCCACCAGGACAACGGCAAGCGCTCGGCCCGCATGAAAGTCTGTCGCTCAAGGTTTGTCTAGGGGTTCGTTCTCGACGTTGGAAAAGGAAACAAAATGACCAACCAACCAGGCGACAAAGCAACTGATGCCAAATCGAACGTTGTACCGCTTATCTTCGGAGCGGTAGTTATTGCCGCGTTGGGTTACTTGTTCTTAGGCGACCTCCTCACTAGTCCCACCCGCTTCAACAGCCCTGCCGTCGAGAAGACGACTGCAAAGGAGCCACATCTGGATCGAGCCCTTTCCTCACCTGAACGCGCCAGCCGCACCGAGCGACGGACAGAATAACGACCGCCCAGCCCCCGTTTCTGGCTATGCATCAACAACCGAAGTGGCAGACAAAAGAGTTCCTCGATCTTTCCACACGCGCGACACAGCACGTGTTCGAGCAGGTACAGGCAGCTACGTCGAAGGCTATCAAGCCAGCCGCCGGAGTCCCACAAGCTTAGATCGGGATCGACTTTTTGTCCGGCGTCCCAAAGGGAGTGCGGGGCTTTGTCTTTTCCGCACCCGCGGGCACGCATAATTCCCCGTCACCAGTAGCTTAGCCGCTCCCCTGATCAACCCGTTGGTTATTTGAGTTCCTCCAAGACCCAATCGGCGATGACGGGGTTGATGTAACCCGCCTTCTTCGCCTCTTTAATCGCTTCAATCAGCGGACGAATTTTTACGAGATCACGGTGGATGGATTTCATTCACGACCTCCGTTGCGAAAGCACAATAGCGGCGGTAGCAGATGACGGCTGGCACGCATCGACGGCTCGATCGCGCGCCGGCGTGCACAATTTCCTTATTCTTCGACGGCTTCGTAGGTAGCCTCGAAGATATGCGGTTTGCATGGGTAAATTTCACCCGTAGCGTCCCTGATGATCCAGTCGCCGAGCGCCGCGTACCTCACGCCCGCAAGTGTCGGAACCACTAGCTCGCGCTCGGTCGTGATCTGATAGCCACCAACTCGAACCCAATCTGGGCGTGCGTCAGCCGCTACTTTGCCGTCCCACTGCCATGCCTCAATCTCTGTCGGCTTCTTACGAAACTTGGCCATCAATCGGTTCCGACAATCCCTCGCACCGCAAGTCGCACGAGCTTCCTATGTGCATCTGCGGCCAGCTGGCAACGACAATCTACAAACATCTCGCGGGCATCCTAGTCGCCCACGGCCTCGGCACCGCTGCTCTCACCGTCGCGCTTCTTCAGCTGCTCGCATACCGAAGCACCAGGCGACTTCCACATGACCGAGCAGTGGACTGTCCTCGGCGAGCCGCCGGAGTAGACCCAAGAGATGATTAGGCAGATGCTCGAAAAGAAATCACGCCGAGCGCTGGGACGAGGCGATCGACCGGTGCGACAAGAGCCGGTTTTCTTTTCACCTTAGCGACCCTCCCGCCTCACGACGAGTGGATGACCCTCACTCGGATGCCCGCCCTGCCCGTAAACATCCAGATCGAGTCTAAGCTCCGAGGGGTCCGAAGGACGCCGACAGCGGCCGTCGAACTCGGCGCCCTCCTCGATGGCGAGCGACATATGGTGGATGTCGCCTTCGACGCGCGCGGAGGATTGTAGAGCGACCGTCATGCTGCGAATGGCGCCAGCGATCTTGCCGCGCACAATCACGCGCTCTCCGGACACCATGCCCGTCACCTGACCCGTCTCGCCGATGATGATCTCCTTGCCGGCCACATCCCCCTCGATCTCCCCATCGACCTGCAACGTCCCCCGGCTAATAATCCTGAGGCCCTGGCCAATGATCTTGAGGTCATTGCTGATGACCGACTTGCCCGCTTCGGCGGGCCCTGAATACTGTTGAGATGAGTTAAGGGCGGCCTTCAGCGTCTTGGGATCGGCCGTAGGGCTGCGCGTTAACATGAAAACCCCTCATGTGGTCACCGGTGGCGATGCCGGTACCGCCACGTCAAAGAAAACATGCCGCGGAACGCACGGGCCCGGAAATCAACATGGCGAACCATGGCCACAAAGGCAACGTGGAAGATTCATCGCGCCTGTTCGACTTGGCTGAATGGGCATGCGCAGTAAGAACTTCGGGACGTTTTCGTCTGCCTGCCCAATCTGGGCGCCCGCCGCTTCGCGTCACCGGGCTGTCGCTAGCAGAGCCTTCGGTCTCGGCCCTCCGGGCATCCATCCCTTGTGTAATTCGAGCCCGGCCGCCAAGCGCCAACCGGCGCCCGGCATCCGGCAGGTCCTGGGCGTAGAGCTGAAGCGCCCGGCGGCGGCATCTGACCACCGTTGATGACCCGTTCCAGACATGCCTCGGAGCTACAGCGATTCATTTGGTGGCCCTCCACCGCCGGTGATCTGAATGCTTGCCGGAGGCTTGAAATAAAGAGCTGCGCAACTGGGCTGAGCGTCCAATTCTTGAGCGTCACCATCACAACGGGCCACTTAACAACGGGCCACTTACGAACCGGCAGCTTCACCGGCAAGATTTTCAGTGCGAAGCGATCAGCGCAGACGTTCATCATGGACAGAGGCAAGGCGGTGACAAGACGACCCTGTCGCCAGCAAGTCGACGCGAAGCTGGACGGAAAAGGTAACCAAGCGGACGGCAGCGTCTTGATCAGGCGCTGCTCCTCGCCGCTGTCGCCGACCGCGGCTTGTGCAAAGTTGATGCGGGTGGTCACAGCCGCATCCGACACGATGAATGGGGAGAGGTGCGCGGAGCGCGGGGTGCGCGGTGGTTCCTGTTCTGTCTACGTGTTCACTCGGGGCCGGCGGTTGGACCGGGGAGTGACTTCCGGCGAGCGCGTTCAGCCTCGGCGAGCGTTCGCCAGTTCTCGCACAGTGTTTCGAATCTTTGAAGTTCGTTGTCATCGAGCTCGCTCAGATCGCCCGCAGAACGGTCGTTAAGGAGCTTGAGGATGTCGTGCATGGCTCGCTCCGAGACGCGTTGAACCGATCTCTATTTGTGGAGCCTCATCAGCGTTTGCAAGATTGTCCGGAAGATGCGGGGCTCGAACAGCCGAGCACCACAGTGCGGGACGGAGTGCTGAAGGGAAGTGTACGATACTCACGCGGCAACTTAATGACGTGTGCGTCGTTGGCCCCATGTCATGCAGGCGCGACGCGCCCAAGAAAGGGAGAGCTTGCGATGGATAGGAACAGACTCCTGCTCCTTGGCGGAGCGATGGTGCTCGCGTTGTTCCTTGCATTCCTGTTCGCCCCTGGCGGCATCCTGCCTCGTTAGCCAAGCTGCGGAGCGCAGCAGTCGCGAAAGGACGATGATGAGAGCCGAAAGGATTGTGGAGAGTTGTCCGGCCTGCGGTGAGCCGGTTGAGTTTTGAAGGAGTGGTGTAAATGTCAGACACAATCCTAGACGGCAGCGGAGAACAGATATCCGGGCGTCGGCGTCTCGACGGGACCGACCTAGAAATCGCCTACAACCTGTTGGGCGATGATCTGGTGCTGCGCGTGAACAAGGCCGGTGTTCAGGTGTTCGGGGTGGTGCTCGAGAACGCTGGCAAAGCGATGACTACGCAGCAACTCCTAGAATTGAAGACCCAAAGCGCGGATCTTGTAGTCGCGATCGGCCCTCGCGGCGACGCGCTTGCCAACGTGGGCTATCGGCTCGGACGCGTAGCTGGCAAGCTGATCAAGGCGACGCGTGACAAAATGAGCAAGACCTAAACTCCACGTCGTGAGGATGTCGGTCGATGTTGCGGTGGTGGCGAAGACTGAAGTGTTGGTGGAGGGGAGGTGTTCGACGGGGGAGTTGTCGTTGGCGGCTGGTCAATTTTTCGGGCTTGTTGCAGGGTTGGTGTACGCTCGGTATGAGACCCACGGTTCGGTCCGGTGAGGCGCCGAAGATGACGTTGGGCCGATTATTTACGCTCCGAGTAAGGATAGCCGCTTGCGCTCGATACTTGGAAACCCCAAATTCCAAGCACTTGCGCGAGCCAGACGGCTCGCTTCAAGGTTGAAGGGAAGGATCACATGGCTCAGATCGATAACAGGTATGCGCAGGTCGGCTCGGCCGCGCGTACCGGCGTCGCGGTGGACGAAGGTCTGCGCGCATACATGCTGCGTGTCTACAATTACATGGCAGGCGGTGTATTTCTCACTGGCATCGTCGCTTATTTGACCTCGTCTGCGGCGACTACCACCGGGCCTACTGGCGCGAAGGTGCTATCCGAATTTGGCCAGCTGATCTATGTGTCCCCGCTGAAGTGGGTGATCATGCTGGCGCCTCTCGCGTTCGTGTTCTTCATTTCGTTTCGGATCCACAAAATGAGCGTCGGCGGGGCGCAGCTCGCGTTCTGGTTATTTGCCGCAGCGATGGGCTTGTCGCTGTCGTCGATCTTCCTGGTTTACACCGGGCAGTCGATCACGCAGGTGTTCTTTGTCACGGCAGCGGCATTTGGTGGGCTTAGCCTCTACGGTTACACCACCAAAAAGGACCTCTCGGGGTGGGGCTCGTTCCTGATCATGGGTGTGATCGGCATCATCATCGCGGGACTGGTCAACTTATTCCTGCAGTCGAGTGCACTGCAGTTCGCCATCTCAGTGATCGGCGTGCTGGTGTTCGCCGGCCTCACCGCCTACGACACCCAACGGATCAAGGATGGCTACCACGAGGTGATGGGTGACATGACGGCGACATCGAAGGCAGCCATCATGGGCGCTCTCAATCTCTACCTCGACTTCATCAACATGTTCGTGATGCTGTTGCAGCTGTTCGGCAGCAGACGCTAACAACACGACAGAGGCGTAGCGAAGGACCTCGCGCAACGCGGGGTCCTTTTGCTTTTTTGAAGCGGAAGGCCACGGATTTTGGAAAGGGAGACTGCGGAGTGGGGTTGCTTCTTGTGAGTTTCAGCATCTATCTCCTCACTGCGGGGGATTAGGCGACGCGCCGCCCGGGCTGCTCAGCTCTCAGTGAGGCCTGGTTTAACAAATCGCCGATCAGTGCATCAACGCGAGCGTCGAGCGACTTTTTCCCCGTCTCGCCAATGGACCGCCCCATCCTCATGGCCTCTCGGTACTTGAGGTGCTCGAAGATAGCGCCCTCGAGAACGCGATACCCGGCGTTGGCGAGGTACGACCGGGCAAATTTCTCCTCGTCACGAGAGAGAACCCGGCAGAGTGCGAAGGCGAGTTTATCGCGCGGGATTCCCATTCGCTCCAACACTTGGAAAACGAGCAACGACAAAGGCAGGTCGTCCGCGCTTGGGCTTGTTGGTTGGACTATGAAATGCGACCGACGCGCAACCTCGGCTGTGTCATCGGCTATTTGACCGGGCGTGTCGAGAATCAGTAGGTCCTGGCGGGTCGTGAGCTGGAGCGCCTGCGAGGCCTTGGCGAACGCCTCTACTCTCACCAGCGGCGTTACATTGTGCCTGAGCCGGTATTGCTCCCATGCGAGCGCTGTCCGCTGCAGGACATCGAGGTCGGCGAGTTTTGCTGTCAGGTTGACTCGCGCGGCGAACGTGACCAGCGCCCGGGCGAGGGTAGACTTTCCAACCCCACCCTTTTGACTTACAAACGCGACCACAATAGACATGGCAACAGCCCGCAAACTCCCCGCGCGCCGCTACAATAGCAGAAGAGCGGAACGGAGCGCTGTTGATCGCACAATATTTTCTTAAGGGAGTGGCAAGACCGGAGGGCACTGTGCACGAGAGGGCGGCGCCGCCACCGGCGGCGGGCGCCCCGATCACGGATTTGCTGGATCAGCCCACGAATTCCGCATGGCCGAGTTCACGCATTTTGGTTGCGGTGTAAGTCACGGAAGGAGAGAGGCGCAGCAAAAAATCATGGCAGAAAGAACCGGCGCTACGATTTTTGTTTGCGATCAGCCCGTGATTGCATGACCGCAGTTGTGAACACGAGATTGTCTGCCCCGTGGTGGCGACGATCGCGAACGACGCCCTGAATACAGGCGAAAGCGAGCGCCGCGAAGGCAGCAATCCCTATCCAAGTAGGCAAGCTTTGCATTTCCGGAAACCAAACTTGCAGACCGATGAGCGACGTTCGATGGGGCACGATGCGGAGTTGCGCGCATGTGCGCCTGTCTTGAACGGGCCCCGGCAAATGCTCCGCTTCCAAGATTTTGCGCTACAATGCACACTAACCAATCGCGCTTGGGTTTGGACAGACTCTGGAAAGTACCTATCTTGCGCTCTCGCCCGAATTGGACAGCGCCGCATCAGGGAGATCCTGCACATCCGGCGGGTCGCGGATTTGGAACGGTACGCAAGCCACGGATTGTTTTGATAGTTGGCGGCTAAAAGTGAGCAGTCGGGTTTGAGGAACGGAGTGCATGAACACTGGTCCGGCTTTTTGGCTCATCATGACGATTGGAGGGGCTGTCCTCCTGGGCGTGGCGCTGACGTACGGCATGCTCTCCCGGCGCGCGCGGCGTAAGGAAAAGTCCGGGCGCGCGAAAGAAGAGCCGTGAGAGAGCTGCTGTGAACTAGACGTGGCTCTAAGACTTTGTGGCGTTCGCGGTTGGCCGCAGATCACGGATTTTGAAGGTTGTGCTCACGCATTCTGGACGCGGCGCGGCGCACGAATTTTGCGTTGTGTAGAGTCTCCGCGGCGCGACGTGACGCGTCTTCTAATGGGTATCTTGGAACCGGTCGGCCACCTGCAAAAAGCATGAAGCACACAGATCGCCGGATCGAGTAGCGTCATTGGGACATTGCCCGGATGCATGACCGTGTGCGCCGCTTGCACACCGACATCGGCCCTCATCTAAATGAAAGAGCTGTCTGAGGAACCGCCACATAGGCGCCTCTTAGCATCGCTGCCCACCCGCGTCACTTTGAGCGATGGCCATGCTTGGCATGGAGGAACATCGACATCGGGGTGTTTTCCAAACTTATGGCAGCGCTTGGAGCGGACGAGGTTCTGCAGGTGCAACCATGGCAATGGCCGGCGCGCATCTGCTTGTGCCCGGCGTAGGATTGTTCGACCGCTTTGCCGGTGGCTTCCCCCCTTCAGGTAATCGACACGAAGCTTGCGCGCGAAACCAAGGCGGGAGCGGTGCCAGAGCTTTGCCTGTATTCCGATCTGCTTGCGCAAACGCAGGGCGTTAGCGCCGCCATTAGCTAGCCGTTGGCGGCGGGCGCACCAAGGAACGGAGGGTATCGAGGGTGAGAGGTGTGGGGAGCATAAGATCGACGGTAACGAACCTTATGGCGTGGCCTGAAATGCGAACCGTCTCGTCGACACTCGTATTGATCGTAGGATGAAGAAGGATGTGCAACGCGGCCAGTATGTGATTGAATTGATCACCCTGCGTCCCAAGGACGCTCTCGCGCAAGCTCGAGCGCGACAAAAAGGCGATGTGATGCCTGGGAGCAATCAGAGCGGTGGCGGCCGCAAAGGCGGCGGGCCGTGGGGCCCGGGGTCTGGAGGATCGCAAAACAAGTCCGATCTCGAAGAAATCCTGAAGCGCGGTCAGGACAAACTCAAGCAGGCTATGCCTGGGGGCACAGGCATACCAGGCCCGGTTGTTTTGCTGCTGGCGGCGGTGTTAGCGGCTGTCCTTGCTTTCTACGCCTTCACCTTCCACGTGAATCCGGACGAATTGGGCGTAGTCATGCGCTTCGGCAAGGTCACCCGCCAGGAACCGCCCGGCCTGCACTTCCGCATGCCCTATCCGATCGATGAGGTGCGCCTGCCGAAAGTGACCCAGCAGAACATCATCGAAATCGGCATGCGGACGAGCGGGGCGACACGCAACGTCGCCGGCAGTGTGAGCTCGGTGCGGGAGGAGAGCCTGATGCTGACCGGCGACGAGAACATCGTCGAAATCTACTTCGTCGTCTTTTGGCGCATTCAGGATCCGCTGAAATACCTCTTCAATATCCAGAACCCAGAAGGCACCGTGAAGGCCGTCGCCGAGAGCGCCATGCGCGACGTCGTGGGCCAGTCAAACATCCAGCCGATCCTGACGGGTGCGCGCCAGCAGACCGAGCAGGCAGTGCAGAAGCTCATGCAGGGCGTGCTCGACAAGTATGGCTCCGGCATCCGCGTCGATCAGGTGCAGCTGCAAAAAATTGACCCGCCGACCCAGGTCATCGACGCGTTTCGCGATGTGCAAGCGGCGGCCGCCGACAAGGAGAAGCTGCAGAATGACGCATTCACCTACGCCAGCCGCATCGTTCCCGAGGCCCGCGGCGAAGCCGAGCGCATCCTGCAGGGCGCCAAAGGCTATCAGTTGCAGACGGTCGCGGAAGCGGTCGGGCAAACGGCGCGCTTCCTGAAGGTCCAGGAGGAATACAAGAAGGCGCCCGACGTGACGCGCATGCGCATGTACCTGGAGACCATGGAGCGCGTACTCGGCAGCGCCGACATGATCATCATCGACAGCAAGAGCGGTCGGGGCGTCGTGCCATTCCTATCGCTCGACCAGCCGCACAAGCGCAAAGCGGGCAACTGATCCCCTGTTCGCAACCGTCGTCGGATGACAGCAACGCCCGAGTGGGCTCGGTGTTTTCGGACGGAGCGTGGAGCTCTCTCGGACTTGCCGTCGCGTAAATACATAAGGTTGGGCGGCCGACGGCTTGGCCTCGGCGACCCAATGCGTTTTCCCGTGCGTCTCGCGCTTGGTAGTCCATCCCTCCCATGCCGCCACCCGGCATTGGCGCATTAGCGGTTTCTTTCTTCGGCCGCTCGGCGACCATCGCTTCAGTCGTGATCAAGAGACCTGCGATCGAGGCCGCACCCCTTGACGCGCGATTACAACGCGTATGTGAATTCACCGGGCGCTAGGCCAAACAGAGGGTTCGATGCACGGGAATGGGCTCGGACCTTCTTTGTCGGTTGCATCCAGCTTCGAGTTGGTCACTGAACGATTTCAACTTTTACTCGGGCCAGGCCGACGCCACCCATGCCGAGAATTTGAAGGGGACTATCCCCGTCGGTCCGGTGGCTGCGGGACATATCGTTATTGGAACGGCGACAGATGCGTCGATGCCCGTAACCGCCGATAGTAGTACTGCCGAGCCGGTGATAGGTATTTTCCGAGTCTGGCCTGAACCTGGTGGGTGCGCTTCTGTAGAGGCGACCCTCCGACGTCCCCGCCGGTCGGTCTTTGGGAGGCGCAAGCCGCACCCCCGTTGGGCAGCGCCGGTACCCTGCTTCCTTCAGGGCAGCTAACCCCATGGCTAGCCCCCTCGGGTCGCCCCCGACCCGAGGGCGCATTCCTTCGACAACCGCGCCTTTGCCGCGCCAATGGTGAACGCATGGACCGCCCGCTAGCAGGACGCCTTGTCCTCATCGCCGAGGACGAGCCGCTCATTGCACTCGATATGACGCTCGCGTTTGAGGACGAAGGAGCGTGGGTCGTAAGGGCCCACACTCTCAAAGAAGCCCTAGCCGGGGTCGAAGACCGTAATTTGTCCGTCGCCATTCTGGATCATGCGCTGAGTGATGGCGACAGCTCGCAGATCTGCGACCGCATGAGGGAGCGCAACATCCCATTCATCGCCTATACCGGCTACGACCACCCTCGTGGGCCGTGCCTTGGAGGCGTGCACATCAAGAAGCCCGCGAGCATGTCGTTGCTGGTGACAACAGTTAAGGGTCTGCTCGCCCAACGTCCGGGTTCTGAGCTGAGAACGCTCCTTGCGCGTTCTCCAACCTACTCGTCCTCAGGGCCGCATGCCGCTACAACGAGAACGAGGTAACGTGAAATTCTCACTCAGCAACTGGTGCTTGGCAGCGGCAGGCGCCTGCGCATTCGCCATACCGACTGCCGCGCTGCTTGGCCCGGCCAGCCTCGCGCTGTTTTTCTTGCTTGGCGTGTCGGTCTTCGGCCTTGCGGTCTTCGTCCTAGACTTGAGAGGCTAGCTAGGCGCGAAGCGATCAGCCGTACCGCGAGAAAGCCCAAACCTGACGCCGGTTGGACGAGTTACCCGCGAGAAGGAGGACCTCAGCGTAGGTCGTGGTCTGTTCTGGTTGGGTCTTGGGGTCTTCTTCCTACTGTTCGCCGTGGGCATTGTTTGCTGCGATTGATGCGACCTTTGGGTCCAACCCGCGTTATGCGCACGTTAGTGCCCTCGCTTGCGTGCCTCCAATTCTCGTTGCACATGAGCTAGATCGTCATCGATCAGCGGAGCGTACTTGTCGCGCAGCCGAGTGAACTCTTGCTGAACGATTTCGAGCTCCACATCGGTCATGTGATCGAGCTTAACCAGCCCGGTTCTTGCCCCTTCAACGCCGCGCAACAATTCATCGAGCTTCAGGGTGACGACTCTTGTCTCGCGGTTCTGCGTGTTCTGAATCAAGAAGACCATCAAGAATGTGACGATCGTCGTGCCGGTGTTGATGAAGAGCTGCCAGGTGTCCGAGTATTTGAAATAGGGACCCGTCACGCCCCACACGGCGATTGTGAGCAGCGCGAGCAGGAAGGCCCAAGGCGACCCAACGGCATGGGCGGTGCGCTCTGCCAACCGGCGGAACAAGTCCCTCATGTTTCAGCTCCTCGTTGGTTCAGGGAGAGCCTCCCTAACACACCCGAGGTGCGTGTTCCGTTGCCGCGCGGATGAGGGACGCCGCGCAAAGGACTTCGCATTCCGGCACCGGCACCGCTAGACGCACGAGAGAATCTGGGGCCGAGGCGAGCTCCGTCGAGAGGTGACGTCCGTAAGAGGAGATGCCGGAACGCCATGGATCTTGTGGCGTTCCGGCATCTATTGCCTTTCAGTGCTACCGACCGAAACCACTCATTCCGAGATCACTTTCGCAATCTCGTAGGCTGCGGGATCGACGATCAGGACATCGTCCTCCACGACGATGTAGCGAAAGGACGCAATCTGCGGGACCTGCGCTACCAGGGCATCGGGGAAGGCAAATAGCTGGACGCTGCGCGGGATTTCAGCGCCGAGGGCAAGGCGGATGCGCAACTGCGTTCGCATACCATCCTTGGGCACGCTCGCGTAGATCAGACGCATCTCCTCGGGTGAGAGTGCAAGGGCCAGCGGTGGCGCAGGGGGGAGCGGGCCGGCGGTCTCGATCGAGTCATCGATCATGTCCACGATGGCGTAGGTGCTGGAGTCCACCACGCAGATCGTGTCATCGACCACAATGTAGCTGTACGCGCCGTAGAGCGGAGCAAGAGCAATCAGCGCCGGCGTGAACCGATGCAGGCGATGGCGCCGCGGCACGTGGTTGCCCACGGCCAGGGCAATGCCTAGCCGATTGCGGGCAATGCGCTCCACCTTGCCCTGCCGGAAAAGCCCTCGGTGGACCTCGCGGCGCTGTTGGTCGGTGGCGTGGATACGGGCGGCGGTGGGCTGTGCGCGCGGCTCGCGCTTGGCGGCGACGTCTGGGCGACGCTGGTCCTTCTCGACCTGCTTCGGGCCGACCGTGGTTGCGGCGGGCTTGGCCTGGCGCTGGCGCACCTGGTCCTGCGCGCGCTTGTCTTGCGCCTGGCGGCTCTGCTGGTCGATCTTGCGGTCCACGGGCTGACCTTGCTGAGCGCGCTTGCGCTCGGCCTGCTGGCGAGGCCCCGCCTGAGCTGCAGCCGGCGGTTGCGCGCGGCTGCGCTGGGCAGCAGCAGGAAGCTTTGATGGCGCACGAGCAGCCGGCCTGTCCGCTTGCCGCGCCGCTCTACGGGCTGGCGCGGCACGAGCAGCCGGCCTGTCTGCCTGCCGTGCGGCTCTGGGAGCCGGCGCGGCTCTCGGTTGTTTTGCATCTCGCTTGGCGGCGGGCCGCTCACCTTTTTCGGGGGCCTGGGCGATGCCCATCGAACTCACGCCCGCCAGAGCGACAGCTCCGGCAAGCCCGGCAAGTACTCGATTCATCGGATGAACTCCTTCGACATTCGGGTTGTGGTCTAGTTTGCCCCGTCGGTAACGCGACCCGGGTCGGGGACCGAGGTCGCTGATCATGGGTTGTCTGCCTTGGCCCAAGGCGCTGGCGCTGCCTGACGGGGAAGGGGGATGGGCAGGCGCCTCCCAAAGGGACCAAACGGGAGGGAAATCCGGAAGGCCGCAGCTACGAAAGCAGCAGCGCTAATCACGCGCCAAACTCGGAAAGTACCTAATGTCGGCGACATTCGCGGTCTCTTTGGACCAGGGGCGCGAATGCAGCATGGCAAAGCCGGTTGCGATCATACTCGATGCGCTGAGAAGATGAGCGGACGGCGCCGACGCGCAAGCCCCGTTCGTAGACGGATGGTTGGGCTTGGTCCGTCGTCAGTTTCGGGGGTTGCGTCCGCACGCGATCTTGAGAGCGGGATCGGAGATCCGCGAAGTGTCGTCGGCGGTGGCTTCCGGCTGAGATCTGCTCCCACCATTAGCGGGCTGATTCTGGTTTGGTGGTTTGGTCGAGGAAAGCGGGTCGAGGACTGCTCCTGCTCATCGATATGTTCCCGCAAGGAAAACACCGTCATCCTGGATGCCGATCCTGAGCCCGCCCCTGGCGGTCTTCACGACGCGCACGAACATTTTCGCCCGACTGCCCATTCGGGTACCCGCCGCGTTCTGAGGGGGATTTGTGCCAGTTGCTTGACGGGGCTCGCTCGCGCGTACGATGCGCTGCAGAATTCCCCACCCGGATCATGACCAGGCCGCGGCGGGCTCGTTTCGGCACGTTCCAGGCGGACGATGTGCGGCGCCTGCAGCAGCTGTGCGGCGGCCCGCTGCAGCCTGACCAAACCATGATGATGCCCGGTCGGCAGAGTGAGTACTTTCCGCGTCTGTCGACGCCAGAGCACGACGCCTAAAGTGAAATGATGGCCTGAAATCTCGCTGAAAGACGAACGCTATGGGAGTTCCTTCGCAACTTAAGCCTGCCCTTTGGGGCGCAGTCGGCGGAGCAGCCGCGCTTGCAATCATAGGGTTCACATGGGGTGGCTGGGTAACCGGCAGCAAGGCGGACGTGTTGGCGCGACAGCAAGTCCAGGCCGCGCTCGTTGAGGTGCTGACGCCAATCTGCGTGGACAAATTCAACAGAGCTGCGGACGCGCGAACAAAACTGGTGGAACTGAAGAAGATCAGCTCGTCGCTGGATCGTGAGCGCTTCGTAAGAGAGAACGATTGGGCAAGATTCGGCAAGGAATCAAACAGCCGAGTCGTGGACGCCTGTGCAGATGAACTCTACAAACTGTGATGCAAGCGCAGGAGCTTGGCCGACTGATGGCAGATGCGGTCCAGAACGGCCAACCAAATGCCGGCGCAGCTCGTGTTGCCGCGGCGGAGCATCGCGAACCCGAGAGGTATCGGCTTCGCTATGCCTCTATCGACTAGCCGCGGTCGTGCCAGCGGTGCTCATGTCGATGCCACCAGCCACAGCGCGGCCCTTCGCATCTCCAGCCCCACAAACCGGCAGCACCGTCTCTAGGACGCGAGGGCCTGCACGTGGTGCGCCGGTCGCCGCGCATGTGATGCCACCCGCAATCGTCGCGGCGGCACTCGTAGGAAGCAACCGGCGTCGCCAGGTTTTCTGTTGCGGGCCACAGTGCAGCTGACCCGGCTGATCCTGCAAGGGAAGGCGTGGCGGAAAGAACGCCGATGGCCAGGAGGGCAAGGGTTGCATAGAAAGTCTTCATAGCAAACTCCGTTCTGTTTTGACTCGCATGACCTCGCCTGCGCTCTCTCTTTCACTGTGCACTGGGAGAGACGCCGACTTCTGCATCAGGACGAGGTGATGATTGACCTAGCTGAGGGCGGTCGGCTGAGGCAGCTTCGGAAAGTGCTCATGACAGATCGGGCCAGCGATAGTCATGCGAACGGTCCCAATCTCGTCACGAAGGCCTCAAACTGTCCCAAAGCACCTGACGACGGACAGTAGAGAGGACAAATTCGGAATCAAACCAGACCTCGGGCAACGGTCTGTTCCGGGAGATCATCTTCTAAATGCAAAGCTCGGCACCCACCGCGCTCCTTCGTAGGTATTTTCCGTGTCTGGTCTGTGGATAGCGCTGGTGTTCCTATAGGGCTCCGTGCCGGGCCAGCAAACGCAAACACGTCGCTGCAATCCTTGCAAAGCGTCCACCATGAAAAAATTGCCAATTCAGATAACCGACGACCATCAGTCCCACGATGGTTGGCAAAGCTTCGCGCATGTCGGCCCCCACCGCTTGTCCGAAACAGCGGCACGGTTGTATGATTCGGTGCAGGAAACCGGGCAGCACCTGCAGCTTTATTCGCGTGTACAACTTTCCCGGCATAGGCCCCAAGACATGGCTAGAAAACTAACCCTTAAAGAACTACAGGTGGCGACGGCTTGGTTTCGCGAAAACAGGCTTCCTCTCATCAAGGCGACTGGCAACAACGTCAGATTCCATATTGAGGACGACGTTGACGATGAGGGCAAGGTTCACTTCGTGACCACGACTTCCGAAGCAGTAATGGGGATCGACTCCTAAGTTAGTGGAAGCTCGCGTTCCAAGGGCCGCCTTGTGTCGCCCAGCGAAGCAGTACTGCGCGAGCGCACGGCTGAGCTCGTCACGCCACTCATCTGAGTACTTTCCGAAGGTACCGAGGTAGCCCACACCCCGCTAACGTTGAGGCGTGTCACCGCACGATTGGTGTCACCCATCCCGTCTTTCCGAGGCTTGCACCGCAAATGGAGCACTATGGCTATTGAATTTGCGTGCAGCAGGTCATCGCAGCCGACGACAAGGGCATCGCGCCACTCGCCGCGCATGCTGGCGCGGGACCTGTTCCACGTTTGTTGCAGCGTGTCGGACAGCAGGGCGCCGAATACGCGAACCTGCCACCGAAAGTGCGGGCGCCGCCTCTGACTCGGACAACAGCGGCTTTGGCAAGGAACCCATGGACATAGTGCAATGAAGCCATTTCAGAGTGTTGCGTTCATTGGCAATCATCTTCCGCGGCGTTGCGGCATCGCCACCTTTACCGATGACCTGCACCGTGCCGTCGGCACGGCACGTCCGTCTCTTCAGACCTGCGTCGTGGCCATGACGGACCCGGGCCGCACCTACGACTACCCGCCGGCCGTACGTTTTCAGATTCGCGATCAATTGATCGATGACTATGTGCAGGCGGCCGAGTTCCTGAACACAGCAGCAATCGACGTCGTTTCCTTGCAGCACGAGTACGGGATTTTCGGTGGCGAAGCCGGCAGCAACATCGCCGAACTCCTGTCTCGTCTCGAAATGCCAATTGTGACGACCCTTCACACTGTGCTCGGCCAGCCGACAGCCGCTCAGCGAAGCGTAATGAGTCATATCATTGGTGCGTCGGCAAAAATCGTGGTTATGGCAGAAAAAGGCCGAGAATTTCTCCGTTCCGTCTACGGTTTTCCAGTTGCCAAGATCGAAGTCATACCGCACGGGATACCGGATTTCCCGTTCCTCGACACACATCACGCGAAAGCGAAATTCGGTTTTGAGGCCAAGACGGTCATTCTCACGTTTGGTCTCCTGTCACCGAACAAGGGCATTGAGACTGTGCTCGATGCCATGCCAGGGATCATCGCTTCCTGTCCGAACGCAATGTACGTCATTCTCGGCGCGACCCACCCCAATCTCGTGCGCGATGACGGCGAGGCTTACCGCGAGAGTTTGACGGCGCGCGTGCAGGAGCTCGGCATAAAGGAACATGTCGCTTTCTTCGATCAGTTCGTCGACCAGGCCACCCTTCTCGACTTCATCTCGATGTGCGACGTCTATGTGACGCCCTATCTCAATGAAATGCAGATGACGTCAGGTACACTCGCCTACAGCTTTGGGCTGGGAAAGGCTGTGGTATCGACACCCTATTGGCACGCCAAGGAACTACTCGGTGACGGGCGCGGCATTCTGGTTCCCTTTCGAGACGCCCAAGCCATGAGTATCGAGATCGCCGGCTTGCTAACAAATGACGTTCGCCGTCATGCCGTACGCAAGCGGGCGTATGCGACGAGCCGTTCGATGACGTGGGCGCAAACGGCCAAGCGCTATCTGGCAACCTTCGAGGGTGCACGCGAGTACGCCCGGCAAGAAATAGTGCTTCCACCCCATCGGCCACTCTCTCACACCAAAAAGCACGCAATTCCGGATGTCCGCACCGGTCATTTTTTGTCACTTTGCGACGACACAGGCATGCTTCAGCACGCCGCCTATTCGGTAGCGGATCGTTCTCACGGCTACTGTATCGACGACAATGCCCGTGCCCTGCTGTTGTCGAGCCTGCTTGCAAGCTCGGGCGAATTGCAATTGCCCGAGACGGTCACCGGACGGTTTGCGGCATTTATTCAACACGCATGGAACCCGCGCACCCGCCGATTCCGAAACTTCATGAGCTACGACCGCCGATGGTTGGAAGAGACGGGATCGGAAGACAGTCATGGCAGGACGCTGTGGGCATTGGCCGAATGCGCACGTAAAGATCCCGATCCTTCTCACCGCAGGTGGGCAACGGCACTCTTCAAGGGCGCACTTCCCGCCGTTGAGGAGTTCAACTCCCCCAGAGCCTGGGCCTTCTCACTCCTGGGACTGGACGCCTATTGCGCGCTGGTCGGTGGCGACCTCCTCGCCAACCGCCTACGTACTTTGCTCGCCGACAGGTTGATGGCCAAGCTCTCGGCCAACAACGCGAAAGGCTGGCACTGGTTCGAAAACGTGCTTGCGTACGATAACGCGCGCCTTCCCCAGGCGCTGGTGCAAACGGGCCTGACGACCCATACACCGTCCTACATTGTGGCCGGCCTGCAATCGCTGCGCTGGCTCATGTCGCTACAGACCGCGTCGACAGGGTGCTTCAGACCAGTCGGCACCCATAGCTTCGGCAAGCTCCGCCAGAAACCGGAAGCATTTGATCAACAGCCCCTCGAGGCGTCAGCAACAATTTCAGCCTGCCTTGTTGCGTGCCGCGCGGATGGCAGCGCGGAGTGGCCAGCAGGGGCGCTGCGCTCGCTTTATTGGTTCCTGGGCGAAAACGACTTGCAGATAACATTGATCGATCCTGATACGGGAGGCTGCTCGGATGGGCTTCACTCGGACCGGCCAAATGAGAACAAAGGTGCAGAATCAGCGCTTTCATATCTTCTTGGTCTAGTCGAGATGCGGGCGTCAAAGCACACTGTTGCCATTGACCAGACAAGACCGACATTACAATTGATGCGCAGCGCCGAGAATTGCTCGACCGCACTGCGAACGACCCTAGGGGGCCACGTTGTCTCAATCCCGATTCTTGAAACGCCAGAACCTGCATCTGCGGCCAGATCCGGCGAGGGTCGTCGTCAGACCCTTCAACCCGACGACTGAGCCTAGAGACCTCAACCCGGCGGACACACCAGGACCAACCATATCCAGTCTGCCCTCGCGCCTTTGATGCACAACAGTGAGCTTGCCGCCGGCCGAGGTGTGGCGATCGCCCGGTTAATGGCGAAGCCATCGATCAGGTCAGGCGTCTGTTGGACGATGCCAGGAACAGACTTGGATGATGTGATAGGAGCAGCGGGATGCGGTGGTTTGCTTCGAGTAGTTCGCGCGCCGATCCAGTTCGCGTCTTGCAGGAGGCATTGGCGGAGCCCGCATATCTGAGTTGGACACCGTGGCCAGCGCACTCGATGAGATACTGGGGAGAAGCTATGGCAGATCGGAGGGCCGTTCGACTGCTTTGCAGAGTGTACGGGACCGTCAGGCTCATCTCCTCAGGCAAGGAGCGACCGGTAAAGTTGCAGATATCGATCGGCCATGCGGTCGACCGTGAAGCGTGCTGACACGGCGGCCCGGCAAGCTGCTCGGTCGATTTCGCCGATGCGACCGATCGCTTCCACAGCTTCATCGACACTGTCGACCAGAAAGCCAGTCACGCCATGGTCTATCAGCTCGGGCATCGATCCGCGATTGGACGCGATGACCGGGGTACCGCTGGCGAGCGCCTCCACGACCGATAGTCCGAACGGCTCGTCGAAGTTGACGAGGTGGAGCAGCGCGTGAGCGGAACCGAGGATTTTCGTGCGGTCCGCCCCGCCCACCGGGCCGCGATACACGACGGAACGGTCGTCGAGCGCGGGCGCGACGTGCTCGTTGTGATAGTGCTGATCCTGGACGATGCCGGCCATGACCAGCCGGCGGCCCGCCTGGCGTGCCGCCGCAATCGCTTCGGCCGCACCCTTGTCCGGGTGGATGCGGCCGAAGAAGAGCAGGTCGTCGCTGCCGCGCGGGTCGAAAGGAAAGTCCTCCAGCCGGATCCCATGGTGGATCGTCGCCGCATAGCGCAGGTCCGCATGGCGGTCGGCGTCGCTGATCGCGACATAGTGGACGCGATCCTCGTACGCCTTGAAGACGGGCAGGATGCGTGGCGAGGAGAAGCCGTGGATCGTCGTCACCACGGGCGTCTCCACCAGCCGCGAGAAGGCGAGCGGCACGAAATCGGCCTGGTTGTGAATGAGGTCGAACTCGCCCGCACGCTCGAAGACATGAGCGACGTGGAGCATCTCCCACACCTTGGCGTCGATGGCGGGGTCCTCGGAATAGGGCGCCGGGCACACGCCGGCCAGCTTGCCCGCCGTCTGGCTATCCTTGGTGGCGAACAGGGTGACGTCGACGCCGCGCGCCACCAGCGCCTCGGTCAACAGGCTCGTCACCAGCTCCCATGGACCATAGTGGCGCGGCGGGGTGCGCCAGGAGATCGGCGCCAGCATGGCGATACGCAAGCGATCGTCCTTCCTTGCTTTTCGTCAATCGGCCGTCAGGATCACGCCTTCGTTCGCGCAGTAGCAGCAGGGCTCCGTCTCCGGCCGGCGCCGCGTCGGCGAGCGTGGACAGGAGCGGCCGGCAATCGCTCGCCCAGTCCGGCAACTGCAGGCGTTGCGACCGCCCCCCGAGATTGAGCGCCACGATCAGTCGCTCCGCGCCGTGTCGGCGCTCGTAGGCGAGCACGTCGCCCTCCGCATCCAGCAGCGCGAAGTCGCCGATCGACAGCGCCAGATGCGTTCGCCGCATCGCCAGCAACCGACGATAGAGCGTCAGGATTGAATGCGGCTCCTCTGCCATCCGCGCGACGTTGCGCGTCGGCCAGTCGGCATTGAGCGGCAGCCACGGCTCGACCGTGGTGAAGCCGGCATTCGCGCTCCCGTCCCAGGGCATCGGCGTTCGTACCGGATCGCGGCCCAGGCCAAGCCCGGGCTCGCGCAGCTCGCGCGGGTCCTGAACCTGGGCAGCGGGAATTGCGACGTCGCTCAAGCCCAGTTCGTCGCCGTAGTAGAGGGTGGGCGTGCCGCGGAGCGTCAGCAGCAGCATCGCCGCGACGCGGGCCTGGGCCTGCCCGCGCCTGGCGGCGACGCGCGGCCGGTCATGGTTGCCGAGCACCCAATTCGGCCAACCACCCGGCGGAAGCGCAGCCTCATAGTCGGCGATCAGCATTGCGAGGGAGCGCGCCTCCCACGGCGCATCGACGAGCTGGAAGTTGAAGGGCAGGTGCACCTCCGGCCGTTCGCCGCCGCCATAGTAGCGCATCAGCCGATCGACCGGCAGGTAGATCTCGCCGATCAGCACGCGTTCGCCCCGCCCCTTGGCGCCATAACTGTCGGCGATGGCGCGCATGTCGGCGGCGATCTCGTGCACCTCCGGCTGGTCGGTCGAATGGAGCTGGAGCACGCGGTGCATGTCGCCCATCGCCGGCTGATAGTCGGGGTTGGGCGGATTGTCCGGGAAGTCAGCCGCCTTGACCATGTGCCACAGCACGTCGATGCGAAAGCCGTCGACGCCGCGGTCGAACCAGAAGCGCATCACGTCGTACATCGCCGCCTGCACGGCCGGATTGCGCCAGTTGAGGTCCGCCTGCTCCTTCAGGAAGGCGTGGTAGTAATATTGGCCGGTGGCCTTGTCCCACTCCCAGGCCGAGCCGCCGAAATCGCTGATCCAGTTGTTCGGCGGGCCGCCATCGGGGGCGGGATCGCGCCAGAGGTACCAGTCGCGCTTCGGATTGTCGCGCGAGGAGCGGCTCTCGACGAACCAGGGATGCCGGTCGGACGTGTGGTTGGGCACGAAGATCGAGCAGGACCTTGATCCCGCGCGTGTGGGCTTGCGCAAGCAGATCGTCGAAGTCGGCGAGCGTACCGAAGCGCGCATCGACATCGCAGTAGTCGGCGACGTCGTAGCCGAAATCGGCCATCGGCGAGGGATAGATGGGCGAGATCCAGATCGCGTCGACGCCGAGGCTGGCCAGATAGTCGAGCCGCCGCTCGATCCCCTCGAGGTCGCCGATGCCGTCGCCGTTCGTGTCCTGAAAGGAGCGCGGGTAGATCTGGTAGATCACGCCCGTCTGCCACCATCGCGCGGTCATGCGAACAGGACCTTGGGCATGTGGGTGATCCACCTTTACGCAGCGGAGAGGTCCAAGTGCACGGTGGATTGCAGTGCGACGATCGCACCTTCGAGTTGGCGCGTGAGGGCCTGTGTCGTCGCCTTTCCGGACGGCAGGTCCGCCGTTGGGATGGGCGTCCCAAACGTCACGCGGATGCGCGGTCGGTGGATGATGTGGCCGATCTGCATGTGCTTGGGGCCTTCGTAGAAGGCGGGCACAAGTGGCACCCGGGCGTGAAGCGCGACTGCCGCGGCCCCCCGTTTGAACGCTACATGCTCCCCTTTGCGCGTGCCGCTCGGGAAGATCAGAATGATTTCGCCGTGCTGCAAAGCATCGACCGCGGTTTTGATCGAGCTTGGCGAAGGGTCGGCACGATCAATCGGAATCGAACCGCCGTGTTGCAGGACCCATTTGGCCAGCGGCGAACCGAACAGCTCCTCCTTCGACATGTAGCGCAGCTGCCTTGGATAGACCGCGTAGGCCATCCACAGGCTGTCGGCCCAGCCGACGTGGTTGCAGGCAATGACCGCGCCCGTTCCGCCAAGCCGAAGGACGGGCGGTCGGTCGATGACCTCCGGCTTGCCGACGCGGTCGAAAAGAACCTTGAGACCCGGGGAAACGACCGTGAGCAAGCTCATTCGCCGCCGCCTGGTCGGATGTTCATCATGATGCGTGTGACCCCCCGCATGGGCTCTTCCTTGCGCGCAAGGTAGAAGCTGAGCAATGCAGGGCCATGCGCTTGGCCTTCCAGTGCGCTAATGGATCAAAGGAAATCGGCCACGAGGGGATTGGTCTGGCTTCAACGGCCGCATGCGTGCGCCTTCGACAGGGCGACGCGGCGGCACAGGATCAGCAATCGAATGAGGTGGGGAGAAGACGGTGTTATTTGCGCTTTTCTTTGCGCACGCCTCTAAACGGTTTGGGATCGGCCTTCACGTCCATGAACTTGCCGGTACTGTCGTCGCGCTTGGTCCATGTACCGGTGATCGGGTTCTTGATTTGCGAGCGGGTCTTAACCGCACCCTTGCGCTGGTTATCGCCCGTGGTCTTGTTCTTCGCCATGATCTACCTGCATCCGTTTGCGAATGTGGAAGGGGTACTCCAGATCGGCTAACTCGGGCGCGGTGCGCTCAGCACAACGACGGATTTCCGCCGACTTTACCTCTTGGCAGCAGTAGCCAAGAGATCGCCGCATGCGCGCCCGACAGCCCAGTTCGTCACCGTTGACCCCGGCAAAGTGGTGTAGCCGGCCTTTTCGAGGAAACTGCCGCGCTCATAGTTGGTTGTAAGCGTGAGCAGCTCAGCCGATTGTGCCGCGTTAGCCGACTTGAGGAACCGCTCAACGCAGAAAGGAGCCAGGGCGGCGATGACTTTCTTCTCGGATTGCTCATTCGCCATCCGACTCGCGGAACTCGCCGTCTCCCACCCGCCCAAGTAGAACCCGAGGATCAGTGTGGCAATCGCGCCGCCAACTGCGCCCCATACGGCAGGCTTAGTCTGTGCGGGAACATCCATGGCTTTCTCCTTCGAATGGTCCCGCAAAGATGCACAGGCGTTTTGATTTGGATAGGTTCGGAAAGTACTTACGTAGCGCGGCCCGGCGTAACGTCACCGATTTTGGAGGGGGGAGGCGCGGAGTGCGCGGGTGAGCAAGATAGAAAAAAGGCAACCCAGCTTCGTGGGGAAGCGGGCTGCCGATAGTTGGGGCCACGAGTACGCTAAACAGATCTCATGCTGCCCACATCATGGGCGCACGAGACGGCTGTTACTGCCAAGGCTCGGAAAGTACCCATTGTGGATAGCCCTAACAAGAAGGCGGCCGCCTCTGCCGTTCTGGCAGTTGCAGCTGGGGGCAGTCTTTCGGCTATCGAGACCACGGTCGCGATGACGGCGCAGGATGCTGCTGCCACGTTCGAGGCTGCTGGAAATGCCGCCAGGAGCTTTAGGAGCGCTGGGCACTCGTAGGCGCCGCACTTCTCGCGTTTGACGCCCGTTCACTGGCGCGTTTCCGCATCGCGTACGGCCGTGGTGCGGAGCGCGCGGGCTATTGCGTGATGCGCACGGTGCCCAGCTTGTAGAATTGTTGGACTTCGGCGGGGGAGAGGGCGCGGGTTTCGTCCAATCAAGTTCGGTCCCTAGACGGACTACAGATCATAGGTCGTCGACACTACGAAGAGATTACCCAATACGGCGACAAGGGCGATCCCCATTACAGTCAACAACCACGGATCGACATTTCCTCTCAGTATGAAGGCGACCCCGCCGAGTAGGGTGAGTATTGTTGCCGAGAAGAACAACGCAAACAAAGAGCGACGTCTCATGTTGCTTTCCTTAGAGGTTTGCGAGCCGCAGATGCCGGCTGGACGGATGGGAGCACTGAGGCGCACGAACTACGCCAGAGGCGAAAAGACAAAGATGCGCCAGTGAGCAGGAAGGCGATTGCAGAGACGGAAAGGTTGGGGCCGCTCGCACCACCAATCACGCCAGCAACTAAGCCGCAGAGTATGGCCACGATCGCCGTTAGGGCGATTGAAACAACGGCCTCATAGAGGATGCGGTTGATAGTGAGCACCACAAATCTCGTTAGGTGGCCCTGACCGGCTGCTTATTGCCGTTCGTCGCGCCTAGGGGAGTTCGGTGGCTAAATAGGCTGCCGTCAACGGCGTCCAAAAAAACAGAACAGACGTGCCCTGTGGCACGCCTGCTTCCATTTTTTAGACCTTAGGCGGCGACCGACGCATCGATCGTCTTGTTCCCTTTGGCGGCCATCGTGCCAATCTTAATCGTACGAGGCTTTAGGCGTTCAGGTACCTCACGCTCAAGGTCGACAGACAGCAGTCCGTCCTTTACATCAGCGCCCCTCACTTCGACATGGTCAGCCAGCTGGAAGCGGCGCTCGAAAGCGCGGGCTGCGATGCCGCGGTGGAGGAATGTACGCTCCTTTTCCGGCTCGTTCTTCCCGCCTCGGATGGAAAGTGTGTTCTCCTTCACCTCGATCTCGACGTCTTCCTTGCCGAATCCGGCTACCGCCATGGTGATGCGATACTCGTTCGACGCAAGGCTGTCGAAGCCGAACGGTTGAACGATAGAGCGGGGAAAGATCAAATCTCATAGCATCCTCCTGGAAGCGATGTGGGGGTTGGGCCTGCCGATTGGGCCAAGCATCTTGGTTCGCGCAGCCGGGGAAGGCCTGCACATCGCCGATTGGGTCCTGGAGGAACTCAATGAAGAAACTGGTTGATCAGGGGAGCGGCTAAGCTACTGGTGGCGGGGAGTTCGGTTGGGGGGGATTATGCCTGCCCGCCGGTGCGGAAAAAGAGAATGCCCCGCAATCGTTGTGGACGCGGGGCAAAGAAGTCGACGGCGATCTAAGCTTCTGGGGCTCAGGCGGCTGGCTTCGCTGCCTTCGCCGCAGCTACCTGCACTTGCTCGAACACGTGCTGTGTCGCGCGAGTGGAAAGATCGAAGAACTCTTTTGTCTGCTCGGTCGTTTGAGCTGCAAGTTTCTGGAAGAACTCAGTGTGCAGTTTCAATGCTTCTGGTAGTGACTGTGCCTTTGCAATCGCATGAGCAGCGGTGAATGATGCCTCGATGTTGGTCGCCAGATTCTGCATCAGCTTCTCGTTGAGCATTTTCGTGCTGCCCCAAGCGGTCTCTGCCACTTCGGTCAGAACTTTTGCGCTCTCCTGTGCTCTTGCGGCGCTCTCCGTGTAAAATTCGTGCGTCTTGGCAACACTCTGCTGAGCGATAGCCTGGACGTTCTCTGGAAGGCGAGCGTCCTTGAGGAACTGTTCTGCCTGACTGAATGCTTGGTGTCCGAGCTCGCGGGTCATGATTGTCGTCCTCTAAGCGGCGGGGGCTGGGGGTAATGCGCTAGCATGTACATAGTGCTGATCATTGCGCACCGCAACATGCATTTTGTGCGCCGCGACAGAACGCGGTCGTGAACTGCGATGCGCAGTACTGACGTGGCGGAGCAACGGGCGCTGCGTTGGGCGTCGCTGCAAGCAACCGACCGGGTCTCTAACCCGCAGGGCGCGAAGCGATGCAGTACAGCGAGCAAGATGTTCTTGCGACTTAGATATCTTGGCATAAGAAACTACGCCTTACTGACGCAGCACATAGAGCAAAAAATCTAACGTGTGCTTAGACTGCAATCTAGATGTTCAAAATATTTATTTCTGGTTACACCTGTTTGGAGCGCAATTTGAAGCCATGTATACGTTGTGGTTTGAGTGACGGTCATTCAAATTACTTCGAAATCAGATTCTTTAGGAGATGCGGAATGTCCAACATCACGCAGCCGGAATTCAGCAAGCCAATAGTACCGCCCACCGGAATGAGAGGCGAAATCCAGAAGCAGTGGAGCAAGTTTACCTACGCCGAGGTAGCCGCCCTCAAAAATAGGGACGATCTGGTGGCCCAGGTCCAAGCGAAATACCAGCTCGATGGACCCCGGGCACAACGCGATGTCGACGCGTTCGCGAAAGGGCGGCAGCTCTAGTCATGCGTATCAGCCGCCGCGAGGTCACCCTCGGCAATTGCCGGGGGCGACGAACAGCTTGCGTTGAACATTTGAGGCTTTCAGCCATCGAGCAGAAATTAAACGGCTGTGCGTCGATGCATGGCCAGGAGCGCGGGGTTGGCGGTCTGCAACTTGGTGACTGGTGCGTTCAAGCGAGGTGAAGTAGCCCAAAGCGAAGCGCTAGTTACTGGAGGATGCTCCGGAGCAGGCTTGATTTCCGGAGCATCCACCTAATGCGGTCCGCAATTCTGGCCCCACGCTGCATGAACCAGTGCTTCATTATGTGGCTTCGCCCGAACACGCGACGAGAGAAGCCGTGCCGGGCTTCCTTTGCTGTAATGAGTACTTTCCGACTTCTGGCTGACGGCTTTTGCGCGGGTTACATCCGCATCAGTGTTGGGTCAGGCGAGTAGCGTCCGGTTGCCTGGCACTTTCAGCTTTCGCCAAGGCGCTTGCATCTCCTGAACACGCCACGGCGGGAGGTAACGCGATGTACTCTTGATGGCTTCTGTGTTCGTGGCCTGGACGACCTCGGTGATCCTTAAGCGCCGCGGGCGCGGCGTCGCCAAAACCTTCAAGCTTATGACAGTGCCAGCAGCCAGCAGCCGCTGACTTGCATAGAAAGCATAGGATAACGCCATGCGGCGGTGGTTGATCGTGCTTGTGCCGATGTTTTTGGGGTTCGACACCAGGTCCGGCTCAGACGTGCAGACGGAGCTTGGCGTGCTCTCCTGTACGTTGGCGCAGGTTATCGATGCGACCGGCTCGGATCAGAAGACTGCCGGCAGCGAAGCGCGTGAGATGGTCTGCTTCTTCCTGCCGGGGACGAACGGTCCGCGAGAAGAGTATGCCGGCACGGTGAGGAGCATCAGTGTCGCGGGCAAGCTTCCTGACCAGTTCACCCTACTTTGGGTTGCCAAGGGTCCTTTGGGAACGCTGCCACGTGCAGGCTTGCTCCAGCAGAGCTATGCTGTCGACGAGGCTACACCAGCCGGCCAGATGCCGCCGCTGGTGGGCGACCGGAACAACAATATCGTGCTGCATGCGATGGCGGATAAGCGAGAGGGGAACGCGTCGCAAGAGAAACAGCCACGGCCCGATTTCCTCCTTACGGGCGTTGAGCTGCTCCTCAAGGCCAGCACAAGTTAAGTCCTGCTGTCGAGGCTTGTCCGTCGTCAGGTGTTTTGGGACAGTTGAGGTCTTTGCGAAGGGAGGCTCTGGCTCGGTTGCAGTTTGAGGTTATGCGGCTTTCTGCTGGTGCTGCAATCGCGTTTGATCCTTTCGCGGTGGAGCAGGATGGTTTGGCCGTGTCCGAAGTAGACATCGGCCGGTGTGAGGTTCTGCAGGCTCTCGTGGTAGCGGCGGTGATTGTAGTGATCGACGAAGCGATCGATGTGCGCTTCCAGGTCGCCTGGCAGGTAGTAGTTCTCGAGTAGGATGCGGTTCTTCAGGGTCTGATGCCAGCGCTCGATCTTGCCCTGGGTCTGCTGCCGAGGACTACCGTGTCGAACTCGAGGCGCATGGCCTCAAGGGCTCCATGGGCCGGCGCGGCAACCCTTACGACAACGCCAAGGCCGAGAGCTTCATGAAGACACTCAAGGCCGAAGAGGTCTACCTGATGGCCTACGAGACCTTCGACGACGTGGCGGCATCATTGCCGCGCTTCATCGACGAGGTCTACAACGGCAAGCGGCTGCACTCCGCGCTCGGATACCGCAGCCCCGCCAAGTTCGAAGAGGAGCACGCCCGGCAGACGGTCAAATCCGCCGCCTGACCCTGTCCACCCGCTGGGGTGCACTCCAGATCCCGGTCAACGGTTCGAGGCCGTTTGACAGTCCGGACGGCAAGTGGGTCGTCATAGCATGTGAGGATAGGACCGCCCGTGTGTGGGACGTCCGCGCTACAGCGGCAATTTTCGGTCGCGAACCGCTATCTGGGCCACTCGACCGTCTTCGGCACGGGGCCGGCTCGATTCGAGGTGGCGAGCGTCAGGATCTCCTTCTTCGCGAGGCCCCAGAGAACCTATACGCCGCGGCGAGGAGTGGCCGCACCTTAGCCTCGGTGTCGAGGAAGCCGCTGCAATTCTCTCCGTCTAGACGGCGCAATGCAAACCCAGCTGGCCGACCAGCAATCCTTGGCGCGGTCAAATCCCAGAGTTGGGTTGGACCAACGGATATGGGACACCCAGTGCCGGCCCAAAAACTTTGCCGGCGGTCGGTCGCTATCGGCAATTGAGAAAGAATCGCACCATTTCGGTAGACGCGTCGGGACCCCTGGCATCTGTATACGATCCGCTGGGATGACCTCCGGACCAGGCATGGCCGGCACCCTCGATCAGCCAGTATTCCAGGACAGATGCGCCGTCAGCGTCCGCTATGACGGTTCGGGTATGAGAGCGGCCGTTGGTGAGACTGCGTTCCTGCCGCGAATGATCTGACGGGGCATCCGCGGCGGCCTGAGCAACGATGCGGTCGGCGTTCGATGGATGGACAATGCGGTCCGCACTGCCCTGGAAAACGATCGTACGGACCCGTTGTTCAGTTCTACCCGAGGCGCGCGCTTTGCCACGAGGCGCAATAGAGGGGTCACCCCGCATGGCGACAAAGGCGGACATCACATCGTTCGCAGACCCATAGGCCAGCCCGGAATGAATGCCAACGCCCGCATAGAGATCGGGATAGGTCTCGCCCATGACCGCCGCCATGGCGCCGCCAGCCGACAGACCCGCCACGAACACGCGGCGATGATCGATGGCGAATTCGGAGACGATGGCGCGCGTGATACCGGCGATTATCGCGGGCTCTCCGCAATCGCGGATCTGATCCGCCGGGTTGAACCAGTTCCAGCACGAGGCGGCATTGGCCGCCGAGGACTGGCTCGGATAGGCCACCATGAGACCATGGGCCTCGGCGATGGCGTTCATGGCGGTGCCGGCGGCAAAATCGTCCGGGTTCTGCTTGCAGCCATGCAGCATGACGATGAGGCCACGCGGATCATCCGGAGTGCAGGCCGGAATATAGAGCTTGTAGCCTCGCGTCCCGGCCGCGCCGGCAAAAGACCGAGTTACAAATTGTGCGCCATCTGCAATGGGGTGCGGCGGACAGCGCGGTTTGGTTCGGAGGGACTCCAAACCTGTCAGAGATGCGAACGCCTCGGTAGACAGCCGGCCTTCCCGAAGGATCTGCAGCACCTCGCCGAGCGGCTTGCGAAGGCGCCGTAAGGGCCTTTGCGATCCACCAAGGCCCGCGGTTGGGGGCTCCGTCGCCTTGCAGGGTTCAATGATCTCTGCGTTGGGATCGATCAGCCGGAGCCCCGGGCGGCTCCTCTGCTTCCGCGACATATCAGGTCGTGGCGCGTGGTAAGTCCCTAGCCCCGCTTGTCGCGCAAGGGCATCCTGGATAATGCGCGTCGCCTCGACAACGTCGTAGGCACGCGTGGAGAGCGCCGCCCGGCGCATGGCCGCGGCAAAGTCATTGATCATTGAGCTGTCCTCAGTGTGGGTTTGCGGTCTAGTGAATGCGCTCGGCTAGCGCCGATTTCACCTCCGCGCTGGCATGAAGCGCGCCGAGCACGCTGATCGAGGCGATCGTGGCAAGTGCGAGGTCTGGGGGGACATCGGCAGCGATGCGCGCAAGGCCCACCACTTTGATGTGAAGCTTTTCCCCGGCGGTCCGGACCACCTCGAGATCGGCGCGGCTGAAGTCGCGAAGCCCCAATTCCAGCGTATGGCGAACCATGGATTGCGAGACGACTTCAGCTTGCGCTGCGAGCTGATTGCGGATTGCCGTCCGGATGAAATCGCTGCGGTTGGAGTAGAACCCCTCCTGCACCAAGAGGTCCACCCGTCCCAGGTCGACATAGCCAAGATTGATCGTGACCTTTTCTGAGTCGCCCGCCTTGCCGAGAAGCGCAGTCACGTTGCCCGCCATGTCAACTCTCCATCCGTGTGGATGGTATATGGATGGTGCACGGCTGCTTTCAAGAGGGAGAAGCCCGCCAGAACTTAACGGGCGATCACCCACGCTGGGAGCAAAACACAGGCCGCGGGGATCGTGCGGTGCTCGTTCGATCGGAAGCTCAACTTGGAGGCGTGTGTCATGCGCGCGATCTAGAAAATATGCGGACAAGCATATGCGAAGGGACCGTGGAGGGCTCGCGCCAGCGAGCCCTCTTCTGCCCGAGCGGTGATGATCGAATTGCTGCGCGATTCAGATTGGTCGTGCTTCGCCGAGAGGTGGCTAACCAAGCTGGGTCGTCATCCCCTGTCGCTCCTTGCCTCAAGCGACAGTACAGAGGATGAAAACCCATGATGAATGATGGATGGATTTGGGGCATGGGCTTTGGCCATCTTCTTGGCCTCGTCGACGGCGAGCCGCGGGGGAGGGGGCGGCTCGGCTCTCGCTGGCGGGCCCGGTCACGAAATCAGAGTTCGAAGCGGCCCTGAAGGGTATCGATCCGAAAACCGGCGAACGGCTCGCAGCCTTGGGTGCCTGTGTGCAGGACCACGCGGCGGGCTGGGACGTGACATTCAGCGCGCCTAAGTCGGTGTCTGTGCTGTGGGCGGGGGCACGCGGATCTATTTCTTTGCAGGCTCTGCCTTGTCCGGCTGGAGCAACTCCATGTGCGACACGCCCAGGGCCTGAGCCAACTCATAGAGCTATACAACCGTCGGGTTCCGGCGACCGCGCTCCAGATCGCTGATGTATTGCTGGCTGAAGCCGGAACGCTCGGCAAACTCCTCTTGCGTCAGACCCTTCGCGAGTCTGATCTTCTTGGCATTTCTTCCCACCAACCTCCGCATATCCATGCGGAACGGCTTGGCCGAAGATAGCTGGTCGGTTTATCAACTATAGTATGTAAGCATGCCGGCCTTTGACGAAGCCCGGCGACTGGCTGGACCTCCTGGATCTGCGACATGCCCCACGGACCTCAGCCTGCAGTGGCGTCGACCCCACCCAGCAGCGATACGCTTACGTCGTACGATCGCGCCCACCTGGCCACCTTCCTGAAACTGCTCGACGCCGAGGCCATGGACGTCGACTGGAGGATCACAGCCCGAGACGTGTTGTCGCTCGACCCCGACGCCGATGTAGAGGCCGCACAGCGCGTCTACGAGGCGCATATCACACGCGCCCGATGGATGACGCGCGTTGGCTATAGGCTCCTCTTGAAGTAACCGGCGAGCAACAGGTCTCGCGAGGCGGCGCACTGCTTCGCGCTACTCAAAAAAAAAGCGCCCGCGGTCCTCACAGAACGGTGCAGCATCCGGGCGCTTCTGAGTGTCATTGGTGGGCCATCAATTCTGGCCAGAACTCACAGGGGAGGAAACATGAAGCGCCGGCGCATCAGCAATTCACCGCTCATGGATCCCTTGGTCTGCGCGCTCATCATCATTGATCCCGCCCTGCCGGACATGGTTGCCGTTGATCCCGCACTCGGCACCGCTCACCGACGGACCACTACTGCCCTCACGAAGGCAGCGGCCATCTTGGGTGTCCCCGTGTTCTGCTTGTCCCGCGGCATCGAGCGGGAAAAGAAAGCTCTCCCGCCTGCCGCGACGGAAATGTCATGCCAACGCCGGTTCGCCTTCGAGGAGTATGGTTCTCCATGGTCGCAGCAGGCCTTCGTCGATGCCCTCACTGGCGAAGACCGCTCCATTGTCATTCTCGCCGGGTTCTGGCTCGAGCATCAGGTCCTCGACACGGCGCTGCACGCCCTGGCCGAGGGATATGATGTCAACGTCCTCCTCGATGCGTCTCCATCCCGATGTCCGTTCGCATCCCAACCGGCGCGAGATCGCCTCTCTCAGGCCGGGGCATCGCCCGTGATCTCATCACAGGTCATTCATGAATGGACCGTCGGTGCACCGGATGCAGCGAACCGGGCGGCGCTCGGCACTCTTCTGTCGGACTTGATGCAACCCGCATAACAGCGTGGGAAAGCAAACCCGCTTCGCGCGTTAATCCTTCCTCTGAATATTGCTGGGTAGCTGTTTTCGAACACCGAATGCTACGGCGTCGGGTTGCCATGGTGGATTGTTCTGCAGCTCACGGGACATTTGAAAAGCGCCGCCAGTCTTCGGCGCTCCTTGGCGAAATCTTTTGCGCGCACCGCCATCTTGCTGGAGCGCTCAATCCTCCATTACACGTGAACGGTGTATCAAAGCGATTACTTATCACCGAGCCATGCCGCGTCCGCGCCACTATGTTGGTCCTTCCTGGCCGCCGCTCATCGGTGCCTACGACTACGTCTTGACTTTGTGCCCCAGCGACTTGGCGTGGGAGTTCTTGAGGCGCAATCGGGCCTATCAGCGTGACTATCGGTTGAGCCGGCGTGGCAATGATCGGTCACGTCGCCTGAGAGTGGGCCACAGCCTCACACGCGTGCGTCGCTTCAGTCTGCGCTCCATGATCTGGGGTCTCCATCCCTTTTGTCGATCCGGCGCTGCCGGCTTCCCAAGCGGCGGTCTGCTGGTGGTCCAGCGCTAATTCTCCGATACTGGAAGCCGTTTGCGAGCACGCCAAGCCTGGTTCTCGCGCCGATCTGAGCATCAATGTAGGTCACGGAGCCCACCACATCGTTATTGGGCCGATCGGGCAGCAGGACTTCATTCTCAGAGACGCAGAGAGAGCCCTGACCTTGCGACTGCAAGGTTCTCTGGCGACGTTGGCACCTGTCAACGCAACCTTCCTCATCCCTGGAATTCCCCAGCCCCAACGGGTCGCCGCGCAGTTTGCGACGCTCACGCTTCTTCTTCGATCACCCCAGCATGATGTGCGGCGTTCGCGCGAGCGACTATTCCTGCGCGACGCGCTTGTCGCCCTCGATGGACACCATGCTGGCGTGACCTACCGCGATACCGCGGCAGTCATCTACGGACCCGACCGTGCCAATGCCGCTTGGGCGAGCGCCAGCACCGCAATGAAAGAACGCATGCGCAGAGCTCTCGCGCGAGGCGAGGAGTATCGCGACGGCGCCTACAAGGAATTCCTGGAGTAGCCGGCACCAGCGGTTTTACCTGCATGTGCGATAGGGATCATCGTTCTGGGGTTCTCTGGGCAACTCCTCTGCCAGAATTCCGGCCGGGGCAGTCGACGAGCCAATGCCGTTCGGGCGCCACGGAGTATCACGTTCGCTGGCGCCACCACGCCTTCGAGCAAGATAAAGAACTCCGCGCAAGTCACCTCATGACGTGGCTGTTCGAGATCGTTTGCGACATTGGCGGCCCCCTCCCTGCGGTCGGGTCACGCTCTATCGCGCGGCACAGTCGGCCGCGCGACCGAGCCGCCTGCGAAGTGCGCTGGCGTCTCGGCCCATTCGGGTGACGATCGTTGCCGCGGCACCAGTTGGTCGCATCGCCCACGATGACGACCGGAGCGTTCAGCGGCTCGCGGCGCCATGCGTCAGGGACGAGATAGAGATCGCTCCGCCCTGCGTCCGCCGCACCGTTCGGTCGTTCGTGCCATACCCACCGCTCCCGGCCGCATCAGGCTACCGACCTGCGCGCGCTACGCGTCCACGGTCTCGGTCTTGGGATCGGCCTTTCCACGGCAACGCGCGTTCGTGAGTGCGGTCCTCGCTGTCGTCCACTGCCTTGCGATCCGGTCCGCCACGACCTGCCTGTCCATCGTCGTGCGTGTCGGCATCCCCGCCTGTTGTCGTGCGGACGATGTGGCAGTCGACGCCTTAGAGGCAACCCGCCTGCGGCGGGTCCTCCACTGCGTTCCGGTCCCTGGCGCGACGCAAGCGTCGCTTGGGATGCCTCAGGCGTCAGCCCGCCACGATTTCGTGCACGCCGGCGGGGGATGAGCCTCCGCCGCAGTAACGAAAGGAGCAGTCACATGGCTACCATCGGATCCGTCACGAAGCGCGACGACGGCCGCTACGAGGGCGAGCTTCGCACGCTCTCCATCCGCGCCGAGATCGTCATATTGCCGGTTGCCGACAAATCGGCGCCCAACCAGCCGGACTACCGCGTGATGTCGCAGTGCATCGAGATCGGCGCCGGCTGGCTCCGCAAGGGGCAAACGTCGGGCAAGGAGTACGTGTCGCTGTCGATCGCGGCGCCCGAGTTCGGCGCCAAGACGCTCTACGCCAACCTTGGCCGCGCAGCGGGTCAGTCCGACCCTGACATCTATGCTCTGATCTGGAGCCCGCAAGACTGAGCGGCCCGCCACTCGCTTCGCCCTCGCGCCGCACCTGGCGCGGGGGCTCTTCTTGCTTGTCCACCAGCCTCCCCCACCCACCCGCCCTCGATGCTCGCGCGCAGTCGTCTTTGGGGGGGTGTCGTTTCGGCACAACTCAATACGACACTCCCCAATCTCATGGCTCGCCCGCACATTCTTGGCTCACGCCGCGTTTCCACGGGAGCCAGCCTTGTCCACCCGACGACCCTCACCCTATTTCACCGTGCGGGAAGCCGCCGAATTCCTGCGCCTGCGGCCGCGTACCCTCGACAACATGCGCTGGCGCGGCACTGGCCCCAAATACCGCAAGCATGGCGGCCGCATTGTCTACGATCTCGACGACCTCATCGATTGGTCACGAGGCAACACCCGCCGTTCCACATCAGGCCAAGATCGGTGAGATATCGCATTGCGCTGCTCGCTGCCTTGGCAATCCTTCTCATAGCGGCCCCGTCCATCGTCCACTATGCACCCGTGGTCGTTTGGAACGCGACCTCGAGCGTGGCCACCGGCCTCTACCGGGTCGTGCACCGGCCGCCTCGGCGCGGCGACCTGGTGCTCCTGGCTCTCCCCGACCACATCCGCCACATCTCTGCGGCCCGCGGGTATCTCGCGCTGCGCTCGCTATTGATCAAACCCGTTGCGGCGGTCAGCGGCGAGACTGTCTGTCGGCTCGGTTCGCGGGTGTGGACGTCAGGCCACGTCAGTGTGACCGCGCGTTCTGCCGACGCCCTTGGCCGATCCTTGCCGTTCTGGCGCGGATGTCGGGTATTGCGCTCAACAGAGATCTTCGTCTTGGCTCCCCCAGCGGACAGTTTTGACAGCCGCTACTTCGGTCCGGTCGATGGCCGTTTCGTCGTCGGCGTGGCGGTTCCGATTTGGACTACCCCCTTCTATTAGAGTTCTGATCAGTGCGTTTCCGAGAAGATTATGTCGTGCCATTTGAACATCGAGATAAAGGACGTGCGCTGGAGGCGCGCTAATATATTGATATCGCTTGGAGTTTTCTGCGCACGACGAGGACGCCATGCGCATCTCATGCTGCAAGTCATTGAGAACCATCGATGTCGGATGCGCACCCTTGAATTCTACTCTGAGCGCGACATTTCTCTGGCCACGTGTGCGTAGGAAAGGGCTCTGCCATGGCCAACGATCGCTTTCAGCCGAAGCTCGGGCGCTTCCGAGACCCACAAGGCCGCGCCGCCCTCACCACCAGGGCCAAGGTGTTTCGTCAAGCCGGCAAGGCCGGCATCCGCGCGGTGCGGCTCAGGGGCCACGTGTCGCCATCGAGCCCCAAGCGCGGTATGGGCACCGGTGCCCTCGCCGCGGCAGGCTTGATCGCGCCGGGCAGTCGCCGCGTCATCGTCAAGGCCCGCTACACCCGGCAACGCGCCGGCGATCTCGGCGCCGCCAAGGCGCACCTGCGCTACATTCAGCGTGACGGCGTCACCCGTGAAGGTTTGCCCGGACACGTCTACGATGCGTCGAGCGATAGCGCCGACGTCGATGCCTTCCTGGAGCGGTCGGAGCGCGATCCACATCAGTTCCGCTTCATCGTCTCTCCCGAGGACAGCCCCCGTATCGGCGATCTGAAGCCCTTCATCCGTGACCTCATGAGGCACATGGAGCAGGACCTGGGTACAAAGCTCGATTGGGTCGCCGTCAATCACTTCAATACAGGACATCCGCACAGCCATGTCGTCATCCGGGGCAAGGACGAGCGCGGCGAAGACCTCATCATCGCCCGCGACTACATCGGCCATGGCGTACGCGCCCGTGCACAAGCGCTCGTTACGCTGGAGCTCGGTCCCGAGACGGAGCTGGAGCGCACGGCCAAGCTCATGAACGAAGTCGGGCAGGAGCGTTTCACCTACCTCGATCGGACGCTGCTCGGCCGCAGCAAGGAGGGAATCGTCGTCGTCGCCAGCGCCGACCAAGAGCACCCGGTGCGGCAGACCACGCGCATCGGTCGGCTCAAGAAGTTGGAGCAGCTCGGGCTTGCCGAGGAGCGGCGCGCCGGCGTGTGGTCCATCGATCCCAAGCTCGAATCCAAGTTGCGCCAGCTGGGCGAGCGCGCCGACACCTTCAAGATGATGCAGCGGGCGCTGAAGGATGCCGGCATCGAGCGTCCCGCGCCGGGGTGTCAACGCCGGAGAGAAATAGCATCGGCGGGCCGGAGCAAGAATCCATCACTACGACGCGCACGAAGGCCGCCGATATCGGGGGCCTTCGTGCTTTTCGCGTGTCAATCTGGAGATGCGGCGTCGGGCGTGGCATCGGCCCGAGGCCGGCGTGAGCGGCGCTTGGAGTGGGCGAGGCGATAGCTGTCGCCGTTCATCTCGAGGATGTGGACGTGGTGGGTGAGCCGGTCGAGCAGGGCACCCGTGAGGCGCTCGGCGCCGAACACGGATGTCCACTCGTCGAAGGGCAGGTTGCTGGTGACGATGGTCGAGCCGCGCTCGTACCTCTGCGAGAACACCTCGAACAGCAGCTCGGCTCCGGTTTGCGACAGCGGCACGTAGCCGAGCTCGTCGACGATCAGCAGCTTGTAGGCGGCAAGCTGGCGCTGCAGACGTAGGAGCCGCTTCTCATCGCGCGCTTCCATGAGCTCGTGCACGATGGCGGCCGCCGCGGTGAAGCCGACCGACAGCCCCCTCTGGCAGGCGGCGAGCCCCAGCCCGAGAGCGATGTGGCTCTTGCCGGTGCCGGAGTTGCCAAGGGCGATGACGTTCTCGTGGCGCTCGATGTACTCGCAGCGGGCAAGCTCCATCACCAGCGCCTTGTTCAGGGACGGCAGGGCCGCGAAGTCGAAGCTGTCGAGGCTCTTTACGGTCGGGAACCTGGCGGCCTTGATGCGACGCTCCACCATGCGCCGCTCGCGATCAATCAGCTCCTGTTCGGCGAGCCGCAGCAGGTAGCGGGGATAGTCGACGCCTTCGGCGGCGCACTGGCGCGCCACCTTGTCGTACTCGCGCAGGAAGGTGGGCAGCCTCAGCACCTTGAGGTGGTGGGCCAGCAGGACCTGGGGCGTGTCATTCATGATCCCACACCCGCCAGCAGGGCCAGGTACGAGCGCGCCGAGGTCGTTGCTACCCTTGCCCTGGGCAGATACGGATAGATGGTCATATCCAGACGCGGCGGTCGCCGCTCAATGCGGCACAGCACCAGGTGCTTGACGGCATCGAAGCCGATGGCCCCGCGGGCGATCGCATCGCGCACGGCAGCGGCCACCTCCTCGATGCGGAACGCCTCCATCAGCCGCAACACCTGAACGAACTCGCGCTTGCCCGGTTTGCCCATGCGGGCTTCGAGCAACCGGCGCAATGTGGCGAACTCCTCCGGCAGCTGCCAGCCGGCCAGCGGCGCGGCCTGGTCCAGCGCGTTGATCTTCCGCTCGATCAGCGCCAGGTAGTGCAGCGGGTCGAACACGAAGTCCTCCCGCTCATAGGAGCGCGGATGCCGGGCGATCACCTCCGTGCCGCAGGCGATCACCACCTCGTGCACGTAGCCGCGCACCACCACCTGCCGGTGGCCGAAGCTCGTCGGCACCGAGTAGTCGTTCGACCGGTAGCGCACCAGCGACAGCGAGGAGACGGTGGCGGGCACCTTCTCGCAGGCGTCATAGGGCGGCAGCAGCGGCTTGCGCAGGGCCGCCAGATCGCGCTCGAGCCGCTCGCCGATGGTCTCGGCATGGCCACGCAGCCGGTCACCCAACCGCCGCCGGCAGCACGCCTCCAGATGGGCGTTCAACGCGTCGAAGCTGTCGAACACCGGGACCGGCACCAGGAAGTTCCTGCGCGCGAAGCCGACCAGTCCCTCCACCTTGCCCTTGTCGTTGCCCTTGCCCGGCCGGCCGAACCGGTCCTCGAACAGGTAGTGCGATTGCAGCTCGCTGAACACCTGCGTGCGCTGCCGCACCCCGTCGCCGAGGATGCGCGCGACCGCGATCTTGGTGTTGTCGTAGAGGATCGACCGCGGCACGCCGCCGAAGAAGCTGAAGGCCTTCACGTGCCCATCGCAGAACGCCTCCTTGGTCTCGGCCGGGTAGGCCGCCACGAAGCAGGCATCCGAATGCGGCAGGTCGAACGCGAAGAAGTGGATCTTGCGCTCCACCCCGCCGATGATGCCGATCGCCTCACCGAAGTCGGCCTGGGCGTGCCCCGGTGGATGTAACAGCGGCACGAACATCTCCTGCGCTCGCTGCCGCCAGCCGGCGACATACTCCTTCACGATCGTGATGCCGCCCTCAAAGCCATGCTCGTCCCGCAACCGCTCGAAGATGCGCTTGGCCGTGTGCTGCTGCTTCCTCGGCCGACCTTTGTCCTCGGCCAGGAGGCGATCGATGATGGCGATGAACGCGCCCAGCTTCGGCTTCACCGGCGGCTTGGTGCGCCGGTAGCCCGGCGGCACCGAGAACCGCATCATCTTGGCAACCGTCCTCGGATCGATCCCAAACCGTCGCGCCGCCGCCCGCTCGCTCAAACCCTCGACCTGAACCACGTACCTGACCTTCGCGTAGAGCTCCACCTGCTTCATCCCCCGCCCTCTGCCGACGCCGGCACAGGGCTTCCAGCTGCCGGAATTTTACTCCGGCGCAACCGACCGAATCGGCCGCTTCACTGAGGGATTCTTGCTCCGGCGCTTACATCTGGGGTGAGCCCATCAGGATGGGTGCATACCTGCGCCCCCAAAAAGCCCTGCCAAAGGCATCCCAGAAGCCGCCCCCTCGATAGTACCTGCCGGTATTCCGCACCTCCAGGCGCTGCACGCCGTCAAGACAGCCGACAACCTTCTCGCTTCCCACCGGGCGATAGTTGAAAGCGGCTGGATCGTAGATCGGGATGCTCGACTTGCCGTGCTCGTCCTTGGCATCAAGGATGCCCTGCACCTCGGCATTCACCTGTTCAAGGTAGCTCGTCATATTGCGTACCTCTCCAAGCTAGAGTGCAAACGCGCCTTCATAGGTTGATTCGGGGCTGGGCTTCAGCGCGCATGCAAAGCAAAATCCCTGACAGTGCAGCGCCTCTGGGAGGCTGAGCAGCGCGCTGCGCTGCATCTCGCGGAGCGCAGCTAGTCTGTGAAGCCCGTGTCGCGCGACACACACAAGCCGTCTTCCATCGCCTTGTTCAGGCAGCGCCCGAATTTCCGCGTCAGAGTTGCAAGCTGGGCTGCGCACATCAAGTAGGTGATGACGTTGTCTAAGCGCCAAGAAGGCGAGCATACGGAGAGGGACTATGGTGGAGATCTGGGAGGAGCACGATCTTGTCTACCATTACACAGACCAAGCCGGGCTGAACGGAATTTTGGAAACCCAAACCCTCCGTGCGACTCACTTCGCCTTTATGAATGATTCCAAAGAGGTCTATCAGATAAAACCGCGGTTGGTGAAAACGGCTCTACCGATCACTACCAAGCTGTACGAGAATGTGGCTGCCGCAAATCAGCAGGCAACGGAGGGGATGGAGGCGGCAGGCGGAATTCCATCTTTGGCCGCGCACGACGCATCAGCCGTGGTTGATGCCATGTATCGCGTAACGCTTGGTCTCGATGGCGGCACCAGGTTCTTCCAACCGTTTGTTGTCTCATTCTGCGGTCACAGAGAGAAGGAGTTCTACGAGCGGCAGAATGGGTTGTTGAGCATGTGGCGCGCCTACGGAAGGGACTCGGGCTACGCTATCGCCTTCGATACCAAAGCATTAGCGGACATGCTGAAGGACGAAAAGGTCCACTATCGCCACGACAGTTGGGCCATGGGCGACGTCATCTACGATACGGGGGAGGAGGTGTTCCAGAAGGAGTTCAAAGACCTGATAGGCGCGATGAAGCAGGATGTTCCGCGACTTCTCAAGAATGAGGGCGGACCCTATACCGCGCTCAACAATGCCTTCATGAGCAATATCCCCCGTTATAAGCATCGCGGTTTTATGGAGGAGCAGGAAGTTAGGATCGTCGTCTCACCCACTCATGACGAGTTGTTCGAGAGAGCGAAGGCGGCAGGTGAGCATGACGAACGGGAGAAGAAGGAGATCAAGTTTAGAGACACACTTACCCCTTACATTGTGCTCTTCGATAAAGCCAAGACCAAGTTACCGATCAACCGCGTCATCGTCGGGCCGCACGCCGACAAGGAGCGGCGCTTGGCAAAGCTGAAGAGCTATTTGGAGCTGCGTGGTCTGAAGATCGACGTATCGTGCTCAGAGACGCCGCTGGTGTGATGGCGAGGATGAACGACGCTGTTTGCAATTCTAAGTGTACACGTTTTGCACACGCGGACGTATAATGCATTGAAAATCAAGTGCATTCCGTCCAGTCCATCATAGGGGCGATGCAAAATTTATGGCTCAGCGGATTCATCAACCGACTTTTGCGCGCGTCATGGTAGCGATGCAGGCTGCGACGACCTGGGCTTGCGACGCCTACCTACGCATTCCCTCGCAACACGTCGAGACCCTTGTGTTCTCCAAGGAATTGCGGATGGTGAAGCTGATATCCGATATCGTGTGGCCGCAGCTGCGATGCAACCGGAGGCTGGCGTGAGTGAGAAGGCCCCAAGAGTGGCCGCGATCGTGCTGGCCGCGGGACGTTCCACGCGCATGGGCGACACGAACAAGCTGCTCGCCGACATCGGCGGCGTGCCAATGGTGCGGCGGGTGGTCGAGGCCGCGATTGCCAGCAAGGCCCGACCGGTGCTGGTTGTGACGGGACATGAGCGCTCCGACGTGGCCTCAGCGTTGTCCGGGCTCGATGTGACGCACGTTGCCAACCCGGACTACGCGACGGGGCTTTCGAGCTCGCTGAAAGCCGGTGTGCGCGCGCTTCCCCAGGACTGCGCTGGAGTGCTCGTTGTTCTCGGCGACATGCCGTGCATCGCGCCCGCGCACCTCGACAGACTGATCGCTGCATTCGAGGCGGAGCGTGGTGCCGCCATCATCGTGCCGACGCACCAGGGACAGCGGGGCAACCCCGTGCTGTGGCCGGCCGCGTTCTTTCGCGAGCTCCTACAACTCGAAGGTGATGCCGGCGCCAAGCGGCTGATTGCGGCGCATGCCGATGAGGTCAGGGAAATCGACCTCGGCACCGATGCAATCTTCGCCGATGTCGATACGCCGGAGGCGTTGAAGGCGCTGCGAGACCCGAGATAGTTGGTGGCAACCTCGCCGAAGTCGGATGGTCGGGACGAGCCCGACCATGACAATGGAAGGCGAGGCGTCGTCCTACTTCTTGTTCAGCCTGGCGATCAGGCTCGACGTGTCCCAGCGGCTGCCGCCCATCTTCTGCACGTCGGCGTAGTAGCCGTCGATCAGGGTGGCGACATCGACCTTGGCACCATTGCGCTTGGCCTCCTCCATGATGATGCCGAGGTCCTTGCGCATCCAGTCGACGGCGAAGCCGAAGTCGAACTTGCCCTCGTTCATGGTCTTCCAGCGGTTGTCCATCTGCCAGGACTGGGCTGCGCCCTTGCCGATGGTCTCCATGACCTTGGGGACGTCGAGGCCGGCTCGCTGCGCAAATGCCAAGCCTTCGGACACGCCCTGCACGGTAATGGCGACGCAGATCTGGTTGACCATCTTGGTGAGCTGGCCGGCACCGGCCGTTCCGATCAGGGTGACCATGCGCGCGAAGTTGTCGATCACGGGCTTGGCCTTGTCGAAGGGCGCCTGGTCGCCGCCCACCATAACTGTAAGCACGCCGTTCTGCGCACCGGCCTGTCCGCCGGACACGGGTGCGTCGAGGAAGTCGAAGCCTTTGGCCTTGGCGGCTGCATAAAGCTCCCTGGCGATGTTGGCCGATGCCGTAGTGTTGTCGATGAACACCGCGCCCTTCTTGACGGCATTGAAGGCGCCGTTGGTCCCTAGGGTCACCTCGCGCAGGTCGTTGTCGTTGCCGACGCAGCAGAATACGAAGTCGGCGTCCCTGGCGGCATCGGCAGGCGTCGGCGCGCTCTTGCCGCCGTACTCCTTGACCCAGGCCTCGGCCTTGGCGCCGCTGCGGTTGTAGACGGTTAGGTCGTGGCCGCCCTTCTTGCGGAGGTGCCCCGCCATGGGGTAGCCCATCACACCCAACCCGATCCAAGCCACCTTCGCCATGTCGCTTCCTCCTGCTCGAGCTTTGCAGGGGACTATTAGCGAAGGCGAACGCCGTTGTCAGGGGTCAATGGCTACGCGGCCGAACCGCGGTCCTGGGGGATTAGAAGCTCAGGCACGTGCCGAGATCGACACAGGCACGGGTCGCATCGCCTTCCAACGGTACGGCGATCAGGGCAGCGCCGATCAATGCGGCAGCTGCCGTCGCGGCGAGCAGCACGGTCTGCAGGGTCAGGGAGTTTCTACCGAGGGTCACAGGGATATCTCAGATTGAAGCACAAGGCCCAGAGCAAGCTTCGTGCCGCTCCGTGATCGGGATCGCCGGGATACCGGGAAATCTGTCCGGCGCTGAGCTTGGTCTGGATGCTCCATTTAGTGCGCGTTCAAGAAAATGTAAGAAGTGCGGGTTTTGCAATGGGTCACTGGGGTCGGTTTAACGTGTCTGAGCAACCCTGCCAGAGCATGCCGGGGATTGGCGAATACGGCACGACAGCCCAGGGGCACTCGCCTAGATTGGCGGCGGATTGCACGGAAATAGGCCATGGCTAGAAAGCGGCTGGTGGACAATCGAGCGGCGGCGATGCCGGTTACGCTGCAAGATATCGAGGCTGCGCGCCGGTGCCTGACCGGAGCGATCGTCGAGACCGACTGCGACTGGAGCCGGACCCTGTCCGAGATCCTGGGCTGCAAGGTGTGGCTCAAGTTCGAGAACCTGCAGTTCACGGCCTCGTTCAAGGAGCGCGGCGCGCTCAATCGGCTTTCCACGCTGTCGGTCGACGAGCGCCGGCGCGGGGTCATCGCCATGTCGGCCGGCAACCACGCGCAGGGAGTGGCCTATCACGCGAGCCGGCTGTCCATACCCGCCACCATAGTCATGCCGGTGAGCACGCCGACGGTGAAGGTGGTGAATACGCGGCGCCACGGTGCTGAGGTGATACTGAAGGGCGAGACGGTGGAGGAGGCGGCAGCCTTTGCGCAAAGGTATGGCCGCCAGCACAACCTCACCTTCATCCACCCTTACGACGATCCCCGCGTCATCGCCGGGCAGGGGACGGTGGCGCTGGAGATGCTGGGCGCCGCGCCCGAGATCGACACGCTGGTGGTGCCCATCGGTGGCGGCGGATTGATCTCGGGCATGGCGATCGCCGCCAAGGCGCTCCGGCCCGATGTGCGGGTGATTGGCGTTCAGGCCCAGCTTTATCCATCGATGTACAATGCCATCAAGGGCGAGCACCTGCCGATGCGCGGCGATACGTTGGCCGAAGGCATTGCTGTGACAGCGCCTGGCCGTATCACCCAGGAGATCGTGCGCCGGCTGGTGGACGACATCCTGCTGGTGTCGGAACCGGAGATCGAGAACGCCGTGAGCCAGCTCATCACCATCGAAAAAACGGTGGTGGAGGGCGCCGGAGCTGCAGGCCTGGCGGCGCTGTGCCGCTATGCCGACCGCTTCAGGGGCCGCATCGTTGGCGTGGTGTTGTGCGGCGGCAACATCGATACGCGGCTGCTGGCGAGCGTGCTAACCCGCGAGCTTGCTCGCGAAGGCCGCCTCACCCAGCTCAGCATCGATCTGGTGGACCGGCCAGGGACACTGGGAAAAGTCGCCAACATCCTCGGCGATGCCGGCGCCAATATCGTGGAGGTCACTCACCAGCGCATCTTCTCCGATCTGCCGGCGAAGGCGGCGCTGCTGGAGGTGGTGATCGAGACGCGAGACCGCGGCCATCTCGACGAGACGGTGGCGCGGCTGCGTGCGGCCGGCTTAGAGGTGGACGTGCGCAGCAATCCGGGAGGTGCGCACTGATGGAAGGCGCCCGCATGGTGCCGAGGGATGCCTCGACGCTGGACATGCTGCGCCAGCTCGAGCGCAAGGTGCTGTGGCTGTCGTCCTACATGATCCACCACGCAAACCACGAGGTGGACCGCGGCGACGGGTTGAAGGTGGGCGGGCACCAGGCGTCATCGGCTTCCCTCGTGACGCTGATGACGGCTCTCTACTTCCACATCCTGCGGCCCGAGGATCGTGTGGCGGTGAAGCCGCACGCGAGCCCGGTGTTCCACGCCATCCAGTATCTGCTCGGCAACCAGAGCCTCGACAAGCTGCAGAACTTCCGCGCCTTCGGCGGCGCCCAATCCTACCCTTCTCGCACCAAAGACAAGGACGACGTCGATTTCTCAACTGGCTCGGTGGGGCTCGGCGTGGCGGCCACAGGCTTTGCGAGCCTGGTGCAGGACTACGTGCACGCCAAGGGCTGGAGCCGCGATTGGCCCAAGGGGCGCATGGTGGCGCTGATGGGCGACGCCGAACTCGACGAAGGCAATATCCATGAGGCGCTGCTGGAGTACTGGAAGCACGGGCTCGAGAACTGCTGGTGGGTGATCGACTACAACCGCCAGAGCCTGGACTCGGTGGTCTCCGACCGTCTGTTCATGAAGCTCGCCGGCCTGTTCGAGAACCTGGGCTGGCGGGTGGTTCTCATCAAGTACGGCAAGCTGCTGCAGGGGGCATTTGCCGAGCCGGGAGGCCAGCGTCTCAAGCAGTGGATCGAGGATTGCCCCAACATGCTCTACTCGGCCCTCGTCTTCCAGGGCGGGGCGGCGTGGCGCAAGCAACTGGAGGAAGACCTCGCAATCCATCCTGACACTCTGGCCATTGTCCGCCGCCACGACGACGCCGAGCTGGCGCGCCTGATGACCAACCTCGGCGGGCACGACATGGAGGCGATCCTGGAGGCCTTCGGCGGTGCACCGTCGGGGCAGCCGATCTGCTTCATTGCCTACACCATCAAGGGTTACGGCCTGCCGTTCCAGGGCCACAAGGACAATCACGCCGGACTGATGACCAAGTCGCAGATGCAGGAATTGCGCGCACGGGAGGGCATTAACCAGGGCGAGGAATGGGACAGGCTCGCGGGATTGCAGACACCAGCGGCCGAAATCGAACGGTTTCTGCGTGGCGTGCCGTTCGTACAGAAGGGACGGCGCAGGCTCGAAGCGGCGCGCGTTGCCGTCGACGGCTTTCCCAGGATCGAGGCAAAGGGCCAGATGTCGACCCAGGCAGGCTTCGGGCGCATCCTGGATGAGATTGCGCGGGCCGGCGGGCCGCTCGCCGACCGCATCGTCACTACCTCGCCCGACGTGACAGTTTCTACGAACCTCGGATCGTGGGTGAACCGCCGCGGGCTGTTCTCCATGGCCAGCCACGAGGACGTGTTCAAGGAACGCGGACTGCTCTCCCCTCAGCGCTGGGTGATGAGCCCCAAGGGCCAGCACTTCGAGCTCGGCATCGCCGAGATGAACCTATTCTTGATGCTCTCCGCGCTGGGTCTGTCGCACTCGCTGTTCGGCGAGCGGCTGTTGCCCGTCGGCACGCTCTATGATCCCTTCGTCTGCCGCGGGCTCGATGCGCTCAACTACGCCTGCTACCAGGACGCGCGCTTTATCGTGGTGGGGACGCCTTCCGGCGTGACGCTGGCGCCGGAGGGCGGGGCGCATCAATCGATCGGCACGCCGCTGATAGGTATGGCGCAGGATGGGCTGGCCGCTTTCGAGCCGGCCTGGGTCGACGAGTTGGCGGTCATTATGGAGTGGGCGTTCCACTACATGCAGCGCGATGCGCCCGAGGACGCAGAGCAGCGCTGGCACCGCGACGAGAAGGGCGGCTCAGTCTACCTGCGGCTATCGACGCGGCCGCTGGATCAGCCCGCCCGCGCCATGACGCCGGCACTGCGGGAAGAAATCATCGGCGGCGGCTATTGGCTGCGCCGGCCCGAGCCCGGGACAGCGCTTGCCATCGTCTACACCGGCACGGTGGCGCCCGAAGCGATCGAAGCTGCGGGGCTGCTGGCAGAAGACAGGCGTGTTGGCGTACTGGCTGTAACCTCCGCTGATCGGCTGTCGGCCGGTTGGCATGCGGCGCAGCGGGCGCGGGAGCATGGCGAGGAAGATGGCCGGGCGCATGTAGAGACGCTGCTCGCCGAGCTGCCGCGCGACGCGGCCATTGTCACGGTGACGGACGCCTACCCCGAAGCGCTGTCATGGCTCGGCGGCGTGTGCGGCCACCGCGTGCGTGCACTGGGTGTGGAGCATTTCGGCCAATCAGGCTCGATACCCGAGCTCTACGGCCACTACGGCCTCGACGCGAATGCGATCCTTGCCGCGGCCGAGGGCATCACGGGGCGGCCCGTGCGGTATCGCTGGTTGCAGCGATGACTTAGTATGGCAACGCTGATGATCGCCAGATCGGCGCAACCCTGCTTGGAGTGCACACGTGCAATGACCAGACAATTCACCGCGATCATTGAGCGCGAGGACGGTGGCTACGTGGCTCTTTGCCCCGAACTCGATATTGCCAGCCAAGGCGACACCATTGAGACTGCGCGGGCAAACCTTCAGGAGGCCTTGGAATTGTTTTTGGAAACCGCTTCCCCGGAGGAGATCAAGACGCGACTGCGTGAAGAGGTCTACGTCACCCGCGTCGAGGTTGCCGTTGGGTAAGCTGCGAGTTCTGTCCGGGCGCGAAGCATGCGAACTCCTCGCCCGACACGGCTTCGCTGAGGTTCGCCGCCGGGGCAGCCACATCGTCATGCAGAAGAAGCTCGCGACAGGCACGATTACGGTTCCGGTGCCTGATCACGACGAATTGCGCGCCGGCACTCTCCGCGCCATCATCCGCCAGAGCGGAGTGGCAAGGTCGGAGTTCGAGACGTGAACGCGACCACTACTTCTTGATCCCGTGCTGTTTGTCCCATTGGGTGGCGCAGTGCGGCGGGCGCTCTCTAGATCGGCTTGTCGGGGAACGCCAGCTGCTCGCGCGCTCGCCACTCGTTCGTCACGTAATTGATGATCACCGACTTGCGCACGCCCTCTATTCTGCGCGGCTCGAAGCCGTGGAAGGTGATGCCGGAGGGCACGAACACCATGGCGCCGTTGGGGGCGAAAGGCGAGGCGCCGACGTGCTTCTTGTCCTGGTCGTAAATGTCGGTGCCGAGCGTCCTGTGCTGCGGATCTTTCGACATGTAGAGCAGCATGGTGAAGGTTTTGACGCCAAGGTCGCTGTGCGGCTCCAGCCAGAAGCCATCGGTGTCCTGGGCCGCTTCCACGCGCAGATACGTGCCCGCCAGCCTGGCGCCGAAATGGCCGGCAATCCTGCCGGTCACGCGATCGTCCTGGAAGGCCTGGCAGAACCCCTCGCACACCGGGAATTTGGCGCGGCTTTCCACATCGAAGTACTTGCGGGTGTTGTTGTGCAGCTCGCGCTTGCCCGAGACCCCGCCAAGGTGGGGAGCGGGAAACGGCAGCCCCAGGATCTGGTCTACCGCATCCTCGGGCAGGCAGCGCTGCAGGAACCAGTGGCGATAGGGCTTCTCGTTGCGTTGCGAGCTGTCGATGCTCTCGAGCAGTGCCGCGATGAAGGCTTCCTTGGTGATCGCCATTCTTGCAACTTTCCCAACGTCATAGGGCCGGCCGCGGAGGCTCGGCACACGAATCCTTGCGCCTTGTAGGCCGCGAGATTGTTGGGGGCAATAGGCTGGGGGCAAGGCCCTCCGGTCAAGTCCGCCGCTCCCCTAGGGAGCTCGTGGCCGAGAAGTTAACGCCCAAGCTCACAAGAGCGGGACTGTCCGCGGGACGGGAGAACCCATCGGGCCTTGCCCCCACACCCGGGGGAACGGTCTGGTCGGATTTTGTCGGAACTGTGTCGCTTGTTAACACACCGTGTGAGCTGAGCCTTGACGTGCACGCGATTGCCGCAAGTGCCGCATTCGTTTAGCTTCGCCGCTTCGCGCTTGGAAAAATTTCTTACCAGGAACACCGATGATCGATCTCTACACGTGGTCGACCCCCAACGGCCGCAAAGTATCCATTATGCTCGAAGAGTGCGGGCTCGAGTATGCGACCCACGCCATCGACATCGGCAAGGGCGACCAGTTCAAGCCGGAATTCCTCAAGATCAGCCCCAACAACCGCATCCCTGCGATCATCGACCGCGACAACGGCCGCTCGCTGTTCGAGTCCGGGGCCATTCTCATGTACCTCGCCGAGAAGACCGGCAAGTTCTGGCCGCAGGATGCCGATGGCCGCTGGCTCACCATGCAGTGGCTGATGTGGCAGATGGGCGGGGTGGGGCCGATGTTCGGGCAGGTGCACCACTTCGTGAAGTACAACCAGGGCAAGGCCCCCTACGCGGAAGAGCGCTACCTCAAAGAGGCGCACCGCCTTTATGGCGTGCTCGATCGGCGGCTGGCGGAAGTCGAGTATCTGGCGGGCAGCTATTCCATCGCCGACATAGCCACGTGGCCCTGGGTTTCGCGCTTCGAATGGCAGACCGTCGACCTCAAGGCCTACCCCAACGTGTTGCGCTGGTACAAAGCCATCGCCGGCCGTCCCGCGGTGCAGAAAGGCTACCACGTGCCCGTCAAGCAACCCGGCATCCCCATGCCGGCCTGATGCAGACAACCAACGATACGAGGTCCTGGCAATGAGCAAGCAAGCCGGCTTCTCAGGCGTCATAGCGCCGGTTCTGACGCCCTTCGGTGAGGACGGCAATCCCGACGCCCGACGCTTCGCCGACCACGCACGCTGGCTCATCGACGAAGGCTGCACGGGACTGGCGCCGTTCGGCACCACCAGCGAGGCCAACTCGCTGGGGCTCGACGAGCGCATGGAGTTGCTGGAAGAGCTGGTCGACGACGGCATCGAGGCTGCAAAGCTGATGCCCGGCACGGGGATGTGCTCGCTGGCCGACGCCATCATGCTGACGCGCCATGCCATGGACCTTGGCTGCGGCGGAGTGCTGATGCTGCCGCCGTTCTACTACAAAGGGCCGAGCGAGGAGGGGCTGTTCCGCTTCTTCGCGGAAGTCATCGAAGGCGTGGCCGAGGACAAGCTCAAGGTCTACCTCTATCACATCCCACCGGTGGCGCAGGTGGGCTTCTCGCTGCCGCTAATTGGCCGCCTGATCAAGGAGTTTCCAGGGACGGTCGTGGGCCTCAAGGATTCCTCCGGCGACTGGAGCAACACGGCGGCGATCCTCGAAGCGTATCCCGGCTTCGAGGTGTTTCCGGGCTCTGAGGTATTTCTGCTGGACGGCCTCAGAAAAGGTGCGGCCGGGTGTATCTCGGCAACGTGCAACGTCAGTGCCGCAGCCATCCGCAATGTTTACGACAACTGGAAGGGGCAGGACGCCGACAAGCTGCAGGCCGGCATAACTGCGCTGCGCAAGGCAATCCAGGCCTATCCAATGATCCCGGCGCTGAAGGCGTTGATCGCTCACTACAGGGGCGATCCTGGCTGGGCCAAGGTGCGTCCGCCGTTCACGGAGCTACCCGCGGCCGAGGCCGAGAAGGCGATCCGCACCCTGGCTGACACGCACGGCTTCAAGCTGAAGTTTGCAAAGGCAGCGTGAGCGGCTGCCTAGAGGGCCGCAATTCTCGCCAAGCCAAGCGCTGGTGGGAGCCGGTGCAGGGGTCCGCCTGCTTTCGGGCGACGCGACTAAGCGCCCTCGAGCGTGAACAGCATGTCCAGATCGCTCGTACATTGCTTACGAAGAGCAATGAGAGGTTGGTACTCAGGTGCGTTGTACCAAGCGTTCAGAGCGTCCATATCCGGGAACTCGATGATGACGACACGCTCCGGTTTCCAATGGCCGCCTTCTGGCATCCTGTGACTTCCGCCCTTTGTTAGATAACGCCCGCCGTATCGGGCGATCATAGGCCCAACCTTGGTCCTGTATTCCTCGAATTTGGCCGCGTCGGTGATGATGTGTTCGACAATCAGGTAAGCGGCCATCACACTTGCTCCCGTCTCTACCGGCCAGTAACCAAAAAAAATCCGCGCCGTGTTGCGATGTCGGTACGACGACATCGTAGATGCGCAGACGCTTGCAATCAAACGCTGTGCGGCGTGGCGCTTCGCTGAAGATGACGCCGGTCGCTTACTCCGCAGCCTCCAGGCGTTCCCCGGCGGGCGCAAGCCCGAGAGCGGCCCGCAGCGACTGGTGGTAGTGGATCATCGCCGGCTCATTGCGTCCATAAACCACGTGTGTCTGCGCTCCCGACGCGACGCCGGCTTGAATCGTGCGCCCCGCTGGAAAGTCCTCGCCCGTGACCACATCGAGCACGAGCTGCATGTTCTTGTCCCAGTGGGCGCGCTCCTCCTCGGTCGCGGGCGCCTTGGGGATGTACAGCGCAAGCTCCATGACGGCGCGGTCGACGCGGCTCTCGCTCGGGAAGATGCGCGCAAGCTCGACGTGATCACCCTGCACGATGAGCAGCGTGTTGGGGAACAGCGAGTAGATGAGCGTCGTGTTCCACATCAGATCCCAGCTGTCCTCGGGCTCCGCCTTGAGACGCTCGAGCTTCTTTCGCGGCATGACGAGCCTGTGGTTCGGGCCGAAGGCCTGAAAATCGGTGACGTTGCCGTGCAGGATCTCGGTCAGTGAGTCCTTGTGCAGGAAGCCGATGTGATAGCCCTCATGGAAGGTATCGACGAGGAGCTTCCAGTTCATGGGCTCGGGGATCACGCGCTTGTCGAAGAACGTCCATGTGCCGAAGCCGTAGGTGGCAAGCTCCGGCCCGAGCCCGCTGAGCCAGGGGTCGATATCGAACTCGGTGGCCCCGTCCACCGCGGGGGTCGGGATCACCCACACGAGGCCGTGCTTCTCGCATAGCGGCAGCGGGGTGAGCGAGGACCTTTCGGCGCGCACGCCGGCAAAGGATCGTTCGTCGGGGATGCCCCGCACCCGGCCATCGAGGTCGTAGGTCCAGGCATGGTAGGGGCAAACGAATAGGCGCGCCTTGCCGCAACCCTGGGCGACCTTGGCGCCGCGGTGCCTGCAGACGTTGAGGAACGCGCGCAGTTTGCCGTCGGTGCCGCGCGCGACGAGGATGGGCATGCCCGCGTAGTCATCGGTTCGGAAAGCGCCGGGTGCTGGCCACTCGGAGGCAAACCCCATAAGCAGAGGGTGCTGGCGGAAGAGGATTTGCCGCTCGCGCGCGGCGTGCTCCGGATCGCAGTAGATGGACACCTCGTTGCGCCACGGAGCTTCGGCCATGCTGGTGGTCTTGGTATCGACATAGTGCAGCAGCCGCTTCAGAAGGCCGATCTGTTGCTCGCGGTTCACTGGTGCCTCTCCCTAGCCTTTTATGGTTCAACGTTCCGCTTCATGCACCCGACGATATTTGATACGGTAGCGTATCAAGGGGGCAGCCGTTTGCCAATACGGTGCCGTATCACAATCGAGAGAGCGGGATGGAAGTCGACGACGGAACGGCAAGATGGATCGAAGCCGGCCTCGACGAGCTTGCCGAGGGCGGGATAGACGGCGTGCGAGTGGAGGCGGTGGCCGAGCGGCTCGGCGTGACCAAAGGCGGCTTCTATCGCCGGTTCAAGGACCGCAGGGCCCTGCTCAACGCCATCTTGGATACGTGGCGCCGTGGGCGCATCGCCGCCATCGACCAGCAGATCGAACTAGGCGGTGCAAGCGCAAGCGAGCGGCTGATGTCCCTGGTGAAGCTCTATTCGGAGCGCGTCAACGCGCAGGGGATGGCGATCGAACTCGCCATCCGCCAATGGGCGCGCTCCGATGCCGCCGCCGCCGCCGCGGTAGCCCAGGTCGATGCAGAGCGCTTGGAAAGGGTCGGCGCTCTCTACACCGCCATGGGCCTGACTGCAGCTGAGGCGCAAGCGCGGGCGGTGCTGTTCTACGCGTTCATCTTCGGGCAGAGCCTGCTGTTCCTCGATTATCCGCCACGCAAGCGGGCAAGCCTGATTGCCGCCTGCGCCCGCAACCTGATCGATGCCGAAACTGCAGCGTGACGCTCAGCCGCCGGCCTGCCACTGCCTGATCCAATCCAGGGGATAGATCAGCATCAGGATGTTGAGGAACAGGTTGTCCCGGATCAGGTACAACAGCGCGACTTCCGTCCCGATCAGCAGCAGCACGGTGACCCACGGCGGCAGTCGCCAAGCTAGAAAGAAGCCCACTATCATGGCCGAAATGTCGGCGACCGAATTGACGATGGTGTCGCCGTAGTAGTCGCGCGAGACGGTTTGTGCGCGATAGCGATTGATGATGAAGGGCGTGTTCTCGAACACCTCCCAGGCGCACTCGATGCCGACCGCTATCACCAGGCGCGCCGCGAATGACAGCCGGCCGCGGAAGATTGCCCACAGCAGGAAGTAGAAGATCAGCCCATGGAGCAGATGGCTATAGGTGTACCAGTCGGTAAGGTGCTGGGAGACCTCGGAGTTGTCGCGCCCGCCAAGCCACAGCTTCACGTATCCGCACTGGCAGATAGGAATGCGCCCCATCCAGGCCAGGATGCCTGCCGCCACGGCGATCATGCCTAGCGAAATGAGCAGCGCCGCAGGGAGCGAAAGCCTAGGTATGACGAAACGGCTCATTTGTGCATCTTGGCACGGCCGCGGGACCAGCGGAATTCGGGCCATGAAGCTCGGGCAACGGGTGCGCCGCTTTCGCAACAGTGCGGTGACGCCCGGCCTCCCACAGAATTCCGGCGCGGGCCTTTGTTTTGTCGCGCTCAGCACCTAAATGCCCGGGCAGGCACGAGGTTCACGCCATGGTACGATCCTTCGCCATAGCCACAGCGACCGCCATTGCCTGCCTCATTGCACAACCTGGGAGCACCTCTGCGGCGAACTGCACGCGAGAGGACTTCGCCAAGGTTGTGAACGACGCCGGCGCTGCGCTGCGCAAGCTCAATGCCGAGAACGGTCCCCGGCTGCAAGCCAAGATGCGCCAGCTCAAGATAAAAATGGGGTGGCCGGAGGTTGGCTTCGAAGAAAAAGCGCTCCAGGCGCTGCAGGACGAGCGTCTTGCGGCGCTCGATACCGAAGCCAACGAGCGGTTGGCGCGGATCGATGCGCTGGGCACGATCGCTCCTTCCGGCGGGCCCGACTGCGCGCGCCTCGAGGAGCTGTCGGCTACCAGCTTGGAGCTGCAGGCAACCGTCAAAGCCAAGACCAGCTACATGCTGATGCGCCTCGATCAGATGCTGGGCGAGGCCCCTGCGCCCCAGCCCAAGCCGAAAGTTGCGACAGCGAAGCCGGCAACGACCCCGCCCAAGACCGCGCCAGCCGTCAAGGCGGAGCTCCCGGCGAAGCCCGACGGGCCGGCCAAGGCACCCGCCGATCCTTCCCGCGACATGGTTGTCGTGGCGCCCTCGGATGCGGCCAAACCTTCGCCGCCGGGGCCGCCGCTGCCGGCCGACGAGGAAGGCTACACCATCGAGGAGATCCGCGCGGCGAGTGCCGGCTTCTTCGGTCAAGTCTCAGCAAACCTCGGCGCGGTGATCGAGTACCTCTTCAGCAAGAGCGGCCGGCCGACGGGCTATGTGCTGGGAACCGAGGGGGGCGGTGCCATCTTGGCCGGCGTACGCTATGGCAAGGGCACCCTGTACTTGCGCAACGGCGGTACGCAGCCGGTCTTCTGGCATGGCCCGTCGCTCGGCGCCGACTTGGGCGGGGAGGGCTCCAAGACGCTGTTCCTGATTTACAAGCTGCGTGAACCCGAACAGCTCTATTCGAGCTTCACGGGCGTGGACGGTTCTGCCTATCTGGTGGGAGGTGTTGGAGCCACGCTGCTAACCAACGGCAAAGTCATCATGGCTCCCGTTCGCTCCGGTCTTGGGCTCAGGCTCGGTGCCAGCATCGGCTATATCCGGTTTACCCCGAAGGCGACCTGGAACCCGTTCTGATTTGCACCGATCAATGCGGCCCAGCTAGAATGCCAGGTCGCCGGGACACTAGGGAGACTGGAACCATGCGATTTCTGGTTGTTGCCGCCTTCGCCGCGGTGCTGATCGGTGCGGCCCACGCCCAAACCGCCACCTGCAAAGCCTCGGCGGCGGAGAAGAAGCTAGCCGGTGCCGCCCTCAAGAGCTTCATGACCAAGTGCGAGGGCGACGCGAAGAAAGCATGCGCCGCATCGGCCAAGGAAAAGAAGCTGGCCGGCGCAGCTCAGAAGAGCTTCACCACCAAATGCGTGGGGGACAAGGTCGGCGGTTAGGCTGCTCGATCGATCAATAGGGCCGGCACGGGCGCGCCTGCACAGTGCAGGTCCAAGTGCCGGACCCTTGCCCGCAGTTCATACTCTTGCTGGCGGCGACGGCATAGCGCCCCCACGCGCCGCCGTACTCCCATGCGGTGAATTCGACCCACGACTGGATTGCGGCCTGCTCGGCCTGCCGGCGGTTTGCGCCTGTGCCGTTCCCATCGTGGAAATGGTCGACCAGGCACGTCCTGCGCCCAACCTTCACCCATTGGTGGATGGCGGCGACGCCCGTATCCCCGCCTTGCGCAGCAACCTCGCCCGGGCAAAGCACTAACACTGCCAGGGCGAAAGCGCCCGCGACGCCTTTTCTCATAGTCCAGCCATCCCGCTGCAATCGGCGAAGCGATCGCCTAGCCGCTCTTTCGTTCTGTTTGCGATAGCCTGCCCGATTCACGCGCGGCGAGCGATTGATGCGGCGTCGCAGGCGCAACTTTTCCACGCCGGCCGCAGCTTTTGCGACACAGCGAAACCTGAAGGCAGAATTCCAGAAACAGCGTTCGTTCGCCTATTTGGCGGCGATCACTGCTATTTCCACCAGCATGCGCGGGTCTGCGAGCTTGGCTTCGACGCATGCGCGGCCAGGCAGGTTGTTGCCGCCGGTCCAGGCATTCCACGCCTCGTTCATTGCATCGCGCTGGCGAATGTCGGACACCCAGATGCTGGCAGAGACAACTTTGGTCTTGTCGGTGCCGGCGAGCTCGAGGAGGCGATCGATCTCTTTCAGGATTTGCTGTGTCTGGCCCTTGACGTCCTTGCTGATATCGTCGGCGACGATCCCTGCCGTGTAGACGAAGCCATTGGCCTCCACGACCTTGGAATAGATCTTCGATGGCTCGTGCCGCTTGATGGTCATGGCGTGTCCTCTGGTTTGACTGCGGCTCTCTTAACACAGCCGCAGGATTGCACAATTTCAGAACAGCGGCTCCTCGTACTGCTGCTCGCCGTCGATGACGAGGCCCTTGATGGCGGCGTTGCCGCGGCCGTCGACTGCAATGCGGGCGGCCATTTTTCCCTCCCTCGCCAGCGCTTCGAGCCGGCGTCCGTGGCCCTCGGGGACGAAATAGCTCTCGATGCCGTACAGCACCCAGGTGCTCGCCGGAAACGTGAACCGCGACCGGCCCTTCAGAACGATGCGGTCGGGGTCGGTCTCATCGGGTCGTGCGGCAGCAACCCGCACAGGCGTCCAGCCGCCCTGCGGGTTCTTGGCGAGCGTCACATAGAACGCCGAATTGCGCGCGGGCGCCGGCCCCACCAGCAGCATCGCCGGCACGGTGCTGATCTCGTAGCCGAGCCGCACGTACTCGCCGCGGAAGAGATCGCGCGGGTCGACCGGCACGATGGGCAGTACGATCTCGCGGCCGTTCTTCAGGAGCAGCGCGCGGTCGATGACCATGGCCGCGAGCACGCCGGTCTGCGCCAGCGCTACGACTGCAAGGGCGATGAGGAGCTTGCGGGTCGCGGTCATGTGGCGGCTCCTTTCAACGCCTTGCGCTGGTGCAGGTAGTAGGCCGCCCACGCCAGCGCGCTCACCAGGATCGCCGCCACCAGGAAGAAGAGGGAAGTGTCGAGCAGCGTGCCGAGCGTGCGCCAGTAGAGGGCAAATATCTCGGCGGCGAACGCGGCATAGCCGAGCCACAGCGCGCCCCGGTTGCTCGTCTGCAGCGCCCAGTACATGGCGGCAAGCAGGCCAGCGAGGGTCAGGACCGCCAACAGCAGGAGAAGCCCGACGGAGCGCGTCCGCCGATCGTCGAAGAAGCTGTAATCGTCGATGAACTGGGCGACGAAGAGGGCGGCGAAGGCCAGCGCGACGCCGTAGGCGAACAGTGCCTGTGCGGACGGCAGGTGGCGATCGATGGCAGGCCCGGCCGCGACCGCGGACAAGGCGATGGCAGTGCCGATCAGCGCGACCAGCCAGTGAGCATGCCCGCCCAGCACGAAGAAGCCGAGCGGGACCAGCCAGATCAGCAAGCCGACCGCGGCAAGATGCAGGCCCGGCCGCCAGCTCATCCATACTGCCGTCGCAGCGGCGGCGACCCATACCGCGAGAAACCCCCAATGCGCGCCGTTGATCAGCACGCGCTCCCAGGCGGACCACACCACGATCAGCACGAAGGCGGCGGCAAGCGCCGGACGCGAATACAGGAGCACGGCGGCCAGTAGCGCACCAAGCGCCCAGTACAGCACCGCATCGGGCGGGCTGCCCTCCATGTGGTACATCTGCGCTATCAGCATGATGCCGGCGCCGTAGGCGGCGATGCCTGCGAGGATAGCGGCGTGCGCGAAGGCATCGAGCTTGCGCGCGAAGAGGTAGGCAGCTGCGCCGTAGCAGGCCCATAGCGTCGCGAAGATGAGCCCGAGGCGCGCGAGCTTCGACATTGCCGTCCAGTGCGCCGCCACGAAGCTCATGATGGCAAAGCCGAACAGCACGGCTCCGAGAATGGCGAAGATCCCGGCGGTGCCGAAGGCGGACTTGCGCATGGCGAGGTCGGATTTGATGGACGCCGCGCCGGTGTCGCTGACCCAGCCGGCCGACTGCCAGCGTGCGAGGTCGCGCTCCACCCGTTGGCTGTACCAGGACATGTGCTCCCCGTTCCGCGTGTATCCGCCTAGGGATACCTATGCGGCAAGCCCGCCGGATCTATGACGCTGCCCTGGCCTTCTTCCACGTACCTCGGCCCTATGGGCACCTTGCCGTGGCCGCCTGGGATGTCGAGCACATAGGTGGGTTGAGCGAGACCAGAAAGCTTGCCGCGCAACTGGCGCATGATCGCTTGGCCCTCGGCGATCGACAGGCGGAAGCGGGAGGTGCCCGGCGCAGGGTCGAGGTGGTGCAAGTAGTAAGGCTTGATACGCGCCTCGACGCAGGCGCGCATGAGATCGCGCAAGACTTCGGCGCTATCGTTGACACCTCTGAGCAGCACGGTCTGGCTCAACAGTGGAATGCCGGAGTCGACGATACGAGCGCAAGCCGCCCGCGCAGTCTCGGTCAACTCACGCGCGTGATTGATGTGCACCGCGACATACACGGTCGCCTCGCTCGTGGCCAGGGCGGACACGAGCTCGGGCGTCACCCGGCCCGGCTCGGCCACGGGCACGCGCGTGTGCCAGCGCAGCACCTTCACGTGGGAGATGGCCGATAGACGCGCCGTGACGTCGGCGATGCGGCGCGGCGAGAGCATGAAGGGATCGCCGCCGGTGAGGATCACCTCCCAGATTTGCGGGCGGGCCGCGATGTAGGCGACTGCCGAGGCGACCGCCTCGTCCGACAGCGCCTGCGGCCCGCCTGGCCCCACGACCTCGCGCCGAAAGCAGAACCGGCAGTAGACGGGGCACACGTGCGTGAGCTTCACCAGCACGCGGTCCGGATAGCGGTGCACCAGGCCCGAGACCGGCGAGCGTTCCGCTTCGCCCAAGGGATCGGCACGCTCCTCGGCCGTGGTGTTGAGCTCGCTTGCGTGGGGGATGAACTGGCGCGCGATCGGATCATCCGGGTCGGTGCGGTCGATGAGGGCCGCAATCTCCGGGGTAACCGCCACCGCGTAACGGGCTGCGACCGCCTCCAGCGCGCTCTGGTCGCCCCCAGGCACGAGCCCAGCCTCCAGCAGCTGCGGGATCGATCGGATGGTGCTGGTCGGCCGTGTCACGGTCAGCCAACCGAGCACATGGCACGGCCGCGCAGCGTGAGGGTCTTGCCCTCGGCTTCGCCCGCCGGCAGGTGATGCACGGTCAGTACGTAGGTGCCGCGGTAGTCCGTTCCGTTACCCACCTGAGTGGTCTCCACCACCAGCTCGACGTAGCCGTGGGGGGCCGACCCGGGCCGCTCCCGGTAGAGGCGCAGCTTGAGCTGCTTGGCGTAAAGCCAGCGCTGCGTCAGGTGAGGGAGGTCGAGGTCCAGCGTGCGCAGGTCGTCCGGAGCGCCTTTGGCCAGCACCTCGAGCGTCCCGCCGAAGCTCACGAAGCCTTCACCTGCGCCGTGGCCGAAGGTCGCCTCAGCCCCGAACTTCAGGTTGCGGTCGCCGAAGTGGCAGGAGAGGGCACCCGACGCCAGCACCGCGGGACTGCCGAAGAGAACGGCGATACATGCCAAGGCTAGAGTGCGCATCGGTCCTCCCGCTGCTCAATCGGTCTGCGCCACCGGTGTCCAGAGCACCTGCTCGATGTGGCCTGCTCCGGTGGCGAGCATCACGAGCCGGTCGAAGCCGAGGGCCGCGCCGCTGGCGGGAGGCATACGGGCCAGGGCATCCAGCAGGTCCTCGTCGATGGGATAGTGCTCGCCGTAGATGCGCTGCTTCTCGTTCATCTCCGCCTCGAACCGGCGCCGCTGCTCATCCGGATCTGTGAGCTCGCCAAACGCATTGGCAAGCTCGACGCCGCACGCATAGAGCTCGAAGCGCTCGGCAACGCGCGGGTCTGAAGCTTTCTGCCTGGCAAGCGCGGCCTGGCAAGCGGGGTACTCGGTAAGGAGCGTGGCGCGGCCATTGGCGATGTTGGGCTCGACCTTCTCGACCAGGATGCGGCTGAAGGTGTCGCTCCAAGTGTCGTCGGTTGCGACGGCGATGCCTGCCTGCCTGGCGGCCTGCGCTAGCGCATTGCCCTGGGGTCCGTTCTGGTCCAGAGCAGCGAGCACGTCGATGCCGGCGAAGCGGGCGAACGCTTGCGCGACCGTCATGCGGATTGGCGGCAGGAAGGGATCGACGCTGCGATTGCCGTGGATGAGTGTCCTGGTGCCGGCGGCCTCCGCGGCTATCGCCAGAAGCGCCGCACTGTCTTCCATCAACCGCTCATAGGGCTCGTGGGCCCGATACCACTCCAGCATGGTGAAGGCAGGATGGTGCAGGGCGCCGCGCTCGCGGTTGCGGAAGGCAGGGGCGAAGGTGAAGATCCTGTTCTCGCCCGCAGCCAGCAGCTTCTTGCACGCGAACTCCGGCGAAGTGTGCAAATAGAGAGTGCGCCGGTTGCCGCCGCTCCCGATCAGCTCGGTTGCAAACGCATGCAGATGCGTCTCGTTTCCTGGTGATACCTGCAGGGCGGCGGAGTCTACCTCGACGAAGCCTCGCTCCTCGAACCAGCGGCGGATGGCGGCTTTGATCCGTCCGCGCGCCAGCAGGAACGGCCGCCTGTCGGCATGCCTGTCCGGGCGCCACCATGGGCTGGGTTCGAGAGGCTTCTGCACGGGCTTAGTTGTTCTTGGCGACGGTGGAAAAGGCCTGTAGAAAGCGCCCACCTTCGATTTTGGCGAGCCTGCAGCCGCTTCGGCGCGTTCACGGCTCTTCAGCCTCACAGATGCGGAGACAGCGACGGTGGTCAAGGTTATCGCAAGCTCGGTGCGCAAAGGCAACGTGCTGGATATCGGCGGCAAGCTGTGCGTCGTCATGAAGGCGGAGAACATCCATCCGGGCAAAGGCACGCCGGTGACCCACCTCGACATGCGGCGCATTTCGGACGGCGTGAAGATCACGGAGCGCTATCGCACCACCGACCAGGTGGAGCGGGCCTACCTCGAGGACAAGACCTACAACTATCTTTACGAGGATGATCTCGGCTTCCACTTCATGGAGCCGGAAACCTTCGAGCAGATCCAGGTGCCGAAGGACATCATCGGCGAGCAATCGGTCTACCTGCAGGAGAACATGGCTGTCCACCTCAGCCTGCACGAGGGCGTGCCGATAGCGGCGGAGCTGCCGCAACGAGTGGTGCTCGAGATCGTGGAGGCGGACCCCGTGGTAAGGGGCCAGACCGCATCCTCGTCCTACAAGCCGGCTGTGCTCTCCAACGGCGAACGGGTCATGGTACCGCCCCACATCACTGCCGGGACGAGAGTGGTGATCTCGACCGAGGACGGCTCCTATGTGGAGCGGGCCAAGGACTAGCGCCGCTTTCGGATCGCGACGGCATTGCTGGTGTCGGGTGAGGCCGTGCGCTATCGTGACGTCGTGGGGGCACGACCCCGCAGGAGAGACGAGCCCGCCGTAGAGCGATGGCCGTCGGGAGGAGGAAACGCATGAGACGAGGAACGAGATTTGCCGTACTAGGGGCAGCAATCGCGGTCGCCGCTCTATTTGCCGCAGCCTCGCCGGCGCAGGCACAGACCATCACGCTCAACGGCGCCGTCCAGTTCAACGACGAGCACGCCTTCACCAAGGCGCTCGTGCGGTTCGAGGAGCTGGTCAAGAAATACTACGGCAAGCCCATCAACTTCGTGCTGCACAAGAACTCCTCGCTCGGTCTCGAGAAGCAGTATTTCGAGTACATGGCGCAGGGCAAAGCGGTCGACTACGGCATCGTCTCGCCCGCCCATATGTCCACGTTCTCGCGGGCGGCGCCGTTCATCGACGCGCCGTTCTTGTTCCGCGACCTCGATCACTGGAACAAGGTGCTCGACGCCGACATCCTGGCCCCGATCGCGGCCGAAGTCGCGCAGAAGGCCGACGTGATGCTGATCGGCTATGCCGGCGGCGGCGTGCGCAACATCTTCATCAACAAGCCGATGGCGTCGCTGGCGGACATCAAGGGGCTCAAGGTGCGCGTGCAGGGCGCGCCGATCTGGAGCCGCACATTCCAGGCGGCCGGCATGGCGCCGACGGTGATCGCCTACAACGAGGTCTACAACGGCATCCAGAACAACGTCATCAGCGCCGGCGAGAACGAGGCTGCAGGCGTGGAGTCCATGAAGTTCTACGAAGTGGCGCCCAACCTCGCCATGACCGAGCACGCCATCACCATCCGTCCCATCTGCTTCTCGGGCAAGACATTCAAGCAGCTGCCGCCCGACCTGCAGGCGGCGATCGTCAAGGCGGGCAAGGAGGCCGGCGCCTACGGCCGCCAGGTGGAGTCGTCGGAGGACGCGCAGAAGCTCGAGGCACTGGAGAAGGCCGGCAAGCTGAAGCGCGTGCCGTTCAAGGACCGCGCCGAGATGGCCAAGCTGGTGGAGCCAGTGATCACCGCCTACGCCAAGGAGATCGGGGCGGAGGAGATCCTAGGCAAGATCAACGCCATCAAGTGATATCCAGCATGGGCCACGTCTGTCCCCTCTCCCCACAAGCGGGGAGAGGGAGAAAATGAGCCTCTGGCGCCGCTTCACCCAGGTGTACGCCACGCTGCTGTCGTGGCTGCTGGCGTTGTCGGTGGCGATCCTCGTCATTCCGGTGAGCCTGCAGATCTTCTCGCGCTACACCGCCCTCATCCCCTCCTATATCTGGACGGAGGAGATGGCGCGCTTCCTGTTCATCTGGACCATCATGATCGGGGCCATGATCGGCGTGCGCGAGTCGACCCACTTCGAGGTCGACGTGTGGCCGCGCCTGTCGGAGCGGGCTGAGGCGCTGGTGCGGCTGTTGGGCCGGCTCGGGGTTCTCGCCGCCGCGCTGGTGTTCGTGTGGGCGGGCATACCAGTTCACCACGTAGGCCTGGCACCGCATCTCGGAGCTGGCGGAACTGCCGCTGTGGCTGATCTACGTGGCCTGGCCGGTGACCGGGCGTGACGTGGCTCGTGTTCCTCGGCGAGCAGGTGGTCGACGACCTGCGCACCATCCTCGGGAGAGCCGCATGACGGGCGCCGTCCTGTCGCCGGGCCAGGCGGCGCTCATCCTGTTCGGCCTGTTCTTTCTTCTGATGTTCCTGCGCGTGCCGGTGGCCTTCGCGCTGGGGCTCGCCTGCCTGCCGATCCTCGTCATCGAGCCGCGGCTCGACACCGTGACCCTGATGCAGGAGACCTTCAACGCCTACAACTCGTTCATCCTGCTGGCGGTGCCGTTCTTTCTGTTGACCGCCAATCTGATGAACGTCGGCGGCACCACCGACCGCCTCATGAAGCTCTCGCGCACCATGGTCGGCCACTTCCCGGGCAGCCTGGCGCAGATCAACGTGGTGCTGTCGATCTTCTTTGCCGGCATCTCGGGCTCGTCCACGGCCGATGCCGCCAGCCAGTCCAAGATCTTCATCGAGGCGCAGACCAGGGAAGGCTACGACCTGTCGTTCTCGGTCGCCATCACGGCGGTGTCGGCCGTGCTGGCCGTGATCATCCCGCCGTCGATCCTGATGATCGTCTGGGGCGGCATCCTCACCGTCTCGATCGGCGCGCTGTTCCTCGCGGGCATCCTGCCCGGCCTGCTCATCGGCCTCGCGCAGATGGCGACCGTGCACGTCTACGCCAAGGCGCGGGGGTACCCGACCTACCCGCGCTCGACCTGGCGCGAGCTGTTCTGCGCAACCTGGGTGGCAATTCCGGCGCTGATGACGCCCGGCATCATCATCGGCGGCAAGATCTTCGGCTGGTTCACGGCCACCGAGTCCGCCTGCATCGCGGTGCTGTACGCCGGCAGTGCTGTCGCTGCTGGTCTATCGCGAGATGGATCTGAAGGGCCTCTACGGGGCGCTGCTCGACACCGGCAAGCTTGCCGGCATCGCGCTGTTCTGCGTCGGCACGGCCAGCACCTTCGGCTGGCTGCTCGCCTACTACAAGATCCCCGAGGCGATCCTCACCGGCGTGCAGGCCTGGGGCATGGGCTTCCACGCCACCGGCTTCTTCATCGCCTTCGTGTTCCTGGTGGTGGGCTGCTTCCTCGATGCCATTCCGGCCATCATCATCTGCGCGCCGATCCTCGAGCCGCTGAGCAAGGCCGTGGCCATGGACCCGGTGCACTTCGCCATGATCGGCATCGTGTCGCTGGCCTTCGGGCTCGTCACGCCGCCCTACGGGCTGTGCCTGATGATCGCCTGCTCCATTGCCGGCATTCGCATCCGCGATGCCCTCAAGGACACCGGCATCATGCTGATCCCCATGCTGATGGTGCTGGCGCTGGTGATCGTGTGGCCCAAGGTGTCGCTGCTGCTGCCGAGCCTGATCTCGCCCGAGTTCCTGCGCTAGCCCGTCACGTGAAATTCACCGGCGGCATGGGGCTGCGCTTCACCTCCAGGCGGAAGATGTCGGTCCGCGCGTAGTGGCCGGTGACATCCAGCGAGCGGCGGGCGCGGGCGGCCCTGGCCGGATCGATCTCGCCGTAGAGGATGCCTTTCTCGCGATGCAGGGGCCCGGCGAGGAGTTTGCCCGACGGCTCTACGATCACCGCATCGCCGTCACACAGCCAATCGTCCGGCTTGAACAGCGCGTCGCGGCTGGGGAAGGTCTCGGGCACGTCTTTGCCCTGGAGGGCGGTGGCAAGGCCGATCACCCAGCAGCCGCCCTCGCGTGCGATGTGGCGCATGCTGACGAGCCAGGTCTCGCCGCAGTCCCAAGTGGGCGCGATGTAGAGCTCGATGTTCTGGGCGTAGAGCGCGTAGCGCGCCAGCGGCATGTAGCTTTCCCAGCAGATCAGTGTGCCGATGCGCCCGGCTGGCGTGTCGACGACATTGAGGCCGGCGCCGTCGCCCGGCCCCCACACCATGCGCTCAGGGTTGGTGGGCATCAGCTTGCGATGGCGATTGAGGATCGCGCCGTCAGGGCCGATGGTGACCACGGTGTTGTAAAGCGTGCTGCCGCTGAAACGACTGTCGACCTCGCTCATGCCGCAGACAACCGTCAGACCATGCTTGCGGGCTCCTTCGCAAAGCGGCGCGAGCGCTCCGCCAGCGATGTCGACGGCATTCGCGTGCAACCGGGCATGGATGTCGCCCGAGAGCGCCATGTCGCCACCGGGGCGCAGGCGCCAGATCCATGTCGGATAGCCGGGCAGGTAGGCCTCGGGGAAGATCACGAGCTTGCCGCCGGCAGCAGCGGCTTCGGCGAGGCTCTCCAGCGCGCGGGCCATGGTGGCCGCGAGGTCGAGCAGGACGGGCGGCTTCTGCACTACGGCTACTTTGACAGTCATCACGGGCACCTCGAGACCGGGCTGAGACGAAGCCTAGTCGCCCTTCTGCTTCGCCCTTGAAAGTCGGCTGGCGCGGATGGATCACATCTTTGAACTCATCGAATCCCTTCCACACCGGCTCAACCGGGTCCTCGCCGGGTTGCGGCGTGTAGACCGAAGGCTCGACCAGCTCGAGCTTGGGGATGTAGCGGGGGCAGTTCGGGAAGATTGCAGTGGCCGTCACGCGCACGATCAGCTGCGCGCCGACTGTGCTCGCAAGCAATGGGTCGTCGCGTGATACCTTGGCCGCGCCGTTGACGCGGAGCCGCCGCGGGCGCCCGTGCATGGCGATGAACAACAGGCCGACATCGGGGTTGACCAGCAGGTTGCCCAAACTCTTGAACATGCCGTTGCCGTCGTAGTCGGGGAAGGCCAGTTCGTTGGCAGCGGTAACGCGCACGAAGCCAGGAGCGCCGCCTTTGAAAGAGCAATCGGGCCGCCCTTCCGCATCGGCGGTGGCGATGAAGAAGTAAATGGTGCTCTCGATGAAGGCCTTGTCGTCTGGGGTGAAGGCCGTGCGGTTGAAGCCTGCCAACCTGTCCGAGATGCGGCGGCTCTCGAACTCGTCCTGCAGCTGGCGGCTGCCGGAATTGTAGAAATCGGTATCGGACATGTACAACCTTTCGTGTGGCTCCAGCCAGTTCGCGCACATGCTGGACCAGATCGGGATACGCATTTCGGCGCATCGCGCCCGCCATTCTCAGCTGCCCCTTGGCGCTAAGCAATGGCACCAAGTATCAGGGTTTATCCCCTTGCCCACGCTCGCCTATGTGGGTTAGCAATCAGAACTGGCATACCAGAATGCCAGGCCGGAACCAGCAAGCCACACAACGGCTGGGCCGACCAAGGGAGGAACGAAGGGGTGAACAGCGAGGTCGTCTCGAGCCTCGGTAGCAGGGCGTTAGCTGAACCGGCGACGGCGGCTGTGACCGCCCGATCGTTGCCGCCCATCCTCGAGATCGAAGACCTGCACGTGCACTTCGTGACCAGCCACGGCACAGTGCGTGCGGTCGAAGGCCTCAGCTATTCGGTGCATCCGGGCGAGATGGTGGCCATCGTCGGGGAGTCGGGCTCCGGCAAGTCGGTCTCGGCGCTCGCCGTTATGCGCCTACTGCCGGAGGCGACTGCGCGCATTCCGGCCGGGTCCATACGCTTCGACGGCCAGGAGCTGTTGAAGCTCTCCGAGGAAGGCATGCGCCGCATCCGCGGCCGGCATGTCGCGATGATCTTCCAGGAGCCCATGACCTCGCTCAATCCGGTCCTGCGGATTGGGCTGCAGATCATGGAGCCGCTGACGATCCACCTGAAAATGGATGAGAGAGCGGCGCGCACGAGGGCCATCGAGCTTTTGACGCTGGTCGGCATCACAGACCCAGAGAGCCGCCTGGGCCAGTATCCCCACCAGCTGTCGGGCGGCATGCGCCAGCGGGTGATGATCGCCATCGGCCTTGCCTGCAATCCCAAGCTGCTGATCGCCGACGAGCCGACCACGGCGCTCGACGTGACCATCCAGGCGCAGATCCTGGAGCTGATGAAAGACCTGTCCCGCAGGCTGGGCGTCGCGGTGGTCATCATCACCCACAACCTGGGGATCGTCGCACGCTACGCCGACCGCGTGAACGTCATGTACGCGGCGCGCCTGGTGGAGAGCGGCACCGCCGAGCGCGTGTTCTCGCGGCCGCTACACCCTTATGCGCGCGGCCTGCTGGCTGCTGTGCCGAGGTTGGACCGTGGCCGGAGCGTCAAGCTCGCCACCATCGAGGGGGCCCCGCCGAACCTGCTGGCCCCTCCGGAAGGGTGCCGGTTCAGGCCGCGCTGCCGCTTTGCCATCGACGCGTGCCACACTCTGCCGCCATTCGTGGCGGCGGAGCCAGGTCATGTGGCTGCATGCCATCGCGTGATGGAAGTGGAGGCACTGGACGCCAGTCCGGTCGAAGGGACCAGCGCCGCCAAGGTGGCGCACGACAACGGCAGCGATGTCATCCTCGACATCAGGCACGCCAGCAAGTTCTTCCCGATCCGGAGCGGTCTGTTCGGGCGCACGAGGACGATACGGGCCGTCAACGATGTGACGCTCGATGCCAAGCGCGGCGAGACGCTGGGTCTGGTGGGCGAGTTGGGTTGCGGAAAGTCGACCTTGGGGCGGCTTGTGCTGCGGCTCGACGATCCCACGGCCGGCGAGATCCGCTTCGAGGAGGTGGACCTCGCCAAGCTCAAGCGCCACGAGATGACGGCCGTGCGCAAGAAGATGCAGGTCATCTTCCAGGACCCGTACTCTTCCCTCAATCCGCGCATGACGGTGGGCCAGATCATCGCCGAGCCGATGCGCGTGCACGAGATCGTGCCGAAGCCCGAGATTCCGAACCGGGTGTCGGAGCTGCTGCAGCTGGTAGGGTTGTTCCCGTACATGGCCCTACGCTACCCGCACGAGCTCTCCGGTGGCCAGCGCCAACGCGTCGGCATTGCACGCGCGCTCGCCGTCGACCCGCGAGTCATCGTTTGCGATGAGGCGGTGTCGGCGCTCGATGTGTCGATCCAGGGCCAGGTCATCAACCTGCTGGAGGAGCTGCAGCAGAAGCTGGGGCTCACGTACCTTTTCATTGCGCACGATCTGGCCGTCGTGCGGCATATCTCGAACAAGGTCGCGGTCATGTATCTGGGGCGCATTGTCGAGTCCGCGCCGGCCGATGAGCTGTTCGCAAACCCCAGGCATCCCTACACGCAAGCCTTGCTCGCCGCCGCGCCCGTGCCCGACCCGGTGGTCGAGCGCACGCGGCCGAGGCGCATCATCAAGGGCGAGCTGCCGAGCCCGCTCAATCCCCCCTCAGGCTGCGTATTTCATCCGCGCTGCCCGCTTGCCACGGAGGAGTGCAAGAAGGCGGTTCCAGAACGGCGCGAGCTGGCGCCCGACCATTTGGTGGCCTGTATTCACGCCTGAGTGGCGGGACAGTCAGGCTGAATAGGGTGGGTCGGGCGACTTGCCGGCATTGCATCCGAGCGGGCGACGCGTGCGGGGAGCATCGCCACCGCCCGACCCAATTCCAGACGGGGCGATGATCAATCCTTCCTGTGGAAGGCGTAGTCGGCCGAGTACGGCACGTTGAGGAAGGCGCCGGCGCGGTCGCACGCGCCTTCGGCGACGCCGCCCTTGGTGTTGAGCCGCTGGACTGTCGTGATGCCGCTCAGCTGGCCGGTGCCGCGCCGTGACGTCACCTCGAGTTTCAGGAGCGGGATGTCCTGTGCGCTGGCGCCGGGCGCACGGCCTGCAACCTTGCCGACTACGGCGCTGCCGTCCGCCAGCTCCCAGTTGGGTCCGGCGTAGTGGCGGCCGACGGTCTTGCCGTCCACGATCAGCGTGGCGATCGGCTCGCGGAATTGCCAGGCGAGCTTGCCCGAGGCATCCGCCTTGCACTCGTAGACCTGCGCGCCTTCGGCGTGGATGGTGGCAACCAGCGTCTCGTTGGGGACGGCGAAGGGGTCCGGCAGGTTGGCCGCGGCCATCGACGGCATCAGCACCAGCAATGCAAGCGTGAGGCGGGAAACGGTCGTAAGCATTTGTACGTGCTCCATGATCAGTGGGCTAGGTTGGTGGGCGCTGCGGGCGCCAGTTGCTGGCGCGGAGAACTGGGCCGGCCAGGAACGGGGCTGCCAGTAGCATTCGAAGCGGTGCAGCGCCAATTTGACTTTGCAATAGTGTGTATTGGGAATTTCTTTAGGCCTGCAGAGTGAGCCCCGCTACACTTCGAGAGCCTTGCGCACCTCGTGCACTTCCATGATGCGCTTGTTGCGGTGCGGCCAGTCGCATACGAATTGCCAGGTGCCGTCGCTGTAGGTGTCGCACACCTTCACGCCCTTGATCACCACCCAGTGCCCCTCTTTGCCCACATGCAGGGCGAGGATGTAGTGGATCCAAGGGTTGCGCTGCCGCTGCATCCAGTTGCTCCACAACGGCGGGCGCTCCTTGCGCGGCCTGTTCATGAAGCTGTCTTTGAGCTGCATGGTGTAGCCGAAGTGGGCAAGCGCGGCGGCCACCTCCTCGGTATAGGTGCCCTTGATCACCGGCCTGCGGCCGGCGGGCACGTCGCGGAACGCGCGAATTTCGTCCTCGACCTTGCTCACCGAGTAGCCGGTGATGGCCGAGAGCACGATGGGACCGCAGAAGGCGACGCGGCCCGTATCGTTGTTGGCTTCGTGCAGGCTTGACGAAATGCGGGCAGGCGCTTCATCGAGCGCGGGGGGCATGCGCGGGGTCCTTGGAAGCGGAACGGCTGGTTAACTGAATCTTTCCACGAGGGCGTTAACGAAAGATTTCCGCGCCGCTTCCGCGGGATGTACGTGGCGCGCCGGCGACCGCGAATCCCCACGCAATAGTTATCCCCACCCCGTCAACAGAAATGGCGGGGCCGGTGCACAATCCCGGTTTGAGAGGCAACCCAGAACGGCTAACACTGACGGCGGACTTCCTTACACTGGCATCGCAACACTACGGGGCCCCGCAAGGGGCCCCATTTTCTTATTTCGCCGGCGGCGCCAACGGTTTCGCATCGATCATACGAACGGTGGAGATCGAGCGGGAGGTGTGTCCGGGGATGCGGTGCTGGGCCAGGTCTGACGCAAGAAGCAGTGCCTGAGCCGGGCATTTCGCCTTGCGAAATCCTGCGATGGCAGCGGCACTTCTTATCGCTCCGCCACAGCATGCTAAGGTCTCGCGACTTTGGTCAGCGTGAGGCGATATGAGCATGGGTGACGACCAAACGGAGCGCGGTTTCCTGCGCGGGCTGCAGACCTATGGTGACCGCGATTTCTCCATCTACATGCGGCGCGCGTTCGCCAAGTCGATGGGCTACTCGGGCGACGAGCTGGCCCGCCCCGTGGTCGGCATCGCCTTCACGCACTCCAAGTTCAACCCCTGCCACCGCCACTTCCCCGAGCTGCTGGATGCGGTGAAGCGCGGCGTGGCAGCGGCCGGTGGGCTGGCGCTCGAGTTCCCCACCATCTCGCTGCACGAGTCCACGCTGGCGCCCAACTCCATGAAATTCCGCAACCTCATGGCCATGGACACCGAGGAAATGATCCGCGCCCAGCCGATGGACGCCGTGGTGCTGATGGGCGGCTGCGACAAGACGGTGCCGGCGCAGCTGATGGGTGCCGCCAGTGCCGGCAAGCCCGCGATCGAGCTGATCGGCGGACCGCAGATGACCTCGCGCTACAAGGACGACCGCGTGGGGGCCTGCACCGACTGCCGCAAGTTCTGGACGCAGTATCGTGCGGGTAAGCTCGGGCAGCGCGAGATCGAGGCGGTGGAAGGGCGGCTTGTCACGACTGCGGGCACCTGCGCGGTGATGGGTACCGCCTCCACCATGGCGGCGATCGCCGAGGCGCTGGGCATGACCTTGCCCGGCACGGCCGCTATTCCCGCAGTGCACGCCGACCGCCTGCGCGCGGCGGAAGCCACCGGCGCACGCGCGGTGGCGCTGGCGCGCTCGGACCTGACGCCGGACAAGATCATCACTGCGAAGTCGGTCGAGAATGCCACGCGTGTGCTGCTGGCGCTCGGCGGCTCCACCAACGGGGTGATTCATCTCGCCGCCATCGCCGGCCGGGTCGGTGTGAAGCTGGAGCTTATGCGGTTGAACGAGCTGTCCGACACCACGCCGGTGCTGGCGGCGGTGAAGCCCGTCGGCAACGAGTTCTACATGGAGGATTTCTTCGCCGCCGGCGGCATCGGCGCCGTGCTGCGCGAGCTCAAACCGCTGCTGCACCTCGACTGTATGACCATCTCCGGCGAGACGCTGGGTGAGCGCCTGGCAGCCGAGGAAGGCGCCTACGTGGACCGGCGCGTGATCAAGCCGGCTGCCGAGCCGGTGGAGGCACAGGGTGGGCTGGTGGCGCTGTTCGGCTCGCTGGCCCCTGACGGGGCCATCATCAAGCGCTCCGCCGCCACGCCGGCGCTGTTCGAGAAGACCGGCCGCGCCGTGGTGTTCTCCTCGCTGGAGGACCTCGCCGCCCGCATCGACGATCCGGCGCTCGACGTGACGGCTGACGATTTCCTGATCCTGCAAAATGCGGGGCCCCGCAGCGCCGTGGCCATGCCCGAGGCCGGCTTCCTCCCCATCCCGAAGAGGCTCCTGGAAGCGGGCGTCAAGGACATGGTGCGGATCTCGGACGCGCGCATGTCGGGCACCGCCTACGGCACCATCATCCTGCACGTGGCGCCCGAGGCGGCGGTGGGCGGCCCGCTGGGGCTGGTGCGCAACGGCGACAAGGTGTGCTTGAGCGTGAAGGAGCGGCGGCTCGATCTGCTGGTCGACGAGGCGGAATTGGCGAAGCGCCGCGCGGCGCTCAAACCCGCGGCTGCCGAGGGTCATCGCGGTTACGACAAGCTGTTCCGCGAAAGCGTCATGCAGGCGCCCGACGGCTGCGACTTCGCTTTTCTCACGGGTCAGACCCGCAGGGTCTGACCCCACCTATTCCCGCAGCAGCAGCCAGCGCAACAGCAGCACAACCAGCGCCATGAAGACCCCGGCGAACACGATGTCGCTCAGGAAGTGGGCGCCCTGCGACATGCGCACGGCCCCCGTGACGAGGCCGCCCACTGTGCCGGCAAGAACCAGGGTCGTGGCCCATTGCGGAAAGAGGGCAGCGGCGGCGTAGAACACCACGTAGGTGGAGGCCGCCTCTCCGCTGAAGAACGAGCAGTTCCGCTCGCATTGGTTGGTGCGCAGGAGCGGCGGCGAGAACGCCTTGGTGCCGCCGAACTCGACGATCTGCCGTGGACGGGCGCGACCCCACTGGTCCTTGAAGACGATATTGGCGACGAGCCCCGGGCCGGCGACCAGGCAGGCGCCGAGAAACAGCCAGTGCATCTTGCCGAGCCGAAGCCAGTGCGGGTAGCGCCTCCAGGTCAGCGCCAGGCCGGCGATTGAGAGCACGATCGCGCCGGAGTAGAGGACGATGAAAGCCTGGCGCAGCGCGTATACGCCGAAGAGATGCCGTCCCACGAAACCCGTGTCGACGGAATAGAGGGCGCGCGCGACCGCCAAGTCGATCTCGGGTACGCTCAGGAAGGCGGCGCCGGCAATGCCCCCTACAGCGAGCGGCATGATCCAAAGGAGCGCGGGCAAGCTGTGAGCACCCAATAAGCCATCGACGTTGAAGGTCACGTAGCACGATCCCGCACGCGCGCGCTACCGGCTGCAGGCATCTTGTGTCGCGGGTGCGGCTGGATATCGTCAGCGCTCCGCCATCAGTCCGCTGATGTTGAGAATTGTCACACGGCGGTTGCGGCCCTCAGGGCCCGGCGTGTCGACCTTGAGGAACTGCTCGCCGTAGCCCTGGGTGACGAGATTTTCCGCCGGCACGCCGAAGCTCTCCGACAACACCTCCGCGACGGCCTGGGCCCGCCGGTCGGAGAGACTGAGGTTGTCTTCCGTGGAGCCGACAGCGTCGGTGTGGCCCTCGATGAAAAATGCGGCCTCGGGATTGCGCTCCAGCACCCGCAGCATGGCCCGCGCGACGCGTTCGAGCTTGAATTCCTGGTCCGGTCCAACCTCCCAAGACCCGAACTCGAAGTTGATCGTGTCGACATCGATGCGGCGCAACCTGGCGCGCAGCTCATAGTTGTCGCGGATCTCCTCCAGCGAATAGGCGCGATCAAGCATCTCGATGGGCGGGGAGTCGAGCGCTTCGTCGAGGTCGTCGTCGGAGGCGCTGTCGTAGTCGACGATGTATCTGTCGTAGGGAATGGTGACGCGCGGCGGCGGCAGGTTCAGGTAGATGATGCCTCCGAGCACGCCGATGCCGATTCCGACGCCCAGGTTGCGATAGAAGCGGCGATTGTCGATGATGTGGCGCTCGCGCCCGTCGCGGTCGCGCCGATAGCGGCGGATGAGACGGCCGTTGCTGTCGACCACGGTGACGATGCGTACGCCGTCGGGGCGCGCGTAGACAGTTTCGACCGTCCCGTCGCCGCGCTTCTCGGACTTGGCGCCCTTCTTGCGGGCGAAGCGCTCCGATTCGTCGTGGCGAATGACGGCCTTATTGCCCTGCTTGACGATGAAGCGGTTGCCGGGCTCCTCGATGATCTTGCGCTTGCCGCCTTCCTCGACGCGCTCCAGCCGGTTCTTCTGGATCTGATCGAAGCGCTTGATGGCCGGGCCCTGCGGCCCGCCTGGCGCGACGAGGCTGGGGCCTGTGCCCGGTGGAGGCAGCGATTTGGCTGCGGGTGGGGGAGGTTTGGGGCCGCCGTAGGGCTGCAACGGGCCGGGGCCGGGCGGAGGCGAGCCCGGGGGGCCGGCTGGCTTCTTGAACGGTGGCGAATCCGGATCGCCGGCAGGCTTCTTGAACCGTGGTGAGTTGGGATCGCCGGCAGGCTTCTTGAACGGTGGCGAATCCGAATCGCCGGGAACGCGCCTGAAGCTGTCCTTCTTTTCCGGAGGCGGCAGCCGCTTCTCGACCGCCGGCGGAGGCGGGGTCATGGCCTTGGGAGGCGGTGGCGGTGGTGGAACGAATGCCTTGGGCGGAGGCGGCGGCGGAGCGATCGCCTTCGGCGGCGGCGGTGGTGGAGCGATTGCCTTAGGCGGCGGTGGCGGCTGGGGCCGCTTCTCGGGTGGCCTCTCGCGCTCCTTCCTCTCGCGCTCCTTCTTCTTCTTTTCCTCTTCCGATTGTGCGTGTGCACCGTCGATCAGGCCCACGCGGTTGGCGATCACGCCGGCCACAGTCGCGCACAGGGCGACAAGGAGAGCAGCGCGGAGGCTGCGGTGGCGAACTAGCGTCATCAGCTGAGGGATCCCAAAGTCCATGGCGGCGAGCCGAGCCTCGGTCGTGCGGAGCGATATTTGCCGGTGACCTTTGCAGGTAACGAAATGATGACACTTTGCGGCGGCAGCGAGGCGCAATTTGCGCTATCTATGCCGGCATCCAATGAGCGGTGCGTTGCAGCAGGGACGGTGTGATGAGTAGCATCGAGATCGTGGAGGTGGCTCCCCGCGACGGCTTCCAGGCCATCAAGCCCTTCATTCCCACGGAGACCAAGATTGCGCTGATCGAGGAGCTGGCGGCCTGCGGCTTCTCCCGCCTCGAGATCGGCTCGTTCGTGAGCCCCAAGGCGCTGGCGCAAATGGCCGATACGCCACAGATCATCAAGCTTGCGCGGCTGCCGAAGGCCATGCGGGTGATGGCGCTGGTGCCCAACGCCAAAGGCCTGCAGCTTGCGCTGAATGCCGGCGTCAAGGAGATCAGCTGGGTGATCTCGGTGTCGGAGAGCCACAACCGCTCCAACGTCAACCGCAGCGTGGACGAGAGCTTCCGCGACTTCGCCGCGGCGTGGGCAGGTCTGGGTGAGACCAAGCCCAGACTTCGCCTTGGCTTGTCCACCTGCTTCGATTGTCCGTGGGAGGGCCGCGTGCCCGAGGACAACGTGATACGCGCCGTGGAGCGGGTGATCGAAGCCGCGCCGGACGTCGAGATCGGCATTTGCGATACGACGGGCCGGGCGGCGCCAGACCACGTCGGCCGGCTGCTCGGCCGCATCATGCCGCGCTACGCCAGCGACCGCGTCACCTTCGCCTACCACGGCCACGACACCTACGGGCTCGGTGTGGCCAACGCGATAGAGGCCTACCGCCAGGGCGTGCGCGTCATCGATGGGGCCGCGGGCGGGCTGGGTGGATGTCCGTTCGCGCCAGGGGCGGCGGGAAATACGGCGAGCGAGGATCTGGTGTTCGCGTTCGAGCACATGGGGGTCAACACCGGCGTCGATCTCGGCAAGCTGCTCACGGCTGCTGATCATGTGGCGGCGGTGGAGCCGTGCCAGGCCGGCGGCAAGCTCAGGAGCGTGCCGAGGAAGCGCGCGCTCGCGGGCTATGGCGACGAGACGCGCGGATTGCCGGCTTGATCGGCAGCTGGTTTGAGGCGAGGAGCCTCAGCTCACTTCGCCGGGGCGCGGCTTGCGGCGCAAAGTCGCCGCCTTGGTTGGCGTCAGCGCGTTGATCGCTTGCGTGCGCTTGGCGGCGACCATGCGGGGCGCGGCCAGGAACTTGATGCCGATGTCGGCGCCCGCGCGCCAGACGACCTGGCAGTTCGCCTCCAGGCCATCGAGCGGGATCAGCAGCTCGAAGGTGTCGGGTGCGGTGACCGAGCCTTCCACTCTCACCCGCGCGCCGGTGGCGGACATGTCCCGCACCAGGCAGTCGATGGTGACGTGGCGGTCGGCATAGGCGATCTTGCCCGACTTGAGCATGCGCCGGCGCGCGGCCATGCGCGCCTCGCTGCCGACCTGCGGCGCGAGCGCGGTGTTGCCCACCGAATGTAGGTGGACAACGGTGCCAGTGCTTTCAGCCACGACGGCCAACGCAGTTACTCCCAGTGCTGGGGTTTATCTTCCTCCTGAGAGTTGTGATCTCGGTTAACCCGGGCCCCCGCCGGCGATTAACTCAAGAGGCAGGGTAAAGTTTAGGTTGGCCTTTACGCTACTGGTCGGCGCGGGCCACGTCGAGACGATGCACGATGCCCTGCGTAGCGCTGTTGAGCGCGGGGTAGCGCTCCAGCACCAGGGGATCGTGTCCGGGCACCACCCGCTTGGGCGAGCCAGCCAGGGCTATCAGGCGGCGGTAGCCATCGAGCACATCGGCGATATCGCAGGTGATCGGGAAGACCTTGCCCTTCTCGAAGTTCTCGTAAAAGTGCGAGGCGTCCGAGGCCAGCACCACCGGCCCGGTGGCCGTGGCAACCCGCACGCACTGCAAGCCGCGGCTGTGGCCGCCGATCTTGTGCACCGTGATGCCGGGCGCGATCTCGCCGTCGCCGTCCTGGAAGATCACGCGGCCCGAGTAGACATTCTTCACCATCTCGCACACGTGGTCGGCCGTGAACGGATAGCGCAGGTACGTGTGGCACATGCAAGGGCCGGTCGCGTAGGCCATCTCGGCGGCTTGCAGATGGAAGCGGGCCTTGGGGAAGGCGCCGAGCGTGCCGGCATGGTCGTAGTGCAGGTGGCTGACGATCACCTGGTCGACGGTCGAGGCGGCAACGCCCACCTGCTCCAGGGCGGCGGCCGGGGTGCGGTCCACCTTGCGCCCGCGCTTGGCGCCTTCGGCGGCATCGAAGCCCGTATCGACGACAATGGTGCGCTCGCCGTTGCGGACGACCCAGACGAAATAGTCGATCGGATGCGGGGCGTCGTGGTCATCGGCAGCGATGAAGCTCTCGAAGCGCTTACGCTGGGCAAGCCTGGCGTACTTCAGGGCAAGGATCTCGTAGGTCTCGCTGCTCATTTGGACTGCTCCTGCAACTCGAATGGGCACCTACAATGCTTCCGAAGCAAACCCATGTCATCATAGAGAGTGATAACCGGCCTTCGGCGGTGCCGCTCGCACGCGGCGGCTTGGCTGCGGTGCCGGCAATCGCCATCTGGTAGTTGGGTTGGGGCGAGGGGTGATGGCCAATCGCATGAACGTGTCGTTTCTGCAGGAGCTGCTCAACTCGATCGCCGAGCAGGGCCGCCACTTGCTGCCGCGTTCCCTGCGCGGGCCGGGCCGCGAGGACGACATCGAGGCGCTGGCAGCCGCGCTCGTGTCGAGCCGCGGGGAGGCGTCGGGCGTCGCCATCGCCGGCGAGGTGCTGCGGCACTACCGCAGCCTTTCGGCCAACGATCGCATCGCCTTCCTGGGCTTTCTCGCCCGCACCATGCAACCCGATGCGGCACAAGTGGCGCGGGCCGCCAAGGCTTACGTGGAGGAGCCGGGCCCTGAGTTGATGCGCGATCTGCAGCGCGCCGTGGAAAGCCCGCGGCTCGAGTTCTTCCGGCGCCTGAACCTGGCGCCCGGCGCCACCGCCCAGATCGTCGCCTTGCGCAGCGATCTGTTGGCCGCCAACGACCCGGCACTCGCCCAAGTCGATGCCGACCTGCGACGCCTGCTCGCGTCCTGGTTCAACCGCGGCTTCCTGGTGCTGCGCCGCATCGACTGGCAGACGCCGGCGGCAATCCTAGAGAAGATCATCGCCTACGAGGCGGTGCACGAGATCCAGGGCTGGGACGACTTACGCCGCCGCCTCGATCCAACCGACCGGCGCTGCTTCGCCTTCTTCCATCCCTCGCTCATCGACGAGCCCATAATCTTCGTCGAGGTGGCGCTGACGGACGACATGCCGGCCTCGATCGGCTCGGTCCTGCAGGAGGCGCCCAAGACCGGCGACGCCGCAGAAGCGCCGACCACGGCGGTGTTCTACTCGATCTCCAATTGCCAGGACGGCCTGCGCGGCATCTCGTTCGGCAACTTCCTGATCAAGCAGGTGGTGGAGGAGCTGCTCAAAGAGCGCCCTACGCTCGACACTTTCGTGACCTTGTCGCCCGTGCCCGATTTTGCCGAATGGTTGAAAGAGGTGCTCGTCGATGCGGACGCCGAACTTGTCACGCCGGCCGAGCGCAGCCGGCTCGCGGTGCTCGGCGACCCCGGCTGGGTCAGCAGCCAGCAACTGGCAAACGCCATCAAGCCCAGGCTGCTGCGCCTGGCCGCGCACTACTTCCTGGTTGCCAAGGCGCGCGACGGGCGCCCGCCCGATTCCGTTGCCCGCTTTCATCTGGGCAACGGCGCGCGGCTCGAGCGCATCAACTGGCTGGGCGACACCTCGCGCAAGGGCATGAGCGAGGCGCACGGCCTGATGGTGAACTACCGCTACGACCTGAAGGACATCGAGCGCAATCACGAGGCCTACGCGAACGAGGGCGTCGTGGCAGCCGCCAAGCAGGTGCAGAACTTGCTGAAGGTCGAGCGCGGCCGGCCGGAGACCACCAGCAAGCTCCTGCAGATCGCCCGGCTGCGCCCCGGCAAGGCCGGGCCGGAGGAGGGCGAGGGCCGTTAAGGCCGTCTACTCAATTGGGCATCGTCGCCCAGACCTGCGCTCGGCACGCGGAATATGTGCCAGAAGTAGTCGAAGTGGCGTCGGATTAGCGCCGCGTGAAGGTGGCGGCGGAGCTCGGCCCAGCCGAGCAACACGGATCGGTCCGCAGCTTGCCGTATGCTTCCATCAGTTGGAGCGCGCGTTCGCCGTTCCTGTCCATGTAGTCGGCGAGCATTCCGGCGCTGCAGGCGCGCCACTCGGCCACCTGGTCGGGTGTCAGCTCCTGGAGCCTTACGTTCTTGCTGGTTGCAAAGGCGCGGGCCCTGGCCTCGGATGCCGACTGGTGGCTGCGGATCTCGATCTCCACCTTGCTTGCTGCCTGCGCAATAGCGGCCCGATGGCCGGGGGACAGCGATTGCCAGGTCTTCTCGTTGATGACGAGGAAGAAGACGATCGGAGAGTGGTCGGTGAAGGTGACGGTATCTGTGAACTTCCAGATACCGAAAGTTTGCAGACCGCCGAAGCCGACCATGGCCATATCGAGCGCGCCGTCCTTGAAGGCGTCATGGAACTTCTCGACGGTGAGGACGGACGGCTTGCCGCCACACCACGCGACGAACTCCGCCGGGAGCTTGCCGGGCGAAGCCACCCTGTGGTCCTTGAGCCGCGCCGGGTCTGCGACGTCCCGGCCCTTGGAAAAGAACACGTTGTTGCCGAGCGAATGCCACCAGAGAACGCGCACGCCCACCTCGGCCAGGATGGCTTCGTCGATCAGCTTTCTGATCTCGCTGCCGGGGCTTGCCGCCGCGCTCATCAGGGCCTGGAAATTGAACAGGAACGGCTGATCGAGGATGCCGACGAGGGGGGCCTTGTACGAGAACTGCTGGGCGGCCGTCATGCCGATGTCGACGGCGCCGGACGACACTGCGTCAACGACCTGATAGTCGGTGAACAGCTGTGCCTTGTCGAAGATCTCGATGGTGACGGCGTCCTTGGATTGCCGTTCGGCCTCCTCCTTGAAGCGCGCCAGGCTCCCGCCGAAGACGGGATGGGAAATCGGGAACTGCAAGTTGGCCTTGAGCTTGACCTGTTGAGCGCCGGCATCCTGGGCCGGGAGCAGCAGCAGCGCGAGCAACAAACAAAGCAAGCGAACTTTCATGGTATCCCCCCGGAGCAACCTGGCGCATAACCTGCGCAATCAAGAAATCAGCAACGTAGCCTCCGCCCCTTGCGAGCGTGAATTTGTACGACAGCACCTTGCGTGCTCGCCAGGGCACAAATGGCACCCGCCCGGCAGCGCCGCTCAGAAAGTCAGCGCGGTGAAGGCGAGCCCCGCCCGGCCCAGCGGCTAACGGAGGACGCGAAGCGTCACCTAACGCGGCAACGAGAATGCCCGATGGCAGGCCAAGAACCAGCTGGCCTGTCGGACCTTCATGCGCGGGTATATGCAGCGGCGGCGTCGCGAACAGGTCAAGGCCTGCGGGCCGGAACCCCGATGCGGAACCCCGCAGTCCCCTCCCTTGTACGGCCACGGGCTTTGTGCGTTTACTTCAGGAAAGACTTGGTCTGGCCGTGCGTTTGGGGAGGTGCGGTCTCGAGTAAGGATGGTGCCATGCGGTATGGCGAAGGCGACCGGCAAAGCGAAAACGTGGAGGATCGGCGCGGCGGTGGCGGTGGCATGTTTCCGGGCGGCGGCATGCCCATTCGGATCGGCGGGGGCGGGCTGAGCCTCGGCTCGCTGATCCTCATCGGCATCGTCTGCCTGCTGCTGGGCATCAATCCGCTCACCCTCCTGAGCGACGGCGGGCTGCAAATTCCCGACATGCCGCGGCCCCAGCGCCAGGGCGCTCCGCAGAACGTGCCGGGCATGCCGGGCCAGCCCGGCGTCGGCGACAGCAGCGACGAGAAGTCCCGCTTCGTGCGCTGGGTGCTTGCCGATACCGAGGATGTCTGGGACAAGATCTTCACGGGCGCCGGCCGGCGCTACGAGAAGCCGACCTTGGTGATCTTCAGCGGCTTGACGCGCACAGCCTGCGGCACCGGCCAATCGGCGATGGGGCCCTTCTACTGCCCGCTCGACCGCAAGGTTTACATCGACCTCTCATTCTACGACGACCTGCGGCGACGCTTCCACGCGCCGGGCGACTTTGCGCAGGCCTATGTGATCGCGCACGAGATCGGCCATCATGTGCAGAACCTGCTCGGCATTGCCGACCGGGTGCAAGCGCTGAAGCAGCGCGCCTCGAGCGAGGGGCAGGCCAATCTGCTGCAGGTCAAGATGGAGCTGCAGGCCGACTGCTTCGCCGGCGTATGGGCCTCGCTCGCTCACCAGATGAAAGACCGCCTGCAGCCCGGCGACATCGAGAGCGGGCTCAACGCCGCGGCCGCCATCGGCGACGATCGCCTGCAGAAGCAGGCGCAGGGCTACGCGGTGCCGGAGTCGTTCACGCACGGCAGCTCCGCGCAGCGCGTGCGCTGGTTCAAGCGCGGCTACGACACCGGCCAGACGCAGCAGTGCGATACGTTCAACGCGCCGAGCCTGTGAGCGGGCCGGAGCGAGCAGGCCCGAGGAGGGTGCGCGCAATTCCGGGAGCGCAGGCCGTAGAGGTGCTGAAACAGCCTACAGCGGCGTGCCCGTATAAGGCGTGGCGAAGCACCCGGGCCGGCTGAGCCCCATGTCGGTACAGGCGCGATCAGCTTCCGCCTTGGTGGGGAACGGCCCGGCGAGCAGCCGGTAGGCGCCGCCGCCGGTGCGCGGCGGTACGATGCGCGGCTCCAGCGTGGCGAGCTGGCCACGGTGCTGCTGGCGCAGCCGGTCCCAGCGCTCGCGCAAGCCCTCGAGCGAGGGGTGGGAGCCGAGCTGAACCCCGAACTGTGCTTGCGCCGCCGGCGTGACAACAACCTCGCCGAATGTGATCTGGTCGGCCGGCGCGATGCTGCCGGTCTCCAGCGGCACGGGCGGGCCTTCGGTTTTGGCGGAGGAGGGTGAGGCCTCGCCTTGGGGCACGCTGATCACGCGAGCACTGGGCCTACCCTCGGAGGGCTTGCGCTGCGTCTTGTCAGGGACCTTGGCCTTGCTGGCCGCCGGCGGCTCCACCTCGATGGTGGCGAGGCGCTCCTCGACCGAGGTCAGCCGCGAATTGACGACCTTGTCCTTGGCCTCCTGCTGGACGACCGCATCCTTGAGATCGCCCACGTCTTTCTGGATCTCGCCGATGTTGCGGCGCATCGTGCCCATTTCCACGGCGGCCTTGGCGATGGCGCGCATCGCCTGGCTCGGTTCGGACTCGGCGACCTGTGGCCGTGGGGGCTGAGCCTGCGGCGGCTGAAGAGCAAGGAACGTCAGATAGGCAAGCGCAGCCACGGCCAGCGCGGCCCAGCCTGCCAAATAAGCCTTGATGAAGCTTCGAGAGCGAGAGGGTTGATCGGTATACGCCGCCATGGCCGAGCGCGTCCTCGTTCTGGTTTGAGACAGCTGCTGCGCGGACACGCGGACTGAGGCGCAGAGCGAATCGTGGTGAACGGTCTCAAATTGGCGCCTACGGGGTCAACGTGACGACGGCAAGGCAGCCGTGCCGGCTGTGGACATGTGGTCGAGATGCCATAGGGTTGGGCAAGGGCTCGGCTAGTCTTGCAAAGTAGGTAGGTGCCGGAGAAACCTGGCCAATTAGGGGTGGAACGGCGTCCGCCGGGCACAATTGTTGCGTAGAGGCTTTGTCCGCAGCAGGCGCCGATGCAACATTTCCTGCAACAGGGTCGGCTAGAGTGGATGGCCGCCCCATCGATGAGAAATACCTATGCCCGATAGAGAGCTGCTGATCGTCACCCTGGCCGCCGGCAAGGGGGTGCGCATGCGCTCTGCGCTACCCAAGGTGCTGCACCCGATCGGGGGACGGTCCATGCTCGCGCACGTGCTCGCGAGCGGGCAGGGCGCAGGCGCAACCGCTTTCGCCCTCGTTGTCGGACCCGGTGCAGGCTCGGTTGAGTCGCCCGTGCGCGCCGAGGCATTGCGCGTGGCGCCCGCTATCGGTGTGTACGAGCAGCCGCAGCAGAGAGGCACTGCCGATGCCGTGCTTGCCGCACGCGAGGCGCTGCAACGACAAACGGGCGACGTGCTGGTTGTCTACGCGGACACGCCCCTTGTCGAGGCCGCAACGCTGCGCTCACTGATAGCGGCGCTCGATGCAGGCGCCAATGTTGCGGTACTGGCGTTTCAAGCGAAGGACCCCACTGGCTACGGTCGCGTCCTCGCCGATGGTGCCGGTCGCGTGACCGCTATCCGTGAGGACAAGGACGCGAGCGCGCCCGAGCGCGAGATCCGGTTGTGCGTGGCGGGCGCGATGGCGTTTCGCGTTGCCGATATCGTGGGGCTGCTGTCGCGCATCGGCAATGACAACGCCAAGGGCGAGCACTATCTGACGGACGCGGTCGCGCTTGCCACCGCACAGGGGCTGGTTGCCAAGGCCGTCCTGTGCAGCGAGGAGGAGGCGCAGGGGGTCAACTCGCGCGAGCAGCTCGCCGCCGCCGAGGCGGTCTTCCAGCAGAGGGCCCGCCGTAAGGCCATGGAGGGCGGGGCAACGCTGATCGCTCCGGATACGGTCTGGTTCAGCCACGACACCGTCATCGGCCGCGACGTCACCATCGAGCCCAACGTGTTCTTCGGCCCCGGCGTGACAGTGGAGGACGGCGCCCAGATTCTCGCCAACTGCTATTTCGTCGGGGCCCGCATCCGCACAGGTGCCCGCGTCGGGCCTTTCGCCCGCCTGCGGCCCGGCGCCGACATCGGCCAGCGCGCCCACATCGGCAATTTCGTCGAGGTCAAGGCAGCCACCATCGAGGCGGGGGCCAAGGCCAACCACCTGGCCTACATCGGCGACGGGCGGGTCGGGGAGGGCGCCAACATCGGCGCCGGCACCATCTTTTGCAACTACGATGGCTACGCCAAGCATTTCACCGACGTCGGCAAGGGCGCCTTCGTCGGCTCCAATGCCTCACTGGTCGCCCCTGTGAAGATCGGCGAGGGCGCCTATATCGGGTCGGGCAGCGTCATCACCCGCGACGTGGCCCCCGGTGCGCTGGCGCTGGAGCGGGGTGAGCAGCAAGAGCGGCCCGGCTGGGCTGCCAAGTTCAGGCTGATGATGCAGCGGCGCAAGAAGTCGGCCTGAGTATTGGCATTCCCAATCTGGGGCAGTACGAAAACTTAACCGCCGAAGTCTTTGGCCCAAGCTTTGCTGGCCTCGATCTTGCTATGATCCGTGTTGGAAAGATCGGGAAACAGACTGTGAATTGAGCCTACGAAGCGAACTACAATAGTAGCTCAAGCTCGACTGGTCCGAATGCGACCGGCAATTGCAGGACAAAGCGCCCATGTGCGGCATCGTTGGAATCCTGGGAACCAAGCCCGTAGCAGACGGCCTCGTCGACGCGCTCCGCCGCCTCGAATATCGCGGCTACGACTCGGCTGGCATCGCCACCATCGAGAACGGCGCGCTCGACCGCCGCCGGGCCGAGGGCAAGCTCAAGAACCTCGAGCAGCGCCTGCTGAGCGAGCCCTTACACGGGCTGGTCGGCATCGGCCACACCCGCTGGGCAACACACGGCCGTCCGACCGAGACCAACGCTCACCCGCACATGAGCGAGCGCGTCTCGGTGGTGCACAACGGGATCATCGAGAACTTCGGCGAGCTGAAGAAGATGCTCGCCGCCAAGGGCCACAAGTTCGAGACCGACACCGACACGGAGGTGGTGGTCCACCTGATCGCCGACGAGATGCAGGCGGGCCATGCGCCCGTGGAGGCTACCAGGCGCGCGCTGGGACGTCTGCAGGGCGCGTTCGCGCTCGCCATGATCTTCGCCGGCGAGGAAGACCTGATGATCGGCGCCCGCCAAGGCAGCCCGCTCGCCATCGGTCACGGCAAGGGTGAGATGTACCTGGGGTCCGACGCCATCGCGCTGGCACCCTTCACCAGCGAGATCACCTACCTGGAGGAGGGCGACTGGGCGGTGCTCACGCGCAAAGGCGCCACCGTCTATGATCGAGCCGGCAAGGAGGTACAGCGGCCAAAGGTCAAATCGGTGGCGAGCTCGCTGCTGGTCGACAAGGGCAATCATCGCCACTTCATGGCCAAGGAAATTCACGAGCAGCCCGAGGTCATCAGCCACACGCTCGCCAACTACATCGACTTCAGCACCGGCCGCGTGAGCTTGCCCGACCTTGGCGTCGACCTGGCGAAGATCGGGCGCATTTCCATTTCGGCGTGTGGCACCGCCTACTATGCCGGGCTGGTCGGCAAGTACTGGCTGGAGCGCTATGCGCGGCTTCCTGTCGAGATCGATATCGCCTCGGAGTTCCGCTACCGCGAGCCGCCGCTGGCGCCGGGCGGACTTGCCGTGTTCGTGTCGCAGTCGGGGGAGACTGCCGATACCTTGGCGACGCTGCGCTACTGCAAGGCACAGGGCCAGAGCATCGCCTCCATCATCAACGTCCGCACCTCCACGATCGCGCGCGAGTCGAACGCCATCCTGCCGACCCTGGCGGGGCCCGAGATCGGCGTAGCCTCGACCAAGGCGCTGACCTGTCAGCTGAGCGTGCTCGCCTGTCTCGCCATCGGGCTCGGCCGCGCGCGCGGCACCATCAGCGAAGCCAAGGAGAAGGAGCTGGTGCGGGCGCTGGGCGAGGTGCCGCGCCACATCGCCACGATCCTGCGCAGCGAAGAGCGCTACGAGAACCTGGCCCACACGCTCTCCAAGGCGCGCGACGTGCTCTACCTCGGCCGTGGCGTGAGCTATCCGATCGCGCTGGAGGGAGCCCTCAAGCTGAAGGAGATCTCCTACATTCACGCCGAAGGCTATGCCGCGGGCGAGCTCAAGCACGGGCCCATCGCGCTCATCGACGAGAACGTGCCGGTGATCGTGGTGGCGCCCGAGGACGAGCTTTTCGACAAGACCGCGTCCAACATGCAGGAGGTTGCCGCGCGCGGTGGCAGGATCGTGCTGGTGTCCAACGTCGGCGCCGAGCGGGCGGGCTGCAGAATAGAGGCGCACCTGCCCGTGCCAACCGCCCACCCGTTTACCAATCCGCTGCTCTATGCCGTGCCGGTGCAGCTCCTCGCCTACCACACGGCCGTCTTCATGGGCACTGATGTCGACCAGCCACGCAATCTGGCCAAGTCGGTGACTGTGGAATAGTCGGGTAACTTTGCCCCCAATATTGCGCCGAACCACGGAATTGTCGTAGTTTTTGCGTCTAGAGGGTGCTTCGCGTACGACTTGACCGGGGGTCGAAGCATGACTCGCGATTGGCGCAAGCTCGCTATTGCGGTTTTGGCCGCAGCGGTGCTGGTGCCGGTGCACGCCCTCGACACCCACGCCCAAGCCACCAAGCAACCGGCTAAAGCCGCCAAGGCCCCGGACAAAAGGCCGGCTGCCAACAAGGGAGGCGACGAGGCCGACGAGGAAGGCGAAGCCAAGGCTGCCGCCAAGAAGAAGCGGCAGGACCCCGTCGAGGCGCAGCGGGCAATCGACGGCGCCAGCAAGCTATTGCAGTCTGGCAAGGCCGAGCAGGCGACACAGGCGCTCACAGCGACGCTGGCCGGCGGCAATCTGCCGCCCGCCGTCATGGCCAAGGCGCTTTATCTGCGCGGCGTTGCCTATCGCCAGCAGGGCAAGCCCGCGCAGGCGATCTCCGACCTCACCAGCGCGCTATGGCTGAAGGGCGGTCTGGCCGATAGCGACCGCGCCGATGCCGTGAAGCAGCGTAGCGCCGCCTACGGCGATGCGGGTCTTACCGAGACCGGTGAGGCGGTGACTGCAGCCCCGGCCGCCAAGGAACGGCAGGCCTCGGCCAAGGGTTGGGGCGCCACCACATCGCCGGACGAAGGCTCGAGCAGCAATGCACCGCTCGGCGGCAACTGGTTCAAGGACTGGTTCAGCGGCTGGCAGAACAACAACTCTTCGCAGAGCGAAGCGCCGCCAAAGGCAACGACGGGCTCGATTCAGAAGGAGACGGCGCCTCCTGCCGCACAACCTGCTGCGCCACCACCGCGGGCGGCGAGCGCGTGGTCGAGCAAGACCGAGGTGCAGCCCGAGAACGCTGCCTTGGTTGAGCGGGAGCCCGCGCCGGCCGCAGCCAGGTTCGAAGGCAAGTTCCGCGTCCAGCTCGCAATTGTGCGTACCGAGGGGGAGGCGCGCGCGCTGGCGGTCAAGGCCAAGCGCGAGCTTGCAGGCGTGCTCGCCGCACGCGAGCCGGAGATCGACCAGGCGGTGCTGGGCAATATGGGGTCGTTCTACCGTGTGCGTGCCGGGCCGTATGCGACCATGCAGGAGACCCAAGCGGTATGCGCCCGGATCAAGGGCACCGGGTTCGATTGCATGGCGGTGACGCACTAGGCGCGGGCCCTCGGGCGTCAGCGAACCGGCAAGGAAATACCCAGGTACCGGCGTCACTTAGACCCTTTACCCATTCCCTTGTGCACCCTATTTGGCTTACGAGCGGTGTTGCTGGGCGTGCGGGTCGTGCGACAATGTGGCGAGTCGGGCTGTCGCGCGCCAATGCTGCGCGGCGAGCAAGGCGATGACTCACGGGCGCGAGGATGCAGGACAAGTCTGAGCCGACGCCTCACAAGGCGGAACCGGGCCCCGATATCAAGGCGGAACTCGCCAAGACGGCGGCGCAGGATGAGGGCTTGAAGGCCGGTCTCGCCAAGCTGGTGCTCGACGAGACGCCGGACGACATTCATCTGGGCGCGCGCCTGCGCAACTACTTCGTCACCGGCCTGGTGGTGGTCGGCCCCGTCGGCATCACACTCTACATCGCCTGGAACTTCATCACGCTGGTCGACGCCTGGGTGAAGCCCTACGTCCCGCGCATCTACAATCCCGACTCCTACCTGCCCTTCCCGCTCCCCGGAGTTGGCTTGGTGTTTGCGGTGGTGCTGCTGACGGCAATCGGCGCGCTCGCCGGCCGGCTGCTCGGCCGTTCCCTCATCAGCGCCGGCGAGCTGATGCTCGGGCGCATGCCGATCGTGCGCAACGTCTACCGCGGCCTCAAGCAGATCTTCGAATCGGTCGTAAGCGCCTCCTCGCCCAACCAGAGCTTCCAGAAGGTGGCGATCATGGAGTTCCCCTCCAAGGACATCTGGTCGATCGTGTTCGTCACCGGCGACGCGGCGCGCGAGATCGCCAAGGAGGTGCCGGGGCAGGATCTCGTCAGCGTGTTCATGCCGACCGGCATGCTGCCGCCGTCGGGCTTCGTCTGCTTTGTGCCGCGCAAGGACGTGGTGCCGATCCGCATGTCGGTGGAGGACGCCGCCAAGATCATCATCTCGGCCGGCATGGTGAACCCGGAGACGCAGGCCAGGCTCAGAGACCTGGCGAGCCTCATGCGCAATGGCGGAAAGCCCGCCGAGATTGCGCCGCCCCAGCCGGCAAAGGTTTCTCCGCCTCAGCCGCACGCGTGACGATCACACACTACGCGGCGCGGAACAGGCGCACCGCCTCGTCGCACTCGAACAAGTATAGCAACAGCTTCAGCGCCTCCCCGCGCGGCGAGGCCAGGTGCGGGTCCTGGCTGAGCACAAGGGCCGCATCGTCGCGGGCGGCCGCCAGCAGTTCGGCGAAGTTCGGCACCTCGGCGACGCGGAACTCCGGCATGCCGCTCTGGCGCGCGCCCAGCACCTCGCCGCCGCCGCGCAGCTCGAGGTCCTTCTCGGCGATCAAGAAGCCGTCCTCGGTCGCCTCCATCATCTCGAGGCGCTGGCGCGCGTTCTCGCCGAGCGGCGCCTTGTAGAGCAGCATGCAGAAGCTCTCGCGGCTGCCGCGGCCCACGCGGCCGCGCAGCTGGTGCAGCTGGGCGAGGCCGAAGCGCTCGGCATGCTCGATCACCATGATGTTGGCGTTGGGGACGTCGACGCCCACCTCGATGACCGTTGTTGCCACCAGGATCTTGAGATGATTGGCGGCGAAGGCGGCCATGGTCTGGTCCTTGGCGCTGCCGGTCATACCACCGTGCAGCAGGCCGACTTTGCCGGCGCCGAACATTTGCGCCAGATGCGCATGGCGCTCCTCGGCGGCCGCCAGCTCCGACTTGTCGGAGCCCTCGATCAGCGGGCACACCCAGTAGACCTGCGCGCCGGCGTCGAGCTGCACCTTGACCCGCTCGATCAGCCGCTCGATGGCATCGACGGGAATGGTCTTGGTGACGATCGGCTTGCGCCCGGCCGGCTTCTCGGTCAGCCGCGACACGTCGAGATCGCCGTAGTGCGTCATGAGCAGGGTGCGCGGGATCGGCGTCGCCGTCATCACCAGCAGATTGGCGCCGCCTTTGCCGCCCTTGGTCTGCAGCGCCAGCCGCTGGTGCACGCCGAAGCGGTGCTGCTCGTCGATCACGGCGAACGCCAGGTCCTTGAACTCCACGTCCGCCTGGAACAGCGCGTGCGTGCCGATCAGGATATCGACCTCGCCGGCCTTGAGCCGATCCAGCAGCTCCGCGCGCGGGCGTCCCTTTTCGCGGCCCGTCAGCAGCCCGATCCTGAGCCCCGCCGTGTCGGCCAGCGGCGCGATGGTCTCCGCGTGCTGGCGCGCCAGCACCTCGGTCGGCGCCATCAGCGCGGCTTGCGCGCCCGCCTCCACCGCGATCGCCATGGCCATCAGCGCCACCACGGTCTTGCCCGAGCCGACGTCGCCCTGCAGCAGCCGCAGCATGCGGTGCGGCGCGGAGATGTCCTGGGCGATCTCCTTCAGGGCCTGGCGCTGCGAGTTGGTCAGCGAGAACGGCAGCGCGTCGGCGATCCTGGCCCGGATGCTGCCATCGCCCACAACCGGGCGTCCGGGCTGCCGTTTGAAGCTCTGCCGCACCAGGGCCAGCGCCAGCTGCCCGGCGAGCAGCTCGTCGTAGGCGAGCCGCTGCCAGGGCGGCGAGCCCGCCGACACGTCGGCAGCCTCCTGCGGCCGGTGCAGCCGTGTCAGCGCCGTTCGCATGTCCGGCCAGCCGCGCTCCCTGAGCCATGCCGCCTCCTGCCACTCGGGCAGCTCCGGCACCCTTTCCACCGCCTGCTTGGCAGCTTTCAGCAGCACCTTGCCCGAGAGGCCTGCGGTCAGCGGATACACAGGCTCCAGCATGGGCAGATCGGCGCGCGCCTCGGGCGCCACGATGTAGTCGGGATGCGGCATCTGCTTCTTGTCGTTGTAGCTCTCGATGCGCCCCGAGATGTAGCGAATGCTGCCCTCGGGCAGCTGCCGCTCGACGAACTTTGGCTCGGCATGGAAGAACACGAGGTCGATGCGCCCGGTGTCGTCCTCGCAGGCCACCTTGTAGGGCGCCTTGTGGTTGCCGCGCGGCGGTCCGCGATGCTTGAGCACGCGCACTTCGAGGGTGACGATGGTGCCCGGCACGGCGGCTGCCACCGTCGGCGTGGCGCGCCGGTCGATCACGCCTGTCGGCGTATGCCACAGCAGGTCGATGACGCGCGGCTCGGCCACCCCCGGCGGCAGCCGCAGTGCCTTCTTCAGCAGCAGCTGCATGCGCGGCCCGATGCCGGCGAGGTTCGTCGCCGAAGCGAACAGGGGGATCAGTGGATGCGGCCGCATTGGGGTGGGGTATGCGTCCCTGTGCAGGTTCGTGCGCCTCGGGCGCGGCACCAACGCAATACCAGCGCTTTTCTGTTTGCGCTTGCGGGACTATATGACCTGCCCGAGCCGGGAAGGTGGCGGCCGCGGCAGGTGCCGTCAAGCGACCTTCGCCGGATATCAAAGCTGAAGCCCATGCCCGACGACGACGCAAGCCGCCGGCGGCGCGCTGTATTTCGCGCCTGCCATCGCGGCACCAAGGAGATGGACTGGCTGCTCGGCCGGTTCGCCAAGGCGCGCATCGATGCCATGCCGGTGGCGGCGCTCGCTCACTTCGAGCGGCTGCTGCAGCTACCCGACCCCCAACTGCACGACATGATCGTCTATCCCGAGATCGCGCCGGCCGGAGAGTTTGCGGGGCTTGTCGCGCAACTGCGCGCTTTTCACGGGTTGCAGTGATGGCGGGGCCGCAACAGGCAGCTGGCACAGAAGCGCCGAGCGCCGCCAAGCCGGTGGTGCTCGGCGGCGTGCCCGACGGCCTGGTGCCGCTACTGCTCGGCAGCCTGGCCCAGGGCAAGGCGGCGGCCGGCGCGCCCCCGCCCCTCCTGCTGCACGTAGCCCGCGACGACCGGCGCCTGGAGGCCATCGCCGAGGGGCTGGCCTTCTTCGCTCCCAAGGTGAAGGTGATCCAGTTTCCCGCTTGGGACACCGTGCCTTACGATCGCATCGGCCCCAACAGCGAGATCGTGGCGAGGCGCATCGCCGCGCTCGCCCGCCTCGCCGCCGCCGCCCGCAAGGACCCGACCGTCCTCGTCACCACCGTCAACGCCGTCCTCCAGCGCGTGGCCCCGCGCGAGTTCATCCGCCGGTCGCTGAAAACGCTTGCGCCGGGACAGCGCATCGACATGGGGCAGCTGATCCAGCGGTTAAACCTGGCGGGCTACACCCGCAGCGGCACTGTCATGGAGCCCGGCGAGTACGCGGTGCGGGGCGGCATCCTCGACCTGTTCGCGCCCGGGCGCGCGGCCCCCGCGCGCCTCGACTTCTTCGGCGACACGCTTGAGCACCTGAAAGCCTTCGACCCCGAGACCCAGCGCACGGGCAAGATCGTGCAGCGCATGACCCTGATGCCGGTGAGCGAGGTGGCGTTCGGCGAGGCTGGGGAAAAGCTGTTCCGCCGCCGCTACGTGGAGATGTTCGGCCCCGCCACCGGCGAGGACCCGCTCTATCAGGCTGTCAGCGCCGGCCAGCGCTATCCCGGCATGGAGCATTGGCTGCCGCTGTTCCACGAGCATCTGGAGACGCTGTTCGACTATGTGGCGGGCGCCAGCGTCTCGTTCGACCACCTGGCCGACGAGGCCGTAGACGAGCGGCTAGCCCTGATCCGCGATCACTACGAGGCCCGCGTCGATGGGCTGGAGGCCCAGAGCTTCGGAGCCCCGCCTTATAAGCCGGTGCCGCCCGAGGCCATGTACCTGCGCGAGGAGGAATGGCGCACCCTGCTCGCCGGCCGCGCGGTCAGCTACCTCACCCCCTTCGAGCAGGCGAGCGATGCCAAGGGCGCCGTGCAGTCGCTCGGCGGCCGCACAGGGCGCAACTTCGCGGCCGAGCGAGCGAGCGAGGGCGCCAATGTCTTCGACGCGACCATCGCCCACATTCGCGGCCTGCAGGGCCAGGGCAAGCGCGTGCTGATCACGGCCTTTACGCCTGGCGCGCGCGAACGGCTCCATGCCCTGCTTTCCGAGCACGGCTTCACCGACGCGCGCAAGATCGACAGCTACGCCGAGGCCGAGGCGCTCAGCCAGGGCAACGTCGGCTTTGCGGTGCTCGGCGTGGAGCAAGGCTTCGACACACCCAACCTCGCTGTCATCGGCGAGCAGGACATCCTCGGCGACCGGCTGGTGCGCCCGCGCCGCAAGGCGCGCCGCGCCGCCGACCTCATCACCGAGGCGACCAGCCTCGCCATCGGCGACTTCGTCGTGCACTCCGACCACGGCATCGGCCGCTTCGATGGGCTCACCACCATTACGGCGCTCGGCGCTCCGCACGATTGCCTCGAGATCGGCTACGCCGGCGGCGACAAGCTCTACTTGCCGGTCGAGAACATCGAGCTGTTGTCGCGCTATGGCTCGGGCGACGGGGTGGCCCAGCTCGATCGGCTCGGCGGCGTCGGCTGGCAGACGCGCAAAGCTCGCCTCAAGCAGCGCATCCGCGAGATTGCCTCCGAGCTCATCAAGGTCGCCGCACTGCGCCAGCTGCGACAGGCGCCGGCGCTGGCACCGCCGCAGGGCGAGTTTGACGAGTTCGTCGCCCGCTTTCCCTACGAGGAGACCGACGACCAGGCTGCCAGCATCCATGCGGTGCTGGAGGACCTGGCCTCTGGCAAGCCCATGGACCGGCTGGTGTGCGGCGACGTGGGCTTCGGCAAGACGGAGGTCGCGCTGCGCGCCGCGTTCGTCGCTGCCTGCGCCGGGCTTCAGGTGGCCGTGGTGGTGCCGACGACGCTGCTCGCCCGCCAGCACCTCGCCACCTTCAACGAACGCTTCAAGGGACTTCCCGTTCCGCATCGCCCAGGCCTCACGCCTCGTCGGCGGCAAGGAGCTGGCGGCGGTGAAAGCCGGCTTGAAAGACGGCACCATCGACATCGTCATCGGCACGCACGCGCTGCTCGGCAAGAGCATCTCCATCAGTCGACTGGGGCTGCTGGTGATCGACGAAGAGCAGCACTTCGGCGTCGCCCACAAGGAGCGCTTGAAGCAGCTGCGCGAGGAGGTGCATGTCCTCACGCTGACCGCCACGCCGATCCCGCGCACCTTGCAGCTCGCCCTGTCCGGTGTGCGCGAGCTTTCGATGATCGCCACCCCGCCGGTCGACCGTCTGGCGGTGCGCACCTACATCTCGCCGTTCGATCCCGTCATCCTGCGCGAGGCGCTGCGGCGCGAGCGCTACCGCGGCGGCCAGACCTTCTACGTGGTGCCGCGCATTGCCGATCTCGAGGAGGTGCGCGAGTTCCTTGCCGAGCAAACGCCGGAGCTGAAGGTGGCGACCGCCCACGGCCAGCTGCCGCCCAGTGCGCTCGAGGACGTGATGACAGCGTTCTACGACGGCAAGTACGACGTGCTGCTGTCCACGGCCATTGTCGAATCCGGCCTCGACATCCCCAACGCCAATACATTGGTCGTGCATCGCGCCGACATGTTCGGGCTCGCCCAGCTCTATCAGCTGCGCGGCCGCGTCGGCCGCTCCAAGGCACGTGCCTACGCCTACTTCACCACGCCCAGCAACCAGCGCCTCACCGAGGGCGCCGAGAAGCGCCTCAAGGTGCTGCAGTCGCTCGACACGCTGGGCGCCGGGTTCTCGCTCGCGAGCCACGACCTCGACATCCGTGGCGCTGGCAACCTGCTCGGCGAGGAGCAGTCGGGCCACATCCGCGAGGTGGGCTTCGAGCTCTACCAGTCGATGCTGGAGGAGGCCGTGGCTGCGCTCAAGGGCGGCGACGTCGGCGAGGCGCAGGACCAGTGGAGCCCGCAGATCTCGCTCGGCACTTCCGTGCTCATCCCGGAGACCTACGTCGCCGATTTGCAGCTGCGCCTCGGCCTCTATCGTCGCCTCTCCACCCTGGAGAAGCGCTCCGACATCGATGGCTTTGCCGCCGAGCTGGTCGACCGCTTCGGCGAATTGCCCGACGAGGTGAAGCACCTGATGGACGTGGTCGAGATCAAGGGCCTCGCCAAGCAGGCCGGCCTGCAGCAGCTCGACGCCGGCCCCAAGGGCGCGGTCATCGCCTTCCGCAAGAACCAGTTCGCCAACCCGGAAGGGCTCGTCGCGTTCATGGGCCGCTCGAAGGGCGGCGTGCGCCTGCAGACGGATCACAAGCTCGTCTACAAGGCCGACTGGGCGACGCCGGAGGCGCGGCTCGCCGGCGTGCGCTGGCTCGTGCGCGAGCTGGCCGAGGTGGCCGGGCAAGCAAGGAAGGCGGCGTAGGGTGCAATAGGCGTCAGCCGTATTGCACCGGCTCTTGCGTACCACTTGCCGAACGGTGGCCTCGGCGCAATGCGGCCGTCGCCTTATTGCGCCCTACCCTCCGACCACCAGGTGTCCACGTCGAACCCGCCCAATGGCAAGGTCGGCGGAAACTTGAGGTGGCTCCAATATGCCACCCACACCTTGGGCAGGTGGAACAGCGGAATGGCATAATCGCCCGAGATCAGCACGCGGTCGAAGGCGCGCACGGCGGCGGCGAAGTCCTGCGCGCCGTCAGCCTTGAGCAGGGCCTCGATCATGGCATCGGCCGCCGGGTTCTTGACGCCGGCGAGGTTGAGCGAGCCTTCGATGTCGGCAGCCTTGCTGCTCCAGCGGTTGATCTGCTCGTTGCCGGGCGACAGCGAGGCGGTCCAGGTCCATTGCACCATGTCGAAGTCGAAGCTCTTGAGCCGCGCGCTGTACTGAGCGCTGTCGACCTGACGCACCTTGAGCTCGATGCCGAGCCGGTCGAGCGTGCGCGCGTAGCTGAGCAGCAGCCGCTCCTGCGCGCGCGTCTGGGCCAGGAACTCGATGCTGAGTGGCCTCCCCCCTTTCATCATGCGGCCGCCTTTGACCTCGTAGCCGGCTTCGGCGAACAGCTTGTTTGCAGCGCGCAGGTTGGCGCGATCATCGCCGCTGCCGTCGGTGGCGGGGAGCTTGTAGGTGCCGTCCAGAACCTCGGGTTTCACGAGGGCGGAGAACGGTGCCAGCAAGGCGCGCTCGCGCGCATCCGCCGGACGGCCATGCGATGAGAGATAGGACCGTTCGAAATAGCTCTGGGTGCGCTTGAAGAGGCCGTTGAACAGGTTGCGGTTCATCCACTCGGCGTCGAACATCAGGATGAAGGCGCGCCGCACGCCGTGGTCTTGAAACGCCGGCCGCCGCGTATTGAACACCAGCCCCGACATGCCCGACGGCAGCTCGGTGTCCAACGCGTGCTTGACGACCCGTCCGTCGGTCGCGGCCGCGAAGTTGTAGCCCTCGATCCAGCGCCCAGGATCGTCCTCCAGTCGCACATCGATTTCGCCGGCCTTGAATGACTCGAATATGGTCGCGGCATCGCGGAAGAACTCGATGCGGATCTCCTCGAAGTTGAAGCGCCCGCGGTTTATCGGCAGATCGCGCGCCCACCAGTAGGGATTGCGGCGATAGGTGATGGAGCGGCCGGCGTCCACGCGCGCAACGGTGTAGGGACCGCTGCCGAGCGGGGGCTCCAGCGTCGTCCGCTCGAAGGTATCGGCGGTGAGGCGGTGGCGGGGCAGGATCGGCATCAGGCCGATGAGCAGCGGCACTTCGCGATCGCCTGCGGCCTCAAAGGTGAAGCGCACGCTCCTCTCGCCTACCTTCTCTGCCTTGGCGACCTTGCCGTAGTGCGAGCGGTGATAGGGCCAACCCTTGTCCCGGAGGACCTCATGACTGAACAAAACGTCCTCGGGCGTGATCGGCTGCCCGTCGGCGAACCTGGCTTCAGGGCGGAGATGGAATGTGATCCAAGCCCGGTCGGGCGGCAGTTCGACCGTCTCGGCAATCAGCCCATACAGGGTGAACGGCTCATCGCCGCTGCGGGTCATCAGGCTTTCGAACACGTACTCGCGCAGCCCGGACGGCACGACCCCCCGAATGATGAACGGGTTGAGACTGTCGAAGGTGCCGAGCGCCCCTAGCGCAAGCCGGCCGCCTCTGGGCGCGGCGGCGTTGACGTAGGGCAACTGGGTGAAGCCAGGCGCATGTTTCGGCCGCCCATGCATGGCGAGCCCATGCAGCAGCTCTGCCGCGTCCGCGGCGGCGGTTCCCACCCCGGCCGCAATGATCAGCGCCACACAAATCTGCGGCAAAATGCGCGCCAAATATTTGGGGTTGCGGGTCGCTGGCAGTGGTCGTGTCACGCGGGGTAATCTAACACAGTACATCGCGGTGGCGCTCCAACCTGAGGCGGTTGGCGGCGGCGTTGCCTGGCAGCCACGTCCTGCTCCTTGGGCTGCTGTGGCGTCCGACCAGTCCACAGCCGGTCACGGGATTGCCGCAATCGGCCTCTTAGTGCGCGCCACGCACATACCGTAAGAATGAAGCCGCGAGAACGGGGACATCGAGCCCTCGCCGGCAGGGACCGGCCATCCGGGGAAAGGTCAACATCAACATGGCATACTCGCATTTGCACTCCGGGGTTGGTGCAAGCGCCGCCCGTCTTGGCGCTATCGTCGCGACGCTGCTGTTGGGCGTTGGGCTCCTCTTCGATCCCGCCGGCGCGCAGCAGGCGCCGCCCAAGAAGCCGCCAGAGAAGGGCAAGGCGTCGGCCGGAAAGGGCGAAACCGCCAATACGCAGAGCGCGTGGGTGAAACTGTGCGAGAAGGCGACTGCCGTCGCCAAAAACAAGGAAGGCAAGGAGGAAAAGAAAGACCTCAACATCTGCCTCGTCCACCACGAGCGGATCGACGGCAACAGCGGCATGGTTCTGGTCTCGGCGGCGCTGCGCCAGATCGACGGTCAGGACAAGCAGCATTTCATGGTGATGGTGCCGCTCGGCATGCTCCTGCAGCCCGGCATGCGCGCCACCGTGTTTCCCAAGAATCTGTGGGACAAGGTGCAGAAGAACGAAAAGATCGAGAAAGCCGACGAGGCCAAGCTCAAGGGCTTGGCCCTGCAGTACACGCTCTGTCACATGGCAGGCTGCACGGCGGAGATGGAGGCTACACCCGAGCTGTTGGCCGACCTCAAGGGCAACGGCGGGTTGATGGTGTTTGCCATCAGCGCGGCGGGTACGCCGGTCGCCTTCCCTGTGCCGCTAGGCGGGTTCGACCAGGCGCTGGCTGGGCAACCGGTCGACACGAAGAAGTACGGCGAGGCGCGCAAGGCGCTGATGATACAGATCGTGGAGCGCCAGCAGCAGCTGCAGGCCGAGATGAAAAAGCAGAACGAGGACCTGAAGAAGATGATGCCGTCGCCGGGGGCGGAGAAGGCACCGCCTGCCAAGAAATAGTTGCGACCTCTCGCGAACGAGAACCGGCGGCCGTGCCCATGGTGCGGCCGCTTTTTGTTGCGTCGGCACAGGGCTCAGTGCGGCCGCTCGAGAAACAGCGGCCGGTAGCTGCCGTCGTCGGCCTGCGCGAACATCTCGCTGACCTGCGGGTGGCGCAACGGCTCACCCGAAACGTCGGGCACCAGGTTCTGCTCCGACACGTAGGCGATGTACTCGGTCTCGGCGTTCTCGGCCAGCAGGTGGTAGAAGGGCTGGTCTTTCTTCGGGCGCCGGTCGGCGGGTATGGCGAGCCACCACTCCTCGGTGTTGGCAAAGGTCGGATCGATGTCGAAGATGATGCCGCGGAATGGATAGAGCCGATGGCGGACGACCTGGCCCACCCTGTATCTGGCTTGCCCGATTTGGCGCATGTTTTACCCTGACCACGGCGCGGCAGGAACATTGGTGGTTAGCTGCCGACAAGCCAAGCGGTCAATGCGGCAAATCTGGGGGCAAAGGTTGGCCCCCAACAAGGGGAGCGGAGCTACAGACCGTAGAGTGCCTTGCGGTCCGGATCCTTCGAGGCGACCAGCTTGGCGAGATTCAGAATGACCTTCGCCTGCTTCCAGGTGGCGTCGTCCTGCATCTTGCCGTCGATCATGACGGCACCGGTGCCGTCCGGCATGGCCTCGACGATCCGCTTGGCGAAGGCCACTTCGGCGGGTTCGAGGCTGAAGACGCGCTTGGCGATATCGATCTGCGAGGGGTGAAGCGTCCAGGTCCCCACGCAGCCGTGCAGGAAGGCGTTGCGAAACTGCAATTCGCACGCGGCGGCGTCAGAGAAATCACCGAACGGCCCGTAGAACGGCTTGAGGCCATGGGCAAGGCACGCATCCACCATGCGCGCCAAAGTGTAGTGCCACAAATCCTGCTGGAAGAAGGCGCGCGGCTCGCCTGGCTTTCCGGCGTCGGCCAGGATGCCGTAAGCAGGGTGGCCGCCGCCCACGCGGGTGGTCTTCATGCCGCGGGAGGCGGCCAGGTCGGCGGGACCGAGACTCATGCCGTGCATGCGCGGGCTCGCTGCAGCGATCGCCTCGACGTTGTTGACGCCCTCGGCCGTCTCCAGGATCGCGTGGATGAGAATGGGGCGCGAGAGGGAATGCTTGGCTTCCAGCTGCGCCAGCAGCTGGTCGAGATAGTGGATATCCCACGGGCCCTCGACCTTGGGCAGCATGATGACGTCGAGCTTGGCCCCGGCAGCCGGCACGATCTCCAGAATGTCGTCCAAGGCCCACGGCGAGTTCAGCGCATTGATGCGCGTCCACAGCCCGGTCTGGCCAAAGTCGTGCGCTTTCGCCATCTCGATGAAGCCGCGCCGCGCCGCCACCTTGGCGTCGGCCGCGATAGCATCCTCGAGATTGCCGAGCACCACATCCACCTGCGGGATCGTCTCGCCGAGCTTGGCGCGGATCTTCTCGTTGTGCGGCGGCACGAAGTGGATCATGCGCTCGAGGCGGACGGGCAGCTGCCGCATCGGCTCGGGCGCGCCGATGGCAAGGGAGGCGAAATGTTTCGCGGGCGTGCGTTCAGCGGACATGGGTGAGACTCGGGGCGCGGCTCTTGTTGCGGTGCAGCAAGGCACAATAGCCAGAGGCGGTCGCCGTGAGAAGGGCTCTGCTCACCCCCAGCGCCGGTTGCTCCACATCCACTGCTCGGGCGTCTCGCGCACCCACGCCTCGAACTGGGCTTGCATCGCTGCCGTGATCGACTTCACGTCATCGGCCGCGTTGGCCGTGCGCGGCACCTTGAGCTCGTGGAACTCTATTCTGAAGCGGCTTTGCTTGCCGACGCGCAGGCACCGCCCGATCCACACCCGCGCGCCGACGCGGCGGGCGATCATGGCCGGAATGGTGACCGACTTCGCCGGACGGCCGAAGAAGGGTACGGGTAGGCCGCTGCGGTCGTAGAGATCGCACACCAATCCAAGCCGCCCACCCTGGCGCACGAAATCCATGATGAGGCGGGCCGTTTTCTGTCCGTCTTCCAGATTGCCGCTGATGCGGCCCTTGCCGAGTAGACCGCCGGGATAGAGATCCCTGCGCAGCCAGCGCAGGTACTCGTCGACATAGGGGTTCTTCACGGTGCGATAGACGGCTGCAGGATTGTTGCCGGCAACCGTCAGTGGCCAGGCCGCCAGCTCCCAGTTGCCCATGTGCAAGGTCACGCCGATCGCAGCACCCATCTTGTTCTTGTAGCGCTCGAACACGCTCGCGGTGGTGGGTGTGAGCTCGAGCCGGCTGGGGTCGGCGATGATGCGGTCGATCTGCATCGTCTCGACCATCACGCGCCCCAGGTTTTCCCACATGGCCAGCGCCATCGCCTCGCGTTCGGCCTGAGTTTTGTCAGGGTAGGCGATGGAGAGGTTCTGCAAGGCGCGCTTGTGACGGCGATCAAAAGGCGCCAGCAGCCGCCACATTCGCGCCGAAACGTTGCCGCTCACCTCGAGAGGCACGGCGCGGACCAGCGCCGCTATGAGCCTGAGGCCCAAATACTCGGCGCGATAGCGCAGATCCAATAGCAGGTTCCGCATCGCTGCGCGGGTTCTTGTCGCCACGGTGGACAGTGCGGCTTGCCCTCCGATGCCGTTGCGGTCAAGGCCCCACGGCATTCGGCCGCATCATTCTGGGCAGCGGTCCGGCTGCGCCCATCCCACCGTGCATCAAAAGCCGGCGCAGCGTGGCGGAATTGGCGATGACATGCACCGCCGCGCCGCGCAATAGACCGAGCGGCACGAAGTCGTGGAGCAGGGAGCGATTGAGCAGGTCGATCGCGGTGGCGCGAAACGCGACGTCGTTGCCGCGAGCTCGCTGATAGGCGGCCAGGGTGTCCGGAGCGCCGAGATCGTGCCCCTGGGCAAGTGCGTTGGCCGCGCACTCGGCGAGCGCTGCGGCATCCCGCATGCCGAGGTTCAAGCCTTGCGCGCCGATAGGCGGAACTACATGCGCCGCCTCGCCGACGAGGGCGATCCGGCGTTGACCCATGCACTCAGCAGTGGCGCCGGCGAGCGGGTAAAGCGCGCGCGGTCCAACCTCGTGCACCTCTCCCAACAGACCCTGCAACCGTTCCTCCAGCGCCGCCGCGAACGACTGAACATCGAGGCGCAACAGGCGCTGCGCCTCCTCGGGCGCCTCGGCCCATACCAGGCTCGAGCGCAGTCCAGGCAGCGGCACCGTCGTCAGCGGTCCCGAGCGCCGATGCAACTCGTTGACGGTGCCGTCGTGGGCGCGCGTATGGGCAAAGCTTGCGGCAATGGCCGCCTGCGGGTAGTCCCATCGGCGAAGCGCAATGCCGGCGGCTGCCGCAGCGATGGAGTGGCGACCGTCGGCGGCAACCGCCAGCTCCGCCATCACCTGCCCGCCCTCGGCCAGCTCGAGGCGCACATTGCCGCGACCGGGCTCGACCGTGGTCACGCGGGCCGTGGCAATCCGCTGCAAATTTGGGCAGTGTTCCGCCGCGACATTCAGGGCTGCGTATAGAGCGGGGTTGGGGATATTGGCGCCGAAGCTCGCGAGCCCGAGCTCGGCGGCCCTGAAGATCATCTCGGGTGTGCGAAATATGCCCCCCAGGTCGTCCGCCATTCGCACGGCCGTAAGCGCCGCCGCGCTGGATTCACACAGTTTCCAAGCCCCGAGGTTGCGCAACAGATCGACACTTGGGCCGATCAGGGCTGTTGTTCGCAGATCTTTGGCCGCCTGTGCTTCATTGTAGGGTGGCGCGACTATCACGGTCGCGATACCCGACTTGGCCAGCGCAAGGGCCGCGGTCAGTCCGGCAGGGCCGGCCCCGATTACAGCTGCTTGGGTGGTGACGGTCTGCATATCGTGTCGGCCTGGGGCTAGGTGTCGTTGGCCCTGCCAAGTGCAACTCGTATGGTAGATTTCATTTTGTACCAGAAGCTTGGCCGGCGCGGGTCCGCCCTGGGCTCGTCGCCTTGTCTAGTGCTGTTCGGCCGAGCACGGAAGGTTGGCGGTTTTTAATGCTGGCGAAATTGTGGCTTCTGCCCGACTCACTACGTGGCGCTTTGGCCACTATCTAGGCAGAAAGGGGTGGGGAAAGCGGTTTCCTTGTTTACCTGTCTTCGACCGGTGCGTTAAGCCTTCAAGCACGGTCGGGCGGCCCCTTGACGGCAGTCGCAAACCATCACCTCCCGCCCGCGTGAATCGAGAAGTCGGTAAATTCAGTCGGTAAGGCTTGAATTCCGGTAGCGTTAGTCCAACGGAGTAGTAAGTATGATCGGGGGACTGTTGTCCAAGTCGACCAGCCGGTTGGCACTCTTTGCCGCGGCTGGTCTGTTTGTGGGTGGCGTGGCGATGCCGTCCGCCAAGGCAGCTGACCTTGGTGGCGACTGCTGCGCAGACCTTGAAGAGCGCGTGGCGGAACTCGAAGCCACCACGGTCCGCAAGGGCAATCGCAAAGTCAGCCTCACCCTCTATGGCTGGGTGAACAAGGGCATCATGTATTGGAACGACGGCATCCAGTCCAATACCTACTTCGGTGTCGACAACACCAACTACGCGACCCGCTTCGGTATGCGTGGTGACGCCAGGGTCAACCCCAACATGACGGTTGGCTTCAACCTGTTGGCGGATATCATCACTGGCGCCAATAGCGGCCCGACGGGCGTGAACCAGCTTCGCGAAGATGCGACGCTTGCGGTGAATGCGGCGGGAAGTACGGCGGTCGCCACAGGTGGCGTGAATGCGTACGCTGAGGACGCGATCATCCGCTTCCGTGACGCCAACGTCTGGATCGAGGATAAGAACCTTGGCCGCTTGACGGTTGGCCATCTGACCAACCCTGGCCCGCAAGGCATCATTGACCTTGGCGGTACTGCGGTTGCGGCCCCGGCAGCCCTCTCGCTGATGGGTGGTGCCTTCATCTTCCGCAGGAGCTCGGACGGGCAATTCACGGGCGCGTCAATCTCGAACAACACCGACAACGTCGCCGACTTCTCACATCGTACGGACTCGATCCGGTGGGACTCGCCGACCATTGCCGGCTTTGTGCTGAGCGCGGCGATCGGTGAAGCGGCGAGCGTAGATAGGGACCCGACGGCGTACCTATCTACAATCCCGCAACCGCTACCGGCCCGATTGGTACGTACTGGGCGGTTGCTCTGCGCTACGCGGGTGAGTTCTCGGGCTTCCGCGTCGCTGCTGCAGCGGCCTACGAGACCAGCGACGCTGAGGAGAGGATGAACTCTTCGCCAGCCGCTGCCACGGTTATTTCTGGCGAACAGTCCCACAACACTGGCCTCAGCGGATCGATCATGCACGTAGCCAGCGGCCTGTTCGCGCAGGGTTCGTGGATCCGGTTCGAGCGGCCCAACCAGTTGACTCGCTGGCGGCAGCAGCTGACGATGGCACGCTGTGGCAGATCCAGGGTGGTATCGCCCAGAACTGGACCGGCCTCGGCAAGACCGCGATCTACGGCGAGTATGCTAGGGGCACCGACCTGCAGGCGACCTTCAGCAACACCGCTTGCGCTCAATGCAGCCACCGAGAACGACTACACGATGTGGGGAGTTGGCGTCGTGCAGAACATCGACGCTGCTGCGATGGAGATCTACCTTGCCTATCGCAGGCATAGCCTCGATCGTGACACCGCAGGCGGCGCAGCCCTCGCAGGCGCTGGCGTGGCCGGAGTTGTGGCTGCCCAACGCAGCGGCTGCTGGTTCTACGGACTTGGAAGACATCCACATCCTCTACGGCGGCATGCGGATCGCCTTCTGATCCCGACCGCCTGATACGAAGACAAAACTGGAAGAGCCGCCTTCGGGCGGCTCTTTCTTTTTCGGTGCATCGCCAGCTCAATCCGCCGAGCCGCCGCCCAGGCCGAGCTTGGCCAAGCGCGCAAAGGGCGGCACTGGCGTCTCAACCCTCGAGCTCGGAGGACGGGTCGCGAGCCCAGGCTGCCGATCGAGCGCAAGGGCGCACACAAGCGGCGAAGGTGCCCGTCCGCGATTCGTCTCAAGGAGAGGGGCGATCCACTCGCTGGGCTTGCAGTGAGAGCGCCAGGCGCCCTGCGCCGAGGCACCGACGCGCCCATCCGGGCGCCAGCCTGCCCTCTTTCGATCCAGCCGGTCAGGCGATAGGCAACCTGATCATCGACGGCACAGTGGCCGATGTGCTACGCGAGAACGGTCGCTGGCGATATGGAACGGCTTGGCTTCTGGCTTGCATCCTGGCTTGCATGCTTGTCTGCATCTTGGCTTGCAGCATGGAGATTTAGGACGCCACTCGTCGCAATCACGTCGCGTACCTGGAATGGAGGAGTATCGATGAAGTACCTGAATGCTCTGGGCCTCGCTCTGGCCCTTGGGGTCCTTGCGGCCCCTCAGGCGGGCCACGCACAGGACGGCACGCTGAAGAAGGTCAAGGAAACGGGGTCGATCACCATCGGCTTCAGGGAATCGTCGGTTCCCTTCTCTTACCTTGACGACAAGCAGCAGCCGGTCGGCTTCGCCATGGACATCTGCACCAAGATCGTCGACGCCGTGAAGAAGGAGCTCAAGCTCACCAAGCTCGAGGTGAAGCTCAACCCTGTGACCTCGGCGACACGCATTCCGCTGATGGCCAACGGCACCATCGATCTGGAGTGCGGCTCCACCACCAACAACGCCGAGCGCCAGAAGCAGGTGTGGTTCACCAACACGCACTTCCTCACCGCCAGCCGCTACGTCACCAAGAAGGCGAGCAACATCAAGAAGATCGATGATCTCAAGGGCAAGACCATCGTCTCCACGGCCGGCACCACCAACATCAAGCAGGCAACCGAGGCCAACGTCGCGAAGAACCTCGGCATGACGATCCTTCCAGCGAAAGACCACGCCGAGGCGTTCCTGATGGTGGAGACGGACCGCGCGGTGGCATTCGTCATGGATGACATCCTGCTCGCGAGCCTGGTGGCCGGATCGAAGACGCCGGCGGCCTACAAGATCTCCGACGACGCCTTCTCGCTGCCCGAGCCCTACGGCATCATGCTGCGCAAGGACGATGCGGACTTCAAAAAGCTCGTCGATGGAGCGACGGCCGCTCTCTACAAGAGCCCGGACGGCACCAAGATCTACAACAAGTGGTTCACACAGCCGATACCGCCCAAGGGGCTCAATCTGAATGTGCCGATGAGCGCGCAGATGAAGAAGCAGTTCGCCAATCCGAGCGCCTCGCCCGACCCGGCAGTCTACTAGGCCGGGCCGGCACAGCAGCCAACGCGCGGCCGGCGCAAGCCGGTCCGCCCGTTGGCGGCGCGGTGGAGTGTTGCGCGTGAACTACAACTGGAACTGGGGGATCTTCTTCGAGCCCTCGCCGGAGGGTGCCGGAACCTACTTCGACATGCTCCTCTCGGGGCTGAGGTGGACGATAGCTACGGCCATCATTGCTTGGCTGATCGCCCTGGCCGTCGGCTCATTAGTCGGCGTGCTGCGTACTCTCCCCTCCAAGACCACCGGCTGGATTGCGGCAGCCTACGTCGAGTTCTTCCGCAATATCCCGCTCATCGTGCAGCTGTTCCTTTGGTACTTCGTGCTGCCCGAGCTGCTGCCGAGCGCAGCCGGCCTGTGGCTGAAGCAACTCCCTAACGCTGCGTTCTGGACAGCCTCCATCGGCATCGGCTTCTACATGTCGGCGCGGGTGGCCGAGCAGGTGCGCTCCGGCATCAATGCGCTGCCGCGCGGCCAGACGATGGCGGGCAAAGCCCTGGGACTGACCACCGGGCAGACCTATCGCTATGTGCTGCTCCCCATGGCCTACAGGATCATCCTGCCGCCGCTGACCTCGGAGTTTCTCAACACCATCAAGAACACCTCCGTTGCCCTCACGATCGGGCTGCTCGAGCTGACCGGCCGCGCGCGTTCGATGCAGGAGTTCTCGTTTCAGGTGTTCGAGGCCTTTACCGCCGCAACCCTGCTCTACCTGCTGGTCAATGTCGTCGTGGTTACCGCCATGCGCTTCCTTGAGCGGCGGGTCACCGTGCCCGGCTACGTCGCGATGAAGTGAGGCGGGCAAATGTTCAGCGATTTCGACTTTGGCGTCATTATCCGCTCCCTGCCCTATCTTTTTTTCGAGGGCATGACATTCACGCTGCTCCTGACCGCGCTTGCCACGGCTGGCGGCATCGTGCTCGGCACGCTGATCGCCCTGATGCGGCTCTCGGGGCTGCCGGGGCTCACGCAGATCGCGGCCGGCTACACGAACCTCATGCGCTCGCTGCCCTTCGTGCTGGTGATCTTCTGGTTCTACTTCCTGATCCCCTACGTCGGGCAATGGATCATCGGGGCGTCGCGGCCGATCGCGGTCGGTGCGTTCATGTCGGCGCTCGTCACGTTCACGCTGTTCGAGGCGGCCTATTTCTCCGAGATCATGCGCGCTGGGATTCAATCCATCCCGAGCGGACAAGTGTCGGCCGGCTACGCGCTGGGCCTCAGGTACTGGCAGGTCATGGGCTACGTCGTGCTGCCCCAGGCTTTCCGCAACATGCTGCCCGTGCTGCTCACGCAAACCATCATCCTGTTCCAGGACACCTCGCTCGTCTACGTGCTGTCGATCACCGATTTTCTGGGCGCCGCCTCGAAGATCGCGCAGCGCGACGGGCGCCTCGTCGAAATGTACCTGTTCGCCGCCCTCGTCTACTTCCTGATCTCGTTCGCGCTGTCGCAGCTCGTGCGCCGGCTGCAGGCGCGGACCGCCATCATTCGCTGAAGGCACGCCATGAACCCGATGATCGACATCAAAGCCATCAACAAATGGTACGGGCCGGTGCAGGCCTTGAAGGCGTGCACGACGCACGTGGACAAGGGCCAGGTGGTGGTGGTGTGCGGACCCTCTGGTTGCGGCAAGTCCACCCTCATCAAGTGCGTCAACGCGCTGGAGCCCATTCAATCGGGCGACATCGTGCTGGAGGGCACCAGCCTCACCGACCCCAAGACCGACCTGCCCAAGGTGCGGGCCCGGGTCGGCATGGTGTTCCAACACTTCGAGCTGTTCCCCCACCTGCGGGTGATCGACAACCTGATGCTGGCGCAGGAGAAGGTGCTTGGCCGCTCGCGCGAGGCGGCGGAGGCGAAGGCCGTGGCGCTGCTGGAGCGGGTCGGCCTGATCGCGCACAAGAGCAAGCATCCGGGCCAACTCTCGGGCGGACAGCAGCAGCGCGTTGCCATTGCGCGGGCGCTCGCCATGGACCCCATCGTCATGTTGTTCGACGAGCCGACCTCTGCTCTCGACCCCGAGATGGTCAACGAGGTGCTCGATGTCATGATCGAGCTCGCCCGCGAAGGCATGACGATGATGGTCGTCACCCACGAAATGGGCTTTGCCCGCAAGGTGGCCGATCGCGTGATCTTCATGGAGAGCGGCGAGATCGTAGAGGACACGTCCAAGGAGGACTTCTTCGGCAAGCCCCGCACAGCGCGCGCGCAGCAATTCCTGTCGAAGATCCTGCACCATTGAGCGGCCCCGGCGCGCGCAATGGCATGCGACCGTCCTGCCACTCGCCTTCAACCCCGCCGCCACACCCTTCGTCGCCGCACATTTGCGCGCTTGTCGGCTGATCGGGGCCGCATTAGGCTGCCAAGTTGTCGGGTCATCATACAAGCCGGGCGTTGCATTGGTCCGGACAAGGGCCGGTCGCGCCGGCCAAGAACAAGAAACTAGTCTTTCATTCTGGAGAGGAGATCCCCCATGAATCGCCGCATGCTCGTGAAGTTCGGGCTGCTGACGCTGCTACTGATGTTTGGCGCCGGCTATGCGCCGACTGCCTTTGCCCAAACCAAGATCGTGCTCAAGGCCACCGACGTCCATCCGTTGGGCTACCCGACGGTGGAAGCTGTGGTGCGCATGGGCACAAAGCTGGAGAAGGCCACAAACGGCCGCATCAGCATCCAGATGTATCCGTCCATGCAACTCGGCGGCGAGAAGGAGATGATCGAGCAGGCGCAAGTGGGCGCCCTGCAGATGGCGCGCATCAGCGTCGGCCCCATGGGTCCGATCGTGCCCGAGCTCAACGTCTTCAACCTGCCGTTCATGTTCCGCGACAACGCGCACATGGAGAGAGTGATCGACGGTGCGATCGGCACCGAGATGCTGAAGAAGCTCTCCGATCACCCGACGGCTGGGCTTGTCGGCCTGTGTTGGATGAACGCCGGCACGCGCAACGTCTACAACAGCAAGCATCCCGTCAAATCGGTCCAGGACCTCAAGGGCCTGAAGATCCGCATGATGGGCAACCCGGTGTTCGTCGACACCATGAACTCGCTGGGCGGCAACGGCATCGCCATGGGCTACGACCAGCTGATCAACGCACTGCAGACCGGCGTGGTCGACGGCGCCGAGAACAACGAGCCCAGCTACGCCACGGGCCAGCACTACCGCCACGCCAAGTTCTATTCCATGACCGGGCACCTCATGATCCCGGAGATCCTGGTGTTCTCCAAGAAGGCATGGACGGCGCTCTCCAAGGAGGACCAGGACCTGATCATGAAGCTCGCCAAGGAGGCGCAGCAGGAGCAGCGCGGGCTCTGGTACGAGATGGAAAAGAAGTCCATGACCGACATGAAGGCAGCCGGCGCCCAGGTCAACGAGGTGGCCGACCGCAAGCCCTTCCAGGCGGCCGTGAAGCCGGTATGGGACAAGTACGGTGCACAGCACACGGCTCTCATCCAGCGTATCCAGGACGTAAAGTGACGTAAGGCCACAAGTCGGCCGGGCCGGCTGCTTCCGCGCAGGATGCAGCCGGCCTTCGTGTGGGAAGGGGGACCGATGCTGGCCAGATACACGCAGGTGATGGACGCGCTCAACAAGATGTGCGTGTTCGTGGCGGGCGTGTGCCTCATCGTCATCACCGTCATCATCCCCTACGGGGTGTTCTGCCGCTACGTGCTGAACAGCGCCGCATCGTGGCCCGAGCCCATGGCCGTGCTACTGATGATCGTGCTGTCGTTCCTCTCCGCCGTGGTGTGCTACCGCGAGTATTTGCACATCGGCGTCGGCCTGCTGCCCAATGCGCTCAGCGGTGCCAGCAAGGTGCTGCTCGGCTGGTTCATTGAGCTGTGCATGCTCGGTACCAACGTGTTCATGCTCTGGTACGGCATCAAGCTCATCCAGGTGACCTGGTACCAGAGCATCGCCGAGTTTCCGCTGGTGTCGGTCGGCGTCGCCTATCTGCCCATCCCAATCGGCGGGGCGATCACGGTGCTGTTCGTGATCGAGCGCTTGTGGCGGCAGCAGTTCTTCAGCGAGCCCTCGCCGGAAGCCGTCAGCGCCCTTTCCACCGAATGATCCCCCGCCCGAGTTGAGAGAACATGGACGTACTGATCCTCATCGGTGGCTTCACCGTCTTGTGCCTGATGGGCATGCCCGTGGCCTATGCGCTGGGCCTCTCGACTATCTTCGCGGCGCTGTGGATGGGCCTGCCGCTCGAAGCCATCATGATCAAGACGTCCGACGGCATGGACGACTTTCCGCTGCTGGCGATCCCGTTCTTCATCCTGGCCGGCGCCATCATGGCCGAGGGCGGTATGGCGGAGCGGATCATCAACCTCGCCAAGGTGTTCGTCGGCTTCGTACGCGGCGGCCTGGCGCTGGTCAATATCCTGGCCTCGACCATGTTCGGCGCCATCTCCGGCTCGTCGGTCGCCGATACCGCCTCGATCGGCTCGGTGATGATCCCGCAGATGATCAAGAACGGCTATCCGCGATTGTTTGCCGTCAATGTCACCATCTCCGGCTCGCTGCAGCCGCTGCTGATCCCGCCCTCGCACAACGCGGTAATCTACTCGCTGGCGGCCGGAGGAACGGTGTCTGTCGCACACCTGTTCATGGCCGGGGTCATCCCGGGGCTGCTGCTCGGGCTGTCGCTGATGATCCTGTGCCTCGTCATCGCCCACCGCCAGAACTTCCCCAAGGGCGAGGCGATCGGCCTGCGCCAGGCGGTGTGCATTGCCTACCAGGCGATCTGGGGCCTGGTCACCGTGATCATCATCCTCGGCGGCATCCTGTCCGGCATCTTCACGCCCACCGAGTTGGCCGCGGTCGCCTGCGTCTATGCCTTCTTCGTCACCATGTTCATCTACCGCGACTACAAGTGGGGCGACCTGCCGCTGCTGGTCGGCCGGGTGGTGCGCACCGTCGGCATGGTCATGATCATGATCGGGTTCTCGGTGGCGTTCGGCTACATGATGGCGCTGATGCGCATCCCGGCCAGGGCCACTGAGTTCTTCGTCGCCATCTCCAGCGACAAGTACATGTTCCTGCTCTACGTGAACCTGCTGCTGCTTTTCCTTGGCACGTTTATGGACCTGGCCCCGATGCTGCTGATCTGCACCCCGATCTTCCTGCCGGTGATCAAGACTTTCGGTATCGACCCCGTGCACTTCGGCATCATCATGATCCTGAACTTGGGGATAGGCCTGCTGACCCCGCCGGTGGGGCCGACCATGGTGGTGGGCTGCGCCATCGGCAAGGTTTCAATGGAGGCTGTGTCGCGTAGCATTCTGGTATTCTATATTCCGATGTTGATCGTGCTCGGGTTGGTTACCTACATCCCGGCCCTGACGCTCTGGCTGCCGAGCGTATTGCTGCGCTAACCCGCGTTCACGTGGCTGTGCTTTGTGGCACAGTCAAGCGCCTGCTAGTGGCTATACTCTTGTGCCAGCAAGACAATGAAAGTGCTTGCGGATCGCCGAGCGCGGGAACTCATGCCACGGCTTCTCATTTGGCTGTTTGCCTTTGCCGTCTTGGGTGCCCCTGCGGCGCAAGCGGAGAAGCGCATAGCGCTGGTGATCGGCAACTCGGCCTATCAGGGTACGATCGAGCTCAAGAACCCGCGGAATGACGCCACGGACGTGGCCGGCGCCTTGCGGCGGCTCGGCTTCGACGTGCTCGACGGCCGGGACCTCGACAAGAGGTCCATGGAGCGGCTCATTCGCCAGTTCGGGCTCAGGCTATCCGGCGCTGACCTTGCCTTCTTCTTCTACGCCGGCCACGGCGTGGCGATCGGCGGGCAGAACTATCTCGTGCCGATCGATGCGCGGCTGGGGAGCGAAGGCGACGCCGATTTCGAGGCCTTGCCCCTCTCACTGGTTCTCAAGCAGATGGAGCGCGAGGCAAAGACCAGCATCGTTCTGCTTGGATGCCTGCCGCGACAATCCCCTGGCTCGCAACCTGGCGCGTACCATGGGCACGCGTTCGGCCCAGGTCGGCCAGGGCCTGGCCGAGGTCAAGACCGGCGTCGGCACGCTGATCGGCTTCTCCACGCAGCCGGGCAACGTGGCGACCGATGGCGCCGGGCGCAACTCACCCTACGCCCAAGCGCTGTTGCGATACATCGAGGCGCCGGGCAAGGACGTGAGCGGGGTTCTCATCGCCGTACGCAACGACGTGCTCAAGGAAACGGACGGCAAGCAGGTTCCATGGGAGCACACCTCGCTCACGGGGCAGGTGTTTCTGCGGCCCGACGCCACGGCATCGCCGGGCGCGGCGTTTACGCCTCCCGCCGTGAACTACGATCGCGAGATCGAGCTGTCGATCTGGAACAGCGTCAAGGACAGCAAGTCGCCCGCCATGCTCGAAACCTATCTGGAGCGCTATCCGAACGGAAACTTCTCCGCACTTGCCCGGATGATGATCGATCAGCTGAAAACAACGGCTGTTCCGCCTCCTGCGTCGGGACCCTTGCCAGGCGCCAAAGCCGACGAGCCCAAGGCGGCAACGCCCCCGGCGAAGGCAGCGCCTTCAGCCAAGGCCAAGTCCACCGGCACCCAGGCCCATCCGGCTCGCAAGGCCACTGGCGGGGGAAAAGCCGGTGGTGGCGGGATGTGTTGGGGGAGCGATGGACCGGTCGGCGTCCTGGTGCCGTGCACGGACACGCGCGCAAGGACGCGGGCCTATTGAGTTGGAGCAGGCCCCCAATGCCGCAGCCGGGCTCGCACGTCGAGTTGAGCGTGGGCAGCCTGTCGGGTCGATGCCACGAGAATATAAGTACAAATGCTGCTTGCGCTGCGTTGCCCCGGCGTCAATGTGCAAGACGAGGCATGCCGCGCGAGCCGACCTCCCTGGGCCAGGCCAGCGCCTTGCGGGAGTCGAATAGATGAGCAGGTTGAGCGGCGCTTTCCTGGTCGTGGCAGGCGTAGGGATGGCAGCCTATGCAATGCACTGGACCGTAGATACTGAGGCGACGGCGAGACGGACCCCACCGGCCGATGCCTCTCCGGCTGCTGAACCCGCCCGGCAGAAGGTGCCGGCCCCCGTGCAGGTGCAAACCACGCTGGAGGCTGCACCGATACTGCCCGCAAGCAAGGATGGAGCTCCTGCGGTTCCTTCTCCACCAGCAGCCACACCGCCCAGGCTGGCAACCAAAACAATCGCCATACAACTACCCACCGTTGCGCCAAAGGCGGTTCCCGTACGCTCTGCCGCCTCCACGACAAGGCCGCTGGACCGTGCAAAGCTGACCAAGGAACTGCTGGTCCAATTGAAGCGCGTGGGCTGCTACCAGGGTCCTATCGGCGCCGTGTGGACCCCCGGGGCGCGCAGCTCGATGAAAGCTTTCACCGAGCACGTAAATGCCACTCTGCCGGTCGATCAGCCGGACTACATCTTGTTGGCAATGGTGCAGAGTCACGAGGGCGTGGCCTGCGGCCGAGAGTGTCCGGCGGGAGAGGCTCGCACCCAGGCCGGGCGCTGTTTGCCAACGGGTGTCGTTGCAGCCGGGTCGAAGAAACGCACGACCAATGAGCCGCGGGTGGTTGCCAAGCCGGCTCCCGCAGTGGCAAAGCAAGCGCCGGACGATGCTTCGCAACCGACCGTGACCGCGCCTTTCGAGGCTCCGTCTCCCCCTATGGACCGAATGTCGCTCGCCGGACCCAAGCAGGAACAAGCGCCAGCCCCGAGCGCGCAGGAAACAGCAATGTCCGATGTGTCAGCGGCACCAGACAAGCGTGGGGATCGCCAACTCAAGACACCGCGGCAACAGCGCCACACTAGCAAATCCTTCGAATCAAGGCGATCTAGGACTTCGGTTTCGCCGTCTCCGAGCTGGGTTCCTTGGGCGCAACCCTGGAACATGAACTAGCTGGACGCGTACTGAGTCTCAGGCAGAATGGGCAGTGGGTTGCTCAGTTTTGTGGCAGCAACGCAACTCACACCCGGTAATACCCGGTCAATTTATGGGGGTGTTTGCAGATATACCTTCCATTTAGTATTTGTGTCGAGACTGTCTTGAGTTCGTGTCAGGTGCTTCACGCGTGTGCGTCCGCGGCCCTGACCTACGCAGTAGCGCGGCGGAAGCTGAGTTTTCCGCACTGCAGGTCCAACCTCTGCGTGCTGCGTCCACGATCCTAGTTCCCAGCGTCAGTCAGTAAATCCCGCGTAGTGCGCGTTCGCGTCCGGTTCACGGCGTCGCGTCGCCTGTGCGTGCGTCGCGATCCGGACACGGGAGCGTAGAGGGGGCCAAGCGAGCGCTTCGCCCGCAAGCATTGAAACCTCAAGTGGAGATAGACATGAACGGGGGAATGATCAAAGCGGCGGGCCCTGGCGCCGTAGCTGCCTTGGCAGCCTTGGTGTTGAGTTCGGGTTCCGTGCTCGCGGCCGACCTGGGGGGCAACTGCTGCGCAGATCTCGAGGAGCGCGTGGCGGAGCTCGAAGCCACCACTGTTCGGAAAGGCAACCGCAAGGTCAGCCTGACGCTCTATGGCTGGGTGCACAAGGGCATCATGTATTGGAACGATGGTGAGCAGTCGAATACCTACTTCGGTGTCGACAACATCAACTTCGCGACCCGCTTTGGCCTGCGCGGCGACGCGAAGATCACTCCCGAAGTGGACGGCTGGCTTCTCGATCTTGGTGGATCTTTCCAGCGGGACGGGCACCTCGAGCCTGAATCGTTCCGTGAGGATCGCAGCTTCGACGTCTTCGACAAGTTTGGCAACGTCATCGGCGCCGCGAACGTCTGGGCCGAAGATCGCAGCATCCGCTATCCGTGACGCAACGTCTGGGTTGAGGATAAGAGGCTTGGGCCGCTTTACGGTTGGCCATCTGACCAACCCCGGCCCGCAGGGCATCGTCGACCTCGGCGGTACGTCGGTTGCGTCAGTCCGGCGGCCATCGATCTGCTTGGCGGTGGGTTCCAGTTCCGCAGACAGCGCGACTGGTGCCGTGACGGGTGCGTACGATTTCCAACAACACCACCAACGTGGCCGACTTCTCGCATCGTACGAACTCGGTCCGCTGGGATTCGCCGACGCACTACGGCTTTGTGCTGAGCGCGGCCTACGGTGAAGCGGGTTGGAGCGAGGAGTCGAACACCACCAACAACATCCTCGACGCCTCTAGCATGAACGGGCCGGTTGGTCCGTATTGGGCGGTGGCGTTGCGCTATGCCGGCGAACATCATGGGTTCCGCGTGGCTGCAGCTGCAGCCTACGAGAGGAGCACCAACGAGGAGCGTGCCGTCTCTTCGACGCCTTTGGGCCGGGTAGACGATTTCTCCGCAAATACCGGTTACAGCGCATCCGCGCTGCATATCGCCAGCGGTCTGTTCCTGCAGGGGTCTTGGATCCGGTTCGATCGCCCCAACCTAGTGCTGGCAAACAACGGCACTACTGTGCAGGGTGGCGGCCAAGACAGCGGTACGCTGTGGCATATCCAGGGTGGCGTCAGTCGGAACTGGCACGGTTGGGGCAAGACGGTGTTGTTCGCTGAGTATGCCCGCGGCGACAACCTGCAGCGCACGTTCTCGCCCGTGACGAATACGTTCACGGGGGGACTAACGGCGCCGTGCCGGCCCCAACCATTTTGGCCACCAATCTAGACAACCAGTACACCATGTGGGGTCTGGGCGTGGTGCAGAACATCGATGCAGCGGCAATGGAAGTTTACCTCAACTATCGGCGCCATGCGCTGGACCATGACGCCGTGTCTGGGGCTGACGTCCATGACATCGACATCGTGATGGGCGGCATGCGCATCGGCTTCTGATCAAGCCGATACGAGACGAGCATGGGAAGAGCCGCCTGCGGGCGGCTCTTCTTTTGTTGGGGTGAACTCGGTATGTGTATGTGTGGCGGCCAGGCAACATGGCCTATGCGAGCACACTGGCCTGAGGAAAACCTGGGCTCGCTGCAATCGCTTGTGGAAGTTGGCTTGCATTCCTGTATACGGAAGCTCAAATGGAGGCCGGTAAGTAAGAGCGCGTACAGGGTGCTCGGCTTGCGGGGTCGGGGTCATGGGACTGAACAGATTGTTGCTAGCAGCGGTAGCGGCGGCTTTGCTGGCGCCCGCCGTAGCTGCGTTCGAAGAGACTAAGATCGGGGTGGGGGAGGAGAAGGCTCCCGCTGCGACCGTTCTCGAACTGCCCAAGGTTCCTGGGAAGGGTCTCGACCTGGGTGGTGGCACAGAGCTCAATTTGGGCAAGACCTCGGGCACTGAGGTGCGGATTCCAGGCCTTGGTACCGTCGGGGTGCTGCCGAAGCTCGATTTTGGCCTTGAGCTGCTCTACGGCGCGAATGAGCCCAAAGGCCTTCCTCAGGACAAAACGAGCCCTGACGACGTCCAGATCAGGGGCACAATCAAGCACCGCTTCTGACCTTCGTTCTGTGCAGGGTCGTGATAGGAGAAGGAGCGCCATTCGCGCTCCTTTGCTGATTCTACCGGTGCCAGGTGATAGTCGGTTCTGCCATGTGGCCGGCGGCTCTGGTTCACGTTTTCACTGCCATGGGCGCGATATGTGCCTTTTTGGCAACGAGGGCTGTGTTCCAAGGGGCTTGGGAAGCCGTTTTCGGCTGGCTGGCGGTTGCTTTGGCGATCGATACCGTGGATGGCACGTTTGCCAGGCTGGTGGGAGTGAGCAAGCGCCTTCCACGCTTTTCCGGTGAACGGCTCGATCTCGTGATCGACTATCTCACGTATGTCTTCGTGCCTGCTGTGGCTCTCCTGCAGGCTGGCTTTCTGCAAGGCGGCCTGGGCGTTGTCCTCGCCTGTCTGATCCTGCTCTGCTCGCTCTTTCACTTTTCCGACACCGCAAGCAAGGCCGACGACCACAGCTTCGTCGGCTTTCCGGCGATCTGGAACCTGGTTGCCTTCTATGTCTTTGCGCTGGGCCTTTCGCCCGACATCCACCGCGCTGCTGATTTTGGGATGCGTCGTCCTGACTTTCATCCCGCTCAAATGGGTGCACCCGTTGCGGACGGTGGCGTTGAGGCCGGTAACGGTGCTGGGTACGGCGCTCGCATGCATCGCAGGGGTGTCGGTGCTCCTGTCGGGCTTCCCCGCAGGCGCCTGGGAGCGGATCGTTCTGGTTGGCGCAGCCCTCTATGGGATCGCGCTCACGCTCTACTCGGGCATGGTGCGCGATCCCAGTCCCGGCACTTGAAGCATTTGTGATGCCCTCTGTCACCGCACAGGTGTGCACATGCGGTGCCGCAGCACCATATGCAGGAAGGAGAGTGTGCCGGCTCGCGCCGTCGCGCGAGCGTGGAAAGAGGACAAGAGGTGAGTGTATGGACATGCGCGCGGCGATGGGATTGTTGTGCGGCGGGGCCGCGCTGATGACCCTTGCGCCCGGGGCCCTGTACGCGGCGCCCGTAGGCTTCGGGCCTGGAGCTTTGGCCGTGGAGGCGCGGACCGTTACAGCCATTGAGCAGGCAGCGTACCGGCGCTGCACCTGGCGCAACGGTGCCCGCGTCTGCCGGCGAGGCGTGCAACGGCCCTACGCCTATCGCGGGGAGCCCAGCTACGGCTTTTCGTATGGCAATCCAACACCCGAGAGCCTGCCCACAGGGTCGACGGCTTGGTGGGAGGCCATGGAACGCTGGGGGCGCACTGGCGGGAGGATCCGGTAGAGCGATTTCCTGCGTGGGCGTAAGCCGGGCGTGGCGGGAGCTGGCAACAGGGCTGGGGAGCGAGCGCGTGCATCGTCCCGCGCATACCCTGATCTAACCTCGCGCGATTTGGATGGCGGATGGGGAGGGATTCGAACCCCCGGTGAGCGTGAACCCACGCCGGTTTTCAAGACCGGTGCCTTAAACCACTCGGCCACCCATCCGCTTCGACGCATCCGGCGCTTAGCATGCCGCCAGGCGGGTGATAACCGAAAACTGGGGCCCCGCTGCTGGGGCCGGAGCCGGCCAATGACGGCAGCGAAAACCTCCCACTACTGTTCCCCGCGCTGACAACGGCAGCTGCTGCGCCGGTCCCCTGCCATACGCAACCGCGCGCAACCGGGCAGGCGTGGTTAACGCCTTGCTAACGATCCCCTGCCAAGGTCGCTGCAACCGTGCGTGAGCCTGATCAGGTTGCGCGCGGGACCACTGTGAATCGGCGAAGAGTTCCATGCGTATGCCGTTCTCGTGGCGCCAGGCCTCGTACCTCGGCGTCAGCTTCCTTGTGCTGCTGGCCGGAGCCTGCGCCAGTGGCGGCCGAGGCCGCGAAGCCCGCACAACTCCAAAAACCGACGCTCCCGTCAGCCCGCGCGTCATTCCCATGGGCCAGCCGATCCCCAAGGGTGGCGGTTTCTACAAGGTGGGTGACCCTTATCGCATCGACGGCGTGCAATTTACTCCGGCCGAGAACCTGGCGTACGACCGCACGGGGATCGCTTCCTTCTACAGCGAAGACTTCCACGGCCGCCGGACCGCCAACGGCGAGATATTCGACATGTGGGCCCTGACAGCCGCCCATCCGACGCTTCCCATGCCGTCCTACGCCTACGTTACCAACCTCAACAACGGACGCACGCTCCTGGTGCGTATCAACGACCGGGGCCCCTACGCCCACAACCGCGTCGTCGATCTATCGCGCGCGGCCGCCCGTCTCCTCGGCTTCGAGACGACCGGCACGTCCTACGTTCGCGTCCGCTACGCCGGCCGCGCGCCCCTCAACGGCGACGACCGCTACGAGCAGCGGTACCTCGCCAGCCAGCACTGGTACCGGCTGGCGGCCTGGAACGGGGCTCCGGTCCCGCGAAGCCGTTGACTTGCCCGCTCGGCCGATCCGATAGTCCGCCAGGCCCCCACCGGTCGGGAACGTGACGATGCCTTGCTCCGCCTCGCGCCGGCTGTCGCAGCTTGTTTCGCGCATCGCTGCCGCCCTGCTCGTTGCCTATGGCGCGCTGGTGTCCGGCATCGCCCCTGCCATGGCGCAGAGCGCGGACGTCATGATCAAGTCTCCGCAGGCCATTCTTATCGATGCCGACTCCGGCGGGGTCTTGTTTCAGCGCAACGCCGACGACCTGGTATCGCCGGCCAGCATGAGCAAGCTGATGCTGCTCATCTTGCTGTTCAACGCTCTGAGGGCCGGAGAAATCACGCTCGACACCGACGTGGTGATGAGTTTGCATGCCTGGCGCACGGGCGGCGCTCCCTCGAGGGGCTCGGCCATGTTCGTGCCGCTCAACAAGACCGCCAAGGTGGACGAGCTGCTCAAGGGCATCGTCGTGCAGTCGGGCAACGACGCAGCGATCGCCATTGCCGAGAAGCTCTCCGGCAGCGAAACTGCCTTCGCTGACGCAATGACCGAAGAGGCGCGGCGCCTCGGTTTCAAGAAATCGGTTTTCCGCAACGCCACCGGGCTCTACGACCCGGAGCATTTGACCACCGTGCGCGAGCTTGCCCTGATGGCGCGCATCATCATCCGAGACTACCCCGAGTTCTATCCGCTGTTTGCGCAGCGCGAGTTCCAATACCGCCACCACAAGTTCGCCAATCGCAATCCGCTGCTCGGCGTGGTGACGGGCGTCGACGGCCTCAAGACCGGCTACATAAAGGAGGCGGGCTATGGCATCGTCGCCTCGGCCAAGATCGACCCCCGGCGCCTGATCCTGGCCATCAACGGAGCCGCCACCCCGGAGGAGCGCAAGGACGATGCGCGCCGCCTGTTCGACTGGGGGTTCAAGAGCTTCTCCGAGGTCAAGCTGTTCGAGGTTGGGGAGGTCGTGGGGCACGCCCGGGTGTGGGGCGGCGAGCGCATGTACATGCCACTCACCGGCAACGGCGGCGTACATATCGTGCTGCCGCGCTACCCGGCGAACCAGAAGCTCTCGGCCCGCATCCTCTATCGGGGCCCTCTCAAGCCTCCCATCAAGAAGGGCGAGCAGGTGGCGACCTTGCGGGTCACCACCTCCACCGACGCCAGCAACGAGGTGCCCCTTTTCGCGGCCGAGGACGTTGGCCGGGGGGGCTTCATGCGCCGCGGGCTTGACTCAATCGTCTATTTCGCTACGCGCTGGATGCGCTAGCGTGTTCGCAAATGGGAAGGGCCGCCAGGCGCTTGGCGCAAGCCTAGCCGGCAGGTGTCATGCCAACGGGTCAATTCATCACCTTCGAGGGCGGCGAGGGCTCCGGAAAATCGACGCAAGCCCGCTTGCTGGCCGAAACCCTGCGCGCCAAGGGGATCGACGGGGTCCTGACCCGCGAGCCGGGAGGCTCGGCGTTCGCCGAGCAGGTGCGTAGTCTCATCCTCGATCCGGCAACGGCCCCGCATTCGGCCCTCTCGGAGGCGCTGCTGTTCTACGCTGCGCGCGCCGATCACCTGGACCGGGTGATCCGCCCGGCACTGGTCGCCGGCCGCTGGGTAGTCTCCGACCGGTTTTCCAATTCCACCCGCGTCTATCAGGTCGAGGCCGGAGGACTGCCGCTCGACGTCTTCAAGGCCTTCGAGCTCATCGTCGTGAAGCTCACCTACCCCGACCTCACCTTCATATTGGATGTACCGCCCGAGGTCGGTCTCAGCCGCGCCACTACGCGCCGTCTTGCCCAGGCGCTATCCGGCGAGGACGCCTACGAGAAGCGCGATCTTGCCTACCACACGCGCCTGCGGGAGGGCTTCCTTGCCGTTGCCAAGGCAGAGCCGCGCCGCTGCCACGTACTCGATGCCACGCAGCCCGAGGCAGCGATTGCGGCTGAGGTGCTGGCGCAGGTCGAGCGCCTCATCCCGCAGGATCAGCGCTGATGGCGCGGGCTCCCGCTGCCCAGGAGATCGAAGCACTGCCCGAGGCTGATCGCCTCGAAGGCTTCCCACACCCGCGCGAGACCCGCCGTCTCCATGGCCACGAGGCCGCAGAGCAGGGACTTGCGCAAGCCTTCGCCGATGGGCGTATGCATCACGCTTGGCTTTTTGCCGGACGGTCCGGCATCGGCAAGGCTACGCTCTCCTATCGCTTGGCGCGGCATGTGCTGGCCAAGCCCGAAGAGCGCGATCCTGACCGGCGCACCCTGGAGGTGCCGCTGGACAGCACCGCGGTGCGGCAGGTGGATGCGCTCTCGCATCCGGGACTGCTGGTGTTGCGGCGACCTTACGATACGAAGGCCAAGCGCTTCGCCACCAGCATCCCTGTCGATGAGGTGCGCAGGCTCAAGTCGTTCCTCGGGCTGACCGCCGGTGAGCAGGCTTGGCGCGTCGTGGTTGTCGACAGCGCCGACGATCTCAATCCCAACGCGGCGAATGCGCTCCTCAAGTCGCTCGAGGAGCCGCCGAAGCGGGCCCTCTTCTTGCTGATCTCGTCCGAACCGAGCCGTCTGCTCCCGACCATCCGATCGCGCTGCCGCCGCCTCGACTTGCTGCCGCTGGCTGGCGAGCCGCTCCGGCATGCCGCGCAAGCGGCTCTGGCGGCTTCCGACATCGACCCGCCGCAAGCTGCGCAATGGAATGAGCTCGAGCGGCTGGCTGGGGGAAGTGTGCGTCGCGCCTTGCAGCTGGCTGCCGGTGGGCTCGAGATGAACGGGCGGGTGGAGGGCATACTCACGCAACTGCCCAAGGTGGATTGGTCGGCGGTTCACACCCTGGCGGACGCCCTCAGCTTCGGCGCCCACGAGCAGCGCTACGAGGCGTTCTTCGATCTTCTGCTCGACAAGGTGGCGCGGCTGGCGCGGGCTCGTGCCACCGGCGAGGGCGAACCAAGCGAGGTAGCGCTGGCAAAGCGCCTGATCGCGGATGGCTGTCTGCCCAAATGGGCGGCCCTGTGGGAGGCCGTGCTGCGCGACAAGGCTGCGGTCGAGGAGCTGAATCTCGACCGCAAGGCGCTCATTCTGCGGGCGCTCTCGCGGCTGGAGGCTGCAGCAAGAGGTTGAACACGGTACAACCAGCCTGGGACAGCCAACTCTCTGGTGAAGCGCGAGCTTTCGATGCTGCGGTGCCACAAAAGCGACACATGAGACCGATTGACAGCCCCATCGCGGGACTGCCCGCACGCTAGTACGGGGTATGCAACATGCGTCATGTGAAAATGCTGGCTGCGGCCATTGCGGTCGCGGCCGGAACGGGGTTTGCGAGCGCCTCCAATGACGGAGTGATGGACAACGGGGCACTGCGCAAGGCGGTTGCCGGCAAGACAGTGCACCTTGCGACGCCGCTGGGCGGCCTGCCGATCAACTACCGCGCCGACGGCACCATGTGGGGCAAGGCCGGTAGCCTGGCCGCATACACGGGCTCCGAGCGCGATCGCGGCCGTTGGTGGGTGGTCGCCGACAAGCTGTGTCAACGGTGGAATACCTGGCTCGGCGGCCGGGCCTATTGCTTCACGCTGCGCCAGCAGGGGGCTGGAAGGGTGCACTGGGTACGCAACGACGGCCTGAGCGGCGTGGCAACGATCTTGCGCTGAGCCAATAGCCGTGGCGAGGTGGTTCTGCTGCGCGCAATCACCTCGCTCCACCGCTGTCATCCTCGGGCCTGGAGGCCCGCTGGCGTGGTAGTTCGGGTCCGGGACACTAGCGCGCTAAGGGCTTTCGTGATACTGAGCGCCCCTTGGCTCCAGCCATCTCGAAGCGATGAACCTCGACGCCCGCATTTTCCGTTCCCCCTCGCCAGGCGCGGCCCCCCGGGTCGGCGCCGCTCAAATGCGCTGATCGCTTCTGCCGCTTCGACCTGGAGCGGCCGTTTTCGCTTCACGGATCAGCCAACGAACGGAACCTGCCACCATGAGCGGGCAACAGAAATTCTACATCACCACGGCCATTTCCTATCCCAACGGTGCGCCGCACGTCGGTCACGCCTATGAGGCGATCGCAACCGATGCCATCGCTCGCTTCGAGCGCCTCGACGGCAAGGATGTGTTCTTCCTGACGGGCACCGACGAGCACGGCCTCAAGATGAAGCAGACAGCGCAGAAGGAGGGTCTCGTTCCGCGCGCGCTGGCCGACCGCAACTCCGCGCGCTTTCGCGAGATGGCAGCGGCGCTGCACCTCTCCAACGACGATTTCATCCGCACCACCGAGGAGAGGCACTACAGATCGTCGCAGGAGATCTGGCGGCGCATGGCGCAGGCCAACAACGGCGACATCTTCCTCAGGAAATACGCCGGCTGGTACTCGGTGCGCGACGAGGCGTTCTATGCAGAGAAGGAGACCACGCTCGGGGTCGACGGCGTGCGCCTCGGCCCGCAGGGCACGCCCGTCGAGTGGTTCGAGGAGGAGACTTTTTTCTTCCGCCTCTCCGCCTACCAGGACAGGCTGCTTACCCATTACGAGCAGAACCCCGACTTCATCCTGCCGCGCGAGCGCAGGAATGAGGTCGTGAGCTTCGTCAAGGGCGGGCTTGAGGACCTCTCCGTGTCGCGCACCACGCTCGACTGGGGCATTCGCGTGCCGGGCGCCCCTGATCACGTCATGTACGTGTGGGTCGATGCGCTCACCAACTACATCACTGCAGCCGGCTTTCCCGACGCCAAGCATCCGCGCTGGCGTTACTGGCCGGCCGATGTGCACGTGATTGGCAAGGACATAGTGCGCTTCCACGCCGTCTACTGGCCGGCGTTCCTGATGTCGGCGGGCATCGAGCTGCCCAAGCGCATCTTCAGCCACGGCTTCGTGCTGAACCGCGGCGAGAAGATGTCGAAGTCGGTCGGCAACGTGGTCGATCCCTTCGATCTGGTAGAGGCCTACGGCGTCGACCAGGTGCGCTACTTCTTCCTGCGCGAGGTCGTGTTCGGTCAGGACGGTAACTACAACCACGAGGCCATCGTCAACCGCATCAACGCGGACTTGGCGAATGACCTCGGCAACCTGGCGCAGCGCTCTCTGTCGATGATCGCCAGGAACTGCGACGGCAAGGTCCCCGAGCCCGGGGCGCTCACAGACGCCGACAAGGCGATCCTGGCTGCGGCCGATGCCCTGTATGGCAAGGCCCGCGAGGCCATGGACCGGCAGGCGATCAAACAGTACCTGGATGCCGTGTGGGGCGTGGTGGCCGACGCCAACCGCTACTTCGCGGGCGAGGAGCCGTGGGCCAAGCGCAAGACGGACCTCAAGCGCATGGAGACCATCCTCTACGTAACGGCCGAGGTGGTGCGGCAGGTGGCGATCCTGGCACAGCCGGCAACGCCCATCGGCGCGGCCAGGCTACTCGATGCGCTGGGGCAGGGACCCGATGCCCGTAGCTTCGCGGCGCTGGGCGAGGCGGGGCGGCTCAAGCCCGGCACGGCCATCCCGCCGCCCGCTGGCGCCTTCCCGCGCTACGTCGACCCCGCGGACGCTGCGGCCCCCGAGCCTGAGCCCAAAGCGAAGGGAAAGGGTAAGTCGAAGGGCAAGAGTTGATGCTGGTCGATCACCACTGCCATCTAGACTTTCCCGATTTCGCGCCAGAGCTCGACGCCGTGGTCCGCCGCGCCGAGGCGGCTGGGGTGGGGCTGATGGTCTCCATCTCCACACGTGTGCGCCGCTTCGAGGCGCTGCTCGCCATCGCCGAGACGCACGATAACGTCTTCTGCTCCGTCGGCACGCATCCGCACTACGCGCACGAGGAGCTGGACGTCTCCGTAGACGAGATCGTGCGCCTCTGCGAGCACCCGAAGGTGGTGGCGATCGGCGAGGCGGGGCTCGACTACTTCTACGACAACAGTCCGCGGGCGGCCCAGGAGGAGGGGTTCCGCAACCACATCGCCGCCGCACGCGAGACCCAGCTGCCGCTCGTCATCCACGCCCGCGAGGCTGACGCCGATGTTGCCGCGATCCTGGAAGAGGAGATGCAGCATGGCTGGTTCCCGGCGGTGCTGCATTGCTTCACCGGCGGACCCGAGCTCGCGCGGCGCGGCCTGGAGCTTGGCCTCTACGTCTCGTTCTCCGGCATTCTGACCTTCAAGAAGTCCGACGAGCTGCGCGACATCGCCCGGGCGGTGCCGCTCGACCGTCTGCTGGTGGAGACCGACGCGCCCTATCTGGCGCCCGGCAAGCATCGCGGCAAGCGAAACGAGCCAGCCTTCGTGGTCGAGACCGCCGCCGAGCTGGCACGCGTCAAGGGGCTGGCGCCGGACGAGCTCGCCCAAATCACCACCGACAACTTCTTCCGTCTCTACAACAGGACGCCCCGCCCGGTGGTCACCCCATGAGCCTCAAGTTCACCCTGCTCGGCACGGGCTCTTCGGGCGGTGTACCGCGCGTTGGACGGGTGTGGGGGGCCTGCGACCCCGCCAACCCCAAGAACCGCCGGCGCCGCTGCGCGCTGCTGGTCGACCGCCTCGCAAGCAGCGGCCGCACCACGGTGCTGGTGGACGCGCCGACCGATTTGCGCGAGCAGCTGCTCGACGTCGGAGTGGAAACGCTGGATGGCGTGCTGTTCACGCACGACCATGCCGACCACACGCACGGCATCGACGATCTGCGCGGCGTGTTCTTCAATATGCGGCGGCGTGTTCCCGTGTGGGCCGACGCGGCTACCCGCCGAACGCTCGAGAACCGCTTCGACTATTGCTTCGCCCAGAAGCCCGGATCGATCTATCCCGCCATACTGCAGGCGCACGACATCGATCCGCCGCAGCCCCTGCGCATCCAGGGTGCAGGCGGAGTGATCGAGGCCGTGCCGATTGTGCAGGAGCACGGCGATGCCCCATCGCTGGGCTTCCGTTTCGGCAACGTCGCCTATTCGCCCGATGTCGGCGGCATCCCTGAAAGCTCGATTCCGCTGCTACAGGGGCTCGATCTGTGGATCGTCGACGCGCTGCGCCCGGTTCCCCACCCGAGCCATTTCTCTGTCAAGCAGGCACTCGACTGGATCGAGCGGCTCGGCGTCAAACGCGCTGTTCTGACCCACATGACTGTGGAGCTCGACTACGAGGCCCTGCGCCGTCAGCTGCCGCCCCACGTCGAGCCGGGTTACGACGGCATGGTGGTGGAGGTTGCGCAGTAGTGGAAGCCGCGCTTTCTCCTGAGCGCCCGGGCGAAAGTTCTGGCCTGTCTCGCACCGGCGGCTCAGCAGGCGCTACCCGGAGTCTGAAAGCTTGTCTCGCCTCCCCCGTCGGAAGCTGGGAAGGGGAAGTCCGGCGACCCACAGCCCGGCCCACACAATTACGAAAAGAAATCCTGGAGGGATCACTGCATACAGCAAGAACTTTGCGAGGTGCTCCCTTTCGGGGCTTGATGTGCGAACGCTGATGTGTCCTTTCATTGGTTGGCCGGACATGCGTGCGTAGTCGGCATCTCCCCAAAGCATTTGCCGATCGTGCCCCGAAGGCTCCGGCCACGTTTGCACCAGCATGAGGCTCGCCACGGCCAGCCAAACGACGGCGACAACGGCCCAAGCACCAAGCAGCCAGCGAGACCACGCGATCTCCATAGAATGCAACCCGATTTGGAGATTTCGGGCGCCCACCGTTGCGCGTCGGGCGCACGCCGGCCATCGGCACAAACACTGAATTTATCGCGCCGGCCTCGTTCACGTCGGCCGCATTGGCGCAAGGAGGATTGCGCAATCATCGTCGCGGCCAGCGCACGCTGCAGCTCGCGCAATTAGCGGATTTCGCCCGTCTTCAGATCGAACACACGCCCGTTGTCGGTGCAGGAAGGCTCAGCCAGCCGCACGAACGTGGGCGTGATCGACTCGGGCGTCTTGAGCGACGCTGGGTTCTCGCCAGGAAAGGCCTTGGCACGCATCTTGGTTCGGGTCGGACCTGGATTGATGAGATTGACGCGCACCGGTGTATTCTCGACCTCGTGTGCGTAGGTGACGACGAGCGCCTCGAGCCCCGCCTTGGAGACGGCATAGGGACCCCAGTAGGCGGGCCGGCTGACCGCAGCGCCCGAGGAGACGAAGATGGCGCGGCCGGCGTCCGAGCGGCGCAGCAGCGGGTCGAGCGTGCGGATGAGTCGCCAGTTGGCCGTCAGGTTGACGCTCAGCACCTCGTCCCAGGCGTCGGCGGTCACGTGGCCCAAGGGTGACAATGGCCCAAGGATGCCCCCGTTGCCCACCAGGATGTCGAGCTTCTGCCAGCGCTGGTAGAGGGTGGGGCCCAGCGCGTCGATCTTGTCGTGGTTCTTGAGGTCGAGCGTGAGAAGGGTGGCATTGCCCCCGAGCGCTCGCACCTCGTCGTCCAGTTCCTCGAGCGCTCCGGTAGTCCGGCCGACCAGGATGAGGTGCGCACCCTCCTTGGCGTACGCCAGGGCGACGGCGCGGCCGATGCCGCGGGTGGCTCCCGTAATGAGCGCGAGGCGGCCGGCGAGGCGGGGGGGAGGGCTCATGGCCGCTACTGCTAGCCCCCGTCACGCGGGCCTGGCAAGGGCCGAAACCGGAGCGGTGTTCAGTTACCTCGCAGGCTGCGACCGCAGTGGAGGGCAGCTGGTAAGCGTGGGACAGCCCCGCAGCGACCTAAGTCCAACTCGCTCCGGTACGCCTGTCGGACTCCGACAGGAATGAAAGCTGGCCTGCATAGCCCGGCCCGTTCTGGTCCGTGAGCGTCGTGGGATAGTCGCCAGTGAAGCAGTGATCTGTAAACTGCGGGTTCCGGTTGTCGCGCTTGTCGTAGCCGAGCGAACGGTAGACGCCGTCGACGGAGAGGAAGGCGAGGCTGGTGGCGCCCACGAATGCGCACATTTCCTTCACGCTCATGTTGGCGGCGAGCAATTCGGACGGCCGCGGCGTGTCGATACCATAGAAATCCGGATGCGTGATGGGCGGGCTCGACACCCGCAGGTGCACCTCGCGCGCTCCGGCCTCGAACATCATCTGCACGATCTTTTTGGAAGTGGTGCCGCGCACCACGCTGTCGTCAATCAGCACTATGCGGTTGCCGCGCACGGCGGAGGCGTTGGCGGAGTGCTTGAGCTTTACGCCGAGCTGGCGGATGCGCTGCTCGGGCTCGATGAAGGTGCGGCCCACGTAGTGGTTGCGGATGATGCCGAGCTCGAATGGCGTGCCGCTCTCCTGGGAGTAGCCGATCGCTGCCGGGACGCCGGAATCGGGGATCGGGATGATGACGTCGGCGGGGGCGGGATGCTCGCGCGCCAGCTGCGCGCCCATCTGCTTCCTGATGGCGTAAATGTTGCGCCCGCCGACGATGGAATCAGGCCTGGCGAAGTAGATGTACTCGAAGATGCAGGGTCGGGCCGGACGCTTGGGAAAGGGACGGTGGCTCTCGACGCCCTCCGCCGTGATCGTCACGATCTCGCCGTTCTCGATCTCGCGCACGAACTCGGCACCGACGATGTCCAGCGCGCAGGTCTCCGACGCCAGCACATGGGCCGAGCCGATTCGGCCCAGCACGAGCGGCCGGATGCCGATCGGATCACGCGCCCCGATCAGCATGTCGTTGGTGAGGCACGCCAGAGCGTAGGCGCCTTCGATCTGCAGCAAGGCATCCACGAAGCGCTCGACGATGCGGCGCCGATTGGAGCGCGAGATGAGGTGGAGGATCACCTCGGTGTCCGAGGTCGACTGACAGATGGCACCCGAGGAGATCAGGTCGCGGCGCAGCGAAAGCGCATTGGTGAGATTGCCATTGTGGGCAACGGCAAAGCCGCCGGTGTCGAGGTCGGCGAACAGGGGCTGCACGTTGCGCAGGATCGTATCGCCGGTGGTGGAATAGCGGTTGTGCCCGAGCGCGATGTGGCCCTTGAGCCTGCCGATCACCTCGGCCTTGTTGAAGTTGTCCCCTACGAGGCCCAGCCGGCGCTCGGAGTGGAAATGCCCGCCGTCATACGCGACAATGCCGGCAGCCTCCTGTCCGCGATGCTGAAGGGCGTGCAAACCGAGCGCGGTCAGCGCTGCGGCGTCCTCATGCCCGAACACCCCGAAGACCCCGCATTCCTCGCGAAGTCTGTCGTCTGGGTAGCGGTCAAAAAGACCCGAAGCAGCACCCCGTCCGATGGGAACCGTCATGCAGGGCCTCTAGAGAGCGCGGCGCTTCACCCCGCGGCAGCGCTTAAGCTCCCCGGCGTGCGGGGCGCATTGGATATAGGCCAAGTTGGGGCGGATGGCCATGGGGTGCGGCGACTGCGCTGGGGTCGACGTCACGAATTGCCCCCTGCTGTTGCTCACCGGAAAGCGCGGAGGGCACGTAGCGGGAGAGGATCCCATAGAGCGTGCCGCTGGTCTGGCTGATCATCCCGAGCGATTGGGCCTGCTCGACCCAGCTCGGCAGCTCACCTGGCTGACAGCCCTGCGCCAGAGCGCGGGTTGCGCCTTCCTTGCAGACGAAGGAGACGACGAACATGTAGGGAATCACCACCAGCACGAACCCCCGCAGCACACCGAAAACGAGACCCAGGAGGCGGTCTATGGCGCCGACGCGGCTGTCGAGCACAGTGTCGGAGATGTGCGACGTGATCAGGTGAACAACGATCAAAACAAATAGGAAAATAACCGCTCCGAGAGCCACCTGGGCAATGTAGACATGAACGGTCTGCACCGGGTTGGAGAACTGCTTGGCGAGCTCCTCGGCCAGGCCACGGTGGGACCTGATGAAGTAAAGCAGGGCCAAGGCGGCTACCAACCAGGAGAGAATGGATAGCACCTCGCGCGTGAGGCCCCGGTACATGGCCACCAACCCGGAAATGGCGACAACGGCCAGCAACGCCGCGTCGAGATAAGAAATCAAGCCAGCAATCATGTGCTCCGACCTTTGCTCCGGGGTGGCGAAAGAGTTGTGGCCATGGGTGCAACCGGCGCGGCGTCCTCCGCTCCCAGAGCCGGCGTGCTCATGCAACTTGCCACTTGGCGCCCACCATCTCACAGACCCAGCGTGTCAGCCAAGTCCTTCACATGTGCCACTCGCGCCAGCTCGAGCTTGGTAACGCGCGTATCGAGTTCACCCGCCGACGGCAGGACGGCCCGCCCGAACCCCAGCTTCCGAGCCTCCTTGAGGCGTGCCGCGACCTGCCCCGCCGGCCTGATCGCCCCCGAGAGCCCAATTTCGCCAAAGTAGACCTCGTTTGTCGCCAGCGCCACGTTGGCGATGGACGACAGCACGGCGGCAGCCACAGCCAGGTCCGCCGCCGGCTCCGTGATCTTCAAACCGCCGGCAACGTTCAGGTATACGTCATGCTGGGCAAAGCTGATCCCGCAGCGCGCATCGATCACCGCCAGCAGCATGGCCAGCCGGGTGGCATCCCAGCCGACAACCGCACGCCGCGGCGTTCCAAGCCCGGACGGCACTACCAGCGCTTGCATCTCCACAAGCAGGGGCCGCGTGCCCTCGATCCCGGCAAAGACCGCCGAACCCGGGGCCGACGCCTCCCGGTTGCCGAGGAACAGCTCGGAAGGGTTGGCAACCTCGCGCAGCCCATCGGCGGCCATCTCGAAGACGCCGATCTCGTCGGTGGCACCGAAACGGTTCTTGGTCGCGCGCAAGATGCGGAAGGGATGGCCGCGGTCGCCTTCGAAATAGAGGACCGTATCCACCATGTGCTCGATGACCTTTGGACCGGCGATCGCGCCCTCCTTGGTGACGTGGCCAACCAGCAGCAGCGCCGCACCGGTGGCCTTGGCATAGCTCACCAGCGACTGCGTGGCGGTTCGCACCTGGCTGACGGTGCCGGGAGCCGCCTCGAGCCCGTCGGCCCATAGGGTCTGGATGGAATCGATGACCACGAAATCCGCAGGCTTGCCCCCGGCCAGCGTGGCCATCACATTGGCCAGGCTCGTCTCGCTCGCGAGCGCCAATGGCGCATTCTGCAGACCCAATCGCTCGGCGCGCAGGCGCACCTGGGCCAGGGCCTCTTCACCCGTGAAATAGATGCTGCGCAGGCCGGCAGCGGCGAAGTGGGCGGCGACCTGCAGCAGCAGTGTCGATTTGCCGATGCCGGGCTCCCCGCCGACCAGCAGCGCAGAACCCGGCACAATGCCCCCTCCGGTGACCCGGTCGAGCTCCGCAAGACCCGTCGGCATGCGCTCGACCTTGTTGCCCGCGGTCTCAGCGAGCAGGCTGAGTTTCACCGGGCGGCCAACCGAGGACTTTGCATCGTACGAGCCGGGCGCGGCCGTGCTCCGGGCTTCCTCGGTGATAGTATTCCATTCGCCGCACGAGGTGCATTTACCGGTCCAGCGCGGCGCCATGGCGCCGCAGTTCTGGCAAACGAACAGGCTTCGGGCGGCTTTCGCCATGGCTCTTCACGCCCCCTCGTAGACCCGATGCACCCTGGGCCCCAAGCGGGAGAGCAGCTCGTAGCCGATGGTGCCCGCCCTGTCCGTCAGGTCATCCACCGTCACGCGGCTGCCCATCACCTCCACCCAGGCGCCGCGGCGGGTCAGCTCTTGCGGTACATCGGTGACGTCGACGGTAATGAAGTCCATGGACACCCGGCCCACGATCGGAACGGGATAGTTGCCGATGAAGCCCACAGGCCCCGCCTCGCCGGTGGCCACGCTCAAAGCCCGCAGGAACCCATCGGCGTAGCCGCAGGCGATGGTGGCGATCCGCGAGGGCCGCTGCACCTTGAAGATGGCGCCGTAGCCGACAGTGGCGCCGGGTGCAACCTCGTGCACCTGCAGGATGCGCGCGGCAAGCCGCACGACTGTACGCATGGGGTTGGAGCCGCCCTCGTGTGCGCGGCCGCCGTAGAGCGCGATGCCCGGCCGCACCACATCGAAATGGAACGCAGGCCCCAGGAAAGTGCCGCCCGAGTTGGAGAGGCTGGCTGGCGCCGGCGGCAGCTTGGCGCGCAAGAAGTTGAAGCGCTCGCGCTGGCGTTCGTTCATGGGGCTGGAGGGCTCGTCTGCGCACGCCAGATGGCTCATGACGAGCGTGGTCTCGAAAGTGGCGAGCAGATCCGGCGCGGCGGCCAGCTGGTCAACCTCGCTCTCCGGCATCCCCAAGCGATTCATGCCCGTGTCGATGTGCAGGGCCGCGGCCAGCTTCCGCCCGCGCGAGCGGCTGTAGGCAGCCCAATCGCGCACCTCGGCGAGGCCCGACAGTGCGGGGCGCAGATCGAAGCCCGCGTAGTACGCCTCGGCCCCGGGCAAGAGACCGTCCAGCACGTAGATGGTGGCACCGGGCTGCACCTCTCGCGCCGTGCGCCCTTCCTCGACGGTTGCCACAAAGAAGGTCTTGCAGCCCTCGCTGGTGAGCGCCTTGGCGATCGGCGCGAGCCCCAGCCCGTAGGCATCGGCCTTGATGACGCCGGCGCACTCCGCCCTGCCCGAGACTTCGTTGAGCCGCGCCCAGTTGGCGCGCAGCGCGGCGAGGTCGATGGTGAGAACGGCACGTGCCGAGAGCGGGATCGGCGTCCTTGTGCGCGGCGGGCTGGACGGTGCTTTTCCTATCTCGCTCAATCCGTCCTCACCGGCATATAGGCGTCCTGGGCCAGATCGGAGAAGCGGGTGACGTTCGCCTCGAACTGCAGCGCGACCGTACCCACCGGTCCGTGGCGCTGCTTGCCGATGATCACCTCGGCTCTGCCACTGGCGAGCTGCATCTTCGCGTACCACTCGTTCCACTCGGCCGAACCCTCGGCCGGCTTGGTCCGTTCAATATAGTACTCCTCGCGGAAAACGAACATGACGACGTCGGCGTCCTGCTCGATCGAGCCCGACTCGCGCAAGTCTGCGAGCTGCGGGCGCTTGTCCTCGCGGTTCTCCACCGCACGCGAGAGCTGCGACAGCGCCAATATCGGCACGTTCAATTCCTTGGCCAGCGCTTTCAGGCTGGTGGTGATCTCCGACACTTCCTGCACACGTCCTTCGGCCGCGCGCCGCGACGAGCCGGTGAGGAGCTGGAGGTAGTCGACGACGATGAGGCCGAGCCCCTGCTGGCGCTTGAGGCGGCGGGCCCGGGCGGCGAGCTGGGCAATGGATATGCCGCCGGTTTGGTCGATGAACAGCGGGAGGCTTGCCATCTCCTGACTGGCCTCGACCAAGCGCTTGAACTCGGCCTCGTCGATCATCCCGCGGCGGATCTTCTCCGATGGAATGCCAGCCCGCTCCGACATGATGCGGGTGGCGAGCTGTTCGGCCGACATTTCAAGCGAGAAGAAACCGACCACCGCACCGTCGTGGGCAGGGTCGTCGGGCTTCAGGTCCGCCCGATCCTGCAGTGAGCGGGCTCGCGAGCGGGCAATGTTGAAGGCGATGTTGGTCGCCAGCGCCGTTTTCCCCATCGACGGGCGCCCGGCCAGGATGACCAAGTCGGACGGCTGCAGCCCGCCGAGCTTGGCGTCGAGCGCCTTGAGCGCAGTGGCGATGCCGGAGAGGCCGCCTTCGCGCTGATAGGCATTGTTGGCCATCTCGATGGCGGTCGTCAGCGCGCTGGCGAAGGTGGAGAAGCCCTGGCCGTATTTGCCGGTCTCCGCCAGCGCGAAGAGACGCGTCTCGGCCTCCTCGATCTGCTCTTTCGGCGGGAAGTCCACGGGGCTGACGTAGGCCACATTCACCATGTCCTCGCCGATGAGGATCAGCTGGCGCCGCGTAGCGAGGTCGTAGATCGTGCGCCCGTAGTCGCGCGCGTTGATGATGGTGGCGGCGTTGGCGGCAAGCCGGCCCAGGTACTGCGGGACGGTCAGACTGGCATCGATCGGCTCGGCAGCCTCGAAGAACGTCTTGAGCGTGATCGGCGTCGCCTGCTTGCCGGTGGCGATCAGCTTGGCCGCCGTCTCATAGATCTGCTGGTGCAGCGGATCGTAGAAATGCTGCGGCTCCAGAAATGACGAGACGCGGTCATGCGCCTCGTTGTTGACGAGGATTGCGCCGAGCAATGCCTGCTCGGCCTCGAGATTGTGGGGAGCTGCCCTGAACGGCAGGGCCTCGGGCGAGGCAGTATCCTGGCCCGCTTCGCGGGGCTTGCGGCGTGCTGTGTCGATCATGGGCGAGGCAATGTCAGAAGTCGCGGCCAGCGGCCGCTACTCCCACAACCGTCATCCCAGTTATGCACAAAAGGGCAAGATTTCGCTCGACGGCCCGAATCGTTGCAGGCGCGCCTACTCGCCGGCCATAAGCGGTCTCGCCGGCACTCCTGCCTCGCCCGCCATCAGGCGACGCTCCTCGGCGAACATGTAGTCGCGCGTGATCGGCAGCACGTTGATGGACTTGGTCAGCTGCAGCTGGAACACGGTAAGGCCGCTGTGGCGGAAGCCAGCCTCGCAAGCCTGGAGGTAGAACTCCCACATCCGGCAGAAGCGATCATCGTAGCGGTTGGGATCAAGCTGCTTCACGCGCTCGCGGTTGAGCTGGAAGCGGCGGTTCCACTCCTTGAGTGTGGTTGCATAGTGCAGGCGCAAGTTCTCGAAGTCGGCGAGCCAGTAGTCCTGCTTCTCCAGTACCGCCGACAGCTGCGACAGTGCCGGCAGGTAGGCACCCGGGAAGATATTCTGGCGCATCCAGACATTGATTGGCTGGGGCGGCGTTTGCCGGCCGATCGTATGCACTAACGCGATACCGTCATCGGCGAGGAGATTGCCCAGGCACGAGAAGAACTGCCTGTAGTGCGGGCGCCCAACGTGCTCGAACATGCCGACCGAAACGATGCGGTCGAACGGACCGCGCGTGCGCCTGTAGTCCTCGAATTTGAAGTCGACGAGACGGGTCAGGCCCTGCTTGACCGCGCGTTGGCGGGCGATCTTGAGCTGCTCAGTGCTCAGCGTGACGCCTGTAACGTGCACCCCGTAGTTGCGTGCCAGGAACAGCGCCATGCCCCCGAAGCCGCAGCCGATGTCGAGCACGCGCTGCCCTGGCCGAAGAGACAGCTTAGCCGCGATGTGGCGCTTCTTGGCCTCCTGCGCTTCCTCAAGGGAAGACTCCTCGTTGGTGAAATAGGCGCACGAGTACTGCAGATCGTCGTCGAGGAACAGGCGATAGAATTCGGCAGGATGATCATAGTGGTGGTGCACGTTGCGACGTGCGCGGCGCGGCAGGTTGATGACGGCCGCCAGCCTCGCCAGCTCCTCCCACCGACGCTTCAACTCACCTGAGCCGCCTCCAGAGGCCAGCCGCTCGTTGAGCAGCAGCAAGTTCAAGAAATCACTGAGCTGGCCTTCGACGATGCTCAGTTTACCGTCCACATACGCGCGCCCGACGTGCAGCGTCGGGTACAGCGCGAGGCGGCGGTAGAGCGAAGGATCGTGGATGCGGATGGCGCTGGTCGGGCCGTCGCCACGGCTGCCAAACTCGTGGCGGCGCCCGAGGTGATCGATGACGCTTAGGTAACCACGGCGCACGAAGCGGTGGAGGAGCAAACGTAGGGGAAACACGGGCTCTACTCCGTATTATGTCTTGTAATGTTACCGCGCAAACCGCCCCATTTTCAACAGTCCGTGCAAACAAAAAGGGGCGCCGGGTGGATGCTACAACCCGGCGCCCCGCGATTTGAGCAAAACGTTCCTGGCGGGCCGATCGTTCCTATTTTTCGCTCGTGTCCTCGGCCTCAGCTTCGTCCCGTTGCCGCGCCAGCGCCTCCTCTTCGAAGACGGCGTCTGGGTTGAAGGTTTCAAGCGTGGGCGCCTCGTCCTTGACGACCGTCACGTCCTCGCCGCGGGCCTGGCGCTCGGCTTCCTCCTCAGTGCGTGCCACGTTGAGGGAGACCTGCACGATGACCGCCGGGTGGAGCGCAACCTTGATCGGGTGGATCCCGAGTTCCTTGATCGGCCGGTCGAGAACCACCTGGCGCCGGTCGATGCTGAAGCCGCCGGAGGTGACGACCTCGGCGATATCGCGCGTGGTAACCGAGCCGTAGAGCTGACCGGTGTCCCCCGCCTGGCGGATGGCAACGAAGGTCTTGCCCTCGAGCTTGGCGGCGACTGCCTCAGCGTCTTTCTTCAATTCCAGATCTCGCGCCTCGAGTTGGGCGCGATTCTTCTCGAAGCGGGTGATGTTCTCCTTGGTGGCGCGCAGAGCCTTCTTCTGCGGCAGCAGGAAATTGCGCGCATAGCCGTTCTTGACGTTGACGACGTCGCCCATCTGGCCAAGCCGGCCGATGCGCTCGAGTAGGATGACTTGCATGGAGATGCTCCGTTCTTGGCGATAGCGATGTCAGGTTGAGGGTCGGGGCATGCCGAAGCGCTGCTTCAGCCCAAAGATCGATTCAACGAGGCCCGCCAGCACGACCAGCGGCATGAAGAAGGGCCAGAAGAAAAACAGACCGAGGTAGACGACCCAGACCAGCCAGGGTGCCAGTCCTCGGCTGATGAAGTGGGCGAGCGCCAGGCCGGCAAGCAAGTAGGCGCAAAGAAATGCCCCGACAAAGCCCATGCCGATGACGCCGAGGGCACCGCTTGCATTCGCCGCCAGCAACGCAACCAACAGCAGTATCGCGAACCCCGGCGGATAGCTCATGGCTGCGAGATCCGGCCAGTCGCGCCCGAGGCGCGCTGAAGCCAGCACGATGCGGCCTGCCAGATAGAGATTGACCGCGCACAGCATCAGCCACTGCACGGCAAAGCCGGCCGGCAGCAGGAACAATGCCCACTCCGTCTGTTCCACCAGCATGTCATCCGTGAGCCGGCCGTCAGGGGGCATCCATCGCTTGGCGAATTGCTTCAGGACCTCGCCGAGAATCGGGCGCAGGCCCTCGTAGCTGCCGCCGATCAGCGGCAACAGGAGCGTCGGCAGCGAGCCGGCATAGATCGCCATGCCCGCCATCAGGCGGCCGGCCGGATACCACTCGCGAGCTGTAGGGTCGGAAGGAGCAGGACGGCTGAGATAGGCAAGATAGGCGGCAAGGGCGACCGGAAGGCCGAGCGTAACCAAATAGCCAATTCCAAACGTGCCGCTGACGATGGCAGCCACGACGACAGCTCCTGCCGCGGCGCCGACGGCTGCAGGCTGCCAGCCCCATCCCAGTCCGGCGACCAGCGAGGGCAGCGGCGTCAGGAAGAGCAGGAGAGGGCGCAGGAAGGAGGCGCCCCGCGCGGCCGAATAGAACAACAGCGCCGAGACGAGCCCGGAGCCGGCGCCGATGATGATACCGTATGGCATGTCTTCAGCTGTCCCGCCGTGGCGGTTAGGGACGGCAAGCGCCGTCCCAACCCTTCGACGCCGCAGAGCTATTTGATCAGGTACGGCAACAGTCCGATGAAACGGGCCCGCTTGATTGCTCTCGCCAGCTCTCTTTGCTTCTTGGCGGATACGGCCGTAATGCGGCTCGGCACGATCTTGCCACGCTCCGACACGTACCGCCCGAGCAGCCGTGCGTCCTTGTAGTCGATCTTGGGCGCATTGTCCCCCGAGAATGGGCACGTCTTGCGACGCCGATGAAATGGCCGCCGGGCGGCACCAGAAGCACCTTCAGCCATGGCTCATTCCTCCCCTGTGGGTGCAGGAGCGCCCTCGGCATCGCGCCGCGGTCGAGGTGGCCTGTCGCCCCCCTCCCGGTCGCGCCGGAAGCCGCCACCGCCGCCGCGATCGCCGCGGCCTCCGCCCCCGCGGAACCCGCCACGGTCGCCGCGGAAACCGCCGCCGCGATCACCGTCGCGCCGGTCGTCGCGATCGCTCTTGCGCATTTGGATAGAGGGCTCCGTTTCATGCGCATCGACCCGCACCGTCAGAAAGCGCAGGACGTCCGGCGAGAGCCCCATGCGCCGCTCCATCTCGGCCACTGCCGAGGGGGGGGCATCGATATTGAGCAGGCAGTAGTGGGCCTTGCGGTTCTTCTTCATCTTGAAGGCCAGGGGCTTGACGCCCCAGTACTCGGATTTGCCGATCTTGCCACCGGCTTCGGTGATGACGTCGCTATATTCTTTCGTCAGCGCATCGACTTGCGCCTGTGAAATGTCCTGGCGTGCCAGGAAGACGTGCTCATAAAGGGGCATGTTGTGCCTTTCCTCGAGTGTGCGCTCCGGCGCAAAGCCCCTTTTGGGCCCGGCGCAGCTGACTGCGCGGAAAGGCCCAAAGGACCCGAAAGAGCGGAGACACCGGGAACGGGCGCTTGCGCCCCCATCCGTAGGGGATGGTTCCCGTTCAGCCTCCAACCGGAACGGCGATGGCACGGAGTTATACGCAGTTTACCGGGCTCAGCAAGGCAAAATCGATGAGCCAAGCCCCTATGCCTCGCCCGGGGCGCGCTACCGCGCACGCGCCGGGAAAAGGGCCGCCCGAGCCTGGTCCCGCACCGCGCCTGCTTGACAGAGCGACCCGCACTGTGGCTAAGGCCGCGTAAATCCACCACGTGAACGCGGGCGATGACCATCGCATTCGTCTTTCCTGGGCAGGGCAGCCAGGCCGTCGGCATGGGGGCGGAGCTTGCCAGGGCGCATACCAGCGCGCGTGCGGTGTTCGAAGAAGTCGACGCCGCCCTTGGCCAGAAGCTTTCCGATGTCATGTTCACCGGCCCGCTCGAGACGCTGACGCTGACCGAGAATGCCCAGCCGGCCCTGATGGCCGTATCGATGGCCGTGATGCGTGTGCTCGAGGCCGAGCACCGCTTCGAGCTCGCGCGCAAGGTCAAGTTTGTGGCGGGTCACTCGCTTGGCGAGTATTCGGCGCTTGCTGCCGCGGGCGCCCTTTCGATCGGCGACGCGGCGCGCCTGCTCAAGACCCGCGGGCAGGCCATGCAGAAAGCCGTCCCCGTAGGTCACGGTGCAATGGCGGCTCTGTTGGGCGTCGGCAAGGACGTTGCCGAGAAACTTTCTGCCGAGGCGGCGCAAGGTGAGGTCTGCCAGCTCGCCAACGACAACGAGCCCACGCAGGCCGTCATCTCGGGCAGCAAGAGCGCAATCGACCGCGCCGGGCAGCTGGCCAAGGCGCATGGCGTGCGCCGCTTCATGCCTCTCAACGTCAGCGCACCGTTTCACTGTGCGTTGATGCAGCCCGCGGCGGACGTGATGGCGGAAGCTTTGGCGCGCGTCGAGATGAAGGCGCCTGCGGTACCGCTGATTGCCAACGTTCTGGCTGCACCGATCTCGGATCCGGCCGAGATCAAGCGGCGCCTTGTCGAACAGGTCACCGGAACCGTGCGCTGGCGTGAAAGCATCGCAGCCATGGCAGACCTCGGCGTCACCAGCATCTACGAGATCGGCGCTGGCAAGGTGCTGGCAGGCTTGGCGAAGCGCATCGTGCCGTCCTTGAATGCCACTTCCGTTGGATCGCCGCAGGACATTGCCGCGGCGCTAGCTTCGCTCACGCCATAGGGGACATCATGTTCGAGTTGACCGACAGGACCGCGCTTGTCACGGGTGCCACGGGCGGAATCGGCGGCGCTATCGCTCGCGCGCTGCATGGCCAGGGCGCTACGGTTGCCGTCTCGGGGCGGCAGAAGGACAAGCTCGACAGGCTCGCCACCGAGCTTCGCGATCGCGTGCATGTTCTGCCCTGCGATCTCGCCGACAAGTCGCAGGTGGCCAAGCTCGTCGATGAGGCGATCGCCAAGCTGGGCCGGCTCGACATCATCGTCAACAACGCGGGGCTCACGCGGGACAACCTGTTCATGGTGATGAAAGATGAGCAATGGGACGAGGTCATCGCGGTCAACCTCACCTCCACGTTCATGCTGATGCGTGCGGCGGCCCGGGCGATGATGCGAGCCAAGACCGGCTACGGCCGAATCATCAACCTCTCTTCAGTGAGCGGAATCGTCGGCAACCCGGGACAGGGGAACTATGCCGCTTCCAAAGCCGGCATGATCGGTATGTCCAAGTCGCTCGCTCGGGAGGTGGCGACGCGCGGCATCACCGTCAACTGCATCGCTCCCGGTTTCATCTCGACGCCCATGACCGACGTGCTCAACGAAAAGCAGGTCGCCACCATCAAGGAGGCCATACCGGCACAGAAGTTTGGCACTCCCGCCGACATAGCTGCCGCGTGCGTCTATTTGGCCTCGCCGGAAGCCAGCTACGTCACGGGCCAGACGTTGCACGTGAACGGTGGTATGGTGATGATCTGATTGTAAAAACAGGGCCCTTGCGGGGCTGAATGCGAACGCTTCGAGTGCTAGTCAAGGTAGATGAAGTATGTTAACGAGCCCCCTGATTTCTGCGCCTAACCTGAGGAAAACAAGGGTACTAGGGGTGTGCATCCCTGCCGTGGCGGCTAATGCTAGCGACGAGCTTCGGGCTCCATCCCAATGGGTTTGACGCAAACAGCAGCAAATTGGATCACACTACGGACAGGCTAGGCGAGGATAGAGACCGATGAGCGACGTCGCAGAGCGCGTGAAGAAGATCGTGGTCGAGCACCTAGGGGTGGAGGCCGACAAGGTTACCGACAACGCCAGCTTCATCGACGACTTGGGCGCCGACAGCCTGGATACCGTCGAGCTGGTGATGGCTTTCGAAGAGGAGTTCGGCTGCGAGATCCCCGACGATGCCGCCGAGCAAATCCAGACGGTCGGGGACGCCGTCAAGTTCCTCGAAGAGCACGCGAGCGCCGCGGGAACCCCGCCAGCATCCTGAGTCCCTCGCGCGCCAGCTTGGTTCCAACCATCGCGCCGCCCTCCCGACCTGAGCTCAGGGCGTGCATTAAGCAACCTTGCGAGCGGCAGACCTGAACGGACCGGAAATGTTTCGCCGCGTTGTTGTCACTGGACTTGGTCTCGTGTCGCCGCTGGGTTGCGGCGTCGAGGCGAGCTGGTCGCGCTTGATCGAGGGAAGGAGCGGGGCGCGTCGGATCGAAGAATTCGACGTGAGCGATCTGGCGTGCCAGATCGGATGCTTCGTGCCCCGGGGCCCGTTATCCGACGGCAAGTTCGATCCGAACGATTGGATGGAGCCGAAAGAGCAGCGCAAGGTCGACGACTTCATCATCTTCGCCATGGGGGCCGCGGAGCAGGCCCTGAAAGATGCCGGCTGGAAGGCCGATACCCAGGAGAAGCAAGAGCGCACGGGGGTGCTGATCGGCTCGGGTATCGGCGGCCTGGAGGGCATTGCCGAGACATCGATCCTCCTGAAAGAGAAAGGCCCGCGCCGCGTCAGCCCGTTCTTCATTCCTGGACGCCTCATCAACCTGGCCTCCGGCTACGTATCCATCAGGCATGGCCTCAAGGGCCCAAACCACGCTGTCGTCACGGCATGCTCCACCGGCGCCCACGCCATCGGCGATGCGTCGCGGCTGATTGCGCTTGGCGATGCCGACGTCATGGTGGCCGGCGGCACGGAGAGCCCCATCTGCCGCCTGGCAGTTGCGGGTTTTGCGGCGTGCCGGGCGCTCTCCACCGGCTTCAACGACAAACCGACCAAGGCCTCGCGTCCCTACGACAAGGATCGCGACGGCTTCGTCATGGGTGAGGGCGCAGGCGTCGTGGTGCTCGAAAGCCTCGATCACGCCAAGGCGCGCGGGGCCCGCATCTACGCTGAGGTCATCGGCTACGGGTTGTCCGGCGATGCCCATCACATTACGGCTCCGGCCGCGGACGGTGATGGGGCCTACCGCTGCATGCGCATGGCGCTAGCGCGGGCTGGTGTCGAGCCCAGCGACGTGGCCTACATCAATGCGCACGGCACCTCCACGCCGATGGGGGATGAGATCGAGCTCGCAGCCGTGGAGCGATTGTTCGGCAATGCCGCCGGCCAGCTCGCCATGTCGTCCACGAAATCTGCGACCGGCCATCTGTTGGGCGCCGCAGGAGCCGTGGAGGCTATCTTCTCCATTCTCGCCATCCGCGACAACCTCGCGCCGCCCACGCTCAATCTGGACAACCCCTCGGTATCGACCGTTATCGACCTCGTTCCGCACACTGCGAAAAAGCGTGAAATGAACACGGTTGTCTCCAATTCGTTTGGATTTGGCGGCACCAACGCTTCGCTCGTGCTACGCCGTCTGGCCGCTTGAGACGCCGGCGCCGCCGCGCTTTGCCAGTTGCTCTATGACGAAGCCGCCGCAATCGCGGGCTTGCGCACAAATCGTCCTTTCGCCACATTTGCGGCCAAGCCTCGCGTGCATTGGGCAGCCGGTGAACGAGGGGCGCGGTCCTCAGCTAGTCGGGGCCGCCGCACACCGCAAGGAACGGACCAGATGAGCAACCGCCGGCCGGCGGAACCGCACTATAGCGGTCGTTCGACGGGCAGTTTCGCGCGCAGCCCCGCGGAGCGGTTGGAGCCGACCAGACCGGCCCGCCAGCGCCACCGATTTCGGCGGGAGCCGGGTTCTTCCCGGCCGGTTGTCCGCGTGCTCAGCGGATTGCTGACGCTTGTTCTGCTCGTGATGCTGCTCGCAGCGGGCGCAGCGGTGATGGTGCAGAGCCAAATCAACGCGCCGGGTCCGCTTGCCCAAAGCAAGGTGCTCGTGGTGCCGAAGGGCGAAAGCAGCCACGAGATCGCGGCACGCCTGGAACGCGACGGCTTCGTTTCCGATCGGCGCCTCTTCATCGCGGGCTATCTCCTGGCGAAAGTATCAGGGTGGGGCGACAGCGCGCGGCCAGTGCAACTCAAGGCTGGCGAATACGTCATCCCGCAGGCTTCGAGCGTGCGGCAGATCATCGATATCGTCTCCGAGGGTAAGACCATCACCTATAAAGTGACGATCCCGGAGGGGCTGACCAGCGAGCAGATCGTCGAGCGCCTGAGGGCGGACACCAGCCTCTCGGGCGAAATCGCCGAAGTGCCCTCGGAAGGCTCGCTGCTGCCCGAGACCTTCATTGTCCAGCGCGGGGCGCCCCGCCAGTCGGTCATCGAGAAGATGCAGGCGGAGTCGCGCAAGCTGGCGGAGAAACTGTGGGCGCAGCGCAAGAAGGATTTGCCGTTCAAGACGTGGGAAGAGGCGCTGGTGCTGGCATCGATCGTGGAGAAAGAGACGGGGCGCAACGACGAGCGTGAACGCGTGGCGGCCGTGTTCGTCAATCGCCTCAAGCAGAAGATGCGGTTGCACTCCGATCCGACGATTCTCTACGGCATCGGCGGCGGCAAGACGGTATGGAACCGGCCCATTCTCAGAAGTGAGATCGCGCAGAAGTCAGCGCATAACACCTACCAGATCGATGGGTTGCCTCCGACGCCGATCTGCAACCCGGGCAAGGCCGCAATCGAAGCCGTGTTCAATCCGGCCGACACCAAGGACTTGTACTTCGTGGCAGACGGAAACGGCGGCCACGTGTTTTCCGAGACACTTAAGGATCACAACACGAACGTGCAGAAATGGCGGGCCTTCGAAAAGGAAATGAAGGCCAAGGCCGGCAGTCCCGCTCCGGCGGAAGATACGCCCACGACCGCCGCGCCCAAGCCGCGGGCGGCGATTCGCACACCGCCCGGCACGTCTGCCAACAAAGGCAAGGCCGCGGCTCCAGCCGAGCCAGCGCAGGCATCGCCACTGGCAGGCGGCAACAAGGATGGGTCCACTTGGGCACCAACGACCCAGCCGGCCCAGTCGCCACCAATCAAGCGCTGAGCACGGCTCTACCCACCGTGGCCGTGCCCCAAGGTCACAGGCTGATCGCCTTGTTGGCTAGGTGAAGTGCGGCTAAGTTCGCGCGGAAACGCAGATTCTGCGTTAGTCGCGCTCCAGCCGGCGTTCTCGGCTCGACATCGATCCGCGCACCAGGCGACAGGCTCATGGCCATCAAGAGCATGACAGGGTTCGCCCGCGCGGACGGGACCACGGGTCCGCTCGGCTGGCACTGGGAGTTGCGCTCCGTCAACGGGCGCGGACTCGATATCAGGCTGCGGGTACCGCCGGGCTTCGAGAGCATGGAGGCGCACATCCGCGAAGCGGTCGGCCAGCGCATTGCGCGGGGCAATTTGACGGTCAGCCTGAACGTGAAGCGTGCGCACGGGCAGGTACAGATTCAGCTCAACGAAGCTGCGCTGAAGCAAGTCCTGCAGGCTCTCGACCGGCTCAAGGCGAGCGTGCCGGTTGGTCCCCCGAGCGCGGAAGCTCTGCTCAGCATCAAGGGCGTGCTGGAGCTGGTGGAGCCGGAAGAGAGCGAGGCGGAGACGCAGTCGCGAACGCAAGCGATGCTGGAAAGTCTGAGCCAGGCCATCGATGACCTCGTACGTGCGCGCGCGGAAGAAGGGCGCCGGTTGCAAGCGATCGTGCTCGACCAGCTGACAACCATCGAAGGTTTGGTGGCAACCATCGAACGCTCACCCGCTCGATCGCCGGCAGCCGTCAAGCAGCGGCTCAAGGAACAGGTGGGCCGTTTGGTGGAGACTGGAACGTCGTTCGAAGAAACCCGCCTCTATCAGGAGGCCGTACTGCTGGCGACCCGCGCCGATACGGAGGAGGAGTTGAAGCGGCTTACCGCGCACATCGCAGCAGCCCGGCAGCTTCTGCAATCTCAGGAGCCCGCGGGGCGGCGCCTGGACTTTCTCGCTCAGGAATTCAATCGGGAGGCCAATACGATCTGCTCCAAGGCCAACGACGCAGATACAACGCGAGCCGGATTGGAGCTGAAGGCCCTCATCGACCAGATGCGCGAGCAGGTGCAGAACATTGAGTAGAGCGAGCGGCAAAGACGCTGGGCGCATCCCCCGGCGAGGCCTGTTGCTGGTGCTGTCCTCGCCGTCGGGCGCGGGCAAGACCACGCTGGCACGACGCCTGCTGGAAGCCGACAGCGGCATCCGCATGTCGGTGTCGGTTACTACGCGCAAGGCCAGGCGCGGCGAAGTGGACGGCGTCGACTACTTCTTCGTTGACAAGGCGGAGTTCGAGCGGCTCCAGCGCCGCCGTAAGCTGATCGAGTGGGCAGAAGTGTTCGGCCAGCACTACGGCACGCCGAAAACGCCGGTCATCGAAGCTCTGAAGTCGGGGCACGACGTGCTGTTCGACATCGATTGGCAGGGTGCCCGACAGCTCAAGAAGCGCCTTCCCCGCGATGTGGTCCGTGTCTTCATTCTCCCGCCCGACGGCAAGACGCTCGAACGCCGCCTCAAGGGGCGCAACCAGGACTCGGATGCCATCGTGGCGCAGCGCATGTCTGCGGCCGCAGCGGAGATCCAGCACTGGAACGAGTACGACTACGTCATCGTCAACGCCGACGTCGAGCACAGTGCTGCCAGTTTGCGTTGCATCCTGACGGCGGAGCGCCTGAAGCGCGAGCGGCAATCCGGCCTCGGCGCCTTCGTCGCGGATGTGCTGGTCGCCCTCTAACCAGAAATCATCTGCCTGGCCACCGCTCCAGCGTGTAGGCTAAGCGCGCGAAGTCGCTCACCGAAAGCGCCTCACCTCGGAGAGTGGGCAAAAGCCCCGCCGCCGCAAGCAATGCTTCCGGATCGCCGACAAGCCCCTTGAGGCTCTGGCGCAGCATTTTTCGGCGCTGGCCGAAGGCGGCCGCCGTGAGCTTGGCCAGCGCTCTGGCCGAGCATTCGGGTTGTGGCCGTTCGACGGGCCTGAACTCGACGACAGCGGAAGCCACAGCCGGAGGCGGCACGAACACCTCCGGCTTCAAGGCAAACAACAACCGAGGCTTTGTCCGCCACTGCGCCAACACGGAAAGGCGCCCATAGGCCTTGGTGCCGGGGCCAGCCACCACCCGCTCGGCCACCTCCTTCTGGAACATCAGTACCATCAGCCCGTACCAAGGAGGCCACGGCTCGGTCTCCAGCCAACCCGTGAGCAACAGGGTCGCCACGTTGTAGGGAAGATTGGCTGCAATGCTCGGCTTACCCTGCGCGCGCGATGCAAGCTTGGCCCAATCGGTCTCCATCGCATCGCCGAAATGAACATCGAGCCGGCCTGGATAGCGAGCGGCGATGGCTTCCAGTGCCGGGCGGCAGCGCTCATCGCGCTCAATGGCGATGACCCGCTCAGCGCCCTCGAGAAACAGCGCGCGGGTGAGCCCGCCAGGACCGGGGCCGACCTCGACCACCGTGCGGCCTGCCAGCGGCCCGGCTGCCCGCGCAATCCGGCGGGTGACGTTCAGATCGAGGATGAAATGCTGGCCGAGCGATTTGCGGGCGGACAACCCCAGGGCCCGCACGACCTCACCAAGCGGAGCGAGGCCGTCGGGACTTTGGCTCATGCGCTGCTGTAGGCGCGCGAATTGGCACGCTGCAGCCCCAGCTTGGCTGCCAGCTGCAGCGCCGCAATGAAGCTGGTAGCCCGCGCCTTGCCGGTGCCGGCCAGCGCAAACGCGGTGCCATGGTCAGGTGAGGTGCGCACGAACGGGAGACCCAGCGTGACGTTGACGCCGCGGTCGAAGGCAAGGGTCTTGAGTGGGATCAGTGCCTGGTCGTGGTACATGGCGACCACCGCATCATAGGTGCTTCGGGCCTCCTCGTGAAACAGCGTGTCGGCGGAATGCGGGCCACTGATGGCGACGCCGGACGCGGCAACCTCGGCTATGGCGGGTGCGATGATCCTGGCTTCCTCGTCGCCTATCAGCCCGTCTTCTCCCGCGTGCGGATTGAGCCCGGTGACGGCGAGGCGCGGCCGGGCGATGCCGAAATCCTCCACAAGGGCCGCCGCGGTGATGCGCAGGGTTTCCGCGATCAACTGCTTGGTGAGCATCTTGGCCACCGCCGAAAGGCGAACGTGCACGGTGGCAGGCACAACCCTTAGCTCGTCGGCGACCAGCATCATGGTGGGGCGAAACCGACCGCCCCAGTACCGCGAGGCGAGTTGACCCAGGAAAGCCGTGTGGCCGGGATACTCGAGGCCGATCCCCTGCAACGACTTCTTGGCAACGGGACCGGTAACGAGAGCAAGCGCCTCGCCGCCGGCCACCGCGGCAGTCGCATCCTCGATGGCAGCTACAATGGCGGCATCTTCGGGACGGGCGGAGCCAGGGCTCCTTGGGGAGGTTGGGGACACCGGCAGCGCATCTGCAAAGACGCCGCCAGCGTCGGCTAAGGCGCCGATGCAGGCGATCGCCGCGTCCAGACCAAGGCCGGCCGCGCGCTGGCGCATGATGTCCGGTTCGCCGTAGACGACAAAGGGCCTCAGTGCATGCCGCTTGCGCACGTGCCAGCTCCCCAAAATGACATCGGGTCCGATCCCCGCAGGATCACCCATTGTCACCGCCAGAGGGAGGGCCGCCGCATCTGGGCGTTGGGCACGCATTGCTACCGGTATTCGATGTGCGCGTCCTGGCGCAGGTTGCGCATGTGGCGCTGGGCCAGCATGTCCAGTTGCTTGAACTGCAGAACTTCCTGGGCCTTGGTTCGCTGGGCGTCGTTGACCGCCACGCTGCGGCGACCGCACACGGCATAGAGCTCGATGCCCGTGGCAGTGGTCGTGGGCGGAAGGATGTCGCCGTCCTTGGCACTCAGCAGCATGGAGCGGGTAGGCTCCGAGACGGCGCTCGGCCGCAAGAACTTCATGTCCTCGAAGCGGGCGCCTGGGACGCCCTTTGCCAGCTCGCCCATCGTCCGGCAGCCTGCAAACTTGCGCCGCAGCAATTCCGCCTCCGTGTACCACTTCGTCAGCGCGACCTGGTCGCGGCCTGGCAACCCGAGCGCGATCTTGCTGACCTGCAGCTCGATGGTGTCATCACCTGCCTCCACTGCGCTGGAGGAGAGGGCGCGGTCCACATCGCGAGGCGTGACCGCCACCTGTGGGCCAAAGCGGCGCATGACAAGATCGCGCCAGGCTTTCTTTGCCCGGAACCGTTCGCCAATAGTGGCAATATCGACCCCCGAGCCCTTGAGGTGCTGAGCGAACTGATCGTAGGTCATCTTGTTGCTCTCGGCCAGGCCGGTCAGCATGCGCTTCACATCGCCATCGCTAACCTCGATGCCCAGCTTCTTTGCCTCCTGAAGCTGAAGGCGCTCGTCGATCAGCTCGTCCCTTGCGTCCTTCCTCAGCCGAGGCAACGTACTCGAGCGCGCCTCACGCTTGAGCTGTTCGAGCATGGAGCGTTGCAGGTCGATGATGAACTGCTTCTGCACAGCCTGCGCCTCCTCGCGGCTCTTGACGTTCTTCTCGCGCAGGACCGCTTGGAAGCGCTCGTTGGTCTTAGGATCTTTTATGATCTCGGCCCAGCGCGCCTCCGCCTTAGCCTTCAGCTCGGGCCCAGCCCCGCTGTTGAGCCCGAGAAAGTTGGCGCGCTGGTCGATCTGATATGCAGTCACCGGCTCGTCGTTCACCAGCACGACGATCGCCTGCTCGCCTTTCGAGGCAGCAGCGGGAGCCTTCGCGGTTTGAGCCGCCGAGGACCAGTCCGCCATTGGATGGACGAGCATTCCCATGGCAAACGCGAGGGAGGCCAGCAAGCAAAGACCGGGGCGAAAGGTGGCATCTGCGGCGTGCATGGCAGAAATAGCTAGAGTTGGTGGCTGCGATTCGAGCCAGACAGCATACCGCCGACTTGCGTGCGGTAGCTGCCTTGTTCCACAGCACAACCGTGGCAGTGGCATGGCACCGCGGTCACAAGCCAGCCGCCTCACGGACAGTTGCAGCTTTCCGCATAGCCCGCAACGCCTATTACTGCCCCGACGGCGGCACCCCGTAATTGCCGAACATGTGATTGAGCACATCCGTACGGTAGTTGAAGTCACCCAGATGCTTGAGCTCAAAGCGCAGCATCAGTGTGCGATCCGGCCGGATCTCCAGCGCCTGGTTCTCCACAAATGTCTCGATATAGCTCGCGGTCAGAACGAAGCACTCGTCCTGATACTTGAGCTGGATCATGTCCTGGATGCGCTCCCGCGCATCGAGATCGTAGCGCAGTTGCCCAAGAACGCTCCAGCGATCGGTCAGGCGCAGGCCAAGGGACGAGAGCAGTTCCTGCTGGTTGTCCACGCCGCCGAGCAACGGTTCGAAGCGTGCAAACGTGTAGCCCAACTGCCCTGAAATGGGCCCATAGCTCGCCTGCAGCAGGCTGTCCTGGCGCTGCAGCGCCCAATCGTTCTCGGCGAACCGGCTTTGCGAGATCAAGCTTACGCCTGTGAACGGCGACAAGTACAACCCTGCCACATAGTCCGAACGGTCCGTTTGCAGGCCGCTGACCGGGGAGAAGTTCGGCACCGCAATCGGTAGCCCAGTAGAGGGGTCGATCAGCCCGAGGGCCAGCCCAGCATCGGCGAAGGCGTTGTCGCCGGCCACCTGGATGCTCTGGCCGAACACTGCGCGGGCGTAGAGGCCCCTGTGACCTTGCAGGGTGTACTGGAAGCCGACATTGACGCGCGTGCCAGTCTCCAGCCGGTCGTAGCCTGAGAACCTGTCGATGCTGAAAAGCAGCGTGTCGTCGAAAATCAAGCTGCGCGCATCCTCGTCAGGCGCGCGCCGGACGTCGACCCGATTGGGCCTCACAATCACTTGCGCCGTCGGCTCAAACACGTGTGTCGCCCAACCCGCGTGCGCGACGAATGGGTAGGAGTATAGCAGGCCGAGCGCGCCGGTGCCCCGAGTGATCGTGTCATCCGGAATGAAGTTGGCGGGATTGTTGGGGTCGCGAGCGTCTGACCAGCTGAAGACGTCGCCACGGACATTGGCGAAGGGGGTCCACACCTGCCCGATCGGGTCGACCGTCTTGCGCCGCCAATTGGCCTCGACCACTGCCCGGTTGCTGTCTGTGCCGTCCGTCCGCGACAAGGCGCGCGCGTGGGCCGTGAAGCTGAGCTCGCCGCCGGCCACCGGCGTACCAACATAGTAGTTGTAGTCGATGACAGGATGTACCCAGGCATTGGAAACCTGGCTGTTGTCCAGCAGCAGGCCACCGAACTGATAGAGCGTGGCACCGAAGTAGTTGCGTTCGCTCATGCCTTGCAGGTACGCGGTATTGACGCGGTCGGTGAGCAGGATCGGGTCAAGTTGATAGAAGCGGCGGAAGCTCTCGTCGCTTTCGACCGTCACATCCCAACCGTAACGCCACCAGGACGACAGCGAGAACTGACCTTTGGTCTGCAGCGATCCGCGCCACCCGAGGTCGTTCACCAGCGGTGCGTGGTCGTCTTGGATGCCCGCCAGCTTCAGATTGTACTGCCCGTTGGCGAGGCGGTGCCGCCACTCGCCTTGCCATAGGATGCCGCGCTCGGCCAAGTAGCGCGGGTGCAGCGTGAAGTCGGCATTGGGCGCAATGGCGAAGTAGTAGGGTATCTCGACCGAGAAACCCAACGTCGAGGAATTCGAATAGGACGGCATCAGGAAGCCGGACTGCCGCTTCACCGACGGATCGGGGTGCTGGAAGTAGGGCATGTAAAAAATTGGCACGCCAAACAGCTCAAACTGCGCATCCTGATAGGTCAGCGTAGCCGCCTGCTGGTCGTGCACGATGCGAGCGGCGCTCACGCACCACAGCGGCGGCATGCCAGCGTCGTTACGGCAGGGCGTGAACCTGCCACGCTCGAACTCGGTGACGTTGCCTTCGCGGCGCACCGCCCGGTCGGCGGCTATGCGCGTCTCATCTTGGGTTACCATGCTCAACGACTGGACGAATGCGTCCCGGAAATCGTCGAGCGCTTCCAGTCTGTCCGCCCGCGTGATCGAACCGTTGGGGTCCTTGAGCTGCGCATTGCCGCTCGCGATGAGCTTATTCAGGTTCTGGTCGTAGATGACCTGATTGGCGGTCAAGATGAAGTTGTTGTAGTAGAGCTCGACGTTACCCTGGGCGATGACGCGATTGGTTTTCGTGTCATAGATCAGCTGGTCCGCCTGGAGGTAGAGCGGCTGCGCGCGATCAATCTTCGGCGCCGGCCCGAGCATGCCGCCCCGCGCTTTCGGAAACGAGCTCTTCTGCGATTTCTGTTGGACGAGCAGGCTTGGGTCCTGCCCCTGTGCGAGAGCGGGCCGCGACAGGCCGAATGCTGACACACACACAGCCGCAAGCGCAGCCACCCGCAGCAACCGCCAAGCAAAACGGCCGCTAACAGGCGCTCCGCCGCACGGCTTGTGCGGTATCGGCGCTCGACGCATCACTCAGCCGTCCTCCTGGTGTAGCAACACCGTTAGCGAGACGAGCAACGCAAAACCGATCGGCACCCCCACTGCCAGTGCCGGTGACAAGAAACCGGCCGCGCCAACTTGGCGCGAAACTTCAGCCAGCAGGAAGAAGCCAATTCCCCCTAACATCCCCGTCAAGACCATAGTCTGTATCCCACCCGACCGGAATGACCGCAATGACACAGTTGCGGCCAAAACCACCATGGCCAGCATGAGCCCCGGGCGCGACATCAGGAGGGCGTATTGCATGCGGTACTTGGATGCTGAAAGTCCCGCTTTTTCAGATGCTTGGATCAAGTCCGGCAGCTGCCAAAAAGAGATGGCAATCTCCGAGCCGAACGCGTCGCCAACCCGCTCGCGGTCGAGGTGGGTGCTGACGGAATAGGTGTTGAAGAACTCGGGCTCCCGAAGGGGGCGCGACACGGTCGCCCGATGCATCTCCCAGTAACCGTCCTGGAGGGTTGCGCGGTCGGCGTCGATGCGCTCGATGAAGCGCCCTTGCGGGTCGAATTGAAAGGCGATCAATCCCGCCAGAGACAACCCCTGGTTGGAGGAAGCCTTGGCATTTATCACAGATTGTCCGTCGGCGCCGTCCTGGCGCAGCCAGGACTTTTCGCCCGCGCCAGCCAACAGCCCCGCTTCCGTCCCGAACACCTCGGCGATCTGCTGCTCGGCCTCCGAGCGGGCGGCAGCGGCCAAGGGGTTGTAGAGGGTAACGGCGGCAACCCCCAGCAACAACGTGACCGTGAGCCCGGGGCGCAAGAACTGCCATACGGACATGCCGGCGGCACGCATAATAGTAAGTTCGGACTTGCGATTGAGGGTCAGCAGCGCCCCGATACTGCCGACCAGGACGGCAAACGCGATAAGCAGCTCGGTGAACGCGGGAAGCCGCAGCAACCCTATCCACAATAGCGAAGAGAGGGACAGTTCCTTTGCGCGCCGCGTCATGCGCAGCAGCTCGATCATGTCGATCATGAAGACCAAGCAGGCGCAGACAACGAAGGCGCCGACAATGGTGAGCAGGAAGCGCTTGGCAACATAACGGCGCAGGGTTCGCCGCAGGAAGGACTGGCCGCCTCCAGATCGGCGCCGTTGCAGGCGGCGGTCGCGCGCCGCTGCCAGCTTGGCAAACGGCCACTTCAACAAGTCCATGACTGCGCTTGCCGCGCGTTCCAGTCGGTTGGGCGGCCGCGGCGCAGCGCGCGAGTAGGTGTGGATCAGGCCGAACAGGGCGGCACCCGCCGGGACGACATACAGCAGGTAGGCGCCGCTTGGCCGGACGGCTGCCGCATTGGCTGCCGCGATGCCCAGAATGCGGCAGAGGACCGCCACCGAGAACGCGCCAATCGCCGCCTGCGCGCGGTTGTGCCGGGTAGTCTGTGCGCCGCCCATGAATGCGACAACCAGCAGCGCGAAGCCGATTGCGTAGAAGGGGCTGGAGAAGCGCTCATGCAACTCGGATGTGTACCTTCCGGGGCTCGCCTTGTAGGAGGGGTCATCAGGCGCGGGCCAAAGCAGATCGGGGGTGTATCGCTCGCGCGGCCGCACGTACTGGGCTTGGTCGCTGCGCTGCTCAAGCTGGTTGAGGTCGACGACGTATTCGGTGAACGCAATGATCTGCGGGGCTGCGTCCGCCTGGGTACGACGCACGATGTGCCCGTTCTCCATGCGCAAGTAGGCGCTGCTGCCCTGCTTGAGCACTTGGGCGCGCTCGGCCAGGTACGATGCCACCTGCTTGGAATCGCGGGCATCGTGCATGAGGAGCCCCAGCAGATTTGCGCCGTCGCGATCGCGAATGTGCAGCGTCAGCTTCGATTCCGGCTCGGTGAAGCGCCACGGCTGAATCACCTGCCCTATGAGATCGGTGCGAACCAGGACCGTGTATTCGCGCAGCGTTTGCTGGCTCCACGGGCCGACGATGTGGTTGACGAACGACACGCCGATCGCAACCAGGACCGCCAGCAGGCCCAACGGCTTCAGGAGCGCCCACACCGGCGCGCCGCCCGCGGTCATCACGATCAGCTCGCTGTCGCCGTTCAGGCGGTTCAGCACATAGATGCACGCGATCAGCAGCGCGATCGGCGCGATCAACGCCAGCATGCTCGGGATCGCCAGCGTGGTCATCACCAGGAACCGCAGTGCGTCCTGGCCCTGGCTGGTCATCAGCTCAAGCTGGCGCAGCGCCACGCCGATCCACACGACGCTCGTGAGGGAAACAAGGATCGCCAGCAGCGCCCCAGCCGTCTGCCAGAAGATGTAGCGGCTGAGAATCCGACCGAAAATGGCAAACCTCCCCGGGGGGCCGAGCAGTTCCCCGGCACGGTTTCTTCCCCCAATAAACCGATGCCAAATTAGTGGGTTAGGAGGTCACACAGCATGTTGGCGGAAAGGTGACCCGATGCGGCTTGCGCACTGCTCGCAGAGGCAATCCGCGCAGTTTGTGAGCCCCGGGTGGCCGCCGGACCACAAAACGCATCCGCAAGCGTTCCTTGGCGACGCCTGGTCACAGCTTGCGCTCGGACGACCGCATACTATGGTGCGGACCTGCGACTGCTTTTCCGTTCATGACGGTCTGGTCGGTTCTGCCGTGCGGCGGAGTCTCTTCGTCCGGGTGGGGTTCGGCGCAGGCTGGCGCCTGCGGATAGCGACGGAAACAGCGTCTGGCCGTTCGGGAGATGCAAGATGGCGCCGCCACTCCAGGTTCAATTTGCGCCTTTGGCGGCGCCGCTCGCCAACTGCGTGGTTGCGCTGGCCGGCGATGAGCTGGCGCTGGCCCCCACAGCCAGCGGCATGGATGAGCGCACGAAAGGCGCACTCACCAAGGCGGCCCGGGCGGCCGGCTTCACAGGCAAGGCGCGTACGGCAATCGAGGTGCTGGCCCCGGCTGGCATCGATGCGCAGCGCGTCATCCTGGCTGGCATGGGACGCGCGCCCGACGAACTCGATCGCCTGCGCCTTGGCGGCTTCGCTTTCGCTCAGATCAAGGCACGCAAGACACCAGCGGCTTCCCTCATCGCCGAGGCGGCGGACCTGGGCCACATCAGCCCTGAGGTCTTCGCTGCCGATCTGGCGTTCGGCGCAGTGCTCAGAAGCTACGCCTTCGACAAGTATCGCACGCGCAAGAGCGAAGACGAAAGCGAGGACGATGCGCGCAATGGCTTGCCGAAGCTCACGCTGCACACCGCGAAGCCCGAGGCCGCAGCCAAGGCCTTCGCCGCGCGCAAGGCACTTGCCGACGGGATCTTTCTGGCGCGCGACCTTGTAAACGAGCCGGCCAACGCACTTGGCCCCGTCGAGTTTGCCGAGCGGCTGTCAGAACTCACGCCTGCCGGCCTCACGGTTGAAGTTCTGGATGAGCAGCAACTCAAAGCCCTCAAGATGAATGCGCTGCTCGCGGTCGGTCAGGGAAGCGTCCGGCCCTCGCGCGTGGTCGTCATGCAGTGGAACGGATCCAAGTCCAAGCGTTCCAAGCCGCTGTGCTTCGTCGGCAAAGGAGTTTGCTTCGACACGGGCGGCATCTCCATGAAGCCTGCCGCCGGCATGGAGGATATGAAAGGCGATATGGGCGGCGCTGCGTGCGTGGCCGGGCTGATGCTGGCGTTGGCTACCCGTAAGGCAGCGGTCAACGCCGTCGGCATCGTCGGCCTCACGGAGAACATGCCCTCGGGCACCGCACAGCGGCCCGGCGACATCGTCACCAGCATGTCGGGGCAGACCATCGAGATCTTGAACACGGACGCGGAAGGCCGCCTGGTGCTCGCAGACGTGCTTTGGTACGCGCAGGATCGCTTCAAGCCGAAGCTGATCGTCGACCTCGCTACTCTAACCGGCGCCATCATCGTGGCGCTGGGCAAGGAGTACGCGGGCATGTTCTGCAACGACAACAAGCTCGCCGGCGAGCTCAGCGCGGCTGGTGAAGCCACGGGCGAAAAGGTGTGGCGCATGCCGCTCGCCAAGGCCTACGACAAGCTGATCGACAGCAAGAATGCCGACATGAAGAACATCGGCGGTCGTCACGGCGGCGCCATCACGGCCGCGCAATTCCTCCAACGCTTCATCAAGGACACGCCGTGGGCGCATCTGGATGTCGCCGGCACGGCAATGGACTTTGCCAAGAACGAGATCAACCAAGGCTGGGCATCGGGATGGGGGGTGCGCCTTCTGGATCGCCTCGTTGCCGACAATCACGAGAAGCAGGAAAAGTGAGGAGATGCCCCCGGACGTTTGGTCGTCCAACTCCGTGTCTTGTATGTTATGATCGCACCTATTTTCCATAATATGTATTATGCGAAACCATGGACTGGCACCGGCGATCACGGTTCCCAGTCCCTGACTTGGCGCAGCGCCTTGACCCGAGAGCGCCGCTGCTTGGTCTGGCGCCGCTCCTGCTTCGACGATTTGGGAGGCTTGGTGGCACGCCGGGGCACGGGCGGGGTCGCGGCCCGGCGGATGAGCTCTACCAGCCTATCTCGGGCATCTTGCCGGTTGCGCGCCTGACTGCGGTGGCGATCAGCGGCAATGATCAGGACGCCGTCGGCCGTCATGCGGTTTCCTGCAAGCTTGATGAGACGATTGCGCACCGGCTCGGGCAATGACGGCGAGCGCCGCACATCGAACCTCAGCTGCACGGCGGTCGATACCTTGTTGACATTCTGGCCGCCAGGGCCGGAGGCGCGCACGAACACCTCCTCCAGCTCGGAGGGGTCGATTGAAATGGTGGCCGTGACGCGCAGCATGTCGGCAACGTTCGTGGTATCAGACCCGCCTATCATCAACAGGAGCGAGGGCCGCGGCAATGACCAGCGATGCGCGCAAGTCGATCGCCGACCTTCTGGCCGTGATGGCGGCACTCAGGACACCCCGAACAGGCTGCCCCTGGGACTTGGAGCAGACCTTCGAGACGATCGCGCCCTACACCATCGAGGAGGCCTACGAGGTAGCCGACGCGATCGAGCGGCAAGATGTGGGGGACCTGAGAGACGAGCTGGGGGACTTGCTGCTGCAGGTCGTCTATCATGCGCGCATGGCGGAGGAGCAGGGCGCCTTTGCCTTCGCCGACGTGGCAGACGGCATCACGCGCAAGATGATCCGGCGCCATCCCCATGTGTTCGGCAGCGCGGCCGAGCGTGCCGCGGGCGCCGCGCCCGGCTTTTGGGAGCGCATCAAGGATGCCGAGAAGGCCGTGCAACCCCCACGGCATGGAGAGAGCGTTCTCGCGGACGTGCCGGCGGGCCTTCCCGGCCTGACGCGGGCCGTCAAGCTGCAGCACAAGGCGGCCAAGGTCGGCTTCGACTGGCCATCGCTCGCTCCGGTGTTCGACAAGCTGAAGGAGGAGCTGGGCGAGCTGGAGGACGCGGTCGCCGATGGCAAAGGGGCGGGTGGTCAAGCGAAGATCGAGGAAGAGTTCGGCGATTTGCTGTTCGTCATCGCCAATGTCGCGCGCCACCTCAAGATCGACCCGGAATCCGCCCTGCGCGGCGCCAACCAGAAATTCATCCGCCGCTTTACTGCCGTCGAGCGCCGGCTGGCAGAAATGGGCCGCACGCCGGCACAATCGACGCTGGCCGAGATGGACCGGCTCTGGGACGAAGCAAAAGCCGCCGAGAAAAGCGCGGCATCGGAAAGCTGAGCACGCATGAGCCCGCGCTAGACGTCAATCACGTCCAACACGCCGGGCACGGTGACGAGCTGGCCTTTCTGCACCGGGGAGATGTCGAAGCGGCCCGGCAGGGCGAACTCCAGCTCCCGGCCGGCGTCCTCCAGCGTTATGCTGAGTGAAACGATGCCCTTGCCGCCGGGCTTGAGCAGCGCCTTCAGCTCATCGAGCGGAGCCCTGTTGGCCGCCACCTTTCGCCCGTCGAGCACGACCTTGAGTCCCTTCTGCACACCCTCCGCCGCCGTGTTCAGGCTTTCGATCGTCTGCGCCCTGAGCTTGAGTGTCTCACCGTCGCGCTCGCCCTCCACGGTGACCAGCACCGCAGTTCCGGGCTCGAGCAGCTGGCGGCTCTGCGCCAGCGTCTCGGAAAAGATCACGGCCTCGAACTGTCCCGTGGGCTCAGAGAACACGGCGAAGGCGAACTTGTTGCCCTTTTGCGATCTGCGCTCGCGCGCCGACACCACGACACCGGCGAGCCGGCCCGCGACGGCACCGCGCTCCGCCCGGGCCTCGAGTTCGGCAAACGAGATCGTGTTGAGCTTGGCGAGCACTGCCGCGTAGGCGTCCAGGGGATGGCCTGAGAGGAAGAAGCCAACCGCCTCGAACTCGTGTTGCAGCCGCTCCATCGGCGTCCAGGCCTTGATCGGGCGGATATCCACCCGCGGCTGGGCCTCGCCTACGCCCCCGAACAGGTCGCTCGTGCCTTGAGCTGCGTTGCTTGCGATGCGGCTGGCAAAGGCCAGCATCTGATCGGAATTGCCGTGCACGAGAGCGCGATCGCGTTCCAGCTCGTCGAAGGCGCCGGCAGCGCAGAGGGTCTCGATAGCCCGCTTGTTGAGAACCTTGGTGTTGCAGCGGCGGGCGAAGTCGGAGAGGTCGGTGAAGCGGCCATTCGCCGTGCGCTCCGCGACCAGGCTCGCGACCGCTTGAGCGCCGATGTTCTTGAGCGCTGCCAGCGAGTAGCGAATGGCGCCTGACTTTTCCTCTCCCCATTCATGGGGAGAGGGCCAGGGTGAGGGGCAGCCGTTGGCGCCGCCGTTTGTTGCTGCCCCTCGCCCCGACCCTCTCCCCGCAAGCGGGGAGAGGGAGGAGGAACGGCCAGGAAATCGACCTCCGAAGCGTTGATGCATGGGGGCTGGATGGCGATACCGGATTTCCTCGCCTCGGCCGTGTACATGGCGAGCTTGTCGGTGTTGCCCATGTCGAGGGTCATGGAGGCGGCAAGGAATTCCTCGCGGTAGTTCGCCTTGAGGTAGGCCGTGTGGTAGCTCACGAGGGCGTAGGCTGCGGCGTGGCTCTTGTTGAAGCCGTAGCCGGCGAACTTGTCGACCAGCTCGAAAATGTACTCTGCGTCGGCTTTCTTGACGCCGCTCTTTACGGCGCCCTCGACGAAGCGCGTCTTCTGCTGCGCCATCTCGCGCTTGTCCTTCTTGCCCATGGCGCGGCGCAAGAGGTCGGCTTCGCCGAGCGAGAAGCCCGCCATCACCTGGGCGATCTGCATCACCTGCTCCTGGTAGATGATGACGCCGTAGGTTTCCTTCAGAATCGGCTCGAGCATACGATGCAGGCAGTCGACGGGCTCCTCGCCGTGCTTGCGGTTGATGTAGGTCGGGATGTTGTCCATGGGGCCCGGGCGGTAGAGGGCCACCATGGCGATGATGTCCTCGAAGCGGTCGGGCCTGAGCCGCTTCAGGCTGTCGCGCATGCCGGTGCCTTCGAGCTGGAACACGCCGACCGTATCGGCCTTGGCCAATAGCTCGTAGCTCTTGGCATCGTCCAGCGGCACCGTGGCAAGATCGATGTCGACGCCCCGCCCGCGCTTGATGAGCGCCACAGCCTTCTGCAGAACGGTCAGCGTCTTGAGACCCAGGAAATCGAATTTCACCAGGCCCGCGGCTTCGACGAGCTTCCAATTGAACTGGGTGATGGGGAAGCTCGACTTGGGGTCGCGGTAGAGCGGGACCAACTCGTCCAGGGGCCGGTCGCCGATCACCATGCCGGCGGCGTGGGTGGAGGCATGGCGATAGAGGCCTTCCAGCTTCTGGGCGATCTCCAACAGGCGCGCCACCACGGGATCACTGTCGCGCGCTTCCTGCAGCCTGGGCTCGCTCTCGATGGCCTGTGGCAGCGTCACCGGATTGGTAGGGTTGTTGGGGACGAGCTTGCACAGCTTGTCGACCTGCCCGTAGGGCATCTGCAGCACGCGGCCGACGTCGCGCAGCACGGCGCGCGCCTGCAGCTTGCCGTGGGTGATGATCTGCGCGACGCGATCGGCGCCGTACTTCTGCTGGACGTAGCGGATGACCTCGTCGCGGCGGTCCTGGCAGAAGTCGATGTCGAAGTCCGGCATCGACACGCGCTCGGGATTCAAGAAGCGCTCGAACAGCAGGCCGAAGCGCAGGGGATCGAGGTCGGTGATGGTGAGGGCCCAGGCGACAACCGACCCGGCTCCCGAGCCGCGCCCCGGTCCCACGGGGATGCCGTTGGATTTCGCCCACTTGATGAAGTCGGCAACGATCAGGAAGTAGCCGGGGTATTTCATCTTCGAGATGACGTCGACCTCGAAGGTGAGGCGCTTCTGATAATCCTCGCGCGTGAAGCCCAGCGCGGGGCCGACCGCCGCCCAGCGCTGCTCCAGGCCAGCCTCGGCCTGGGCGCGCAGCTCGGCGGTCTCCAGCTCGAGCACCTCCGCTTCGCTGGCGTCGGCGCGGGCCCTGACATAGCGCGGCAGGATCGGCTTGCGCCCCTTTGGGCGAAACGCGCAGCGCTTGGCAATCTCGATGGTGTTGGCGAGCGCCTCGGGAAGATCGGCGAACAGCTCGGTCATCTCGGCGGCGGACTTGAAGTAGTGCTCGCGCGACACGCGTCGCCGGTCGTCCTCGGTGAGATATTTGCCGTCGGCGATGCACAGCAGCGCGTCGTGGGCCTCATAGTCGTCTGCGGAGGCGAAGTAGACCTCGTTGGTTGCGACGATGGGCAGCGCTTGCGCGTAGGCCAGGTCGAGGAGCTCCGGCTCGGTTGCGATCTCGTGTTGCAGGCCGTGGCGCTGGACCTCGACGTAGAGGCGATCGCCGAAGATCGTGTGGAGAGTTCTCAAGCGCGCTTCGGCGAGCTCGCGCTGGCCTTGCTTTAGAGCGGTGTCGATGGGCCCGTCCGGGCCGCCGGTCAATGCAAGGAGGCCGTCCGCCAGAGATTGCAGGCGCTCGACTTGCAGGTGCGGTACATCGTCCTCGCCCGGATCGAAGTACGCCCGCGAGGCGAGCTTCATCAGATTCTGGTAGCCGCGAGCATTGCTGGCGATCAGCGCTATCGGACCGACCGCATGCGACCGCATGGCATGGGCACCGGTCGGGGTGCGCGCCGCGCCGTTGCCCTGCTTGCGCTCGCCAAAATCGATCTGCAGTGTACAGCCGACGATCGGCTGCACGCCCGCATCTGCGAGCTTGTCCGCAAACTCCAGCGCCCCGAACAGATTGTTGGTGTCGGTCAGGCCGAGCGCGGGGAAGCCGTGGGCGACCGCCAGCTTGGCGAGCCTCGGTATTGTGATGGCGCCTTCCAGCAGCGAAAAGGCCGAGTGCACCTTGAGGTGCACATACCGCAATGCAGCGTCCGGTGAGGCGGCAGCAGATGCTTTGTTCATGGGGGCAGTTGGCGGCATGCGCCTGATTCACGCAAGCCCGGGCGTTGCTGTGGATAAGACGGCAACTGGTGCTATATAGCAGTTGCGCTCTCCAGGAAGCCCGCCCGCCACCCCCCAAATGCGTGACTTTATCGCGAACAACGCACAACTGATCCTGGCCGTCGGCGGGTTTGTGATCGGCGCCGTATTCGGCGCGGTCGTCTACCGCACCAACTACTGTGCCATGGGCTCCCTCTCCGACATCCACAACTTCAACGACTACCGCCGCTTTCGCGCCTGGATCCTGGCGGCCGCAACGGCGTTGCTGGGAGCCCAGCTGCTGCAGATGGCAGGCGTGGCCCAGCTCGAGCAGTCGATGTATCTGGCGCCGCGGCTCAACTGGCTGGGCAATATCGCAGGCGGGCTCATTTTCGGCGTCGGGATGGTGCTCGCCGGCGGGTGCCCGAGCCGCAACCTCGCCCGCGCCGGTGGCGGCGACCTGCGCGCGCTCATGACGATGATCGTGCTCGGGGTCGTCTCCTACATGACGATCGCCGGCCTTATTGCCCCGGTCCGGGCAGCACTCGAGAGCACAACCGTTGTCAGCCTCGGCTTTGCTCCCACGCAGGGTATCGGCGACCTGCTCGCGGCACTGACCGGCATCTCCCGCCGCTCGATCAATTTCCTCGCCGTGTCGCTGGTTGCCGCGCTGGCCCTGGCCTTCTGCTTCGGCGACAAACGTTTTCGCAGCTCGCCCGTGCACGTCGTGTCGGGGCTTGCGGTGGGTGCCACTGTCGTTGCCGGCTGGGCGGTGACCGGGCTTGCCTACGACGACATGGCGACGCGGCCGGCGCCGCCCATTTCGCTCACGTACATTCGCCCGCTGGGCGACACGCTGCAATGGCTGGCGCTGTTCACGGCAACGCCGGCGCCTGGATTCGGCGTCAGCAGCGTGCTGGGCACGCTGGTTGGAGCTTGCGCAGCGGCGCTGGCGATGGGACGCTTCCGGCTGACCACGTTCTCGGACGTCGACGACACCCTGCGCAATCTGTCGGGTGCGGCGATGATGGGCGTTGGCGGCGTGATGGCGCTCGGTTGCACCGTGGGCCAGGCCATCACCGGCGTATCCACACTCGCGCTGGGTTCGCTCGTGACGTTTGCGGCGATCGTGGGCGGCGGCTTCTTCGGGTTGCAGCTGCTGGAGCGTTGGGTGCTGCAGTCCTCGCGCTGACGAACGCTGAGACACCACGAGGGGACGGTTGGGAGATGAGCATGCGGCACGGCGGCAAGATTCTGGTCGACCAGCTCGAGGCCCAGGGCGCCACGACCGCCTTCACGGTGCCGGGCGAGAGCTTCCTGGCCGCGCTCGACGGGCTGCACGATTCAAATCGCATCAAGACCATCATTTGCCGGCAGGAAGGTGGAGCCTCGATGATGGCGGAGGCTTGGGGCAAGTTCACGGGCGAGCCTGGCGTGTGCTTCGTGACGCGCGGGCCGGGCGCCGCCAACGCCATGAGCGGGCTGCACGTGGCCCAGCAGGATTCTTCGCCCATGGTGCTGTTTGTCGGCATGCCGGCGCGCGAGCACGAGGACCGCGAGGCGTTCCAGGAGATCGAGGTGAAGCGCCTCTTCTCCTCTTTCGTCAAATGGGCGGCGGTGATCCGGCAGACCGAGCGCATCCCCGAATACGTGAGCCGTGCCTTCCATGCGGCGCGCTCGGGCCGCCCGGGCCCCGTGGTGCTCGGCCTGCCCGAGGACATGCTGTCGGCCAGTTGTGAGGCCAACGATGCCAAACCGGCGTGGGTAGCGGCGTCGCGGCCCGACCCGGCGCAGATGCAGCTCCTCGGGGACAAGCTGAGGCAAGCGGCGCGACCGCTGATGATCGTTGGCGGCCCCGGCTGGAGCGCCGAGGCGCAGCGCGCGGTCGAGGCCTTCGCGGATCGATTCGACTTGGCCGTGGCCCCGGCGTTTCGCTATCAGGACTACATCGACAATCGCCATCGCTGTCACGTGGGCTGCGCGGGCATCGGCATCGATCCGAAGCTTGGCGCTGCGATCAAGGAGGCGGACCTGCTGATCGTCGTGGGCGCCCGTCTCGGCGAGATGACGACCAGCCAATATACCCTGTTGGACGTTCCCAACCCGCGCCAATTCCTGGTGCACGTCCACCCTTCGCCCGACGAGTTGGGATCCGTGTACCGCCCGGATCTACCGATCGCGGCAACGACGCAGAGCTTTGCGCGGATGCTCGGCACTCTCGAACCGCCGCGGGAAATCCGCTGGTCGGCGCTGCGGGCGGAACTGCGCGCCGTCTACGAGCGCGGCCTGACGCCAATTGTGCTGCCGGGGGCCGTGAAGCTCGCCGATGTCGTGCGTACCGTCTCGCAAATGTTGCCCGAGGACGGCATCGTCACCAACGGCGCCGGCAACTACGCCGCTTTCGTGCATCGCTACTTCGAATACAAGGGCTACCGCACGCAGCTCGCGCCGACGGCGGGCTCAATGGGCTACGGTCTGCCGGCGGCGGTCGCCGCCAAGCTGGCCGCGCCCAGCCGGGCAGTCGTCAATTTCCAGGGCGACGGGTGCTTTCTCATGACGGGGCAGGAGCTGGCGACTGCCGTGCAATACAGCCTGCCGATCGTGACGATCATCGCCAACAACGGCGTCTACGGCACGATCCGCATGCATCAGGAGCGCGAGTATCCCAACCGGGTCATCGGCACGACGCTGATCAACCCCGACTTCGCCGCCTATGCCCGCAGCTTCGGCGCCGAGGGCCTCACCGTCGAGGCTCAGCAGGACTTCGCCCCTGCGTTCCGGCAGGCACTAGCGACCAATAAGCCCGTGGTGATCGAGCTCAAGCTCGACCCCGAGGCCATCTCGCCGCGCAAGACGCTGAGCGAGATTCGCGAGCACAAGTGAACGTCCGGTCAACTGCCGTCTCATTGCGAAACAACGGCGCTGCTTTGCCTCGTGCAGGTTAAGCGTATGCAAACGTACGCGTAGACTTACGCGGCCTATTGCTTCATCTTTTGCGAACCGAAACCGCTTCGCGCCGCTTCCCATACGCCCATGGATCTGTTTGCCACCGACCAGCTCGACGCGACACGCTGGAAGCTCGCCAAGCTCGCCGCGTTCGTGTGTTTCGGGCTTGCGTGTTGTCTGCTCGGCGCGTCGCTCGTGCTTTCGCAGCCAAATAGCGGTGGCGCCGGTCAAGGCTCTCAACCGTCTGCCGCAGCGCCGGCGAACTGAGCCCGCCAGCCTTCCATTGATTTGATCAATGCCGGCCGATACCGGACGGCTTGTCCAGCGCCAGCCCGGCGCGCTTCAACTCGCTCTCCAGCTTGCCCCTGGCCGCGGCATCGATGCGGATTTGAGTTGTAACGGCGCCGGTAGTGGCGGTGTCCGACTTGAGCACCTCCGAATTCGCATGCAGCCAGCTGAGCAGGCGGCCCGCGTGCGCGGGAACTTCCACCGTCAGTATCTCGTCGCCAGCGCCGAGGCTGGCATCGATGGCGAGCCGCAATCCTTCCAGGCCCTCGCCGGTCAAGGCCGACACCAGCACAGGACGCAGCTGGCGGCGCGCAATCGCGTGCCCCGCCTCGCTGCGCGCCGAGGGCGAGAGCCGGTCGGCCTTGTTCCACACCTCGAGCGGAGGCCCCGAGGACGCGTGCAACTCGCCGAGCACCGTTTCGACGTCATGCTGCTGCGCCGCCGTCTCCGGATGACTGATGTCGCGCACGTGCAGGATGAGATCGGCCTCGACCACTTCCTCGAGCGTGGCGCGGAAGGCGGCGATCAGAAGCGTCGGCAGATTCGAAATGAAGCCCACGGTGTCGGACAGGATCACCCTGCGCCCGCTCGGCAGCCTCGTTTCGCGCATGGTCGGATCGAGGGTCTGGAACACCTGGTCCTTGGCCGAGACCGCGGCACCGGTCAGCGCATTGAAGAGCGTCGATTTGCCGGCATTGGTGTAGCCGACGAGGGCAACCACGGGGAACGGCACGCGCTTGCGTCCGGTGCGGTGCAGACCTCGCGTCTTGACGACCACCGCAAGCTCCTTGCGGATCGCGGCGATGCGCTCGTCGATCAGGCGCCGGTCGGTCTCGATCTGCGCCTCGCCGGGGCCGCCGAGGAAGCCGAAGCCGCCGCGCTGGCGCTCGAGGTGGGTCCACGTGCGCACCAGCCGGCCCTTCTGGTAGCTCAAGTGGGCCAGCTCTACCTGCAGGCGGCCTTCACGCGTGCGGGCGCGCTCACCGAAGATTTCGAGGATCAGGCCGGTGCGGTCGAGAACCTTGCAGCCCCAAGCCTTCTCCAGGTTGCGCTGCTGCACCGGCGTGACCGTGTGGTCGACGATTGCCAAGCCGGCATCGTGCTCGGCGACCAGCCGGCCGATCTCATCGACCTTGCCGGAGCCGAACAGCGTCGACGGCCTCGGCTGGGCAAGAGGCACCAACTGCGCGGCCGCAACGTCGAGATCGATCGCCCGAGCGAGCCCCACCGCCTCGGCAAGGCGATCCTGCAGGGAATGCCTGGTAGGCGCGACCGCCAGTGCGCTGCCGTTGCTTTGCGGTGCGCCGCTACTGCGCCCGCCAGAGCGCACCGGCACCAGCACGACGGCGCGCATCACCACTCGCTGACGTCCGGCGGAAGCACGGCGCCTGCGGTCGGGCTTGGGCTTCGACGCGTTGGACGAAATGGCTATGCCTGCTGGCCTTCGGCCGGATCAACGTCCATCAGATGCACCGGCTGTCCCGGCATGATCGTTGATATGGCGTGCTTGTAGACCAATTGCGAGTGCCCGTCGCGACGAAGCAGCACGCAGAAATTGTCGAACCAAGTCACGATCCCCTGCAGCTTCACGCCGTTGATCAGGAAGATCGTCAGCGGCGTCTTGTTCTTGCGCACGTAGTTCAGGAACGTGTCCTGAAGGCTTTGGGCTTTTTCGGCCATTGTTATTGTCCGTTATTGTCTGTTCTTGTTACGCGGAAGGTGACGGTTGTTCGATCTACACCCCCGCGGGTAATTTGCAGATTCATGCTGCTCTGCACAAGAAGAATCGCCTCAGCCCAAGCTCCAAGTGCCCTGGGCACTAAGCTTCGCCGAGTTCAGCCGATGCGTGAAATTCAGCCCTCAGTCTTTGGCTCAGGATGCCCGGTGCGCCGTTGCCGATGGGCTGCCCATCAATGCTGACGACCGGCATCACGATATTGGTTGCGGACGTGATGAAGGCTTCCCGGGCGGCCTTGGCCTCCTCGACCGTGAACGGACGCTCGACCAGCTCGAGGGCCTCCCGCTTCAGCACATCGATCAGCGTAGTGCGGGTGACGCCGCGGAGGATGGCGTGGTCCACCTGGCGCGTGACGAGGCGGCCCTCCTTGTCGACGATCCAGGCGTTGGACGAGGCGCCTTCCGTGACGTAACCCTTCTCGTCCACGAACCAAGCTTCCTTGGCGCCGGTGCTGCGGGCGCTCTCTTTGGCCAGCGCAGCCGGCAGCAGCATGACGGTCTTGATGTCGCAGCGGGCCCACCGCGTGTCGGGCATGGTGGTGATGCCGATACCGGCTTCGGCGGCCGCCGCCAGCCGAGCGGGCGACACACTGCGGGCGAGGCAGACGACGGTCGGCAGCACGTCGGTGGTAGGGAACAGGAAATCGCGCGGGCCGGCCCCGCGGGTGACCTGCAGGTAGACGATGCCGTCGCGCACGCGGTTGCGCCGGATGGTCTCGCGCAGCACGCGGGCCCAGGCCCGCGCCGTCATCGGCTGTGGGATGGACAGCTCACCCAGCGAGCGGGTGAGGCGGGCCATGTGCCGGGTCTCGTCGACGAGGCTGCCGCCCTTCACCTCGCACACCTCGTAGACGGCGTCGGCGAACTGGAAGCCGCGGTCCTCCGCGTGCACGGCGGCCTGCGCGTAGGGGACGTACTGGCCGTTGACGTAGACGATGCGGGTCATAAGGCCTCGCCAATGGGCTAGCTCGGGCGGATGTCGCCGCTGCGCTCCTGCGAGCTGACCCCCAGCGCCCTGAGCTTGCGGTGCAGCGCGGAGCGCTCCATGCCGACGAACTCGGCCGTGCGCGAGATGTTGCCGCCGAAGCGGTTGATCTGGGCGAGCAGGTACTCGCGCTCGAAGATCTCGCGGGCCTCGCGCAAGGGGAGCGACATCAGGTGCTCGGCGCCGCCGTTGACGGGCAGCGGCACGTTGGAGCCGATCTCCTCGGGCAGCATGTTGGCGGTGATGATGGCATCGGGGTCGCCGCCCGAGAGGATCAGCAGGCGCTCGATGTTGTTCCTGAGCTCGCGCACGTTGCCCGGCCAGTCGTGCGCCTGCAGGACGGCGACTGCGTCCTCGCCGATCTTGCGCGGCGCCAGGCCGGAAGAGTGGGCGACCTGGGTGACGAAGTAGGTGATGAGCTGGGGGATGTCGTCGCGGCGCTCGGCGAGGCCCGGCACGCGCAGCGGCACCACGTTGAGGCGGTGATAAAGGTCCTCGCGGAAGCGGCCCTCCGCCATCTCGCGTTCCAGATCGCGGCTGGTGGAGGAGATGATGCGCACGTCGACCGCCACCTTGGGGCCGCCGCCGACGCGCTGGAACTTCTGCTCGACGAGCACGCGCAGCACCTTGCCCTGCGTCTCGAGCGGCATGTCCGCCACCTCGTCGATGTAGAGCGTGCCGCCGTGCGCGGCCTCCAGCGCGCCGACCTTGCGGGGACCGGCGTGGTCCTCGGTGCCGAACAGCTCCTCCTCCACGCGATCGGGCGCCATCGAGGCGGCGTTGAGCACGACGAAGGGGCCGTCCTTGCGGTGCGACTTGTCGTGCATCGCGCGGGCGCACAGCTCCTTGCCCGAGCCCGCCGCACCGCGAATGAGCACGCGGCTGTTGGTCGGCGCCACGCGGTCGAGGGCGGAGCGCAGCTGATTGATGGCCGCCGAGTTGCCGATCATGTCGAAGCTCACCACCGAGCGCTCGCGCAATTCGCGCACCTCGCGCTGCAGCTTGGAGGCCTCCAGCGCCCGCGTCGTCACCAGCAGCAGGCGGTCGGCCTTGAAGGGCTTCTCGATGTAGTCGTAGGCGCCGCGCTTGATGGCGGTGACGGCGGTCTCGATGTTGCCGTGGCCGGAAATGATGATCACCGGCAGGTCGGGGTGCGCCTTCTTGGCGATGTTGAGCACCTCCAGGCCGTCCAGGCGGCTGCCCTGCAGCCAGATGTCGAGAATGACGAGCTGCGGCCGGCGCTCCTCGATGGCTTTGAGCGCCTCGTCGGAATCGCGCGCCAGCCGCGTGCGGTGGCCATCGTCCTGCAGAAAGCCCGCGACCATCTCGCGGATGTCAGCCTCGTCGTCGACGATCAAGATGTCAGACGCCATCTGTCGCTCCTTGGGTCTTCAGTATCAAGCGTTGCCGCCGACGGCAGCAGGCTCAGGCGATGCCGCCCGGCTCTCAGGGGGTGAGAGGACCGGCAGCGAAATGCGAAGCAAGGCGCCGTGCGTGCGGCCTGGCGCGGGCGGAGCGTCCTCCAGCGAGAGGATGCCGTTGTGCTGCTCCACGCTCTTCTGCACGATGGCGAGGCCGAGGCCAGTACCCTTGTTGCCCTTGGTGGTGACGTAGGGTTCGAGCAGCTTGCCACGGTTGTGCTTGGGCAGGCCCCCGCCGTTGTCGATGATCTCGATGTCGACGCGGTCGCCGTTGCGGCGCACGACGGTCTCGATGCGCCCGCTCCAGCCGGGCTCCCGGTTGGGGCTCTCGGCGTAGCTCTGGATCGCCTCCTGCGCGTTCTTCACGAGGTTGATGACGGCCTGCGAAATGAGGCGCCGGTCGCAGGAGACTATGATCGGCTCCTTGCCCACCTTGGTGTCAAACGCGATGTCGGTGCCGGCCATCTGGCGGTCGAGCACGGCCGCGCGCACAACATCGCGGATGTCCTGCGCCTCCATCACAGGCTTGGGCGAGCGGGCAAAAGCCGAGAACTCGTCCACCATGCGCGTCACGTCGCCGACCTGGCGGATGATGGTGTCGGTGCAGCGGTCGAACGTCTCGCGATCCTCCGTGATCACTTTGCCGTACTTGCGCCGGATGCGCTCGGCGGAGAGTTGTATGGGGGTGAGCGGATTCTTGATCTCGTGGGCGATGCGCCTTGCCACATCGGCCCAGGCCGAGGTGCGCTGCGCGGAAACGAGCTCGGTGACATCGTCGAATGTCACGACCGAGGCGTGGGTCCTCTCGCCCGGCGTTTGCCCCGTGACACGCACCGCGAAGTTGCGCTCCTCGCCGTTGAGGACGAGCGTCACCTGCTGCTGGGCCCGGGCCTTGGCGTTGGCTTCGGCGCCCTCATTGAGGACACCTGCGAATTCAGGCACCACCGTGGACAATTGCCGGCCGACGAGCTCGGTCTCCTCGCGCCCCAGCAGCTTTTGCGCCGAGCGGTTGGCGAGCGTGATATGGCCGGCGCTGTCGAGCCCGATCACACCCGCCGAGACACCCGACAGAACAGCTTCCATGAACTGGCGCCGCTCGGTCAGCTGATCGTTGGCAGTGACCAGGTCGGTGCGTTGGCGCTCCAACTCCGTGGTCATGGCGTTGAAGTTGATGGACAGGCGGCGCATGTCGCCTTCGCCGCGCTTGATCGGCAGCTCGACGGCAAGATTGCCGCGCGCCACCTCCTGGGCGGCGCTGATCAAGCGTCGAATGGGGGCCACGAACAACCCCGCGAACCAGAGGCCTACCCAGATCGCAGCCAGCAGTGCCGTCAGCGAAATCATGAAATACAGAAGGCCGTGTGCCAGCTGCAGGCCGCCGCGCGCGCGCCGCAACTCCTCGTAGGCGGCGACGCCCTCGTTGGTTTGGCGCAGGTGCCGAACCACCGTCGGGTCGACCCCGCGCGCGACGTAGAGGTAGGAGTCGGAATAGTTGTGCAGCTTGGTGAGGGCTGCGACGCGGCCACGCTGGGCATCCCTCACCAGGTGCTGGGGGAGCAGGTCGTAGGGGATGCCCTCGTCATCCAGGGCCTGCAACTTGAACGGCATCAGCAGGGGTACTTGGCCGGCCTCTGCAGAGCGGATGATCTGCGGGGGCGGGGCCACGTAGGGAATTCTGTCATCCTCAAGCACGGCAACCTTCACGTTGCCCTTGCCGTCGATGACGTAGGCCGCCGGCAAGTCGCGCAGACTCGCCTGGCCGATCATCAGCTCGCGAAACTTGGTCTTGTCGCCGGCGACAATCCCGGCCGCATCGTCGAGGTCGCGCGCCATGTTGACGATGTCGGTGCGGATCACCTGGCCGTGCTCGAGCAGATAGGCGCTGGCGACCACCAGCGAGTTCTGCACGATTGCCTGAGTGCGCTGGTTGAACCAGCTATCGAGCGCGCGCGAGAAGGTCGTGGTGGCGGCGACGGCGAGCAGCAGGGCGGGGAGCGCCGCGATCAGACTGAACAGAGCCACGATGCGTGCGTGCAGCCGCGCGCCGGCAACCTTCTCCCTCCAGGCACGCGCGAGACCGATCAGCTGAAGTGCGATCAGCGCCACCATGGCGACGACGAGCAGCGCGTTGATGATGAGCGCGCTCAACACGACATCGTTGCGGGGGATGATTGGGGTGAGCCCGGTCAGGATAAGGTAGGTCGCCAATCCCGAGACCACCGCCAAGCTGACGATGACGAGCCCGCTCCAGAATGCCCGGTCGCTGGTGCCCGGCAACGGCGGTCCACCCTCGATCAGCGGATCGAGCGGGGAGGACTGCGGGCCCTCGAGCGCGGGGCGTCCCAGCCGGGCCGCCACCTGCCGGGCGGCGTCGCCAATGGCGCGGCCAGCCCGGCCCAGCATTTCGCCGAGCCGATCCACAGCGCTCCTCAGCATATCCGTGACGTGTTGCCGTTCCACCTGACTGCGGCCCTCGTGCAGCAAAGCGACCACACTCATCACACACAGTGTGGCATTTTCGCGACAATGGTGGCTTAGCTATTCCGATCGCAGGCGTCAAGCTTATGAATGCAGGCTTCGCTAAGTCACGCGCCGAGCCCGGAATGGTCAGGCTGCAGGGGTGCGAAATACCTGGATATCAAGGTCGCGGATCTTCTTGCGCAGGGTGTTGCGGTTGAGGCCCAAGAGCGCTGCGGCCCGGATCTGATTGCCCCGGGTGGCGGCGAGGGCGGCAATCAGCAGCGGACGCTCCACATGCTGCAGCACGCGGTCGTACAGACCCGGCGGCGGCAGCTCGCGCCCGTAGCTGGAGAAGTGTCCTGCGAGGTAACGCTCAACCATCTCGGACAGCTCACGCGGGGTCTTGCCGGTTTCGAGCGCCGGCGGCGGCAGAGCTTCGGCGAGCTCGGCGTCGACGATCGCCGCGGTCAGCGTATCCTCCGGGTGCAGCGCGGCAAGCCGGCGCACCATATTCTCCAGCTCACGGACGTTGCCCGGCCAATGATAGCGCTTCATGCGCTCAATCGCGCCCGTCTCGATCGACTTCTGGCCGAGGCCGGCCTTGGCCACCTGGCGCAGGAAGTGGCGCACGAGGTCGCCGACGTCCTCCAGCCGCTCGCGCAGCGGCGGAATGCGCAAGGGCACGACGTTGAGACGGTAGAACAGGTCCTCGCGGAACAACCCCTGCTGAATCTGCGTCTTCAGCTCGCGATGCGTGGCGGCGATGATGCGCACGTCGGTCTTGATCGGCGTGCGCCCGCCGATGGTGGTGTACTCGCCCTCCTGCAGCACGCGCAGCAGGCGTGTCTGCGCCTCCATCGGCATGTCGCCGATCTCGTCCAGAAACAGCGTGCCGCCTTCGGCCTGCTGGAAGCGGCCCTCGGTGCGCGACTGCGCTCCCGTGAAGGCACCCTTCTCGTGGCCGAACAGCTCGCTCTCGATCAGCTCGCGCGGGATGGCCGCCATATTGATGGCGATGAAGGGCCCGTTGCGGCGCTTGGAGTAGTCGTGCAGCACACGCGCCACCAGCTCCTTGCCGGTGCCGGACTCGCCGGTGATCATCACCGTGAGGTCGGTGCGCGTCAGCCGGGCGAGCGTGCGGTAGATTTCCTGCATGGGCGGCGACCGGCCGATGAGCGGCAGCTCCTCGGTCTCGGGGTCGGTAGACGGACGCTCCTTGCGGCGGCCGGGCTCCGCAAGCGCGCGGCCGACGACGCTCACGAGCTCGTTGAGGTCGAAGGGCTTGGGCAGATATTCGAAGGCACCCTTCTCGGCGGCGGAGAGCGCCGTCATGAGAGTATTTTGCGCGCTCATGACGATGATTGGGAGATCGGGGCGCAGCTTCTTGATGCGCGGAATGAGGTCGAAAGCGTTTTCATCGGGCATTACGACGTCGGTGATGACGACATCGCCCTCGCCCTGGCTCACCCACCGCCAAAGCGTGGCAGCGTTGCCGGTAGCGCGCGGCGCGTAGCCGGCCCGCGCCAGCGCCTGGTTCAGCACGGTGCGAATGGCCGTATCGTCGTCGGCGATCAGGATCGTTCCGCCAGCCATGCCAAAGTTCCTCACTTGCCCCGCGACCGCTGCTCCTGGAGCGGCAGCAGCACGCGGAACACTGTTTGTTTGGGCACCGACTCGCACTCGATCACGCCTCCGTGGTCGCCGATGATCTTGGCAACCAATGCAAGACCCAGGCCGGTCCCGGTGCGTTTCGTTGTCACGAACGGGTCGAACAGGTGGGGTTTGAGCTCTTCCCGGATGCCGGGGCCGTTGTCCTCCACCTCGATCATCATGGGCAGGCTGACGCGGGCGCCGCTGCCGGGCAGGCCGAGCCGCATGCCCGGACGGAACGCGGTGCGCAGCGTGATGCGTCCACTGTCGCGACCTTCCTGAATGGCTTCGGCTGCGTTCTTGACCAGGTTGAGGAAGGCCTGGATCAGCTTGTCGCGACTGCCTGCCAGCGGTGGCAGCGAGGGGTCGAACTCGACGCCGATCCTGATGCCCTCCGCGAAGCCGGTTTCCGCCAGCCGCTTCACGTGGTCGAGCACCTGATGGATGTTGACGGGCTCGGCCCCCACGGGGCGCTCGTCGCCGAACACTTCCATGCGATCGACCAGATTGCGAATGCGATCGGTCTCCGTGCAGATGAGCTGGGCCAGCGCGCGGTCGGCGTCCTTGAGGCCGGGTTCCAACAGTTGCGCTGCCCCGCGGATGCCGGAGAGCGGGTTCTTGATCTCGTGCGCCAGCACCGATGCCAGGCCAGAGACCGACCGCGCCGCCGCGCGATGGGTTAGCTGGCGCTCGATCATCTGTGCCATCGAGCGCTGCTGCAGCATGAGCACGATCAGGGATGCGTGGTCGGGCATGGGGCCCGCGAACACGTCGACCAGTTTCTGCACGCCCGTGCGCGGCAGGCCGACCTCGATGCCGTACTCGTTCACGGTGGCGCCGGTGCGCCGCACCTGCCCCACCAGCGCCGAGAGAGGGCTCGAGAAGGCGATGATGTCGGGCAGCGTTTGGCGCTTCAGCACGCCCTGGCCCAGAGAGAAGAACGATTCGGCTGCGGCGTTGGCGTAGAGCACCCGATCGTCGTCGCCGAGCACCAGGATCGGATGCGGCAGCACCGACAGCAGCAGGTCATGCTCGATATGGCGGCGTGGGCCTGGATTGATCCGCTCGCGAGCCGGTTCGGCGTTCATGCGGCCTCCTGCGCTTCAGCGTAGAAGGTTGCCAACCCGGCGAGCACCGCGCGGGGGCTCTCCATCGTGCAGAGCCTGCGGCGCCAGACCTTGACGGTTTCGGCAGGCCGGCCGCTGGCGGCCAGATACCAGCCGATATGCTTGCGGGCGTTGCGCAGCCCGAGCGCAGGCCCGTCCTGCTCGAGAACCGCCTCGACGTGTGCTGCCGCGATCATCCCTTGCCGCTCGAGCGCGGGCGCACCGGGATCGTTGGCGCCGGTGAGCGTGGCGGCGACGCGCCCGAGCATCCACGGCGCGCCATAGGCGCCGCGCCCGATCATGACAGCGTCCGCGCCCGAGGCCGCGAGCGCGGCCTGGGCGGTCGCTGGATCGACGATATCGCCGTTCACGACCACGGGGATGCGCACGGCGTCCTTGACGGCGCGCACGCGAGCCCAATCGGCAGCTCCGTTGAAGAACTGGTTGCGTGTACGTGCGTGCACCGTAAGCATCTGCACGCCCGCCGCTTGCGCCTGCCGCGCGAGCTCCGGTGCATTGACGCTTGAGTGATCCCAGCCAAGACGCATCTTCAGCGTCACGGGCACGCGCACGGCGCTGACGACGGCCTCGATGAGACGGACGGCATGGTCGATGTCGCGCATCAGCGCCGACCCCGACAGCTTTCCGGTCACCTCGCGGGCGGGACAGCCCATGTTGATGTCGATGATGTCGGCGTCGAGGCTCTCGGCGACGCGCGCACCTTCGCCCATCCAGCGAGCCTCGCAGCCCACGAGTTGTATGACAAAGGGCTTGCAGTCGGCGCCGCCTGCCTTGCGCTGCGCCTTGTTGGCAGCCGTCGCCAGCTGTTCGCTGGCGATCATCTCCGTTATGACGAGACCCGCCCCCAAGCGGTGCGCGAGACGGCGAAAAGCCGCGTCGGTTATGCCCGACATGGGTGCCAGCAATACGCGGTTGGCCAGCTTGTGCGGCCCGATACGAACCGGCACTGTTGGCGGCGCCTTGGGACTAACGCTTGCGCAATTGCCCATAAATTAGGCATATTCTCCGAGTGCACTTCTCTTGGGCAGACTAGCGCGCAGTGTTGGGGACCGCAAGTGCGAATAGTGGTCCATCCACCTTCTCCAGTTGTCGCGCCGGCCGTCAGTAGGCTAACTGGCGCAATCCCTTAGCCAGCGAGCGCAAGTGTGACAGCCGCCGCCCTGATTGTTGCCGCCGGCCGCGGTGTGCGAGCCGGCGGGGCTTTGCCCAAGCAGTATGCGCAGATCGGCGGTACGCCCGTTCTGACGCGCACACTCGCGCTTTTCCTCGGGCATCCGCGGATCGACCGGGTCGTGGTGGTAATCGGCACCGGCGACCGTGCGCTTTATGACGACGCGGCCGGCGCCGGTCACTCCAAGCTATCCCCGCCCGTCACAGGCGGGGATACGCGCCAGCGCTCCGTCCTCAACGGATTGCGCGCCTTGGCCCCGCTCAGCCCCGGCGTGGTGGTCATCCATGACGCCGTCCGCCCTTTCGTCACAGCCGATATCGTTGACCGCGTGCTGGATGCCCTCGCCGATACGCCCGCGGCCATTGCCGCCGTGCCCATGGCCGACACCCTGAAACGGGCAGGCCCCCAACTCCGCATCGCCGAAACCGTCTCGCGGGACGGCCTCTGGCGCGCACAGACCCCGCAAGGCTTTCGGTTTGCGGAAATTCTGGCAGCGCACGAAGCCGCGGCGGCGGCCGGGCAGGCGGACCTTACCGATGACGCGGCCGTCGCCGAATGGGCAGGTCTGGCGGTGACGTTGGTGGAAGGCAGCGAAGCCAATCGCAAGCTGACGACAGCGGAGGACCTCGCCATGGCCCGTAGCGTCGGTTCCCCGAACCTGGATGTGCGGACCGGACAGGGCTTCGACGTGCACCGCTTCGCCCCGGGAGACCATGTCTGGCTTTGCGGTGTCAGGGTTCCCCATTCCCATGCCCTGGAAGGCCACTCCGACGCCGACGTAGGGCTGCACGCGCTCACCGATGCGCTGCTGGGCGCCGTTGCCGACGGGGATATCGGCCAGCATTTCCCCAATACCGACCCCGCGTGGAAAGGGGCGGCATCGCACGTTTTCCTCACCGAGGCCCTCAAGCGGGTTCACGCGCGCGGCGCCACCATTACAAACGTGGACATCACGTTGTTGTGCGAAGCGCCCAAGATCGCTCCGTATCGCGACGCAATGCGGGCACGCATTGCCGAAATACTCGGCCTTGATATCGCCCGCGTTGCTGTGAAAGCCACGACAACCGAGGGACTTGGCTTCACCGGCCGACGGGAAGGCATTGCCGCAACCGCTATCGCAACCGTGGTCGTGCGGTGACGTGATCGGGACGCAACAGAACTGTGCTCTGACAAGCGTTGCCAACAGGCGCCTTCCTGCAACCGGGCCCGCCCCAAGGCTGCCCAGGTGACACGGGCCGAGAATCGGGGCAAGGCGAGATAGGATTCCGGGCAGAGAGGGATGCCCTATGAACATCATGACACATGGTGTCGTTACCGCGGCGGCCGACATCTCGGAGATTGCCGAGAGCACATCGGCCTCGTGCATATCGACTCGCGTCCGACAGCTGAGCCGCATCATCACCCGCGTCTACGACGATGCCATGCGTCCCCTCGGCATCACGGCCAGTCAGTTCACACTGCTCACCCAGCTCGCCCAGCAGGACGGCATCACGGCGGTGGAGATCGGCCACTCGCTCGATATCGAGAAGTCCACGCTCTCCCGCAACTTGAAGCGCCTGCTGGCGCTCGGGCACATCACCATGGACCCGCCGGCGGGAAGACGCGGTCGCGGGCTGCATCTCACCCCCAAGGGTGAGATGGTCATCCAGCAGGGCTTTCCGGTCTGGCGCGAAGCGCAGACCCGCACCATTCGCGTGCTGGGCCCCGAAAGCCGCAACACGCTCGATGGGCTCCTCGGTCAGGCGGAGAAGCTCGCGGCCGCCTGACGTCCCCTTTTGCCACCTTTCGCTCTATTGTGGACCGGTGCGCTCGGCAATGATGCGCGCCGGTTTCGCGTTGTGCGTGGTGAAGTGAAGGCAGCCCGATGTTTCCTCCGCACCTGCTCGAGATGAGCGCTTCCCTGCTCGGCCGGCTGCGAGCGGCAAACCTCAGGCTGGTGACGGCCGAGAGCTGCACCGGCGGGCTCGTCAGCAGCGTGCTGACCGAAATTGCGGGCTCCTCCGACGTGGTCGAGCGCGGCTTCGTCACCTATTCTAACGCAGCGAAGATGGAGCTGCTTGGCGTGCCCGATGCGATGCTCGCCGAGCACGGCGCTGTGAGCGAGCCGGTTGCCAGAGCCATGGCCCAGGGTGCATCGGCGCACTCGGAGGCTGACATCGCCGTCTCAGTTACGGGCATTGCTGGACCGGGCGGCGGCAGCGCGGCAAAGCCAGTGGGGCTCGTCCACATTGCCGCTGCGAGGCGAGGCGGCAATGTCCTGCACAGGGAATGCCGCTTTGGCGACATCGGCCGCGGGCCCATCCGCCTCGCCAGCGTGGAGGCCGCGCTTCAGCTGGTGGCGCGCGCCGCCGAGGGCTCAGCGCCGTAGATCGCCTGCGCCCGCTCCTCGAAGGCGCGCGTGTAGCGGCGGAAGGCGCGCTCGAACAGGGCGCCCACCAGCATCTGCAGCATCATCGACCTGAACTCGTAGGCGATGGAGAAGTCGACATCGCAGCCGCCGGGGCTTGGGCGAAACTCCCAGCGGTTCTCCAGCCGGCTGAAGGGACCGCGCGAATCCGGCGTGCCCTGCGCCAGCACCGCAGGCTGGGCCGGATCGAGGGTGACGCGGCTGGTGAACGTCTCGCGGATCGCGTGATAGCCGACGGTCATGTCCGCAACCACGACGTCCCTCTCGCCGTCGCGCTGGCGCGAGCGCACCACGAGGGCCTCGCACAGCGGCAGGAACTCGGGGTAGCGCTCGACATCGGCCACCAGCGCGAACATCTGTTGCGGCGTGAACGGCACGTGGCGGGTGGTGCGGAAGGAGGGCATGGCTCGCGCGTGATCTTCCAATGGTCCCAGCCTATCAGGAAAGCGCCTGCTGGAATCTGGGTCGCATCCCTGTCGCGGCGAAACACCACGGGATGGAGATGGCTGCCTGCTACGCGTATGCCGCCCACATTCCCACCAACACGCGGGCCGCAATGCACCGGAAGCTGCCGACTTGCCCAGGGACGCGATCTGCCGGGAGCTGCCGTTCTTGCACGGCGGCACCCAGCCGGCACACGGCCGATTCCGGCCACAAAAATGGGCATATTGGCAATGTGGGGACTACTACTCCTAGCGATGGACTGCCCCCGACTTGCGGGATGCTGGCGAGACACTCTTGGAGTAGCGGCACCGCAGTCTGGAGCTATCAATGACAGCCCTCGCTCGCTTTCTTCTGAGCTGTTTCCTTGTAGGCCTGCTGCCGGCCCTCGCGTGGTCCGAGCTGACGGTTGGGACGATTGCGCCAGCATTCTCCACGAAAGCGGCGCAGGGCGGTACGGACCTGACCTTCACGCTATCTGAGGCCCTCAAGAAGGGCCCGGTCGTCGTGTACTTCTATCCGAAGAGCTTCACATCGGTCTGCACGGAGGAAGCCAACCTGTTTGCGGAGGCCATGCCGGAGTTCGAAAGGCTGGGCTCCTCGGTCATCGGCATCTCTACCGATACGATCGAGACGCAGCGTGAGTTCTCACGGATGGCATGTCGCGACAAATTCCCGGTTGCTGCCGATCCCAAGGGGAATGTTGCAAAGGCCTACGACGTCCTGGTCGGGTTTGGCAGCTTCATCTTTGCCAGCCGAACGTCCTACGTGATCACGCCCGACGGCAAGATCGCGTCGGTCCTGACGGCAGGAGATGCGGGCAGCCATATCCAATCCGCTCTCACGTCTGTCAAAGCCTGGAAAACGCGCCCAGTCCGATAAGCGAGCAATCGTCGTAGCATTTCCCAGGTCACGCCGCGTGATACCCCCCGTTGGTCCGCCAGCGTCGCCCCACGTCGGCGAATGTCTGAATCGGGTCAGACGCGACCCAGCCGAACTGCCATGCTTCCGAAGTAACTCGAAAGCGGACTCGGTAATGCTAGCCCGCTGCACCCGCGGCGCTTCGGCTACGCCCGCTGCGCCAGCCGCGCAGCGCGCAGCCGGGCGAAGTCGTCGCCCGCGTGATAGGACGAACGCGTCAGCGGGCTCGCCGACACCATCAGGAAGCCCTTGGAGTAGGCCACGCTCTCGTAGGCCTTGAACTCGTCGGGCGTGACGAACTCCTTCACCTCCGCGTGCTTGCGCGTGGGTTGCAGATACTGGCCGATGGTGAGGAAATCCACGTCCGCCGAGCGCAGGTCGTCCATCACCTGCAGCACCTCCTCGCGCGTTTCGCCCAGGCCCACCATGATGCCCGACTTGGTGAACATCGTCGGGAGAGAGCTCCTTCACCCGCTGCAGCAGCCGCAGCGAATGGAAGTAGCGCGCACCGGGGCGGATCCTGAGATAGAGCGAGGGCACCGTCTCGAGGTTGTGGTTGTAGATGTCGGGCGTGGCCTCGACGACCGTCTCCAGCGCGCCGTCCTTGCGCAGGAAGTCCGGGGTCAGCACCTCGATGGTGGTCTTCGGCGTCAGCGCGCGGATGGCGCGGATGGTGGCCGCGAAATGCGCGCCGCCGCCGTCGGCAAGATCGTCGCGGTCGACCGACGTGATGACGATGTGATCGAGCCCCAGCTTGGCCACCGCCTGCGCCACGTTCTCGGGCTCCGCCGCATCGAGCGCGCCCGGCAGCCCGGTCTTGACGTTGCAGAAGGCGCAGGCACGCGTGCAGGTGTCGCCCATGATCATCATGGTGGCGTGGCGGCCGGCCCAGCACTCGGCGATGTTGGGGCAGCCCGCCTCCTCGCACACGGTGACGAGGCCGTGCTCGCGCAGGATTGCGCGCGTCTCGTTGAACTGCGGCGAGGACGCCGGCACCTTCACCCGGATCCAGTCCGGCTTGCGCAGCACCGGCGTGTCGGGCCGGTGGGCCTTCTCGGGGTGGCGCGGTCGCTTGTCGAGGATGGTGACCATGGTTCTCTCGATGCCCCGCCTGGATTGGAGGCATCATCGACGAAAGTGGCTGCGTCGCTGGCCAAAATCAAGCTGGGTGAGGGGCCGTCGGCTGGGAAGGGCGCGCCTACGCGCTGCACCCCACATCCATAGTTGATGGCACGAGGCTGCCGGCCTTCCGGGTTGTAGCTATTCCGTGAGCTATCAGTAGGATTTGCTACGTGCGACCGGAGCGGCCAGAATGCGACTTCGTGACCCGAGACGGAAGTTTGTGATGTTTGCATCACAGATCGCCGCGGGGAGGACAGCTCGGAACGAAACCGGCTTGCCAGTCGGCGGCACCGGCATGGCAATCTGACCCCGCCGCGGCCCGGCACACCGGGCATCCAGGGAGGCGCCATGCACTTCGGCCAGTTCAACCTGATGGGCTACCGCACGCCGGGCACCAGGGCGCAGGAAATCTACGACAACGCGGTCGAGCAGGTTAAGGCCGCGGAGGCCAACGGCTTCGAGATCGCCTGGTTCGCCGAGCACCATTTCTCCAACTACTGCATCTGTCCCTCGCCGCTGATGATGCTGGCCAGGCTCGCCGGCGAGACCAGCCGCATCAGGCTCGGCTCCGCGGTGGTGGTGGCGCCGCTCTACCAGCCCGTGCGCCTCATCTCCGAGATCGGCATGGTGGACGCGCTCACCCACGGCCGGCTCGTGCTGGGCGTGGGCAGCGGCTACCAGCCCTACGAGTTCGAGCGCTTTGGCGAGGACCTGGCGAACTCGGTGCCGAAGCTGTTCGAGTTCATGGAGATGCTGGAGCTCGCCTTCACCGGCGACGTCCTCAGCTATCAGGGCAAGTACTACTCGCTGCCCGAAACCCACATAGCCTCACGGCCGGTGAAGGGCCTACCTGAGGTCTGGGTCGCCGGCGACAACCCCGCTCTGCACGCGCTCGCCGCGCGCAAGGGCTGGACGGTGATGCTCACTCCGCGGCACGCCTCGGTGCCGCAGCTGCTCGACGCCCGCGAGCGGCTGGCCGGCATCTACCGGGCCGAGGCCATGGACGCGGCCCGCGTCGCCATCGCTCCGCTGCGCCACGTGTGCATCACCGACAGCAAGGCGGAAGCGGAGAGCTTCATGGAGAATGCGCGTCACCAGATCCGCCTCTCACAGAGCCTGCGCTTCCGCGAGGAGCTGATCGACGGCACCATGCTGGTGGAGAAGCCTTACAAGGGCGAGCCGCCCATGGAGGAGTTCGCCAGGCATGTCTTGATCGGCGACGCTGGGATGGTGGCCGAGCGCATGGCCGCCCTGATCGGCGCAGCGCGGCCCCGGCACATGCTGTTGCACTTCCAGGCCGGTGCCTCGCCGCAAAAGACGGCGCTGCGGTCGATCGAACAATTCGCCGCAAAGGTGCGCCCGATGCTGGAGAAACAGCTGGGGCCGTTGGAACGGCTCTGATCTTGGCACCAGAGCAATGTAGGAGGCAGGCGGGGCGAACCTTCCGCTTGTGGGAGTGAAGTGGACGCAAACGGCGATACGAGTTGCCGTTCGCTCGCCATCCGAAATCATTGTGGAGGTTGTTGTTATCAGAAACGCAGACAATCCAAACTGATGTTGCATTGTGCCCAAGCTGGGGCGTCTTCATCGTCGGGGACTGGGCCCACGGTGCTGTTGCCAAGAACACCTGTGGTGACGCCGGCAATGGCGATCGTGCCGACCATGACAAGCATGGCAATCGAAAGCAGGTACTTTTTCATGTGTGTCACCCACGTTTGAAGCTTCATCTCAGGTGACTGAATGGAAGCGCATCGTCGTCAGTCGAGGCGCGAAATCAGCGTTACTCTCGCGTCAAAAAGTCAAGGCTGTGTCCTACGGCACAAGTCAGTGAAAGATGTCCCGACCACAGGTTACAGAGCTTTCACCGTGGTGGCAGGGCATACGGCATGCGTGCTCGTGACTTCGAACCGGTCCTCGGCGACCGCTCCGTTGAATGCCGTGCGCACTCATCGCGACGCGACGGGGTTCCGACGTCTGATGCGTTTGATCGAGATGTGGGGCAGCTTGCACAAGTACATCTGGGTGTGATGGGGTCCCAGCAGGGGGTCATGGCGTTGAGGATGATTAAACGAGCACTGCTTTGGGCCATCGGGGCTGTGGCTACGTTTGCGCTATTGTTTGGCGCCCTTATCGTTTGGCCGGGTCCGCTGTTTGCGTTCTCGCGGGGCACTGGGAAGATCATCGTCGCCTCTGACCGTCCCATCCCGTCCGCTGGTGGAGAACGGTTTCTGCGTGACTGCGAGAGACTGCTTGAGCGATCGCCGCTCAAGGCTAAAGCGCGCCAGTATCGGGTTTATGTCACGAACGAGGATTGGCGCCAGCGCTTGTTCTTCGTCCCGCACCCCAAGGCCTGGGGCGTGGCCTACTACTATGGCTTTGGAAGCGCCGCCTTCATGAGCGGCGCCAATTTTGAGACGGGCCGCGTGGTGCATTGGGGATATGTCGGCACACCGCCGCGCACGCTCGCAAACTTATGCGCCCACGAACTCACCCATATCATTGTCTGGGAACATATCGGTCTCGCTCGCCTTCGCGTGCCGCGATGGGTATGGGAAGGTTTCGCCGACTTTGTCGCCATAGAGAACCGCGAGTTTTTCGAAGAGTTGCGCAACGCGCTTGGCGATCGACCCGTCGATATCCCGATGATGATGAAGTACGGCTTCTATCCGCGATACCGACTGCTTGTGACGTATTTCATCGAGAGAAGGGGCTGGACCGTTGACCAACTCCTGCAGACAAGACTGACGGAGAACGAGGCAGCCGCGATCATGCGCGCAGACGCGAAGCGATGAGAGCCGCGACGGCAGCTCCCGGTACTCATCTTCCGTTTGGGGCGATCATCCGGAGTGTCCGGTCTTTGAGGTAAGTCGGCCGTGGAAAGTCGGCCTCCATGGCCGACCTTTTCGGGGGCACGATCGGGCCAGAGGTCGCGCGAACTACTTCGCCAGATCGAGCACTATGCGGCCGCGCACCTTGCCGGCGAGGATGTCCGGCGCCAGCGCCACGACATCGGATGCGGGCCGCGTCACGCTCATGGCCGCGAGCTTGGCCTTGTCGAGGTCGCGCGCGAGCCGGCTCCAAGCCTCGACGCGCGCCGCCTTCGGCGCCATCACCGAGTTGATACCCGCCAAGGTCACGCCGCGCAGGATGAACGGCGCCACCGACGTGGTGAGGTCCATGCCTTGGGCCAGCCCGCAGGCGGCGACCGTGCCGCCGTACTTGGTCATGCTGAGCACGTTGGCCAGCGTGTGGCTGCCGACCGCATCGACGCCGCCCGCCCAGCGCTCCTTGCTGAGCGGCCGCGCCGGCCCCGCCAGCTCCGCGCGATCGATGATCTCCGCTGCGCCGAGCCCTTTGAGGTAATCCGCCTCGCTTGCGCGCCCCGTAGAGGCGATCACTTGGTAGCCAAGCTTCGCCAGCAGCGCGATGGCGACGCTGCCGACGCCGCCGGCGGCGCCCGTCACCACCACCGGCCCGCTCGCGGGCGTCACGCCATGGCGCCCCAGCGCCAGCACGCACAGCATGGCGGTATAGCCCGCGGTGCCGATGGCCATGGCTTCGGCGGCCGAGAGTTGGGCCGGCTTTGCCACCAGCCAGTCGCCCTTGACGCGGGCTAGTCGTGCATAGCCGCCGAAGTGCGTCTCCCCGCATCCCCAACCGTTGAGGATCACCTCGTCTCCCGCCTTCCAGTCCTTGTGGGAGGACGTGACGACACGCCCGGCGAAGTCGATGCCCGGGATCATCGGCCAGCGCCGGATGACCGGTGCCTTGCCCGTGATGGCGAGACCATCCTTGTAGTTGACAGTCGAATGGCTGACCTCGACCACCACGTCGCCTTCCATCAGGTCGGCAACGGTCAGCTCCTTCCAGGCGAGGTCGGGGCCCTTCTCGGCTTTGGACGCAACCAGCGCCTTGAATGCTTGCATGCTCAACGCTCCGGGACGGCTCGAGTGGTTGGGACAACGCTATTGGAGAGAGCAGAACCTAGCATGAACTGTGCTGTGCCTGCTCTGCAACAATCGGTTATGCCATGTGTTCTTGGATCTGACGATAGATAGATTAAGCACCAAAGCGGCGTTGTTTCGGACCTTTGCAGACGTGTCCGGGTATAGTTTGGTTAATTCGCTGCGTTGTTCGGTATTTTCCCGTGCATAACCAGGTATTTCATGTGTCTGTTCGGCATCAACGCTGCGGCGTCTGGGAAACTACAGGCAAGACCCAAGTTGAATGCAGTGCAGCATTCGAAATTGCTTGGCTTCCGGCCGAAGCATCCCTAACCTCTCGGACTTGGCGCCGCACATTCGGCGCCGGAGAGCCGGCTCGTCCCGGCAAAGGAAGCCCAGATGGAACTGAGGATGAGGCTCAACGTGCTCGCCGCCATCGTCTCCTTCGCCTTCCTTACTGCCATCGTATTCGGCATGTTCTGAGATTGGAGGCGAGCACAGGGATCGACCTCGGAAACGCAAGTCGATCCAGATCCGACCAATCTCTTGGAGTGCAACAAAGGCGCGGGGTCGCACCCCGCGCCTTTGATTTTCGCGATGTCGAAACTTACGACTAACGTCGAATGTGATAGCCGAGCACCGCACCGATCAGCGGATAGGCAAGCACCGGAATTTGCCGCATCGGCCGGCCGAGGTCCGGGAAGAACCCAGGCAGCCACAGGATCAGCGCCGCGCCGATCAGGGCGACGACAACCGATGTCACGAGCGTCGTGCTCGAAGGCATCGAAGTTTCCCGCAGCACCTGGCTCATGACCAGGCCGACGAGCCACACGAGAACGGCGAACACCAGAGCGTAGACGAACAGCTGCAGCCCGCCGAAGCTTGGAATGAAGCGAACGATCTCAGGCCCTGCGTACCACGCTATGGCGAGCTGCAGCGCCAGAAGCACCAGACGTGAAAGCATATCCCCTCCCCAACACACTACGCCCCTCGGCCGCCTCCCCGGCAAAACCTCGAGGTCATGCCTGCCAAGCTATCAGGCTGCCTTGTCGCGCGCGAGCGCGCGATGGCCGCGGGGGTCGATAGCACGCTTGCGGTGCGGGGCTAGCGCTTGCCGCTGTCGATGAAGCTGCGCAGCAGCGAATCGAACAGGTCCGCCGTTCTCGGGCTGATCGACCTGTACCTTTTCCAGGGCCCTTCCTTGGCGATCAGGAGCCAGTCAGCATAGTCCTGGAACGCGAGCGGCTGCACCTTCACGCCCGCCTTGTTGAACACGTCGATCGCCGCCTCCTGCGACTCGCGCTGACTGGCCTCGAAGTAGATGTCGGAGGCAGCCGCCGCCTCCTCCAGCGCCTGCCGCTCGGCATCGCCCAGCTCTTCCCAGACGGCCTTGGAGATCAGCACAGGCATGAACACCGTGAGCGTGCTGTGGCCTCCCACCGTCACGGATTTGGCGAACTCGTGAAAGCGAAGGCTGACGAACAGCTCGAACGAGTTCTGCGCAACGTCCAGCTTGCCCGCCTGCATCGCCGAGCGGACTTCGGTCAGCGGCATGTCGGTGATCTTGGCCCCTGCCGCGGCAAGCATGCTGTTGAAGTCCTTGCCGCCGCCGCTGCGCGCCGTCATGTCTTTGATGCTGGCGGGACCCGTGATGGGGTGCGTGCGGCTGGCCATGCCACCGTCGAGCCACCACCAGGTGAGGATGCGAAAGCCCTTCTCCTCGCAAAGCCGCTGCAGCTTCTCCTCGAACTCGGAGCCTTTGAGCAGCGCGGCGACTTCTGCGTTGGACGGTACGCCAGGCAGAGTGACGACGGACAGTTCGGGAATCTTCGCCGAGGCATAGCCCATCGGGTAGATCGTCATGTCGATCTTGCCTTCGAGCATTGCCTCGTACTGCTCGGTCGGCGGGATCTTGAGGGACGAGTTGGGATGGATCTTGATTGTCAGGCCGGGAACCCGCTTCTTCACCTCGGCGGCGAGCACCCGGGCGGCCTTGTGGCGCGCGTCGCTCTCCGGCAATTGGTGCGACAGCCGCAACTCGCGCGTAGCCGCGCTCACGGATGCCATTGGCGCCACCAGCGCTGCTACAGCGCAGATGGCGGCCAGCCATTTCGATGACCGCATTCCCCTGCCCCCTCGGAACACAAGCGTTGCGTCCCGCACCCACTTTGGCAACGCTGCGAGCAAGCAGGCGATGCCCCCCAAGACGAGACGAAAGATACAAATTGAGGCCAACGCGAGGCGCCCGCGGCGGTAGCGGGTCAGCCATCTCACAACCGGGGACCCGGGCCAGGTGCAGCCGACGGGACGTCAGGCCGCTTCGCTGCGCGCGAGCTTGGGATCGTAGTTGAGCACGGGCGAAAGCCAGCGCTCCGCCTCCGCGATGCTCCAACCCTTGCGCGCCGCGTAATCCTCCACCTGGTCGCGCTCGACCTTGCCGACGCCGAAATAGTGACCTTCGGGGTGCGAGAAGTAGAGGCCCGAGACGGCGGCGCCCGGCCACATCGCGTAGCTCTCGGTGAGCTTGATGCCCGCTTGGCGCTCGGCGTCGAGCAGGCGGAAGATGGTCGCCTTCTCGGTGTGATCGGGCTGGGCGGGATAGCCGGGCGCGGGACGGATGCCGCGATAGGCCTCGGCGATCAACTGCTCGGCGGCGAGCTTCTCCTTCGGCGCATAGCCCCAGAATTCGCGCCGCACCCGCGCGTGCAAGTGCTCGGCAAACGCTTCTGCGAGGCGATCGGCGAGCGCCTTCAGCATGATGCGCCCATAGTCGTCGGTCTTGTCCACGTAGCGCGCGAGCGCCTCGGCCTCGCCGATGCCGGTCGTCACCGCGAACGCGCCAACGTAGTCGGGGAGGAGGCTCGCCTTGGGCGCCACGAAGTCGCTGAGCGCCGTGTTGGCGCGATCCGTCCTGTTCTCGCGCGCCATTTGCTGGCGCAGCGTGTGAAGGGTGGCGAGCTTCTTGGAGCGCGCGCCATCCGTGTAGAGCTCGATGTCGTCGCCCACCGCGTTGGCCGGCCAGAAGCCGATCGCGGCATTGGCGCCGATCCATTTCTCCGCCACCAGCCGCTTCAGCATGGCCTGCGCGTCGGCGAACAGCTTCTTGGCCTCGGGGCCCACCACGTTGTCCTCGAGGATGCGCGGATACTTGCCCGTCAGTTCCCAGGTCTGGAAGAACGGCGTCCAGTCGATGTAGGGCACCAGATCCGCCAGCGGGTAGTTGGTGAAGGACCGAGTTCCCTCGAATGTGGGCTTCGGCGGCGTGTAGCCCTTCCAGTCGATCTGGAAGCGGTTGTCGCGCGCGGCCTGCAATGGCAGGCGCGTCTTCTTGGGCTCTCCCTTGAGATAGGCGTCGCGGATCTTCACGTACTCCTTGCGCACGCCCTCCATGTAGGAGCCGCGCTCGTTCTCGGACATCAGGGTCGACACCACGCCCACCGCACGGCTCGCGTCGGTGACGTAGATCGTCTGCCCGTTCACGTAGTTGGGTGTGATCTTCACCGCGGTGTGCACGCGGCTGGTGGTGGCGCCGCCGATCAGCAGCGGCAGACTGAACCCCTCCCGCTCCATCTCGGCCGCCACGTGGCACATCTCATCGAGCGACGGCGTGATGAGCCCTGACAGGCCGATGATGTCGGCCTTCTCTTTTTTGGCCGTCTCCAGGATCTTCTGCGCCGGCACCATCACGCCGAGATCGATCACCTGGTAGTTGTTGCACTGGAGCACGACGCCGACGATGTTCTTGCCGATGTCGTGCACGTCGCCCTTGACGGTGGCCATCACCACCTTGCCGGCGGCCGGCTTCAGGTCGAGGCCGGAGGCCTTCTTCTCGGCTTCCAGGAAAGGTTGCAGATAGGCCACGGCCTGCTTCATCACGCGGGCCGATTTCACGACCTGCGGCAGGAACATCTTGCCGGCGCCGAACAGGTCGCCGACCACGTTCATGCCCGCCATCAGCGGGCCCTCGATCACCTCGATGGGCTTGGCCACCGCCTTGCGCGCGGCTTCCGTGTCGGCCTCGATGTAGTCGTTGATGCCGTGCACCAGCGCGTGCTTGAGGCGCTCCTCCACGGGCTGATCGCGCCAGGCGAGGTCCTTCTCCTTTGACTTGGGGCCGGCCTCGCCCTTGAACTTGGCGGCCACCTCCAGCAGGCGGTCGGTGGCATCGGCGCGCCGGTTGAGGATCACGTCCTCGCACAGCTCCCTGAGCTCGGGCTCGATGTCGTCGTAGATGGTGATCTGGCCGGCGTTGACGATCGCCATGTCGAGGCCGGCGGCAATCGCGTGATAGAGGAACACCGAGTGCATCGCCTGCCGCACCGTCTCGTTGCCGCGGAAGGCGAACGAGAGGTTGGAAACTCCGCCAGAAACATGCACATGCGGCAGCTTGGCCTTGATCTGGCGCGTCGCCTCGATGAAGGCGATCCCGTATGCGTTGTGCTCCTCGATGCCGGTGGCGACCGCGAAGATATTGGGGTCGAAGATGATGTCCTCGGGCGGGAAGCCGACTTTCTCGGTCAGGAGCTTGAAGGCGCGCTCGCTGATCGCAACTTTGCGCTCGATGGTGTCGGCCTGCCCCTTCTCGTCGAATGCCATCACCACCACGGCGGCGCCGTAGCGCAGGCACTTCCTGGCGTGGTCCAGGAATGCCTCCTCGCCCTCCTTCATGCTGATGGAGTTGACGATCGGCTTGCCCTGCACGCACTTGAGGCCGGCCTCGATCACGCTCCACTTGGAAGAGTCGATCATGACCGGCACGCGGGCGATGTCGGGCTCGGCGGCGATCAGGTTCAGGAACGTCACCATCGCCTTCTCGGAATCGAGCAGGCCCTCGTCCATGTTGACGTCGAGGATCTGCGCCCCGTTCTCCACCTGCGAGCGCGCGATCGCCAGCGCGGCCGCGTAGTCGTTGGCCTCGATCAGCTTGCGAAACTTGGCCGACCCCGTGACGTTGGTCCGCTCGCCGATGTTGATGAAGCTCGTTGCGGCGCTGGTTTTTGCGGTCATCTTTGGTGCACTCCAACCGCGCCCCAAATTGTCATCCTCGGGCTTGTCCCGAGGATCCAACTCTCCGCGAACGCCGGAGCAAGCTGATGGATGGATGGCCGGGACAAGCCCGACCATGACACCCGCCGTGATGTTGATTGGTTGTTCATGGTCACCCGTGCACGAACGGCTCTAGGCCGGCGAGGCGCATGCTTGCGCTCGATCCTGGGCACCTTGCGCGGCGGGTACTTCTCCACGTGCGCCTTGATCTCGGCGATGTGCTCGGGCGTGGAGCCGCAGCATCCGCCGACAATGTTGAGGAGACCTTCCTTGGCCCAGGGCCCGAGCTGGCAGGCCATGTCGTGCGGGCCCTCGTCGTATTCGCCCATGGCGTTGGGCAGGCCGGCGTTGGGATAGGCGATGGTGAGCGTTTCGGCCACCGCTGCGATCTCGGCCAGATACGGCCGCATCAGCTCCGCCCCAAGCGCGCAGTTGAGCCCCACCGCGAACGGCTTCAGGTGGCGGATGGAGAAGTAGAAGGCCTCCGGCGTCTGGCCGGAAAGCGTGCGCCCCGAGCGGTCGGTGATGGTGCCGGAGATGATCAGCGGCAGCTCCACGCCCGTCTCGTCGAAGGCTTGCAGCACGGCAAAGCCCGCCGCTTTGGCGTTCAGGGTGTCGAAGACGGTCTCGATCAGCAGCCCGTCGACGCCGCCTTCGATCAGCGCACGCGCCTGCTCGCCGTAGGCCTCCACCAGCTCATCGAAGGTGATGCCGCGGAAGCCTGGATTGTTGACGTCCGGCGAGATAGAGGCCGTGCGGTTGGTGGGTCCCAGCGCGCCGAATACCAAGCGAGGGTGATCCGGCGTCGCCTTCATCGCCGCATCGGCGGCCGCGCGTGCGAGCTTGGCTGCGGTGAGATTGATCTCGTACGCCAAGTCCTCCATGCCATAGTCGGCGAGCGAGATGCGTTGCGCGTTGAAGGTGTTGCTGGAGATGATGTCGGCGCCGGCATCGAGGTAGCCCTTGTGGATCTCGGCGATCGCCTGCGGCCGCGTCAGCACCAGCAGATCGTTGTTGCCCTTGACGGACTTGGCATGGTCGGCAAAGCGCTGCCCCCGAAAGGTCTCCTCGTCGAACTTGTAGCGCTGGATCATGGTGCCCATGGCACCGTCGATGATCAGGATGCGCTTCCCCGCCGCTTCCTTGAGCGCGGCGATGCGTTGTTCGCGGGTCATGCCTCGACTGCCTCCTTGCCGGGAGCGGGCGCGCCAGCCGGCGATGGCCGCAGACCCAGCAGATGGCAGATGGCATAGACGAGGTCGGCGCGGTTCAGCGTGTAGAAGTGGAACTGCCGGATGCCTTGGTCGACGAGATCCATCACCTGCTCGGCCGCGACCGCCGCGGCAACCAGGTGTGTCGTCTGCGGATCGTCGTCCAGGCCGTCGAAGCGGCGCGCCAGCCATGACGGCATGCTGGCACCGCAGCGGGCGGCAAAGCCCGCCACCTGCTTGAAATTGTGGATCGGCACGATGCCCGGCACCACCGGCGCCCAAATGCCGCGCGCCCGCGCCGCTTCCAGAAAGCGCAGGTAGTGGGCGTTGTCGAAGAAGAACTGGGTGATGACGCGTCCAGCCCCCGCATCGACCTTAGCTTTGAGGTTGTCGAGATCGGCGGCCTGCGTCGGGCTGTCGGGATGCATTTCGGGATAGCCGCCGACCGAAATCTCGAAATTGGCGATGCGCTTCAAGCCGGCGACCAGGTCGGCGGCATTGGCGTAGCCGCCAGGGTGCGGCTCGTAGCGGGTGCCCGTACCAGTCACCGGATCGCCGCGCAGAGCCACCACGTGACGCACGCCCGCTGCCTTATATGCGCGGGCCACCGTGTCGACCTCGTCCTTGGTGGCGTCGACACAGGTGAGGTGCGCGGCCGGGATGAGCGCCGTATCGCGGGCCAGCTTGGCAACGGTCGTATGCGTGCGCTCGCGTGTGGAGCCGCCGGCGCCATAGGTGACCGAGACGAAGCGCGGCGCAAGCGGTTCCAGCCGTCGGATGGCCGCCCACAATGCCTCCTCCATCTTCTCCGTCTTGGGCGGGAAGAACTCGAAGGAGACGCTGATGTCGCCGTCACCCAGCAGGCGGCTGCGGCGTTCGGATACCTTGTCCATCAACCTATCCGCTCCAGGTTGCGTTTGCTGGCCTCTGTCTTGGCGCCCGCCGACGCCCGGCCGGCTAGCCAAAGGGAAACGGTGAGCTTGTCCTGTCTGCCGTCGTCGGCCGCCGGCAGATCGCGCGTCTCCGTCACCTGCAGTCCGAGGTCGGAGAGCCACTGGGCAACGACCGGCCCGGCAAATCCCAGCCGCTGGTGGGCGTACTCTTCGCGCAGGAACTCGAGCTCGTGCGGGGCGAAATCGACGATCAGCAGGCGTCCGCCCGGCGCCAGCACGCGCGCGGCCTCGCGGATGGCGGGCTGCGGGTCGCTCAGGAAGTGCAGGACCTGGTGCATGACCACGGCGTCGGCGGACTGGTCGGCCAGCGGCAGGTCGCAGATGTCACCCTGGCGCACCTGTACGTGGCCGAGGCCCGTGCGCTCCAGGTTGGCGCGTGCATACGCGAGCATGGCAGGGCTGAGGTCGAGGCCGATGCCGCGGCGATAGCGGGACGCGAACAGCTCCAGCATGCGGCCCGTGCCGGTACCCAGGTCCACCAGCAGGTTGAACGGTCCCGGGCCCAGGGCAGTGGACACGGCCTGCTCCACGTCCGCGTCCCCGGCGTGCAGGGCGCGGATACGGTCCCAGTCCCCGGCATGGGCCTGGAAGTAGGTCTGCGCCGCCTCCTGCCGCTCCGCCTTGACCGCGTCTGCGCGCCTGCGATCGCGCAGCAGCGCCGGATCGCTCTTGGAGAGGCCGCCGAGAATGTGCTGGGCGACCTCGCGCCCTTGTCCCTCCGCTGCGAGGCGGAAGTAGACCCAGCTGCCCTCGGGTGCCCGCTCGACAAGCCCCGTCTCGGTCAGCAGCTTCAGGTGGCGGCTGATGCGGGGCTGGCTTTGCCCCAAGATGCGCGTCAGGTCTTTCACGTTGAGCTCGCCATGGGCGAGCAGCGCAATGAGACGCAGGCGCGTGGGCTCTGCGGCGGCCTTGAGTATGCCTACCGCCGACGCGAGGCTCAGCGCTGAGCTTCCATAAGGATCACTCGACATGTACTCAAGCATATAAAGATATCTTTATGTGTCAAGAGGAATATGGGAATGGTCCCACGGAACCTCGGTGGCTGCTCTCGCCAGCATGAACGTTGCGGCCACAGGTTCGCCACAGGCGTTAAGCCTGCGGTAAGCCTCCCTGTTTACGGTTGCAGGTCTCATCCGACCATTCATGGAGCTGAGGCCCATGTCGCAGGCTGCATCTGTCGTCGTTTGCGCCGTCTCCCTTCCGCAGCCTGCCGTTCGAGGTCGAGCACAAGTCGTCCCGCACCGCCGCCATCGTCCAGATCGCGTTGCTGGTGCCGGTGCTGGCCATGGTGGTGCTGCCGATCGTTCTGGTGGTGACGTTCGCTTCCCACGATCTCTGGGAGGCCATCACCCACAAGCCGCTGCCGGCCACGATCCTTGGCGCCGGCCTCATCGCCTGGTTGGGATTGTTGCTGATGCCCGCCAAGCGCCTGATCCTCGAGTTCGGCAATCGCCGGCGCGTCAAGGTCGGTGCCGAGCGTGTAATGGTCGACGACAAGGGATTGTTCCGCTCCAGCCATTGGTCAGCGTCGTTGAGCGAGTTCAGCGGTATTGCGCATCATATGCGTGCGACGCTGTCGGGCGTGCGTCACGAGCTGGTTCTGGTGCATCCCGTGCGCGACCGGTCCGTGCTGTTGCTGGCGGCAAACGCGATCGGCCAGTCCACCATCGAGCAGGCCGCGCACTTGTTTCGCCTTCCGCAGGTGCCGGCGCATCCTCTGCATCGCATCAGCCAGCGCGATTTCGACTCCTCGGTTGTCGAGGCATTGACCGAGCCGCAGACGGCCTGAGTTGTACCCGCTGATATCGCTCCGGCCCGCCCGGTCTTGGGCTCAGGCGCCAAAGGTCGAGCTTTGCGCATTTGCCCTCGAGTTGGGCAAGGAAAGCAATTCGGCGCTTTCCTGCGTCGGAAAGCGCAGCACGTTAATCCAGCTTCTCTTTTTCGCCACACTGCCGCGTTAGCGCCGCAGGCAGCAACCACGAACCGGTAAGCGCTTTGACCCCGGGGCACATTCATGGTCAAAGTTTGCGGACATTCGGGTGCTGCGTAGCAACGACGGGGGACAGCAAGCGCATGACCAGCCTTTTCGGCATCGTGGGCCCGGGCCTGCTCTCATCGAGGTCGCGCAACCTGAGGCGAGTTGTTCTCGGTTGTATGTGCGCAATCCTCTCGCTGCTCGCGATGCCGTCAGCGCCCGCCGTGGCGGCCGACCCGGCAGTTAAATTCATGGCGCAGGTCGGACGCGAGCTGGTGGCAGCCGCGCGCACGCGCTCTCCCGGCGTGATGTCGGCCACGATTCAGCGCTACGGCGACGTTTCCTACATCGGGCTGTTCTCGCTCGGCGCCTATCGCACCCTGCTGTCGGAGTCGGAGAGGAGTACCTACTACGCCGGCATGGTGCGTTTCATCGGCCGGTATGCGGCAAATGAAGCGCCGAAGTACCAGGTGGCCAAGGTGGAGTGGGCCAACCAGAGCGTGCGCGGTGCCAGCGGCATCATGGTGGACAGCACCATTACGCTTACCGACGGCAGCAGCTACGACGTGCGCTGGCTGCTCACACGCTATGGCTCCAGCTACCGGGTGCGCGACGCGATGGTGCTGGGCCTCTGGATGACACCGTTCCTCAAGAAGCTGTTCGAGGACTACATCGCCCAGAACGGCGGCAACCCGCGCGCGCTGGTGGCCGCGCTCAATCGATGAGCCGCTTGACCCGCTAGCCGCCTTGGACGCCAGAGCCGCTGGTGTCCCAATTCGCGCATTGCGCTCCCGCGTGCCTATTCCGGCGTTTGCGCAGGAGCAAAGCGGTGCGGTGGTCCCTTGAGATCGACGCCCGTCGCCATCTCCGGTTGGTCCGCGGCAAGGTCCTGTGCGTCGTTGCCGGTGAGTGCGCGCGAGCCGACCCCTCGCTTTTCTTGGTCGCGGGTGCCGCCGGTCCAACCAGTCGACCCTTTGTCTTTCGGCGACGCGTCAGCGCCGCCCGAGTCGGGGGTAGTAGCGACCGGCCGCTCCTGCGCGGCGGCCGAAGGCTTGCCGCTTTCCTGCGCGAGCAACAGCGCTGCGGCGGCGCTTAACGCTAGGGCCGCAGCGAACGCCCCGGCGCCCTCGACAGTCTTTCGGCTCGGCAGCCTGAATTGATAGTGGTTTCTGTGCGCGACATCGCGTGATTGCGCTTGGCCCATGGTAGCTCCTCCGAGGGAGAGACAGCGAATGTGGGCGGAGGCGGCGCGGTGTCCTATGGGCAAAACCCCGTACAGCGACGACGCGCCGCAAGGGCGATGGCCCTGCGCCAAACACGATCTGGTGAACGGTCACGGGACTGCTCGCGGGTCACGCCCCCCGCGACCCTCCGAGCGAGCTTTGCGCTGCACCGGACCTCGCCCGAGGATCGCGGGGGCGCCAGCTGCCGCGTTCCACATCGGCCAGAAACTGCTCGACAAGCTGATTGAACAGCGCCGGCTCTTCCAGGTTGATGGCGTGCCCTGTGCCCGGCAGGAAGCCCAGCCGCGCATTCGCCATCTGCCGCTTCATCCAGAGATTGACGTCGAGGCAGGGTTCGTCCTCGTCGCCTACCAGCAGCAGCACCGGCGCCTTGATGCTTGTGAGCTCCGCCTCGAGCTCGTAGAGCGACGCGCGGCCAGCCTGCACCGTCCGCAACGTCTTGGCGGCTGCACGCGCGTCGTGCTCGGCGAGGTTCTCTACGAACGTGCGCCAGCCGATCGGGTCCTTGTTCTGCAGCTGCACGCGGGTGGGGCTGAGGCCCAGCGCCTCCGCATCGATCTTGCCCTCGCGCTCGAACACTGCCGCCCGTGCGAGCGCTTCCTTCAGGAACTGCTTGCGAGCCACCTTGAGTGCCCCGGAGCCGGCACCCGCCGCCGTGCAGGAGATGACGCGCTCGGGGAATTTCGCCGCGAGCATCAGCGCCGTGTAGCCGCCCATGCTGAGACCCACGATGTGGGCCCTGTCGACGCGGGCAGCATCGAGCACGGCGATGGCGTCGCGATTGAAGAAGTCCTGGCCGTAGAGGCTTTCGTCTGCGGGGGCGTCGGAACCCGGATAGCCGCGCGCCGCCCACACGATGCAGCGCCAGCTGCGGCCGAAATGGCGGACCTGGTCGTGCCAGCTCCTGTGATCGCCGCCGAACTCGTGGATGAACAAGATGGGCGTGCCTTTGCCCGTCTCCTCGAAGTAGATGCGTGCGCCCTCAGACTGTGCGAGTGGCATGATGGGCCTCCTCCCGATGTTCGAGGCATGTTGCCCATTGCCCAGCCGCAGGGCTAGTGTCCTTCAGATCGCGAAATTCGTTCTCACGTCTGCGGCGGACGTGATGACGAATTTCGCGATCGGAAGGACACGAGCCAAATCATGGTGCTGGTGTGGATCAGATCGAGAAGTCCGCTCACGAACCTGGCCCAACGCGATATGGCGGACTTCTCGATCATCACAGCCAGACGCGTTTTTGCAGGTGTGCCGAAGTCAACGTGCAGGGGCCGCCACACTCACGCGGCGGCCCCTCAATGTCGTGGCCGAGCGCGATCAGAACACGCGGTCGATCGGCAGTCCCAGCGCCATAGCGCCCGCGTATTCCGCCTGCGGTCCTGCCTGCAGCGGGTGATAGCGCGCCGCCTGGATGTCGCGGAAGCGACGCTCCAGGCCCGCCGAGCGATAGAAGCCGGCGCCGCCCGCAACCTGCATCGCGCATTCGACCGCGGCGATGGCATGGCGCTCGACCAGCTGCCTGCCGATCATCACCTGGTTAATGGTGGCAGCCGACGGCGCGTTGAGGCGCACGGCAGCCAGCATATGCTCGACGCCGAGACGCGCACCGGCGAGCTCGGTCTCCATGCGGCCGGCGAGATCGACCGTGTAGCGGGTCGGCTTCTTCCGCTTCGCCAGCTCGATTGCGATGTCACGCGCGCTTTCCGCCACGCCCACATAGACGGCATAGACGAGGGGAAAGGCGATCGTGGCGATGATCTGGAAGATCGGATGCCACTCTCCCGCTTTGCGCTTCACGGAGACGGCAGCCTCCGGCACCACGTGGCCCTCGATCAGCACGTCGTGCGAGCCGGTGCTGCGCATGCCGAGCGTGCGCCAGTTGTCGAGCACCTTCACGTGCGGCGAGTTCATCGGCACGGCGAAGTGCAGCACCATCGGCGGCTGCCCCGGCTCTTCCAGCACGGCGCCAGTTACCAGAAGGTTGGCTGTCGGCGCGCCGGAGCTGAAGACCTTGCGTGCGGTGATGCGGTAGCCGCCCTCCACCTTCTCGGCCTTGCCGGAGCCGGCGATCCAATCCGACCCGCCGCTGGAGAGCAATTGCAAACGCTCGCCGGCAATGCGCTTGAGGAGGGGCTCGACGGCAGCCTTCGCGGCCGGTTGATGCTTCCAGCGCCAGGCGGGAATTGCCACCTGGTGGGTGTGCATCGAGAAGGCCAGTGCGGTCGATCCGCAGTGGTAGGCGAGGGCGCGCAGCATGGCGGCCAGCTCGTCCACGTCGGCGCCGCCGCCGCCGAGCTCGCGCGGCACGCCCGCCTCGAGCAGGCCAGCCCCTTTCAGCGCGGCGAAGTTTTCGGCCACGTACTTGTCTTCGTCCGCGGCCTCCCGGCGCGCAAACTCAGCCCCCAGCACTTTGGCAGTATCGACAACGGAGTGAGGCTCGATTTTGTGAGCTGTGGCGGTACCCATGATGTTTTCTCCCTTGGTGGCGCCCCCGATGGGGCGCTGTCTGACGGTTGCTCATCATCTCCGCGACCGCCCCCTCCGGCCAGTCCTCGAACTGTACTACCGGTCGCGAATTGACCCTGCAGCCGCTGCAGCAGGTTGGAAATACGTACTTTTGCGACCATATCCGGTTGCTCCGAAGCGGGACGGCAGTACAGTATCTGTACTTCCCAACTGGCGGCTATTGCGCCAGAAGGCCGCCACAGCAAGGAGGCAACCAATGAGCGACAGATATGCGCCGGGCAGCTACGGGCAGTTCTGCCCGGTGGCGATGGCTTCAGAGATAGTTTGCACCCGCTGGACAGCGCTCATCCTGCGCGAGCTGCTGTGCGGGACCACCCGCTTCAACGACCTCCGCCGCGGTGTGCCGCTGATGTCTCCGACCTTGCTCTCCAAACGTCTCAAGGAGCTCGAGGAGGTCGGAGTCATCACCACCGTGCCGACCGGCCAGCCGGGCGTCGTCGAGTACAAACTGACGGAAGCCGGCGAGGATCTGCGGCCGGTGGTCATGTCGCTTGGCTTTTGGGGGCAGAGATGGGTGGAGTCCTCGCTGTCGCTCAAGAACCTCGATCCGTCCCTGTTGATGTGGGACATGCGCCGCAGCCTCGACCTGACGCCGCTGCCGCCGAAGCGCACGACCGTGCATTTCATGTTTCCGGAGCTCACGTCGACGAAGCGCTCGTGGTGGCTGGTGATCGATGGCGGCAAGGTCGATCTTTGCCTGACCAGCCCCGGCTTTGACATCGACCTCTACGTGAAAAGCTCGCTGCGCAGCTTGACCGCGGTGTGGATGGGCATAACCACCGTCAAGAAGGAGATTGCTTCCGGTCAAATCGAGCTGATCGGCGACAGGCAGATCGCCCAATCCATGCAGCGGTGGCTGGGTCTGAGCCCGTTCGCCAAGGAGAAGAGCCGCGTGGCGGCTTGATCACCGCCGCTCGAAGCGCTTGAACTTGATGCGATGCGGCTCCACCGCCGCGTCGCCCAGGCGGCGCTTCTTGTCCTCCTCGTAGTCCTGGAAATTGCCCTCGAACCATTCCACGTGGCTGTCGCCCTCGAAGGCTAGGATGTGGGTTGCCATGCGGTCGAGGAAGAAGCGATCGTGGCTGATCACCACGGCGCAGCCGGCGAAGTCCTCCAGCGCCGCCTCCAGCGCCGACAGCGTCTCGGTGTCGAGATCGTTGGTGGGCTCGTCGAGCAGCAGAAGGTTGCCGCCCTCTTTCAGCATCTTGGCGAGGTGCACGCGATTCCTCTCGCCGCCCGAGAGCAGGCCCACCTTCTTCTGCTGGTCCGGCCCCTTGAAGTTGAACCAGCTCACGTAGGCTCTGGAGTTCACCTCCATCTTGTCGCCGAGCTTCATGATGTCGAGGCCGTTCGACACTTCCTCCCACACCGTCTTCTTGTCGTTCAGATGGTCGCGGCTCTGGTCCACGTAGCCGAGCTTCACGCTTTCCCCGAGCTTGATCGAGCCCGCGTCAGGCTTCTCCGCGCCGGTGATCATCTTGAACAGCGTGGTCTTGCCCGCGCCGTTGGGGCCGATCACCCCGACGATGCCGCCGGGCGGCAGCTTGAACGAGAGATCGTCGATCAGCAGTTTGTCGCCGAACGCCTTGGAGAGGCCCTCCACCTCCACCACGTTGCCGCCGAGCCTGGGGCCTGGCGGGATCTTGATCTGCGCCTTGCCCACCTCCTCGCGGCCGGCCTCCTCGGCCAGCTTCTCGTAAGCTTGTATGCGCGCCTTGGACTTGGCCTGCCGCGCCTTGGGGGACGACCTGATCCATTCCAGCTCGCGTCTCAAGGTGCGCTGCTTGGCCTCCTCCTGCCCCTTCTCGACCTCGAGGCGCTTGGCCTTCTGCTCGAGCCAGCTCGAGTAGTTGCCCTTGTAGGGTACGCCCTGGCCGCGATCGAGCTCCAAGGTCCACTCGGTGATGTTGTTCAGGAAGTAGCGGTCGTGCGTCACCAGCATGATGCAGCCCGCGTACTCCTTGAGATAGCGCTCGAGCCAGGCGACCGATTCCGCGTCGAGATGGTTGGTCGGCTCGTCCAGCAGCAGGATGTCGGGCTTGGCAAGCAGCAGCTTGGTCAGCGCCACACGCCGCTTTTCGCCGCCGGAGAGGTTGGCGACGGCCGCATCGCCCGGCGGACAGCGCAGCGCGTCCAACGCCTGCTCAACCTGCGTGTCGAGATCCCAGAGGTTCTGCGCCTCGATCTCGTCCTGCAGCTTGGCCATCTCGTCGGCGGTCTCGTCGGAGTAGTTGGCGGCGAGCTCGTTGTAGCGGTCGACCAGCGCCTTCTTCTCCGCCACGCCCTCCATGGCGTTGCCGAGCACGTCCTTCTCTGGGTCCAGCTCCGGCTCCTGCGGCAGGTAGCCGACGCGGATTCCCTCCGCCGCCCATGCCTCGCCGACGAAGTCTTCCACCTCGCCGGCCATGATCTTGAGCAAGGTCGACTTGCCCGCGCCGTTGAGCCCGACCACGCCGATCTTGGCGCCGGGGAAGAACGACAGAGAGATGTCCTTCAGCACCTGCTTGCCCCCCGGATAGGTCTTGGAGAGCTTGTGCATGTGATAGACGTATTGGGGGTTGGCCATCGATGGCGCCTCTGATGCAAACGTTAGCTGGGGTTGGCGGGCTTTTATCGGCACCGGGCGCAACTGACAATGCCCGCAAACCCGTACCGCAGCCCGCAGACCGCCACACGGCCTACCTAGGCCGCGCCCTTGGTGCCCAGCATCTGCCGCCGCTTGAGCCAGCGCTTCGCGATCTCGCGCGCGATGGTCTCCGACGAATTCAGCGGCGCGTAGCTCCAAGTCTCCAGCCGCTCGAACCGCTCCGGCAGAGGCCGCGTCGCGCCGTGCCGGCGCAGCGCATCGTGGTAGCGCGCGAACTTGGCCGACCCGCCTTCGGCCTCGAACAGGTAGATGGGCTTTCCGGTGGCGCACGGCTCGCCGCACATGTTGACGGAGTTGGCCGGTGCGATGAAACAGTCGGCGTGAGCCAGGAAATAGGGATAGGGGTTCTCGCCCTCACCGCCCCAGAACAGGCGCGTGAGCCCGTCGGTCGCTTCCCGCACATAGGCAACGATCGCGGCAGGGGTGCGCCGCGACGGCGTTATCATAAGGCCCGCGCCCAGTGCAGCGAGCGAATGCAGCGCGCGGGCGAGGTGCTCCAGCGCGCGCGGCGTATAGCGGTAGTCGCCGTTGGGCCCGCCCAACGCCACAGCAACGCGTGGCTGCGGCAAGGCTGCGATCGCCGGCGGCATCGTCGCACGCAGCTCGGCGAGGCGGCGCGCGGTGAAGCTGTGCGGCGCCGTCAGCGTGGTGATCACATTGGGGCCGCGGCGGGTGTCGTGCTCCGGCACCCAGAAGAGGTCCGCCGTGCCGGCACTGACGCGCGGGTTTTGCAGGATGACCGCATAGGTTGCCAAGCCCCCCAGCCGCTTCAGCTTACGCAGGTAAGGCGTCGTCAGACGGCCGATGGAGATCGCGAATTCAGGCCAGGGCGGATGAAAGGGGCTGGCCATGGTTCCGAACCGCTCGGCGGGATTGACGGGTCCCCAGGGTGAGACGACTTTCCATATGCCGCCCGGGTCGACGCGCTTGACCTCATAGTCGACCCCAAGCGCATCGAATACGCCACGGCTCTGGACATCATTGCCAACCTTGCCATCGCTGATGATCCAGCCGCGGCGGCCTGCCACTGCCGCGAGCCCTTCATCGGCCGCCAAGCCTGCAGGCAGCGCCATTTCCTGTCCCGTTTGCGAAATATTGTTGCTGTGAGGACGCCGGTGCGCCAAACTCGATCCAGCGCACTCACACCACACATAGAAGCATGCGTCGCCGCCTCGATGCTACCGATTGGCGCATCCTGAAAGAGCTGCAGGCCAACGGCCGCATCACCAATGTCGAGCTGGCCCGCAAGGTCGGGATCTCGCCGCCCCCTTGCCTGCGCCGGGTGCGCGCGCTGGAGGAGGCCGGCATCATCGCCGGCTATTTCGCGCTGCTCGAGGAGAAATCGCTGGATTTCGAGGTGATCGCCTTCGCCAGCGTCGGTCTGCAGAACCAGTCCGAACCCGATCTGCGCGCCTTCGAAAACCACGTCCTGGCATGGCCGCTGGTGCGCGAGTGCTACATGTTGTCAGGCGAAATCGATTTCATCCTGAAGTGCGTGGCCCCCAGCCTGACCTCCTTTCAGGACTTCATCATCAACGAGCTCACGGTGGCCTCCAATGTGGCGAGCGTCAAGACTACCCTCGTGATCCGGCGTGTGAAGTTCGAGCCGGGCGTGCCTGTCGCCCTCGGGCAGAGCATCAGCGCCGCCAGCCGCGCCTCGCGCCAAGAGCGCGGCTGATCCAAATCGTCGCCAGGGCTCGGGGCAATTCCGCCACAGTGGGGCCTTTGCCGGGGAATAAGCTCCTCCAATTCACGTTGTTGAGAGGACCCGCGGGGGAGGCAGGCGCGTGGCGGACGAGATCCGTTCTCGGATGGTGGCGGTTTTGCCCCGTCTCCGACGCTTTGCGTATGCCCTCACCGGCAACACGGAGCAGGGGGACGATCTCGTCCAGGAGACGTGCTTGCGCGCGCTTTCGCGGGTTGAGAGGTGGCAACCAGGATCTCGGCTCGACTCGTGGATGTATCGCATCGCACAGAACCTTTGGCTGGATCAGATGCGTGCCAACAAAGTGCGCGGGGAGGTGGTGGATATCGACGCGATGGAGGTGATGCCCGGCTCGGACGGCCGTGAAATCACTGAAAGTCAGCTAACGCTCGAGGCGGTGAATGCGGCACTCCACAAGTTGCCTGCCGAGCAGAGAGCAGTAATCGCGCTCGTCTGCATCGAGGGCGTCTCCTACAAGGAGGCCGCCGAGATCACCGGCGTGCCAATGGGCACGATAATGAGCCGGCTGGCGCGTGCGCGTCAGGCACTGCATGCGATACTCGACGAGCCGGCTTTGATGCAGGATGCCCGCATCGCTGCGGCCAGAACAGGATCTTGAGCATCATGGAAGACGCTTACTATAAGGCTATGGCATTGGCCGACGGCGAGTTGGACTCCGCCGACTTGCCGGAGCTGGTGCACAAGCTGGGCCGCGACCGCGCATTGATGCGCGCCGCGCAGTCGTTCATCGATCTCAGGCGCAACCGGATTGCTCGCTTGTTTGCGCGAAAGATGGACGAACCCCTCCCGCAACGCATCCTCGACACGGCGAATATGGCGCCGATGGGCAGGTCGACCAAGGGTACGGGTGTCCTTGCCCATGGCGGCGCATTGTTCGATCACCTGCGCGAGAAGTATCGCATGCCGGCTTGGTCCCTCGCGGCCGGCCCGGCGTTTGCGGCCGCCGTGGCGGTTGCTGCGTCCTGGGTGCTCTTGCCGGCGCGCGGGCTCGAGCCGGTGCTGACCCCGCAGATCGAGGCGGCGCTCGAGCGGGCGGTGAGCGACAAGGATGCCTCGGTGCCCGGCTTGAAGCTGCTGCTGACCTATTGGAGCAACAAGGGCTCCTGGTGCCGCCAGTTTGACATGGAGTCCGGCCAACAGCAGACCTCCGCGCTTGCGTGTCGTCAGAGCGACGCGACGTGGCAGGTGGTTCTGCAGACGCCCCCGCAGGTGGTGGTCCCGGATGCCGCGAGGCCTGCAGGCTCCCAGCGCGAATTTCTGGACGAGTATGTGCGCTCGCACATGAGCGCGCCGGCGCTCGATGCGGCAGAAACGCAGAGTGCCATCGGCTCAGACTGGCAGCGGCCAGCCGGAAAGTAGCGCGAACCGCCGGAAGGTAGATCGCCCATCTGTGGCCTGTATCGGTTTCGGCCCGTCCGCGTCGCCCACATCCCGCACCTGGGCTGCGCGGCCGAGGGTCGGAAGGTCCCGGCGGCACACACCCTTTCCGTGCCGCCCGGGACCGATTGCTTTCACAGCGCTCGTTTGACACGGGGTGTCCTCGCAGCCGACCCGCCTCAGAAGCCGCTGGCCAGCCAGGTCGGCCGGCTGTTTTCCTGCTTAGGGTGCCGGCCCGATTAGGCGAAGCCCAGCTTACTTCTTGCTGGAGACCGGATGCACCGTGCCGGTCCACGGGTTGCCGCCTTGCACTGGAGGCGCAACCTCTACTTTGCTGGTCCACCCAGCGACGGTTGCAGGGGCCGCGTGCGGGTCGCAGTGGCTCGGTGCCTGCACCAGGCCGGCGCCGAAGATCGATCGATTGCCGCCGGCGATCGGCCGGATGTCCTTCTGCAGCAGCTCCAAGGCTCGCTGCCTCGGCGCCATCGCATCACCGTTGCGGCGCTGATCGGCACTCGGATAATTCAGCGCCACCACCGATGTCGCGAAAGGAACGGCGAACGATGTGCCCGTCTGCGCGCCCTCGCGCTTGTCGGGTATCGCTGTCCAGATATCGACTCCCGGCGCCGCCACCGCGATGTGCTTGCCTCGGTTGGCGTAGGGGTACACCGCCATGTTCCGGTCAACGGCCGTGACAGCAACAACCTCGGGATATGCTGCTGGATAGGTCGGATCCGCTTGCGGACCATCGTTTCCGGCCGCAGCAAGAATAACTGTTCCGCTCTTGGCAAGCTTCACGAGGGCTTCGTGAACCTGAACATCCTTGGGGCCCGCAAAGCTCAAGTTGAGAACGTCCACCTTGCTTTCCAACATGAAATCGAGCGCCCTCAACATGGTGGACGTGTTCGACATGGCATTGCCGTTGCTGTCTTTGAAGAAGGCACCTTGGTAGTAAATCTTCTCCCCTGCCAACAGACCCTGTGTTGACGTGCCTGTTTCGCCTACCAGCAGCGACAGCACCGCGGTCCCATGCACGTTGGAGGCTTTGGTGGTTCGCGGGGGCAAGATATTGTCGTTCCCGCCGATGATCTGCGAACCGCTGCGGGAAAACGCTGGGTGGTTGCGGTCGTAGTCCGTATCGATCACGCCGATCTTCACATTGCGCGCGCACGCACTGAGCTGAGGCTGCCACTTGATGAGAGTGGGCCCGAAGCATCGCTCAGCAGGGCAGAAAGTCCCAGCTGCCGAGCCACCACCGGGTGCCAGCTTCGGGACAGGCCTGCTCGCGGGCGGAGCTCCACTCGGGCTGGCTTCGGACGTCGTCCGATAAGGAACGTAGACCCTATTGTAGTCGTAGGAATTGGCCGGGGTGTCCTTGACGAGAGCGTTTATGGCGCTGAGGGGGTCGGGCTGGTCGGCAGGAGCCTTCAAACGCGTGACAGTAAAATTTAGCGCGTTGAGCGTGAAGTCTTCCTCGACGGTGAACTTGCGCTGATCGGCTAGTTGCCGTCCCGCCTTGCTGAAATTGAAGGCAAGCACCTCGTTTGGAACGAAGCTATTGGGAGACCCTGGCAGGAGGTTGATCCGCCCCGAGGAGCCCCCGTTCCGACCGCCCTGTTTCTGACTCTTGGCGTCTGGATCGGGACTTGAATCTTCCTTCTTTGCATCATCCTTCTTGGTTGTTTGGTCGACATTCTTCAATTTCGCCGAACTGGCCGCATTGTCATCGGACTTGGGTTGCTGAGGTCCACCGAGCTTCTGCATCGACCAGTCGGTAGGCCTGTTTGTGGTGTCCGCCACCGCGGCCACCACAGTCGACGCAACCGGCGCAGCGGGCAAGTTCGTGGTGCTCTGGGCGTTGGAAGCGTTACCGAGGCCGTCCAGCGATACGCCAGAAGTCGTGCCCTTGTTGGTCGTTGTTACCGTGGCCTTCGCAACCGTCTCCGGCTGCTTCGTCTCCCGGTCACGCCGATGATGATGATGATGCGACAGCTTGTGGAGCATGCGGTGGTAGAGCGCATGCTGGAGCGGCTGATAGTGGTGATGCCCGCGTTGGAACAGGCTGTGGCCGTGCTGGTAGGGGTTCCTGATGCGCGCCATCGTCGCCAGCAGCACCGAGTGGTGGTGACCAATGCTCCCGGCGCGCACGATCGCGAGCTGACTAGGCGAAGTATGTCCGACCCCTGTGTGGTGTTGGTGCCGCAAGCGCGACATCACCTGCTGCAGCACCATCTGATGGCGCATCGCCGGCGGCAGCTTGGGTGCGGCTAGCGCACTCGCCACCAACGGCTGAACCCTGTGATGATGGACAGCGCGCATGTCCTGCACGCGCTTCAGGATCTCTTGCGTCTGTTGCTGCTGCGCCTGAACCCTTTGCTGGGTGGCCATGAGCCCGTGAGTGGTATGCGTCCGCAAGACCTGCAGACGCTTCTGCATCGCTTCGGTCTGCTGCTGAACCTGCTGGATCTTTTTCTGCGCGTCCTCGACCTGCTGCTGAAGCTGCATGCGCTTCTGCTGAGCGGCGACCATATTCTGGATGTTGCGCAGACGCTGCTGCATCGCCTCGTTCTGCTGCAGCTGCTGTGTTTGCTTGTGGAGTTGCTCCGCGCGCCGCAGATCCTCAGCCGCCTTATCGGGCGAGCGGCGGCGGCTGAAGTCGTGGGCGCTGGCAGACGCAACGATGGATCCGGTGACCTGGCTGGTCCAGTTCTGGCCGCTGCCGAGCGTTGCTACGTGAAGCGCTGCCATGCCGCCGGCGCAAGATAACGCCACAACCATCCAGCGGCACGCACCCCCCGAAGGCAAACGCTTCCCACCACGCACACGCATGACAACCCAACGCCTCACCCCGACGCCAGTACGATTACTCTAGCGTAAATTGTGGTCGGTTGTGGATGAAACAGCGCCACACGTTTGACGCTGTGGAAAAGCTTAGCCGCAGCAATTCGGCAACTGGGTGCAAGGCGACCGATTCGCTTCGATGCCTGGGCCAAGCGAAGCGACGGGCAAAGACGAATTCTGTCACAGAATTCCAAGCACTTGCGCCCGTCTACAGCGCGACGCAGCGCAGCCGCGAGCGGTCTACTTGAATTCTACTTTGAGAATCTCATAGCTGCGCGCGCCTTTGGGCGTCGTGACTTCGGCGCTATCGCCCTTCGACTTGCCGATCAAAGCGCGAGCAATGGGGGAGCTTATCGAAATCTTGCCATCGCGCAGATCGGCCTCGTCCTCGCCGACGATCTTGTACTTCACCTTGTCGCCGGAATCCTCGTCTTCCAGGGTCACTGTGGCGCCGAATTTGACCGAGGTGCCGGACAGCTTGGACGGTTCGATGATCTCGGCGCGTGCGATCTTGTCCTCGAGTTCGGCCACCTTGGCCTCGTTCAGGCCCTGGGCGTCCTTGGCCGCGTGATACTCGGCATTCTCCGACAAATCCCCGTGCTCGCGCGCATCCGAGATCTGCTGGATGATCCGTGGACGCTCCTCCGACTTGAGCCGGTGCAGCTCGGCTTCGAGCTTGCGATAACCCTCCATGGTCATCGGCACCTTTTCCATCGTCGTGCTCGCATTTGTTCCGGTCGGCTCCAGCCCAACGCCGGTCCGATCTTCCAGTTTCACTCAGACTTCTGGGTTTGGCCAGCCCCTATCGGCCGCCTAGGCCACAACATCCCTCAAGATGTGCGGCTTACATAGGATTGCAAGGGTGCCACCGTAAGGGTGCCGGCCGCAAGTGCCTTGATGGCGTTGGTGGCGGCCAGAGCGCCGGCAAGCGTCGTGTAATAAGGGATGTGATGGAGGAGAGCCGTGCGCCGGATGTCCTTGGAATCGGCCAGCGCTTTGGCTCCCTCGGTGGTGTTGAACACGAGGTGGACCTCGCCGTTCTTCATGAAGTCGACGATGTGGGGGCGGCCGTCGAGCACCTTGTTCACCTGCTCGCAAGCGATGCCGTGCGCGTCCAACGCGCGCTTGGTGCCCCGGGTGGCCAGGATGCGAAAACCCAAAGCCGAGAGTTCCCGCATGGCACCGAGAAGGCTCTCCTTGTCGGCGTCGCGCACGGACACAAACACGGTGCCCTTGAGCGGCAACGTGTTGCCGGCGCCGATCTGGCTCTTGGCGAATGCCAATGCGTAGTCGCGGTCGATACCCATCACCTCGCCGGTCGAACGCATCTCTGGCCCGAGGATGGTGTCGACGCCGGGGAAGCGTGCGAAGGGAAACACGGCTTCCTTTACGGCGACATGGTTAAGGTTGTCCGGCGTCAGATTGAACGCGCTGAGCCGCTCGCCGTTCATGATGCGCGCCGCAATTCCGGCGATTGGCTTGCCAATCACCTTGGCCACGAACGGCACGGTGCGCGACGCGCGCGGGTTGACCTCGAGGATGAAGATGTCGCGCCCCTTCACGGCGTACTGCACGTTCATCAGCCCCACCACGTCCAGCGCCAGGGCGAGCTCGCGGGTCTGCTTCTCGAGACGCACGAGCACGGACGCGGGAAGAGAGTGCGCGGGAAGGGAGCACGCGCTGTCGCCCGAGTGAATGCCGGCCTCCTCGATGTGCTCCATGATGCCGCAAACGAAGGTGTCCTTGCCGTCGCTCAGGCAATCGACATCCACTTCGATCGCATCGCTCAGATAGCGGTCGATCAATAGCGGACGCTCGCGCGAGACGGCGAGCTCGGAGGGCTCGTCCAGAGTTGCCGCCAGCCGCGTGACGTAGCGATCGAGATCGCCTGAGTTGGCAAGGATCTCCATGGCGCGCCCGCCCAACACGTAGGAGGGCCTGATCAGCAGCGGGTAACCCAGCGACTCCGCCACTGCGCGCGCTTCGACGAGCGATCCGGCGATGCCGCTGTCGGGTTGCTTCAGCCCCAACCTGTCGATCAAAGCCTTGAAGCGATCGCGATCCTCGGCGAGATCGATGGCATCGGGCGAGGTGCCGAGGATCGGCACGCCGGCGGCTTCCAGCGCCTTGGCGAGCTTGAGCGGGGTTTGGCCGCCGAACTGCACGATGACGCCGCGCAGCTTACCCCTGGACTGCTCCACGCCGATGATCTCGAGCACGTCCTCAGCGGTCAGCGGCTCGAAATAGAGCCGGTCGGAGGTGTCGTAGTCGGTCGACACCGTCTCCGGGTTGCAGTTGACCATGATGGTCTCGGTGCCGGCCTTGGACAGCGCAAAGCAAGCATGGCAGCAGCAGTAGTCGAACTCGATGCCCTGGCCGATGCGATTGGGCCCGCCGCCAAGCACAATGACCTTGTCGCGCTCGCTGGGCGCCGCCTCGTCCACCGCCGGCCCGTTCAGACCGCGCTCGTAGGTCGAGTACATGTAGGCGGTGGGTGACGCAAATTCGGCCGCGCAGGTGTCGATGCGCTTGTAGACCGGGCGCACGCCCAGCGCATGGCGGCGTTTGCGCACTTCGGCCTCGGTCAGTCCGGCGAGCTTGGCGAGACGCGCATCCGAAAAGCCCATGGCCTTGAGGGAGCGCACGTACTCGACCGATGTTGGCAGCCCGTAAGCTTTGACGCGCTCCTCCATGTCGACGATCTCCTGGATGCGCGCGAGGAACCAGGGATCGAACTTGCAGGATGCGTGGATCTGCTCGTGATCGACGCCGAGCCGCATGGCCTGTGCCACCTTCAGGAGGCGATCGGGCGTCGGCACGCCGAGTGCGGCGCGGATGACGTTCCTGTCGTCGCCCGCGCCCAGTCCTTCGAAATTGAAATCGTCGAGGCCCGTCAGTCCCGTCTCCAGGCTGCGCAGGGCCTTCTGCAGGCTCTCGGCAAACGTGCGCCCGATCGCCATCGCCTCGCCGACGGATTTCATCGAAGTGGTCAGCGTGCGCTCGGCGCCGGGAAATTTCTCGAAGGCAAAGCGCGGGATCTTGGTGACGACGTAGTCGATGGTGGGCTCGAAGGAGGCGGGCGTGGCGCCGCCCGTGATGTCGTTCTCCAATTCGTCGAGCGTGTAGCCGATGGCGAGCTTGGCGGCGACCTTGGCGATCGGAAAGCCGGTGGCTTTGGACGCCAGCGCGGAGGAGCGCGACACGCGCGGGTTCATCTCGATAATGACGAGGCGCCCGTCGTCGGGATTGACGGCGAACTGCACGTTGGAGCCGCCGGTCTCCACGCCGATCTCGCGCAGCACCGCGATCGATGCGTTGCGCATGATCTGGTACTCTTTGTCCGTCAGCGTCAGTGCCGGCGCCACGGTGATGCTGTCGCCCGTGTGCACGCCCATCGGATCGACGTTCTCGATGGAGCAGACGATGATGCAGTTGTCCGCCTTGTCGCGGACCACCTCCATCTCGAACTCCTTCCAGCCGAGCACGCTCTCCTCGATCAGCACCTCGGTGGTGGGCGAGGCCTGCAGCCCGCGCTCGACGATCTCGCCGAACTCCTCGCGGTTGTAGGCGATGCCGCCGCCGGTGCCGCCCAGCGTGAAGGATGGGCGGATGATGGCCGGCAAGCCTACGACGTGCAGGGCATCCACGGCCTTGAGCATGGCCTGCTGCTGGTAGCGCTTCTGGCGCTCGTAGGCGTCCGCGTTCCATCGCTTCTGGAAGTCTGCGCGCAACTGCTCCTTGTGCTCGGCCGGCGCATCGAGCCCATCGATGCGCGCAAGCTCGGCGGCGCGCTGCGCACGGTCCTGCATCTTGAGCTCTGAGGCGTTCGCCAGCATCGACTTGGGCGTGGCGAGGCCGATGCGCGTCATGGCATCGCGGAAAAGCTTGCGGTCCTCGGCCATGTCGATGGCCTCGGCTTTGGCGCCGATCATCTCCACGCCGAACTTCTCTAGCACCCCTTGTCTGGCAAGGCTCAGAGCTGTGTTGAGCGCCGTCTGCCCGCCCATGGTGGGCAGCAGCGCGTCGGGCCGCTCCTTCTCGATGATCTTGGCCACCACCTCGGGTGTGATCGGCTCGACATAGGTCGCATCGGCCAGCTCCGGGTCCGTCATGATGGTGGCCGGATTGGAGTTGATCAGGATGATGCGGTAGCCCTCGGCCTTGAGGGCCTTGCAGGCCTGAGTGCCCGAATAGTCGAACTCGCAAGCCTGCCCGATGACGATGGGGCCTGCGCCGATGATGAGGATGGATTTGATATCTGTGCGCTTCGGCATGAGGCCGCTTCTTATTGCAGCGCAGCACCTTTGGCTATAGCGCCGGCACCGCGCGCGGCAAATTCTCCGTTGCTCGCGCTACGCCGGAACGGCGCGGAAAGTCATGCGGTGCTGATTGTGCCCGAAGTTCGGGCGCGCACGCGCGGCCCGGAAACCTGCATCTGCCAGCAGCGCGATGAAGTCTGCTTCCTGATACGTTGCAAAACCAAGTTGCCGGCGAACCTTGCCATAGTCGGAAAGCGCCGTGCGGACTAGTCCCGCGAGTGCAGCAAAGAGAAACCCTCCCGTCCAAGCGAACCGGAGCAGAGCGGCGGCATCGGAGACGGGACTGATGTCGGGAGGGATGACGTCGGCGACTAAGAGCACGCCGTCCGGCCTCAGCTTGGCGCGCCACACAGCCAGTAGCGCCATGAGCTCGTCGCGCCTGAGGTACTGGACGAGTGAATTTGCCACCACCAGGTCGATGGTGGCCGGTGGGAGACGCTCGACGCCAGCCGGGTCCAGAACCTCGACATTTGCAACCGTTGCCACACGCTGCGCCAACCTCTGGCGCAGCCCGTCGGCCGCCTCGCAAAGTACGAGGCGCCGGCAATGGGCAGCCACGTCCGTTGCGTAGAGCGCCTCGCCGCACCCATAGTCGAGCACGGCCGCGTGCGGCGTCGGGATGTGGCGGATGATGTCGCGTCCTACCGCGCGGGCGTGGAGCTGTTTGTGCCGATTGTTGACATAGATGGCGTGGTCGCTATCCCAGAACTCGATCCAGCTTTTCACTTTGTCGGCTCGCTGCTTCGGGGCTGGAACTGATTGCGCATCTTCGCGCACGGATCGGGGCGGACGTGGCGCGGGGTGAATAGCGTGTAGTCGGAGGCGACCTTGCCATCGGGAGCGCGCGGCAGATAGGTCTCGGGATCGGTGGCACCGTCTTCCACTTCGAGCAACGTGACGGCCATGACTTGCATCTGCGGTGCCAGGCGGCGCACGTACCACGGCACCCCGCGATCGGTGCGGGCGTGTCCGTTGCCGGCCAGCAGGAACGCACCCTTTTTCTCCCGCGCGGCGCGGACCACCGCTTCTGCCAGATGGGCATCGGTGTAGCGCTGAGCCAGGCTCATGGCGGGGAGCGCGGAGGCCGGAAGGACGCCGCAGTGCGACTGGGCGAGCTCAGCGGTCAGCGCCTCGAGCAGCAGTTGCGGCACAGCGTTGGCGGTATCGAGCAAAGCCAGTTCCTCGGGGCCAGCGTTCAAGTGGTCGCCGCGCGCGAGCGCGCGCATACGTTGGCGATCCACATTGCCGGGAAGAATTGGCATTCGCGCCCAAAGGGCAGCGTCGAACAGCGGATAGAAGCCCTCTCCCGCCGGCCAGCCTGTATCCTTCCAGTTGAGCTCTCTCAGAAGATCAGCGGCGCGCCAGAGCCGGCGGCTGCGGGCCGCCTTGTTGTAGAAGCGATCGAGCTGCGCCTGCTGGGTGGTGCGGATGTGCTCGAACACGGCGGCCGGCCGCAATCCAAGTGTGGGGGCGAGTTTCTCGAGGCGAGGCCGGAGGATGTCAGCGCGGACCGCGTGGTGTTCCGGGTTATCGTGGACCTCGCCGAGCAGCACGACGCCGCCGCTGCGGATGGTGTCCCACACGTCGACGATCAGCTGCTGCAGCGGTGTGCGCCGGCAAGGGCCGCCCGCCCTGGCGATCGGGCGGTCGTCCGTTAAGACCTGCCCGACCAGCGGGTGGTTGGCTTGCTTGTGCTGCCAATGGACATCGCGGAGGGATGTGCCATCGCTGCGCTGGCAGACCGCTTGCTGCGCTTCGACGGATGCGGACAAGCACACGCACGCAAGTGCGGCCGCGAAGCAGGCTGCGACGCGATGCACCGTGACTGGTCTAGTCAGGCAACTTGGCAACGGCGGCACGCCAGACTTCGGGATTGCCGAGCTGCGCGGCTCGATCAGCACCCACCAATTCCAGCAATAGCGCGAGCACGTTCTCTCGCTCTTCGTCAGACCAAGACAGTTGGCTGTCGAACATCTCGTTCTTCTCGGGAAGCAGCTCAATTCGCGCCCAGGCCTCGTCTTTCGTCCAGGTTCGACCAGCGCCCTTAATGTTCCACCTCGGCTTGGCCATTCTCAGCGCTCCTTCTTCCCGCGGAGGCCTTTCTGCTCGCGCATCAGGTTGACGAAGCGGGTGAAGAGGTAGTGGCTGTCCTCGGGGCCGGGAGAGGCCTCGGGGTGGTACTGCACGGAGAACACCGGCTTGCCCTTGAGGCGCAGTCCGCAGTTGGAGCCGTCGAACAGGGAAACATGCGTTTCCTCGGCGCTGGGCGGCAGCGTCGCCCGGTCCACGGCAAAGCCGTGGTTCATGGACGTGATCTCGACCTTGCCGGTGGTGAAGTCCTTCACCGGATGGTTCGCGCCGTGATGGCCCTGGTGCATCTTGCCGGTCCTGGCGCCGATGGCGAGGCCTAGCATCTGGTGGCCAAGGCAGATGCCGAACACGGGCAGCCCGCTATCGACCAGCTTCTTGATCTCGGGCACGGCGTATTCGCCCGTGGCCGCGGGATCGCCAGGACCGTTGGAGAGGAACACGCCGTCAGGCTTGCGCTCCAGGATCTCCTGCGCGCTCGTCTTGGCCGGCACCACCGTGACCTTGCAGCCCGCGGTCGCGAGACAGCGCAGGATGTTGCGCTTCAGCCCATAGTCGACGGCAACCACGTGCAGCTCCGGGTTTTCCTGACGCCCGTAGCCTTTGCCCCAAACCCAACGCGTCTCGTCCCAGGTGTAGCTCTGGCCAGACGTCACCTCGGGCACCAGATCGAGCCCCAACAGCCCGGGCCAGGCTTTCGCCTCGGCCTTGAGCTTGTCGAGATCGAACTTGGCCGAAGGCTCGTGCGCGATAACCGCGTTGGGCATGCCCTTCTCGCGGATGCGCGCCGTGAGCGCGCGCGTGTCGATGCCGGTCAGCGCGATGATGCCACGGGCCTTCAGCCACCGGTCGAGGTGCTCGGCGGCGCGGTAGTTCGACGGCTCGCTGACGGAAGCGCGCAACACGCAGCCGCGCACGCCGGAGCGCATGGCGAGGTTCGACGTCTCGGTGTCTTCGCGGTTGGTGCCGACGTTGCCGATGTGGGGAAAGGTGAAGGTTATGATCTGCCCGGCGTAGGAGGGATCGGTCAGGATCTCCTGATAGCCAGTGATCGCCGTGTTGAAGCACACCTCGCCCACGGCCGAGCCGCTGGCGCCAAGCCCCTGCCCGCTGATCACGGTGCCATCTGCCAGCACCAGCCGGCCCGTAAGCGGCACCTCGGCCCAGGGTTTGGGGGTGTTGTGCGTCATTCTCATTCTCCGTTGGCCCCTCCTAGGGGAAGCATTCGGCGGGGTCAACTTGGGCTTGCAGCCGCGCGTCAGGGTCCATAGATGGTCAAAGACAAAGGAGCATCCCCATGCGCGACCGGCTGAGAGCTGAGACGAACGCGGCCATGAAGGCGCAGAACAAGCCGCGCTTATCGGCCTTGCGGCTGATTTCGGCTGCCTTGCAGGAGCGCGACATCGCCGCCAAAGCTGCAATCGCCGATCAGGACATCCCGGCCCTGCTGCAGAAGATGATCAAGCAGCGGCGCGAGTCGCACGCCATCTACGAGAAGGCCGGCCGCACCGAGCAGGCGCAGCAGGAGGCGACCGAGATCGCCGTCATCGAGGAGTTCCTGCCCAAGCAGATGGGCGAGGCCGAGGCCAGGGCAGCGATTGCAGCGGTGGTGAAGGAGGTCGGTGCATCGAGCCCGAAGGAGATGGGCAAAGTGATGGCTGCGCTGAAAGAACGCTATGCCGGCCAGATGGACTTCGGCAAGGCGAGCGGGGTGGTGAAGGAGTTGCTCGGCCCTGCGAAGGCATAGCGCTGCGCACTACCGCGCCTTGCGCACGCTGCGCGAGCGCTTGGCGGTCGTCCTCCGCGAGCCCTCGATCTTGTCGAGTGCCGCGCTTGCCAAGAAACCAGATCGTGTGAGCCCGCGGCGCTCCGCTTCCTCGTCGATCGCCTCGAGCAGGCCGGCATCGAGCGAGATGTTCGCCTTGACCGGCCGCGCCCGATCAAGGAGCAAGGGAACCATCACCAGGCTTTCGCCGGACGGATCGTAGCCTGATCCCTTGTCGCGGATCACATCAGCCATACTGCGGGCGGCTGGGACAGCGATGTCATGAGCGACGAAATAAGCAGCCAGCTCACGCAAAGCGCTGATCGCGTCAGCCAACGCAGCCTCCGGTGTAGCGCCGCCGCCGTGACAACCGGGAACGTCTGGAATGCGCACACCCCAGGCGTCTTTCTTCCCATCCAGAATGCCAACATAGTTGACCACTTCGACACTCCTCACAGCCAACCGGCAGTCTTGGCAATTGAACGGGCGACACCGACCGACTGCTCTGCATGCCGTGGAACGACAATAAGGACCCCCGGCTTATCGCGGTGCTTGTACTTGTCGTGCTTTCCACCGGCTTCTTTGGTCCAGCCTTCGCTCAGGAGCCGAGCCACGATCTTCCGCGTCTTGGTCTCAGGGGAAGCCATCGCCCGCTGCTCCAATGCGCAAATATATGCGCATTGATCGTCACGGGCAAGGCCTGACGACGTGAGCGCGGGAGACTGGAGGTCCAAGGGTTGCCGGCTTCTGGTCTGCGAGGCAGCCGGCAAAGGGTGGGTTGTTTCGGCACCTGTGGATAACGGGGTCTGTGGGGCGCGCTTTGCTGTCAGGCACGGGCAATCGAGGCGAATCGCATAAATGCTGAGATCGCAATCACTATCGATTCGGAGCCCATGCGCTTCCCGCCGTCCCTGCTCGACGAGATCCGCGCCAGGCTGCCCGTCAGCCAGGTGGTGTCGCGCAAAGTGGCGCTGAAGCGGGCGGGCCGCGAGTTCAAGGGGCTCTCGCCCTTCAAGCAGGAGCGCACGCCCTCCTTTACGGTCAACGACCAGAAGGGCTTCTATCACTGCTTCGCCTCGGGCGAGCACGGCGACATCTTCACCTTCCTGGTCAAAACTGAAGGCCTGTCCTTTCCCGAGGCCGTCGAGCGGCTGGCCGAGGAAGCGGGCGTGCCGATGCCCAAGGCCACTCCGCGCGATGCGGAAGTTGCAGACGAGCGCGCGAGGCTCCACGCGCTTCTTGCAGAGGCCAGCGACTTCTTCGAGAAGCAGCTGGCCACGCTGGGCCAGGAAGCCCGGCGCTACCTGGAAAAGCGTGGGCTTGGCCGTAGCACGATCAGCCAGTTTCACCTCGGCTATGCGCCGGGCAGCAAATCGGCGCTGAAGGAGCACCTTGGCAAGGCAGGCTTTTCCACGGCCGAGATGGTCGCATCGGGCATGCTGATCGCGGGCGATGACATCCCGAGCCCCTACGATCGCTTCCGCCACCGCATCATGTTCCCGATCACCGACCTCAAAGGCCGGGCGATCGCCTTCGGGGGCCGCGCGCTCGATCCGGATGCACCCGCCAAATACCTGAACTCGCCCGAGACGCCGCTCTTCCACAAGGGTGCGGTGCTGTTCAATGCCCACAACGCCCGCGGGCCCGCCCACGACAAGGCCCAAGTCATTGTCGTGGAGGGCTATATGGATGTGATTGCGCTGTCGGAAGCGGGCTTTCCGCAGACGGTGGCGCCGCTCGGCACAGCGCTGACCGAGGACCAGCTGAAGCTGCTGTGGCGCATGGCGCCCGAGCCGGTGCTGTGCTTCGACGGCGATGCGGCGGGCAGGCGGGCGGCCTTCAGGGCGGTTGAGACCGCGCTTCCGCACCTCAAGCCCGGGTACAGCGTTCAATTTGCCTTCCTGCCGGATGGGCTCGATCCCGACGATTTCGTGCGCCAGCAGGGCGCCGGCGCCTTTCAGGAGATTCTCGCCTCCAGGACGCGGCAGCTGTTCGACGTGCTGGTCGAACGGGAAGAGCGGCAGGGCCAGCCTGCCGTCACGCCCGAGCAGCGCGCGTCCCTCGAGGCTAGGCTGAAGGCTCTGGTGGCACAGATCGCAGACCCCGGCGTGCGCGGTCACTACGAGCGGGAGCTGCGTGAGACCTTGTTCGTCAAGAACCAGCGGCTGGTGCGGGAATTGACCAAGGGGGGGGGCCGCCGGGCATCGCCCCATGCAGCCAAGCGCCGCGACAATACGCAGCCCGACTGGCGGGTGCGGGAAAGGGCTAGCGAACGTGCGCGGCTGGGTAGCGCACCCAGGGCCGCAGTGCAGGCAGTGCTGAGCCCCCGTAGCAATGAACTGTCGGACCGCAACATTACCGTACCGCCACGCGAGGCCTTGCTGATCGTCACGCTGGTGAACCACCCCTGGCTGCTGGAGCAGCGCTGCGAGGAGGTAGCCGAGCTGGCCCTGACCTCTGCCCCTCTGACGCGCCTGCGTGACGCACTTCTGGACCTGCTGGCCGGGGGAAAAGCCCTTGATTCCGCGTTCGTTCACTCCCACCTCACCAGCGTGGGGCTGGACGGCGTAGTGGCCCTGGCAGAGCGCGCCGTCGCCCACAAAAGCGATAAGTTCGCGGATCCCAAAGCTGAAGCCTCGGCAGTAGAGGCCGGCTGGCGGCACACTTTTGACCTGCACGAGACCCAAGTGGGCCTCCGGTTGGCGTTGGAAGCGGCGGAGCGTGCCTGGAACGAGGACCCCAGTGAAGCGGTGTGGGACCGCATCGTGGAGCTACAGCAGCGTATTGCCCGCCGCTCGGAAGTGGAGTCTCCAGGCTATGGGTAGGGGGCCTCGCGTGACGGGGGCCCTGGATGGGCCGACCCGCCATCACCTGTTAACCGGAATGCAGAAGGATGGGGGAACAACCAACCCCGCGCCACCGTCTATGCAGAAAAGAAACACTGGCATCGCCAACGCTGGTTGTGTATGCCTGCTACAGGCTCCAGGAGAAGGCAACGGGGGACGCACCCTGCCTTCACGCTTCGGCATGGCGAGCCTATCTGTGCAGTCCCAGGTGCGGCAGCGGACCTTGCTGCCGCGCGCTCGTGTTTTGGTATCCAATACTGCGGGACACGCCGACTGCACGCCCCCTGCACACGTTTCTATCACGCTGACAGCGCAATCATTGCGCGCCGGAGAGTGACCTGATGCCGACCCCAGCCCGAGCCGAAGAGACAACGACCCAGGCCGAGACGCAGGAGAAGGACAGCCCGCTGCTGGACCTCTCCGATGCGGCAGTCAAGCGCCTGATCAAGACCGCCAAGGCGCGCGGCTTCGTCACGCTCGACCAGCTCAACTCCGTTCTCCCCTCCCAAGAGGTGTCGCCCGACCAGATCGAGGACACCATGTCGATGCTGTCCGACATGGGCATCACGGTGGTGGAGAGCGAGGAGCCCGACGACGGCGCCGCTGCCGAAAAGGACAGCGCGGAGGATGCCGCCGACGACGCCGACGAGGGCGGGCGCGCCGTGGTGGCGCCGAGCCTGCCCGCGACGACCAGCGCGCGCGCCGAACCGACCGACCGCACCGACGACCCCGTGCGCATGTACCTGCGCGACATGGGCTCGGTGGAGCTGCTCTCCCGCGAGGGCGAGATCGCCATTGCCAAGCGCATCGAGGCCGGTCGCGAGGCGATGATCGCGGGCCTGTGCGAAAGCCCGCTCACCTTCCAGGCCATCATCATCTGGCGCGACGAGCTCAACAGCGCCAAGCTGCTGCTGCGCGACATCATCGACCTGGAGGCGACCTACGAGGGGCCCGAGGCCAAGAACGCGCCCCCGCCCATCGCTGTCGTCATCGAGGCGCCGGTGCCCGCTCCGCCTGCGCCGCCCGTGGGCGACGGCGAGGGCGAGCCGCGGCCCGAGGGCGAGTTGGACGACGAGGACGACTTCGAGAACGCCATGTCGCTCGCCGCCATGGAGGCCGAGCTCAAGCCCAAGGTGCTCGAGACCTTCGACAACATCGCCGGCGCCTACAAGAAGCTCAGGAAGCTGCAGGACAAGCGCGTCGAGATGCACGTGGCGAGCGAGCAGATCTCGCGCCAGCAGCAGAAGACCTACGACAAGGTCCGCGACGAGATCATCAAGGACGTCAAGAGTCTCTCGCTCAACAACGCCCGCATCGAGATGCTGGTGGAGCAGCTCTACAAGATCAACCGCAACCTGGTGCAGCTGGAAAGCCGCCTGATGCGGCTGGCCGACAGCTACGGCGTGCCGCGGCAGAATTTCATCGACGAGTACTTCGGCAACGAGCTCGACCAGACCTGGATCGAGCGCATGGCGGGCTCTGGCAATCGCAAGTGGGTGCAGTTCACCAAGCACGAGAAGCAGCAGATCGCCCACATCCGCGAGGAGATCAAGACGCTGGCCGAGGAGACGGGGCTCGAGATCACCGAGTTCCGCCGCATCGTCAAGGCCGTGCAGAAGGGCGAGCGCGAGGCGCGCCAGGCCAAGAAGGAAATGGTGGAGGCCAACCTGCGCCTCGTCATCTCGATTGCCAAGAAGTACACCAACCGCGGCCTGCAGTTCCTGGACCTGATCCAGGAGGGCAACATCGGCCTGATGAAGGCGGTCGACAAGTTCGAGTACCGCCGCGGCTACAAGTTCTCGACCTACGCGACGTGGTGGATCCGGCAGGCGATCACGCGCTCGATCGCGGATCAGGCGCGCACCATCCGCATCCCCGTGCACATGATCGAGACCATCAACAAGATCGTGCGCACCTCGCGCCAGATGCTGCACGAGATCGGCCGCGAGCCGACGCCGGAGGAGCTCTCCGAGAAGCTCGCCATGCCGCTCGAGAAGGTGCGCAAGGTTCTCAAGATCGCCAAGGAGCCGATCTCTCTGGAGACGCCGATCGGCGACGAGGAGGATTCACACCTCGGCGACTTTATCGAGGACCGCAACGCGGTGCTGCCGATCGATGCGGCGATCCAGTCCAACCTGCGCGAGACGACGACGCGGGTGCTGGCGAGCCTCACGCCGCGCGAGGAGCGCGTGCTCCGCATGCGCTTCGGCATCGGCATGAACACGGATCATACGCTGGAGGAGGTGGGCCAGCAGTTTAGCGTGACGCGCGAGCGCATCCGCCAGATCGAGGCCAAGGCGCTGCGCAAGCTCAAGCATCCGAGCCGGAGCCGGAAGCTGCGGAGCTTCCTGGACAACTGACAAACAACACATAACTTCGGGCTTGTCCCGCGGATGTCGTGCAAAGCCAATTTATGTGATTGAGTTGACCCGCTCTAGGAGCAGCGGATGGCAACGAAATCTGATCTGCCGCCATATGCAGACTATTTCTTTCCCACCATAGAGGTACTGCGCCAGCTTGGCGGATCGGGCACGATCGAAGAGATCGAAGACGGTGTAGCCGAGTATATGAAGCTGTCAGACGAACTGTTGGCGGTTCCACATGGGCGCGGATCAAGAACGCAGTTTCAGTATGAGCTTGCTTGGGTGCGGACGTATTTGAAGAAGGTGGGTGCAGTCGACAACAGTGAACGCGGTGTCTGGGCTCTGACTGACAAGGGCGAAAAGCTCAACGAACAGCAGGCCAGGGCCATCGTCGCTATGGTCCGCGCAGAGGATCGCGAAAGACGCCGCAATCAACCCAGTGAGTCCAATCTCGATACGTCCGCGATTGAAACTGAACACGAAGCCGAAACGAATTGGGTTGATGGGCTCTTGGAGCTCTTGGGCACAATTACTCCGTCAGCCTTTGAGCGCTTAGCGCAGAGACTGCTTAGGGAATCTGGTTTCACAAAAGTTGAAGTGTTAGGTCGCGCCGGGGATGGTGGAATTGACGGCATCGGCGTTCTAAGAGTGAATCTCGTCTCTTTCCATGTGCTCTTCCAATGCAAGCGGTGGAAGGACACCGTTGGAGCCCCTGTCGTTCGGGATTTCCGAGGAGCTATGGTGGGGCGCGCTGACAAGGGCATAATAATTACAACTGGCACGTTCTCAACTGAGGCAAAGAAGGAGGCCATTCGGGATGGCGCCCCTGCCATAGATTTGATCGACGGTGAAACCCTGTGTCAGTTGTTAAAGGAGCGTCGCCTGGGAGTGGGGGTCCGAACGATCGAGGCAATTTCTCTAGACCCATCTTTCTTTGAAGCCATCTGAGTTGCTCTACCGGATCTATCTCGCCGGCCCTGAGGTGTTCCTGCCGGATGCAATGGCGGTCGCCCGCGCCAAGCAAGAGCTGTGCGCCAGGCACGGTTTCGAGGGCGTGTTCCCGCTCGATGCCAGCCTCGATCTCACCGGCCTCACCAAGGTCGAGCAGGCGCGGCGCATCTCGGCCGCCAACGAGGGCCTGATGCGTTCCTGCGATCTGCTGATCGCCAACCTGACTCCGTTCCGCGGCGTCTCGATGGATTCCGGCACCGCATTCGAGGTGGGCTTCATGCGGGCGCTGGGCCGGCCGGTGCTCGGCTACACCAATGTCGTCGCCGACTATCGCCAGCGTGCGGAAGCGTACCGGCGCGCGGCGCCAGGATTGCTCGACGCCGATGCGCCCGACATCGCGATCGAAGATTTCGACGGCGCCGAGAACCTGATGATCGAGGCGGCGATCCTGGCGAGCGGTGGCAGCATCGTGCGCAGCGCGGTCCCAGCCGGGCACGAGATGCGCGATCTGGCGGGCTTCGCGGCGTGCCTCGTGCAGGCAGCGCAGATCCTGGCGCGATAGCACAACGCGCACGGGAAAGTTACGCCCACCGCAGCTGACGGCGGCCGCAAACGAGTCTAGGACTTCCCTCGGGCACTACTCACATCCCGCCGGCGATGCCGGCCTGCCAATGGAGTGAGGAAATGCGCCTCCCCCTGCTTCCCGCCAAGAGCCTGACGCCCGAACAAAAGCGGCTATACGCCGATATGCGCGAAGGCATCGAGATAAACTTCAAGGGCTTCACGGCCATGAACAAGTCGGGCCAGCTGATCGGGCCGTGGAACCCGTGGCTGCGCTATCCGAAATGGGGCGGGCCGGTGTGGGAGCTGGTCAAGGCGCTGTCGGTCTCTCCCGGGCTGCCGCGGCCGGTGCGGGAGGTGGCGATCCTGGTGACAGGTGCCAAGTTCCGATCGGCCTACGAGCTCTATGCGCACGTGCTGGCCGCCGAGCTGCGCGGGCTGCCGGACGAAAAGATCTCGACCATCGTTGCCGGCCAGCGCCCGAGCGATCTGTCGGAGGACGAGGGCATCGCCTACGATGTCGCCTCCCACCTGGTCTCGGGCGGCGTGCTGCCGATGCTCACCTACAAGCGCGCCGCCGAGCGCGTTCGGCGAAGAGGGCGCGGCCGAGCTGATCTATCTCGTCGGGCTCGTATTGCGCCGTCTCTGTTACGCTGAACGGGTTCGACGTGCCGGTGCCCGAGGACGGCACGTCAGCGTGACGTAGCCTTTCGGCCAACTTGCCAATGCGACGAAGGCCGGCCAGGCGTTCGGCGGTCGATCGCCGCACAGACTGGATCACGGACGCCAGGACGCCTCTTGCCCACCACCCTCTACATCGACGCCGACGCCTGCCCCGTGAAGGACGAGGCCGTGCGCGTGGCCGAGCGGCACGGGCTCGTCATCCATTTCGTGTCCAACGCCTACATGCGGCTGCCCGAGGGGCCGCTCGTCAAGCGCGTGGTCGTTTCCGACGGGCCGGATGCGGCCGACGACTGGATCGCGGAGCGCGCCGGCGCGGGCGACATCGTCGTCACCGCCGACATCCCGCTGGCCGCGCGCTGCCTCAAGGCCGGCGCGCGCGTGATCGGCAACACCGGCAAGCCGTTCACCGAGGCCGGCATCGGCATGGCGCTCGCCATGCGCGATCTCTCCCGCCACCTGCGCGAGACCGGCGAGAGCAAGGGCTACAACGCCGGCTTCACGCGCCAGGACCGCTCGCGCTTCCTGCAGGCGCTGGAGGAGGCCGTGCAGGCCATCAAGCGCGGCGGCTAGCCCTCGCTTCACGGACCCGGAACCGAGCGCCCGCGGTCTTTTTTGGGCACCCGCGATCGTGCTAGGGTGAAGCATGAACGAGCCGTTCCGCCCTGCCTCTCTTCCCGGTACCACGCAGGCCGCCGAGGGCCTGCCGCGGCGGCGCTGGAGCGTGGCCGAGATCCGCGAAATGATGGCCAAAGGCATCATCCTCGAGGACGAACGCTTCGAGCTGATCGGCGGGGAGGTGGTGCCGATGTCGCCCAAAGGGAACCGACATGAGGTGGTCAAACAGGCGCTGCAGCTGCACTGGTTCCCGCTTATCGTAGGGACCCCCATCAACCTGATCACGGAAACGACGCTGTACATCAGCGATGACGAATTCCGGGAGCCCGATTTCCTGTTCTGGCCCCGCGCCATCCCGCTCAAGGATGTGACCGCCAGCTCCGCGCTACTCGTCGTCGAGGTGGCCGATTCCAGCCTAGGCTACGACTTGGGCTTGTAGGTCCCAAGTGGGCCTCACGCCCGCCACTTGATGGAGCAGCCGACGCTCAGTAGCTGCTCGGCGGGCCCGCGGCCCGTCTCGGCGACGAGCTTCATCGCTTCGTAGAGGTCGCGGCGGGCACCCGGCACCAGGCTGGTGCGGGAGGCATCGAGGCGGCCGCGGTACTGCAGCTCGTCCCTGGCATTGAAGCCGAAGAAGTCCGGCGTGCACACCGCGCCATAAGCGTGGGCCACCTCCTGCGTCTCGTCGATCACGTAGGGGAAGGTGAAGCTGTGCTGCCGCGCGAACGCCTTCATGTTGTCGAAGCTGTCGGCCGGATAAGCCGCCGTGTCGTTGGGCATGATGGCAATCGTGCCGATGCCCAGCGCCTGCAGCGCTTTGGCCTCCTCGACCAAGCGGCCGGCGATCGCCTTCACATAGGGGCAGTGGTTGCAGATGAAAGCGACGAGCGTTCCTTTCGGCCCGCGCACGCCGGCGAGGCGATAGGCCTTGCCGTCCACGCCCTCGAGCGAGAAATCGCGGGCCTTCCAGCCGATCTCCGTGGGATTTGCCATTGGCGCCTCTTGCCATCGCAATGCCTGCGGCACCATCCCATTTGCGCCCGGGCTCGTGCAACCGCAAGCTGGTCGGCGACCATTGGTCCTGCGCCACGGAGGCTCTATGGGCTCGCCCCGCCTTACGGTCTGGTACAACACCCGCTGCCCCGTCTGCGATGCGGGCATCGATCGCCAGCGCAATAGGCTGCTCGCCGCCGTGAAGGCCGGGGCGATCCAGTTTCGCGACATCAACCTGGAGCCCGAGGCGCTGACCGCGTACGGCGCATCGCTGGAGGACATCCGTCGTCGCCTGCACGCAACCGATCAGGACGGCCGCCTCCTGGTCGGCGCGGACGTGGCCATTGCGGTGTGGCGGCTGACGCCGGGCGAGGGCTGGCTGGCGGCCCTGCTTGGCAACGCCCTGGTTCGGCCGATCACGCGCTTCGCCTACGACCGGTTCGCCGACCTCCTCTATGCCTGGAACCGGCGCAAGGGCCGCTGGTGACCCGCACGGGCGTCACGGCCAGCGCCTATATCAGGCCGGCGAAAATCTTGGCGCGGGCCAGCGTGTCGGCCGAGTAGTCGCGCCCCGTGGTGCGCGCATCGGGATTGTTGCTCTTGCTCAGCCCGTAGTAGGCCCACAAGCCGGCGTTGTAGGCCGCCACCGCCGTGCGCAGCAGCTCGTTGGCTGCCAGGCTGCTCTTGCCCGTGAAGGAGAGGCCACCGACCTTCAGCTTCTTGCCTTGGCCATCGCGGATGGTCTCGCGCTTGGCATCGAGCACCGAGGCGCCCTTCTGGATGCCGGCGGTGGCGTCCTTCCAGAGGCCTGAATGGCACCAGTCGGGGTAGCTGCGGTCGTCGATCTGCATGATGCCGTAGCCGTGCCCGCCGTCGCCCACGATGTTGCGCATGTTGGTCTCGCGCGAGGCGATGGCCATCAGCAGCTCGGGTGGGACCTCATACTCGGCCGCCGACTTCTTGAACTGGGCTATCCAGCCGTTGTCCTTGGCGCGCTGGAACTGCTTCTTGATGTCGTTCTCGGTCCAATTGGGCATGGGCATTATCCTTGAAACATGCGTCGGGCCGCACTCTCGGGCGCCAGGAAGGTAGGGCAGCTACCCTGCCTCATCAACCGCAAGTGGCATGAACAGTTTTCGCACCTGCGAAGCCTAGCTCATCCAAGCCTGCTCGGCAGACGTATACCCCCGGACACAACCAGGGAGGATAAGGGCATGCGTGCTTTGGCTGTTGTGGGCTTGCTCGGCCTTCTCGTCGCCGCGCCGGGCGTCGTGGCGCAGGAGAATTACGACGCCTGGCCACTGCTCAAGAGCACGTTCCCCTCGACCGGCGGCGGCGGAATCACGATCAAGGGCTACGACCCGGTCATCACAGGGGCCAAGTGCGTGACCACATTCATGGCGGTGGAGCCCGGCCCCAACCCCAACGTCTATTCCAACGTCATCGAGTTCGAGGCCGTGCCGGCGCAGGGCGGTACGCTGTGCCAGAATGGCAAGTGGCGCGCTTTCGAGGGCGGCGCCACAGGCACGACGCCTTTCCGCGTGTTCTTCAAGAACGGCGTGTTCCGCGGCTCACCCTGAACGGGCCTGATTGCGCCGTGATCGCAGGTACCGCACCGCGCGTAGAAGCGGAAAGGTTGGCCGCGTGGCTGGCCGCTGCCACAGTTTTCCGATAGAGGGAGCCCGGTAAAAGCGAAGACCGCGTCACAAAAGGGAGTAGGCGAGATGTCCGCAGACGGCACCTGGAAACTTACGATGCAGACGCCGATCGGGGAGCGAAAGTCGACCCTGGCGCTGCAAAGCTCAGGCGCCACTCTCACCGGCAAGTTGGTTGCCGATGAAGGGGCCTCGACCGACATCTACGAGGGCAAGATCACGGGCAATGACGCGTCCTGGAAGGCCGATATCAAGAACCCTATGCCGCTGACCCTAGCCTTCACCGGCAAGATCGACGGCGACAAAATCTCCGGCACCGTGAGCGCGGGCGCCATCGGCAGCTGGCCGTTCAACGGCCACCGGTAGCCAACTCCCAGAGCACATCCCTTCCGGGGATTCGCGGCAACAGGGCGGAGCCGGAATGATTTTCCGGCCCCGTGCGTTGCTGCGTGGCGATGCAGCCGCGCAGACAGCGGCGCGCAAATCCTGCATCCTGTCGTACATGTCGCAGACGGTTGACAAAGTGTGTGCGCAACCACAGGTGTCCGGCCTCTCAGTCGCCAAGCCAACGGGTGCTCGATCTCGCCCTCGCAATGACCCTCCTCACCGTCCGCCACACCACCACCTACCGCTACAAGCAGCCGGTCTCGTTCGGGGAACATCGCATGATGTTCCGTCCGCGCGACAGCTACGACCAGAAGCTGCTGGAGGCCTGGCTCACCATCGAGCCCGAGCCGACCGGCATGCGCTGGGTGCACGACGTGTTCGGCAACTGCGTGGCGATCGCGGAGTTCGGCGGCGGCCCGTCGAAGGTGCTGCGCTTCGAGAGCACCATCTGGCTGGATCATGCGCCCTCCAAGGCGCCCGACTTCGAGATCGAGGACTACGCCAAAAAGTACCCGTTCGCTTATGCGCCCGAGGAGCTGGCGGATCTCGCTTCCGCCATGACGCCCCAGTACCCCGATCCTGACGGGGCGATCCATCGCTGGGTGCGTAAGATGCTGCGCGAGGACGGCAGCACCGATACCGGGCTGCTGCTCATGACGCTCACCTACGCATTCAAGGAGAGCTTCAAGTACGAGCGGCGCTCCGAGCCCGGCACGCGCCAGCCGGCAGAGACGCTGCGGCTCGGCCGCGGCAGCTGCCGCGATCTGGCGCTGCTCATGATCGAGGCCTTGCGTTCGCTGGGCTTCGCCGCCCGTTTCGTGTCGGGCTACCTCTACGTGCCGAAGCGCGACGGACCGCAGTATGCGGGCGGCGGCTCGACGCATGCCTGGTGCGAGGTCTACCTGCCCGGAGCCGGCTGGGTGGAGTTCGATCCGACCAACGCAATCGTCGGCAATCGCGACCTGATCCGCGTGGCGGTGGCGCGCGACCCGAGCCAGGCCATCCCGCTGTCCGGCAGCTATTTCGGCGAGGCGCAGGCTTTTCTCGACATGACCGTGGAGGTCAAAGTGCGGGCGGAGCCCGCGCTGCTCGAACTCTTCTGCCGCCCACCGCGCCGAGGTCCGCGCATCGTAGGCGATGTCCCACGTGCACTCGCATGGACCAGCAACGGATGCTCCACGGTTGCCTGCCTGACCCAAATCGGAAGAATTTGCTCAAAACGGTCGCTTCGCGCCGCAATCGCCCGTCAAAGCCCGCAGACACCCCCTCAAACGCGTTGTCACGCGGCCAAGACCCAACTCTGACGTAGCGTTGGTGGACGGCCAGGGGTGTCTGGTCGAGAAGCAGCAGCTTCCAGCTACCTTCTCGGGCATGCCACACATGCATCGTGGACCGCCGCCCCGGGATAAGCAGTGGCGACAACGGGAACCGAAGGACTATTTCGCTGAGCGCTCCAACGTGGTCGAGCGCGAAGCGATGCAATCTCGACAACCTCAGCGCGGCCTGCCCGGTGCAAAGAAAAGCTGATCGCCGCCGAGCGAGCTGTAGAGGAAGGGCTCCTGTCGCCGGTCGGTTTTCCGGCGCACTTCGTCCCTGACCTTGCCGAACAGAATACGAATCTCGGTTCCGGGTTCCTCGATATGGCCGAGCAGGGCTCCGCTAAAGGGACTGTTGCCACCTGAGGCGCCATCTTCCGCGGTCGTATCGTGTCGGGCGGAATAGGCCACCGCCGTATTGCCCTCCGGCTCGATCCTACCGAGACCCTGAGAGATCGACCGCCTGCCACCTGCCGAGCGTATCATGCGCGTGACGAACGGGTTGTTGCGGCAGGCATCCAGGATGACCAACCCGAGCTGCTTGGCAGCGTCGACTTTGGCAAGCACCGCGTTGAGCGATACGCCTTCCAGAGGCACATCGGTATCGCGCTTGAGTTTGACGTCGATGGGAATGAGATAGTTTGTGCCGTCCATCTCGACGCCATGGCCGGCATAGAACACCACCGCCCAGTCTGCCCCGGCGACCAAATCGCCGAAATCCGCAAGGGCTTCGACCATCTGCGAGCGATTGAGATCATAGTAGTCGTTGACGGTAAATCCCAGCTTGCGCAGCGACGAGGCGACCCCACGCGCGTCATTGGTGGGATTATCAAGGACGCCGGCATGGGCATAGCTGCTGTTGCCGATGACGAGGGCCACCCGCTTGCCGACCGAAGGTGCGGAGGCGGCCTTGGGCTGGTTCAGGCGTCCCAGCCGAGCAAGGGCGACTTCCTGCCTCTGGCGCGTGTCGGCCAAGTCCTTCGGCAACGTCAGGACCATGGCGTAGTCGGCAATCGCGCGGTCACGATCGCCCATGGCCTCGTAGAGCTTGCCACGATTGTTCAGAGCAAGGGCACTCTTCGGATCGAAGCGGATTGCCTCGCTGAAGTCGGCGAGCGCGCGGTCGCGGTCGCCCTTGGCCTCGTGTACCAGACCTCGGTTGTTGTAGGCCAAGGAGTGTTTTGGATCGTGCTGGAGGGCTTTCGTGTACTCGGCAATTGCCCTGTCCATGTCGCCGATGCGCCAGTACAGGACGCCCCGGCTCACGTACGCACAGGGACATATCGAGGCATCGATGCGGATCGCCTCGTCGTAGTCGGCAAGGGCGGTCTGGTACTCGCCCTTCTCCTCATAGGCGTTACCCCGGGCGAGATAGCTGATTGCGGATTTGCCATTAAGGCGAATGGCCTCGTTGAACTCGGCAATGGCGCGATCGTAGTTTCTCTTGCGCGTGTAAGCGACGCCGCGGGAATGATAGAACCGCGCGTCCTTGGGATCGATCTCGATCGCCTTCTCGAAGTCGGCAATGGCGATGTCGTACTCTTCCCTATTGTGGGTATAGATGAATCCGCGATTGTAATAGGCCTCCGCCATTCTTGGGTCGAGGCTGATCGCCTCGGTGAACTCGCTAACAGCGCGATCAAACTCGCCTTTGTTCGCGTAGATTTGACCACGGCTGAAGTACGCGCAGGCACACACCGCCCGGTCGATGCGGATGGCATTGTCATAGTCGGCAAGGGCATTCTGGTAATCGCCCTTCGCCCTGTAGGCGCCGGCCCGCCCGAGATAAATGTTGGCTGATTTCGGATCGAGACGAATAGCCTCGCTAAGGTCGGCGATCGCCCGATCGTAGTCGCCCTTCCTGGTGTAGGCGTCGCCGCGACCAAAGTGGTGGTAAGCTGCCTTGGGGTCGATTTCTATTGCCTTCGTGTAGTCCGCGATCGCCTTGTCAAACTCACCCTTGGCCGCGAATGCACGGGCCCTATTCCGATAAGCCGAACCGAAATTCGCGTCGATTTCGATGGCCCTGTTGAGATCCGCGATCGCCTGGTCGTACTCTCGCTTCCTTTGCAGCACGTAGCCGCGCAAGTCGAAAGCCCTGGCGCTTTTGGGGTCCAGGCGAATGCCTTCGCTGAGGTCGGCGATCGCCCGGTCGAGCTCACCCTTGTCGTCCCACGTGTCGCCCCGATTGACGTACGCCACGGCGAGGCCGGGATCGAGCTGTATCGCCTGGCTGTAGTCGGCGATCGCCCGGTCATACTCTTTCTTTCTCTGCAGGACGGTGCCGCGCAGATCGAAAGCCACCGCGCTGTTGGCATCGAGACGGATCGCCTCCGTCGCGTCGGCGAGGGCATGGTCGAGGTCGCCTTTGCGAATGTAGGCCTGGCCGCGGTGGACGTGCACCGCTGCGCGCGCGACACCCGCCGTGCCGCCTTCGGTGATGATCTGAGTGCACGCAAGAATGCGGCGGTCGGGCTCGCCCAGCCTGCAGTCCTGGAGGAGGTCGGCGGTGGCGGGGCTCGGCACTCCCGCAATGAACAATAGGGCAATGAGCAAACGGCATGAACGTCGCATTGCTGCCTCCCGGTGGGGCGCGATCGAGGATCGAAGATTGTGCAGGTCAGTCGGATTGAAACGAATTGACAGTCGATTGGGTGTTTAGAGCCCAGCAGCGTGGCAAAAAGTGGGCTCGCGATTACCAGTTCCAGCTTTTGGCACTCGTTCGTCGTGCGGAGCGAGTCGGTGCCACTCGCGCAGCAGCCGGCCCGCGGAACGATCGCCCGGCTGTGGCGTTTCCGGCGGCACGACTCCTCGATGGCACCGATTTTGCTTAGTATGCTGTCAGTGCCCCCTAGCAAGGGCGTGCTGCCGGGAGGTCAGGGATGCGCATTCGCACCGGCTACGAGATCACCTACGACTGCCCGCAGCCGACCCCAATGGTGCTGATGCTGAGCGTGCATCCAACCCGCCTGCCGGACCTCCTCACGCCCCAGACGATGACCTTCGATCCGCCGGTGAAAGCCCGCGAGTACCGGGACATCTACGGCAACATCTGCGCGCGCATCGTCGCGCCGCAGGGCCCTATCACGGTGTCGAGCGATTTCCTGGTGAACGACACGGGTCTGCCCGACATCGTCGAACCCGAGGCCCAACAGCTGCCTGTCGCCGAGCTACCCGACGATGTGCTCGTGTTCCTGCTCGGCAGCCGCTACTGCGATACCGATCATCTCTCCAACACCGCGTGGTCGCTGTTCGGCAGCGGGGCGGGGGGCTGGGCGCGCGTGCAGGCGATCTGCGACTACGTCAACGAGCGGCTGAACTTCAGCTATCAGCACGCCTCGGCGACGCGCACCGCATTCGACGGCTTCCGAGAACAGCGCGGCGTGTGCCGGGACTTCGCCCACCTTGCCATCACCTTGTGCCGCTGCTTGAACATTCCGGCGCGCTACTGCACGGGCTACCTCGGCGACATCGGCGTGCCAATAAATCCTGATCCCATGGACTTCAGTGCGTGGTTCGAGGCCTATCTTGACGGCCGCTGGTACACCTTCGACGCGCGCCACAACACCCCGCGCATCGGCCGCGTCCTGATGGCGCGCGGCCGCGATGCCACCGACGTGGCGCTGTCGACAAGCTTCGGTCACACCAGGCTCGTTGGCTTCAAGGTGGTGACGGATGAAGTCGTGACGTGAAGGCCGACGCTCGGCGTTGCCGGGCGGGCGCGGCCGAGGCGCCGTAGTAGCCGCGCACGTCGCGATGGCGTCTCAACGGCCGCGGCCGGTAGGGCACCATGTCGCCATGCACCATGACGGCGACATGCCGGAAACGCTGCAGCACGGAAGGGTGCAGCGTGGCGTGGTCCGGAATGCGGCGGTAGCCCTCCTGCCAGCCGAAATTGCGGGCGTGGATGAACAACAGAGCGAGCCGCACCAGCCAACCGGGGCAAGCGGCAATGAACGCCTTGCGCTCGTCGTGCTGGCCGCCGGCGCTGTCGGGGTAGAGCTGCAGCACGGACGGGTCGATGAGGATGGGCTCGGGCAAGCCCAGCGCCTCCTCCACCATCCAGGCGAGCGCGATGTCGGAAAGGCGCGATTCCGTCTCCGGATAGCTGCCGCCGATGTCGGAGTGGCTGCCGGCGAACCACACCTGTTTGAGCCGGGGCGGGTCGGCGGCGGGGCGGTCCTTGATCTGGTCGTCTTCCCACGGCACGCAGCCGAATTTGCTGCGGTTCTCGTCGATGGCGAGCGCGTGACGGGCGTAGCGCACGGCGTAGTGCAGGCGGGTGTCGTAGAAGGCCATGCGGTAGCGGGCAAGGCTGGCGAGGCCACGGTAACGCACGCACATGGCGACATAGAGCGCTGCGGGAACGCCCAGCGTCATCGCCGAGAAGGTCGCCCAGAAATTCCATCCTAGCGCGTTCTGGGTGAGCAGGGCGCCGACGCCGCAGGCCGCCAGGTAGATGCTGGTGAACACGGTGAGCACAAAAGAGCCGGCGCCGAGCGTGCCGACGGTATCCCACACGCCGACGAAATAGGGCGCGGTGTTGGAGATGTCGGCCCCGCCCGAGCTGTATTTGGCGCGGAAGCGACTGGCGCGCTTCTCACGCTCCTTGTGATAGGGATCGCGGCGCACCGAGCTGCCGTACTGGTAGACCTGCTTGACGGCCTCGGCAGCGATGCGGCGAGCGGACTTGGGATCGCGCTGCAGCCGCCGCGTCTTGCCGGTGCGCTCGCAATGGATGGCTGTCGGCACGCCGCAGTACTTGAGCACACCCGCCACGCAGCGCACGGTGTAGGCGCCGCGGCTGAAGCCGAAGAGATAGATGCGGTCGCCCGGCTGCCACACCCGGATGATCTCGGCGTAGCAGTCGATGATGTTCTGCGTGATGCCGAGGCCCGTCGCCTGCGCGAGCAGGTTGTAGATGCGCCGCCCCAGCTTGATTTTGATGCCCTCGCCCGAGGCGCGCGAGCCGAGCCCGCCGTCGTAGAAGGCGATCTGGCGCTTGGGATCGATGCAGGTGTCGGGCGAAACTCGCGTGGCGCGCAGCAGCTTGTAGACGTTGCTGCGGGTCTCGTCGGGCATGTAGCCGCCCGCCTGGCCGGTGCCGTCTGAGAAAATGAGGATGTTCTTTGCCACTCTCGCTTCCCCACGCGCCCGCGCCGTGCCGCGGCGAATCGCGTGCCGTTCCATTTACGCAGGTGCACAGAGAATTGGGTGTCGGGGCAAGGGGCGGGCCAGCCGCCATCCACAGGTGCCGCGAACCGTGCAGGGCCGTGGCGCTGCGGCTAGCCGGCGAGCCAAGCCGCTATGCGTTCCTCGCCGCCGCGGGGGAACCGCACCACCCGCGAGCTGTGCGATCGCGCCGCCCACTTGCGCGCCAGTACATGCTCGAAGATGGCCGCACCGAGCGCCCCGCCCAGGTGGGCGCGCCGCTCGCTCCAGTCGAGGCACTTGCGGCAGAGCGGCCGGCGGCTGCGCGCGAGGGCGTCGAGATCGATGCCGCGGGCGCGGAAGAAGGAGCCGGCCCGGCCGGTGGCGCGCACCGCGTCACTGCGCACGTCGAGAACGCCGGCCGTGGCGAGGCGGTCGAAGATCCTGACCGCCAGATCTCCCGCCAAGTGATCGTAGCAGGAGCGGGCGCGCCGCAGCTCCGGATCGCGGGGCCCAGGGCGCGTACGCAAGTGCCCGGCGCGTGCGGCGAGCGGCATCAGGCCTTCGAGCGCCGTTACCACGTCGCTGTCGGCCAGGCGGAAGTAGCGATGCCGGCCCTGGCGTTCCACGGCGACGAGGCCTGCAGCTTCGAGCTTGCCGAGATGGCCGCTGACGGTCGAAAGACCTAGTCCCGCTTCCTGGGCAAGCTCGGTGACCGTTAGCGCGGGGCCGGCGAGCAGTGCGGTCAGCATGTTGGCGCACGCCGGATTGCCGATCAGAGCCGCGATGCGCGAGATGTCCGGGCCTTCCTTCATAGTTTGTTATTTACCGAACTATGGCGGCGTGTCAACGTGCGATGGTCGTCGGCGTGGCGGAAGCAAAGGTGGAGCATGGCCGCGAGGATCGCCGCTCGGAGCAGCGCCCGAGCATCCCGCGTCGCGGGCGCGAGCTGAATGGCCGCTGCCCCGCCGTGCGAGGTCGACGAGAGCACGCTGGCCTACCCCGGCTGGCGGGTCGTGCTCGTCTGCTTCGCCATGGCGGTGGTGTGCTGGGGCTTCGGCTTCTATGGCCACGCCTTCTATCTGGTCGAGCTGCAGCGCCTCAACGGCTGGCCGACCGCGCTGATCTCATCGGCCACCACGGCCTACTACTTCGTCAGCGCCGTGCTGGTGGTCTTTATCAGCGATGCCATTCGTCGGCTCGGTGCGCGCACCTGCGTGCTGATCGGGGCCGGGGCCTTTGCGGCGTCTGCTGTGGCCCTGCCGTTCGTGGCCCAGCCGGCGCAACTCTTCGCCGTCTACCTGCTGATGGCGGTCGGCTGGGCCGGCATGAGCGTCGGCGCCATCACCAATATTCTGGGGTTGTGGTTCACGACGAAGCGCGGACTGGCGATCAGCCTGGCGCTCAACGGGGCAAGCCTGAGCGGCGTCGTGGTGGTGCCGGCGATGGTGCTGCTGGCCGGCGCGGCGGGGTTCACCGCCGCGATGCTGGCGGGCGCCGCGTTCATCGTGCTGTTGATCACGCCGCTTGCGGTCGCCTACCTGGGCGATGCCGCGCCGCGCTCGACCGGCGCGGGGGCAGGCGCTGCAGACGGCAGCAGCGCCTGGACTCGCCAGAGGGCACTCAGGAGCTACGCGTTCTGGAGCGTGTCGGCGCCGTTCTCCCTCGCGCTGCTTTCGCAGGCGGGCTTCCTCGTGCACCTGATCGCGTTCCTGGAGCCGGCGACAGGGCGCAATACGGCGGGTGTCGCAGTGGCGGTCACGACAGCGATGGCGATCGTCGGGCGGCTGGTGCTGGGCATCATCGCCGACCGAACCAACCAGCGGCTTGCCAGTGCGCTTTCGCTGGCGAGCCAGGCCGCAGCCCTCATCGTCATGACCCAGACGCGCGATGCAACCACGCTGCTCGCTGCCTGCGCCGCTTACGGGTTCTCGGTCGGCAACCTCATCACCTTTCCATCCCTCATCATTCAGCGCGAGTTCGATGCCGCCTCGTTCGGCCTGCTGGTGGGGCTGTCGACCGCCATCACCCAGTTCACCTACGCGTTCGGGCCCGGGCTGCTGGGCCTGGTGCGCGACCTGAGCGGCAGTTACACGGCCTCGCTGCTCTTGTGCGTCGTGCTCAATCTGATCGCAGCGGCGATCGTGCTGCGGGGCCCGCGTGTGGTGCAGCCCGTCGGATGAGTACGCATGGCACGCGGGCCCCGCGCATGCCTGCTGCGCGTTATCGGGGCAACGCGCTTGACCCGTGGGCAGTAAGGCCGGATTGTCCCGCCCCCCATGGATGGATCTGCACAAGCTATCGGCACGAGGCGCACGGGCGAGGCGGAGTCGGCCTATGCCTTGGTGCGGCTCACCGCATCGTTGCTGATCGGGTCGGTCGGCAGTGTCGGCATGTGGGCCGTGGTGGTGGCGCTGCCTGCGGTGCAGGCGGAGTTCCACGTCGCCCGAGCCGATGCCTCCTTACCCTATACGCTCTGCATGCTCGGCTTCGGCGCCGGCGCCGTGGTGATCGGCCGCCTGGTCGACCGTTTCGGCATCGTCGGCCCCGTGGTGGGCGCCAGCTTGACGCTCGGGCTCGCCTTCATCGTCTCGGGGCTGGCGCCGAGCCTGATGCTGTTCGCGCTTGCCAACTTGCTAATCGGATTCGGCAGCTCGGCGACCTTCGCGCCGCTGATCGCCGACATCTCGCACTGGTTCACGCGCCGGCGCGGGATCGCCGTGGCCATTTGCGCCGCGGGCAACTACCTGGGCGGTGCCCTCTGGCCGCCGGTAGTGCAGCGGCTCATCGAGGCGTTTGGCTGGCGCGCCAACCAGATCATTGTCGGCATCGCCTGCATCGCTCTCATGCTGCCGCTGGTGCTGGTGCTGCGGCGCCGGCTCACCGCGCAGGAGGTGGCAGCGGCGGAAGCGACCGCAGGCGCCGCCAGCTCGTCGCTGGGGCTCAATCCTTACGCGCTGTTCGCGCTGCTTTGCCTTGCCGGGGTGAGCTGCTGCGTCGCCATGTCGATGCCCCAGGTGCACATCGTCGCCTACTGCAGCGATCTGGGCTACGGCGTCGCCCGGGGCGCAGAGATGCTGTCTTTGATGATGGGCTTCGGCATCGTCAGCCGCATCGCCTCGGGCTTCATCGCCGATCGCATCGGCGGTCTCGGCACGCTGCTGATCGGCTCCTTCCTGCAGGGAGTGGCGCTGTTCCTCTATCTTCTGTTCGACGGCCTGACGCCGCTCTACGTGATCTCGGCGCTGTTCGGCCTGTTCCAGGGCGGCATAGTGCCGATGTATGCCATCATCGTGCGCGAGTATTTTCCTCCGAAGCTGGCCGGCACGCTGGTCGGGTTGGTGATCATGTCGACCATCCTCGGCATGGCGCTCGGCGGATGGCTGTCGGGTGCGATCTTCGACCTGACGGGATCCTACTGGCAGGCGTTCGCCAACGGGCTCGCGTGGAACGTGCTCAACGGAGCTGTCGCGCTCTGGCTGCTCATGCGCCGCAACCGCCTGCGGCTTGCGCCTGCTCAGGTGGCGGCAGCTCCCGGATAGCCTCGCCCCGGCCTATGAGCCGGGGTTCGGCCTTGCCTGGCGATTACTTCGCCACTTTCATTTTGTCGAACGAGAACACGAAGTCCTGCTTGTCGAGCGGGCGATGGCAGGTGAAGCAGGCCTTGAGGTTGGCCTTGTCGTTGGGCGTCTTGTCGGCCTTGAACGCCTGATACTCCCACTCGCCGTTGCGCATATCGTCGGAGTACTCCTTACCCCAACCGGCGCGCTTCTCCATGACGGTGTAACCGATGAGGTCGCCCTTGATGAACCGCCCGTTGCTGTCCTTCTCCGGCTCGCCTGCCGCATTGAGCACGGCTTTGTATTGAACCAGCGTGAGCACCGTCCCGCTCGGCATCGGTTTGCCGGCCTTGACCGCAGCGATCGCCTCAGGCGTCGCAAACAGCTCGCGATACTGCTTGTTGTCAGGGCGATCCACGGTCGTGTAGAGCACGCCCTTCGCATAGCTTTCCGGGAACTTGACATTGTCGCCGCCGGCCTGTGCAACAAGTGTAAGGCCGGCCGCGATCAGCGCTACTGCAGGCAAGATTTGCAATGCTTTCATGAGTTCCTCCCTGGCGGACGCAATACGATCCCGCACCAGTACGCAGCGCTGCACGGCTCGGATCACCCCCGCAACGCCACTGCTTATGAACTTTCCGTGATGGGAAGGTTTGCGCAATGCTTGGCGTTAATGGCGTGAGCCCTTCGTTCCTGCTTCGCGAGGTGCGGGCGCCTGCGCTATGCATGGGCGCTGAAATCGCCGGCACGAGGGACTGCCATGAGCAATGGAAGCGCAGCACAGACCCTGCTGCGCGCGCGCAACGGCCACGAGCACGCTCGGGTGACGTTCGTCGAGCTGTTCTTCGACCTGGTGTTCGTGTTCGCCGTCACCCAGCTGTCGCATTCGCTGGCGGAGCACCCGACGCCGCTGGGCGTACTGCAGACGGCGCTGCTGCTGTTGGCGGTGTGGTGGGCGTGGATCGACACGTCCTGGTGCACCAACTGGCTCGATCCGGAGAAGGCCCCCGTCCGGCTGCTGCTGTTCGCGCTGATGCTGGGCGGCCTGGTGCTCTCCTCCGCCATTCCCAAGGCGTTCGATACGCGAGGGCTCGCCTTCGCCTTCGCGCTTGCAGGCATTCAGGTGGGTCGCTGCCTGTTCATGCTGTGGGCGCTGAAAGGGCACAGCCCAGGCAACTACCGCAACTTCCAGCGTATCACCGTCTGGCGGGCGCTTGCGGCCGCGCTGTGGATCGCCGGTGCCTTCGCCGACGGCGGCGGGCGGCTGGGTCTGTGGGCCGCGGCCCTCCTGGTCGAGACGACGGCCCCCGCGTTTGGCTTCTGGGTGCCCGGGCTGGGGCGCTCGACGACGGAGGACTGGGACGTCGAAGGCGGCCACATGGCCGAGCGCTGCGGCCTGTTCGTGATCATTGCGCTCGGCGAGTCGATCCTGGTGACGGGCGCCAAGTTCGCCAGCCTCACCTGGACACCGACCACGGTTGCGGCATTCGTGGTCGCGTTTGTCGGCAGCGTGGCGATGTGGTGGATCTATTTCAACGTCGGCGCGGAGCGCGCGAGGCGCAACATTGCTGCCTCGAGCGATCCCGGGCGCATTGCACGTCTCTCCTACACCTATCTGCACCTGCCGCTGGTGGCCGGCATCATCGTCGCTGCGGTCGGCGACGAGCTGGTGCTGTCGCATCCGACCGGCCACACGGATGCCAAGACAGCTGCCGTGCTGCTGGCGGGGCCGGCGCTCTATATTGTGGGCAACCTCTTGTTCAAGCGCGCGAGCGCCAATAGCCCAGCGCTGTCGCATATGATCGGGTTGGGGCTTCTCGCGCTGGTGGCGCCGGCGGCGACGGTGTTGAGCCCCGTGACCTTCAGTGCCGCCACCACGCTGGTGCTGGTGCTGGTCGCGGTTTGGGAGACATTGTCGCTCAGGACGGTGCCCGCACTCCTTGTCGATTAGCTTTCAAGCCTGGCGCAGCCGGGAGCAAAGAGGCGAATGCATGCATACGGTGATGGTGGCCGGGGGCGGACTGGCGGCCCTCGCAATTTTCATTCTGGTGTCCGTCCTGCTCGGTCGAGGGCCGGCGATGGGGGGGCGCGTCTTCATCCTGCCGTGGCTCGTCGCCGCGCTGTTCAACCTGTATCTCGGAACCACGCATGGCTACACGGTGGTGCAGGAGATCCCCTTCTTCCTGGTCGTGTTCGGGGTGCCGGCGCTCGCAGCCTTCGCCGTCATGCGCTGGGCGGGGTCGCGGGGGACGGGCCCAGCGTAGCGGGAGGCGTCGCCGAAACCTTGTCTCGCCCGCAATCGCTCGAGGGCGGCCTCGGGAAATCCTTGGTGTCTGGCCACCGGCCGAGCTTGGCCGTCACCGCCCGCGACTTGCCGGCACGCACGATCGTCACCAGCACGACATCGCCGGGCCGCCCACCCTGAATGAGGCAGGTGAGCTCGCGTGTGTTGGCGGCAGGGCGGCCATCGATCGCAACGATGATGTCGTGGCGGCGCAGCCCGGCGGCCAACGCGGGCCCGGCATACTCGACGCCGATCACCAGGGAGCCGCGCTGCTGCGCATCGAGGCTTTTCGCATCGTCGGCGGTGATGTCGCTGATGACCACCCCGAGCCAGGGCCAGTCCGGCGCCTGGCCAAGCCCGTCCGACGCCAGGAGAGCGCTGAGCGATGCCAGCAGAGAGAGTGCAAGGCCGCGCGAGTTCGCCATTGAACCCGACCCTCGATGGCGGAGCGGGAAGCGTGCACGGCGAATGGGGCGGCCCGGTGACGCGGGCCTCGCCCGTGGCTGCAGTATGTGGATACGGCTCTAACCGCCGCGGCACTGGGCCGCGAAGGCGTTGCGCGCCTCAACGAACTCCGGGCTGCCCATCCTGCCGGCCTCGATGCCTTCGAGCATTGCCAGCGCCAGCTTGCCGCAAGCGGCGCGGTCGAAGGGGACCGGTGCTGGCGGGGGCGTCTGGGCGACGATGGGGGGACCGCAGGATTTGATCACGGACGCGGCGGTGTTGCGATAGTGCGACCGGTCGTGCTCCTCGGCGTCGATCATGACGATCAGCGCCAGCACGCGCTGCCGGCATGGGTCCGTGCCGCTCTGTTGCGCCCCGGCCCCAGGCAGATGCGCCAGGACACAAAGGAGTGCCGCCGCGGCGCGGATAGCCAGGGGATGCATAGCGATGCTCCGGATGTGGACGGCGAGGCGGGACGGCAAGGCGGGGGGTTAGGACAGCGAATAGCGGCCAACTGAGGGCCGACCTCTACGATCGCGCCAATCGGTCCTCCGGGCGGCGCGCGATTTTCTCGCGGGTGCGGCCGGCAAGCCGCATCATGATTACTTGGGCTTGGAAATCTGCGCCAGCCAGTCGGCGAGATTGTAGTAGTGGGTGATGCGCGTGATCACGCCGTCGGCGACCTCGAAAAACGCGCCGGAGGCCAGCCGGTAGGTCTGGCCGCTGGCGGGCGGCAGCGCCTCGTCGGTCTCCACGTAGGTGCCGAGCACGATGAACTCGGCGGCCGCCCTGGTGCCGTCGGCCGAAGCCATGATCATCATGTTCTCGATCTGCTCGGCATAGCAGCGCTCCATGTGCTCGCAGAAGCCGCGGAAGGCGACCTTGCCGGTGCGGCGGCGGCCCTGGTTGACGTCGTGCATGATGTCCGCGCTCATGCACGCCAGCATGCCCGCGCTATCGCCGTTGTTGAAAGCGGCGTAGTAGCGCTCGATCAGCGCTATGGTCTCGGCTGCAGCCATGACGAAATCCTCCAGCTGAGTACTCTCTCTTAGCAGGGGTCGGCTGCGCTATCCAAGACCGGCAGGCTGCCGCGTCAGGAGGGTTGTTGCCGGGTATCTGGCACGGGGCGATGCCAAGACCGTGCGGAGGGAATTCGAGGGCTCATTGATGGACGGCCTTACCTGGTTTGGCCTGCTGGCGGTTACAGCCATGCTGGTCTTCTACGCGCTGGAGGACCGCAGCCCCTGGTACATCCTGGCGTTTGCCGGTGCTTGCGGGCTGGCGTCGCTCTATGGCTTCCTGCAGGGCGCCTGGCCATTCGGCGTGGTGGAAGCGATTTGGGCTGCCGTCGCGGCGCGCCGCTGGCACCGCAAATCACGCTGATCTATCTGGCGGGCGGGGCGTTTGCCTTCGCCCGGCATCGCGACTAGGTTGCGCCTCGCCTCGCTCCTCGATCCAGCCCCGAGCCCCGCAATGCCCGCGCCGCGCCGCGTCTTCTACGGCTGGTATATCGTGGCCGCCGCACTGGTGATCACCACCGCCACCTCGGGCCTCGCGTTCTACAATTTGTCGGTCCTGCTGGCGGCGTTCGTGGCCGAGTACGGCTTCCCCGTGCGGCTCGCCAGCAGCGCCACGGCCACGTTCTTCATTGCCGGTGGCATCGGCGGGATGATCGCCGGCCGGCTGGTCGATCGCTTCGACGCGCGCTTCGTCATCGCCGGCGGCGCCGTGATCGGGGCGCTGGCGCTCGCCTCCGTCGGTGTGCTGCGCGAGGTGTGGCAGCTGTTCGCCTTCCACGTCGCGTTCGGTTTCGCGCACGGCGCGGTCGGCCTGGTGCCGGTTACCACCCTGATCGCACGCTGGTTCAATGTGCGCCGGTCGCTCGCCTTCTCCATCGGCTCGACCGGGCTCTCGCTCGGCGGCATCGTTGTCGCCCCGGTGGTGGCGTTGGCGATCGAGCGCCATGGCCTTGCCGCAGCGGCGCCCTGGATGGCGCTCGCCCTCTTTCTCGGCATCGTGCCGATCGCGCTTCTGGTGCTACGCGCTAGCCCGCAGGCGATGGGACTCAATCCGGACGGGGCAAGCCGCGCGGAAATCGCCGAGGCCCCGCCGCAGCCTTCCACCTCCTACCAGGACGCCCGGCGCAGCCCCTACTTCGCCGCGGTATCGGTCGCTTACCTGTTTCTGCTGGGCTCGCAGGTCGGGTCGCTCATGCATTTCTATCGCCTGGTCAACACTCGCGAAGGTGCCGCGACCGCCGCCCTGGCGCTGGCAGTGCTGGCGGCCTGCAGCACCGTCGGCCGGCTGGTCGGCGGAGGACTGCTGCTCCGGGTACCCGCGCGCACCTTCGCGCTCGTGCTGATGGGGATGCAGGCGTTGGGCCTTGCCTGCCTTGCCGTAGCGCACGGCCGCGCCGCCATTCTGACGGCGACGGTGCTGTTCGCGGTCACCATCGGCAACTCGCTGATGATGCACCCGCTGCTGCTGGCCGAGCGCTTCGGCACGCGCGACTACGGCCGCATCTACTCGCTGAGCCAGATGGTGACGGTGCTGGGCGTGGCGGGCTGCCCGGCGCTGATCGGCCTCATCTACGATGCGAGCGGCGGCTACGAGCTGCCGTTCTTCATGGCCGCAGGCCTGACCTTGGTGGGGCTAGGCATCCTGACAGCTTTCGGGCGTGCGCCCCGCCGACCTGCGACGAGCTAGGGCTGCGCACCTTCCGGTCCCATGCCCTCCTCGCCATCGCCTTCCCCGGCGTCGCCGTTGCCATCCTCCGGGATGCGCTCGACGGAGACCACCTTCTCGGCCTCATCGGTCTTGAAGATGCGCACGCCCTGCACGCTGCGCCCGGCGATGCGCACATCGTCGATGGGGCAGCGGATCAGCTTGCCGGCGTCCGTCACCAGCATGATCTGGTCCGTATCCTCGACCGGGAAGGAGGCCACCAGCCGCCCGTTGCGCTCGTTGACGATCATGGCGGTGATGCCCTTGCCGCCGCGACCGGAGATGCGGTAGCCGTAGGAGGAGGAGCGCTTGCCGAAGCCGCGCTCGGAGACCGTCAGCACGAACTGCTCGCGCGCGGCGAGTTCCGCATAGCGGGCGGGCGTGAGGCTGACATCGGCCTCCACTGCCTCCGCCTCGGCGTCGACCTCGGGCTCAGACGCTGCGTCGACGCCCTCCGCCCCTTGCGCCCGGCGCATGGCAAGCGCCTGCTTCATGTAGACCGCGCGCTCGCCGGGCGTCGCCTCGACGTGGCGCAGGATCGCCATGGAGATCACCTCGTCGCCCTCCTCGAGGCGGATGCCGCGCACGCCGTCGGAGGCGCGGCCCTTGAACAGGCGCACCTCCTCCTTGATCTGGAAGCGGATGCACTGGCCTTGCGCCGTCGTCAGCAGCACATCGTCGTCCGGCGAGGCGATCGCCACCCGCACGATACGATCGCCCTCGTCGAGCTTCATGGCGATCTTGCCGTTGCGGTTGATGTTCTCGAAGTCGGCGAGGCTGTTGCGGCGCACGTTGCCGGCCCTGGTGGCGAACATCAGTTCCAGCTGGCCCCAGGTCTGCTCGTCCTCGGGCAGCGGCAGGATGGAGGTGATGGTCTCGCCCTCGGCCAGGGGGAGCAGGTTGACCAGCGCCTTGCCCGTCGCCTGCGGGGTGGCGGCCGGCAGGCGCCACACCTTCATGCGGTAGACCATGCCGCGCGAGGAGAAGAACAGCACCGGCGTGTGCGTGGAGGTGATGAAGATCTGCGTGACCACATCCTCCTCGCGCGTCGACATGCCGGCGCGGCCCTTGCCGCCGCGGCGCTGGGCGCGATAGGTGGAGAGCGGCACGCGCTTGATGTAGCCGCGATGGCTGACCGTCACCACCACGTCCTCGCGCTGGATCAGGTCCTCGTCCTCGACCTCGCCCTCCATCTCGACGATCTCGGTGAGGCGGGCCGTGCCGAACTCGGCTTTGATGTCGGAAAGCTCCTTCTTGATGATGTCGACGATGCGCACGCGCGAGGAGAGGATCGAGAGGTACTCCTTGATCTCCTCGCCGATCTTCTTCAACTCGTCGCCGATCTCGTCGCGGCCGAGCGCGGTGAGGCGCTGCAGGCGCAGATCGAGGATGGCGCGGGCCTGCTCGTCGGAGAGGCGGATGGTGCCGTCGGCCTCGAGCTTGTGGCGCGGGTCGGCGATCAGCTCGACCAGCGGGCCGATGTCCTTGGCAGGCCAGGCGCGCGCCATCATCTGCTCGCGCGCCTCCGCCGGGCTCGGCGCGGCGCGGATCAGGCGGATCATGTCGTCGATGTTGGCGACCGCCACGGCGAGGCCGACCAACACGTGCGCGCGGTCGCGCGACTTGGCCAGCAGGTGCTTGGTGCGGCGGCTCACCACCTCCTCGCGGAAGGCGGTGAACGAGGAGATCATGTCCTTGAGGTTGAGCTGCTCGGGCCGGCCGCCGTTGATCGCCAGCATGTTGGCGCTGAACGAGTTCTGCAGGTCGGAGTGGCGCCAGAGCTGGTTCAGCACCACGTCGGCAATGGCGTCGCGCTTCAGCTCGATGACGATGCGCATGCCCTCGCGGTTGAACTCGTCCCAGATGTTGGCGATGCCCTCGATCCTTTTCTCGCGCACCTGCTCGGCGATCTTCTCGATCAGCGTCTTCTTGACGACCTGATAGGGAAGCGCGGTGACGATCAGCGCCTCGCGGTCCTTGCGGATCTCCTCGGTGTGCACCTTGGCGCGCATGATGATGGAGCCGCGGCCCTTGTGATAGGCCCCGGCGATGCCGGCGCGGCCGAGGATCATGGCCCCGGTCGGGAAATCCGGGCCCGGCACGATCTGGTTGAGCTCCTCGATGCCGATCTCGGGGTTGTCGAGGTGGGCGATGCAGGCGTCGATCACCTCGCCCAGGTTGTGGGGCGGGATGTTGGTGGCCATGCCGACAGCGATGCCGCCCGAGCCGTTGACCAGCAGGTTGGGGAACTTGGAGGGAAGGACGGAGGGCTCCTTCAGCGAGCCGTCGTAGTTCTCGCGGAACTCGACGGTATCCTTGTCGAGGTCGTCGAGCATGGTCCCGGCGATCTTGCTGAGCCGGCATTCGGTATAGCGGTCGGCCGCCGGCGGATCGTCGTCGATGGAGCCGAAGTTGCCCTGGCCGTCGACCAGCATGACGCGCATGGAGAAGTCCTGCGCCATGCGCACCAGCGCGTCGTAGATCGGCAGGTTGCCGTGCGGGTGATACTTACCCATCACCTCGCCGACCACGCGCGCGCTCTTGACGTATTTCTTGCTGTGGTCGAGGCCGAGCTCGTGCATGCCGAACAGGATGCGCCGGTGCACCGGCTTCAAGCCGTCGCGCACGTCGGGCAGCGCGCGCGACACGATCACGCTCATGGCGTAATCGAGGTAGCTGCGCTTCATCTCGTCGGTGATGGAGATGGGCCTGATGTCGGTCGGGCCGCCAGGACCCTTGTCACCGCGGCCGCCGCCGCCCGCGGTCTTGTCGTTGTCCGCCACTGGATGTGCCTATGGTTGTAGGTCGGTCAGAGAGGATTTTCGGCCTTTGTTCGGGGCCGAGAAAAGCGATGTCAGAACGCTGGTGTGGGATGCCGCAGAGCCGTTGATAGCGCAGGGGGTTGGGGAGGGCAAATCACGCGACCCAATCCACTACTCTAATAGCTGAATTCGCTTATTTTTTCAATGCTTTGGGGTAGCTTTTCCCGGGCAAATGAGCGAGGGATGGCGGTCGGTCATGCGGCAACAGAGACGGTGACCTCGCGGAGCTGTGGCTTGGCGACGTCGACGGGGATCTCTTCACCACGCTCGCGCCGGCTCTCCAGTACCAGCTCGATGGCTTCCCGGGCCATTGCCAAAGCCTCGTCCTCGGTGTCGCCACCTGTCACGACTTCAGGCAGCGCGGGAACATGAACGAGAAAGCCGCCCTCTTCCATCGGTTCGAAAACGATTGAATATGTCCGTGTTGCGTTCATTCACGGCTCCTCAGCGGCGCGAACCTCGTCAAGGTACCACAACGGCGCGCGAGGCCCAATTGCCGGCCCCGGCCCTCACCCGCCGAACACCACGCGATGCATGATGCGGCCGGGAACCAAGGTGAAGATGCCCGCCACGACGAGGGCGCCTGCGAAGATGCTCACCATAGTGATCTTGTGCGCGACCACGCTGTGCTGGCGCGCGCGGTAGACGCCCAGGGGGAGCATCGCCAGGGTGAAAATCGACAGCAGATGGATGGGGCTCCACGGGCCCCAGACGCGCAGGTCGTGAATCCAGAACGAGCTGACGGCCACGATCAGCATCAGCGCGACCCAGGTGTAGCCGAGCGCGCGATGCTGGCTGGTGCCCTTCACGCGGGCGAGCTGGATTGCACCGAGCGCAAAGGCTGCGAGCGCCGCATAGGCATGGAGCTGAATGGCGAAGGGAGCATTGGTAAGGGGAGCAAGGTTCATGGCCGCATTGGCTCCTATGTTAATACATTTAACATAGGGCCACATGACATTCAGGGCAAGCGCGCACCCGGCCTCTCGCGCCCTTTTCCGGGGTGCATGGGTCCCGGCTCCGGATCAAGTCCGGGGCAAGCTCTAGTCCCGCTCGCGCCCTATCGGGCATTCGCGGCGCCGGGATGACGAGGGAGCGCGCGTCGACCGCGCCAGTACCTTTTTAGAACGGGATCTCGTCGTCGATCTTCTTGTCGAAGCCGCCCTTGGCGCCCGACTTGCCGCCGCGGCCGGAGCCGTCGCCGTTGCGGGCCGCAGCATAGTCGGCCTGGTCATCCTCGTGCATGCCGGCGCTGGCTCCCGCGCCGCTGCCGGCACCGCGCGAGTCGAGCATGGTCAGCGTGCCGTTGAAGTTCTGCAGCACCACCTCGGTGGAATAGCGATCCTGGCCGTCCTGGCCCTGCCACTTGCGGGTCTGCAGCTGGCCCTCGATGTAGACCTTGGCGCCCTTCTTCAGGTACTGCTCGGCGATCTTGCACAGGTTCTCGTTGAAGATCACCACCGAATGCCACTCGGTCCGCTCGCGCCGCTCGCCCGAGGCCTTGTCGCGCCAGGTCTCGGTGGTGGCGACGCGCAGATTGGCGATCGGGCGGCCGTCCTGAGTGCGCCGGATCTCCGGATCCTTGCCGAGATTGCCGATCAAAATCACTTTGTTGACCGAACCCGCCATCGGGGCCTCCTCTAGTACTGCCGCAGTGCGATGGCCGTTCCGCCTCGGGAGGCCATCCGTGATTCCCAGCCCCGACGTTAGCTGCTGGCCGCCGCCGGCGCGCCGTGCCCGGGTTGCTTGTCCACGCTTTTGCGCGCAAACCCGGGCGAGACCTGTGTTCCTATTATGTTCCAAGATAGGTGAAACGCCCGGCCTGCGCAAGGGGCTCTGTTATTCGGCCGGTGCGCGGCTCTCGGCGAACCTATTGCCCGCGCACCGCCTCTGAGGCGGCGGCAAGCTCGCCCAGAACGCGGGAGGGTATCGCGGCGGACGCCGCGCAGTCGGCAGCCTTCAGGCGCTCGTAGAGCAGGGCGACGTCGCCCTTGAACGCGGCCCCGAGGGCCCGCAGCGCAATGCCGCTCGCCACGCCCCCACTGGCACTGCGCCCCCGGCAGGCGAGCCGTGCCAGCTGCTCGGTGAGGCGGGCGCGGTAGCCCTCTGCCATCGCCGAGTCGCTCGCCTTGGCGAGGCCGGCCCAAGCCTGTCCCTCGGGGGAGGCGGCCCAGCTGCCGTTGGGCCCAGCATCGTTCATGGGTGCAATCAGGTTGGCGAGGCGGACCTTGAGGGGGCTCGAGTCGAGTGCCGCCACGGCGGATTTGGTGTGCCCCATCTCCTCCTCGCTCGGCGCCTTGATGCGCAGGCTGGTGAGGTCAGCGAGTGCCGTGCTGTCGGCCGCCGGCGGGATCGTCCGCCAGATCATGGCACGCGACAGGTCAGCCAGACTGAGCCTGGCGCCCTGCATGTCGGCGCCGAACAGCTTCGCCATCTGCAGGGTTGCGCCTTCGAGATCGGTGTCGCGCAGCACGCTGCCTTCGAGGTTCGCCGAGGACAGATTGGCGCCCCGCATAGTGGCGCTGCTCATGTCGGCCATCTGCAGCTTGGCGCCGGAAAGGTCGGCGCCCTGCAGGTCGGCCTGAACCAGGTTGACGCCGTGCAGGACAGTGCCGCCAGAGAGATCCGCGCGCTCCAGGTTGGCGCGCGAGAGCTTGGCGCCCACCATCAGTGCGTGGCGCAACTGCGCACCCTCGAGCCGCGCCTCCTCGAGGAGCGCGCCGCGCAGATCGATGCCGGACATCTTCGCGTCCGCGAGGCGCGCCTTGGCGAAATTGGCGCCCCGCGCGCTGGCGCAGCGGGCAGCATCGCGCGTTTCGGCAACCACCTGCGGGGCGGGTTCCATACATTGCAGCACGACGCGTTGCAGATCGGCGGCGACAAGGCTCGCGCCATCCAGGTTGGCCCCAGTAAGGTCGGCCTGGCGCAGGTCGGCGCGATCGAGTCGGGCAAAGCGCAAGTCGCGTCCGCGTAGATTGATCGAGGGTGCGCTCGACATCACGCTCTTGCCGGCCACGAGACTGGCGTCAGCGACATCGAGGTTGCGCGGAAAGATGCCGAATAGCGCGCCGTCGGCAGTCGTGAACATGCCGGAGCGGCTTTCGCGCTCGCCGGGTTCGGGAACGGTGGCGAATAGCAGCGAGAAGGCGGCCGCCGCGGCGAGCAGGACGGCGCCAGCCGCCACGCTGCCCGGGTTGTAAACGCCAGCGTACAGAAGAGCCGAGAAGAAGTTGGTCTCGGGACGCAGCAGGAATACGCCGAACAGCACCAGCACCGCGATGTCGGCGAACAATGCCAGGCGATGCGCAAGAGTGACGCCGACGTCATGATAGGGCAGGAAAACGAGCTGGATGTAGAGCAACAGAGCGACCGGCAGCAGCAACAGCGTAACCCAGGACATTCCATTCAAGAAAGCGCCGACGATGCGGCTGCGCTCGGGCCCGGCCATGGCCTGCACGAAGAAGAAGTTGTCGAGAGACAGGCGCAGGGGATGCGTGCGCCGGTCGGTTGTCTCCAGCATGCTGAGGGCCGAGGAGAACTCGAGCGTCTTGCGCGTCACGAGCGCGAGATGGCCCAGCATGCCAAGATGCACGAGCACGACGAGGATCGGCGCCAACAGGAAGAAGCGGGTGAGGCCGATCTTCACGCCAAGGATCGGCAGGGTGACGTCGCTGCCCAGCAGCAGATCGCGGTGGGTGATGCCCGCGGCGGCGGCGAACACGAAGGCGAGGAGCGCGAGGTAGATCAGCCAGGCGGTGTTGGCCCTGGCGCTCGCGGCGTTGACGGCGGTGAGCAAGCTGTAGGGATTGACGGGCGTTTCCGCGTCGTCGACGCCTAAGCGGGTTTCGTCGTTCATCGACCAGGGTCCCCCCGAGCCTTTGGCGCATCCCGCCATGCGCTTCTTTCGGCCCACCTACCCCGCACAAACCATGCGCCCGACCATAGCGGAAAAACTGTGGCAGGTTAACCCGGCATGGCAAAAATGCTGGAATTTCCGGGCTCTGCCGCGGAGCAGAGCCTCATCGCCTGTTGAAGGGCATTTCGCCCGGCGCGAATGTGCAGCAGGGCTGGGTCCGCAGCTTGCCGTAGGCTGCCAGGAGCTTCCTCCCGAGATCTCCGCTGTGGCTCGCGAATTCAAAAACCACGTCGGCGCTGCAGGCCCGCCACTCGGCGACCTGATCCGGGGTCAGGGAGTAGATCCGCATACCCTTCTGGCGCGCAAGAGCGAACGCCGCCGCTTCGAGCGCGGACACCCGGTCTCGGGCCTGCCGCTCCACGTCCCTGGCCGCCTCGGCAATGATGGCCCGGTGGCTCGGCGACAGAGACTGCCAAACCCGCTCGTTGACGAGCAGAAGGAACTCGATCGGTACATGGTTGGTCAGCGTGATCGTGTCCGAGACTTTCCAAAGCTCGCGCGGCTCGAGGCTGACGATGGAGCCCATCGCTACGTCGACTTTGCCGTCCCTCATCGCCTCGTGCATTTTCGAGGTGGAGATGACGGTCGGCGTGCCACCGCAGTCCTCGGCCACTATCGCCGTTACCGTGCTGAACACACGCACCCGCTTGCGCTTGATCGTGGCGGGGTCGGCTAGGTTGGCTCCCGTGGAAAAGATGATGCTGGTGCCAGCCGCCTGCCACCAAAGGACCCGCACGCTGGTAGCCGCCAGAATGGTCTCGTCGATCAGCCTTCGGATCTCGCTGTCCGGTTCCACGGCGGCGCGGAGCAGCGCGTCGAAGTTGAACATGAACGGCTGCTCGATGAGGCTGATGTCCGGGATCACCTTCGAGAACTGATAGGTTCCCGCCGCCCCCATCTCGATGGCGCCGGAAGACACGGCGTCGACGACCTCAGTGTCGATGTAGAGCTGTCCCTTGTCGAAGATCTCGATCGAGATGGCGTTGCCGGATCGCCTCTCGACCTCCTCCTTGAAGCGCACGAGCGGCACCCCGATGTAGGGCTCCGAGGCCGCCACCTGCAAGGTAACCCTCAGCTTCACCTGCTGGGCGTATGCATCGAGGGGTTGGCCCAGCGCAAATGCCACCACCAACCAGAGCGCGCAGCGCTTCATGATAGCAATCCAACAGCACGCCCTCCCCGGGATCAATATCAGGCACGATGGTGGCGCGAACTGGTCTGCCGACTTTTTTTTGGCGGACTGTGGCGTGCGGTCTTCGGCCCCCTCAAAGGGAGGCGGCGGCGGCCGAGGCTTCGGCCTCGGCGTCGTAGTTCCAGATCCAGGCGCGCTCCTGGTGCTGGGCACCGAGCGCCCGGTCGCGCTCCGCGCCGGCTTGGTAGTAGCGCGCCAAGTTGAGCCGCGAGCGCTGCTGCACGCCGGCCGTCCGCTCGCGCCGCAGTTTCTCGTAGATCATGAGCGCGCGCGGCGCCGACTGCTTGTCTGCGCGGGCCACAATGGCCGCCAGCGCCACGCCGTCCTCGATGGCCTGGTTGGCGCCCTGGCCCGCATGCGGCAGCATCGGGTGGGCAGCATCGCCCAGCAGGGTGACGCGCCCGCTGGTCCATTTCGGCAGCGGCTCGCGATCGTAGAGTCCCCAGCAAAAGGTATTCTTCGCCTCGGCGAGGATGGCTTCCACCATCGGATCCCAGCCCGCGAACTCGCGTGCCAGCGCTGCGGGGTCGCCGGCCGCCGACCAGGACTCGCGAGATTGCTCGTCGGTGGTGACGAAGCCCACGTAGTTCACGAGCGTATTGGCGCGCACGGGAAACACGAGGAAGTGCTTGCCATCGCCCAGCCAGTTGCGCATGGCGCCTGGCGGCCAGGAGATGCTCGCCGCCGAAACAATGCCGCGATGGGCAACCTGGCCCGAGAACTGCGGTCGCGACGGCGCCACCACGAACTGCTGCAGCGTGGAGTGGATGCCATCCGCTGCGACCACGACGTCGGCGGTGGCGCGGGCGCCATTGGCGAAGGCTAGGATCGCTTCGTCGGCGCTCTGCTCGAAGCCGACGCATCTGTGGCCGGTATGAATGATGGCCGCGGGAAGCTGGTCGACGAACAGCGAGAGCAGATCGGCCCGATGGAAGCCGTAGAACTCGATCTTCGCCGCCAGTTCGGGCGGCCACATGGAAGCGGCAAAACTGCCGTCGGGGCGGCGGAACTGGGGATCGACCCAGCGGGCGGCGTAGCGGGCAATGCCATCGCCGAGGCCCAGGGCCTTCAGCATGCGCACGCCATTCGGCTGGATGGCGACGCCGGCGCCGACCTCGGTGAGCGCGGGGGCCTGCTCGTAGAGATGCACGTCGAGACCGCGACGAAGGAGCGCGAGCGTGGCGGCGACACCACCGATGCCGCCACCGACGACTGCGACGCGGAGTGGGTTGGTGCTCATGCTGGCTTACATTGCTGCATACGATAGCCGGCGCCTGAGCCAGGGATGGCTGGCCAAGCAGAGACGACCGTTGTGACCTCGACTTGACTTCGAGGGTTCTCAGCCCTCAAGACTAGGCTCCCCGGCCGCGCCCCTCCGCAAAAGTCCCGTCCAAATGCGAGTTTAAAACGCACTGAGTTGCCAAGTATTGTAATGGTCGGGATGAATAAGGCTCGATTGGCGAACCATAGCGTCAGCTAGCGCTTGGCCCAGATTGATACCGCTATCCTTCTCCAAAACGAGCACAATTAAGACGGGACGCTGCTCCACCCAATTCTTAGGATTAGAAGCGAGCGCATACTGACCCATATTCAATGTCCATAACTTGCCTTTATAGTTCACAACCTTCCGCACTTCGGAAGCCAAAGCAATTGCTCGACCCTTTGCCCTTGCCACTTCCTCATCACGGCGATCCCCCTCTTGCGAAGCGGTCCCCACCGCAATGATGTCCGGTACATCAATTGGCATATAGGATCTTTCACCTACCGCGATTGAACTTGCTAACTGCAACTTTAGATAGGCTGAGAATTCATTCCAGGGGACCGCTTTTTTGTTGCGCTGCAGCTCATCGGATTTTCCCGTCGACCAGTAGAATGATTTTTCCAGCGCATAAATTAGGAACGCGGCGTATAGATTGTTCCTGTCTATACCAGTGACGGGGAAAACCTCCCATACCCCTCCACGCTTTTGCGGTTGCGGCAAATCTTTGGCCCAGACGCGTGGGAGATTTTCCTTTTGCGATGGCCCACCGAACTTCACTGGCTCGGGCATATTCTCCTTGAGGAAGTAATCGTAGATAGCTTGGCCGGCGAGGCCAACGGCAATCGTACCCAATATACCTAATACTAAGAGCAAAACCTTCATGGCCGCACAACCCTGCCAACAATATCCCTGCCGCTTTACCAAACCCACGCGATCTCAGCGAAGTCTCAGTTTCAACACTTAGCAGGGTAATCGCCGCGCAGCAACGCTGCGCCACTTAGGGGCCGTAGACTGTCAACTATTCAGCTGACCTGTTGGTCCGCGCGGCTTTGCCGCTACCTCCTTTCAGCTGACCTTCTCGATCACGCCGCTCCATAGCACGCATTCGCGCTCCATAAGGAGGCCGCATCCCCAGGGCTGTTACCGACGGGTTCGTTGCCTGGGCGGTAAAGGGCTTACGCACCTCCGACCACGGCCTTGTCTATCTCGGCGACGATGTCGTCGGGCGTGCCCTCAGGCACCAGCCCGAACCAGCCGACCGAGGCAAAGCCAGGCAGTATCGCCGAGACATGCTCGGCACGTGGGGTATGTGCGGTGAGCGCACTGTCGCCGACAACCGCGACGCGCCCAGTGACCGCCATCATCATGACGGCCGCCAGCCCGATCAGAGCGCCGCCCAACGCCGACGCAACGGGCGTGAAGCTTGTGGGCTCCATGAACGGACCCTGCCTCGCTGGTGCCCTTCCGCTATGCGGCGCTAGGCGGCGGCGAGCACCGGCGGCTCCGCGGCGCGCCGGGCCCGCTCGATCCCTCGCAACCGATCGGCCTCCTCGAGCTCGGCCTCGGCGATGGCCTTGGCCAGAGCGGCGTTCAGCGCCTTGGCGGCCTCGAGGGTGAGCTCGACGCCGGCGCGCGCGCCGGGCGGCAGGCCGGTGTTGATGAAATCGATGGTGATGACATCGGCCAGCAGCGCGTGGCGCGCGTGGTCGTAGGCCACCACCGAGTGCGTGAGCGGGAACCACTCGTCCTCGCGCTTGGCCATGCCCTCAGCAGGCGACGATCTCGACGATCGACGTGCACATTGATGCCTCCTACTTCGCCAGATGCTTGCCGAAGAACGCGAACACCTTGTTCCAGCCGTCGAGCGCCTGCTCCACCCGATAGATCGGCCGGTGGTAGTAGAAGATGCCGTGGCCGGCGCCGTCGTAGCGGTGGAACTCGTAGGCCTTGCCGTGCTTCTTGAGCTCGGCCTCGTGCTGGTTCACCTGCTCGGGGCTCGGCGCGCGATCCTCGTTGCCGAAGAGGCCGAGCAAGCGGGCAGGAGAGGCCTTTGGTGAGCTCGATCGGCGAAACCGGCGTCTTGGCGTTGAGCTCCTCCTTGGCCATGACGACGCGACCGCCCCACAACTCGATGCAGGCGTCGACGTCGCTCTTCTGGCAGGCGTAGAGGAAAGCGTGGCGGCCGCCGGAGCAGGAGCCGAAGATGCCGACCTTGCCGTTGAGGCCCGGCTGCGCGCGCATCCATTTCACGGCGCCTTCGGTGTCGCCGACGACCTGCGCGTCGGGCACGCCGCCTTCGGCGCGCACCTTGGCGGCGACATCGTCCGGGTTGCCCTGGCCGGCGCGCTCGTAGAGGTTGGCGCAGATGGCGATGTAGCCGTGATGCGCGAACTTGCGCGTCTGCTCCATGTACCATTCGCTCCAGCCGGGCAGATGGTGGACGAGCACGACGCCGGGGAAGGGTCCCGACCCCGAGGGCTTTGCCGTATAGGCCGAGATCGACGTGCCCTTGTCGCCGGTGATCTTGATCTCCTCCACCGTCATGCCGCGGTATGTCACTGCGCTACTCCCAAAGATCTGAATGTTTCCAAAAACGTTGCCACCTGCCCAATCGAGCGGCCCAGAGGTGACACTTAGTCTGCAAAGCGCAGCTGGGCGCTGGCAAGGGCGGCAGCCGGCGATGGCAGGCTAGGCGTTGTCCGGGAACAGCTCGAACATGCCGTCCAAACCCTCTTGCACCTTGCCGAGGTATTCCGTCATCTTTGCCTTGGTCTGGGCGTTGGGATGCGCCTTCACCACATCCTCCAGACCGTCGACGGCTTCGGTGAGCTTGTCGATGGCTTGCAGCAGGGCGTCGTTCTCGTTGGCCATGGTAACCTCGCTTTTTGCGACCGCCGGCGACCATACAGGAGCGCTTTGACGCCCGGAAGCTCGCTCGTGCGCCCGCTAGTCCGGCGCCTTGAGTTTAGCCTTCTCGATCACGCCGCCCCACAGCGCGCGTTCGCGCTCCAGGAACGCTGCCATCTCCTCGCGCGTATTGCCGATGACCTGGGCCCCGTGCGTCTCGAACTTCTTGCGCACGTCGTCGGTCTTGAGCACGCCGACGACGGCCTTGTTGATGGCCTCCACGATCTCGTCGGGCGTGCCCTCCGGCGCCACCAGCCCGAACCAGGCCACCGAGACGAAGCCCGGCAGCGCCGCCTCCGACATGGTCGGCACGTCGGGCAGCAGCGGCGAGCGCTGCGGCGTGCACAGGGCCAGGATCTTGAGCTTGCCGGCCTGATGCTGCGGCAGCGACGAGGAAAGGTTGTCGAACATGAAGAGGATGTGGCCGCCGAGCAGGTCGTTCATGGCAGGCGCCGTGCCGCGGTAGGGCACGTGGTTGAACTTGACGCCGGCCATGGTCTCGAACAGCGCGGTGGTGAGGTGCGAGGTGGCGCCGATGCCCTGCGAGCCGTAGGCGATGCCGCCGGGATCGGCCTTGGCCTTCTCGATCAGCTCCTTGACCGTCGACACGCCGAGCTTGGGATTGACGATCAGCACGTTGGGCGAGCTGCCGAGGATGGTGATCGGCTTGAACTTTGTCGGGTCGTAGTTGAGCTTCTTGTAGAGTGCGTGGTTGATGGCGAGCGTGGTGGGCGGCGAGGCCAGCAGCGTGTAGCCATCGGCCGGGGCGCGCGAGAAGGATTCCGCGCCGACGTTGCCGGCGGCGCCCGCCCTGTTCTCCACTACCACCGCCTGCTTCCAGACGTTGCTCAGCGCATCGGCGACGATGCGGGGCAGCGCGTCGGCCGTGCCTCCCGCCGGATTGGGGACGATGATCTTGACGGTCTGGGAGGGGTAGCTCTGCGCCGCCGCCGGCGTGCTCGACGCAATCAGGGCCGGCGCAAGCAATAGCGCCGCGAAAGGCAGGCAGGCGACAGTCCTCGGTCTCACGTTTCCCCCAATCGGATCGCTACCGTCATTGTGTTGGCGCGCACCCTAGCTGCCGAGGCCAGCAGGCGCAAATTCAGGCCGTGGGGGCCGCGCGTTTCAGCGCCGGTCTCGCAGCGGTCGATCCAGCCCCAAGAGCGGACAATTCAACTGCAAGGTCTGCACGGGCGAGATGCGCCAATTCCCGACATTCGAGCTCAAGCCCGTGCGGCGGGCTCACGAAATCCGCAAAAACGAGTGACCGGTCTCTATCTTAGCGTAATCGCCAGACCGCTCAGATCTGCGTTCGCCAGCAATCCCACCTGCCTGCCGCTCAATTCCAGCACCGCGCCCTTCTGGTTTCTCAGCACAATGGCGCGCACGCCACGGCCGACGGCAAGCCCCGCGCCCGCAGCGCCGTAGACGCCCGCCACATCCGACGGCCGCGTGATGTTGCGCACCGTTCCGTGCAGCACGGTTCTCGAGCCGCCGAAGACCAGGCCGTAGTCCAGCCCGCCGGTCGACAACCGGTAAGCCCTTCCCCTGAAGTAGAGTGTGCCGCTGCCACCGGAGCCGCCAATGATCCACCCAGCCTTGTAGATCGTGAGCCTCACGGTCCCGCTGTCGGCGAGACTGGCGGAGGACAAGCCGGCAAGTGCAACGAGCGCGATCAGCGTGGTGCGAACGGTCGATGAAATTTTCATGGGGCATCCCTCCCGGAGCGGTTTCGGAGCTTGGTGCAGCCAAGCAGAACGAATCACACCCGCATCTCTTACCGGCGGATTGAGGAAGCAAGATGTTCGGGAGTGCCAGCTTTCGATTGGGATCAGAAGCGGCAATCCCCCGACTGAGCAGTGCGCTTCTGCTGTTGTTCGAACAACTGACGTCGTCGCTCGGAGTAGCGGGCGCCGTCGCTATGCTTAAGCTTTCGAGACCCGGATCTAGATTTGTGCCGAGTAGCCGCCGTCGACAGGAATTGCCGTGCCGGTGACGAAGTCGGAGGCCTTGCTGGCCAGGAACACGGCGATGCCGGCTAGATCCTGTGGCTCGCCCCAGCGGGCCGCCGGCGTGCGCATCAGCACCATGGCGTTGAGGCCCTTGATCTGAGCGCGAGCGCCTTTTGTGAGGTCGGTGTCGATCCAGCCGGGCAGCACGGCGTTGGCCTGGATGTTGTCCTTGGCCCAGCCGGACGCCAGTGACTTGGTGAGCTGGACGATGCCGCCCTTGGAGGCGCCGTAGGCGGGCGCGAAGCCGGCGCCGAAGATCGACAGCATGGAGCCGATGTTGATGATCTTGCCGCCGCCCGCCTGCTTCATGTGCGGGTAGGCCGCCTGCGAGCAGGTGAAGGCGCTGGTGAGGTTGATGTCGATCACCTGCTTCCACTCGGCGGTGGAGAGCTCCTGGGCCGGCTTGCGGATGTTGATGCCGGCGTTGTTGACGAGGATGTCGAGGCGGCCGAGACGCGCCGCGGTTTCGTCCACCAGGCGGCGGCATTGCGCCTCGTCGGTGACGTCGCCGGTGACCACGGCGGTCTTGACGCCGAGCCTGGCCAAGTCGGCGGCGGCGGCCTCGGACTTGGCACTATTGCGGCCGGCGATGGCGATGGCGCAGCCGGCCTCTGCCAGCCCGCGGGCCATGCCGAGGCCGATACCGCCGTTGCCGCCGGTGACGAGGGCCACGCGGCCGGTGAGGTCGAACAGGGACATGGGGGCTCCTCGTGGATCGATCAGGGCGGGAAGGCGGAGCATAGCGCGTGGCCCGCCAAAGTCAGCAGGATGCCGGCCCCGCGGGTCCCGCAACGCTAATGTGGCATCGGCGTTGCGTGCAGGCGTGCAAGGGGGGAGAATCCAACCAAGGCAAAACGCAAGAGCGCTGTTCCCATGTCGTCTGCAACCGGCACTACCCCAGCCGAGGGGCCCGGGGTCCAGGACCCCTTCTACTTCATCGCCAGGTCGACTGCGGGCCAGCTGGGCACCGAGTTCCTCACCGCGCTCGTGCGCAGCATGCACGAGGCGATGGACGTCAGCGGCGCCGTCATCACCCGCGGCGTGGGCGAGCCGCCGCTCAAGGCGCGCGCCTCCTTCAGCTGGAAGAAATCGGGCGGCCAGTTTCCCGCCGAGTACGAGTTGGAAGGCACGCCCTGCAAGCTGGTGTACGGCGGGCAGGCGATCATCGTGCCCCAGCAGCTGTGGCAGCGGTTCCCGCGCGAGGCGGGGCTCGAGAGCTATTGCGGGGTGCCGCTCAGGAACGGTGCCGGCAAGGTGATCGGGCATTTCTCGGTGGTGTCGGAGGTGCCGATCCCCAACATGGAGCGCACCGAGGGCATCATGCGCATCTTCGGCATGCGGGTGGAAGCCGAGCTGCAGCGCATCGAGGCCGAGCAGGAACGGGCCGCGCTGATCCAGCGGCTGAGCCACGCGCTCGACCGGCTCGACCGCCAGCACCAGCTGACGCGCCGGGCAAACACATTCAAAACTGAGATGCTGGGCATGGTGGCGCACGATTTGCGCAACCCGCTGTCGGCCATCATCGGCCGCGCCGAGCTGATCGAGCAGCTGTTCGAGGCCGAGCGGGACGAGGCTAAGCGCCGCGAGCGGGTGCAGAGTGCCTGCACCGCCATCGGCCGGGCCGCCGACCGCATGGAAGGCATGATCGCGGGGCTGCTCAAGTCGGCGCGGGAGGAGGCGCGGGAGATCACACTGCGGTGCGCCGAGGTGGACTTGGGCGACGTGATACGCACGGCGATCGGCCTCAACCAGCGTGCGGCGGAGGCCAAAGGCATCCGCATCACGCAGGGGGCGGGCGAAGCAGCCGTGATCGTCGCCGATGCGGACCGGGTGATCGAGGCGGTCGACAACCTCCTCAGCAACGCGGTGAAGTATTCGCCTGCCGGCGGCGAGGTGCTGGTGGAGGCGAGCATCGATCGGGGCGCCGGGTGGGCGGTGATCGACATCAACGACCGCGGCGAGGGCATGAGCGAGGGCGATATCGCGCAGGCCTTCCAGCGCTTCCAGCAGCTTTCGGCCAAGCCGACCGCGGGCGAGAGCTCGACCGGGCTCGGGCTTGCCATCGTCAGAACCATCGCCGAGGCGCATGGCGGATCGGTGGAGGCGGCGAGCGCGGGCAAGGGCCTGGGCTCCACCTTCAGCCTGCGCCTGCCGGTCGGCGGGCCGCGCTCTGCGTGAGCTGAACCAGAGTCGCGCGACGCGCTCACCTGCCGAGCGCCGACACCACCTCGGGCAGGATGGCCGCCGCCAGCCGCGCATGGCCGTGCGGCGTGAAGTGGATGCGGTCGGCTTGGCGCTCGCCGTGCGGCACCGCGCTCAGGTAGTTCTGGCCCATGACGACGACGGCGACGTTGCGCGCCGCCAGCCGGCTCTGGATCTGGGCGATGTTGCCCGCGGTCTGGCCGCCCTGGCCGCGGCGGGCATCGTTGCCGCCGGGCTGCAGGATCACGAGGCGCGTGCCGGGCGGCACGGCCCTGTCGAGCCGCGCCAGCATGCCCCCCGTCGTGTCGCCGTGGATGCCGGCATTGAGGACGGTAGCGCCGATGCCGCGCGCCTTGAGCATCGCCTGCAGTTGCGCGGGCCAGGCCGAAGCCTTGCCCACGCCCGTTCCAGCCGTGTTGCTGGCGCCCAGCGCGACGATCCTGACCGCCTGGGCCTGCGCCTCGGTCCAGACCGCAGCAACGACCATGCTTGCGACCGCGGCGGCGCATGCCACCAGGCTCAAACGCCAGCGAGATCGGCGCGCAATCGAGTTGAAAGTGCTCATCGAGTTTCCCTTTCATTGACAAACAGGAGATTCGCGCCGTCCCGTGCTGCCCGGCTCAAGGCGGCAGGTGCGTGCCGAACCCGATCCCGACCAGCAATAGGGCGACGATGACGACCAGCGCTGTCGATGTGGCGAACACCGCCGTGCCCACCAGCCATGCGCGCCAGTCCGTTGCCCGCACTGTCGACAACACGTTTCCCTCCCGGTTCAAGGCGCTGCCCCCGCTAGTCGCGGACCGATCAGGACTTCTTGAGGTTGCAGATCCGGCCGCCATACTTCGCAAGATGCGGCCAACAGCCCGTGCGCCTGCAATGGTCCATTCGCTCGGCGCAGCGCGCGCCACCACCACGCGAAAGGCACAGCGCGTTCTCGGCGCTGCACGATGACTGCGCAGCCGCCTCGATGGCAAGCGTGCCGAACAGCGCCAGCGCAAACCCACAGAAAACGAGCGTCCTCGTCATCACTCCGCTCCCAAACTCTTGGCATGCGCAACAGGCGACCCGCCGGCCGTGCCATCAAAGACGCAGTCCCGGACCCGTCCAAGAGAGACCGACAGGCCCGAGACGCGACTTCCCGCACACGGGTCAGGCGCAAAACGTTTGCACGTAGCCCGCTCGTGCGTCCCGAAACGGAGACGAAATTTGCCGAAGCAAAGACGAAATGATAGAAGGCCCGCTTTGGTTTGAGGCAATAAACCGGTCGCGAGCATGCGTGTTCTGCGGTTCGATGCGTTCACTCTCGACCAGTCACGTCAGGCCCTGCTCCGCGACGGCACGGTGCTCGAACTGAGGCAACAGTCCCTCGCCGTCCTCAATCATCTGGTCGAGAACGCCGGCCGGCTCGTTTCCAAGCAGGAGCTGTTCCAGACCGTGTGGGGTGGCGCCGCCCGCACCGACGACTCGCTCGTCCAATGCGTCAAAGACATCCGCCAGGCGCTGGGCGACGGTGATCACCGCTTCGTCAAGACCGTGCACGGGCGCGGCTACTTGTTCGCGCTGCGGGTCACCGAGGGGGCTCCCGATGCCGAGGCGCAGCAGCTGCGGGCCGATGCCGGCGCGCCGGATGCACATCCGCCGGCCGCTCCGACCGCCTTCCTGCACGCCAAGTGGCAGCGAGGCCTGATTGCAGCGAGCCTGCTGATGGTCGCGCTGGCCGGCAGCGGCTGGCTGCTGTGGAATTGGGCGCCTCTCGGCCGGCCGGCCGAGCTGACCATGATGGCGGTGCCCTCCATCGCCGTACTGCCCGTCAAGACCCTGGGCGACGAGACAGACGCCGCGCTCGCCACCCTGGCCGACGAGATCGCCGCGGGGATCTGGCGGGCGCCGCGCGGGTTCGTTCCCGACATCAAGCCGACCAGCGCCGTCAAGGGCGCGCAAGGCGACCCCAAGGCGATCGGCCGTCAGCTCGGCGTGCGCTATGTGGTGCGCAACCTTGCGCGCCGCGAAGGCGAGCAGCTACTCGTTACCGTTCAGCTCATCGAGGCGCCAAGCGCCCGGCAACTATGGGCCGGCGACTTCGATTACCGCCTGGGCCAGCCCGGGGCCCAGGGCCGCACCGCCGCGCGCATCGGACGGTCGCTTGCCGTCGAGGTGCTCAGGGTCGAGGTGCGGCGCCCGCTGCCGGCGCGGCCCGCAGCCGGCCACTACACCATGCTCGGCCGCAAGCTCATGACCGAGGAGGGCAATTCCCAGACCAACGCCGAGGCGATCGCCTATTTCGAGAAGGCCATCGACGCCGATCCAACGCACATCCTGGCCCTCCTCCACTATGGCCGAGCCGTGGCCATACATATTCTCAACGGCTGGATGTCCGAGAGCGCGGAGCCCGCGATGCTCGCCAAGGCCGAGCATGCCGTCAACGAAGCCCTAAAGCGCGATAGCGAGAATACGGGCGGGCACACGATCCACGGCAACCTGCTGCGCGCCAAAGGCGAGTTCGAGCAGGCCATCGTCGCCTTCAAGCGCGCTTTGGCGATCAACCAGAATTTTCTTCCCGCTCGTGCGGAGCTGGGGCGCACGCTGATCGACGTCGGCAACTCCGACGAGGCCATCGCCGAGCTGCAGAAGGCTATCGAGGCGAGCCCGACCGATATCGCCCTCTACATGTGGTACTACTGGCAAGGGTTGGCCGCCGTGCATCAAGGCGACGGCAAGCGCGCGCTGGAGGCGTTGCGCCAATCGCACCAGGCCAACCGCCAGCACGACAATACCTTCCGCCTGATGGCCGTGGCGTATGCCTACGACGGCCAGGAGGACAAGGCCCGCGAGATGGTCAAGGAGTTCCTGAAGATGCGGCCGACTGCAACGCTCGACGACTGGAAGCGGCCCAACGCGCGCAGCAACCCGGCGGTCGCCGAGCGCCGCCAGCACATGCGGGCTACGCTCAAGCGCCTCGGCGTTCCGGAAAGCACAGTGCAGGCCGCAGCAAAGCCCTGAGGCCGCGAAACGCCAGTCCAAAGATGGACGACGTCGCTCTTGCCAGCGCAGGTTCCCGATTTGAGCCCTGTCGACCGGCATCGATGGCAGTCATTCCGCGGCGACGGCCCCGACTTCGCCTGGTTGCGGCCGGCAATGGGCCATTGCTGCCGATGAGCGGCCCGGTTGCGCTTCAATCCGCGGCGCGGCACGTCGTACTTCAGAACATGCCGTTCTTGTTCTTGGCGGTAGCCGGATCGGGGATCGGCTGCACCGCGTCCCAGTGCTCGACCACCTTGCCGTTGTCGTCCATCCGGAACAGATCGAAGATCGCGTTGCCGAGCGTACCGGGCTCGCGCATGGCATGGACATGCACGATCACGTAGTTGCCCTCCGCGAAGACGCGCTTGATCTCGCTTTTGTTGTTCGGGAATTTCTCGCGCAGGAAGCCGATGAAGCCCTTGATGCCCTCGAGCCCGTCGGCGCCGATCGGGTTGTGCTGGATATAGGTGGCGCCGACATAGGTCTTGGCCTTTTCGAAATCCTTATCGTTCAGCACCGCGTTGTAGAATTCGACCACGTTCTTCTTGTTGCGTTCCATCTTCTGCGCGTCGGTCAACTGAGCCTGCGACAGCGGCGCGCTGAGCACGAAGGCTGCGAAGATCACGAATGCAAGGGCCGGTCTGATCATGCTGTCCTCCCGTTGCCCGGCGTTCTCGCGCGGGCGTGCATGTATGCAAAAGGCTATGCGGGGGCCGGTCTAGCGTCAATCGGTGGCCGTACGGAGCGTCCTGGGGGGCTGTCGAGGAAGCCCGCCCGGCTTGTCCGGCATCAATGGGCGCGTGCTCTACTCCGCCGCGGCGCGATGCGGCTGAGCGAGCCAGCGGTCGAGGTCGGCGAGCGCGCGGGCGGAGAGGGCGCGCTTCTTCGCAGCGCCGCGCTCCTTGCCTTTGATACGGTTGCCCTGCGCGTCGTGGGTGGGCGCCTCCAGTGGCGGGAACAGGCCGAAGTTGACGTTCATGGGCTGGAAGGAGCGGGGCTCGGTGGACGCGCCATCGCCGTCGACGGAAATATGGCCGCCGGTGATGTGGCCCAAGAGCGCGCCGAAGGCGGTGGTGGGCGGCGGCGGCACCCAGGCCTGGCCCAGGCGCTCGGCCGCGGCGGCGCGGCCGGCGAGCAGGCCCACGGCGGCGCTCTCGACGTAGCCCTCGCAGCCGGTGATCTGACCGGCGAAGCGGAGCCTGGGTTGTACCTTCAGCCGCAGCTCGCCATCGAGCAGCCTGGGCGAGTTGAGGAACGTGTTGCGGTGGAGCCCGCCCAGCCGCGCGAACTCCGCGCCGGCGAGGCCCGGGATCATGCGGAAGATGCGCGCCTGCTCGCCGTGCTTCAGCTTGGTCTGGAAGCCGACAATGTTCCACAAGCGTGCCCAGCGCATTGTCCTGGCGCAGCTGCACAACGGCGTAGGGGCGCTCGCCGGGCTTGTGCGGATTGCTGAGGCCCACGGGCTTCATGGGCCCGAAGCGCAGGGTGTCACGGCCGCGCTCGGCCATCACCTCGATCGGCAGGCAACCGTCGAAGTAGGGCGTGGAGGCCTCCCACTCCTTGAAGGAGGTCTTCTCGGCGGCGAGCAGCGCGTCGAGGAACGCCTCGTACTCGGCGCGCCTCATGGGGCAGTTGATGTAGTCGGCGCCGGTGCCGCCGGGACCCGCCTTGTCGTAGCGCGACTGGCGCCAGGTGATGTTCTCTTCGATGGACTCGTGGTGCACGATGGGGGCGATGGCGTCGAAGAAGGCAAGCTCGGTCTCGCCGGTGAGCTGCTGGACGGCGGCTGAGAGCGCGGGCGAGGTGAGCGGCCCCGTGGCGATGATGACGCTATCCCACGCGGGCGGGGGGAGGCCGGCGACCTCGCCGCGCTCTATTGCGATGCGCGGGTGCTCGGCGAGCGCGCGGGTGACGTGCGCCGAGAAGTGATCGCGGTCGACGGCCAGCGCGCCGCCGGCGGGCAGCTTGTGGGCATCGCCCGCGGCCATGATCAGCGAGCCTGAGCGCCGCATCTCCTCGTGCAGCAGGCCGACCGCATTGGTGGCGGCATCGTCGGAGCGGAAGGAGTTGGAGCAGACCAGCTCGGCGAGGCCATCGGTCTTGTGCGCCTCGGTGGTGCGCAGGGGCCGCATCTCGTGCAGCACCACGGGGAGGCCGGCCTCAGCGACCTGCCATGCCGCCTCGCTGCCGGCGAGGCCTCCGCCGATGATGTGGATGGGGGTGTGGGGCATGGGGGCCGCATTAGCTGAGAAACGGTTGCAGAGCAACGTATGGACCGCTTCAACTACCATTGATGAGGGGTCAAAGCTCACCCCGCGCGCCCCCGGGGGCTTGCAACCTCCATTGCTTTCCCTTACGTTCCGATCCTATTGAAGTTCAACATTCGCATGCTCACGAGATATTCTATGTCGCCCGAGGAAATAAGATCAATTCTTCTGAGCGTAAGGGACCAATTCGAGATCTTGAGCGAGTGGGTTAGACCGTTTTGGTCAGTATTGGCTATACTTATTACCTTGGTAGTCGTTTATCGTAACTTCCTCGACATTAGGCGACGACAGAAACGCGCGAAGCAAATAGAAGAAACACTTTCCAGCATCGAAAGTCGACCTACCCCAACGGTTAAAGACCTATCTTTGATCGACGCCGTAAAAGCACAAGTGCAGAGTGCAATCGACAGCCAAACGACCAACAAACTTATTGCAGAGCGCCGCGCTGGTTATCTGTATTCCGTGGGTCTGACGCTCTTGCAATTTTCCGTTTTCTGTCCGATAATAGCTGCAATACTCTATTGGAATATAGAGCCGCTGTCCGGGATTACCACTTCGCGCCTTTTGCTGTTGAAAAATGAGCTCGGCGTCCTGCCCGGCAACGTGGAGATATCGGTACTGCGCGATTGGCGAATTCTCGCTGGCGGAGTTACTTTTGGTTTTCTATGCCTGGCAGCTGCCAAAGGAATTCTTGGGCAAAGATCAAAAGAGTTGCTCAATTATTCAGAGGCCAACAATAAGATCGACCTACTTAGTCGCATGCTCGGCGTAATCCTTATCAAGGAAAAGATAGGTTTTGCAACGGGCGCAGCAGATAACGACGTAGCCGATTTCTTCTTTAAGAATATTCTCTCAGTCGGTAGGCCGGAGGGGCAGGGCGAAGGCGAAGAGGACAGCTCATCCGACTTTGTCGCACTTCTTAAGGGATTGCTCCAGCCAAGAGAACCCCGTTCATAGTCCTACTTTTTCCTTCACTTGATCACAATACCGCGTCGATGCCCTTGTGCTTGATGATGTGCAGCAGGCGGCCGGCGGGGCCGCGCGGCTTGAGCTGACCCCGTTCCCACTTGCTCAGCGTGCCGGTGGATACGTCGAGGAGGCGGGCAAATACGGCCTGGCTCATGCGGGCAGCCTCGCGGATGGCGACGATCTCGCGCGGGCTCGGTGTCCCGGCGCGGTCGATCTTGTCGAGGGCCACGTCACGCATGGTGATCTTGGCGTACTCATCGTCACTGAGTGCGCCGAGCCGGTGCAGGGCTTTCCCCATCTCTTCGAGTTCCCGGGCCAACCGGCTAGGCTTTGTCGGTCGCTTCTTCACAACGGACCTCCCGTAGATCTCCGTCCGCAATGGCGCGCGCAATCGTCTCGTCGTCCAGCCCAAGCCAGCGCTGGGCGTAGAGCTTAAACTCTGCGAGCTGATCGGGGCGGATATTGGCGCGCTCGCTCTTGGCGAAGCCATAGAGGCCGTGGGGTGCAATAAGCGCAAGCGCATTGCACCGTTTGACCGGTCATCGGTGCAATACGGCTAACGCCTATTGCACCCTACGACAGACCTTATCCCCGGTCGCCAGAGCTGTGCCTATGATGGCGCGTCGCTGCCTGCGACGGGGCGCTCGGATCCAGCACCCAGCGTGGCAGCGATCGGCGCCTGGAAGGGTGGCCCTCGTGTTGGAGGGCCGAGATCCAGGAGGCCCGCTGCGACCGTTGCCGTCGAAGCGCCAGCAATGGCGTGGAGTGCGGCGACCGCCGAGAGGCACATGGCCGGCTAGCAGCTCTCACCGAGCGAGCCAGCCGGCTGCAGCTTGCAGCGGTGCCCAAAATCGCCGCAACGCGGGTGCCGCAAGGCAACCCAGGGGACCCCCCAAGGTCCCGGAGGGCCCACTAGAAGGGCCCTCGAGCAGGTCCGGCCGGACCTGCTGGGGCCGGAGGACAACCGGCCCCCGGGTCGCCCATGCGGCGCCCGCGTACCCGTCGCACCTTGCGCCACGCCACCGCGGCGGCGCGAGAGAAACGGCGCGTGCGCCAATAGGAGCCGCAGGGCACCGACAGCTCAATCGTGCGGTGACCGGAGTATCGTTGGCCACTAGGCTATGGGGCAGAAATCAGTGGCACTCTGGCGGGACCAAGCTCCAAGGAAAGCGCCGAGCGATGTGGACCAGATCGCAAACAGGATTTGCCGGGCTCGTCTGTGCCCTGCTGTGCGCTGCCCCTGCAGCCAACGCGCAGCCCGCGAAGGCAGACCGCATCGTCGTCGCGTACGCGGAGCCAACCAAGCCCGCGCACAAGCCGCTCTACGACATGCTCAAGCAGAACCAGGCTCTGGAGCGCGTGAAGGAGCTGCTGGTGTCCGTGCGCTGGCCCCGCACCCTGCGGCTGGAGCTCAAGAGCTGCGAAGAGTCCAACGCCTGGTACGAGGATGCCGTCATCTCCGTCTGCTACGAGTACCTGGACGATATGTGGCGCAGCGCCAACTCCTCCAAGCGGCCGGCCTTCATCTCACGGGAGGATGCATTCCTCGGGCCCTTCGTCGACACCTTCCTGCACGAGGCGGGGCATGCCATGTTCGATCTTCTCAAGGTGCCGCTGCTGGGCCGCGAAGAGGACGCGGCCGATGCGATAGCCGCCTACTACGTGCTGCAGGTTCCGGCCGAGAAGAAGCGCAGGCTGATCGCCGGCAGCGCCTACGCCTACGCGGCCGAGCTCAGGGTGCGCAAGGCGCGCGATCTCTACCGGCGCAAGTTCGACGTGGGCCGCCACGTCACGTTTGCGGACGAGCACGGCACGCCGGCGCAGCGCTTGTACAATCTGCTCTGCATCGCCTACGGCTCGGACAAGCAGCTGTTCGCCGAGGTGGTGGAGAAGGGCTGGCTGCCCAAGGACCGGGCAGAGATGTGCGAGGACGAGTATCGGCAGATCGACTACGCGTACCGCACGCTGATCGCGCCGCACGTGGACGGCAGCAACACACCGGCCGGCGCGGCGCCGGCAACGCCCGCGGCAACACAGGTGCCGCCCCATCGCAAGGTGCGGGAACGGCGACGCACGCAAGCGTTAGCCAAGAGCCGCCTGGCATCCGAGAGCAGGCGCCGGCGCGCGTTTCGATGGCAGGTGAGATAGCAGCCTCTGTCACATCCCGGTCTTGGAGTTGTCCAAATCGGCTGCTGAGACGGTGCGCGCGGGTTGCGTGAAACGAGGGGCCTGCCATGTTGCGTCGTGGATGCGCGCGTTACCTTGGATCTTGCCTAGCTGCGGTGATGGCATATTTCGCCATCGCTTTCGTCGCTGCGCTGGCGCTCGTCGAGCCGGCCGCCGCCCAGAAGCGCGTCGCGCTGATCGTCGGCAACGCGGCCTATGCCAACGCCAACGTGCTCGCCAATCCCGCCAACGATGCCAAGGACATGGCGGCTGCGCTCAAGGAGCTGGGCGTCGAGGTGATCCTGGGGCTCGACCTCGACAAGCGCGGCTTCGACGCCAAGGTGCGCGACTTCTCGCGCGCGCTGGCCGCCGGCGCCGACACCGGCATCTTCTTCTATGCCGGGCACGGGCTGCAGGTGGCGGGGCGCAACTACCTGGTGCCCGTCGATGCGCAGCTTGCCAACGAGCGCGACCTCGACTTCGAGGCCGTCAGCCTCGACTTCGTGCTGAAGCAGATGGAGCTCGAGCGCGAGGGCAAGACCAACATCGTGTTCCTCGATGCCTGCCGCGACAACCCGCTGGCGCGCAACCTGGCCCGCTCCATGGGCACGCGCTCGGCCAGCATCGGCCGCGGCCTGGCGCAGGTGCAGACGGGGGTCGGCACCTTCATCGCCTACTCGACGCAGCCCGGCAACGTGGCGCTCGACGGGGTGGGCCGCAACTCGCCGTTCACGGCGGCGCTGGCCAAGGGCGTGAAGGCGCCGGGGCGCAACCTCACCGCCGTGATGATCGAGGTGCGCCGCGAGGTGCTGGCCGCCACCAACGGCAAGCAGGTGCCGTGGGACCACTCCGCGCTCACGGGCGACTTCTATTTCCACCTGGCCGCTGCGCCTGGCGTGCTGCCGAAGATGGCGCCGCCGCCGCCGGACAGCGAGAGCGAGGCCCTCAAGCAGCGGCTGCGCCAGGTCGAGGAGGAGCTGAAGAAGAAGTCCGATCCGCAGCAGACCGCCAGGCTGGTGGAGCTCGCGCAGCTCAAGGAGCGCGTGCGCCAGATCGAGGATGCGCAACCGCGCCGACCAGCAGCGCATCTTCGAGGTGCACCGCAAGTACGGGCCGTCGAACGACCCGTCGGCGCGGGCTGCGGCCAACAAGGAGGTCGGCGCCATCCAGCTGCAGATGGCGCGGCGCGGCCAGGAGCAGCGCACCTTGCGCGAAGAGATCGCCAAGCTGGAGGCGGAGCTGGGGCTGGCGCCCGCGGAGGCGAAGAGGTGAGCGGCATGCCCGACGCCGCCGCGTATCGCCGCATCGCCGGCAGCTGCCACTGCGGCAACATCCGCTTCATCTTCGAGCGGCCCGAGGCAGGTCCGACGATCCCGGTGCGCGCCTGCGGCTGCGGCATGTGCCGCAAGCACGGCGGGGTGTGGACCTCGCACCCGCAGGGGCGCTTCCGGTTGCACATCGCCGACGAGGCGCGGGTGACGCGCTACCGGTTCGGCACCAAGACGGCCGACTTTCATGTCTGCGCCAACTGCGGCGTGGTGCCGATCGTCACGTGCGTGCTGGACGGGACGCGCTATGCCGTGTTCAACGCCAACACGTTCGACGACGTGGACCGCTCGGAGTTGACGCAGTCGGCAGCGGATTTCGAGGGCGAGACGACGGAGGACAGGCTCGCGCGGCGCAGGCGCAACTGGACGCCGGAGGCAGCTTGAAGGGCCCGCCACCGTGAAAGCCGTGCACTCCCTCGCCCGCAGCGGGCTCGCGCTCGCGACCGTCGCACCCTGGCTCTGGCTCATGCTGTTTGCCGCTTTCGCCACGGCAGCCACCGTGCATCTCGGCCGGCTGCCGAGCTACAACAACCCCGACCCCAAGCACATCGCGCACCTCGCCTGGCTGCACGCCGCCACAAGCCTGCTGCTGGTTCCGACAGGTTTGTCGCCGCTCGCCGTCGGCGCGTGCCTGGGCGTGCAGGTCGTTCGTGAGCCCGGACATCGGCGACGAGCGCTGGCGCTTGCTGGCCTACGCTGCGGGCTATGGGCTTTTCGCGCTGGTGATGTTCGGCGATGTGCTGGGCTTCGGACGGTGGTTTCTCGACTAGGCCAACGTGCGTGACGCGCGCACGACCGCACCGCTGCCGGCGCTCCCGCGCCGTTCAGGGTTTCCCTCGATAGGACAGAGCTGGCGCTCCCTGCATCCTGCGCAATGGAGCACGCAGGAGGTTCAAGATGGTCGCCAGCGCTCACCACCAGGATCGACGAAATTGGATCCAGCGCATGCATGAGGGGAGAAGTGCGATATGCGCAGTTCGCCTCGTGCTGATAGTCGGCTTGGGCGTGGCGCCGGTTGGCGGCTCGAGCCCGCTGCTCAGCTCCGCGTTTGCTGGGCCGGTCACGCCATTCCTGGCGCTGGCGGCGTTACAGGATCGGGAAAATGACGGAATCGTCCGCACGAAAGCCGCAACGCCGTTAGGCCGATGTTTGGCGACATGGAACAACACCAGCGGGATGTCCAAACGGGAATGGAAGCAGACGTGCAAGCGGGTGGTGAAGCAGAATCCAGGGCTATACAGCAAACCATTCTGATGCAGGCGGCGTGTCGCCCGAGTGTGGCGGACAGCGAAACAATTACTCCGCCGGCTGCGGGCGGGGCGCGACCAGCACCGTCTCGTGGCCAGGTGCCGGATGGCGCGGCACCAGGAACGAGCAGGAGAGCGATATGGTGGCGATGCCACAGCCGAGCCAGAAGATGATCGCCGGGTCGATCATGCCGAGCGCGCCGAAGGCGATCGGCACCGTCACGGCCGCAACGTGGTTGATGGTGAATGCCACCGACACGGTGGAGGCCACGTCTGCCGGATCGGCGATCTTCTGGAAGTAGGTGCGCTGCGCCAGGGTGAGCGTGAAGAACACGCCGTCCACCACGAACAGGGCGCCGGCCACCAGCGCGCTGCCCGTCGTGGCGTAGCCGGCGAACACACAGATCAGCACGATGTTCTCGATCATGATGGTGCGGCGCTCGCCGGCCTGCATCACCAGCCGCCCGAGCCGTGGCGCCAGCACCGTGTTGGCGGCGGTCACCACCAGCATCAGGCTCGCCATGTCCGCGACCGAATAGCCGAACTTCTTCACCAGCAGGAACCCGCCGAAGGCGAAGAACAGCTGCCGCCGCGCACCGGTGGTGAAGGTGAGGAGGTAGTAGAGCCAATAGCGCGTTCGCAGGATCATGTGCTTCCTCTGCGGCACGGGTCCGTGGAAGCGCGGGAAGTAGGCCATCGCGGCAAGCGTCAATGCCATGCACGCCAGTCCCACCACAAGGAACAGCAGCTCGTAAGAGTGCCAGCCGGCCCACCAAGCGATGGCGAGCCCACCGTAGGCGACGAACTGCGCCGCCGCACCGGCTGCCGTGATGGTGCCGATCAGCTGCGGCGCATCGGCCTTGGGCAGCAGCTGCAGCTGCAGCGACACGCTCATGGTCTCGAAGTAGTGGAACCCGACCGACATGACGAAGGTGGTGACGAGCACGCCGGTGAGCGTGGGAAAGGAGCCGGTGAGGGCGATGCCGAGCCCCAATATCAGCAGCGCCGCGTAGGCCAGAACCTGCTCGCGCACCACCAGCAGCCAGAAAATGGCGGTGAAGGCGAGGAAGCCCGGCAACTCGCGCATGCTCTGCGTGAGCCCGGTCTCGAACCACTGAAAATTGGCGCGCTCGACGGTGAAGTTGTAGAGCAGCGCCGCCCAGCCCGCGTAGCCCAGGTAGTTGATGAAGGCCAGCGACCGCAGGAACACGATCGGCGAGGTGGTTGGGGAAGTGGAGGGATGGGGCAAGGGCGGGCTCGCGCTGTTGTTGCGCGTTTACCCCGGGGCGCCCTCGCAGAGCAAGGCTCGCTGGCGTCGCCCCGCGTCGGCAGGTGCTGCCGGCGGGCCGGTCTCCGCCCGCGCGTCGCAGCGAAACCCGCGTGCCCTCAACCAGTTAGCTTGGCCGGTACGGGCGGGTGGGAGCAGGGCTGCTTGGCGATATACTGTGGGGTGGTGAAACGATTGCATGCTTGGAGCGTTTGCACGTGGAGAATTCATTTCGTGAAGCCGAACTGGCTGGCTGGTCCACCCGCCCAACGAGCTATGATCAACACCTTTCTCCGATCACCAATCAGGTCATCGCACCTGTCGTCGCAAGCTTAGGGCCATTGGCTGGAACGACAGTTCTCGACGTCTGTTGCGGACCGGGACATCTCGCAGCCGCTATCGCCGCCGAGGGCGCCTCGGTCGAAGGCGTGGATTTTGCTCCGGCCATGGTGGCGATGGCCCGCGAAAACTATCCTCGCCTGGCCTTTCATGAGGGAGATGCGGAAGCGCTGCCGTACGCGGACGGCGTGTTCGATCATGTCGTCTGCGCGTTCGGTGTGATGCATCTGAATCGCCCCGACGCGGCGATCGGTGAGGCCTTTCGCGTGCTCAAGTCCCAGGGTCGATATGTGCTCACGCAATGGGCCAAGGACGACGAGCTCTTGAAGATCGTTCTCTCTGCCATCGCCGAGCACGGGGCGCCGGTCGCGAATCTGCCGGACGCGCCGCCGCCGCTGCGATTCAGCGATCCCGGCGAATGCCGCCGCGTCTTGGAAGCTACCGGTTTCGCCGATGTGCGCGACGAGCGCGTCGAGACCACTTGGACGACCGAGCGGCCGGAAGCGCTGCTCGACCTCGTCTACGGCGGCGCCGTGCGCGTTGCCATCGTGCTCGAGGCCCAGGAGCCGGAGCGACGCGCTGCGATCCACGCCGCGATCCTCGACGCCGCGCGGGCGCGCGCCGACAGCGGCACCATCGTCATCCGCAGGCCCGTGGTGCTGGCCGCCGGCACCAAGCCCGCGGGCGGGTGAGATCGAAGCCCGCCCGGGCGATAGGCCGCCGCTGCGCCCGAACCGGCGCCGCTCGCCAGGCTACTTTTTCGCATCCAGCCCCGCGAAGGTGCCGCCGTCGGCGGCGAGCTTCTCGATCAGCGGCGCGATCTTCCAGCGCGGGCCGTACTTGGCCTCGTAAGCCTTGATCTTCTCGGTCGCCTGCTTCATGCCGATGACGTTGTCGACCTGCCACATTGGCCCGCCGCGCCAGGCCGGGAAGCCGTAGCCGTACAAGTACATCGTGTCGATGTCGCCGGCGCGCAGCGCGATGCCCTCCTGCAGGATCTTGGCGCCTTCGTTGGCGAGCCTCAAGAGGCAGCGCTCGACGATCTCGTCGGCCGGAATGTGGCGCTGTTTGATCTGCAGCGCCTCGGCCTCGGCCTTGATCATCGCCTCGATCTCGGGGTCCACCTGGCGCTTACGGTCCTTGTCGTACTTGTAATAGCCGGCGCCAGTCTTCTGCCCGAGGCGGCCCATCTCCACGATCCTGTCGGGGATGCGCGCGAACTGCGCCGCCTCGCCGGTGAGCTTCCTCTCCTTGCGGATGCGGTAGCCGACGTCGAGGCCGGCGAGATCGCTGACCGCGAGCGGGCCCATGGCCATGCCCCAGGTCTCGAGCGCGCCGTCGATCTCCTGCGGCATGGCGCCTTCCAGGTTCATGGCCTGCACCTCGCCGCCGTAGGCCGCCAGCATGCGATTTCCCACGAAGCCGTCGCACACGCCCGCCTGCACGCCCACCTTGCCGATCTTCTTGGCAATGGCCATCGAGGTGGCCATCACGTCGGGCGCGGTCTTCTCGGCGCGCACGATCTCGAGCAGACGCATGATGTTGGCGGGGGAGAAGAAGTGGAGACCCACCACGTCCTGCGGCCGCTTGGTGACGGCGGCGATCTCGTCGACATCGAGGGTGGAGGTGTTGGTGGCGATGATGGCGCCGGGCTTGGCGAGTTTGTCGAGCTTGGCGAAGATCTCCTTCTTCAGCGCCATGTTCTCGAACACCGCCTCGATGACGAGGTCGGATTGGCCGAGGTCCTCCAGCTTCAGCGAGGGGGTGAGCTTGGCCATGCGCTCCCTGGCCTGCGCTTCGGTGGCGCGGCCGCGCTTCACGTTGGCGTCCAGCGTGTCCTTGACGCGGGCGACGCCCTTGTCCAGCGCCTCCTGCGTGGTCTCGACGATGGTCAGCGGGAAGCCTGCGTTGAGGAAGGCGAGGCCGATGCCGGTGCCCATGGTGCCGGCGCCCAGGATGCCGACCGTCTTGATGTCGCGCAGCTTTGTGTCGGGGCCGATGCCGGGCAGGTTGGCGGCCTGGCGCTCGGCGAAGAAGGCGTACTGCAGCGCTCGGGCATAGGGGCTCACCATCGCCTCGCCGATCAGCGCGCGCTCGCGGGCGAGACCCTCTTTGAGCGGCAGCGTGGTGGCCGCCTCCACCGCGTCGATCGCGGCCTTGGGGGCCAGCGGTCCGCTCGCATGCCGGCCGATCGCGGCCCGCGCCTTGTCGAACAGGCCGGCCGGAACGTTGGCGATCTTCACCTCGCCGATGCGGCGCGGCGGTTTGCCCACCTGCTCACGGGCGAAGGCAACGGCGGCAGCTACCAAGTCGCCTTCGGCGACCTTGTCGATCAGGCCGGCGGCCGCGCCCTTGGCGGCATCGATGAAGGCGCCGGTGCTGATGAGTTGCAGCGCCTGCTCGACGCCGATGGCCCGCGGCAGCCGCTGAGTGCCGCCGGCGCCCGGGATGATGCCGAGCTTGATCTCGGGCAGGCCGAGCTGCCGCACGTCCTTGGCGGCGACGCGGTAGTGGCAGCCGAGTGCCAGCTCCAGTCCGCCGCCGAGCGCCGTGCCGTTGATGGCCGCCACCACCGGCTTGGTGCCCTGCTCGATGCGGTCGATGATCTCGGGCAGGTCCGGCTTCTTCACGCCGGTCCTGAACTCGCTGATGTCGGCACCGGCGGAGAAGAACTTGCCCGTGCCGGTCAGCACGACGGCCTTGATGGCGGGGTCGGCGCTGGCCTCGTTGAAGGCCTTCTCCAGGCCCACCCGCAGCGCATGCCCAAGGGCGTTCACCGGCGGGTTGTCCATGACGATGACGGCCACGTCGCCCTGCCTTTGCGTTTCCACGATCGCCACGGTGCGCTCCTTTTTTTGGCTAGTCTGTTGGTTCGATAAGCCCCGGCTTGGCGGGGGCCTTACCTAAAGGTTACTCTGCCGCCACAAAGCATTCCAGGGAGGATGAGGCAATGTTGCGCGGGTTGATGATGGACCGGCCACTGCTGGTCTCCAGCGTGATCGACTATGGCGCCGAGGTCTACCCCGACGTCGAGATCGTCTCCAACACGGTGGAAGGCGGCATCCATCGCTACGGCTACCGCGCCTCCCGCGAGCGCATCGGCCGGCTCGCCAATGCGCTGATCGGGCTCGGCGTCAAGCCTGGAGACCGGGTCGCCACCTTGGCCTGGAACGGCTACCGGCACTTCGAGCTCTACTATGCCATCGCCGGCATCGGCGCGGTTTGCCACACCATCAACCCGCGGCTGTTCCCCGAGCAGATCGCCTACATCGCCAATCACGCCGAAGACACCGCGCTGTTCTTCGACCTGACCTTCCTGCCGCTGGTGGAGAAGCTCAAGCCCGCGCTCAAGACCATCAAGACCTACGTGCTCATGACGGACCGCGAGCACATGCCGGCCAACGGCCCGCTCAATGGCCTGCTCTGCTACGAGGGCCTGCTGTCGGAGATGGACGCGAAGTTCGAGTGGCCGGAGTTCGACGAGAACGCCGCCTGTGCGCTCTGCTACACCTCGGGCACCACCGGCGAGCCGAAGGGCGTGCTCTATTCCAACCGCTCGATGATGCTGCACACCTTCTTCCTGATCGCCACGCGGCCCGACCTGTTCGCGGGAAACCGCAAGATCCTGCCCGTGGTGCCGCTGTTCCACGCCAACGCCTGGAGCCTGCCCTACGTCACGCCGCTGACGGGCTGCAAGTTCATCCTGCCGGGCGCCAAGCTCGACGGGCCGACGCTGTACGAGCTCATGCAGAACGAGGAGGCCGACGCCGGCTGGGGCGTGCCGACGGTGTGGCTGGGGCTGATCGAGGAGTTCAAGAAGCGCGGCGGCAAGCCGAAGCATCTGAAGCAGATCCTGAGCGGCGGCTCGGCCGTGCCGCAGGCCATGATCGACACCCTGACGCGCGACTACGACATCGAGGTCACGCACGGCTGGGGCATGACGGAGATGAGCCCGGTCGGCACGCTCACCCTGTTCCGGCCCGAGGAGCGCGGCAAGCCGCCGCTGGAGCGCGCCAAGCTATCCGCCCGCCAGGGCCGGCCCATGTTCGGCGTCGACCTCAAGGTGATCGACGACAAAGGCAACCGCGCCCCGCCGGACGGGGAGACCTCGGGCGAGCTGTTCGTGCGCGGCGCAACCATCGTGTCGGGCTATTTCAAGAACGAGGAGGCCTCTAAGAAGCAGATGGACAGCGAAGGCTGGTTCGGCACCGGCGACGTCGCCAAGATCACGCCCGATGCCTGGCTGCTGATCGTCGACCGCACCAAGGACCTGGTGAAGTCGGGCGGGGAGTGGATCAGCTCCATCGACGTGGAGAACTCGGCGCTGGCGGCGGTCAAGGGCATCGCCAACTGCGCGGTGATCGGCGTGCCGCATCCCAAGTGGAACGAGCGGCCGCTGCTGGTGGTGGTGAAGGCGCCGGGCGCCGAGCCGACCAAGGCCCAGATCCTCGATGCGCTGAGCGCGAAGATTGCCAAGTGGCAGATGCCCGACGACGTGGTGTTCGTCGAAGCCCTGCCGATGACGGCGACGGGCAAGATCTCCAAGAAGGACCTGCGCGCGAAGTTCGCGGACCACAAGCTGCCGGAGTGATGTGCGGCCTTTCCGGACCTTGCCTTCAGGCCCTTGCGTAGCCGGGCCGGAACGGCACGCGCATGCCAGGTCAGAGAGGTCTCGGCACGGCAGATGAGCGCTCAACAGCGGACGATGCGACCTCCGCTCCGCACGGGCAAGGGGTGCCAGGTGCGGAAATGATGACTCCGGGACGGGTAGAGAAAGCTCGTGCCTCAGTTCTTGCGAGGTCGGTTCACTGTTGGCCACCGTCGCCGATAAGTGCGTAGGGCGCCCAGAAGATCGGATGGGCGTAGCTGAACAGGGACTTCCCTCCCTCAGTGACATATCCCGGCCCATCCATCAGGCCGATCATGGCCCGACGTAGTGCCTCAGCCCTTCCCAGTGCTGGATCGGCCGCCTGACGGCGGAAGAGAGCGGCAACGAGATCGCGGGCCGAGGCGGAGTGTACGCTCCAGTTGGTCACCAGCAGCGCTCGGCTGCCGGCATAGAAGAAGGCGCGGCCGAGACCCGAGACGGCCTCCGCGCCCGCCCCCGCGCCGGCGGCGGTGTTGCAGGCCGACAGCACAACCCAGTCGGCGTCGAGCTTGAGCGCCAGGATCTCTTCCATCGTCAGCAGCCCGTCGCCATCCACATCGGCAACGTGCGGTGCCGTCAGCGCGAGCGCCGGCTGAGTCAGTCCGTCGACGTCACCGGGCACCAGGCCGTGCGTGGCAAACTCGATGATCCGGTAGCGCGACAAGTCGGTGGCCTTGACCTTGCTCTCGTTTGCATCGCGGCCGAGGTTGAGCACCTTGGCCGGATCTGCCTCCAGCGCCAGCGCCACCGACCTCAGCTCATCGGCGGTATCGGGCAGGCGCGGCAGGCGAGCGAGCTCCGCGCTGTCGAGGGCCGCAGTTTGCACGGTGGCGCGCCGATGGAACGGGATGCCGCGCGCCGATGCCGCCGTAACTTGTGCGAGGTTCGCCTCTGCTTGCCGGTCGGCCTCGGCCGCCTGCTCGTCACTGAAGTAAGGGTCGCCGAAACCGATCAGCTTCTCGCGTTTGGCGGAGCCAGGGGGCAACAGCCTGAGCGCGCGCAGGGCCGCTGCCGATGGCACCTGGCTGACCGCATGTGTGCGGGCGAGCCAGGGAACCAGTCGGTAGCCATCGAACAGCAGGTCGGAGGGCAATTCGCCTGTCGGCGCGGCTGTCGGCAGCAGAGAGAGCGGAAGAAGCCCCAGCGCCCCGTTGGTGACGACGATCAAGCTATTGGCCGAACCCCAGCCGGCCTCTACCGGCTTCAGCACGGCGCTGAACAGCTCATATGCCAATTTCAGATCGAATGCTGGGATGTCCTGCACTATCGCAGCATCGCTTTCGAACGCCCCACGCAGCTGCTTGATCTTCGCATCGACATCAGCTGCGGACATTGGAAGCGCGGCGAACGCAATCGGCCCGCTTTGCGGGATCGCCCATACGAAGCTCATTTCCTGACCGAAGTAGAACGACAGGAACGCCTCACCAGGCTTCAAGACCGCGCGTATCTCATCTGGCCGCGGCGGCTTCGGGTCGATGAGGTCGGCATAGGAGGGGAACCGCTTTTCGATGTCGCGGCGGGCGGCGATGCGCCTCGCTCGCAGCGTGGCGATCTCGGCTGTCAGCGTGCTCACGGTCTTGTCGTCGCGTACCTCCGGCGGCAGGGCGAGAAGGTTGTTGAGCACACCGAGCTGGGCTGCGATCTGCTTCTCGAGATCCTGCTCCTTGCGTGCAAGCTCCCCCAGTGCCGGATCGCGAGCCAGCATGCGTGTCGTCGAGGCAGCGAGAGCCCGCTGCACCGCGCGGCCGCGCAGCGCCTCGGCGAGGCGGAACGCCTCCAGCGCAACCGGTTCGGGCCTAGGCTCCGATTGGTGACGGGCGAGCAGCGCCATGTACGCCTCGACGATGATCCTGCTGCGCTGGGCGCGCGCGGCGGCACTGGCAGTGTCGTCGCCGTCGCTTTCGCTCGAGGCCGAGAGCAGAACGGGGATAGCGAGGGCAAACTCGCGCAGCGCCTCGGCATCGCGGCCGGCCCGCGCCAGTCCGATAGCGAGTAAACCTCGCGCGATCGCGGTTTCCGGGTTCAGCTCGCCAAACACCGCCTTCTGGCGCGCCAGCAACCGATCGGCCGCGGCGATCCCCGCATCCAGGTTGTTGGTGTTGAAGAGCGTCAGGATGTGCGCGACGTTGAGGCTCAGGGCCTCGCGGCGTCCCGGCTCCCAGGTCCTGGTGGCAGCATCGACGGCGGCGTAAACCTGGGCCGCCTCCTCCCAGCGGTTTTCGAGGTTGAGAATGGAGGCGAGCCCATTCAGCGTACCCGCGAGGGCCTGAGAGTCCTCAGCAACGCCCAGCGTTTGAAAAATTTCGATCGCTGCGCGGGTGAGCTTCTCGGCCTCCGGATAGCGAGCCTGCTCGACCAGGAGATTGGCCAAGAGCGTGATGTGACCGGCGGTCTGCGTGTTGTATTTGCCAATGGACTTGAGCCGGCTCAACAGGGCCCGTCGCGTGTCGGCCTCGCCCTCTGCCATGCGGCCCTGCCGCGCTTTCACCCGGCCTTGCCACGCGACCAATTGATCGATCCCGCCCTCCCCCTGGGTGGGCGGCGATACGCCGTGCAGGCCGACCCGCTTGACGACCCACTCGCGCAACAGCAGCTCTGCTCTGCGATAGGCGGACTCGGCCTCGCGGAATAGACCACGTGCCTCGTGCAGCCGTCCGACGCTGACTTCGACATCGCCTTGCCAACCCAACCTGTAGATAGCGTAGGACGGCCAGCTGCGCGCTTCGAGTATTCGAGCTTGATTTCGCCGGACATACGCCTCGGCCTGAGCCATGTCCCCCAGCACCAGATAGATCTGGCTGATCATGCGATAGTTGTTGAACAGCCACCCGCGCCCCTTGCTGCCGGGCAAGACGAGCTCGCGTTCGTTCTCGCGCACGTTCTGCAACAGGATCGGCAGCGCCTTCTTGGGCTCGCCCTCACGCAGATACTGCAGGGCCACCATGACACGTAGACGCCCGAGCTCGCCCAGATCGATATGGCCCTGTCCGATCTCGATCGCCTTCAACGTATCATCGAGCGCCTCGCGATTGCGGCCGAGATCGGCTCTGATGTTGGCGCGGTCATAGTGGAATTTCGACAGCGCAGCTCCCCTCAGACCGGTGGGCGGCGCGGCGTACGCGGCTGCGCCCAGCTTCGCCAAGTGCTTGGGATCCTGCTTCTGCTGATCCAGAATGGCCGTGATGTCCGCAATCGTGCGGGGCGGCGGCACGAAGGGCGGCGCGCGCCTCTGGGCAGATGCTGTAGGAGCAGTGGCAACATGGGCGACTGTTGCCAGGACCGTGAAAAATGCTTTGAGCGAAAGGGCGCTCGCGGTTCGCATCATTGTCGGAATCCAGCCTGGTTAGAAAGGGATGGACCAAATCCCAGGCGCTACGCCCAAAAAGGGGGCGGTTGAAGTACCACTATTAGACATTGAGCACGTTTTGCGACAAGAGCGCCCGGTATGCCGGCTCAGGGTCAGAATCGGCAAATCTCTGTCCGAGCGAGGTGCTTCAACTTCGATCCAAATACCTGACGTCGTCGCTCGCGCCGTCGCCCTGGCAGGAGCGCGCTGCCGATGACGGCGGTCAAGGCGGCTGATTGAACAGAGCCTTGACCCAGCTCGCGAAGGTGTTCGGGGACGTGCTCCTGGCCGTCGGAGTGCGTTGGGCTGCGGTGGGCGAATCGTGGATTGCTTTGCCGAAGACGATGATCTGCGTCTTGGCAAAGCCGTGCCTCTGCACCAGGTCGTAGAGCTGAGCGGCGTTGCTGGTGGCCAGGCGAATGCAGCCATGCGATGCGGACCGGCCTAGCCGAGAGACGGCGGTGGTGCCGTGGAAAGCCACCCCGCGCACGAAGAAAATCGCGTAGGGCATCGGCGTCCAATCGTACTGGCGCGAATACCACATCCGGTGCGCCGACTTCGGCTGGAAGGTGCCGGTCGGGGACGAATAGCCTCGCGTGCCCGAGGATATCGGCCACACGTGCACGACCGCGTCATTCTCCACCACGGTGAGCTCCTGGGCGGCAAGGTCGGTCTTCAGCACCAAGGTGAAGGGAGAGACCGGCGCGTCGCTCGGGGCCAAAGCGGCCTTCTCGATCGCAGGGGCTGGGACCTGCACGCCGCTCGGGGCCAAAGCCGCCTTCTCGATCGCAGGGGCTGGAAGCTGCACATTGGCGGCGCTTGCGGGGATGACCGCGGCTTCGGCCTGTCGCTTGTCGATCTCGGCGGCCCTGGTGCTGTCAGCGATTGCGCGGTCGTTGTCGCCCTTGGCGCGATAAGCGATGCCGCGGTTGTGGTAGGCGCCGGCGTGCTGAGGATTGCTGTCGATGAGCTTGCTGTAGTCGGCAATCGCCCGCTCGTGGTTGCCCTTGGCAGCGTGCGCGAGGCCGCGGTTGTAGTGGGCGCCGACGTGCCTGGGATTGATCTCGATGGTCGTGGTGGCGTCTTCGATGGCGTGGTCGTTGTCGCCCTTGGCCCGATACGCGAGAGCCCGGTTGTAGAAGGCGCTGACCAGCTCGGGATCGATGTCGATGGCCTTGGTGTGGTCGGCAATTGCGCTGTCGTTGTCGCCCTTGGCGCGATAGGCGATGCCGCGGTTGTTGTAGGCGCTTGCCAACTCGGGATCGATAGCGATGGCCTTGCTGTGGTCGGCGATGGCGCTGTCGTTGTCGCCCTTTGCGCGATAAGCGATGCCGCGGTTGTTGAATGCGATGGCATCGTTCGGATTTATCTCGATGACCTTGGTGTAGTCGGCAATCGCGCTCGCGTTGTCGCCCTTGGCGCGATAAGCGATGCCGCGGTTGTTGAAGATGACGGCATCGTTTGCATTGATCGCGATGGCCTTGGTGTAGTCGGCAATGGCGCGATCGTACTCGCCCTTGTCGTGGTGGGCATTGCCGCGCTTGCCGTACGCGACGCCCAGGTTCTTGGCGTCCGCAGCACCCGAGGCGATCACGTTGCTGCAGGCGCTGAACACGATGTCCGGCGTCGACTTACCCGCTTGGCTGATGCAGCGTGTCCAGTCCGGCGACAGCTGCGCCTGCGCGGCGCCGGACGCCAACAGGGCCCCGGCGACCACAGCCCAGGCAAGGTGGTGGGCAAATCTGAGCATGCCACCCCCAGAGGACGGACAACCGGGCCAAAATTACCGACAGTTCCGTCGGCTGCGCAATGTCGGAACGGCCACACACGGGCGCAATCAGGGGGGCTCCTGGAGCCTGGTGCCAGTTTCTGCCGTTCTGGACCCGCAACGCTGCAAGCGCCAATCTGGCAGTCTGTTGGGTCAAGCACGACCAGCATCCACGGGCTCTGTGGGTTGCCCGGGGTCAGCCGACTTGTCCAGGAGCAGTAGGAGTAGCCCATGGCCGACCGCATCCTCGTTCTGTACGGGTCGTACCGTTCCGATCGAATGGGCATCCGTCTCGCGGACTACCTCGTGGCCGCTCTCAAGGCCCGCGGCGCAGACGCCGAACTCATCGACGCCAAGGCTATCGGCCTGCCGATGCTCGACCGCATGTACAAGGAGCACGTGCCGGGTTCCGCGCCCCAAGCCTTGGAGGAGCTCGCTTCGAAGATTCGCGCTGCCGACGCATTTGTCTTCGTTGCCGGCGAATACAATTGGGGAATGCAGCCTGGCCTCAAGAATCTGACCGATCATTTCCTCGAGGAATGGTTCTGGCGACCCACCGCGATAGCCAGCTATTCGGCAGGTCGCATTGCCGGGGCGCGATCCAGCTTTGTCTGGCACGGAACCTTGTCGGAGATGGGTATGATCGTCGTCTCAAGCACTCTTACGGTGGGACCGATTGCCCAAGCACTCACCAGCGATGGCAAACCGTCCGGCGAGGCCGGACAATTCCTCGAACGCTCCTTTGTCCGCTTCGCGGATGATCTTGCCTGGTGGACCGAAGCTGCCAAGATGCAGCGGGCTCGCAAGGCGCCGCCATACTGAATGGCGTGGAGGGGAGCTGTCGCCAAAAATGGCCTCGCAAATGGCTGCTCGGCTCAATCCTTCTCGAAGGTGTAGTCGAAGTCGCAGTGGGTCGCGCCCTGCATGATGGTCTGCGTGCGCTTCAGCTTGATGCGGGTATCGTAGCCCTCGCAGAAGGTGCCGTCGCGCTGGCAGGACAGCAGGTGGCCGATCTCGCCCAGCCCCATGTCGCGGTACATCTCGGCATACTTGCAGCGCGTGACGTTGAAGCGGTAGCGCGTATCGCTCTGCTCCACGATGTCGCGCTCCAACGCCCCGCCGCGCGTCCACATCTCCTGACGGTCGATGAAAGTCTGCAACGAGGTGTTGCCGCCCACCCTGGCGGCCATCTCGGCGGCCTGATCCATGGCCGACTTGCGCACGGCGTCCGCGATTGCCTTCTTCGCTGCCTCGGCACCGTGGCTCGCTTTCAGCGTGTCGTAGACATGCTTCAGCATCGCCGCCTCGATGCGCCGCTTCTCCAGCATGGCCATGCTCTGCGTGTCGGACATGGGAATTCCCCGGCTCTGCCGTCCTGGGCTATGCTGCAATCATAGACCAAGCCGCCAACGGGCAAAACGAGCAACGCCTTGGATCAAGACTGGACTGGCGCCATCGACTGCGACTTCCACCCGCGCAGCCCCACCCCGCACCAACTCGCCCGCTACATGGACGATCACTGGCGCGACACGGTGGAAACCCGCGGCATCGACACCTGGGAATCGATCGCCTATCCCCCCAACGCGCCCCTCACCCGGCGTCCCGACTGGCGCGAGAGCGGCGCCGACGCCGATCCGGTCAAGGCGGCTGCCGCCACCCTCGACCGCTTCGGCTTCGCACACGCAATTCTCAACTGCCTGTTCCCCGTCCAGGTCTTCCGTGACGAGAACCTTGCCGCCGCCTTCGCCCGCGCCGTAAACGACTGGCTGGCGGCTGAATGGCTGGCCAAGGACTCCCGCCTCCGCGGCTCCGTCGTCCTGCCCATGCAGTCGACCGAGCGGGCGGTGGAGGAGATCGAGCGCCGCGCCGGCGATTCCCGCTTCGTGCAAATCCTGATGTTGGCGTTCGGCGAGCAGCCGCTCGGCAAATCGGTCTATTGGCCGATCTATGCCGCCGCCGAGCGCCACGGCTTCACGGTCGGCATCCACGCGGGCTCCAGCTACCACCACGCCGTCACCGGCTCCGGCTGGCCCAGCTACTACCTCGAGGACTACGCCGCCCAGTCGCTCGGCTTTCATACCCAGCTCGGCAGCCTCATCTGCGAGGGCGTGTTCGTGAAATTTCCCAAGCTCAAGGTGGTGCTGCTGGAATCGGGCGTCACCTGGCTGCCGCCCTACCTCTGGCGCCTCTCCAAGTTCTGGAAGGGCCTGCGCATCGAGGTGCCCTGGATCGACCGCCCGCCCGAGGATTTCGTGCGCGACCATGTCCGCCTCACGGCCCAGCCGTTTGACGGACTGCCCGGCGCAGCGCAGATTGGCCGCATCATGAACCAGCTGCAGTCGGACGAGATGCTGCTGTTTGCCACCGACTTCCCGCACTGGCAGTACGACGGCGACGCCATGCTGCCCGCCGGCATCGCACCAGACCTGCGCCGCAAGATTCTGATCGACAATCCACTGGGCACCTATCCACGCCTTGGGAGGACCGCATGATGCTCGATGCCCCATTGGCACCGGAAGCCGGCACCGACGAAGCTTCCGCAAAGGAGGCCCAGGCCCGCCTCGCCATCATCGACGGCGACGTGCATCCCGCGCTGCGCTCGCTCGCCGACCTCAAGCCCTACATGCCGGCGCGCTGGTGGGAGGTGCTCTCCATCTACGGCACCCGCCGCCGCCACGGCATGGGCTACGAGCCCTACCCCAAGTCGGCGCCGCGCGCCTGCCGCCGCGACGCCTGGCCGGAGACCGGTGGGCCGCCCGGCTCCGACCTCGACCTCATCCGCGCGCAATATCTCGACCACTACGGCGTCGCCTACGGCATCCTGGGCCCGCTCGGCATCTCGGGCCAGAGCGAGGTGAACCTCGACCTCTCCGCAGCGATCGCCTCCGCCATCAACGACTGGCAGCGCGAGTACTTTACGCGGCGGGAGCCGCGCTTGCGCTCCTCCATCGTCGTCCCGTACGAGGACGGCGCGGCCGCGGCCAGCGAGATCGAGCGCTGCGCCCCCGATCCGGCCTACGCGGAAGTGTTCATGCTCACCCGCACGTCCGACCCCGCGGGCAATCGCCGGTATTGGCCGATCTACGAGGCGGCCGAGCGTCACGGCCTCCCCGTTGCGCTGCACGTGTTCGGCGCCGGCGGCCACCCCTACACGGGTGCGGGCTGGCCGTCGTACTACGTCGAGGAAGGCGCCGGCCATTCCACCTCCTGCCAGACAGTGGTGACAAGCCTGGTCATCGAGGGCGTGTTCGAGCGTTTTCCAAAGCTGAAGGTCGTGCTCGTGGAGGGCGGCTTTGCCTGGCTGGCGCCGCTCGCCTGGCGGCTCGACAAGCTCTTCGAGCGCATGCGCGGCGAGGTTCAGCACTTGAAGCGCAAGCCATCGGAATACATCCGCGAGCACGTCTGGGTGACGACGCAGCCCATGGAGGAGCCCGCCAGCAAGAGCCAGCTCCTCGACATGATGGAATGGATCGGCTGGGACCGGCTGCTGTTCGCCTCGGACTACCCGCACTGGGACTTCGACGATCCCTTCCGAGCGTTCCCTGCTGGGCTGGAGCCCGAGCGCCGCCGGCAGATCCTCACCGCCAACGCCAAGGCGGTGTATCGCCTGCCGTAGCGCTCGACGGACCGGCCTCCGCTTGCGATTGCGCTCCAGGATCGCCGGCGCTTGGAGTGGTAGGTCAACGCCTTGGCGTTCAAGGAGCGCCACCCCGGCCCGCATATCGCTCCGCCAGCAGCCGGTCGTAGTCGAGCACGGCCTGCAGCAGCACCTGGGCGCCGGCCGCGCACTGCTCCTTGGAGGAGTACTCCGCCTCGTTGTGGCTGATGCCGCCGCGGCAGGGAACGAAGATCATCGCCGTCGGCGCCACGCGGGCGACGTAGGCCGCATCGTGGCCCGCGCCCGAGACCATGTCGCGCACCTTGTAGCCTGAGGCCTCCGCCGCTCTGCGCACGGCCGCTACGCACTCGGCATCGAACACGACCGGCGGCTGGTCCCATACCTTGGTCGCGGCGACCGCGAGCCCCAGCGGCTCGCAGACATCGGCGAGCGCCGCCGTGGCCGCCTTCTCCATGGCCTCCAGCACCGGCGTCTCGGGATGCCGAAGATCGACGGTCAGGAACACCTCGCCCGGAACCACGTTGGGCGAGTTCGGCCGCACGTGCATCGAGCCGACGGTGGCGAGCGCCAGCGGCGCGTGCGCCCGCGCAATGGCCTCCACCCTTTCCACGATGCGCGCCGCGCCAAGCAGCGCATTCTTGCGCAGGTGCATCGGCGTGGCACCCGTGTGAGCGTCCTGCCCCGTCACCGTCACCTCGAACCAGCGCATGCCCTGCACGCCGGTAACGGCACCGATATCGAGGTCTTCCGCCTCGAGCAGCGGCCCTTGCTCGATGTGCAGCTCGAAGAAGGCGGAGAGCTTGCGATCCCCGCAGCGCGCCTCGCCGCGCTGGCCCGCCGCCTCCAGCGCCTGAGCGAAAGTCACGCCCGCCACGTCGGCCCGGTTGTAGGCCCAATCGCGGGTGAACACGCCGGCGAATACGCCGGACGCCAGCATCGGTGGGGAGAAGCGCGCGCCTTCCTCATTGGTCCAGTTGACGACCTCGATGGGCGCGAACGTCTCATAGCCCGCCTGCTCGAGTGTACGTACCACCTCGAGCGCCGCCAGCACGCCCAGCGCGCCGTCGAACTTGCCGCCCGTCGGCTGAGTGTCGAGATGGCTGCCGATGGCGATGGGCGGCACGTCCGGCCGCTGGCCCTCTCGGCGCGCGAACATCACCCCCATATCGTCGACAGCGACCCGACAGCCCGCCGCCTCGGCGGCGCGCCTGGAACCAGGCGCGCACATCGCGGTCCAGGTCAGTGAGGGTGAGCCGGCAGATGCCGCCCTTGGCAGTGCCGCCGATGGCGGCGGTCTCCATCAGGGCTGCCCACAGCCGCTCCCCGTCAGCCATCAAGTTGCGCATACGACGCTCGCACGAAATCTGCGCTCGGACCACAGCGGCCGAAAGTGGCACACGCTGTCAAAATTTCTTCGGCAGGTGTTACGCCTTCTTTCATGCTCGCCTCGCTAAGTAAAGGGTCACGGCGCAACCAGCGGTTCCCACACTCTGTAGCCATGCGAAGGCTATCCTTCATCAGGCGCCAAGTTGCGAGGGCGGTCGGGCTGACCAGCGTCCTGCTGGGAGCGGCCATGATCGCCATGCTGTGGTCCGGCATCGTCTGGAAGTATCAGGACCAGGTCGGCAACGACTACCGCGAGGCGGTCAAGAACAACGACAACCTCACCCTGCTGTTCGAGGAGAACGTCCTTCGCTCGATCGGCGAGATGGATCAGGCCCTGGTCCACCTGCGCCGGGTGCTCGAGGAGCAGGGTATCGCGGGCGACTTGTACCAGCTGCTCACCAGCCCGCCGTTCGTCAGCGAGATCGTCACCCAGTTCTCGATCATCGACGCCGACGGCATCCTGCGCGGCACGAGCCTGAACGACATGCCGCCGCCGCTCGATCTCAGCGATCGCGAGCACTACCGCTTCCACGTCGACCGGACCAACGGATGACCTGTACATCAGCAGCCCGGTGGTCGGGCGTGCGTCGGGCAAATGGCTGGTGCCGCTGACACGGCGCCTGCGCAAAGCGGACGGCACGTTCGCAGGGGTCGTCCTTGCGGCGTTCAAGCCCGAGCACTTCGCGCAGTTCTACAAGACGGTCAATTTGGGTCCCAGCGGTACGATCTCGCTGGTTGGGCTCGATGGCCAGGTGCGCGCGGCGAGCGGCGCCGACGGCATCGGCCGCTTCCGGATCGGGCAGGATCTGACGGGCACGCGCCTGCTCAAAGAGGTCCACGGCAATCTCTCCGGCACATTCCTCGAGCCGGCCGCCGGCGTCGAGCCCGCCCGCATCGTCACCTATCGCCGGATCCGCGGCAAGCCGCTGGCCGTAACCATGAGCATTGCGCTCGACGAGGCCTATGCGGAGGCCCGCAGCGACGCCCTGCGGCACTCGATCGTCGGCGCTATTCTGACCATCATGATCTTGATCGTCAGCGTCAGGGGCGCGCGCGGCCAGCTGCGCGTGCGGCTGGCCAAGGCGCAGGCGCATCGCAGCGAGCTGCGCGCGCGCCAGAAGTCCGAGCAGCTGCGCCTCACCCTCGACAACATGAGCCAGGGCATCTTCCTGGTCACCAAGGACAATCGCATCCCGGTCATCAACCGGCAGGCCGGCCGGCTGCTCGACCTGCCGGACGAGTTCCTGCGCTTCCCGCCAAAGTACGAGGAGCTGAGTGCGCTACCAGGAGGCTCGCGGCGAATATGCTTCGCTGCCGCTGGCCGAAGGGACGACGCCGCTGCAGTACCTCGTCCGCAGGGACGACAGCGGCTCCTACCCGACGTTCGAGCGCACGCGGCCCAACGGGGTCGTGCTGGAGGTGCGCACCGTTCCGCTCGCCGACGGCGGCTTCGTTCGCACCCTGACCGACATCACCCACCGCCGCCAGGCGCAGGAGGCGGCCGTACGCCTCGCTTCCGAGGATGCCCTGACGGGACTGGCCAACCGCCAGCAGTTCAAGGACGAGCTTGCCAAGTGCGCGCAGCGGCAGCAGCCCTCGCAATCCGGCTCCGAGGATGACGGTGGCTTCGCGCTGCTCTGCCTCGATGTCGACTGGTTCAAGATCGTCAACGAGACGCTCGGGCATTGGATCGGCGACGGGTCTGCTACAGGCCGTGGCCGAGCGCCTGAAGGCCACGGTGCGCGCGGGCCACGTCGTGGCGCGGCTCGGCGGCGACGAGTTCGCCGTCCTGTTGCCGCAGGACGCGCTCCACCGAGCAGCCCGAGGCGCTCGCCAAGCGCCTGGTCGAAGCGCTGACCGCGCCCTACGACGTGCACGGCCAGCATGTCCGCATCGGCATCAGCATCGGCATCGCGCTTGCCCCGCACGACGGCAACGACCCCGAGCTGCTGCTGAAAGCAGGCGAGATGGCGCTCTACGCCGCCAAGGCCGCCGGCCGGGGCACGTATCGCTTCTTCCACAAGAGTATGGCCGAGCAGCTGCGCGTCAGGCGCCAGCTGGAGCTCGACCTGCGGAGCGCCATCGACAACGACGAGCTAGCTCTGCACTACCAGCCGCTGATCAACATCGCCGACAACACGATCAGCGGCTTCGAAGCGCTGATGCGCTGGGAGCACCCCTTCCGCGGCCCCGTTCCGCCCTCCGAGTTCATTCCCATCGCCGAGGAGACGGGGCTCATCACCTCGCTCGGCGCCTGGGCGATCCGCAAGGCATGCGAGCAGGCAGCCACCTGGCCCGCAGGCCTCCGGGTGGCCGTCAACGTCTCGCCGATGCAGTTCCGCTCCGCCAACCTCGTCGCCACTGTCAGCGAGGTCCTGCGCGCGACCGGCCTCGGCCCCGAGCGACTGGAGCTCGAGATCACCGAGACCATCCTGATGCAGGAGAGCGACTCCACCGTGCAGACCCTGCATCAGCTGCGCGACCTCGGCGTGCGCATCTCCATGGACGACTTCGGCACCGGCTACTCCTCGCTCAGCTACCTGCGCAGCTTCCCGCTGAGCAAGATCAAGATCGATCGCGCCTTCGTCAAAGACCTGGGCGCCTCGGAGGCGAGCGACATCATCATCCGCTCCGTCATCGACATCGCCAAGACGCTGAAGATGGCGACCACCGCCGAAGGCGTCGAGACGAAGAAGCAGCTCGACTGCCTGGCCGCGCTCGGCTGCACCGAGGCGCAGGGCTACCTCCTGAGCAGGCCCGTGCCCGTGGCGCAGGTGCCCGGCGTCATCGCCCAGTGGTCGAAGCCCAAGCCGATCGCCGCCTGATCCCACTTCGCCCCTTGCGCGGCTGCCATGCAGGCGACGGTGCACGTCTTGACAGATCAGCGGTTGCCCTGCTGCCCTGCGGCACCAGCCCCGGGAGGCCCGCCGATCGTGACTGCCACCAAGCCATTGCTCTTCACGCCGCTCGCCATCAAGAGCGTCACCTTGAAGAACCGGGTCGTCATCGCACCGATGGCCACCTACTCGGCCGTCGACGGCATCGCCCAGGATTTCCATTTCGCGCACTGGGGCCGGCTGGTGCTCGGCGGCGCGGGATGCGTGTTCGTCGAGGCAACGGCGGTGACGGACCAGGGCCGCATCACCAACGGCGACATGGGGCTGTGGTCGGCCGCGCACATGCCGCCGCTCGCGCGCATCGCCCAGTTCATGAAGGCGCAGGGCGTGACACCCGGCATCCAGCTCGCGCACGCCGGCCGCAAGGGCTCCATGCAGCGGCCCTGGTTCGGCAACGGCCCACTGACGGCAGAGGATTTGGCCCGCGGCGAGAAGGTCTGGGACATCGTGGCACCCACCTCCGAGCCCATGGCCGAGGGCTATATCGCGCCCAAGGCGCTCTCCGTCTCCGATCTTGCAGTGCTCAAGTGTGAGTGGGCCGACGCCGCAGAGCGGGCTCTCGAATGCGGATTCGAGGTGCTCGAGATCCACAACGCCCACGGCTACCTGATGCATCAATTCCTCTCACCCCTCTCCAACAAGCGCAACGACGCCTACGGCGGCGACTTCGCCGGGCGCACACGCTTTCCGCTGGAGGTGGCGGAGGTTGTGCGCGCAGTCTGGCCCAAGGACAAGCCGCTGTTCCTGCGCGTCTCGGCCGTCGACGGCATCGACGGCGGCTGGACCATGGACGACACAGTCGCCTACGCCCGAGAGCTCAAGGCGCGCGGCATCGACGTGATCGACTGCTCTTCCGGCGGCCTGTTCGGCTCGGCCACCGCAGCCCGCGTGAAGCGCACCTGGCACTTCCAGGTGCCCTATGCCGAGCGCGTGCGCCGCGAGGCCGGCATCATGTCGATGGCCGTTGGGCTGATCGTCGATCCCTTCCGCGCCGAGGACATCCTGCAGAAGGGGCAGGCGGACCTCATCGCCATCGCACGCGAAGCGCTGGTCAACCCGTGCTGGCCGCAGATGGCCGAGATCGCGCTCGGCCGCAAGGCGTTCGACGCCATGGACGACTGGCCGGTGCAGTACGGCTGGTGGCTGAAGCATCGCGAGCGCTCCATCGCGCATATCCGCGCCGACGAGGCGGCGGCGAGTGCCGGGCAGGGCTAGGTTGCGGGTTAGACGGCTACGCTCATTTGGCAGGGCCAGCCAACCGCGCCGATGGGGCAGCGCAATTCAAGTAGCGGGCGGCGGTAGGATTACGCAGAACGGAACCGGCACCAGCTCGCCCCAACCCGTGCGCATCATCTTTCCGCACCAGTGCGCGCGTCCGTCTGTGGCATCCTCGGCCACGACGAAGTAGCGGGAAACGCTGATCCACTTTCCATCGATCAGCAGGCGCACCACTCCGAGCCCGTTCTTCATGGTGTCGACATAGTCGGTGGCGGGCCTGCAGTGCACATCGCTGCAGCATGACACTCCGCGATGGTCCTTGTAGGCGCCGTAGTCCATGCCGCGATCGTTGGAGTGCGCCCAAACTGCGGCGGACCCGAGAGCAAGGACGCCCAAGGCGAGCGTTGACCTGCGTGGCAACATGGTCGGCCTCGATGACATTTCCCGCGTTGCATTCGTCACACGCAGCCGCTGGCCTGGCAATCCCCCACACATGCGCAGTTTCCATTCCAGGCATTGGTGGGCTGTGCCCGCATGCTCCCACTTACGCGCAGCAACACGTCGTCGGAACCAGAAAGTTCGTGCCAGCTGCCGTTCGGACATCCAGGGCACCCGAACCGCCATCACTGTGCCATGGCACAGGGCGGATATTGCGCTACACTGGATCCACAAGAAATCTGATCTGGAGGAGACGATGATCGGGAGACTGACGCGCCGCACCGTGCTCGCTGGCACGGCCGCGGCCGGCGCCGCAGCCACGCTGGGCCTTGGGACGGCACGCGCGCAGAGTGGCTGGCCGAACCGGCCTATCACCTTGATCGTGCCATGGGGCGCCGGCGGCGGCACGGACGCCACCGCTCGCATCATCGCCGCGCTGCTCGAGCGCGACCTGAAGCAGCCGGTCAACGTCGTCAACCGCACCGGCGGCTCCGGCGTGGTCGGCCACTCGGCCATCGCCACCGCCGCGCCCGACGGCTACACGCTAGGCATGATCACGGTCGAGATCAGCATGATGCACTGGCAGGGCCTCACCGAGCTCAAGCCCGACAGCTATACGCCGCTCGCCCTCATGAACGAGGATCCGCCGGGCGTGCAGGTCAGGATCGACAGCCCCTACAAGACCGTCAACGAGCTGGCCGACGCCATCAAGGGCGGTCCTCCTGGGAAATTCAAGGCGTCGGGGACCGGCCAGGGCGGCATCTGGCACCTGGCGCTGGTCGGCTGGCTGCAGGCAATGGGCCTCAAAGCCGATCACGTGCCCTGGGTGCCCTCCAACGGCGCCGCGCCGGCCATGCAGGACCTGGCGGCAGGCGGTATCGACATCGTCACCTGCTCGGTGCCGGAAGCGCGCGCGATGCTGGACGCCGGCAAGGCGCGCAGCCTGTGCGTGATGGCGGCGCAGCGCAACCCCGCCTTCAAGGACGTGCCCACGCTCAAGGAGGCCATGGGCATCGACTACACCACCGGCGCCTGGCGCGGCATTGCGGCGCCCAAGGGTTTGCCGGCCGACATCGCCGGCAAGCTCACCGCCCAGCTCAAGATCATCAACGAGTTCAAGGAGTTCCTGGAATTCATGGCCAACCGCGGCTTCGGCGTCAGGTGGGCCGACGCCGCCGGCTTCGCCAGCTTCATGGACGAAGGCAACAAGGCCATGGGCGTCGCCATGAAGGCTGCGGGGCTGGCCAAGGGCTGAGCCCTTATTGCGGCGGCGGGCGCCCTGGCGTCCGCCGTCTCGCCCAGCAAAGGCCGGGGTATTTCCGTGCGAACCAACGATGCCGTGTCCGGCCTGCTGCTGATCGTGCTCGCCGGCGTGATGATCGCCCTTACTCTCAACTTCCCGCCGTTCCCCGGTCAGAAGTTCGGCCCGGCACTGTTTCCACGCTTGCTCGGCGCTGGCCTGTATTGTGCGGTGCCATCCTGCGTTGTGCGGGGCCTCTCCGCGCGCCAATCGGGCGAGCGGTGGGTGACGTTCGCGGCCTGGACGCGCGAGCCTTGGCGGCTGGTGTCATTCTTCCTCACGCTGGGCCTCGTGATCGCCTACATCGTTGCCTCCGAGGCAATCGGGTTTCTTCCCGTCGCCTTCGTCTTCCTGGCGGCGATGTTCGTTTGGTTCCGCGTCGCCCCGCTGAAGGCGTTGCCGCTGGCGTTCGCCAGCGTCCTCGCCATCAACTATTTCTTCGCCCACCTGATGCGGGTGCCGCTGCCGCGCGGGTTCCTGAACAGCATGACCTTGCCCGACTGGTTGATGAGCATCCTGTGAGTGGCACATACGCTAGAGCAACGTCATGATGTGGGACGCGGTATTCGAAGCTTTCCGGCTGGTGTTCGACCCCTACGTGCTGGTGGTGATCGTCTTGTCGGCGGTGTTCGGCATCTTCGTCGGCGCCATGCCTGGGCTGACCGCCACCATGGCCACCGCTCTGCTGGTGCCCGTCACCTTCTTCATGCCGCAGGTGCCGGCACTCGGCGCCATCGTCACCGCCACGGCCATGGCGATCTTCGCCGGTGACATCCCGGCCGCCATGTTGCGCATTCCCGGCACGCCCGCATCCGCCGCCTATACCGACGAGAGCTACGAGATGTCGAAAAAGGGTCTGCTCGACCTCAATCTCGGCGTCAACCTGGTGTTCTCCGTGATCGGCGGCCTGTTCGGCGTCGCCATTCTGATCGTCGCCGCGCCGCTGCTCGCCGAGGTCGCCATCAACTTCTCCTCGTTCGAGTATTTCTGGCTGGCGGCGCTGGGGCTCACCTGTGCGGTGTTCATCGCCACCGACAGCCCGCTCAAGGGCTTCGCGTCTCTCCTTGTGGGCCTGGCCATCGGCTGCATCGGCATCGATCCGGCGGCTGGCTATCCGCGCTTCACATTCGGATCGGTGGAGCTGCTGCAGGGCATCAGCTTCATCCCGGCCATGATCGGCCTGTTCGCGGTGTCCGAGCTGCTGCGCGGGGCGGTGACAGTTGACCAGGCGGTTCAGATACTGACGCAGAAGATCGGCAACGTCTTCACGGGCATCTGGGACGTGTGGAAGAAGTACTGGCGCAACTTCCTGCGCGGCTCGGCCATCGGCACCGTGATCGGCGCCCTGCCTGGAGCGGGCGCCGACATCGCCGCCTGGATCTCCTATGCCGTCTCCAAGCGCTTCTCCAAGGAGCCCGAGAAATTCGGCACCGGCCACATCGAAGGCATCGTCGATTCGACTTCCGCCAACAATTCCGCCCTCGGTGGCGCGTGGATCCCGGCGCTGGTATTTGGCATCCCCGGCGACAGCATCACGGCAATCGTGATCGGCGTGCTCTACATGAAGAACATGAACCCTGGGCCCACCTTGTTCCTGCAGAACCCGCAGTTCATCTACGCGGTGTTCCTGATCTTCATTCTTGCCAACCTGCTGATGCTGCCGCTCGGGTGGCTGGCGATCAAGTCGGCCAAGCAGATCCTCAGGACCCCGCGCAACGTGCTGCTGCCGATCATCCTTCTGTTCTGCATCGTCGGCTCCTACGCCATGACCAACTCGGTCTACGGCATCATCGTCATGCTGGCGATGGGCGTGGTCGGCTGGATCATGGAGGAGAACGGCTTTCCCATCGGTCCGATCATCTTGGGGCTGGTGCTGGGCGAGATGTTCGAGCAGAACTTCATGACGTCCATGATCAAGACGGACGGCAATCTCCTGGGCTTCTTTGCACGGCCGATCGCAGCCACGCTCGGGGGACTCACGCTGGCCGTGTGGTGCTACATGCTCTGGCAAAGCTGGACCGCTCGCCCGCAGACCGCGCCCGCATGATCGATCACATGTGGCGCCGCGCGACGGCGGCGTGATCCGGCGGCGGCCCGTTGGATCCATCCCACCGGGCTGCGCCAGTTAGTGACTGGATGCCGCCGACAAGCCCCGGTATGACAATAGCGAGACCGCGCATGATCGTCTGCGGCCGCAAGCGCAGGGAGAAAGACCAATGAAACTGATGATGTTCCAAAAGGGCAAAGGCACCGCGCTCGGGCTGGTCGATGGCAAGGCCGTCATCGATCTCAACGTAGCCGACCCGGCGCTGCCCAAGGATCTGCAGGCCCTTATCGCCGCGGGCCCAAGCGCGGTCGCGGCCGCCAAGGAGGCCGCAGCGAAGGCGCCCACCTCCGCCCGCTTCGTGCTCGACGCCATGAAGCCCGCGCTGCCCACCGCGCGGCCGACCAAGTTCATTTGCGTGGGCCTCAACTATGCGCTGCACGCCAAGGAGGGCGGCCACGAGCTCCCGACCTATCCCTCCTTCTTCCTGCGCGTGCCGACCTCGCTGGTGGCAGCCGGCGCGCCGGTGATCCGCCCCAAGGTTTCGATCCAGCTCGATTACGAGTGCGAGCTCACCATCGTCATCGGCAAGGGCGGACGCCACATCCCCGAGTCCAAGGCCCTCGACCACGTGTTCGGCTACACGCTCTTCAACGACGTGTCGGTACGCGACTTCCAGCGCAAGACCTCGCAGTGGACGCCGGGCAAGAACTTCGACGGCACCGGCCCGCTGGGGCCGTGGATCGTCACGGCCGACGAGCTGCCGCCCGGCGCCTCGGGTTTGCGGATCATGACCCGGGTCAACGGCGAGACCATGCAGGATTCCAACACCTCCGACATGATCTTCTCCACGGCCCGGATCGTCGCCCTGCTGTCCGAGTTCATGACTTTGGAGCCCGGCGATATGATCGCCACCGGCACGCCGTCGGGCGTGGCGCACGCGCGCAAGCCGCCGACCTGGATGAAGGCCGGCGACTCCGTGGAGGTCGAGGTCGAGAAGATCGGCGTGCTCAAGAACCCGATCGTCGACGAAGCGTAGGGTGCAATCGTAGGGCGCAATAAAGCGATGGCCGCATTGCGCCGTCCTGCGGAACGGAGGTCGGTGCAATGTGGCTGACGCCTGTTGCACCCTACACATCAATCGAGCGTCACAGACGCCGAGTGCCCCGCCCCGCAGGCGGCTGGAGCTGATTAAGGGCACGCCGGTCAATCATAAACCCTTGTCGCCTGCTGCGTGCATTTCTCGGGGTTTGTCCCGATAGCAACAATCGGCCCGATGTCTCAATGGCGTACCCACACGATGTTCGTGTGACGTCTCGCCCTTCAACTCCCCACCCCCTCCGCGAGACGCCATGTTTGGCTGGCGGGAGCACCGCCGTGGATTCAACGTGGAGGAAAACGGGGAGCGCTACGCAAGGAGCGCCACCATGAAAGGCATTCCTGCCCTTCTCGCCCTCACGTGCATCGTCGCATTGCCGGACGTGACGCCGGCCTGGTCGGCCGCACCATCCGCGCAGCTTGCCCGCGCGTGTAGGGAGAAAGCCATAAAGGCCCATCCCACGCAACTCGCAGGCTCCGCGCAAGGGAGTGGGCAAGCACAACGCAACTACTTCCAAAATTGCATCTCGAGAAAGCAATCCGAACCGTCGAATGCTCGCTTGCCGAAAGACCGGCAGGTTCCCTCTCAAAGGTGAGACATGACACTCCTCAAGAAGAAGGTGACCGGCTTTGGCTTGGTGCTGCTGGGCGGGTTAGCGGCCGCGCATGGCGGTTCCACAGGCCAGGCATGGGAGATGTGGACGGGCTTATTGGTGGCCGGGATCGGTGCGCTACTCCTGGCAATGAAGATCGTGCGCCGGAATATTCCCCACGCCGATCAAGCCGACAGCTGACTTGCACACGCCTGTCGAATGCCGCAATCCAGCGCATGACCGCTGCTGCCTCAATCGAGCGTCACCCAGATCGAGCGCCGCATCTTGCCGCTCACCGCCTTGGAGAGATGCCCCTTGCCGGTGGTGTCCTCCACCAGAAACACCTCGCCGGGGCCGATGATGCGCTTCTCGCCGTCGCTGGCCGTGATCTCGACGCCGGCGTCGAGGTTGATGATGTACTGCCGCCGCGGCGCGGGGTGCCAGTCGAGGTCGTAGTCTCCCGAGGTCTCGCGGAAGATGATGCCGGTGGCCGGCAGCCGCTTGGAGAGCTTGCTGAAATGGCGCTCCTCGGCCCACTCCACCTCGATGTCGCGAAAGTGCGACAGGCCGTCGGCACCGGCATAGAGATTGTGTATGCGCATGGAATCCTCGCTTCAATCGGCGACACCGCCATCACTACGGAAGGGAAGTTGTCACGCCCCTGCCGCCCGGGGCTCGGGCGAGGGCCGGTGCGAAGGATCGCGCGCCAGGCCGGCCTCCGCCAGCCGATGCTCGAGCAGCGGGATGCGGTCGTGGCCCCAGAACGGCTCACCCTTGAAGACGAAGATCGGCACGCCGAAAATCTTGTCGGCTGAGGCTTCTTGCTGCGCCGCCGCGAACGCGCGCACGCCCTCGCCAGCGAGATAGGTGCGGTAGCCATCAGCGGACATGCGCGAGCGCCGCGATGTGGGCCGCCACCGCATCCACCTGATCTACCTCCAGCTCGCGCCGGAAGAACTTGTCGAACACGCTGCGGCTATAGTCGATCAGCCGACCCTGTTTTTCTGCATAGAGGCCGCCGACGAGCGCGGGCGTCGTGTCGTACACCTTGGCCGGCCCCTTGACGACGAGCCCGCCGGGACGGAGATTGCCCCAGCGGCGTGCATCGAGGTAGGAGTACCTGATCTTGTTCTCGGCCGTTGGGCTGCGCTCGCCCGCGCCCTTGATCTCCAGTTGGACCGGGCACCAGCGCACCCGCACCTTGTATTTCTGCTCGAGCGCCATGCCCGGGTCGAACGCCAGGTAAGCGTAGGGGCTCTTGTAGTCCGAATACATTTTGATTTCGGCCAACTCTTCCGGCATCGGACCTCCCCCTGCGGCCTGTCTGTGGTAGGCGACTGCTTGCCCGCCCCGCGCCGCCGCCATGGTAGGATGCGCCGGCGCGATCCTCAATCTTGTTCCGGCGCGGGCCTCGCCGTCACACGTGGATCACCCGCCCGTACGCGGCGAGCACGCTCTCGTGCATCATTTCCGAGAGCGTCGGGTGCGGGAACACCGTGTGCATCAGCTCCTGCTCGGTGGTCTCGAGTTGCATGGCGATGACGAAGCCCTGGATCAGCTCGGTCACCTCCGCGCCGACGAGATGCGCGCCCAGGAGCTGCCCGGTCTTGGCGTCGAACACGGTCTTCACCAGCCCCTGGTCCTCGCCGAGCGCGATCGCCTTGCCGTTGCCGACGAACGGGAAGCGGCCGACCTTGACGCTGTATCCCTTGTCCGTCGCGGCCTTCTCGGTGAGTCCGACGCTGGCGATCTGCGGATTGCAGTAGGTGCAGCCGGGGATCTGCAGCTTGTCGAGCGGGTGCGGCCCAAGTCCGTTGATTGGCCCCTTGATGGCCTCCACGCAGATGACGCCCTCGTGCTCGGCCTTGTGCGCCAGCATGGGTGGGCCGGCGACGTCGCCGATGGCGTAGAGACCCGCAACGTTGGTGCGCCCATAGCCGTCCGCCACGATGGTGCCGCGGTCGGTCTTCACGCCAAGCTTCTCGAGCCCCAGGTTCTCGACGTTGCCGACCACGCCGACGGCCGAGATCACCCGCTCCGCTGTCAGCGATTGCGTGCCGCCCTTGCCGTCGTCGATGGTGGCCGTGACGCTGTCGGCCTTCTTGTCGAGCTTCGTCACCTTGGCGCCAGTCAGGATCTTCATGCCCTGCTTCTCGAACGCTTTGCGGGCGAACGCCGCGATCTCGGCGTCCTCGACGGGCAGGATCTGCGGCAGCACCTCCACCACCGTCACCTCCGCCCCCATGGTGCGATAGAACGAGGCGAACTCGATACCGATGGCCCCTGAGCCGATCACCAGCAGCGACTTCGGCATGCGGTCGGGCGCCATCGCCTCGAAGTAGGTCCACACCAGTTTCTTGTCGGGCTCGATGCCGGGCAGCACGCGCGGGCGCGCTCCCGTCGCGATGATGATGTGCTTGGCCTGGTAGCTGCCGGGACCCAGCGCTTCCTTGGGCGCCCCAGACTTCGAACCCTTGACCGAAACCTTGCCGCCCGCCTCGATCGTCGCCTCGCCCCAGATCACCGCCACCTTGTTCTTCTTGAGCAGGAAGCCGACGCCGTTGTTCATGCGGCCCGCCACTTTGCGCGAGCGCTCGATCACCGCCTTGGCATCGAAGCCCACCTTCTCGGCGGAGAGGCCATAGTCCTTGGCGTGCTGGAAGTAGTGGTAGATTTCGGCCGAGCGCAGCAGCGCCTTGGTCGGGATGCAGCCCCAGTTGGAGCAGATGCCGCCCAGGAAATCACGCTCCACCACCGCCGTCTTGAAGCCGAGCTGCGCCGCGCGGATGGCTGTGACGTAGCCCCCGGGCCCCGCCCCGATGATGATGATGTCGAAGCTCTGGTCGGCCATCGCGAGCGTATCCCCTGATGTCTTCGGAAGTCGAACGAACGAGGCCGGTGCGCGGAGAACAGCCTCCCGGCGCATTGAAGCGATAACGGTCTTGCAGCACTAGCAGCCTGTGCGCTGGTGCGCCATATCCGTGCCGAACATGGCGGCCAAGCTGCCGCAACCGACCATTTCAAAGAGAGACTTTCCATGCTGGTCGTACTTCAGGAATGGCGCTTGTTGTTCATCGCCGCGCTCGTCGCTGTTGCCTGCCTCCCATCCGCCGCCGCTAGAGCCCAGGCTGAGGACCTCCCGGCCATCATGGGGCGCATCACCGAGCTCACGCGGGAGGGCCGCTTCAAGGACGCCATCCCGCTCGGTCAACGACTTGTCGCCGGCATCGAGAAAGCGGTCGGCAACGAGCACCCGATGGCGGCGTACGCTCTGTTCACCCTTGCCGAGCTGCATCGCATGCAGGGCGAGCTGTCCGAAGCCGAACCAATGCTGCAGCGCGTCCTCGCCCAGCGCGAGAAGCTGCTTGGACCCGATCACGCGGACGTTGCCTCCACGTTGCAAAGCCTGGCATTCCTCGCCATCTCGCAAGCCAACTATCGCCAAGCCGAGCAATACGCCGAGCGCGCCCTCACGATCCGCACGCGAGTGCTAGGGCCCGAGCACTCGGACACGGCTATGGCCCTCGTCACCCTGGGCCGCATCTACCACAACGAGTCACGCTTCGCCGACGCCGAGCAGCAATTCCAGCGCGCACTTGCCTTGTTCGAGAAGGCGCACGGTGGAGAGCACATCAACGTCGCCGTGACACTCAACAACCTGGCGCAGGTCTACAAGGAGCAGGGCCGCCTGGCGCTTGCCGAGCCGCCATTGCGTCGCGCGCTCGCCATCCAGGAGAAGCAATTCGGCCCGGACAGCATCTTCGTCTCCGCCATGCTCAACAATCTGGGCGAACTCAACCGGGCCATGGGGCGCAATGCCGAGGCGGAGGCCCTGTTCCGGCGCGAGCTGCAGATCTCGGAGAAGGCGCTGGGACCTGATCATCCAGAGGTCGCGATCAGCCTCGGCAACCTCGCCACGCTCTTTACCTCCATAGGCCGCGCCGCCGAGGCGGAGGGGCTCTTGCGGAGGGTGCTGGCGATCAACGAGAAGGCGTTCGGGCCGGATCATCCGAGCGTCGCGGTTGCCCTCAATAACCTCGCCAACGCCTTGAGCGGCCTGAACCGCTTGGGCGAAGCCGAAGGCCTGTTCCGCCGTTCGCTGGCGATCCGCGAGCGTCAGTTCGGCGCCGACAGCGTGTCGGCGGCGCTGGCGCTCGACAACCTCGCCGCCCTGCTCCACCAGGCCCGCCGCTATGCCGAGGCCGAGCCGCTTTCCCGCCGTTCGCTCGACATCCGCGAGAAGCGGCTCGGGCCCGATCACCTCGACACCAGCAACAGTCTCAACGGCCTCGCAGCCCTGCTCGACAACCTGAAGCGCCACGCCGAGGCCGGGCCGATGCTCGAGCGCGCCGTTGCCATCCGCCGCGCGGCGTTGGGCGATAGCCACCCGATGGTGGCAGTCAGCCTGCACAACCTCGCGTCCCACTATCTCGACGTGGAGGACTGGCAGACGGCCCACGCCGCCTTCAAGCGCGCAACCGCCATCTGGATCACCCGCCGCGGCAGCGCCGGCGCTGGTGGGCAGGACGAGCGCGCCGAGATCCGCGAGCATACCGACCCGTTCCTGGGCCTCGTCATCGCCGCCCATGAGCTTGGCAAGACGGCGGGCGCGGACGCGCGCGACAAGCTTCGCGACGAGGCGTTCGCGACCGCGCAATGGGTGACAGAGCTCGGCGCCGCCGCGGCGATCTCGGGCATGTCGGCGCGGGTCGCGGCCGGCGGCGGGCGTCTCGGCCAGCTCGTGCGCACGCGCCAGGACCTGGCCGAGGGGGCAGCGGCCGTCGACCGGGCGCTCATCGCCGCCGTGTCGCGGCCCTCCCAGGTGCGCAAGTCGGACGCCGAGCTTGCTCTGCGCCAGCAGGCCGCCGCCATCTCGCTAAAGCTGAATGAGGTGGATGGCGCACTCGGCGGCGGCTTTCCCCAGTACGCAAGCCTGACCACCGCCGCGCCCCTTCCCCGCGCCGAAGTCGCGGGCCTGCTTTCTCCCTCCGAGGCTTTGCTCCTGATGCTGCCGACGCGTGATGCCACCTTTGTGTGGGTCGTCACTCGCGCGCAGACCCGCTGGGTAAGGGTCCCAATCCGCAGCGAAGACCTGGCTCGTCAGATCGCGGCGCTCCGCTGCGGGCTCGACTTTCAGGGCGAGTGGAGCGGTGAAGCGGCCGGGCGCTGCATCGACCTGCTGCAGCCCGCTGTGCTACCCGGCGAGGCGGCCGCCCTTCCCTTCGATCTGATGCGCGCCCACGGCCTCTATGCCTCCCTGTTCGGGGCGGTGCAGGACCTGGTCGCCGGCAAGCAGCTCTTGATCGTGCCGTCGGGAGCGCTCACCAGCCTGCCGTTCCATGTTCTGGTCGCCGAGCCGCCGCCGGTCGGCGTCCCGTCCGAACCTGGCGCCTACGCAAAAGCGGCCTGGTTCGCCAAGCGCGCTGCCATCACCGTGCTGCCGTCCGTCGCCAGCCTCAAGTCTCTGCGCCGGCTCGCCAAGCGGAGCCAGGCGACGGACGCGTTCCTCGGTTTCGGTAATCCCCTGCTTACCGGCCACGACGGCAGCGACCGCACGGCGTGGGCAAAGCAAGCCTGCCCGCGCACGTCTGCACCGATCGTGAAAGCGAACCGCCGCGCGGGTTCACCGAAGAAGCTTGCCCGCGGCGGCCTTGCCGACAGCGAGAATATCCGCCGCCAACCGCCGCTACCGGAAACCGCCGACGAACTCTGCGCGGTGGCGGGCCTGCTCGGAGCCCCCACCAACGCAGTCCACCTCGGTCAAGGGGCGAGCGAGCGCACCGTGAAAGCGTTGTCCGCCGACGGCACGCTTGCGCGCGCGCGCATCGTGCACTTCGCCACGCACGGCTTGATGGCCGCCGAGACCGAAGCCTTGGCGCGAGTGCGCTCGGAACCTGCGCTCGTGCTCACCCCGCCCGACAACGCGAACAACGAGGACGATGGCCTGCTCACCGCCTCGGAGGTAGGGCAGCTCAAACTCGATGCCGACTGGGTCGTGCTCTCGGCCTGCAACACTGCCGCAGCTGCCAACGATCTGGCGGGTGCCGAAGCTCTCTCGGGTCTCGCCCGCGCCTTCTTCTACGCAGGTGCCCGCGCGCTCCTCGTCTCGCACTGGGCGGTCGACTTGGAGGCTACCGTCGAGCTCATCACCAGGGCATTCGACGAAATCAAGCGCGATCCAAGCGTGGGCCGCGCGGAAGCCTTGCGCCGGTCGATGCTGGCTTTGATTGCCCGTGGCGGACGCAACGCCCATCCCGCCGTCTGGGCGCCGTTCATTGTCGTGGGAGAGGGAGCTACGTGACCCGCCGGCAATCTAGCGAGCTAAGTCAGCCCAAACCGACACATCATACGTGGCAGCGCGCACCCAGATACTGGTTGAGCAGCGAATTGTAGCGGTCGACGTCGACTTGCGCGGCGGGCGCCAACTTCTTGCCAGCGGTCGCTGCTTCCACCTTCGACTGCGTACCCTTGCGATCGAGCTTGTCCAGCTCCTGACGAATGGAGCCGCAGGACTGCCCACTCGCCAGCGGGATACCGCCCGGATCGCCGTTGTTGCTGGTGTTATCGGCACAGGCGGAGAGGATAATCGCGGCGCCGAGCAGCGCCAACCAGACACCATTGATGCGGGCCACCAATCCCTCCCCCATTTCCCGTCCGATGCGTCGGGTAGGAACCACAATGGCAGAACGATTTCAACTGTCTGCGGCAGAACTGTGAACAACTGGCGGGCTCCCGGGCCGCGGCATAGGGCGGCACCGGTCGCACGAGCGCCAAGCCAGGCAAGCCTCTACCATGGCGGAGCCAAGCTAGTCAGTGCTGACGGCGCACGTCACGCTCAGGGCGAGTTGCCGGGACCCATGGGGTCCGCTTTCTTCGCCGTCTTGACGGGCGGCGGCAGCGACAACCCCGCATTGTTCACGCCAGGCGTGATGGTCGAACAGCGCAGCTGGAACTCGGCGTTCGCCTTCACCAGCTGATCGGCCTTGCCCAGGTCGTTCTGGGTCATCTTGTAGCGCTTGGCCGCCGCCTTCTCGATCTTGTCGCCAATACCCTCGCGCCGCAGTTGGTCGATGCGCGCGACGAGGGACACGCACACCGGATCGACTTTGGCCTCCGCGACGGGCGCGTTCTGCGCAGCGTTGCTCGCGAGAGAGCCGGTGAAGATGCCCTCGGCGGTCTCGCCCGAGCATCCGGCAAACACGAGGGACGCTAGCATTAGCGTCCCGGCGGCGGCACGGTGGACATTTGCCATGAACTGGACCCCTGCAGTGTGTGGCTGTGCTGACGCGTACCGACGCGACGCTCTGTGTTCGTGTGATTCCTGATGATTCCTAGGGCTGATTTTGGGCAGTCGCAAGTGAATGGCCCCGCAAGTGCGAGCAGCCGCGCTCGGCGCAGCAGCGATTCTGTGGATAGGGCTCGAAAGGTTGCCGTGCCGCCACGGCGCCCTCGCAAGCCTCGGCCGCGAAGCTTGCGGCAGCACCGGAACACCCCCAAGAGCAGCCTGCCGCCAGGCCTAGACCAGCATGCGCACGGGATCTTCGATCAGCATCTTGAACGCGTTGAGCAGCTCGGCCCCCACCGCGCCATCCACTACCCGGTGGTCGCAGGAGAGCGTGCAGGTGACGACCGTCGCCACCTCCACCTTGTCGCCGCTGACCACGGGGCGCTTCTCGCCCATGCCGACTGCCAGAATGGTGGCATGCGGAGGATTGATGACGGCATCGAAGCTCTTGATGCCGTACATGCCGAGGTTGGAGATGGACGTGGTGCCGCCCTGGTACTCGTGCGGGGCGAGACGCCGCTTGCGCGCGCGGTCGGCCAGGTCGCGCATCTCGTTGGAGATCTCCGACAAAGACTTGAGCTCGGCGTGGCGGATGATCGGCGTGAATAGGCCGCCCTCGATCGCCACCGCGACGCCGACATCGGAATACTTGTGGCGCAACGTGCCGGCCTCGGTCCAGGTGACGTTGGCCGCTGGCACCTGTGCCAGTGCCATGCCCAGCGCCTTGATCGCGAAGTCGTTGACCGAGAGTTTGTAGGCCCGAGGCCCATCCTTGGGCGACACGGCGTTCATGCGCTCGCGTGCGCGCAGCAGCTCGTCGATGCGGCAATCGACGCTCAATCGGAAGTGCGGGATAGTCTGCTTCGACTGGGTGAGGCGCTGGGCGATCACCCTGCGCATGTTGTCGTGCGGGACGACCTCGTAGGAGCCCTTCTCGTAGAGCGCGAGGATCTTGTCGTCGGCCATCGGCTGCGGCGTCAGCGGCACGGAAGGCTTGGTCGCCACCGCCGTTCCAGCTTTCGGCTGCAGACGAGCGCCTCCATTCTTGACTGCGGTCTCCACGTCGCGCTTGACGATGCGTCCGTGCGGGCCCGAGCCCGCGAGCCCCGCCAGATCGAGCCCGGCATCCTTGGCGAGCCGCCGCGCCAACGGGGACGCGAAGATGCGCTCGCCATGCCCGTTCGCCGCCGGCGCGCTTCTCTGCACCGGTGCGGCCGCTGGTGATGCCCTTGCCGCTGGCGGGGCCGGCGCCGCACTCTTTGCCGGGGCAGGACTGGCGGCGGCAGCCGCTGCTCTAGGGGGCGAAGGTTTCGGTGCCACCGCGGTCGCGGGGCTCTCACCCTCGCCCACGAGCACCGCTATCGGCGTGTTGACCTTCACGCCCTCCGTGCCCTCCGACACCAGCAGCTTGCCGACCGTGCCCTCGTCGACCGCTTCCATCTCCATGGTGGCCTTGTCTGTCTCGATCTCGGCGATGATGTCGCCGGCCTTCACCTGCTGGCCTTCCTTGACCAGCCACTTGGCGAGCTTGCCCTCCTCCATGGTGGGCGACAGCGCGGGCATCAGAATTTCGGTGGGCATGCAGTCTCTCGGCGTAGGTTGGGTCAAGCGGAGCGCAGACCCAACATGGCTGACATTCCGGCGATAGTGTCGTGTTGGGTCTTCGCTGGCGCTCGACCCAACCTAGTGTTCATCGCCACACGATCTCCGTCGGGGTCCACTTCTGTTTGCGCCGGGCGATGCGCTGAGTGGCGGTCTCGCCCTCATAGTCCACTGGCTCCGCCACGCGGTCCTTGAATTCGGGTATGGCAAGCCCGCGCACGTTCATCGCCGACCACATGTTGCCTCCCTCCTCCACGATCACGCCGGCATACATTCCGCACCGTGCGCAGATGAGAGTAGTGCCGGTGCGCGTCTCGAACTGATACCCGGTGAGCGCCGCCCGATCGATCTCGAACGTCGCGCGGCCTGCGGGATCGCTCACCGTCATGGCCCCGTGCCGCGTGCAGAAGCCGCATTGGCACGCGCGCAACTGCAGCTTGGCCGCAGGTTTGGTGGCGACCAGCGTGCCGCGGATCGCGCCGCAGTGGCAGGTGCCTCGATAGGTGAGTTCAGCCATCGATCACACGTACAGCACGCTCTTCACCGCCTCGATCACCTGCGCACTCGACGGCAGCGCCAGGCGCTCAAGATTGGCCGCGTAGGGCATGGGCACGTCGGCGCCCGAAACCTTGGCCGGCGGCGCATCGAGGTAGTCGAAGGCCTGCATCGCGACCTGCGCGCAGATCTCCGAGCCCACCGAGCACACGGGCCACGCCTCCTCCACTGTCACCAGCCGGTTGGTCTTCTTCACGCTTTCGACGATCGTCTCGAGGTCCAGAGGGCGCAGCGAGCGCAGGTCGATCACTTCCGCCTCGATGCCGTCCTTGGCGAGTTGCTCGGCCGCGTCCAGCGCATACGCCATGCCGCGCGCGAACGAGACGATGGTCACGTCGGAGCCCGCGCGCGCTTTTCGCGCCTTGCCGATCGGCACCAGCCACTCGCCCTTGGGCACCGGGCCCGACGCGCCGTAGAGGATCTCGTTCTCCAGCACCAGCACCGGATTGGGATCGCGGATGGCAGACTTCAGCAGCCCCTTGGCATCGGCCGGATTGGAGGGTGCCACCACCTTCAAGCCCGGGACGTGCGCGTACCAGGCCGAGTAGCACTGGCTGTGCTGGGCGGCGACGCGCGCCGCCGCACCGTTGGGTCCGCGGAACACGATCGGGCAGCCAAGCTGGCCACCCGACATGTAGAGCGTTTTGGCCGCCGAGTTGATGATCTGGTCGATCGCCTGCATGGCGAAGTTCCAGGTCATGAACTCCACGATCGGCTTGAGGCCCGCCATCGCCGCGCCGACGCCGATGCCGGCAAAGCCCTGCTCGGTGATCGGCGTGTCGATTACCCGCTTCGGCCCGAACTCGTCGAGCAACCCCTGGCTGATCTTGTAGGCGCCTTGGTACTGCGCCACCTCCTCGCCCATCAAGAGCACGTCCTTGTCGCGGCGCATCTCCTCCGCCATGGCATCGCGCAGCGCTTCCCGCATGGTCTGGGTGATGATCTCGGTCCCCGGCGCAATCTCGGGCTCGCGCACCCTTGGTGCCGGCTGTGCGGGCATCGCCTTCGGCTTCACGTCGGCATAGCTCGACTGCCCGTCGGGTTTGCGCACCTCGTGCGCGGCCTCGGCAGCGCCCGGGATCGGTGCGGATGCTCCGTCGCCGTCCAGCACCGCGATCGGCGTATTCACCTTGACGCCCTCGGTGCCCTCCGCCACCAGCAGCTTCGACACCTTGCCCTCGTCGACCGCCTCCACTTCCATGGTGGCCTTGTCGGTCTCGATCTCGGCAATGATGTCGCCCGCCTTGACGGTCTGCCCTTCGGCGACCAGCCACTTGGCGAGCTTGCCCTCCTCCATGGTGGGAGACAGCGCGGGCATCAGGATCTCGGTAGGCATTTCCTCGGGTCTCTTTGTCTCTGCGCGCGTTGGGGCACACATTGCGTTGACCCAACTTGATTTTTCTTACATTGGCCGGCTGGTCTCGCCATTCTTAGGCCAAACGGTTTCGTAACCCGTCTCGCCGAGCATCTGGATGCGCTGGTAGCGCCACGCAAGGTACGTGAGCACACGCTTCGCGTCTGGATGCGACAAATCCATGCCCTTCGGCAGGAACAGACTGGCGTGATCGATCTCATCCAGGTAGCTGCGTGCCCAGATCTCACCATCGCCGACCTCGAAGCGATAGTAGAGATAGTTGTAGCAGTGCAGCAGCTCCCGCGTTTCGCCATGAACGGCCGCCTCCAGGCGGTGCTCCACTACATTCGGCGAGATCGGGTCTTTCACCTCGACCATAGGAAGGCGCGACATCTCACGCCTCCACCAGCACGTCCGTCCAGAGCTCGCTCACGTCCGGCTCGGGATCGGACTGGGCGAACTCGGCCGCCGCATTGATGATGCTACGCACCTCTGCGTCGATCGCCTTCATGTCGTCCTCGCCCACCAGGCGCCCCTCCAGCAGGCGCCGTCGCACCTGCTCGATCGGGTCGTGCTCCTCGCGCATCTTCTGCACTTCCTCGCGCGAGCGGTACTTGGCCGGGTCCGACATGGAATGCCCCCGATAACGATACGTGAGCATCTCCAGGATGTAGGGGCCGTTGCCGTCGCGCACCCATTTCACGACCCGGTCGCCCGACGCCTTCACCGCGCGCACGTCCATGCCGTCCACCCGCTCGCCCGGAATGTCGAATGAGCGCCCGCGCTGGGAGAAGTCGGTCGTCGCCGCCGAGCGCTCGATGGAGGTGCCCATGGCATACTTGTTGTTCTCGATGATGAAGATGACGGGCAGCTTCCACAGCTTGGCCATGTTGAAGGTCTCGTACACCTGACCCTGGTTGGCAGCGCCGTCGCCGAAATAGGTGAGGCACACGTTGCCGTTGCCGCGGTAGGCGTTGGCAAAAGCTATTCCCGCACCCAGGGGCACGTTGGCGCCGACGATGCCGTGGCCGCCGTAGAAGTTCTTCTCCTTGGAGAACATGTGCATGGAGCCGCCCTTGCCCTTGGAGTAGCCGCCGCGTCTCCCGGTCAGCTCCGCCATCACCCCTTTAGGGTCCATGCCGCAGGCCAGCATATGGCCGTGGTCGCGATAGGTGGTGATCACCTGATCGCCCTCGCGGATCGCCATCTGCATGCCCACCACCACCGCTTCCTGGCCGATGTAGAGGTGGCAGAAGCCGCCGATCAGGCCCATGCCGTAGAGCTGGCCTGCCTTCTCCTCGAAACGGCGGATCAGCAGCATCTCGCGATAGGCGTGGACCTCCTGATCGCGGCTGAACGCCGGGATGACCTGCTGGCCGTTGGGGCGTGACATGCGGGGGCGTTACCTTGTCTCGGGAAGGGGCGGCGGCCGCGGAAAACGTACAAGAAACCCCACGGCAAGGCCAGACTTGGCCGGCGGACGAGGATTGCCTGCGGCGCGAAGCAGCCTGGCACGAGGCAACGAAACGGCCGCGCAACCCCGACCGTCGGCCCCAGCGTGCTGGAGCCTTGGAGTAGTCGGGATGCGCCGCGCGGCCGCTCGAACTCGAAGTGCGACGGACGGGTTAGCGCCAGTGGGCAGAAGCGACACCAGGGTCATGCCGTGGCGGCTTAGCCGCCCGTCATACTGGGGGTGAACGCGGAACCTGGTGATGATGTCCCAACGGGGACGGCTGCACAGTAGGCCACCGCGGTTAAGCCCACGTAAAGCGCCGTCGGACAACTTGCGCGCGATTTTCGCGTCTCAGCATTGCGCGGCTGAGGCCCCTACGAGCGCAGCACAGCCTTGCCCGCATAGCGGGCCATGTCGCCCAGCTCCTCCTCGATGCGGATGAGTTGGTTGTACTTGGCGGTACGATCCGAGCGCGACAGCGAGCCCGTCTTGATCTGGCCGGCGTTGGTGGCGACCGCAATGTCGGCGATGGTGGAATCCTCCGTCTCGCCCGAGCGATGCGAGATGACCGCGGTGTATGCCGCCGCCTGCGCCATGGCGATGGCATCGAGCGTCTCCGACAACGAGCCGATCTGGTTCACCTTCACCAGGATCGAGTTGGCGATGCGTTTGTCGATGCCCTCCTTCAAGCGCTTGGTGTTGGTGACGAACAGGTCGTCGCCCACCAGCTGGCACTTGGATCCTGATCGCATCGGTCAGCGCCTTCCAGCCCTGCCAGTCGTCCTCGGCCATGCCGTCTTCGATCGAGACGATCGGGAAGCGCGCGACCAGCGCCGTGAGGTACTTGGCCATGCCGCCGCTGTCGAGCGACTTGCCCTCGCCCTCCATCGTGTACTTGCCGTCCTTGTAGAACTCCGTCGCCGCGCAATCGAGCGCCAGCACCACATCCTGGCCCGGCTTGTAGCCAGCCGCCTCGATCGCCTTCACGATGAAGGAAAGTGCCTCGTCCGCCGACTTGAGGTTCGGCGCAAAACCGCCCTCGTCGCCGACATTGGTCGCGTGGCCCGCATCCTTGAGCGCCTTGTGCAGCGTATGAAACACTTCCGAGCCGACGCGAATGGCCTCCGTGCACGAGGCCGCCCCCACCGGCATGATCATGAATTCCTGGATGTCGATCGGGTTATCGGCATGCGCGCCGCCGTTGATGATGTTCATCATCGGCACGGGCAGCAGATGCGCTCTCGCCCCGCCCAGATAGCGGTGCAGTGGCAGGTCCCGTGCGGACGCTGCGGCCTTGGCTGCGGCGAGCGACACCCCGAGTATGGCGTTGGCGCCGAGCCGGCTTTTGTTCGGCGTGCCGTCGAGCTTGATGAGCGCGTCGTCGATGCGCCGCTGGTCCTCCGCATCCATGCCGGAGAGCGCATCGAAGATCTCCCCGTTCACCGCCTCGACTGCCTTCAGCACGCCCTTGCCGAGGTAGCGCTTCTTGTCGCCGTCTCTGAGCTCGACCGCCTCGTGCGCGCCGGTGGAGGCGCCGGACGGCACGGCGGCGCGGCCGCGCGAGCCTTCCTCCAGCACCACATCCACCTCCACGGTCGGATTGCCCCGGCTGTCCAGGATTTCCCGGCCGATGATGTCGACGATGGCGGTCATGAGCATCTCCAGCTTGTGCGTTGCGGCGGGTGCGTGCGCATGGGAAGCTTGGCGGCAGCTTCTAGCGCGCGTGCGCGCGTCCGCAAAGCGACAGATCGCGCACGTGGTTGCCACCGTGTTGATCTATGGGTTGCAGGTAGCAGCAAGGCATGAGTGAAGACGCGGCCCTTGTGCTTTTCTCCGGCGGGCAGGATTCCACCGTCTGCCTCGCCTGGGCGCTAGACCGCTGCGCCCGTGTCGAAACGATCGGCTTTTCCTACGGCCAGCGCCACGCCGTCGAACTCACCCAGCGACCCGTCATTCTTAGCCACATTCTCCGATCCTTCCCGACTTGGGCTCCCCGGCTCGGCGACGACCACGTGCTCGACCTCGCCACCCTCGGCCAGATCAGCGACACCGCGCTGACCCGCGAGGCGCAATTCGAAATGACGGCAGCGGGCCTGCCCAATACCTTCGTGCCCGGCCGCAACCTGCTGTTCTTCACCTACGCCGCCGCGCTCGCCTATCGGCGCGGCATCCGGACACTGGTCGGCGGCATGTGCGAGACCGACTACTCGGGCTATCCCGACTGCCGCAACGAGACCTTGCAATCTCTGGCCAAGTCGATCTCCCTCGGCATGGACGCACCCTTCGCAATCGAAACGCCGCTGATGTGGATCGACAAGGCCGGCACCTGGGCGCTGGCGGAGGAACTGGGCGGGCGGGCGCTCATCGACCTGATCGTCGAGCACACCCACACCTGCTATACGCCCGACCGCACCACCCGCCACGCCTGGGGCTACGGCTGCGGAGCGTGCCCCGCCTGCGGGCTAAGAGCGAAAGGATGGGAAAAATGGCAGACCGGCAAGAGCTGACCCGCGCGGTCGATCTGGCCCTGGCCGGCGATTGGAACGGCGCACATGAAATCGCCCAGCAGGACGAGGAGGACGCAACCTCCTGCTGGCTGCACGCAGTCCTGCACAAGATCGAGGGCGATGCCGCCAACGCCCGCTACTGGTACGCCCTCGCCGGCCAATCCTACGAGGCCTACCAGGACCCCAAAAACGAGCTTGCCGCCATCAAAGCTGTCCTCACGTACTGATCCCGCCGCTTGTCTCCGCGTGACGCTGCTCTGCTATAAACCCGCCATGCTTCCACAGGACCGCCGGCAGCGCTGACACATGCCCGAGCTTGCCACCGCCCCCTCCTTCCGCCTCGACGGCAAGCGCGCCCTAGTGACCGGTGCCGGCCGCGGCATCGGGCTCGCCGCCGCCGGCGCGCTGGCTGATGTGGGCGCCCATGTCACGCTGGCTGCCCGCACCCAGGCAGAGATCGAGGCTGCCGCCGCAGGCATCCGCGCTCGCGGCCAGAAGGCCGACACGCTGGTGCTCGATGTCACCGATCTCGGCGCCATGCAGCGGGCTATCGCCGGCGCCGAGCCGTTCCATGTCCTCGTCAACAACGCCGGCACCAACCGGCCGAAGCCGCTGCTGGACGTCACCATCGACGACTTCGACGCCATCATGGGCCTCAACGTGCGGGCCGCCTACTTCGTCGCCCAGGCGGTCGCGCGCCGCCTCATCGAGGCGAAGCAGCCGGGCTCCATCATCAACATCTCCTCGCAGATGGGCCACGTCGGCGCCGCGCGCCGCACGGTCTACTGCGCTTCCAAGCACGCCATGGAGGGTTTCACCAAGGCCATGGCCATCGAGCTCGCCCCGCACAACATCCGCGTCAACAGCATCGGACCGACCTTCCTCGAGACGCCACTGACACGCCCGTTCTTCGAGAATGCCGCCTTCAAGGCCGAGGTCATCTCCAAGATCAAGCTGGGGCGTCTCGGCCAGCTCGACGAGATCACCGGCGCGGTCGTGTTCCTCGCCTCCGACGCTTCCTCGCTGATGACGGGCTCGGCGCTGGTCGTCGACGGCGGCTGGACGGCCGAGTAGCGAAACGAGATACTGTGGCACCCACTCAACGCCGCAGGGTCAACTCGCTGATCGGCACCCCAATTTCCTACCTTGGCTGCTCCGAATCAGTTTAGCAAGCCGCCGCATACCGCGCCGGCGTAGGGGACGCTGCGGCACGCCTCGCCTTATCGAAGTCAAGCCGAGGTCAAGCCAACTCGGGAGAGCCCTATGCCGCCTGCCATGCGCAAAGCTGTCGATGTTCTCACCTCCATCGGCCTGACTGCTGCCGTCTTCTTCGTCATCGTGGTCGCCAACAGCTTCCTGATGGCGCGCGGCAGCTACACCCAGGGCTTCAACCTCTGGTACTCGTTCATCCTGCGGCCCGACATCCTCGGCACCATGGTGCTGACCGCGCTCGTCACGATGGGCTACGTGTTCTGGAAGCAGGGCGGCCGTCCGCGGCTCTGAACCGCTCACCCTTCTCTTTCGGCCAGTTCTTCCAGTGCCATGCCGGCCTCGGTCGACCGCCCGCGGGCTTGTTCCGGGAGCCTGCTCTCGGACTCGTTCCGGAGCTCGCCCGAACGCCGGCATGCAGTCTCGTATTGTATTGGTATTGGCGCCAGCGCTCATGCCTCGATCTTGAACGGATTGAAGTCGGTGTCGCGGTCGTAATAGTCCTCTTGCTCGGCGCGCTTCAGAAAGGCGACGATCCGGTACGTGACGGGCAGGAACGCGATCTCCACCAGCGTCTTGGTGATGAACTGGCTGTAGACCAGCGTGATCACCAGCTCGTTGGGCATGATGCCTGAGTTGTAGAACGCCAGCGGATAGAACAGCGCGCTGTCCACCGCCTCGCCCGCCACGGTCGAGCCGATGAAGCGCGCGCCCTGGTAACGCCCGTTGGTCGCGACCTTCATCTTCGCCAGCACGAACGAGTTGACGAACTCGCCGCAGAAGTAGGCGAACATGGAGGCCAGCGCGATGCGCCAGGTGTTGCCGAAGGCGATCTCGTAGACGTTCTGGTTGGGCCAGCCGGGCGCCGGCGGCAGTGCCACGATCACCGCCGCCATCACCGCTGCGAACAGCAGCGCGGCAAACCCAGCCCAAATCACTTGGCGCGCGCGGCTGTAGCCGTACACCTCGGTCAGGATGTCCCCGAACACGTAGGAGATGGGGAAGAACAGCACTCCGGCGCCGAACGTCACGGCCCCGATCAGCGGCAGCTCGATCTGCGCGGCCTTGGCCGGCCCGATCAGGTTGGAGCACACCAGCACCACCACGAACGCCACCATGACGAACTCGAAGTAGCGGTATTGCCGTGGTGCCTGCACGTGCGACCCCTCAAATGTCGTTACGCGCGCGGAGGTTTTGCTAACCGCCAAGCCTCTCCCGCGCGTCACTGACCCTGGTATTGCGATAGGCGGGGGCAACGCTTTTGTCTAGAGTTGCTTGCCGGTATAGGAAGGTCTAATCACATAAGACATTCGCCCGCACAACGGCAACCACTCGCTCGGCACCTCGCAATGACCGTCTCACTCCGTCCCGCCCTCAAACCTCTCGGCCGCCGCATCCAGCAGACTCGGCAGAACGCCAAGCTCACCCAGATGGCCGTCGGGCGCAGCCTCGGCGTCTCCAAGCAGCAGGTCAGCCACTGGGAGACGGGGCGCTCCGACATCACGCGCGAGCATCTGCTGGCGCTGGCGCGCCTCTTGGGCGTCGACGTGGACTGGCTGGCGCGGGGCACGATGCTGGAGCCGCCTGCCTCGACGCCTGCCGGCGCGGCGCCTGCCCCCCAGCAGGAGGGCCTCACGGTTCTAGGCCGGAAGGCGTCGCTGCCCTCCGCGCCCGCCCAGGCCGTGCTCGAGCGCGTCGCCAATCCCCACGCGGACACGGCCTATGTCGCGCGCTTTACGGCGCCCGAGTTCACCACGCTCTGCCCGGTGACCGGCCAGCCCGACTTCGCGCACCTGGTGATCGACTACGTCCCCCGCCAGTGGCTCGTGGAATCCAAGTCGCTGAAGCTCTATCTCGCCGCCTTCCGCAACCACGCCGCCTTCCATGAGGACTGCACGGTCGCCGTCGGCAAGCGCCTCGCCGCCCTGCTCGAGCCGCATTACCTGCGCATCGGCGGCTACTGGTACCCGCGCGGGGGCATGCCGATCGACGTCTTCTGGCAGACCGGGGAACCGCCCACCGGCGTCTGGCTCCCCGACCAGGGAGTGGCGCCCTATCGCGGCCGTGGCTGAGCCTGCGCGACCATCCCCCTGGGGGATTTCACTGAGCCCGCACCGTTCCACGCGAACCCGCGGCCTACCTGGCGGCCGGGAAACAGCAGCGTCACCGGGTTGACGTGCGCGCCAGCCTTGTTGCGCACTTCGTAGTGCACGTGCGGACCCGTCGAATGGCCGGTACTGCCCAGGGCACCGAGCCTCTGGCCCTGATCGAGAACACTGCCCACCGCGGCAAAGATCCTGAGTAGGTGCCCATAGAGATGCGTCCGCCCGTACTCGTCGCGTGTGATCACAGCATTGCCATAGCCGCCCCTCCAGCCCGCGAACGTCACCCGCTGTTTGCGGGTCGTAGAGTGCACCGTCGAGCCCAGCGAGCCCGCCAGATCGATCGCCGGGTGGTAGCGGCCCTGATGGAAGAGGCTGGTCACCCGGCCCCGCTCGAACGGCATGATGAACTCCTGGTTCGGGCCATCGCCAGATCGCGCTCGTTCGCCCGGGTCCTCGAGCCGACCCGTGGAGACCCACTCGTCCGTCGGTGCAAACGAAATCGGCGCCGGCCGCTTCGACATGGCGTCCGCCTGTCGCTCTTTCAGCATCCTTTTGCCTACGAGGCGGCGGCGCTGAAGGTCCGGATTGAGCGGCGGGGTCGCTGACACAAGCGGCAGGCCATCGGCTTTCGCCATCGGCTCGGTTGTAGACGCCGACCAAGACCAGGCCGCGCCCGCCGCCTCGAGCGTCGAGTTGGCGCTGCTCTTGATGCTGGCCAGCACCATTTCGGGAAGGCGGCTTCCGATCGGCCCGACCGAAGCCAGCACCAGCTGCGTGGAGCGCGCGACTGCGGCGTCCACGTAACTGTCGGCCATTCGCTTCGGTCGCTCGGGGTCGCCGAGCCCAGCTGCTCTCTCGAAGCTACCCGCGAGAAATCCAATCGCGAAAAACGCGAACACAACTCTGGTGATACGCATCCCTGCTCATGTTGAAAGTTTGCTCTTCATCGCACCCGTATGCGCACGAACGATATTGTGGTTGGGCGCGCTACGCGGCGGTGCGCCGCAGCCGCGCCGCCGATACGGGATGCGCAAAGCAATTCAAGACGATAGATGTTCAATAAAAACAGGCGCTCGCGCCCAAGCCCAAGCTTATTGGCGCTCGTTTCGCCGACAGCACGCGCCGCTGGGAACATTCTAAGCGAGGAAAGCGAGGAATAGCGGGCCCTCGACGCTCCGCGGCGTTCAAGCCGCCGCGCCTGCAGACCGCGATCGCTTGAGGTCAGGCGGCGTCGACTCCTCTGCAAGCATGGCGATGGCCGCATCGAGCGCCATGACCTGCTGCTCCTGGACGCCAAGCCGACGAACTGAAACCTTCCGCTCCTCCGCCTCGCGCTTGCCTACCACCAGCATCACCGGCGTCTTGGACAGCGAGTGCTCGCGCACCTTGTAGTTGATCTTCTCGTTCCTGAGATCGATCGCAGCCCGCACGCCGGCCCGCTGCAGGGCGGCCAACACCTCGCCAGCGTAAGCGTCGGCATCCGACACGATGGTGCACACCATCGCCTGCACCGGCGCCAGCCACAGCGGCAGATGGCCGGCCGTGTTCTCGAGCAGGATGCCGGTGAAGCGCTCCAGCGAGCCGAACAGGGCGCGGTGCACCATCACCGGCGTCTTCTTCTCGCCGTCCGCATCGATGTAGAAGGCGCCGAAGCGCTCCGGCAGGTTGAAATCGACCTGGGTCGTACCGCACTGCCAGTCACGACCGATCGCATCGCGCAGCACGTACTCGAACTTCGGGCCATAGAAGGCGCCCTCGCCGGGGTTGATACCGGTCTTGATCTTGCCGCCCGACCGCTCGGCGATCTCCTTCAGCACGGCCGCCATCGCCGCTTCCGCCTGGTCCCACAACGCGTCACTGCCGACCCGTTTCTCGGGCCTGGTCGACAGCTTGACGGTCACGTGCTCGAAGCCGAAGTCATGATAGATCGACAGGATCAGGTCGTTGATCTTGATGCACTCGTCGGCGAGCTGCTCTTGCGTGCAGAACACGTGCGCATCGTCCTGGGTGAAGCCGCGCACGCGCATCAGCCCGTGCAGCGCGCCGGAGGGCTCGTAGCGATGCACGTTGCCGAACTCGGCGACGCGGTACGGCAGCTCGCGATAGGACCGCAGCCCGTGCTTGAAGATCTGGATGTGGCCCGGGCAGTTCATCGGCTTGATGACGAACTCGCGCTCGTCCTCGGTATGAGTGGTGAACATGTTCTCGCGGAACCACTCCCAGTGGCCCGAGGTCTCCCACATCGACTTGTCGAGGATCTGCGGCGCGTTCACCTCGCGGTAGCCCGCTGCGTTCTGCCGACGTCGGATGTAGTTGATGAGGCCCTGGAACAGCTCCCACCCCTTCGGGTGCCAGAACACGACGCCAGGCCCCTCCTCCTGGAAGTGGAAGAGATCCATCTCGCGCCCGAGCTTGCGGTGGTCGCGCTTTTCGGCCTCCTCGATCATCTTGAGGTAGGCCGCCAGCTCGGCTTCCGTCGCCCACGCGGTGCCGTAAACGCGCTGCAGCTGCGCGTTGTTGTGGTCGCCGCGCCAGTAGGAGCCCGCGAACTTGGTGAGCTTGAAGGCCTTGCCGATCTGGCCTGTGGAGGTCATGTGCGGACCGCGGCACAGATCGAGCCACTCGCCCTGCTTGTAGATCTTCGAGGTCCTCGCCCGCCGGGATGGCGTCGATGAGCTCGATCTTGAAGAGCTCACCCTTGTTCTTGAAGAATGCCTTGGCCTGCGTCGCAGCTCCAGAATTCCTTGGCGAAGGGCTGATCGCGGGCGATGATCTCGCGCATCTTCACCTCGATCTTGGCGAGGTCGTCGGGATGGAAAGGCTCCGCTTGGCAAAGTCGTAGTAGAAGCCGTTCTCGATCACCGGGCCGATGGTGACCTGCGTGCCGGGCCACAGCGCCTGCACCGCCTCCGCCATCACGTGCGCAGCGTCGTGTCGGATCAGCTCGAGCGCCTCGGGATCGGTGCGCGACAGATCTTGACCGTCGCGTCGGCCTCGATTGCGTCGGCGAGATCGGCGAGCTTGCCGTCCACCAGCATCGCGACGGCGCGCTTGGTCAGCGATTTGGCGATGCTTTCCGCCAGCTCTCTGCCGGTTATGCCCTTGCGCACCGAGCGCTTGGCGCCGTCCGGAAATGACAGGGTGATCTCGTTGCGTACGTCGCTCATGGGTGTCCTCTCACTCGCTGCAAACCACGCAGGTAAGGGCGGCCGCGCCTGCAAGCGGCGTATGCAGGCCTGGCGGCGGCTGCTTGTGCGCAAGCGGGCGACCGCTGTCAAGCTCGCCCACGGCCGGCATCCGCTCTGTCGGGGACCGCCTCAATGGCGCCGCACCGGGGAGCTAGCAGCTTTCGAAGGCATTCCGTGATTGCAGCCATAATATGCTGTGATAGCTTGATTTGGGCGAGCCCGGCGCAAAAGCCGGCAGCACACCCGGCGACTACCGAGGGGGACAACGCGTTACGGTTTCCAGGGGAGGAAAGTAACGTGCGACTGATCGGCTACCTCGCCGCCGCCGCGGCGCTGCTGGCGTTGCATGGGCCGGCCGGAGCGCAATCCAATCAGCTGGCCCAGGTGAAGCGCCCTGTGGCGGCCGCAGTACAGCAGTCGCCTGCTGCCCGCTATGCGGCCCTGCGCGACAAGCTCAACCAGAACACGGTGACGGTGATCTCGGGCAATCCCAACGGCACCTATCTCTATCTCGCCTACGACATGTCGGCCGTTCTCGACGACGGCAACGAGTTGCGCGTGCTGCCGGTGATCGGCAAGGGCGGCTACCAGAACGTGATGGACGTGCTGCACTTGCGGGGCGTGGACCTGTGCATCACGCAGTCCAACATTATGACGTATCTGAAGAAGACCGGCGAGATGGGCCCCAACATCGAGGCCCGCCTTGCGTTCATCACCCGGCTTTACAACGAGGAAATGCACGTCCTTGCTGGCGCGGGCATCAAAACCATAAAGGACCTCGACGGCAAGAAGGTGAACTTCAGCGACGTCGGCAGCGGCACGCAGTTCTCCACTCGCCTCATTCTCGAGCTGCTCGGCATCAAGGCGACGGAGATCAACGTTGGCCAGGCCGACGGCTACCAGATGGTCAAGTCGGGCGAGATCGCCGCCACCATCCTCATTGCCGGCAAGCCGACAGGCTCGTTCGCCAAATTCAAGCTCGAGCCTGGCATGAAGCTCTTGCCGGTGCCCTATATCGAGGCCCTCGAGCAGGATTACCTGCCTGCAAAGCTCACGCACCAGGACTATCCCAATCTGATCCCACAAGGCGAAAGCGTGGACAGCGTTGCCATCGCGTCGGTGCTGGCCGCCTACAACTGGCCGCGCGACACGGATCGCTACCGCCGGGTGGCCACCTTCATCGATGCGTTCTTCACCAAGTTCAGTGAGTTCCAGAGACCGGCGCGGCACGCCAAGTGGAGGGAGGCAAACATCAATTCCGCGCTGAAGGGCTGGAAGCGGTTTCCCGCCGCTGAGGAGTGGCTCGCCAAGAACGCGGAAAAGCGCGTGACCAACGTCGCGATCGATCCCGGCGTCGTTCGCGCACAGGCAGCCAAGGTCGCGCCCAACGATCCTGCCGCACAGGAGCGGCTGTTCCAGGAGTTCATGGAGTGGGCCAAGTCGCAGGGCAAGCGATAGCCGCCCCAATGAGAACAATGGCGCGATAAGCCAGCGGGGGAGTTGCAGCAGGGAGGTTGGAGGGAAATCGTGAACCGGCACCGGCCAGCCCAGCATGGACGCTGGCGTCGCTCGGCTAGGTCGGACGCGATCCTCGTTGCATGTGCCCTCCTATTGGCGGTGCTGGCTCCAACTGTGGGCGCCGCGCAGACGTCGAGGCCCACCGTATCCGTGACCGCCACCTTGCCCGCGGAGCCGGCATCGCAAACGCCGCTCGTCATCAGGGTCGGGCCGCCGGCTGCCTTGCCCAAGGGCTGTTTCATACGGGTGCGCGGCCTGCCGCCGATGGCAGCGTTGTCGGAGGGACATTCGATCGCGCCCGGTTCCTGGGCGGTGCCGATTGCGGCGCTGCCAAACCTCACGATCACCCTGCCGACCGCCACGGCAGGCAACTCCGAAATCTTCATAACGCTGGTCGCGATAGACGGCGCCGTGCTTGCCGAAGCCAAGTCCGTCCTCATGGTGGCCACCCAGCAACCGGCGTTCGGCCCGCCGCCAGGCAAGGCGGTTGTGCCGCCGCTTTCGATCCTGAGAGCTGGCCCACCCGCCGCGGGTGCGCCCGACGCGACCGCGGGCTCGCTTGCGCCGAATGCCCCGAAGCTGTCCGCCGCCGTGCGCGAGCGTGCCTTGCGCATGGTGAAGAAGGGCGATGAGGAGCTTGCTGAAGGCGGCGTCGCGCAGGCCCGGCTGCTCTACGAGCGTGCCGCCGACGCCGGCCTGCCGGAAGGTGCGATGGCCCTCGCCGCCACCTACGATGCCGCCGAGCTTGGCCGCCTCGGTGTCCACGGGCTCCAACCCGACCCAGCCGCAGCCAAACGCTGGTACGAGCGTGCCCAGCAGCTTGGGTCGACCGAGGCTGCCCAGCGCTTGCGCCGTCTCGGCGCCAATTGACGACATCCTCGTTTTTGGTGCGGTCGCAGCCCGCGCCTGAAGAATTCCCCAATCCGGCCCCAAATTCGCCTAGAGCCGCAGCAGTCATGCGGGGACGGGCAGCGCGCGACGCAAAGCAACACAACGGGCAGGCCTCGAGCGTCCGAGCGCTGTGGGACGGCGCCTGCAATTCGCGCGATAGCGTTTGCTTGGCCGTGGTCAGCCCGCGGCGGGCACAACACTAGGCGGAATTGGGACGCGACCCTGACCGTTTGTGGCAAGGTGGGACTTGGTCGTGGCATTGGAGTTGAGGGAGCTGACGATGCGCGCAAGGATGTGGCATGCCTTGGTTGTAACGGCCGTGGCGGCCTCGATACCATGGGTGGGGGCGGTCGCTCAGCTCTGGCCACAGGACGTGGCTCAGGCCCAGCAAGGCGCCAAGCGCAAGATTCTGCGCGCCCCTACCGCCGCCGACACCGGTGAGATCGGCACAGTCGCCAAGATCAACAACTGGACGGTCGGCCTAGCCGGCGGATTGCCCGAAGGCACGTTCCTCCGCTTCGCCGCCGAAATCGCCCGCAACGTCAACGATCCGGAGAGCCTGCGTGTGCTCCCGGTGGTCACGCAGGGCGCCACCGACAATGTGAAAGACCTCCTCTACCTCAGGGGGATCGACATTGCCATCACCAACGCCGACGTGCTCGAGCACTTCAAGACGGTCGAGAAGATCCCGAGCATCGAGAAGCGCATCAACTTCATTTCCGAAATGGTGATCTCCGAGGTGCACATTGTTGTCCGTCCCGGAGATCAAGTCGCTTCAAGGACCTGGAAGGCAAGAAGGTGAGCCTCGGCGCCAAGGGCGCGGGACAATCGACCACGGGACCCATCGTGTTCAGGCGACTCGGCGTCAACCCCGAGTTTGTCTACATCAATAACGCCATCGCGCTCGAGAAGATGAAAACAGGCGAGATCGCCGGCATCGTCAACAATGGTGCCAAGCCCCTCGACCTTCTCGCCAAGTTCAAGAACGACGGAGATTTCAAGTTTCTGCCGATCCCGATCGACCGGTTCGACGAGTACTACATTCCGGCGGTGCTTACCTCGCAGGACTATCCGGACTTCATCAAGTCGGGCGAGAAGGTCGAGACGCTCGGGGTGCAAACCGTTCTCGCGGTCTACAACTGGCCGCGCGATCACGATCGCTTCCGCCGCGTGCAGCGCTTCATCGAGTACTACTTCGATCGCTTCGAGACGCTGCACAAGCCGCCCTATCATCCAAAGTGGAAAAGCGTGAATTTGGCCGCGAATGTGCCGGGCTGGACGCGCTATGCTGTGGCCGAAGAGCGGCTGAGGCAGGTTGCGGCTGCCAACGTCCAGGCGAGCAAGGTGGCGGAGCCTTCACCGGGCCGCCCGCCGGCGACGCGCGCTGGCTCCGACGCCTCCGAGCAAGAGCGGCTATTCCAGCAGTTCCTGGAGTGGAGCAAGAAGCAGAACAAGTGACGGACACACGGGCTTTTCGTTGCTACACGCTGAGGCACGCTGCTTTGCAAGAGCGCAGTCCATGCCGACCATCGGGCGGAGGGCCGCCGAGATCGTGACCGTCTCCTCCTCCGGACCCGCGGCTGCGCGTCTCGGGTTCTGGCGGCGTGCGGCTGCCTTCGCGCTCTGCATTGCCTTGGCGGCAGCCGCCAGCGACTACGCGGCGGCCCAGCGCGAGGGATCGCGTGTCTCGGTAGCGCCCGCCATACTGGCGGAGCCCGCGTCGCAGGTGGCCCTGTCGATCCAGGTTGGTCCGCCGGGAGCGCTTCCCAACAACAGCTTCGTCCGCCTGCGCGGGCTGCCTGTGAGCGTCTCGCTCACCGAGGGTTACGCAATAGCTCCGGGCTCCTGGGCGGTGCCGCTGTTCGGGCTGCCGACGCTCAAAGCGATCGTGCCTGCCGGCGTCTCGGGGCGCACGGAGATCATCATCCACTTGGTCGCGATGGACGGCACGACACTGGCCGAGGCCAGGACGGCGCTGATCGTGGGGGCGTCAGCAACCATGATCGCGCCGGCCGAGAAGAAGGCCGCTGCCGAGCCGCTGGCGCAGCGGCCGACCCTTGCACCGGCGTCTGCGCCTGCAGCACCGCCCGCCCAGCCGCGCCCACCTGAGTTGGCGACCGGAGAAAAGGAGCGCGCGGAACGGCTCGTCATTCAGGGCGACCGCCATCTCGAGCAAGGTAACATCGGCGCCGCCCGTTTGTTCTATCAACGAGCCGCGGAAGCTGGCCTGTCGGCCGGTGCGCTCAAGATGGCGGCGACGTATGATCCCGCCGAGCTCGAGCGTCTCAACGTCAGGGTGCAGGGCGTGGCCGCCGACCGTGCCGAGGCGCGCAAGTGGTACGAGCGCGCGAGGGCGCTGGGCGCCCCTGAGGCCGAGGACCGGCTCGCGCGCCTGCGTGGCAGCTGATCACCCCGCCCGACTTCAGTGCTTCGACGGAGAAGATTTGCGCCACCGGCCGTAGCGCCAGGGCGCCCATGGGTGCCGCACATCGGCAATGTCAGGCACCGGGTCGAAGCCGTGCGTGCCCCAGGGATGGCACCGGCATATCCGCGACAGCGTCAGCCAGAGTCCGCGCCATGCGCCGTTGCGATCGATTGCCTGCAGCGCATATTCCGAGCAGGTGGGAAGGTGCCGGCATTCCAAGCCGATCAGCGGCTTCAGCGTCCAGCGATAGGCATGGATGGGCGCCTTGGCGATGAACTTCGCGGCGTGAGTGGCATTGGGCGCCATGTCACGGTCTCAGGCTGCGCCCGGAACAGCAGCGCTTGCCAGCCTGCCCCCGGAGGTCTCCTCCTCGGCCGCTCGCTTGGCTTCGGCAGCGGACAGCGCGCTTTCCACGGCGTCGAACACCAGCAACGTGGAGGCGTGCCTCGCCTTGTAGTCCTTCACCGGCTCAAGAACGGCCAGATCGGTCCAGCGCCCGGTGGGCGGCGGCCCATTGGCCTTGAGCATCCTACGCATGGTGGCGCCAACCTCCCGCAACTCCTCGGCGGTACTGCCCACGATGTTGTGGGCCATCACCGACGCCGCCGCTTGTCCCAGCAGGCATGCCTTCACGGTTTGGCCATAGGCCGCCACGCGATCGCCCGCGAGCTTGATGTCAACCGTCACCGTCGACCCGCATAGCTTGGAGTGCGCGGTGGCGCTGGCATCGGCATCCGCTAACCGCTCCGCCTGCGGGATATTGGCGGACAGCTCGAGAATGCGCTGGTTGTAGATCTCGCTGAGCTGCGTCATTTGCTCGTCAAGCTTGTTTCGCACCCCTGTCCAGCCGGGCTTTCCTTGCCCAGCCAGCCCCGCCATACTATATCCGCCACACGAACCTGATCCGACCGAGAAACCCTAGCGTTGATATCGCGCGCGGGGCAGGGGAATTCAACCCGCGTATCGAAACCCGATGCCGCAACGGCCGGATAATCTCCCAACCAGAGCTGATCCCAACGGCGCCGAATCCATGGACGAAACCGCAACGAGACGCGTCAGGGCCGCTATCAAGGCCCTCGCCCCGCCCGGCAGGCCATCAAGGGCCGAGGCGGAGGATGCCGTCCGGACGTTGATTGGCTGGGCCGGCGACGACCCCACTCGCGAGGGCCTGAAAGACACGCCGCGCCGCGTCGCGGACGCCTTCGAGGAGTACTTCGCTGGCTACCGGCTCGACCCCGCCGACGTTCTGTCCAAGACATTCGACGAAACGGGTGGCTATGACGATCTGGTAATGCTGCGGGATATTCGCGTCCAGAGCCATTGCGAGCATCATCTGGCGCCGTTCCTGGGCATGGCGCACGTCGCCTACCTGCCGAACGGGCGCATCCTCGGAATCTCGAAAATTGCGCGTGTTGTCGAGATCTTCGCTAGGCGCCTCCAAACGCAGGAAGCGTTGACCGCCCAGATTGCCGATGCGATCGAGACTGCGCTGCGACCGCGCGGCGTGGCCGTCCTGATCGAGGCCGAGCACCAGTGCATGTCGATGCGCGGGGTTCGACAGCCCGGGGTGAAGACGATCACCACCCGCTTCACCGGTGCGCTGGAGGCCGATGCCAGCTATCGCGACCGCTTCCTGCAGATGGTGCATCAGGGCCCGCGCGGCTAGCTTGGGTTTGTTTGCACTTCCGCGCGAATTTCGGAGACCCCAGTCATGGCGCCGGCGCCTCTTTTTTCTGAACGCGGCACGCCCGAGGAGGTCGAGCGCGGCCTTGCCTTCCAGCCCAGGTTCGACGCCGACGGCTTGATCGCCGCCATCGTCACCGATGCGGCCTCCGGCCAGGTCCTGATGTTCGCCTGGATGAATGCAGAGGCCCTCGCCCTCACCTTGGAGACGAGGGTCGGCCATTTCTGGAGCCGATCCAGGCGCCGGTTGTGGAAGAAGGGCGAGGAGAGCGGCAACGTGCTCGATGTCACCGAGGTACTGACAGACTGCGACCAGGACGCCCTATGGCTCAAGGTCAACATCGGCGGCGGTGGTGTTGCATGTCACACCGGGGCGCGCTCGTGCTTCTACCGTTCGGTGCCGCTGGGCGCCGAGCCCTCGCCGAGCCTCCGCCTCGCTCCAGCCTAGCGCCTTCCCGGCTCGGCCCAGTCCGCCTGGCTTTCCCCCCCGCAAGTGGCGGAGCGAGGGACGCTTCTCAACTGCGCATTAACGCCCACGTAGCTGTGGCTTAATTCCTAGCCATTAAGCTTTTGAGGAGTAGGGCAGGAACATCCGCCCGCGCAGTGCGCTTTGCGGAGCAGAAGATGGGCGATTGCAAGATCGGTCTGGCCCTCGGGGGCGGCTCGGCCAGAGGATGGTCGCACATCGGCGTTCTGCGCGCCCTCAACGAAGCCGGCATCTACCCTGATATCATTGCAGGCACATCGATCGGTGCCGTTGTCGGCGGGTGCTATGTGGCGGGCGAGCTCGATGCGCTCGAGCACTTCGCGCGCGATCTGACGCGCCGCAAGGTGCTGAGCTATCTGGATTTCAATCTCGCCGGGTCCGGTTTGATCCACGGTCATCGCCTGACCGATATTCTCCAGACCCGCCTCAAAGGCGTTACCATCGAAACCTTGGCCAAGCGCTTCGTTGCAGTCGCAACGGAGATCGGCACGGGCCATGAGACCTGGCTCGGACGCGGGCACTTGGTCGACGCGATGCGGGCGTCCTATGCCCTGCCCGGAATTTTCAAGCCGGTGATGATCGACGGGCGCTGGCTGTTCGATGGCGCGCTGGTCAACCCAATTCCGGTCTCGGTCTGCCGCGCGCTCGGGGCGCGCTACGTGATCGCTGTCAACGTCAACACCGACGCGTGCGGACGCGGCACCGTGGTGGCTCACTTGGAAGCCCTGCCGCCGCCCACGCCCGCGGTCGAGGCCGAGCCTGCCACGGATGAAGGCCTGCTCGCCCGCAACAGCCGCGCCGTGAAGAAGCTGCTGCAACGCCAGTTCTTCGGCGGCGGCGAGAGCGGGCCCGGCATACCGCGCGTGATGATGGAAGCTTTCAACATCGTACAGGATCGCATCGCCCGCTCGCGGCTCGCCGGCGATCCCCCCGATGCCGTGATCGCGCCGCGCCTGCCGGCCTTCGGCGTGTTCGATTTCCATCGCGCCGAGGCGATGATCCAGTGCGGCATGGCCGCGGCGCAGCGCGAGATCGACGACATCAAGCGCGAGATTGCCTCGCGCCGCCTCTCCGGTGCGGTATTGGCCCGCACCGCATAGAGCGGGAGACGCGCGCCGCTCAGCTGTGCGTGATGTACTCGCGCATCGCCGTCGCTTCCATCTCCACCTCGGCCACGTGATGTTTGACGACGTCGCCGATCGAGATGATCCCGACGAGCGAACCGTCCGTGACCACAGGCAGATGCCGGAACCGCCGCGCCGTCATCATCGCCATGAGTTCCTCCAGCGTGTCGGTTTCCTGGCATGTGACGACCTGACGCGTCATGGTCTCCGACACGGGACGGGAGAGGCACTCGGGGCCGGCATCGGCCAAGGCACGGACGATGTCTCGCTCGGAGATGATGCCGGCGACATCGCCTCGCGATCCGACCACAACAATCGCACCAATGCGCTTGGCCGCAAGCTTGTTGGCGGCATCGAGCAGCGTCACGGTCGGAGAAGCGGTCGTGACCGCCCGGCCTTTCTGCTTCAGGATCGTGGCAACGTTCATGGGTCTTCCTCCCATTCGACGGGCTAGCAATGCCGCTCACGGTTCGCCGGGCGACCAGTTGCTCCGCCTTGGCGACAGCCGCCCGCTGCCGTTGCGCGGTTCAGCCCCAGATCTCAGTCGTCTCAGACTTTAGTATAATAGTGGGCAGAACAGCGGCAACGCGCAAGAGGATCATTCCGCGAGCGCAGCATTACTGTCGACTAGGATGAATGGCGCCCAGGTCGGTCGACCAGACCGAAGGTCAGGAAGCCCATGTAGAAGCCGCCGAGATGCGCCTCCCAGGCAATGCTGGCGCCCTCCACGAGGGTGGCGGCGCCCCAGGCAAAGACTGTGTTCAGCACCGTCCACCCGGCGATGGCAAGCAGCACACGCCGGTCGGTCGCTGCGGCTCGCAGGCTCATGAGGGGCGGCATGCCGGTCTGGTCTGCCAGAGCGGCCGGATCGTTATCCCTCAGCGCTTGAAACAAGAAGCGGAATGCGCCCCCCATTAACCCTGAGATGGCCCCTGACGCCCCGACCATCATGCTGAGCGAATTGCTGCTGACCGCCGCATAGAACAGCGCTCCGGCAATGCCGCAAAGCAAGAAGAAGCACAGAAATCGCACCGTGCCGGTGCGACGCGCCACGGGGCTGCCAAATGCCAGCAGCCATGCCGAGTTGATCAGCAGATGGGTAAGGTCGCCGTGCACGAAAAGGTGCGTGACGAACTGCGTGTAGGTGGCGACATCGCCTCCCGGCAGGTCCCGTGCCATGCCGGTCAGTCGCGCCGGAACGAAAGCCAGCGCAGCCGTCAGCCAGGCGCCTTGCTCGTCGGGCAACAGGTAACGCAAGACGTGAACGGCAACAAAAATGACCAACATCACGACAATGACGCCGGGCACATTGAAAATCGGTTGTCGCTCGCTCACCAGGCTCGAGGCTCCGCCCTACCGCCCCGCCGCCTAACACGCGCAACCTCGCGCTGACAACTCTGGCGAAATGCCGCCAGCGGCCGTGGGCCGCCCCGGCAACCTTAACGCCAAGGACATCGCGTCACTCGCAATGCCAGAGCCGCATGCACGCTCCGATGGCACGAAGGGTGCTCTTAGGTGCCATGCTCCGTTTCGGCACAGCCAGGAACGATGTGTTCCGGAGGCGCCTGACAGGAAGGCTCTGCCAACCAGTATGAAGCTGCGAACCAATCAGACCCTGTACACATACTGGAACGAGCTGCGCGCTGGCCGCATAGCGCCACGCCGCTTGGAGGTCGAACCGTCGCGCATCAGCTCTGTGTTGGCAGAGACGTTCATGCTCGAACGCACGGCCCCCACCACCTATCACTATCGCCTCGCCGGCACCCGGCTGTGCGAAATCTTCGGCTCGGAGCTACGTGATACCGACGTGCTGGACGGGTGGCGCCCGTCCGATCGCACGCTCCTGGCGCGCAGCTTGACGTCCACCTGCACTCGAGGCGCAGTCTCACTGTTAGTCGTCGAGGCGAGGACGGCGACGCAGCGGCGGTTGCAGCTCGAAGCCATCCTCTTGCCGCTGATCCATGGGGATGACACGATCGAACGTGTGATCGGCGCCATGGCCCCGATGATCTCTCCCCACTGGCTCGGCCACGAACCTCTGACCGAGAAGCAACTGGTACGTCACGAGCTGATCTGGCCGGATGGAAGACCGCACGCGGTAGTGCAGCGTGCGAGCGGCCGCGCGCCTTTCCTGCCGGCGCTTCCCCAGGACCGCATCCTCACTGACCTTCGTAGCAGATTCCGCGTCGTGGAGGGCGGCCGGGGAGAGAGCTAGAACCGCTTGCATCGGCCAACGTTGGCCAAACTCCCACCTCGAGCATCCCAAACGGGGGCACCGGTTTAGCCTTCATTAAGGCCCCCCGGCCATAGTTGGGACACGTCTCGCATGGCCCAGCGTTTCTGTCCGTCCCGCGGCACACGCTGGACGGTTCAGCCGCGGACTTCACCACGCAGCAGCGCTCAGGTGGTCGATGACAGGCAACCCGAACACATTTGCCCGGCGCTCACAGGGGCTGCTGACGCGTACTGTTGCCGATCGCCGCCGCCACAGGCGCATTGCGGTCGAGTTGCTGGGCCGCTTCATGCGCGAGAACAAGCAGGAGCACCCCTGCAAGCTCATCGATATTTCTGCGGGCGGCGTCGCCATCAAACCCATCGCACCGGTTGCCGTGGATATCGGTGAGCGCATTGTTGCCTTCTTCGACCACGTGGACGGCATCCAAGGCACGGTTGTGCGAGCATTCGACAGCGGCTTTGCTTGCAAGCTCGTTGCAACCCAGCACAAGCGCGAAAAGCTCGCGGCCACCCTGACTTGGCTCGCCAACCGCTCCGAGCTCGATGGCGCAGACGAGCGTCGCCACGAGCGCGTGGCCCCCCCGAAGCGCCGCCAGCAACTGCAGCTGGCCGAGGGCATAACCATCGAATGCCAGGTGCTCGACATCTCGGTTTCGGGCGCCTCCATCGGCACGCCGGCCCGCCCCGAAATAGGCACGGAAGTAGTGCTCGGCGACCAGAAGCTGCGCGCCCGCGTGATGCGCCACCACGCCCAAGGCTTCGGCGTTCAGTTCATCGATACCCAAAACCACACCGCCTTGCGGCGGCACTTCGGCTGAGCCAAGCGAAGGAGTTGAGCGTCGGTGAACAGGGCAGAAGCAATTGGAGCCAATTCGGCGGCGAATTCGTCTCAAGTTGCGAGACCCAGCCTCAGCGAACTTGAGAGGGTGCCGGGTATAGTGGGTGGCGGTGTGTGGTGAGGGGCAGCATGCGACGTGGCGCAATCTTCCTGGTGGGACTTGGCGGCCTCTTGCTGCTGTCTGGCACCGCGCTGGCCAATCCGTCATCGGTTCCCCGCGGGCAGGACTACGCCTCGCCCTTCATGCGCGTATTCGGCCTCGCGCAGCCGCCCTATGGGTTTGTTAGCTTCTGCGAACGCACGCCACAGGCGTGCGCACAAGGTGCCCAGGAGGAGCAGCGGTTCTTTGCGAGCCCTGCGCGGATGGCCGAGCTCGACGCCGTCAATCGCGCGGTCAATCACGAGATCGAGCCTGTCACCGACCTCGAGCAGTACGGCGTGACCGACCACTGGACCATCCCCGCGACCAAGGGCGACTGCGAGGACTACGTGCTCCTCAAGCGCAAACGGCTGATGGAGCTCGGCTGGCCCGCCAGCGCGCTGCTCGTAACTGTGGTGCGCGACGAGCGTGGCGAGGGGCATGCCGTGCTCACGGCTCGCACCATCCAGGGCGATTTTATTCTCGACAACAAGACCGACGAGATCCGCATCTGGCACCGCACGCGCTACGACTTCGTCATGCGCCAGTCGTACCTCAATCCGCGCCTGTGGATGTCGCTCGATCCCAAGGAAGCAGATGCCTCGCTGCCGTCGGCAGGCGTGCGCTGGTCCCGCTGAGCGGTACCGAGAGGCCTCAGGACACGGTTGCCTGGTCGACTTGCGGCTGCGGCTTCAGCGAGCGCGCGTATAGCTGCCACCGGCTGAGGTACAGCTCAACGCCCGCGCGTATGCGCTCCAACTCCTGCTCGCTGACCGGCCGGATGACCTTCCCCGGCGAGCCGAACACGACCGAGCGGGGCGGGATCTCCTTGCCCTCCGGAATCAAGGCCCCCGCGCCGATCAGGCACTCTTCGCCGATCCGCGCGCCGTTGAGCACGATGGCTCCGATGCCTATCAGCGCACCGCGGCCAATGCTGCATCCATGCAGCATGGCCATGTGACCGATCGTGGCCTCGTCCCCGATCGACAATGGGAAGCCTGGGTCGGTGTGCAGCACGCAACCGTCCTGAACATTGCTGCGGGCGCCGATCATGATCGGTTCGTTGTCGCCGCGCACCACGGTGTTGAACCAGACGCTCGCCTCCTCCCCGATCGTCACCTTGCCCAGCACGACGGCGCTGTCGGCCACCCAATAGCGGCCGCTGGCCGGTACCGCCACCGCGTGACCGTCAAGCTCGTAGAGCGCCATTGGCGCCGGTCTCCGGGGAATCACACGTCCTCGAGGTCCATCTCGAGGATGGCCATCTGAAACTGATAGCAGAGCTCCCCGTCCTCGTTGTCGACCGTGAGCGTGCCGATAAAATCTTCGCCGACATAGACTTCAGCGGAGTTTTTGACCTTCGGTCTGGCGCGCACGGAAAGGGTCTTGGCGCCGAACACTTTGCGCAGATAGGCCTGCACTCGCACCATCTCCTGCGGGGTCACAAATGGTCTCCTTTTCCGGAATGCGGTGGTGCGTTGCTGGGGAAGCTAGCCGCAGCCGCAGTCGTCGTGCGCAACGCGTTGGTCCATCACGCGCGCGGGCTCGGGGCACCCGGCAGGCCCGACCACCTTGGCCGGGACGCCCGCAACGGTCGTCTCGCGCGGCACATCCTTCAACACTACGCTGCCCGAGGCGATGCGGCAGCAATCGCCGACCTTGATGTTGCCCAGCACCTTGGCGCCGGCGCCGATCATCACGTTGGCGCCGATCTTGGGATGCCGGTCGCCCGTCTCCTTGCCGGTCCCTCCGAGGGTCACACCCTGCAGCAAAGAGCAGTTGTCGCCGACGGTGGCGGTCTCGCCGATCACGATGCCAGTGCCGTGATCCAGCATGATGCCGATGCCGATCCGCGCCGCCGGGTTGATATCGACGGCGAAAATGCGCGAGCTTTGGCTCTGCAGGTAGAGTGCGAAGTCGCGGCGCCCCTGCTTCAACAATTCGTGTGCGAACCGATGCGTGACGAGCGCATGGAAGCCCTTGAAGTAGAGCAGCGGCTCGATGTAGCGGCTGCATGCCGGATCGCGATCGTAGACAGCCGCGAGGTCGGACCTGAACGCGCGCCCGAGTTCAGGGTGGTCCTCCAGCACCTGGTCGAACGTCTGCCCGATGAGCCCCGCGTCGACGTCGGAGTGGTTCAAGCGCTGCGCCAGGCGATGGCAGACCGCATCCTCGAGACGAGACTGGCTCAGAATAGTTGCATAGAGGAAGCCCCCAAGCGCCGGCTCCTGGCGCGCCGCCTCCTCCGCTTCGCGCCGGACCTCCTGCCAGATCGGATCCACGGTCGCAACGTTCGCTCTGGGCGTCCGCGGTGATGTGCGAGACATGCTCGTCTCCTGATGGGACCAATCTCCGAGGCTACCTGGGGCAACGCCCGGCAACACGGGGTGTCACAGCACGTAATCAGGGCCGGTAGTCAAGTCAATGCATGGCGCTGAGCTGGGTTCACGGCACGCCCCCATACCCTGGCATGCATTTCCGAGCCAGGCAAAGCTGATGGGCCTACCCCTTTCGCTCGGCCTCGATCTGACCGAGCGCCGCGGACATGAACTCGCCCAGCGCCTTGCGCAGCTCCGCATCGGACACGGCCACCCCCTTGTCGGTGAAATCCTTGCGAATCTTTTGAAACACGTCTTCATCGCCCTTGGCAGTCAGGTCCGCCTTGCGCACAGCCTTCACATAGTCCTGCACTTCGGGCCCGGACAGCCCCAGTTTGGCCGCCGCCCACTCGGCGATCAGCTTGTTGCGGCGCTGCTCGGACCTGAACTTCAGTTCCTCATCGAGCGCAAACTTCTTCTCGTAGGACTTCTCGCGATCGTCAAAGGTGGTCATCCAACGCTCCCATACAGGTGTATTCGTTCCCGAAGTGTTCCTAGTCAGACCCTGGGTTGTGGTCGCTTGGGGGTCGAGCCGCCGAGCCATACCCCGAGGGCGCCGGCGAGATCAACCAATGCGCCCTTTAACCACGATCCCGGGTACGTGCTCTACGGCAAGTGACATTGTTTCTGACCGGTCCATCGGCTAGTGTCGCAAGCCAATTCCCGACGCGAGCCGGACTATTGCACGCGCTGCAGCACGAAAGATGACGCGCTGCAAAAATCATAGGGGAAGTCGTCCGGAGCACCGATCCAGCCTATATACGTCGCGCTCCAGCACTTATGAAGCCATTGTGGGGACAACAAGAATGAACAAGAGGCGTCGCGTGTATGAGGGCAAGGCCAAGGTGCTCTACGAGGGCCCTGAGCCCGGCACGCTCATTCAGCACTTCAAGGACGATGCGACGGCCTTCAACAACAAGAAGCACGCTCTCATCGAGGGCAAGGGTGTGCTCAACAACCGCATCTCCGAATACATCTTCTCCAAGCTCGGCGAGATAGGCGTCCCGACGCACTTCGTGCGCCGCCTCAACATGCGCGAGCAGCTCATCCGCGAGGTGGAGATCATTCCCCTCGAGGTCGTCGTGCGCAACGTCGCGGCCGGCTCGCTGGCAACACGCCTCGGACTGGAAGAGGGCAAGCCGCTGCCCCGCTCGATCATCGAATTCTACTACAAGAACGATGGCTTGGGCGATCCGATGGTTACAGAGGAGCACATCACCGCCTTTGGCTGGGCAACGCCCCAAGAGATCGACGAGGTCATGGCGCTGGCGTTGCGCGTGAACGACTTCCTCGTCGGGTTGTTCCTTGGCGTCGGCATTCGCCTCATCGATTTCAAGATGGAGTTCGGCCGCCAGTGGGACAATGAGCAGATGCATATTCTGCTGGCCGACGAGATCAGTCCCGACTGCTGCCGCCTCTGGGACGTCGCCACCTCCAACAAGCTCGACAAAGACAGGTTCCGGCGCGACCTCGGAGGTGTGCTGGAGGCCTACCAGGAAGTTGCCCGCCGGCTCGGCGTTCTGACAGAGAATCCGCGGCCGAAGGGCAGCGGACCGGTGCTGGTCAGCTCAAAGCCTAGTTGACCAGTGCCCGGGACGCTTCGCCACTTGCGCGTAAGTGCTTTCGGGTGCATCTGCCTGTCGGAGCGCGACTGCGCGCGGGGAATTGCATGCAGGCACGCATCAAGATAACGCTGAAGCACGGCGTTCTGGATCCGCAAGGCAAGGCCATCGAGAACGCCCTTGCCAGTCTCGGTTTCAGTGGTGTGAACGAAGTGCGCCAAGGCAAGTACATCGAGGTCGACTTGGCCGAGAAGGACGAGGAGAAAGCGCGCGTTCAGGTCGAGAAGATCTGCAAGGACCTGCTCGCCAATACCGTCATCGAGAACTACGCGTATGAGCTGGTGAAATGACACCGATCGCGCGCCGTGTGACGGGCCTCGCCGTCGTGGTCTTACTTGCGACAGCGGCGAGCACTGTCGCCATGATGTCTGCGAGGCCGGCCACTGCGCAGGCGTCAGTTGCCACGAAGACTTTTGCCAACGAGCACTACCGCTACACGGTGGCCTTGCCCGCCGGATGCCGCCATGAGGAAGGGCCGGGCACGGTGGACGCCGTGTGCTCGGCTGATCTTGACCCGGAACGCAGCGCGCAAGTCAGCAACGCCCGCGCTCTGGTCATGGAGGTGAGCGCCGAGATCGTGGCCGGCGATGTCGGCAAGTCGCCTACGGAGCTGGCGCTGGCTTACGGCGAGGCCACTTTCCGGGACGAGTTGCCGGAGGCGGTCTGCGGCGAGTCCGACAGGGGCCGTGTCAAGATCGGCGACGTCAAACAGACGACCCAGGAAAACCGGCTGATGTACACGGCCGATGTCACCTGCGCCGAGGTGAAGTTCCTTCAGATTGGGGAGCGGCGCGCGTCGGTGCGCTACCTCATTGGCCCCGACGCTCGCTACCGCCTGGTCGCTCGTGCGCCGACCGACGATTTCGCCAGGCAGAAGCAGGCAATCGAGGCATTCTTCGACAGCTTTCAGGTCCTTCCAGCCCGAAAGTAGATTGCATGAAAGCAGCCGTCATCGTCTTCCCGGGGTCCAATTGCGATCGGGATGTAAAGGTCGCGTTGGAGAAGGTAACCGGCGGCGAAGTTCGCATGGTTTGGCATGCCGACGCCGCCGTGCCCGAAACCGACCTGATCGTGCTGCCAGGCGGCTTCGCTTACGGAGACTACCTCCGCACCGGCGCCATGGCGGCGCACTCGAGGATCATGCGCGACGTCGTGGCCAAGGCGAGGGCGGGTACGCCGGTCCTTGGCATTTGCAACGGGTTTCAGGTCCTCTGCGAGGCCGGCCTGTTGCCGGGAGTATTGATGCGCAATGCGTCGCTGAAATTCGTTTGTCGCGACGTGTTCCTCAAGGTCGAGCGGATCGACACACCGTTCACCAGCCGCTTCGGCAGGGGCACGATCGTGCGCATGCCGATAGCACATGGCGACGGCAACTACTTCGCTGACCAGGCAACGCTCGACCGCCTGGAGGGTGAGGGCCGCGTCGTATTCCGCTACGTCGATGGGGAAGGCAATGCCTCAGCCGCGGTCAATCCTAACGGCGCGCAGCGCAACATCGCTGGCATCTGCGATGAGCGCCGTCGCATCCTCGGTATGATGCCCCATCCCGAGCGCCTGTTCGAACCCCTGCTTGGCGGCACCGACGGCCGCAAGGTGTTCGAGAGCATCGTTGAGCGCGTAGCGGCCTGAGTGCCGTCTCGCTGATCGCCGCCCTTCCCGAAGACACGCCGCATGCAAAAAGCGACGACCGAGCATCACTCCAAGAAGGCGGCGCTCGCTTTCATTTTCGTGATGGTGGTGCTCGACGTGATGGCGATCGGCATCATCATCCCGGTGCTGCCAAAGCTCGTCGAGAGCATGGTGGGCGGCGACACATCCAGGGCGGCGGAGATCTTCGGTATCTTCGGCACCGCCTGGGGGCTCATGCAGTTCTTCTTCTCCCCGATCCTAGGCGCGCTGTCGGACCGGTATGGACGCCGCCCCATCGTTCTCTTCTCGACCCTGGGTCTGGGTCTCGACTACATCCTGATGGCCGTGGCTCCCACCCTCGCCTGGCTGTTCCTGGGGAGGATCATTTCCGGTATAACGGCTGCAAGTTTTTCCACGGCCAACGCGTATATCGCAGACGTCACGCCGCCCGATCAGCGCGCCGGCGCCTTCGGGCTGATCGGCGCCGCATTCGGCATCGGCTTCGTGCTGGGGCCGGCGCTCGGCGGCGTCCTCGGTCAATTCGATCCGCGGCTGCCGTTCTGGGTGGCCGCAGCTTTGAGCCTCGCCAACGCAGCCTACGGCTACTTCGTGCTCCCTGAATCGCTGCCTCGCAGCCAGCGCATGCGCTTTGCCTGGTCGCGCGCCAATCCGATCGGCTCGCTGCGCCTGCTGACCCGGCGTCGCGAGCTCCTGGGCCTCGCGGGCGTGGCCTTCCTCTACCACCTCGCCCATGTCGTGCTGCCCGCAGTCGCGGTGCTCTACACCAGCTATCGCTATGGCTGGGACACCATCACCATGGGCCTCACGCTGGCGGCGGTCGGCGTGGCGGCAGGTGTTGTACAGGCCGGCCTGATACGTCCGATCATGAGTTGGCTGGGTGAACGCACCACGCTCGTCGTGGGCCTTCTGTGCGGGATGACGGGGTTTGCGATCTACGGCCTGGCGACCACCGGGACGGGTTTCTGGGCCGGCATTCCCGTCATGGCCCTTTGGGGCATAGGTGGCGCCGCCGCAATGGGCATCATGAGCCGGCTCGTCAACGGTTCCGAGCAGGGGCAGCTGCAGGGCGCAAACTCGAGCCTGATTGCCCTCGCGGGCCTGACCGGGCCTTATCTTTTCAGCTACGTCTTCGCCCGTTCCATCGATCCGGCGACCACTTGGCATCTGCCGGGCGCGGCGTTCCTGCTAGCGGCGGCAATGTTGCTCGTCGCGGCCGTGCTCGCCTGGTGGGTGACGCGGCCTGTGCACGCGTCACCGGCGACATAGGACTCTTGCTTGCCCGCCCGATATAAGCTCGCAAGACCAACGCGAACACTCTCGCAAGATCAGCCGCATGGACGTCAGAGCTAACGCCGCCATTACGCCGGATGTGGTCGCCCAGCACGGCCTCACGCCCAACGAATATAAGCGGTTGCTCGGCATTCTGGGCCGCACACCCACCCTGACCGAGCTCGGCATTTTCTCGGTGATGTGGAGCGAGCACTGCTCCTACAAATCCTCGCGCGTGTGGCTCAGCAAGTTGCCCACCAAAGGCCCGCAGGTCATCCAGGGGCCGGGTGAGAACGCTGGCGTCGTCGACATCGGCGATGGTGACGCCGTCGTCTTCAAGATGGAGAGCCACAACCATCCCTCCTTCATCGAGCCCTACCAGGGCGCGGCAACCGGCGTCGGCGGCATCATGCGCGACGTGTTCACCATGGGCGCCCGGCCAATCGCCAACCTCAACGCCCTTCGCTTCGGCGATCCCGCTCATCCCAAGACCCGGCATCTTCTGGCGGGAGTGGTGGCGGGCATCGGCGGATACGGCAACTGCACGGGCGTGCCGACGGTAGGCGGCGAGACCAACTTCGACGCCGGCTACAACGGCAACATCCTCGTCAACGCGATGTGCATAGGCCTGGCAAGGGCCGACCGGATTTTCTACTCGGCCGCCAAGGGCGTCGGCCTACCGGTCGTCTATGTAGGGTCCAAGACCGGGCGCGACGGCATCCACGGCGCAACCATGGCCTCCGCCGAGTTCGACGACAAATCCGCCGAGAAGCGTCCGACGGTGCAGGTGGGCGATCCCTTCACCGAGAAGCTGCTGATCGAGGCGTGCCTGGAACTGATGGCAAGCGACGCGATTGTCGCGATTCAGGATATGGGCGCAGCAGGGCTGACCTCCTCCACCTCGGAGATGGCGGACAAGGGCGGGGTCGGTATCGAGCTCGATCTCGATCGCGTGCCGCAGCGTGAAGCCGGCATGACCGCCTATGAGATGATGCTCTCCGAGTCGCAGGAGCGCATGCTCATGATCCTCAAGCCCGGGCGGGAGGAGGAAGCGCAGGCAATCTTCAAGAAGTGGGGCCTCGACTTTGCCGTCATCGGCCACACCACCGATACCGGCCGCATGATCGTCAAGCACAAGGGCGAGGTGGAAGCGGATCTGCCGGTGGCAACGCTGGCCAACTCCGCTCCCCGGTACGAGCGCCCCTGGGTGCCGACCGAGCCGCCAAAGATGATCCTGCCCGAATGGCTGCCTGCCCCCAACAGTATCCTCGGAACACTCAAGATCATGATGGGTGGTCCGCACCTATCATCCCGGCGCTGGATCTGGGAACAGTACGATCACATGGTGATGGGCGATACCGTGCAGCGTCCCGGTGGCGACGCGGCGGTCGTGCGCGTGCATGGCACCAGCAAGGGCATCGCGGCGACCTGCGATGTGACACCGCGCTACGTTCTGGCCGATCCGGTCATGGGTACCAAGCAGGCGGTCGTGGAGACTTGGCGCAACCTGATTGCCGTCGGCGCCGATCCGCTCGCCATCACCGACAACATGAACTTCGGCAATCCCGAGCGACCCGAGGTGATGGGCCAGTTCGTCGGCGCGGTACAGGGCATGAAGGAAGCCTGCGAGGCGCTGAAGTACCCGGTCGTATCGGGCAACGTGTCGCTCTACAACGAGACCAACGGCGTCGCCATTCCTCCCACCCCTGCGATCGGCGGCGTGGGCTTGGTGCCCGATGTCGAGCGCATGGCCAAGATCGCCCTCGTTGCAGATGGCAATTTGCTGGTGGTGATCGGCCGCGAGGTCGGCCACCTCGGCCAGAGCATCTACCAGCTAACCGCGACCGGAAAGGCCGAGGGCGCGCCTCCGCCCGTAGACCTGGCCGACGAGATCAAAGCCGGAAACCTGGTTCGCTCGCTCATTCGCGAAGGCAAGGTGGAGGCCGTGCACGACGTCAGCGATGGCGGTCTATTGGTTGCCATCGCTGAGATGGCGCTGGCAGGAAACATCGGCGTCCAGCTGTTTCCCTACGAGGGCAAGCTTCCCTCACATGCGGCGTGGTTCGGCGAGGATCAGGGGCGGTATGTGTTGGAAGCGAGCCCCGAGCTCGCGGAGGAGATCATCGAGCGTGCGCGCCTGCTCGCGCTTCCTGCGCGCGTCGTAGGCAGGATTGAAGGCGAGGCCATAGTGCTCAGGGACGACGCTGCTCTTCTCCTGAAAGATTTGCGTGCGGCGCACGAAAGCTGGCTTCCGGAGTACATGGGCGCGGAATGACGATTTCATCTTATGTTCTACGCTCCCGCCAATGTCCGACCCAGCGATAATTGGCTGAGTGCCGGATTGCGAGTATTCTGAACACTATGCCGATGGATGCCAAGGAAATCGAGCGGCTCATCAAGGAGCGCCTGCCCGACGCAGAGGTGATGATTCGCGACCTCGCGGGCGATGGCGATCATTTTGCCGCTCACGTCGTCGCCAAGGAGTTCCTAGGAAAGACGCGCCTGCAACAGCACAAGATGGTCTACGACGCGCTGCAGGGCCGAATGGGCGGCGTGCTACACGCTCTCGCGCTAACCACCGCGCCACCGAAAGGTTGACTGCTGGAACGTTGACCTGCCGGAAGGTTGACTAAACGAAGTCCTTGCCCACATGTCTTGGAACTGTGGGATGCGCCTCAGGTCCGCGAAAGCGGGGAAAGAAGGGTTCACGTATGAGCCAGCAAGCCGTCCAAGACTGGATCCGCAAGACCGTTGCCGACAACGATGTCGTGTTCTTCATGAAGGGGACCCAGAACTTTCCGCAGTGCGGCTTCTCGGCCCAGGTGGTCCAGATCCTCGGGCACCTCGGCGTCGCCTACAAGGACGTGAACGTGCTGGACAGCTTGGAAGTGCGCGAGGGCATCAAGGTCTTTTCCAACTGGCCCACCATTCCCCAGCTGTACGTCAAGGGCGAGTTCGTCGGGGGCTGCGACATCATCCGCGAAATGTTTCAGGAAGGTGAGCTGCAGCAGTTGCTCGACGCGAAGGGCATCACCCACGACACCGCGAAACTGACGGCCTAACAGCCTGCAGCGATCCACCGGCGAAACCCGACATAATGCCGCCGCCTGTCCGCCTAGGATGGGCGGCGTGTGTTTTTCGGGAACGCCGCGGTCGTGACGCTTGGTGGCCGTCGTTTTCTGCTGGGCTCGGCCTTGATAGCCGCGAGCGTGTGCCTCGCGCTTGGCGTCAGCCTGCCGATCATCAAGCTCACCAAGTTCGTATTCTTTTCCTATGAGCACTCGCTGATCTCAGCCGTCAATGCGCTTATCCGTTCGGGCCAAGTGTTTGTCGGCGCCGTCATGTTGGTGTTCGGCATCTTCCTACCCGTCATGAAGCTCCTGTATCTGCTCCTCCTTGCAGCACTGCCTCAGCCCGAGCTGGTCCGTCTCTCGCGCCAGCTTCGCGCGCTCGAATGGCTCGGCAAGTGGTCGATGCACGACGTGCTGGTGCTGGCACTTGCAATCTTCTTCGTGAAGCGCCACGGCCTGTTCGATGCCAGCAGTCTCGCCGGCCTCTATTTCTTCTCCGCTTCCGTGCTGCTGATGATGCTTGCTTACGCCTGGCTGAAGAATGACGGCAGGGCAACGGCCCCTGCGCAGGCCGCGCGGCCGGGTTATCCCACACCCATGCGCGGCCTCGCATTCGAACTCCTCATCATTCTCGCTACCGTATCCTTTGCCCTCGGCGTGATGCTGCCCGCCATCAGTTTCACCACCGTCTACGTCTGGACCAACCAGCATTCGGTCGCGACCATCATCTGGGCACTGTACACGAACGGCGAGCTGTTCCTCTGCTTCGTGATCTTTCTCTTCTCGATTCTGTTCCCCTTCTTGAAGCTGGTCTACCTCTTGACCCTTATCGCCACGCCCGATCTGCCCAGAGAGTTCCGCACCCGATCGATTGCTGCCATGGAATGGCTCGGGCGCTACTCGATGACCGACGTGATGGTCCTGGCGCTGGTCATCTTCTACATCAATGCCTCGGGGTACTCCGAGGCAACGGTTCTCCCGGGCGTCTACTTCTTCGCGGCATCTGCAGTGCTGACGATGCTCGCTTACGGCTGGGCGAACTCGAGCGGACCCGGGGTATCGTCGCAACCCCCGAGCCTGCAAGCCCGGCTCGAGACCTTGGCTGATCCAGACAAGACGTTTGCGCGGTGAATAGCCGGGTGGCGGCCTATCGCTCGCGCGCGGCCCGGCGCGCCCTCAATTCATGTACAAAGCGGCGCAGCTGACCGGCAAGCTTGCTCGCGGCCGCCCGCATTGCCGACTGCAGCTGCAGAAGGACAGGGCGCCAGGCCCGCCACTGTGCTGTCCAGGCCCGCCTTGCCCGCTCCTTCCACACGCGGCTCACGCGCCACACCCATGAGTTGCGCACGTACGCCACCAGCCCCTCTTTCCACGGCATGAAGCGTTCGTAGCACCACGCGAACCAGCCGATCTGCATCAGCGCCGGCTGGGTGAGCACGAACAGCCGCGCCACCAGCGCGGTGGCAACTACCTTGGCAGCCGCGAACAGAATGGCGGCCAGAACCAGCTGCCCCTTGGCGATGAGAAACAGCGCCAGAAACTTCAAGGGCAGCAGCACCACCGTGGGCAGCACGAAAACGAACAGAGCCGCGTACGGCGGCAGGCGCGCTATTCCCCACTCCAGCTGTGCCCACGGCCGCCAGCGCGCCAACCCGGCGAGCAAATCGCCGAGCGGCCGCCAACCCCATTCCTCGAGCAGAATGAGAAGGGCGAGAACGACTTGCAGACCAGTGCGAAGGACCGGTCTTGTCGTCTGCCAAGAGGCCCGCAAGACGGGACCCGCGCGCCGGAGGCCTTGTTTGGCCGCGAGCACGGTACGCTGCCGCCACGGCCGCAATTGGTCCTGCAGCCGGCTCCACGCACCCTGCCCTTTGTCTTCGGGGTTCATTTGTGCATTTCCGAGGAGCCTCTTGAGGCTATCTGTTGGTCGCAAACCTCCTATTGCCGAAATAAGTTCGCATTGGACAATTAAGAAGCGTTACGGGCTGTCCGGCCGGCTACCTGCCTTCTCGCCAACCCAATCCAGAATCTGCACTGCTGTGTCACGCAGGTGACTGCCAATGTGCATCAAGGGCACTAATGTGCATGTACACTTATATTACGCGGAGGGGATGGGAACCGTCGTAATAGTCGGGTTGTTGGTTTCGGTGCGGGCAACCATTCCAAACGATCCGCTGCGGCATTGCTGCCGTGGCGGATCATCTGTTTCCGCACCATTGCAAATCCCCCTGCAGCCAGCCTCACGTTGCAGACGCTAGCGGGTCACCGATATCGCTTGCAGCGTTGCCGAGCCCACCGGGAAGGGCGGCGTCACGCTCGAGCCGGCCGTCCTTGATCCGCTCCCCTTCCTGGGCCAGCACTTCCGCCAGCTGTTCGCGCGCCTTCTCGGCCTGGCGCTGGCGGTTCCATAGCCCGGCATAGAGACCGCCCTGTGCCAGCAGCTGGCTATGTGTGCCCTGCTCGACCAGCCGCCCGCCATCGAGCACGATGATGCTGTCCGCGCCGACGATGGTCGACAGGCGGTGGGCAATGACGAGCGTGGTCCGGTCCCTGGCAACCTGATCGAGCGCGTCCTGGATCTCTTTTTCCGTGTGGCTATCGAGGGCGCTGGTCGCCTCATCCAGGATCAGTATCGGCGGGGCCTTGAGGATGGTGCGCGCAATGGCAACACGCTGCTTCTCGCCGCCCGAGAGTTTCAGCCCCCGCTCGCCGACCATGGCGCCATAGCCGTCCGGCAATGCGCGGATGAAGCCGTCGATTTGCGCCATGCGCGCCGCCGCATACACCTCGTCCGGGCTGGCGTCGGGGCGGCCGTAGCGAATGTTGTAGAGGATGGTGTCGTTGAACAGCACCGTATCCTGCGGCACCACGCCCATCGCTGCGCGCAGCGACTTCTGCGTGACGTCGCGGATATCCTGCCCGTCGATCGTCACGCGGCCGCCGGCCACATCGTAGAAACGCAGCAGAATGCGCGACACCGTCGACTTGCCGGCGCCCGAGGGGCCGACGATGGCCACCATCTTGCCGGCCGGCACCTCGAACGACAAGCCGTCGAGGATAGTCCGCTCGGGATCGTAGCAGAACTTGACGTTCTCGAAACGAATGGTTCCGCCCGTGACCTCGAGCTCCCGCGCCCCCGGCCTGTCCGCCACTTCCGGCGCCACCGCCAGCACATCGATCATGCGCTCGATATCGATCAGCGATTGCTTGATCTCGCGATACACCATGCCCATGAAGTTGAGCGGAATGAACAGCTGCAGCAGCAGCGCGTTCACCATCACGAACTGGCCGACGCTGGCCCGACCTGCCGCCACGTCGAGGCCTGCCATAACCATGCATAGTGTTAGCGCGCCCGTGAAGATCGTCGCCTGGCCTGCGTTGAGCACGGCGAGCGAGGTGTAGGCCTTGATGCTGGCCCGCTCGTATGCGGCCATCGATTGATCGTAGCGGCGAGCCTCACGCTCCTCGGCACCGAAATATTTGACCGTCTCATAGTTGAGCAGGCTGTCGATCGCCTTGGTGTTGGCCTCGCTGTCACTCTCGTTCATGGTGCGGCGAATCTTGATGCGCCAGTTGGTAGCCTGCACGGTGAACCACAGGTAGAGCACGATCATCGTCAGCACGGTGACGACGTAGCGCCAATCGAACTCCCAGGCGCAGACCGCCAGCACCAGCCCGAACTCGACGATCGTGGGCACGAACGTCATCAGCACCATGCGCGAGATGTTCTCGATGCCGAGCCGACCCCGCTCCAAAACGCGCGTCAGACCGCCTGTCTTGCGCTCCAGGTGGAAGCGCAGCGACAACTGGTGCATGTGCCGGAACGCGTTGAGCGCCAGCTTGCGCACCGCGTGCATCGCCACCTTGGCGAACATGCCCTCCCGCACCTGCACCAGTAGCGTCATGGTGATGCGCACTGCGCCGTAGAGCACGATGGCCAGAACCGGGGCGCCCACTAGCCACGAAGACCATCCGGTCTCCGGCTGGCTGCCTCCGGCAGCTGCCACCAACGCATCCGTGGCCCACTTGAAGGTGAAAGGCATGGCCACAGTGACGAGCTTGGCCAGCAGCATCAGCGCCAGCGAAAGAACCACAGTGGCCTGCAGGTCCGGCCTATCGGCGGGCCACACGTAGGGGCCGAGCGTCTTGAGCACGCGCCAGTTGGCGGAGGGCCCCTCGAGACGTGCCATCGCTCGGGCGAATAGGCCGCTGGAGACTGCCTGGAGGGGTCGTTGCATGCACGAGGCTTTAGCCCCCGCCGCGGCCCTTGTCGATCCGTGCCCGCCTCGATGGAGCAAAGGCGGAGGGTACTGCTGGCCCGTGCACCAGACTACATGCGTAGTTGCGGCAGATAGATCCGCTGGCAGGCGTAGATCCTGTTGGGATTGGCTATTCTGCTGCGGTTCGCGGCGTGTATGGCCTCATAGCGCAGCGCCCGGCCATAGTGGCGCTGGGAGATCTCGGAGAGCGTGTCACCGCTTTGTACGACGTACCAGCCGGGCAGGCTCGCGGCGGTCCCCGCTTGCGGACACAAAGCGTTCACTTCCTTCGGCTGATCGGCTGGAGATACGGGCGACCTTTCAGGCTTGGCCAGTTTGGCCGCATTGGCATCGGCGAGTTTCTTGGCCTCCGCGGCTTCCTTGGCGGCCTTTGCCTGTTTGTCCGCCTCGGCCTTCTTGGCTTCGGCTTCGGCCCTTGCCTGCTTCTCCGCCTCGGCCTTCTTGGCTTCGGCTTCGGCCTTCGCCTGCTTCTCCGCCTCGGCCTTCTTGGCTTCGGCTTCGGCCTTTGCCTGCTTCTCCGCCTCGGCCTTCTTGGCCTCGGCGACAGCCTTTGCCTGCTTCTCCGCCTCGACCTTCTTGGCCTCGGCCGCAGCCTTCTCTGCTTCGCTCACCGCTTTGGGGCCGTCGGCTTTCTGTCCGGCGTCGGCCTTGGCGGGCTCGTCGGGCCTGTTGGCCGGTGCTGCGGGACGCTTGCCTTGCTCTGCTTTTGGAGCACCCTCGGGCTTCGCGGCGTCGGCTACACGCTTGTCGGCCTCCGCGCGACGCGCTTCAGCCAACTTGCGCTCCTCGCCCGGCTTCTTCGCACCACCCACCTCGGTCGCAGCCGCTTCCACCTTGGGCGGGATCTGTTTTGCCGGCGGAGATTGGGCCGGCCGCTCGCCTTCCGATTTCTTGGCAGACGATTGGCTCAAGCCGGCCTTCTTTTCCGCTTCTGCCACCGGGTCCCATGGCTGGGTTCGCACGGAGCTGCCCGCCAGCATGCCCATAAGTGCCCGGAACTGTTGACTCGAGTGCCACAGCCAGCTCAAGGGCGAGGTGCTGCTATCATCCCGCTTTGTTGCGGTCGGCACCCCCTTTTTGGGGTCCGCCTGCGCCAGGCGCTGGCGCTCTAGGATGACGCTGAACTCCTTGGTGGCCGCCTCCGCCAAGCCAGCTGCCCGATCCGCCAGTGCGTCTTGGCCAGTCCCCTTCGCCAGCGCAAATGGCGCCAGGTGCAATGCCGCAACGACAGCTGCTGCGGCAGCCATGGTCCTGAAATATCCATTTCGTCGAAAGCCCTGCATACCACCGCGTCTCCTTGGGCGCTCAAGACTGAAGCCGGCACGACTGTGCCGCCTGCCGCCATGTGTGTCGGAGAGTTGTGCCGATGTGCTACATGTGCCCGTTAACCGCCGCTTGTAAGCTTAACCAGATTGCAGCATTCCCGCAAACCGCTGCCTGGGGTGCACTGCTGTCGAGCGTGGCGGGGAACGCCGCAATTCGGCCCTGCCAGGGACCGTACGCTTTACGTATCCTGGCAATACGACAACAACAGCAAGAGCAAGGCATCTGCATGGGAGACCGCCGCCGGAAAATCGCCCCCAACGGGCTGCAAACACGGCAGAAAGCAACGAACGGAGCCGGCAACGAAACTCCCTCCGTCCGCAACGTCTGCGTCTACTGCGGCTCCAACAGCGGCATCAATCCCGCCTACACCGAGGCGGCACGCACGCTCGGCCGCCACATGGCGACGGCCGGAGTAGGCCTCGTTTACGGCGGCGGCGGCCTTGGCCTCATGGGGGAACTCGCGCGCACGGTCCTCGCTGCGGGCGGGCGCGTGACCGGCATTATTCCCGCCTTCCTGTCGAAGAAGGAGCGCATGCTGCGCGATGCGCACGAGATGATCGTGGTCGACGACATGCATCAGCGCAAGAAGCTGATGTTCGACAAGTCGGACGCGTTCGTAGCGCTGCCCGGCGGCATCGGCACGCTGGAGGAACTGGTCGAGCAGCTGACCTGGGCGCAACTCGGGCGCCACAACAAGCCGATCGTGCTGGTGAATATCGAAGGGTTTTGGAAGCCCCTCCTCGATCTGCTCGGCCATATGCGCAGCGAAGAGTTCATCCGGCACACCATGGAGGTGCGCTTCATCACAGTGAGCAGGGCCGAGGACGTGCTGGACGCCGTGCTCGCGTGGGCCAAGGTACACCGGCGGGAGGCCGAGGCCGCGCTCAGCGACAAGTTCTAAGCCCTCGTTGCCCAGCTGCGTTGGGCGGCGAAGCCGGCAGGTGCGCTTTGCTCAAGCTTCGGCGCGTCCTATGCTGTCCCGCATCTGGGCGCCCGAGGCAACACCGAGCATGACGCCATTCCTGGACCCCGACAGCCACCGCGCCCACAAGGCGCGCAACACGTTGCACTCGATTGTACTGGTCGCAGGCTTGGGGTTGCTCACGGGCTTTTCCGCCTGGTTGCTCTGGGGCGGCATGGGCGTGGCCGTCACCCTGGTCGCAATCGGTGTCATCTACGCCTATGCCCCGCGGCTGCCCCCGGAGGTCGTGATGCGCATCTATCGCGCCCGCCGCCTCGACCCCGGCACTGGCGCCCCCATCGCACACATCGTCGACGTGCTCAGCGACCGCGCGGAATTGCCTGCCCCGCCAACGGTCTACATCATCCCCAGCATGACGCTCAACGCCTTCGCCACCGGCACGCCCGAGAAGGCGGTGATCGGGGTCACGGAAGGGATGTTGCGACGCCTCACGCTCAACGAGCTCGCCGGCGTGCTGGCGCACGAGATCAGCCATGTCCGCAACAACGACCTCACCGTCATGGGCCTGGCCGACGTCATGACGCGGTTCACGCAAGTGCTTTCCTACCTGGCCCTGTTCCTGGCGCTGTTCAACCTGCCGGCCTTCCTGTTGGGCGATGCGGACATTTCGCTGCTGGGCCTCGCTCTGCTCTATCTCGCCCCCACCATTGGCAGCCTGATCCAACTCGCGCTTTCCCGCACGCGCGAGTACGACGCCGATCTGGAGGGGGCCAGTCTCACCGGCGACCCGGAATCGCTGGCCTCCGCATTGGAGAAGCTCGAGCGCTATCATGGCCGGTTCTGGGAGGACATGACCCTGCCGGTGCCCGGCCGCCGCATTCCCCACCCGTCACTGCTGCGCTCGCACCCCTCAACCGAGGAACGGATAGCGCGCCTGCGCACAATGCAGGGGCGTCCCATGCTGCCCCATATCCCGATCACGGAAGAGTCCATGGTGTCGATGCTCGGGCCCGGCCCCACGGCCATGCGCCCACGCTATCGCTGGACCGGGGTGTGGTACTAGCGCAACCACGCGTCCTCACGAGCGCATCGCCTACGCGCACCCAAAGCGCCCCTAACAGGCACCCGTCAAACGAGCTATAACGAGCCAGCCTCGCAACAGTTGTCCGCACTCACGAACCGGAACGGCCACCCATGATCACGAGCCGCGACCGCATTCTCACCACGCACGTCGGCAGCCTGCCGCGCAACGACACGCTCTCCGACCTGCTGGTCAAGCGGGAAGCGGGGCAGACCTATGACAAAGCGGTCTTCGAGACCGAGATGGACAAGGCGGTCCGGCATGTGGTGGCGAAGCAGAAGGCTGCCGGCATCGATGTTGGCAACGACGGCGAGCAGCAGAGGGTGGGCTTCCAGACCTACGTGCCGGCGCGCATGTCGGGCTTCGCCGGCGAATCCAAACGCCGGCGCGGGCGCGAGTTCGAAGAGTTCCCCGAGCTCATGAACTACGTGAAGCACCGCTTCCCGCACGTCAGCAAGCAGCAGAACGCACCGGAGTGCCAGGGCGAGCTGAAATATCTCGACATCGCACCGCTGGAAGGCGAGATCGCCCGCTTCAAGCGGGTCGCAAAGGACGCTGCCGCGTTCTCCGAATGCTTCATGACAGCGCCATCGCCGGGCATTATCTCCTCGACCATGCTCAACGCGCATTACGCCTCGCACGAGGTCTACCTCGAAGCGATCGCGCGCGAGATGAAGAACGAATACCAGGCGATCCACAAGGCAGGCCTCATCCTGCAGATCGACGCGCCGGACCTCGCCATGGAGCGCACCATGCTCTACCGCGATCTTTCCGACGATCAGTTCGTCAAGGCGGCGGAGCTGCACGTCGCCATGATCAACAAGGGGATCGAGGGCATTCCGCGCGATCGCGTGCGGCTGCACATCTGCTACGGCAACTGGGAGGGGCCCCACATTCACGACATCGCGCTCACCAAGATACTGCCCGCCCTCTACCAGGCCAATGTCGGCGCGCTGTCGATCGAGTTCTCCAACCCGCGCCACGCGCACGAGTACGAGGCCTTGAAGGCGCACCCCCTGCCGGCGGACATGCTGCTGATCCCCGGGGTGATCGAGACGACCAGTAATTTCGTCGAGCACCCGCGGGTGGTGGCGCGACGCATCGAGGAGGCAGTGGCGGTCGTTGGGGACCGCGAGCGCGTGATCGCCTCCACCGACTGCGGCTTCGGCACCTTCACCAACCGCGAGTGGGTGATCGAGCCCGCCGTGTGGCTGAAGCTCAAGTCGCTGCGCGAGGGCGCCGACATCGCCTCTGCGCGCCTCTGGGGCCGCAGCGCTTAGGCAGGGATGCGTGTGCCGGGTCCCGGGCACGAAAGCCCGGGACCCGGTGCTTGGCTATTTCGCCTTCTCGTAGGGATAGATCAACTTCCCGGTGGCAAAGCGCGGTGGGCCCACGATCGTCTGCACGTTCATGCCCTTGAACTGGTCGAGCTCGTTGCCTTTGATGCCGTGGTACTGCACGGCAATGAAGCGCGACTCTGCCCACTCGCCCTGGGCACCGAACTTCACGTCGCCCATGATGGTCTTGAAGGTGGCGGTGCGGAAGTAGGCGGCGAGCTTCTCGTCATCGAGGCTGTTGGCGCCCTTGATGGCCTGCTCGACGAGCTGCGCGTAGGCATAGCCCCAGGTGCCGAGGTAGTAGCCGAGCGGATCGACGCCCTCCGCGCCGGCACGCGCCTGGTAGGTGGCCAGGAACTCGTTGACGCCAGGGTACTCCATGGTCTTGGACGGCACCCAGGTCTCGTAGTTGGTGATGCCGTTGAGCAGGGGTCCCAACTGTCGCTTGATAGCGGTGGCCTGGATGCCGACCATGGCGCCGCCGACGACCTTCGCCTTGAAACCCACCTCGTTGATGGCACGGACTAGGCCCACCGAGTTCGAGCGGGTAGGAGCAGAACACAGCAACGTCAGGATTGGTCGCCTGGATTGCGCGGACGATCGGCGCGAAGTCCGTCGTCGGAGGCGGGTAGGTCTTGTCGTAGACGATCTTGAGCCCAGCCGCCTTGGCATTCTCGCGCGCCCCGTCGCACACATTGCGTCCAAACTCGGCATCGGCAGCCGCCAGCGAGATCGTCTCGGGCTTCGGGCTCTGCGCCATGACAACGTCGAAGAACGGCTTGGTGAACGCCGGCTTGGGGTTGGGCCCGGTGGGGATCATGGCGAAGTACTTGTCGTACTTGAACTCGCTGTTGACGCCCGTGCCGAACAGCGCCGGGAACACCTTCTTTCTTTGCATCGCGACCGGCATGGCCGGGGCGATCATGTTGGTGGCATAGCCACTGACGATCATGTCGACCTTGTCGACGTCGAGCAGCTTGGCGTAGAGCCCGGGAACGGTCGAAGGATTGCTCTGGTCGTCGTAGTAGACGAGCTTGACCTGGCGGCCGAGCAGCCCGCCCTTCTTGTTGATGTCCTCTTCCCAGATCTTCATGCCAAGCAGCGCCGACTTGCCGTTGGCGCCAAGCGGCCCGGTCATGGCCATGCCGAAGCCGATCTTGACCGGCTCCTGGGCCTGAGAAACCGCGGCCAAGAAACCAGCGAGTGCGATACATAGCGCGGTGCGAGCCGCGACACCCATCATTGTCAGAAGCCTTCCCTGCCTGCGCATGCGAGTCCTCCCATGAGTTTCATTGGCTTCAATTTAGCATCATTGCTGCGCTTTCGAACAACAACCTCTGAGGTCGCTCTCGTTCAAGGTCAGCGCTTCTCCTCCCATCATCTGCGGAAGGGACGGGGTAAGCTTCCCACTCGCTTCCCACCGCGCGACGAGCCCCCTGGCCCGCTCGAACGCCCGCTTGAACGACATTTCTTCGCGCAGGGCCTTGTTGAAGTACGCATCGCCAAAGTACGTCCATTCCCTCCTATCGTCGCAACCAAAGGAGCTCCGATCGGCACGCGCTGCGGCTATTACCAGCCTCGTTGGGCTCGCCAGCACCGGTATGAAGCTGCCCGAGTGGCATGCCGACACGACGATCACACTGTTGCGGATGCCAGATCGATCGAGCATCCTCCTGAGCATCGCAGATGATAGGTGCTCGAGCTGTATCCCTGGCATTTCCACCGCCAGCAACGCCCGCTCTCCATGCGACGTCAGGAATAAGAACAGCGTATCCCGGGTCGGGTCCATGAGGTGTCCGAGGTGCTGGAGCACGCGGTCGAGGTTGTCCGCGCTGGCGAGGGGAACCTCGTTCACGGTGCTGATGTGGTTGATGAGGGCGACGGACCGGCCCCTCGTGCCGAACCGCTCGTTGAACAACTCTCGGACCGCCACCACCTCGCGCTTGAACACGCTAGCTGGGCCGTAACCCGCAAAGCCCACAAAATAAAGACGACCGGTTGCATCTGCTGCAGGCCGCAACTCTGCCAAGGCCCGGTCGACGAGTTCCGGTTGTATCACCAGCGTCGCGTTGCCGTCCGGTCGCGATCCCGGTTGGGCGGTGGCCGGTGTCGCCCCCAGGGCCAGCAGGGCCCCAACAATGACGACGGTCGCGATGGCGGCCCTACACCTCGCAGTTCGCAACATCAGCACCTGACCCTCTGGCAACTAGTTCATCGATGGAGGTCGACGCGCCGCAAATGCAGCATGGCCACCCCCTATGACAAGTTCAATCGCGCTTCTGGGCACGCCCCGCTAATTCCGGTCGAGTGCGGAGCAAGGCTCGCAACTTCTGCGCTAAGCTATTCATATGACACACTAATCAGAACAGGTCTTAACGTTCTGGTGAGCCTTTCCGGCTACCACTTGGATACTCCAAGCCAGTGGGTGGTAGCCATGAGTCCGCCAGTGCGTGATCCGCAAGCTCGGCCCCATGCCGGAGGGCCCTCTCCCACCTTGCGTCCCACTCCAAGCGGTTGGCGGAAGTGTCAGTAGCGCCATGAAACACATGCAGCCACACGCTCTGGAGGCCCGCGCGTCGGTGGTGCCGACCGTGCGCTATCGCGATGTTCGAGCCGCTATCGAGTGGCTGTGCAATGCCTTCGGCTTCGAGGAGCATCGCGTCGTCAGAGACGCCAATGGTTCGGTGCTCTATGCCCAACTCACGTTCGGCAATGGCATGGTGATGGTGGCTCCGATCCAGGAGACTGCCTTCGGCAAGCTGATGGTGCAGCCCGACGAGATCGGCGGCGTGGAAACGCAAATCTGCTACCTCCACGTCGAGGATGCCGACGCGCACCGGGCTCGGGCCGCTGCGGCGGGCGCAGAGATTGTCTTGGACATCAAGACAGAGGTTGGCACCGGGAGAGGCTATTCCTTTCGTGATCCGGAAGGACACATTTGGAATTTCGGCACCTATGATCCTTGGGGTCTCAAGACCTCGCCCATGCGGCCGCTGCTGCAAAGCCGCCGTGCACTGCGAGCGCTTGCGGTGGCCGCAGCTCTAGTGGGTGCGGTCGCTGCAATTTACGCGCATGGGTCCGCGCGAGCGGCTGCTGGCGACCTCGGCCTCATGCTGTACGCCAAGGTTGCGGCCGTTATCGAAGCGGCGCGGGCAGCTCCCGCGGAGGGCGAGGCCGGCACCGCGGCGCTCGCCCGCGCACTCGGCGAGGCGCGCGAGCAGCTCGCCGTCGAGCGCAGCGCGCGGCTCGCTGCGGATCAGCATTTGAACGAGCTCCGCGAGAAGCTGGCGCTGGTGCGTCGGGCAACCTACCCTCAGGACGAGCTCATGCACGCTCGCCTGGCGCTTAACATCACCGCCAAGAAGCTCGATCAGGCCCTCGCCGACAAGGAGGCGGCCGAGCGCGGCCTTCAAGAGGCGCGCGAGCTTCTTGCGCAAATGCGCACCGCCAAGGAGGCCTTCGAAAGAGCAGTCAAGGAGGAGCGCGTGCAGTTCTTGCGCAGACGCGCCGCCAGACTGGCGGCGGTGAGAGCTGCTGTGGCGCGCAGGAACGCAGCACCCATTCCCCGTCCCGAGAGCCCTTTCTAAGGGCTATCGCTGCACGTAGCCGGCCTCGCCGACGATCACGAAGGGAGCCCAGAAGGACGGCGGCTCGCCTTTCGCGATCAATTGCAACATTGCACCGCGGAACGCCTCTGCGCGGCCTACCCTGGGATTCGTAGCAAGCGCCGCGAATGTCTTTGTTGTGAGCTCCGCTGCCGCCTCGGAATAAACCGCCCAGTGCGAAACCAGCAGAGCCCGCGCCCCGGCGTAGAAGAATGCGCGGGCCAGGCCCGACAGCGCTTCGGCGCCTTCGCCCGATCCCGCAGCCGTATTGCAGGCGGAAAGCACGACCCAATCGGCATTTAGCGTAAGCGCCGCTATCTCCGACGCCGTCAGCAAACCGTCATCAGCTTCGCTCGCAACCGCTGGAGGTGTAAGCACCAGAGCGGGCTCGGCCAAGCCCGAGAGATCTCCGGCAACCAATCCGTGAGTGGCAAAATGGATCACCCGGTACTGGTTGAGGGCCGCCGTTTTGACCCGAGTCTCGGACGCTGCTTCGCGCAGATTGATGGCATCGGGTGTTGCGCCCAACGCCTTACCGATGGTGCGTACTTCCTCGGCGGTGTCCGGCAGCGGCGCCAGCTCGCGCACCGCACGGATGTCTGCCAGACCATTGCTGCGGTAGAAGCGGGCCGGTGCCGAGGCGAGACGACTGCCGCGCTGCTTGGGGCCAGCAGGGCCCTCAAGCACGGGGTCTCCCACGCCGAAGAAAGGTCTGGTCGCAGATCCGGCCGGCGCCAGCGTGCGCAAGGCCTGCAACGACTGCACCGAGGGCAGCACGCTCAGCGCAAGGCTTTTGATCAGCCACGCCGCATCGCGCAGCGCGTCGGTGTCTGTCGGCGCGCCCGGAGGTGCCGTGATCAGCACCTGAAACGGCACGCTGGTCAGCGGGCCCGTCGGGACTACGATCAGGTGCCGCTTTCCGGTCAGCATGGGCGCCACTGGGCCTAGCACCAGCTTGTACAAGGTGTGTGCGCGCTGCAGGTCGAACCCCTGCACGACACCCGGCTTGCTGCCCGGTGCGCCTTCCGCGTCGAGTTGGGCCAGAGGATCGAGGCCCTTGCGCAGCTGCGCGACGTGCTCGCCGAGCGCGGCGCTTCCCGCATCGATCTCGGCCCACTCGGCGCGCTCGCGTGTCACGGCCCACACGTAGCTTCGGCTCGTGCCGACCAATATCGCAACCAGCGCCTCATCCGCCTTGAGCAGCGCCTGCACCGCGCCCACCGACAACGGCTGCGGCTGGACCAGATCGATATAGCCGGGGAAAGCGCGGATGATTTGTGCGCGCGCCTCCCGTCCATCCCCCTCGGCGCGATCGATGTCTTCGCGCAGCGCGCTACGGCGCCTCGTGAACTGGGCGTAACCTGGCAAGGCCTTCTCCGCCGCCTCCATGCGGGCATGAACGGCCATGGTCTCGCCGGCACCCTTGGCCGTGACCTGATTGAGCTCGCTGAGTTCCTTGCCGATTATGGTGCGGTCGCTGTCTGCTCTGTCGCAGCCAGTCTTCTTTTGTCCAGGCGGACAGCGCTCGAGCAGCGCCGTCAGCTGCCGCACCAATTCGGTCTGGCGCTTGATCGTAGGCGCCTGGTCGCGGCCGCGCGCGATGCTGGCCGCGCGAAACTCTGCCAGCGCCGCGCTGTATGTCGGGTTCGCCATCTGCACGGCATACCATTCGGTGAGGAGCTTCTGATCGTCCTCATGCAAGGCGAGTACGCGTTCGGCACTGTCTTGCAGGCGCCTGATGCGCTGCCCGAGGTCGGTATCGCTGGTGCCGAGCCGTGCCGTCATCTTGGCGAGTGCCGCGGCGGCCGAGGTCTGCCAGGCGAGCTGGGCCGCTTTGAACGTCTCTTCGATCGTGACCGCCCTGTCCGATCCCGGCTCTGTTCGGAGCTGCCACAGCGCGCGGCACAACCCGACGAAGGTGTCGCGGAAATCCTTGATCTCCTTTTCGACCAGCTTCTTGACGATGGCATAGGACGTGTCCTGACCGGTGAGCAGGCGGATCGCCTCGCGGTAGGACGTGCGCGCCCCCGCCCAATCGCCGCGCGCCACTCCAATGTCACCTAGGTTGGCGTGGCCGCTGGCAGAGAAGGCGTGCTCACGTCCAACCGTGTCCTGCTTGATCTTGAGGGCCCGGCGAAACAGGGGTTCCGCTGCTTCGGGACGCCCTCTCTTGAGCTGCACCTGGCCGAGATGCTCGAGCGCTATCGCCACGCTCACACTGTCGGCGCCATAAACCTTCTCGCGAACACGCACAGTCTCGCTGAAACGGCGCTCTGCCTCAGGCAGATTGCCCAGCGCCTGATTGATGAGTGCCAACGAGAAATACTGGATTCCCATCTGCTCATGCTCTGCCCCATACTCGCGCACGACCATGGGCAGCGCCTTCTCGGCGAACTGCAGCGCGCTGGCATAGTCCCCGGCCCTCCACAGAGCCTGCGATGTCTCGCGCAGCTCCTTGAGCTCCTTGGAAGGCTCCTGGGCTTGTGCGGCGCCGGCAAGCAACGCGCCAGCGATGCAAACGACGATCAGAGCCCAGCGCATCGTCGCCTCCGCCCAGCTCATGCCCTGCCCTACTTGCAGCCAGAGGTCAGGTCACCGGCGCGCGCCACCGGCTTGCCGTTGATGAAGACGTTGGGCGCCCCGCCTATGGCAACGCCGCCGCAGTTGGTCTTGTCGCCCATAGTTACCGCAGGCTTGCCATTGATGAACACGTTGGGCGAGCCCTGCTCAATGGACCCTCCGTCGTCGGTCGCGTCGCCTTTGCGTGCGGCGGGCAAGCCGCCAATGCTGGTGTTGCCGCTGCCTTGCTTGATCACGCCCGGCGCTCCAGCAGGCGGGCCATCCGGGCTCACCTGCGCCAATGCGCCTGCAGCAAAGAACCCCAGAGTCGTCCCGAGTAAGGCTAGCATCACGCGCATGGCAAACTCCGGTTGCTGTTTCGGCAGCTGAAAGACTGGCCATATCACAACAATGCGTCGCCGCAACCGGGTGGCCTTGGGCGGCTATCCTGACTGGACGTCTTTTCCAGAACTGAACGACTGCCGCGAAATTGGGCTGCGCTGGGGACTATTGGGTCCGTCCGCATTGCGTCCTGGGCCGCTGCCCGATATCTCAAATGCATGGCTCGACCCAGACCCAATCCCCAATCGCAAGACCTCGCCGATCTCGCGGCACTCGTAGCGCGCATGCGCTCCGGCGAACGCCGCGCCACCTCGCGGGTGGTCACCGAGCTGGAGCGCCTGTCGCCAGCGGCACCACCTCTGCTCGAGGCCATGCAGCCTTATCTCGGCCGCGCCATGGTCGTGGGCTTCACCGGGCCTCCTGGGGCGGGCAAGTCCACCCTCATCAACGCTTACACGGAATATTTGCGGGCCCAGGACAGGCCGGTCGGTATCATCGCCGTCGATCCGTCGAGTCCCATTTCCGGCGGGGCGATCCTCGGCGACCGCATCCGCATGACGGCGACACTCAACGACGACGGCGTGTTCATGCGCTCCCTTGCGAGCCGCGGACATCTCGGTGGACTTTGCCCGGCCGCGGTACGCGTGATCGATGCCCTAGATGCCGCCGGCAAGGACGTGATCCTGCTCGAGACTGTGGGGACGGGCCAGACCGACATCGACGTTGCAGAAGTTGCCGACGTGCGGATCGTTGTCACCGCTCCCGGCCTCGGCGACGACATCCAGGCGATGAAGTCTGGCCTGCTCGAGATCGCGGACATCCTGGTTGTCAACAAAGCCGATCGAGAAGGAGCCGAGCGCACGCTGCAGCATCTGAAGGGCGCATTGTCTTTGAGATCTGGGAGTGGCTCCGAGGTTGCAGTACTGAAAGTAACGGCAGCAACCGGCGGCGGCATCGATGCGCTGGCGGACGCCATCGACCAGGTTTGGACCCGCTCAGCGGCACGCGATGCGCAAGCGCGCCGGCGCCGCCGCGCCCGCTACCTCATAGCCCGCGCGGCGGCGGACATGGTGGCGGATCGCATCCGCAAGGGCCTGCCCAAAGAGCTGGACAAGCTCGCCGATGCCGTGCTGGCGGGCGCCATGCTGCCGGCCGATGCGGCCAAGGCCTTGATGGACCGTTGAAAGTTTCAGCGGCGAGCGCGCGGCGCGGAGTGTGTACTGTGCCCGCTGATCCGATGCGCAAAAAAGGGCCGCAAAGTTGGGACACAAGAGGAGCTCAAGTCATTCGTTTCCAGGTCTGTTACTCGCCACACACGGAGAAGATCCATGCGCCCTGGCCGCGTGCTCGCATTTGCATGCATTGCCCTCGCCCTGGCGGTGACCCTGGTTCACCCCGCGCAATCGCGTATCGTCTGCGACGGCAACTACCAGATCGTCAACGGCTCCCCGATCTCGACGCCGTACTGCCGTGAGCAGTACCTGGTGCAGGTGGCGCGCTCCTACGGCATCCGCGTCTCCCTCCAAGCCGTTCGCAACAGCGAAAGCACAAAACGAAGCGTGTGCGCCGCGGTCGGCTACGACAATCGCGTGCGCGATACCTGCCGCCCCTATTTCGACGAAGGCGGCCGGGGCCGGCAGTTCCGCTTCTAGCCGACGCTTGAGACCGGTCTGGGGTTTGCGCGGCGCTGGACCCTACGCGGCCTTCGCGCCCGCCTTCAGCAGCTTGTAGGTGATGGAGTCGATCAACGCCTCGAAGCTGGCATCGATGATGTTGGAGGAGACGCCGACTGTGAACCAGCGCTCGCCGGTGCCTCTGTCGTGGCTCTCCACCAGCACGCGCGTGACGGCCTCGGTGCCGCCGGTGAGGATGCGCACCTTGTAGTCGACGAGCTCCACGTCCTTGATGTGGCTCTGGTAGCGGCCGAGGTCCTTGCGCAGCGCCTGGTCGAGCGCATTGACAGGCCCGTTGCCCTCGGCCACCGACCACACCGGCTCGTCGCCGCTATCGATGAAGACCTTGACGGTCGCCTCCGACACCGTGACCAGCTTGCCCAGCGCGTTGTGGCGCTTCTCCACCATTACGCGGAAGCTATCGACCGTGAAGAATCGCGGCACTTCGCCTAGCAGCCGGCGCGCCAGCAGTTCGAAGGAGGCGTCCGCGCCCTCGTAGGCGTAGCCCACGGCCTCGCGCGCCTTCACCTCGTCAAGCAGTTGCGTGACGCGGGGGTCGTCGCGGTTCACGGGCAGGCCCAGCCGCTCCAACTCGTAGACCAGGTTCGACTTGCCAGCCTGATCGGAGACCAGCACGCGGCGGCGGTTGCCGACGCTCTCGGGCGCCACGTGCTCGTAGGTGGCGGGTTCTTTCAGAATGGCGCTGGCGTGAATGCCGGCCTTCGTCGCGAACGCAGCCTCGCCGACGTAGGGGGCCTGCCGGTTGGGCGCGCGATTTAGAACCTCGTCGAGCAGGCGGCTCGCGTGCGTGAGCTTCCTGAGCCGCTCCGGCGTCACGCTGGTCTCGAAACGATCGGCGAACTCGCCCTTCAACAGCAGCGTCGGGATGATGGAGGCAAGGTTGGCGTTGCCGCAGCGCTCGCCGAGCCCGTTCAGAGCGCCCTGGATCTGGCGCGCCCCGGCGCGCACCGCCACCAGCGTGTTGGCGACCGCGTTCTCGGTGTCGTTATGGGTGTGGATGCCGAGATGCGCGCCTGGCACGTGCTTGCTCACGTCGGATACGATGCCCGCGATCTCGTTCGGCAGCGTGCCGCCGTTGGTGTCGCACAGCACGACCCAGCGCGCCCCGGCCTTGTAGGCGGCCGTCGCCACGGCCAACGCATAGGCGCGGTTGGCCTTGTAGCCGTCGAAGAAATGCTCGCAGTCGAGCATGGCTTCGCGATTGCTCCTCACCACCGCCTCGATCGACTGGGTGATGCCCTCCAGGTTCTCCTCGTTGGAAATGCCGAGCGCCACGCGGACGTGGTAGTCCCACGCCTTCGCAACGAGACAGATGGCACCTGCATGCGCCTGCAGGGTCGCCTGGAAGCCCGGGTCGTTGGACACCGAACGTCCCGAACGCTTGGTCATGCCGAAGGCGGTGAAGGTGGCGTTGGCGAGCTTCGGGTCCGCGCTGAAGAACTCGGTGTCCGTCGGGTTGGCGCCTGGGTAGCCGCCCTCGATGTAGTCGATGCCGATCTCATCCAGCGTGCGCGCGATCAGCCGCTTGTCCTCGAGCGAGAAATCTACGCCCGTCGTCTGCGCGCCGTCGCGCAGCGTGGTGTCGAACAGGTAGAGGCGCTCGCGGGTCATGCTCCGGCCTTCCTCAAGAACGGCTCGGTGGCAGCCATGAACCGCTGCGCTTCGCCCAGCATTGCGCGGGCGGTCGCCTCGTCGACCAAGGAATCGCCGTAGTCCGCGACCCAGCGCGCATGGCGCAGCCTTCCGAACAGCGGGCGTCCCAAGGCCGCATCCACGCCGCGGCCGCCGACGAGATGCTTCTCGAACCTGCGGACGATGGTGGCGTGACCCTTGGCGTCCGCAAAGCTCGCGCGGACGCTCGCCAGCACAGCACGCGCGGCGCTGAATGCCGCGTAGTAGGCGCGATTGGTTGCGCCATCCCAGTCACCCGCCTGCAGCAACAGTTCCGCCGACCGCGCCGCAGCCTGGCCCTTGGCCCACAATGCGCGAGCCGGGTTCGCACGCCGCGCCTTAGGTTGCCCCTTACCTGCCGCCGCGGGACCTTGGCGCCGACGCGCCTCGGCGGACCCCCTGCGGCGACGCGGCAAAATGCGGTTGGGCCCGAGCGGTGTATCGAGCGCGGTGTCGTCGGCAGAGGTCATAGCTTGCCCATGTGCCCTTGCCGCCCTCACAGATACCCGAGAAACCGTGCCGCAAGGTAAATCGCGCACAGAACCACCACGATCTTGATCGCCGGATAGTAGTACGGATGCTCCCGAAACGGCGGGCGGGCGTTGGGATCGCTCATCTGTGGGCTCCGGTCAGCGACGCGGGCGGCCACGCGGCGGTGTCGTGGTCGGGATGTTGGTAGGATACGATCGACGCAAAGAAGCCGGCCACGCGCACCGCTTCAGCCTCGGACCGCGTGGGCAGGGACGCAAGCCCGTCGAACCACGGCAGCCGGCTTTCGACCGCAAGCTGGATCGCCGGCGCAATCTTGGCCGCCCTGTCGAATGTCGCAATCGCGACCTCGGTGCCGCCTTCGTATTCGTAGGTGAGCGGCGTCCCGCACTCTGCACAGAAACCGCGCCGAACCTTGTTGGAGCTCTGGAAATACTTGGGGCCGCCACGGGTCCAGGTAAGGCTGTGCGCCGTCACCAGCGGACCGCCCACGTTGCCGAATGCCTTCTGGCACATGCGGCAGTGGCAAATCGAGGCGCGACCTAGCGAAGCCGCCGAAAAGCGCACCGCGCCGCATTGGCATCCGCCCGAGAGGTTCGAGCTTTGCATTGCCGCCCCTATTCCGGCTTGTGGCAGACCGCCTCGATGTTGTGGCCGTCGGCATCGATGACGAAGGCACCATAGTAGGTCGGGTGGTACATGGCGCGGATGCCGGGCGGACCGTTGTCCTTGCCGCCGGCGGCGATGGCGGCCTTGTAGAAGGCGTCGACCTCAGCGCGATTCTTGGCGGCGAAGGCCAGGTGGACGCGCGGGGTGGTCTTGCCCGCCCCCGCCAGCCAGAAGAACGGCTTGCCGTTGGAGCCGAGCCCCGCCACGTCGACGTTGCCCGTCACCGCCTTCGGCAACTCCATGATCACAGCGATGCCGAGGGGCTTGAGCGCCGCGGAGTAGAAGGCTTTGGCGGCAGCGAAGTCGGCGACGCTGAGGGAGGTGTGGTCAATGCTGGACATGGTTTCAGGGCTCCTGAAGGTGGCGCGCAATCACGAGCACGACGTCACCCCGGCCTTGGGCCGGGACCCCGTCATGCACCAGCTTGCTCGGCGACAGTAGTAATGTGTCTGGGTTCCGGCCTTCGCCGGAACGACGATGGCGAGAGGTCACCGCTTCACCTCCCATGTCGTCACGATCTCGCCGGTGGCGGGGTCCTTGCTGTCCTTGAGCTGGATGCCCATGGCGGTGAGCTCGTCGCGGATGCGATCGGCCTCCTTGAAGTTCTTGGCTTTGCGCGCGGCGTTGCGGGCGTTGACGAGGGCGTTGACCTTCTCATCAAACTGCTCGACTTCATCGGCCTCAGCAATCGGGGTGAAAGAGAGAAAACCGTCTCCACTCGTATTGACCCTCCAACCTCTCAGGCTGATACCGTGCTCAATGGGTTTAATCTTCGCGCCGTACAATAGTCCGGCCGTGTTCGCGACAGTCGCGCGTATCAGTCGAATCTCTTTCTCAAATTCAGTTATTGGATGCGCCAAGCCGGGCACACTTGCGGCGATCGCGCCAGTAGCAAAGACCCACAGCTTGTCCTTACGAAGAAGCCCCAGCCAACTGGCGGATGCGAACAAGCGCCTTCTTTGCTCTTGGGACGAAGCATTGCTTGCCAAGGAATGGAGCACGGCTATTGCTTCCGGGGTATTTAGATCGTCAGAAAGCGCGTCAATGACTCGGCTGTCCGGTTGCCATTCGGCAACATCCCCGCGGCCCTCCACAACCGAAAGGGAGAGAGCTGCCCAGTTGTTTAGGGTGCGTCGCGCTTCCTCCAATCCACTCGCAGTCCAATTGACCGGCTGACGATAGTGCGTCGACAACATGGCGAGCCGGACCGCCTCGCCAGGCCATTGCTGCAGCAGCTCGTTGATGGTCACGAAATTGCCGAGGGACTTGGACATCTTCTCGCCCTCGACCTGCAGGAAGCCGTTGTGCATCCACACGTTGGCCATCACCGGCGTGCCGTGCGCGCACCGACTCTGCGCTATCTCGTTCTCGTGGTGGGGAAACACGAGGTCGATGCCGCCACCATGGATGTCGAACGTATGCGGGTGCTGCAGGCCCGGCTCCGATAACAAACCCTTCAGCTGCGGCTCCTGCCAAAGCCAGCGGTCGGCCATGGCCGAGCACTCGAGGTGCCACCCCGGCCGGCCCGCCGCGTTGATTCCGCAGGGCGAGGGCCACGCCGGCTCGCCGGGCTTCGACGGCTTCCACAGCACGAAGTCCATGGGCCCCCTCTTGTAGGGCGCCACATCGACGCGAGCGCCTGCCTCCATCTCTTCGAGGGAGCGGTTGGCGAGCCGCCCATAGTCCGGCATGTAGGCCACGTCGAACAGCACATGGCTGTCAGCCACATAGGCGTGGCCCTTGGCCACCAGCTCCTCGCACAGGCGTTTCATCTCGACGATGTGCTCGGTCGCACGCGGCTCCACCGTCGGAGGCAGCACGCCGAGTGCCGCGACGTCCTCGTGGAACTGCTTCTCGGTCTCGGTCGTGACCTTGCGGATCGCTTCGTTCAGCGGCAGGTCGGGATATTCCTCCGCTGCCCGCGCGTTGATCTTGTCGTCAACGTCGGTGATGTTGCGCGCATACGTGACGTGCTCGGCCCCATAAATGTGCCGCAGCAGCCGGAACAGCACATCGAACACGATGACGGGCCGCGCGTTGCCGATGTGGGCAAAGTCGTAGACTGTCGGCCCGCACACGTACATGCGCACATTGGAAGGATCGATCGGCCGGAACGGCTCCTTCCGCCGCGTCAGCGTGTTGTAGAGCGCAAGCGTCACTTGGCATCCCCTGCCGCTGGGCGGGGCGTTTCTCTGTCAATGGGATTGGCAAAGAAGCGGCCGCGCCAGCCTGGTGGCTAGCTCGTTGCAATAATGCCGCAAATCGTGAAGTCGATGCGTTCGTTCATGGCCAGCATGGCGCGCCTTATCAGCGCTTTCCCCAGCAACGTCAAGCAAGACCGATAGATTCCGAAGGGTGCGCGTTGACCCCCCGCCGCAACAATCCCACAATTGCCCTGGAAAGTTCGCGGAAATCGGCCCGCAAGCGGTCAGGGGACCTTGAAAATTTTCCGGATGTGGAAAGCCCTAGTGCCCGGGTGGACGCGCCTGCTGTTGGCGGCCGTGTGCCTGTCCGCTGGCGTGGGGCTGACCATCGCCGACGCGACGGCACAGGGCTGGTGGCCATGGTCCCAACCCGACCCGCGTCCACCAATCCCGCGTGAGCCCCTGAAGCCACCCACCCAGTTCCCGCCGGGGCAGCAGCCGCCGCCCGGCCAGCAGCTACCTCCGGGCTCGCAGGCCGCACCCTATGGCCCCCGCGGCCCCAGCAACATCTGCCTGCAGCTCGAGCAGCGGCTGGTGACGGAGATGCAGGGCAGCGCGGGAGGGCGCGAGGCGCTGCCCAAGATCGAGGCCGACATGCGCGAGCTCGAGCGCACCGTCCGCTCGTCCACGATCCAGCTCGATCGCAACGATTGCTGGGACCAGTTCCTGTTCACCAAGACGCTGCGCCGCACACCGCGCTGCATCCAGCTCAACGCCGACGTCGAGAACGGCCGCTACCGGCTCGCTGACCTGGACCGCCAGCGCCGCCAGATCATGGGCACCGGCGAGCGCTCCTCGTTCCAGGACGACATCATCCGCGAGCTTGCGCGCAACGGCTGCGGCCCGCAATACATGCAGGAAGCTCGCAAGCGCGATTCTTCGAGCAATCCGTTCGCCCTCCTGTTCGGCGGGGAGGAAAGCGAGGGCTCGCGCGGGCCCACCAACCAGTTCGGCAACCTGCCGTTCGCCACCTATCGCACGCTGTGCGTGCGCCTGTGCGACGGCTATTATTTCCCGGTCAGCTTCTCCACGCTGCCCAATCATTTCCAGCGCGACGCGCAACTGTGTCAGTCGCAGTGCGCCGCGCCGGCGGAGCTCTACTACCATCAAAACCCAGGGGGCGCGGTCGAGCAGGCGCTGTCGGCGAGCGCTCAGCAGCCGTACACGAGCCTGAAGTCGGCGTTTCGCTATCGCAAGGAATTCGTGTCGGGCTGCTCGTGCAAGCAGGCGGAGTATAAGCCCGCGCCGGACAAGAAAGCCGAGGCTGCGCCTTTGTCACCGGCGCCGGGTGTCCGGCTGGGAGCCAAGTGAACCCTGCAGGCGGGGCTGGCGCGCAAGATGGGCAAGTAGTGCGTATGACCCCCATGGGCGGCAGATGCAAGAGCCCGATTGCTATCCGGCGCATCGGTATCGACGATCACGCCGACGTGCGCTACCTGCACATCCGAGCCATGACCGAGCAGTCGTTCGGCGCTCTGTCCGATGCGGAGGTGGCGGCCTTTGCCGCGTTCGTCAACTCACCCGACTACAGCGATCATATCCTGGCAGAGAACATGTACGGAGCGTTCGTCGACGGGCAACTCGTCGGCACGGCCGCCTGGCAGTTCAACGGCGACGACGGTCGCGTGGCGCGCATCTCCTCTGTGTTCGTGCACCCCGTGTTCAGTCGGGTGGGTATCGGCCGGAGCTTGCTTGGCGAGGTGGAGACGCGTGCCTTCCGGTCGGGGTTTGCGCAACTGGGAACCAGCGCTACGGTCAACGCAGTGCCGTTCTTCGAGAGGCTCGGCTACCGCGAGGCCTCGCGCGGGGTGAGAACGCTGGCACCCAATTGCTCAGTGCCCGTCGCCTTTTTGCGCAAGAACATGCCGCTGCTGATGCGGACACGGACTACGCCGGCCGCCTGATTTCGCCGCGCCGCAGCCTAACCAACACTCTCACCGTTTCGTGATGCCGGCCCGCGAACCGACCGCGAGCCGGAACCGTATGCACTGCAGCTCTGAAGGGAGCGCAAACTCAGATTCGGGAGACAAACATGCGTCCAACACGAAGCATAAACGCTGTGATCGCCGTCATTGCTGCTGGCATGGCGACCAGCGCAGCCGTCGCCGGCAGCCAGGCCGCCACCATCGCCGCCCTGCAGGACGGTTCATCGATTGCATGGATCGACACCGACCAGAGGAAGGTCATCAAGACGGTGCCGCTCAGCGGGGGAGCGACCCTGGTGGGGATGGACGTGCGCCCCTCCGACGGCAAGCTCTACGGAGTCACGCCCGACGGCGTAATCGTCACCATCGACGTGGCGAGCGGCAAGTGGGAGAAGAAGAGCCAGATCTCGGAGAAGCTGCCTGCGGGTGTCACCTTTTCGGTCGATTTCAACCCTGTCGCCGACCGCATGCGGCTGCTGACCAGCAACGGCATGAGCCTGCGCATCAACGTGGAGGACGGTAAGGCGCTGGTCGACGGCCAACTCAAGTACGCCGAGGCCGACGCCAATAAGGGCAAGACGCCGCAGGTGATCGCGGCCGGCTATTCCAACAGCTTCGCCGGCACCAAGGAGACCGCGCTCTACGATATCGACGCTGCCAACGGCCTGCTCCTCAAGCAGGCGCCGCCCAACGACGGCATCCTCAACACCATCGGCAAGCTCAATGTGACGTTGTCGGCGCCGATCGCATTCGATGTCTGGTCGGACGGCAAGGGCGCCAACAGCGGCTGGCTCCTCAACAACGGTCAGCTGTTCAGCGTCGACCTCACCTCCGGCGCCGCCACACCGCTCGGCGCAGTGACCGGCCTGAAAGGCAAGGTCGGCGACATCGCCATCCTGCCGGTTATGTGACTTGGCGATTGGCGGCGGCGCGGGTCCGCCGCCGATCGCCCGAGCCGCGCCGGTGCGCAACGGCCTCCGACTACGCACCCGGCGCGGCTCACTTCTGTCAGACCTGCTCGCGGAACTTGTTGGTGATGGGATAGCGGCGGTCGCGGCCGAAGTTGCGCGCCGAGATCTTGACGCCCGGTGCCGCCTGTCGTCGCTTGTACTCCGCAATGTAGAGCATCCGCTCCACCTTCCTCACCGTCTCTGCCGGGTGCCCGCGCGCGACGATCGCCGCTAACGGCATCTCGTCCTCCACCAGGCACTTGAGGATGTCGTCGAGCACCTTGTAGGGCGGCAGCGAATCCTCGTCCCTCTGGTTCTCGCGCAGCTCCGCCGTCGGTGGCCGGGTGAGAATGTTCTCCGGGATGACGATGCCGGGCGGCCCCTTGCCGCCCTTGGGGACATGCGCGTTGCGCCACAGCGCCAGCGCGTATACCTCCATCTTATAGAGGTCCTTAACCGGGTTGAAGCCGCCGTTCATGTCGCCGTAGAGCGTGGCGTAGCCTACCGACATCTCGCTCTTGTTGCCGGTGGTGAGCACCATGGCGCCGAACTTGTTTGAGATCGCCATCAGGGCGGTGCCGCGCACGCGGCTCTGGATGTTCTCCTCCGTGATGTCGGACTTTGTGCCCGCAAACATCCTGGCTAACGCCTTGCCGAAGCCCTCCACGGGCTCGGCAATGGGCACGATGTCGTAACGCACGCCGAGCGCCTTGGCACAGTCGGCCGCATCGACGAGGCTCTCATTGGAGGTATAGCGGTAGGGCAGCATCACGCAGTGGACGCGCTCTGGCCCAAGCGCGTCGCTGGCGAGCGCCGCGACGAGCGCCGAATCGATGCCGCCCGACAGCCCCAGAACCACGCCTGGAAAGCCGTTCTTGTTCACGTAGTCACGCAGTCCCAGCACGCAGGCATGATAGGCCGCCGACTCGTGCTGCTCGATGCTGGCGCGCTCGCCCTGGGCGCACGCCCAGCCGCCCGGCGTCCGGCGCATCTCGACGACCGTCACGCCTTCTTGCCACGCCGGCATCTGCACGGGCAGGCCGAGGTCGGCATTGAGCACGAAGGAGGCGCCGTCGAACACCAGCTCGTCCTGGCCGCCAATCTGGTTGAGGTAGATGAGCGGCAGCCCGGTCTCGGTCACGCGCGCCACGGCGACGTTCATCCTGAGGTCGGGCTTGGGCCAATCGAAGGGCGAGCCGTTGGGCGAGATCAGGAATTCGGAGCCCGTCTCCTGTAGGCACTCGCACACCTCGTCCTTCCAGATGTCCTCGCAGATCGGCACACCGATGCGCACCCCGCGAAAGCCGATAGGGCCCGGCATGGGCCCGACGTCGAACACGCGCTTCTCGTCGAACACCCCGTAGTTGGGCAGGTCGACCTTGAAGCGCAGCCCCTGCACCCTGCCGGCGTCCAGCAAAGCCACCGAGTTGTAGAGCTTGCCGTCCTCCGCCCAGATGGTGCCGACGAGCAAGCCGGGGCCGCCATCCTTGGTCTCTCCAGCGAGCGCTTCGATCGTCGAGCGCGCCGCGGCGGCAAATGCCGGCTTGCGCACCAGGTCCTCGGGCGGGTAGCCCGTGATGAAGAGCTCGGGAAAGACCACGAGATCGGCGCCGTTGGCGGCGGCCTCGGCACGAGCCTTGCGCACCTTGGCGGCATTGCCGGCGAGGTCGCCCACCACGGGATTGAGCTGGGCCAGGGCGATCTTGAGCGAATTGGTGATTGCGTGCGTCATGGGTCGACATTAGGGCTTGCGCCGCGCACCGCGCAACGCGGCAGTTGAGAAGGGCGGCTCGCTTTCATGCCATCGACCAAGGCCGCGACGGCGCTGGGTACCGGGGCCATCCTGCTATGGGCGACGCTGGCGAGCCTCACAGCGCTGAGCGGGCCGTTCCCGCCCTTCCAGACCACAGCCATTGGCTTTGCCGTCGGCGGCCTCGGCCTGATGCTGGCGGCCATCCTTGGCGGACGCGCCACCAGACTGCGGCCGACGCCCGCTTCACTGGCACTCGGCATCTACGGCCTCTTCGCCTATCACTCGCTCTATTTCGCTGCGCTGAAACTGGCCCCTCCGGCTGAAGCCCATCTCGTCAGCTCGCTGTGGGCGCTGCTGATTGTATTGTTCTCCGCGCTGCTACCGGGCGGCCGCCTGCGGCCGGCGCATGTCTGCGGGGCGCTCTTGGGCCTTGGCGCCGCCACCCTGCTGGTTTGGGACAAGCTGGGAGCCGGCAGCGGCACGGCCACCGCCCCCCTGGGCTTTGCCCTCGCGTTCTGTTGTGCGCTCGTCTGGTCCAGCTATTCGGTGGCCTCGCGGCTGCTCGCCTCCGTGCCGAGCGAAAGCATAGCCGTCTCCTGTCTTGCCACCGCCGCGCTGGCGTTTCTCTGCAGCCGCCTGTTCGAGACCTGGGTGACGCCGGCCGATTTCGTGGCGTGTGCGGCACTGATCGGCTTGGGCGCCGGGCCGGTGGGAGCCGCCTTCCTGCTCTGGGACATCGGCATGAAGCGTGGCGACGTGTCCCTGCTGGGTGTGCTCTCCTACGCCTCGCCGGTCCTCTCCACCGTGCTGCTGGTGGCCCTCGGGTTCGCCGAGGCGACCTGGTCGCTCGCCATCGCTTGCGTCCTCATGGTGGTCGCTGCCGTGACCGCCACGCGAGCAAAGTAGCCCTATTCCGCGGCGGCGCTGAGCGGCCTATTCTGCCGCCCTTTTCGCGATGCCCGCCTTGCCGCTCGCCTTCTCCGCCTTCAGCCTTTCGGCCAGCAGAAAAGCCAGCTCCAGCGACTGCCCGGCATTGAGGCGCGGGTCGCAGCCCGTGTCGTACTGACGCGCGAGGTCGGCCTCCGAGATCTTGTTGGCGCCGCCGGTGCACTCCGTCACGTTCTGCCCGGTCATCTCGATGTGCACGCCGCCTGGGTACGTGCCCTCGGCGCGGTGGATGTCGAAGAAGCGCTCGACCTCGCCGACGATCCGCTCGAAGGGCCGCGTCTTGTAGCCGCCGGCGGCCGTGATGGTGTTGCCATGCATGGGGTCGCATTCCCACACCACCGTGCGGCCAGCCTTCTTGACCGCGCGTATGAGCCCCGGCAGGTGCTTCTCGATCTTGTCGGCGCCGAAACGGCAGATCAGCGTCAGGCGGCCCGGCTCGTCCTTCGGATTGAGGATGTCGATGAGGCGCAACAGCTCGTCCGGCTGCAGCGTCGGCCCACACTTCATGCCGATGGGATTGACGATGCCGCGGCAGAACTCCACGTGCGCACCATCGGGCTGGCGCGTGCGGTCGCCGATCCAGAGCATGTGCGCCGACGTCGCCACGTATTCGCCCGAGCTCATCAGCTCGTCCCGCCGCGTGAGGGCCTGCTCGTAGCCCAGCAGCAGGGCCTCGTGGCTGGTGTAGAAGCTGGTGGTGCGCATGGCGAGATTGTTCTCGGTCGTGATTCCGAGCAGCGCATTGACCTCGACCGTGCGTTTGATGGCGGCGGCAAGCTCGCCATAGCGCTTCTCGACCGGGGTGCCCTCCATGAACTTGAGTTCCCAGCGCTGGGCGTTCTCGAGCGAGGCATAGCCGCCATCGAGCAACGCGCGCAGGAAATTGAGGGTGGCTGCCGACTGGCGGTAGGCCTGCAGCTGGCGCCTGGGATCGGGGATGCGGGCTTCCGCCGTGAAGTCCGGCCCGTTGACGATATCGCCCCGGTAGCTCGGCAGCTCCTGGCCGTCCTTCTTCTCGGTTTCGGACGACCGCGGCTTGGCGAACTGGCCTGCCACGCGCCCGATCTTCACCACCTGGCTGTGGCCGGCGAAGGTCAGGATCAGCGCCATCTGCAGGAACAACTGGAAATAGTCGCGGATGTAGTCGGTCTTGTGCTCCTTGAAGCTCTCCGCACAGTCACCGCCCTGCAGCAGGAAGCTATCGCCCGCGGCGACCCCGGCGAGCCTTGCCTTGAGGTCGCGCACCTCCTTGACAAAAACCAGCGGCGGGAAGTTGCGCAGATCCCGCTCCACCGCCTCAAGGGCGGCCGCATCCGGGTAGGTTGGAACCTGGATGATCGGCTTTTCTCTCCAGGTGTCCGGCTTCCAGGCGGTGGCCATGGCTAAGCTCCCGTACGTGCAGGCGTTCTCGGGCGACGCAGGGCCGGATAGGCCAGCGCGCCCCCAAATTTGAGTTTCTACGCGGTTTGCGAGCCGGTTATAGGGGAGGCCGCGCCGCCTGCCAAACGCGTGTGCCGCGCCTTCTTGCGCCTCCGGCGGGTTCGACTTACTCTTGACCTTCACGTTAACGTTAGGCGGACCCCAAAATGCTTGCGGAGGGCCAGGCCGGGGACAGTAGCACCGCTACGGCCGGCCGCGAGCTGCGCATACCGGCGAGTGATCGCCGCTTGCTGGCCGCGACCCTGTTCGAGCCGAAGGCTGCCCACGGGCCTCTTACCGTCGTTGCGGCCGGCGCCGGTATCCCACGGCGCTACTACGGGCGGTTCGCCGCTTTCCTGTCCGGGCGCGGCAGGCCAACCCTCACTTTCGACTATCGCGATATGGCTGGCTCGCGTCAGGGATCGCTCAAAGGCTCCAAGGTCAGGATGCGCGACTGGTGCATCCTGGACGCGGCCGGCGTGCTCGATTGGGCTGCCGCTGAGAATGGAGGCCGGCCCATTCACTGGGTCGGCCACAGCATGGGCGGCTTCGCCACGGGCCTCGCCCGCAACAACCACATGATCGCCCGCCAGCTCAACATCGGCACGTTGAGCGGCTACTGGCGGCACATGGCGGTGCCGGAGCGCTACCGCGTGCGGGTGCTCATGGGATTACCGGACCAACCATCGCGCGCACGTTCGGGTATTTCCCGGGAGTACTGTTGGGCGGCGAGGACATGCCGGCGCCCGCCTTCATCGAGTGGGTCCGCTGGTGCATGACGCCAGACTTCCTGTTCGGCGATGATACCTTGGCGGAGCGGGAGAACTTCGCCCGCTTTCGCGCACCTGTCCGCTTCGCCCAGATCGAGGATGACGTGTGGGGCACGCCGGCGGCCGTCGAAGCCATCGCCAAGCATTTCACGAGCAGCGTCGATCACTCGATCTGGCGGGTGCGTTTGCGCGATGCCGGCGCCGCCAAGATCGGCCACCACGGCTTCTTCCGCGACCAGTTCCGCGACACGCTGTGGTCCGCAGCGGCGGATTGGCTGGACGGCAAGCCCGCATCCTGACCACAGTCCTCAGAGGCGGCGCGCGCGCTCCATCGCCGGGACGGGCGGGGCGTTGCGCCGCTGCTCGTCGGATTCCCAGTTGAAGAACTGCGGGCCGAGGCTGCGGATGTCCGGCGCGCCCATCTGCATCATGGTGCGGCCGATCTCGTCCCGGAAGATGTCGAGCGCGCGCCTAGCCCCCGCCATGCCGCCGGCGGCGGCCCCGTAAAGCGTCGCCCGGCCAACGAACACGTACTTGGCGCCGAGGCAAAGCGCGACCACGGCATCCGATCCGCGCCGGATGCCGCTGTCGAACATCACGGTGAGCTTGTCACCGGCAGCAGCGGCAATCGCCGGCAGAACCTCGACCGGCGCGGGTGACTTGTCGAGCTGGCGTCCGCCGTGGTTCGACACCATGATGCCGTCGCAGCCGAGAGCGGCGCAGCGCGTGGCATCGTCGGCGTGCATGATGCCCTTGATCACAAGTCTGCCCGGCCACAATCGGCGAAAAGCTTCGATGTCGCTCCACAGGACCGGCGCAGGCGTTTGGGTGGCAACGAAGTCGGCGATCTCGGCGGTGGAGGCTCCGGGCGGCGCATACTTCTGCCAGTTCGAGAACAGCGGCATGCCGGTGCGCAGATACTCAGCCATCCAGCCCGGATGCAACAGAGCCTCGAGCTTGGTGTTCATTGTCATCCTGAGCGGGCGCGTAAAGCCGTTGCGCAGATTGCGTTCACGCTTGGAGTTGACCGGTACGTCGACCGTGATGACCAAGGTGGAAAGGCCGGCGTCGCGCGCACGGCGGATCATGTCCTCCGAGATCGAACGGTCGCGTGCCACGTAAAGCTGATACCAGCCGTGATCCGGCGCGAGGCGGCCGAGATCCTCGATCAACGCCGTGCCGGTACCCGACATGATGAAAGGCACGTTGGCAGCCTTGGCGGCCTCGGCCAGCATGAGGTCGGCACCCGGGCGAAACAGGCTGGCGAGCCCGGTCGGCGCGATGCCGAGAGGCCCCGCATAGGTGCGACCGAAAAGCTGGGTCGACTGATCGCAGGCAGAGACGTCGATACCGTAGCGCGGGACCAGGTCGAAGCCTGAGAATGCGCTCTCGTTGCGGGCAATGCCGCGCTCGTCCTCGAGGCCGCCCTCGATGAAGTCGAAGGCAATCTTGGGCAACCGACGCTTCGCCAGCTTGCGCAGATCGTCGATATTGATGGCGTGTTCCAGGCCCACTGATCTAGCGCCTAGGCAATGACCGGAAAGCGGCCTTCGACGGGGTAGGCCGGATCGGTGAAGCCGGGCGTCGAGGGGTGCCCCGGCGGCACCAGGCTGTTGGCAAACGCCTCATCCTCCGCCGTCCACTTGTAGTCGAGGGCGCCGAGGTAGCTCGTCCATTGCTCCAGGGTGCGGGGACCAGCGATGGTCGATGTCACCGCGCGATTGTTGAGCACCCAGGCGGTCGCCCAATGCACCAGCGTGATGCCGCGCGCCTCCGCGTGCGCCTTGAGTTTCTCGGCGATCATCAGGCTTTCGGGGCGCCACTCGGCCTCCAGCATGCGCTTGTCCTGGCGGGCGGCGCGGCTGCCGGCCTCCGCCACCTGGTTGACCTTGTACTTGCCGGTGAGCACGCCGCGCGCCAGCGGGCTGTAGGGCACCACACCCAGGCCGAAGAATCTCGCTGCCGGCAGCAGCTCGGTCTCCGGCTGGCGGTTCATGAGATTGTAGTAGGGCTGCAGCGCCACGGGCTGCGGCACGCTCATCTGGCGGCACAGATGCACGATGTGCGGGATGTGCCAGGCACGCACGTTGGATAGCGCCCATTCACGGATTTTACCCTGGCTGATCAGGTCACCGAAGGTGGCAACGGTCTGTCTCCCAGGATGTGTCGGGATCGACGCGATGAATGTAGTAGAGGTCGATATGGTCGGTGCCGAGCCGCTTCAGGCTGGCGTCGACAGCACGGACGAGATGGCGCCGTGAAAGGCCCCCATCGGTAACGTTGGGCCCCACCTTCTGGGCGCCCTTGGTCGCGATCACCCAGCGCTCGCGCGTGGCCTTGATCGCCGCGCCGACGCTCGTCTCCGAGCGGCCCTCGGTGTAGACGTCGGCGGTGTCGATGAAGTTGACGCCGCTTTCTGCCGCACTCTCGATGATGCGCCGTGCCTGTGCGTCGTCCGTCGGCCCCCCGAACATCATGGCACCGAGGCAAAGCTCCGACACCCTCACCCCGCTCGAGCCGAGCACGCGATATCGCGTCTGCGTCATGTTGCTTCTCCTGCTCGGTGCCAGGAAGCGGTTCGCGCTTGGCCGGAGCTGACAGCCCCTGTCTCAAGCCGAGCGTTGCAGCACGAAACGGTACACGCCCGCCTTTTCGCTGTGCTCCACCAGCAGATTGCCTGTGGCTTCGCTGAATGCGGTGAAATCGGCGATAGAGCCCGGATCAGTGGCCAAGACCTCTAGCGTGCCCCCCTTCGGCAGCTCGGACAGGGCCTTTTTTGCCTTCAAGATCGGCAGCGGACAGGCTAGCCCCTTCAAATCCATGGTTTTGTCGGGCATTGGGCGGGCCTTTGCAACGGAAGCGCGAAGCGCAGCCTATAACAACGAAAGGCGACCCTTGGCAACGATCCGGCACGCTGCCTGCGGCAGGCTCGCGCGCTTGCGCGGCAGCCCCAGCCGCGCCACCATGAACAAGCATGGATTCTGAGCCCCTCGCCTGCACGTCGGGGCGCATAGCATCGCTGGCCCGGCGCAGCCGTTCGAGGGAGCTTCATGGACGCCACTGCGGACATACCGCGACGCTCCCTTGCGTTCGGCCTGGAACGGGCCGGCAATGTGGGGCTTGCCCATCCACGTTTGACCCTCGTGCTGATTGCGCTGGTATCTGTGCTCGCGGCATGGGGCCTGACACTGCTGAAGGTCGACGACTCGCTGTCCGAGCTTTTCCGGACCGACACCGAAGAGTTCCGGCGCTACGAGGAGATCGATCGCCGCTTCCCATCGAGCGAATACGACGTCCTGGTCGTGGTCGAAGGAAAGGACCTTCTGAAGCGACCGCAAATCGAGGCATTCCGGCGCGCAATCATCGACGTGCAGCTGATGGACGGCGTGGACGGCGTCGTCTCAATGTTGTCGGCACGCGGCAGGCCGGATGGCACAGGCTACGCGGCTCCCATAGTTCCTGACGATCTTCCAGAGGACGACGCCGCTTACGACGCAATCATCTCTGCCCTCAAGGCCAATGAGATTGTTGCGGGCAAGTTCCTATCCGACGACGGCGAACTAGCGCTGGCGGTGCTGGCTCTGGACCGCAAGGCGGTGCAGGAGCAGGGCGCCAAGCAGGTGATCGGCAGCATCGACGAGCTGCTCCGCAAGGAGCTGGGCAGCGCAGGCCTGAAATCGCATCTGACCGGCGCTCCGGTCATGCAGCTCGAGATTCGCAACGCTGTCGAACGCGACCAGCTTCTCTACAACGGCCTGGGCCTGCTGTTCGGGGCTACGATCGCCGTCATCTTCTTCAAGCGCGTATCTCTGATGCTGCTGGCGGCGCTGCCTCCCGTGCTGGCTGTGCTGTGGTCGCTCGGGTTGCTCGGCTGGATCGGTTTCAAGCTCAACCTGTTTCTCAATGTCATGACGCCGCTCGTCATGGTGATGGGATTTGCCGACAGCATGCAGATGGTGTCAGCGATCCGGATCCGCCTGCGCGAGGGCGACACCAAGGCCGAGGCAGTGCGGTTCGCGGTGCGGGTCGTCGGTCCCGCATGCGTGCTGGCGCACGGCACGGCGCTCCTGTCGTTTGCGGCGCTGCTGATCTCGCAATCGGCGCTGATCCGCACCTTCGGCATCGCCGGCGCGCTGGCGGTGTGCATCTCGTTCGTGGCGGTGATGCTCGTATTGCCATTGATGGGACTCTACCTCATCCGCAACGAGGCGAAGCTCGCGCGCGACCGCTCGCCCGCCGACGGACTGATGGACGGGCTCGGCAAGATCGTGGGCTGGATCGTCGACCGGGTGGTGCATTGGCCGGTGCTGACGACGACAGTGGCGCTGATCTCGTTCCTGATGCTGGGCTCTGCCTATCTGCAGCTCGAGCCGCGCTACCGCTTGGCCGACCAGGTGCCGGACCGCGAGCAGGCCCTCGGCGCCACGGCAAAGCTCGACCAGAAGCTTACCGGTGCCAACCCGGTTCATATCATGATCGAGTGGAAGACGGGCGCCTCGCTCTATTCGGCGGGCGCCATGGAAGTGATAGCCAAGACCCACGACGTGCTGGAGAAGGTGGCAGGGCTCGGCAACGTGTGGTCGCTGGAGAGCCTGCGCCGGTGGCTCAAGGAGGCTGGCGACGATCGTCCTCAAGTAGTCGAGAAGTACGTGGGCTATCTGCCCGAGCATCTGGTGCGCCGCTTCATCGCCAAGGAGGGCGATGCCGTGCTGGTGACCGGCCGGCTGCCCGATGTGGACTCGAGCCGCATCCTGCCCGTGGTCGAGAAGATCGATCGGGCGCTCGACGACATCCGCAAGCAGCACCCCGAATTCCGCATCTCAGTCACCGGGCTGCCGGCCATTGCCGCCCGCAACAGCGCGCGCATGATTTCGCAGCTCAACGAGGCGTTGCCGCTGTGCGTAGCTTTCGCCGCTGTGCTGCTGGCCATCGCCTTCCGTTCGGTGTTCGTCGGGTTGGTTAGCCTCCTGCCGGGCCTATATCCCGTTGTGGCATCGGGTGCGATCCTGTGGGCGTTGGGCGGTGGGCTCGAGTTCGCGTCAGTTGTGGCTTTGCTGGTCGTGTTCGGCCTGGCGATCGATGCGCTGATCCACTTCTTCAACCGGCTGAGTCTCGAGGAGCGCAAGGAGCCGCGCGCCGATCTCGCTATCCGCAATGCCCGCGTGCTCGTGGGCCCCGCCATCATCCTGACCACGCTGGTGCTAGCATTCGGTCTCGGCGTCACGGTGTTCTCGGACCTGCCTTCCCTGCGCATTTTCGGCTTCGTGTGCGGCACGACCCTTCTCGCCTCGCTGCTGGCCGACCTCGTGTTCCTGCCGGGCCTCATCATGCTGGTGCGCAAGATTCTGGCCGCACCGGGTGACCAACTAGACCCACCACAGCCGCACGCGCCGCAACAGCCGCCCGTCGATAATGATCAGCGCGGCAGCAATCACCAGCGCACCGGCCATCTCCCGAGGCGTCAGTCTCTCGCCGAGGAATACCGCCCCCAGCAGTACAGGGGTGAGCGGCATGATCAGGGTCACGAGCGAAGCATTGGTGGCGCCGGCCCGGCGCAGCACGGTGAAGTGGCACAAGGGAGCGAGCGCGGAGCCCAACAGCCCCATGCCCAGGATGGCACCCAGCACGGTGGCCGATGGCGCCGGCAGGTTCCAGGGCCGGTCGATCGCCATTGCCAACGGGATCGCGACAACGCTTGCTCCCACCATCTGCATGACCGCGACCACGAACGGGGGATAGTGCCCGAGCCTGTTGCGCACGAAGATGTTGGCGCAAACGTAGCAGAGCGGGGCCGCAAGCAGGGCAAGACGCGCCAGCACGTCGGCGCGCGAGCCGACCGCGAAGTCATAGCCGACCAGGATGCCGACCCCGACAATGCCCACCAGAATGCTCGCCAGCTTGTGGGCCGACAGTTTCTCGTCATGGGTCAACAGATGCGCCAGGAAAATGCCGAACAGGGGTGCGGTGGCATTGAGGATGGCCGCCATGCCGCCGGTGGCGCGCGACTGGCCCCAGACGATCAGCAGGAACGGCAGGACCGTATTGAATGCGGCGAAGAAGATGAACAGGCGCCACTCCGCGAGCGTCGCCGGCAGACGGTAGCCGAGCGACAGAACGATGAGCAGGAGGGCGGCAGATGCAGGGATGGTGCGAAGCGCCGCGATCGTGAGCGCGGGCAGCTCCGGCAGGGCAACTGCAATGAAGAAATAGGAGCTGCCCCACAGCATCGACTGCAGCGCGATCAGCCCCCACTCGACGCCGCCAAGCCGCAACGGGCTCGCACCTTCAGTCCCCCGCTTATCCATGGGGCATGTTTGGCCGATCCGCCGCCAAGGGGCAACACCGGGCCCAGTCGTGACCGGCCGTGACCAGAGATCGATCTGCCGGTATCGTCCGGCATTGCCTTTCGCGCAGGTACCCCATGCAGCAGCAGTTCGCCTCCGACAACAACGCCGGCATGTGCCCCGAGGCTCTCGATGCGCTTCTGCGGGCCAATGCCGAAGCCCACGCGGTCGGATACGGCGGCGATGCGTGGACCGAGCGCGCGTGCGACAAGATGCGGGCGGTGTTCGAGACCGACTGCGACGTGTTCTTTGTTTTCAGCGGTACGGCGGCCAACGCGCTGGCATTGGCGCAACTGTGCCGCCCGTATCACGCGGCGATCGCGCACGCGGAGAGCCACATAGCAAGCGACGAGGCCGGCGCCGTGGGCTTCTTCAGCGGTGGAGCCACCCTGCTAACCGTAGATACGCCACTTGCGAAGCTGACGCCCGAAGCGGTCGAGCGCCTGGCGACTGCCGGCCGAGGATTCCACAGCGTCAAACCGCGTGCGTTGTCGCTCACCCAGGCGACGGAAATGGGCACGGTCTACGCGCTCGACGAGCTGCGCCAACTAGCGCAAGTGGCCCGCCACTATGGGCTCAAGGTGCACATGGACGGCGCGCGCTTTGCCAATGCGGTTGCATCGCTCGGCTGCTCGCCCGCCGATCTCTCTTGGCGGGCGGGGGTGGACGTCATGAGCTTTGGCGGCGTCAAGAACGGGCTCGCGGCGGGCGAAGCCGTGCTGTTTTTCGACAGGAGCCTCGCACGCGAGTTCGAGTGGCGCGTCAAGCAGGCGGGCCAGCTCAACTCCAAGATGCGGCTGGTGGCGGCGCCGTGGCTCGGCCTGCTCGAGGGCGACGTGTGGCTCAGAAATGCCCGGCACGCCAACGCCATGGCGCAGCAGCTGGCGGAACGCTTCGCCAAGGTCGACGGCGTGCGGCTGATGGCCCCGGTCGAGAGCAACGGCGTGTTCGTGGAGCTGCCCGCCGGGGCATCGGAGCGGCTGCACGCCAAAGGCTGGCGGTTCTATGCGTGGGGCGCGGGATGGCGGCTGATGTGCGCCTGGGATACTGCGCCCGAAACGGTGCACCGCTTCGCCGCCGATCTGGTTGAGGCGTGTAGGGCGGGTTAGGGCGATAGCCCGCAATCCACCGGATCGCGAGTGGCCGATCGGGGTTACGCGCTGACGCGCCAACCCACCCCACGGAAACGGGCAAGCAACCGTCCGTCGATGACGATGAGGCCGGAGGCGATGACGAGCGCGCCGGCGACCTGGTTGATCGACAGGGTCTCGCCCAGCACCAACACGCCGAGCGCGGTGGCGGTGACGGGGATGAACAAGGTCACCAGCATGACGTTGCTCGGCCCGGCGGTAGCACTGATGCGGAAGAATACGATGTATGCCAGTGCGGTGGACAACACCGCCAAGCCGAGCACCGCCAGCATTACCGGCGTGCTGGGCAGGGGCAGCATCCAAAAGCGGTCGAACGCGACCGCCACCGGCAGCAGCATGATGGTCGAACAGGTGAGCTGCGCAGCCGAGGAAACGAGCGGCGGGATGTGGCGAAGCCGGCGCATCCACAGCGCCGACAATGCATAGGAGAGCGCGGCGCCCAGGATGCAGAGCATGCCGATCATGCTCGAGGCGTTGGAGGTGAGGGCCTCGGGCCCCATGAGCAGGGCCACGCCGGCGATACCGAGTAGCACGCCCAGCACCTTGCTGGCCGTCAGCTGCTCGTCAGCAAACAATCGGGCAACGATCAATGTGAAGAGTGGCGTCGTGGCGTTGAGGACGGCGGCAAGTCCGCCGGCGATGCGCTGCTGGCCGTATACCATGAGCGTGAAGGGGATCACGTTGTTGATGATCGCCTGCACGATGAATGGCTGCCAGCCGGCGAGACCGGTCGGCAGCCGCAGGCTCAGCAGGAACAGGAGCGGAAGCAGCACGAGCGCGGCGATCCCGACCCGTGCCAGCACCAGCGTGAACGGCGGCACTTGCGGGTTGGCGACAGCAATGAAGAAGAAGGTCGCGCCCCAGAGGACGGACAGAAACACGAGCAGGAGCCAGTCGGTCGCGCGCATGGGAAAGGCCGGGCAGAGGAGGACGCCGCTTGATAGGCAGGTGCGGCGCCTTCAGTCGACCCGATTCTGGCGCGCGATCCTGCTATCTCCTGTCAGCGCACGTCAGGATCGATGAGTGACTAACACCGCGCCAATACCCGTTCCAGCGCGCCCATGAACTCGCGGTAGTGATCGATGACGGCGCCGGCGTCGAGCTCGCGGACGGAAACGGTGGTGTAGCCAAACGTGACGGCGATGGAAGGGATGTCCGCCGCCTTGGCGGTCGCGATATCGACCTCGCTGTCGCCGACCATGACCGCCCTGTCGGCGCGACCGCCCGCCATGGCGATGGTCTGCGTCAGATGCCCGGGATCGGGCTTGCACACAGCGAACGTGTCGCGCCCGGCGATCGCGCCGAATCGGGCGGCAAGGCCGAGTTGACCGAGCAGTGACTTCGAAAGCCCCTCAAACTTGTTGGTGCACACGGCGAGCCTGGCGCCGTCAGCCGTGAGTGTTTCGATCAGCTCGGGCGTGCCCTCGAACGGGCGGCTGCCGACGGCGATGTTGCTGGCGTAGAAATCGAGGAAGGCGTCGTGCAAGCGTTTCAGCTCCTCCTTGGCCACCGTCGCACCGTGCAGCCGCAGACCCGCCTCGATCATGGCCCTCGAGCCGTAGCCGATGTGAGGATGCAGCTCGGCAATCGATATTGGCGCCAACCCCAGCTGAGCCAGGGCGTGGTTGGTGGCAGCTGCGAGGTCTGGCGCGGTATCGACGAGGGTGCCATCGAGATCGAAGACGATGGTCGTGCCTTTCAGGTCGAGGGGCATGGTTTTCGGTTCCGGCAGATGGCGCCGGAAACTATGCGCAATTCCAGGCTGTGTCACCGCCGCTTGCAGGTGCTGTCTTGCCTGCGGAACACGGCGAGCATAGACAGGTTGAACAGGACGGGGGCATCGCAACGTCTGGAGGCCCTATGGACAAGCCCACGATCAGTCTTGCCAAGAACAAGTGCTATGTCGACGGCCAGTGGATCGGCGAGCCGAAGCTGCCCGTTACCAACAAGGCCACCGGAGACATCATCGCGCGCGTGCCCGAATTCGGGCAGGCTGAGACGCGCCAAGCCATCGAGGCGGCCAAGCGCGCCTTATCCGCCTGGTCGAAGATGCTCGCCAAAGAGCGCTCCAAGCGCCTCCGCAAATGGTTCGACCTCATCGTAGACAATGCCGACGAGCTGGCCCTGCTGCTCACCAACGAGCAGGGCAAGCCGCTCGCCGAGGCCAAGGGTGAGATCCTCTATGCTGCAGGGTTCATCGAGTTCTTCGCCGAGGAAGCCAAGCGCGTCTACGGCGAGACCATCCCGACCTTCAAGGCCGACGCCCGCATTGTCGTGATCAAGCAGCCGGTGGGAGTAGTGGCCGCCATCACGCCGTGGAACTTCCCGGCGGCCATGATCACCCGTAAGGCCGGGCCAGCGTTGGCGGTCGGCTGCACAATGGTGCTGAAGCCGGCTTCGGAGACGCCGCTGACCGCCTTGGCGCTTGCTGCTCTCAGCGAGCAAGCGGGCATCCCGAAGGGCGTGTTCAACGTCATCACCGGCAAGGCCAGCGTGATCGGCGCAGAGCTTACCTCCAACCCGGACGTGCGCATGCTCACGTTCACGGGCTCGACCGAGATCGGTGCCAAGCTGATGGCGCAGTGCGCGCCCACCATCAAGAAGCTGGGCCTGGAGCTTGGCGGCAACGCGCCCTTCATCGTGTTCGACGATGCCGACCTGGACAAGGCCGTGCAGGGGGCCATGGCGTCGAAGTATCGCAACGCCGGACAAACGTGCGTGTGCGCCAACCGCATCTACGTGCAGGAGGGCGTCTACGGCGCGTTCGCCGAGAAGCTGGCCATCGAGGTCAACAGGATGAAGGTGGGGCCCGGCACCGAGGAGGGTGTGACCACTGGGCCGCTCATCAACAAGGCGGCGGTGGAGAAGGTCGATGAGCATATCGCCGACGCGCTGAAGAAAGGCGCGAACATCGTAGTCGGCGGCAAGCGGCACGCACTTGGCGGCAACTTCTACGAGCCGACCATCCTGGGCAACGTCAGCTCGGATATGCTCGTGGCGCGCGAGGAAACGTTTGGCCCGGTGGCACCGCTCTTCAAGTTCAAGACCGAGGCCGACGTTATTGCACAAGCCAACGATACGCCCTTCGGCCTTGCCGCCTATTTTTACGCGCGTGACGTGGGCCGCGTGTGGCGGGTGGCCGAGGCCATCGAATGCGGCATCGTCGGCGTCAACGAGGGCATCATCTCCAACGAGGTGGCGCCTTTTGGCGGCTACAAGCAGTCAGGACTTGGGCGCGAAGGCTCCCATCATGGAATCGAAGAATACCTGGAGATCAAGTATCTGCTGATGGGCGGGCTGTGAGCCCTCCCCCTCTCCCCACTCAACCCCGTGGTGAGCCTGTCGAACCACGGTTTGCTTTGCGCGGCCCGTCCTTCGACAGGCTCGGGACGAGGTCGAATGCGTATCGCGGATTTCCAGCTCGTTTGCGACAAGGCGCTTTTGGAGCCAGATGAATGACGGCGGAGCATTGGAAGCAACAGGCCGCGGAGCGCGCGCTGGAGCTGGTCGAGGACGGTATGACGCTGGGCCTTGGCACCGGCTCCACAGCAGCGCGCTTCGTCGACCTGGTGGGGCGCCGCGTCAAGGAAGGCCTGAAAGTCAGGTGCGTGCCGACCTCGGAGGCAACCAGGGCACAAGCCGAGCGGCTTGGCATTCCGCTGATTTCGCTCGATCAGCACCCTTTCCTGGATCTCACAGTCGATGGCGCGGATGAGCTCGACAACGACTTGCGCCTCATCAAGGGCGGCGGCGGGGCGCTGCTGTTCGAGAAGATCGTGGCAACGGCCTCCGGGCGCATGGTGGTGATCGCCGACGCGTCGAAGCGTGTCGCCACACTTGGCAAGTATCCGCTCCCCATCGAGGTAGTGCGCTTCGGCCTCGCGGCGACGCGCAACATGGTCGAAGTGCTGGCCACGGACGTCGGCTGTAGGGGCGAGCTCAATCTGCGGATGAAACCTGACGGGCAGCCGTTTGTCAGCGACAGCGGCAATTTGATTCTCGATTGCGCGTTCGGCGGCATCCCCGACCCTGAAGCCCTGGACGAGGCCCTGAAGCTGATCCCCGGCGTCATCGAGAACGGGTTGTTTCTGGGTATCGCCGATGCGGCCATCGTCGCAGGAGCCGATGGCGTGGTGATGCTGGAACGCGACGAGGATGCGCAAACCGACTAGTTTGCATCGCATTGTTCCACGGTATGAGGTACGCACGTCCACACATGAGCGACTACGACTTCGACCTTTTCGTCATCGGCGGGGGATCGGGCGGCGTGCGGGCCGCCCGCGTCGCGGCGGGCCACGGCGCCAAGGTCGCCATCGCCGAGGAGTACCGCTTCGGCGGCACCTGCGTGATCCGCGGCTGCGTGCCCAAAAAGCTGTTCGTCTACGCCAGCCGCTTTCGCGACGACTTCGAGGACGCGGAAGGGTTCGGCTGGACGGTGAAGGGCAGCCGCTTCGACTGGCCGACGCTGCTCGCCAACAAGAACCGGGAGATAGCGAGGCTTGAAGGGATCTACCGCCGTAACGTCGAGACGGCAGGCGCCAAGATCTTCGACAGCCGCGCCACACTCGCCGACGCCAACACGGTGGTGCTGGCGTCCGGCGGCCGCAAGGTGACGGCCAAGACAATTCTAGTTGCCACCGGCGGGCATCCGGTGAAGCCTGACATACCGGGCGCCGAGCATGCCATCACCTCCAACGAGGCCTTTCAGCTCAAGGAGCTGCCGGCCTCCATTTTGATCGTCGGGGGCGGCTATATCGCGGTCGAGTTCGCCGGCATCTTCAATGGGCTCGGGGTCGAGACGACGCTTATTTACCGCGGCGCGAAAGTCCTGCGTGGTTTCGACGAAGACTTGCGCGACGGCCTGATGGCGGAGATGTTCAAACGCGAGATCGACGTGCGCGTGAATGTCGACGTCGCCGCCATCGAAAGGAATTCGTCGGACTACACCGTCACCTTGAAGGACGGCTCCGCCATGGAGGTGGAGTGCGTGATGTTCGCAACTGGGCGCTGGCCGAGCACGCGCGGTCTGGGCCTCGAGAAGACCGGCGTGAAATTGGGCGCAGATGGCGAGATCCTGGTCGACGAGGTGTCGCAATCCTCGGTTGCCAATATCTACGCCGTGGGAGACGTGACCGATCGGGTGAACCTGACGCCGGTTGCCATTCGCGAAGGTCACGCTTTCGCCGACACCGTGTTCGGCGGCAAGCGCATCGCCATGGACCACGAGCTGATTCCGACCGCCGTTTTCTCCACGCCCGAGATCGGCACCGTTGGCCTGCCGGAGCACGTGGCCTGTGAGCGCTATCCACGACTCGACGTCTACCGGGCGCGCTTTCGGCCTCTCAAGCATACGCTGTCTGGCCGCGACGAGTATGTAATCATGAAATTGCTGGTCGACGGCACGAGCGACAAGGTCGTGGGCTGCCACATGCTCGGGCCCGACGCGGCCGAGATTGTGCAGATGGCAGCGATCGCGCTGAAGATGGGAGCAACCAAGGCCGACTTCGATGCCACTGTGGCGTTGCACCCGAGCATCGCCGAGGAGTTCGTCACCTTGCGCGAGAAGCGCGCCGCGCCGCATCCTGCGCCGGGCAAGACCCCACCGAAACGAGCGAAGGGCTACGATGAAGCGTCTTGAGGGCCGGATCGCGCTGGTGACGGGCGCCGGCTCCGGCATCGGGCGCGCGATCGCGCATGTCTTTGCCGGCGAGGGGGCACACGTTTACGTCACGGACATCAACGGGTCGGCGGCGGAGACGGTGGCGGCTGCGATCGGTAGTGCCGGCGGGGCGGCGACTGCCATGACGGCCGACGTCTCGCGCGGGCAGGACGTGACAGCGATGTTCCGCGCCGTGGAGAAGGCGCACAGCAAGCTCGACGTTCTGGTCAACAACGCCGGCCTCAACGTGCGCGGCGATTTCCGTCACCTGAGCGACGCCGACTGGGTGGCGATCCGGGAAGTGAACCTCGATGGGGTGGTGCGGGTGGCGCGAGACGGGTTCGCTTTGCTCAAGGCTTCGGGCCGCGGCTCGCTCATCAATATAGCCTCGATCATGGCGCACCGCGGCCTGCGCCAGCTCACGGCCTACGCGGCCACCAAGGGCGCGGTGACGGCGCTGACGCGGGGGCTGGCGGTCGAATATGCGCCGTTCGGGATCCGCGTGAACGCGTTGTGCCCAGGCTTCGTGGATACAGCGCTGACCCAGCGGGTCCTGCGCATGCCGGCCCTGCATAAGGCACTGGTGGACTCGACTGCCCTGCGCCGCCTCGGCAAGGCCGAAGAGATCGCGCGGGCGGCGCTGTTCCTGGCAAGTGACGACGCTTCCTATGTCACCGGCGCAGAACTGGCGGTGGATGGCGGCATGGCGGCGGCGCTATGAGGCGCGGTTGTCTCGCTTCACAAGCGGAGACGGAGCCAGACCGAGCCCGGATAACCCTTGACATTCTCCAGTATGAGGCAAAAAATTTGTGGTGACGACCGTCACTGCCATACCCGGCGCGCCAGCCATGGACAGCCTGCCGGGTGGCCGCAGCACCTGCGGGTTGTGAGGACGGAGGTCACAGGATCAACAGCGAGCAGAGGAGCGGATGGCACCACCTGACAGTCACCCCGCCCTCGCCGCAGCGCGAGGGCACGGTTCGGCGTTCTAGCTCGAGCGAAACTGATCAAACGATTGGTCGAACCGGTTCAGAAAACAGTGATCCTTGAGCGAGGCTCAAAGCCCCGCAAACGAGCCCAGCCATTGCGGCCGGGCATGAACCTCAGAGATGAGCGCCCCGCTTGCGCAAGTCGCAGCGGGGCTTTCGCTTTGCACGCACCGTGACAAGGCGAGAGCCAGCCGCCGCCTACTTGTTCCAGGTGGTGGAGATGAAGTCCTGGTCGTTCTGTGCGGCGCGCTCGAACGAAAGAAAATCGTAGTAGCCGCAGCGCGATCCTGGATAGCTCCGGCAGGTAGCGGGCCGCGCCTCGTACACGGTGCAACATCGCTTTTCGGTATCGAAGAACCGGCACACCCGGCCGAAGTGTTTGTCCGCTTTGCGGCGCATGGAGTACTTGTGGCCCCAGCGCTCGACCGTGAACTTGGCCCTGGCGGCTTTGAAGCCTAGGCCGAAGTGCTTGGCCAGCCGCTGCAAGTCACGCTTGGTGAGCGCAATCAGCGGATAGGAGCAGCAATAGCCGGGGCACTTCTTGCAGTCGTACTTCATGGAGCAGCTGAGGCGGCCATTGCAGCACCGTTAGCACGGATTCGTACCGGGGAGAGCAACGCAGGCGCCGCACACCTGGTCATGCGCCCAAGCGCTTACTGCACGAACCTTGGCAAGGGAACCTCGCCCGCCCGCCGACGGGCTTCGTATTTGGCAAGAACGCCACGCGCTTTCTCGACCACGGCGTCGGCAATAGCGGCCTGCCCCTCGGCGGTGGGATGGAACGCGCCAGAATAGACACTGGCCAGCAGCAGCTGAATCCACGAATAGGTCTCCGCCTTCATGACCTTCTGCAGCACCGATTGCGAGACATGGAAATTGCCGGTCAGAAAGGCATCGTTGGGCGTGCGAAACCAGCGCTGACGGGAGGCGTAGGGGCGCCACTCCGAGGGGTTGTAAGGCTCCCAAACCCCATCGACCTTGCGCGGCAGCCGCATCTCGTCCGCCATGGCCCAAGACGTGTCCGTGTGACCGACGCAAATGCCGCGACCACGAAATGCGGCCCGATGCGCCTCCACCAAGGTCCACCAGTGCTGTTTGGCGGCGTCCTGCATCAGCGCATGCAAACGCTCAGCGGCGGCGTTACCTTCGCGCGCCTTCTCCTCGCTCAGGAAGAAGTCGGGAAGGACGTTCATGCCCAGCTGGCCGTCGGGACAGACCGAGCTGCCGTCCTCGAGCAGGGCCATTGGCGGGTAGCCGGTGAGAATCACGCGGTCGGACTCGGGCCAGGGCACGTGCAGCAGAAAGTGCGCCGCACGATTGACAGCCTTCAGGCGATATTCGAGCGCGTCGAGCTGCGCTCCGGCTTCGGCAAAGCCGTGCACCTGGCCGAACCAGCCCCCCAGCCTCCGCAGCAGCGATCTGTCGGACAGCACCGCATTTGCCACCAACCTCGAAAAGCCGATGTCGTTGCCGCCGATCGAGAGCAAGAGCAGGTCGATCTTGCGTGCCCGCTCAGGATCGCACTTCTTCAAGACGAGGCCGCCCTGCAGATCGGGGATCCTGCCGTTCATGTGGTAGGCCTCGGGTAGCTCGTAGTCCGGCGCCTCGCGGCCGGCGCACTGGGCCTCCGCCACGGCCGACACTTGCGACAGTTCCGGCGGGTTCGGCACCCACTCGTGGCCCTTGTAGCGCAGGAAGAGGCCGAACACGCTCTCGGCACCCGAGCAACCAACCCCGACGTACGTCACCGCGCGATGTGGATCCTCGACGCTGAGCTGCAGGGCGGCGCGAAGCTGATGCGAATAGAGCGAGCGATGGCAGGCCTGATCCAGCCACCGGGCGTTCTCGTCGATGAAGGCCCGCTCGCCGATCACCTTCCAGTCGCCGACCCTGGCGGGATAGCCGCTGAACTTTGCGTTGTTGGCGCCCGCGCCATAGTCAGCGGTGCGTTCGCTGGAGAACCTTACCGGCACATCGGGATTGCCTTCGCCTGACGCAAAGCTGTCGCCCATGCCGACGATGAAGAGATCAGTGATGCGCGCGAGTACCTCCGCCACCTGTCTGCCGCCGATTTCGACCTGTATCCAGGCCCCGGTCGGGTAGGGGATCTCGAGTTGTACCGGCGTGTCGCAGGGAAGCGTCACGGCTTTCCCGCGTCCCCCACGACCTTGCGGTGCGGTAAGCCAGGTGCAGTCTACGACCTGCGCGTCGGCCAAGCCGTTGAGGTTGGCCCGGACCACGTGGCTCTTGGGATTGATGTAATCGGGCCGCTCGCGGCAAGCGTAGCGATTGCGCTTGTCGTCCCAGCACGTCTTGTCGAACATCAGCGCGCTCCACCCCTCAGGATGGTGCTCGGACAGGACGCGCTCGGCCGCAAGCACCGGAGACTTGCGCTGCTCCGGGGTAAGGCTTGCCCAGGTCGCGCGGTGCACTTCAGTGTCCGCGGGATCGAGGAAGAAGCGGAACGGGTTCTCGACCTGCCAAATGATCTCCGGCTGAGCCGAAGCCGGCGTGACCAATGAAAGGGTCAGGATCAGCCCCGCCGCGCCGCACCACCCGACCTTGCGTCGCATCTCGTCTCCCTCTCTTTCGCCCGCCAAGCCAGCCGCGCGGTGCGCCACGTCACAGGCGCCCAAAAAGGTGCGCGGCGGCGATCCTCGATATGCGTGTCAACGGCGTTACACTGGCACCCTGCTGAAGGAATCGCGCACCCGACCGTTCGAGGGCACGCAGATATGGCTCCACCAAGGCCAAAGGAAGGAAAGCAGCCCGCGCCGGGCGTGGCAATCCTGCTACGAACCGTTGCGCCCGGGCCAGCCTTTGGCGAATCCCGGCTGCATACTCGCTGAGCAATGCCTTGATTTTGGCGCTTCCAGCCTCCGAACCCAGTTCCTCAAGCGTAGAGCCGGCACTGGCGAGCGGCGTCACAGACGGGGCAACGCGCCCTGCGGCGAGAGCAGGCGGCAGGTCCAGAAGGAGGCGTGTCAGCCCGTAGGCAAGGCCTGCGTCCGCACAGCCGGCCGTTGTGTCCGCGCCGGCGGGAACCCCCAGCACCTGTGCCGCCAGCCCAAATAGAGCACCCTCGGAGCTCCATAGATGAGCCTGAAGCTGCTCGTCGCTGAGCATCGAACCGCTGCCAGGATAGCAGGACGCGGCATCTATGAAACCGACCAGAAGAGCTGCCGGAAGGTGGTAGGAACGCGAAGCGGCCCTCGCTGCGTCGGCCACCGGGTGCCCCGATCGCAACCCCTCGGGTAGCGCGAGAGCATCGCGCCACCATTGCCTGCGTATCTCGCCCATGGCCGGCTCGTGAACCAGTTGCGGGATCCGCCTGAGCTCTGCGGAGAATGCTGCAAGCGCAAGCAGAGCTTCACGGTGCAAACGGGGGGCCAACAGGGCCGCCAGATAGCGGTCGGGCTCGCCGTCTCGGGCAGCGGCCACGACAGCCGCGGCGTCCACCTGCGAAATCACGATGTTCAGTGTGTCGCTCACCGGACGGACGAAACTGCGGCAGCGCCTGGGGCTTGGTGCGCGGCGGACCTCAATCGATGGCAATCAATGCTGCACCAACTGGTCGCCCCTCGGCCAGCAGGACATTGTAAGTGCGGCAAGCAGCGCCCGTGTCCATGCTCTCCAGGGCCACGCCGGCCTCCGCCACCGCACGCCGAACCTGCGGCGAGGGCAACTCGTGAGCGCTACCGGTGCCAAGAAGAAGCAACATGAGCTCCTTGGCCTCCGCCAGCGCTGGGGCCAGCGAGGATGCATCCAAAGGTCGAGCTGGCTCCCAGGCATGGATGCCGCTTGGAAGGCACAGGATCGAGCCACGGTGGCTCATGCCGGCGAAGCGGAACCCGCCATTGCCATAGGCGTCGATGGGGGCGCGGCCAGGAAAGCGCGCTGGCGCCGAGTTCACTTGTAGGCGACCTTGGAGCGCGCGGGTCTGACGGCCGCACCACCGGCCTTGGCGGGTGGCGCTGCACCGCCCCACTCGCGCTTGACGCCCAGGTAGCCCAACAGCGGCGCGGCGATGAAGATCGAGGAGTAGGTCCCAACGATCACGCCGAACAGCATGGCAAAATTGAAGTTGCGGATGACCTCGCCACCGAACAAGTAAAGTGCGATGAGCACGGCGATTGCAGTGCAGCCCGTCAGGATGGTGCGGGACAGAGTTTCGTTTATCGACAGGTTGAGCAGCTCGTCCAGCTCCATGCGCTTGAACTTGCGCAGGTTCTCGCGAATGCGGTCCGAAACCACCACGGTGTCGTTCACCGAGTAACCGAGGATGGTTAGTAGCGCCGCCACGATCGAGAGATCGAACTCCAGCTGCAGCAGCGAGAAGACCCCGACGGTCAGCAGAACGTCGTGCGTGAGGGCTACGATCGCGCCCAAGGCGAACTGCCACTCGAAGCGGAACCACACATAGGCAACGATCGCCAGCAGGCCGGCCGCCACGGCGATGAACCCGGTCATGCGCAGCTCGCTCGAGACCGCAGGCCCCACCGACTCGACCCGCCTTTGCTCGTACTGATCGCCTAGCGCCCCGAGCGCCTTCTTCAGCGCGACCTGCTGCTCGGCGTCCCCACCTTCCTGCTGCTCGACCCGGATCAGGACGTCGGTCGGCGCGCCGAAACTCTGGATCTGCACGCCGCCGATGCCCAGACGCCCGAGCTTGTCCCGCAGCTGCGCGATATCGGCAGGGCCCGTCTTGGACTGCACCTCGATCAGCGACCCGCCCTTGAAGTCGACGCCATAGTTGAGCCCGCGCACATAGAAAATTCCGAGCGACAAAGCCATAGCCACGAGCGACAGCGCGAAGCACAGGCCCTTGTAGTGCATGAAGGGCAGCCGCATGTCGTGCGGGAAGAAGTCGTAGCCTTTGAAGTTCGGGATGAACCGCATGAGCGATGCCTCGTTCTAGACAGGCACTTCGAAGGCAGTGCCGCGTACACGCTGCCGCATCGAATTGAGCCAGTAGTAGATGATCAGCCGCACGACCGTGACCGAAGCGAAAATCGATGTGCAGATGCCGACGGTCAGGGTCACAGCGAAGCCGCGGATGGGCCCGGCGCCGAGCCAGAACATGACCATGGCGCAAGCCAGGGTCGTCAGCTGAGAGTCGGCGATGGTGATGAAAGCGCGAGTGAAACCGGCGTCGATCGCCGCAATCGGTGTCTTGCCTGCACGCAACTCCTCGCGAATGCGCTCGTAGATGAGCACGTTGGCATCGACCGCCATGGCGATGCCGAGCACGAGCCCGGCAATGCCCGGAAGCGTCAGGGAGGATCCCATCAGCGTCATCAGCGCAACGGTCAGGACGCCGTGCACGATCAGCCCGACGCAGGCAAAGATGCCAAAGGTGCCATAGACGAGGATCGTCAGAACGATGGTGGCAATGCCGCCGATGATGCCGGCGAGCTTGCCGGCCTCGATCGAGTCGCTGCCGAGCGAGGGGCCGACGTTTCGCTCCTCGATCACCGTCAGCTTGGCGGGTAGCGCGCCGGACCTGAGCTGAATGGCGAGCTGCGTGGACGTCTCGGGCGTGAAGCTGCCGCTGATCTGCCCGCGCCCGCCGAGGATCGGCTCGCGGATATTGGGGGCCGAGATCACCTTGTCATCGAGCACGATGGCGAAGGGCTTGCCGACGTGGTCCTGGGTGAACTTGCCGAACTTCCGAGCACCCGCATTGTTGAAGGAGAAATCGATGATCGGCTCGTTGGTGCGGGAATCGAAAGAGGGCTGGGCGTTGGTCAGCTCGTCGCCGCGCACCACCGGCGTCTCGCGCAAAACCTGATCGCCCTCGGTCTTGTCGACGCCCGGGTAGATCTTGAACCCGGGCGGAACCCGGGTGGCCTTGGCCTCGGCCGCTGTCAGCGAGGGATGTACCTCATGAAAGCTCAGCCGCGCGGTCTTACCGATCAGCTCCTTCAGTTGTGCGGTGTCTGCTAGACCTGGCACCTGCACCAGAATGCGGCTGGTGCCTTCACGCACGATATTCGGCTCAGTGGTGCCCATGGCATCCACGCGCCTGCGCACCGTCTCGATAGCTGCCGCGACGGCATTGATGGTGCGCTGCCGCAGCCCGGCCTCGGTAGGGGCGATGGTGATGCTTCCGCCCTCGCCCTTCTGCACCTCGACGTCCGATCCGGTGGAGCCGAAGACCGGGTTGCCGAGCGGCTGCACCATCTGTTTCAAGGCCTTGAGCGCCGCATCGGTTTCTTCCGCCTTGGCAATGCGCACTTGCACGGCATTGCCGGCAATGCCGACCGCGCTCACGCCGATCTTGGCGTCGCGCAGGCGCTTGCGCGCGTCGTCGCGCAACACGTCGAGCCAATCCTTGCGGACGTCGTTGACCTCCAGCGCGAGGAGCAGGTGCGCGCCGCCGCGCAGGTCGAGGCCGAGGCTCAGTTGCTGCTTGGGCAGGAAGCGCGGCCACTTGTCCAGGGAGGCGCGTGAGACGAAGTTGGGAAGAATGATCAGAACGCCGATCGCGCAGATGGCGAGAATGACAATCTGCTTCCAGCGGGTGAACGTCAGCATGCCGCTTCCTCGCCTCGCTTAGCTTCTTGCGGCCGACGCGGCTCTGCCCCGCAGGTCACGCGCTCTCCTTGACGGGCTCGCCTTTCACGCGAACCTCGGCGACCGTGCCCTTGATCACACGCACGCGCGTGTTCTCGGCAATCTCCACCTCGATCTCGCCGTCGTCCCTCACCTTGGTGACCTTGCCGATGATGCCGCCGGAGGTCACCACCGTGTCGCCGCGGCGGATGTTGGCGACCATCTCCTTGTGCTGCTTGGCGCGTTGCTGCTGGGGGCGCAGCAAAAGCAGGTAGAAAATCACGAACATCAGCAGGATCGGCATCAGCTGGATAAGGAAATCGCTGCCGCCCGCGGCTGCCTGCGCATAAGCTGGAGAGATCAGCATAAACCTTCCCTTGGGTCGGAGGCGGAAACAGCCTGGCTCATGAAGCACTTCTTGGAGGCACGCCTGCGCCGCCGCTCGCTGGCAAATCCAGGGTTCCGGGAGCGGAATATAGAGCCCCAGCCTCGGTTTGCAACCACTTCAACTGAGCCGCGGTGACGCTGCGGCTGCGGTCGTCTATAGAAACGCCGCCCAGAACCTGCTGTCACAGCTTTGCCAAGGAGCCAGGCCCAGCGATGACCGATGAAAAGGCCATCTTCGCCCTCCTCGACCGCATCGCGGCCGCGCTCGAGCGACTGGCCCCCCGGCCGGCCCCGCCATTCGATTTTGCGGCCGAGGCCTTCGTATGGCAGTCGAGCCCGGCGGCATTCCTGCCCGTCGCCCACGTCAATCGCCAGCCGCTCGCCCTCCTCAAGGGTATCGACCGGGCGGCCGAGCAGCTCATCGACAATACCCGCCGCTTTGCTCAGGGCTTGCCCGCCAACAACGCTCTTCTCTGGGGCGCGCGCGGCATGGGCAAGTCATCGCTGGTCAAGGCTGCGCATGCCGGGGTGCGCAAAGAGCTCGGCCTCGGCAAATCTGGCAAGCCCGACCTCAAACTCGTCGAGATCCACCGTGAGGACATCGACCAGCTGCCGCAGTGTCTCGGGCATCTGCGCCCGGCCAAGCACCGCTTCATCGTGTTCTGCGACGACCTCTCCTTCGACAAGGACGACACGTCCTACAAGTCGCTCAAGGCGGTGCTGGAGGGAGGCATCGAGGGCCGCCCCGAGAACGTGGTGTTCTACGCCACCTCCAACCGGCGCCACCTGATGCCGCGCGACATGATGGAGAACGAGCGGTCCACGGCCATCAACCCGTCCGAGGCTGTCGAGGAGAAGGTGTCGCTCTCGGACCGGTTCGGCCTGTGGCTCGGCTTTCACAACGCGACGCAGGACGAGTACCTCGACATGGTCAGGAGCTACGCCAAGCACCACAAGCTCGAGGTCAAGGACGACGAGCTGGTGCGGGAAGCGCTCGAGTGGTCGATCACGCGGGGCGCGCGCTCGGGCCGCGTCGCCTGGCAGTTCATCCAGGACCTCGCCGGACGGCTCGGCACGCGACTGCAGAATTGATGGTGCGCGGCGGCTCCGGGAAGATACACTAGCCGCTTACGGCAAAGATTTGCCGCAAGAATGCGCAGAGTTGCCACGCATGGATGGTCGGCCGCTGGAGGGACCATGAAGCGTTGGATCGCATGTGCCCTCGGCCTCTACAGCGCCGCGGCACTCGCCGCCACAGAGGCGGACCGGCGCGATTGTGCCTCCGACCGCAATATCGATGCCAGGATCGCCGCCTGCACCCGCGTCATCGAGGATGATGCCCAAACGGCCGCGTTCCGCGCGCTGGCCTATCGCAATCGCGGCATTGCCTACGGCAACAGGAAGCTGCATTCGCTCGCCAACATCGACTTTGCCGAGGCGCTGAAGCTGTCGCCGCAGGATCAAGCGGCCCTGTTCGGCCGCGCGCGATCGTTCTCGCAAATGGGGCAGTACGACCGGGCGATCGCCGACTTCACGGAGTTCCTCCAGCTCAATCCGCAAGGCATACGCGCTTTCAACGAGCGGGGCCTTGCGCACGAGCGCAAAGGCGACCTCGACCTGGCGCTTGCGGATTTCGACAGCGCACTCAAGATCAATCCGCGCTTCGATCATGCCAGGAACAATCGCGGGCTCGTGCTTGCGCGGCAGGGCAAGCTCGAGGCAGCCATTGTCGAGTACACCGAGACGCTGCGCAGCGAGCCGAATTACATTCTGGCCTACTTGAACCGTGGCCGGGCTTACGAAGAGAGGGGGGACTACGGCAGAGCCGTGGCGGACTACAAGACCGCAAGTGAAATGGTGCCGCGCCCCAAGAGCGACGAGGACGTGCGCGGCAAAGCGCGCTCCCAGCAACGCCTGGCCCGGCTCAACACGCTGATTGGCGAAGGCAAGCTCACCCCGAGCGCCATGGCGGCAGCCGAGCGCCGCGTCGCGCTCATCATCGCCAACAGCAACTACGTGCACGTCGGCGCCTTGCGCAACCCGGCCAACGACGCACGCGCGCTGGCCGCTGCCCTGCGCAATCTGGGCTTCGAGCTGCGTATTGCCGAGGACGTCGGTCTCTCCGAGTTCGGAAAGGTGCTGAAGGACTTCGGCGATCTGGCGGACGGCTCAGACTGGGCGGTCATCTACTTTGCCGGGCATGGCCTGGAGATCGGCGGCGGGAACTACCTGATCCCCGTCGACGCCAAGCTCGAGCTGCAGCGTCACGTCGAGGACGAGGCCATGCCGCTGTCGCGCGTGCTGGGCAAGGTGCTGGGCGCCAGCAAGATGCAGCTGGTGATCCTGGACGCCTGCCGCAACAATCCGTTCATGGCCAAGATGCGCAGCACTGGAAGGACGGTAAGCCCGATGGGGCGCGGGCTGGGTTCGATCGAGCCCGAGAGCGGCGTGCTCGTCGCCTACGCGGCGCGCGACGGCACGCTCGCGCTCGACGGCGAGACCAACAGTCCCTACCTCGAAGCGCTGGTGAAGCACATCGCCGAGCCGGGGCTCGAGATCAACCTGCTGTTCCGCAAGGTGCGCGACGACGTGCTGGCCAAAACCAACCGCCAGCAGGAGCCGTTCACGTACGGGTCGCTACCGGCCCAGCAGTTCTTCTTCAAGCACTGAGGCGCGATCGACCTTCGGCCGACTTTTCAATCGCCGGCGCACGCAGCAGCACGGTCGAGCAGTAGCTTGCGCTCGCGTTCGTTGCGCGTGAGGGAAGCGGCGCGCTCGAACTCGGCGCGGGCCTCGTCGACGCGACCGAGTTTCTGCAGCAGGTCGCCGCGCACGCTGGGCAGCAGGTGGTAGGCTTCGAGCGCAGGCTCGGACGCCAGCGCGTCGATGACCTCCAGCCCCGCGGCGGGACCCATCAGCATCGCCAGCGCCACGCCGCGGTTGAGGTCGACGATGGGCGACGGGGTGACCTCGGCGAGCTTGCCGTAGAGCCCGACGATCCGCGCCCAGTCGGTCTCCGCCAACTCGCGCGCCCGGGCGTGACAGGCGGCGATGGCCGCCTGCAGCTGGTAGGGCCCCACCGCCGAGCCGAGCGCCTCGGCACGCGCCAGGGCGGCAAGCCCGCGGCGGATCAGAAGCTGGTCCCAGCGCACGCGGTTCTGGTCGAGCAGCAGGATCGGCTCGCCGTCAGGGCCGACGCGGGCCTTTAGCCGTGAGGCCTGGATCTCCATCAGCGCGACGAGGCCGTGCACCTCGGGCTCCTCAGGCGCCAGCTCGGCCAGCACGCGGCCGAGCCGAAGGGCCTCCTCGCACAGCTGCGGCCGCACCCAGTCCTCGCCTGCGGTGGCGCTGTAGCCCTCGTTGAACACGAGATAGACGACGCCCAGCACGGAGGCCAGGCGCTCGGCGCGCTCCTCGCCCCGAGGCACCTCGAAGGGGATACGCTTCTCGGTAAGCGTGCGCTTGGCCCGCACGATGCGCTGGGCGATGGTGGGCTCCGGCAACAGGAACGCGCGCGCGATCTCCTCGGTGGTGAGCCCACCCAGCAGCCGCAAGGTCAGGGTGACGCGCGCCTCGGCCGACAGCACCGGATGGCAAGCTGTGAAGATGAGGCGCAGCAGGTCGTCGCCGATGTCGTCATCGAGGGTCGCATCGAGGTCGGGGGTGGCGGCCTCGCCCTCGATCTGCAGCTCGTGGCCGAGCTCGGTGTGCTTGCGCTCGATCAGCTTGGCCCGGCGCAGGCGGTCGATGGCGCGGTGCTTGGCAGCAGCCATCAGCCAGGCGCCCGGCTTGTCGGGAATGCCGGACTTCGGCCATTGCTCCAACGCCGTGACGAGCGCGTCCTGCGCCAGCTCCTCGGCGAGGCCGACATCGCGCAGCATGCGCGCGAGGCCGGCGATGAGCTTCGCCCGCTCGATGCGGAACACCGCCTCGATGGCGTGATGCGTGTCGGCTGCCGTCATGGCGGCCGGTTACAGCATCTCACGTCGGCCGCGGCAAGGCGGGTGGGGGCGTGCCCGGCTCGAAGCGGTAAGGGTCTCGGATAGCCGAGGCCCTGGCCTTACGGCCGAGGCCCTCGGCCTCCGGGAACGTAATGGAGGCGCGGGCCGCGCCTCCACCGGGATACTATTTCCGCGCGGCGTTGCTCTTCATGTTGGCGCGCGTGGCCTCCTCGCGGGCGCGCTCTTGCGGCGTGAAGACCTCCTCGGAGAAGTCCTCGGGCTCGAAGATGGGGCGCAGCTCGCACTCGCCCTGGCCCAGCACCTCCAGGAAGCGCTTGGTCCAGTGCACGGCCTCGTCCATGGTCTTCACCTGGAACAGGGCATAGGAGGCAACCAGCTCCTTGGACTCGGTGAAGGGGCCGTCGATGACGGTCATCTTGCCGCCGGCGAGCTTCACGCGCTTGCCCTTCGAGCTCGGGTGCAGCCCGTCGCTCCCCAGCATCACGCCGGCCTTGGTGACCTCCTCGACGAAGGCGCCCATGCGCTCGATCAGCTCCTTGCTCGGCGGCGCGCCCGCCTCGGAGTGCTTGTCAGCTCGCAGCATGCCCAGAATTCGCATTGTGGTGTCTCCTGATGTTGGGTTAGAGGCGGCGGATTAGTCCTCCGGCTCATCCGCCCTACTTTTTGGTGCGCGACTGCCGCGCTCTCGCCGTAGCGAGCCGTAGGGCGCAATAAGGCGTCAGCCGCAGTGCGCCGATGTCGGGTAGCTCGGCGGAATACGCCTTCGGCTATTCCGCCCTACTTCTTGATCTGCTCGCCAAGGCGGCGGTGATGCTCGACGGCATCGCTCTCGCCGAAGTCCTCGAGCTCGAACAGCTGGCGGATCTCGATCTCGCTCTCCTCGTCGTGCGGATTGGGGCAGCGCTTGATCCACTCCACCGCCTCGGCGAGCGACTTGCACTGCAGGACCCAGTATCCGGCGACCAGCTCCTTGGTCTCGGCGAACGGGCCGTCGATGACCGTGCGCTTGTTGGAGGTGTCGCCGAGCTTGCCGGCGGCGAAACGCACGCGCGCGCCCTTGGAGGAGGGCTGCAGTCCGTTGCCGTCCAGCATGACGCCGGCCTTCACCATCTCCTCGTTGAACTTGGCCATGGCCGCGAGCCCCTCCTCGGAGGGCATCACGCCGGCTTCGGAGTCCTTGGTGGCCTTCACCATCACAATGAAACGCATGGGTTTTTTCTCCTGTCGGGTTCGTTTTCGGCACAGGGCTGGAACCCCGGCTCTACCAAGACGACGAACCAGGAGAGGAGGAATCGACAGGGCCGGAATCTTTTTTGTGGCCGGCCCCAGCGCGGCCGCCCCGGCCGCGCTCAAGCTGGCAGACGGCTATCATGATGAGGTAGCCAAGGTGGGGGGCTCGCGCGCTGCGGCAACGCGGCGATTGTCGGAAAGCTCAGTTTTGCATCGAGCTTGAACTCCTCCGCAGGATCTTCCACCACGACCGCATGAACCTCCTGCTGCTCGCCCTGGTGCCCGCGTGCTTTGCGCTCAATCCCGTCATCGGGCGGGCGCTGGTGGATCAGTTCGGGCCGGGCACGCTGTCGGTGATCCGCTGGGCGCTGTCGGCGGCGCTGGTTGCTGCGCTACTGGCGGTCTGGCGCGGCAATGCCGAGCGCTGGCAGGCCCCGCCCGCCCTGATCGTGCGCATCGGCTTGCTCGGCATCCTCGGCATGGGGTTCTGCTCCTATGCCGCCTACGAGGCGGCGCGGACAACGCAGGCCACCAACATCGGCCTCGTCTACGGCTGCACCAGTGCCTTCGTTGCCGCCTGGGAGATCGCCGCCGGGCGCCAGCGGGCTACCGCCATGCTGGGTCTCGGCATCGCCGCCTGCCTGTTCGGCGTGGTGCTGATCCTGACGCGTGGGCATCCCGGCGTCCTGCAGGACTGGACCTTCACGCCGGGCGACCTGTGGGCGGCGGCCGGCATGCTGGCGTTCGTGGTCTACACCGTCATGTTGCGGCGTGTCCCCGCGTTGCTGACGCCGCTGGCGCAGTTCGCGGTGATGAGCATCGCCACCTCGCTGGCGCTGCTGCCGCTCGCCGGTGCCGAGATCGCCGCCGGCGGCTTGCCGCCGCTGCACGAGCGCACGCTGCCCTGGATCGTCGCACTGGTGCTGCTGACCGGCATCGGCGCCTACCTCGGCTACAACGTCTCGGTCAGGCGCAACGGTCCGGTGCTGACCTCGGCATCCATCTGCCTCACGCCGGCGTTTGCGGCCGTGCAGGCCATGCTGCTGATCGGCGAGAAGCTCGCCTGGTATCACGGCGTGGCGCTGGCCCTGGTGGTGGCGGGGCTGCTGCTGGTGAACCGCGCGCAGGCGAACTAGGCCGTGCCCTGCCGCCTTGGAGCGTGCTTGGCGCGCCTCAGTTGGCAGGTGCGGCAAGGGGTCGACGGGGCGCGAGCCCTGGCGCAGCTCGAAGTGCACCTGCGGCTGATCGACGGCGCCGCTCCTGCCGGCCCTGGCAAGTCGATCAGCCCTGCAGTTCAGTGGTTATTGCTTTTGTGGGATCACAGTCGCGCCGCTGGGTCCAACGCCGGTGACCTGTATGATCACCTCGCCGTCCTTTGCCCAGGCGAAGTGCGGCGCCTTGAACGGTTCGGAAAGGAACGAGCCGGGAGGAAATGCCTTCATCTTGCTCTCGTCCCATTGTTCGCCAAACCCGAAATAGAAAGTGCCCGACAAGACTACGATCGTGCGCTCATCGGGGTGAAAATGCGGCATGACCTTGAAACCGGACGGGAACTTGGCACGGATTACGTACAGGCCTGGTTTCATCGGTTCGCCGTACACGACTGCGACTGGCGGTGCACCCATTCTCAGAGGCGCTTTGAACTCGATCTCGGTTGGGAGCCTGGTGACAGGATCGGCATCTTGGGCAAGAGCTCCGGCACCAACTATAGTGGTGAGCGCCAGTACGAGGCACGTCTGATGGGCACGCATTGCAACCTCCCTTTGGGCTCTTCCGGGGGTCGTTGGCAGCACACGTTTGTGGCTCACGCCTCTTGCGCTCCCAGTCCCAAATCATCCGCCACCTTGTCGGCCTTCGTAGAGGTGGTCGAAGACTTCCAACCGTGGCTTCCAAGTCCAGCGATCAGAGTACGAAAGCTGTGGCGGTGACGCTGCATGGCGGCAACTCCCGCGCAGAGTGAGAAGGTACCCGCACGGCTGCGGTTGCACTTTCAGAAGCGCTTCTTTTTCCTTACAGCCAGCTTGTTTTTTCTGCACCCATGAGCGTGCTACCATCAACAGCGACCCCTGCGGCCTCCCGCCGGAACCGCGAATGCGCTATCTTTTTGACGACTATGCTCTTGAACGGACCGTCGCGAACTGACCCACGGCGGCCACATCGTGCGACTTGAGCCCCAAGCCTTCGATCTCCTCGAGTACCTGATTCGAAACCGCCAGCGTGTGGTCAGCCGGGACGATTTGCTTGCCGCTATCTGGGGTGGACGCATCGTCTCCAACTCGGCAATGGCCACCCGCATCAACGCGGCGCGCTGTGCGGTTGGCGACACCGGCAAGGCGCAGCGCCTCATCAAAACCGTGCCACGGAAGGGCATCCGTTTCGTAGGCACGGTGCTGGAGGAGGGGGCTAGTGAGATCCAGGGAAAGGACGTCAGCTCCCGGTCGACGGCGCCCTATCTCCCCCTCCCGGACAAGCCTTCGATCGCTGTGCTCCCTTTCACCAACATGAGCGGTGACCCGGGTCAGGACTATTTCAGTGACGGCATCACGGACGACATCATTACCGATTTGTCGAGGTTCTCTGAGCTGCTTGTGATCGCCCGCAATTCGAGCTTCCAATACAAGGGCAAGTCCGTCGATATCCGGCAGGTCGGGCGCGAGCTCGGGGTGCGCTACGTGCTAGAGGGCAGCGTTCGCCGCTCCGGCGACCGTATCCGCATCAGCGCCCAGCTTATCGAAGCCACGACCGGCGCGCACCGGTGGGCCGACCGCTACGACCGCAAGCTCGATGACACTTTTGCCGTCCAGGACGAAGTCACCAGAACGATCGTGGCCGTGCTTGCGGTGCATGTGAACAAGGCAGAGACCGAGCGCGCGCTCGCTAAGCCGCCCGCGATGTGGCTGGCCTATGACCATTACTTGCGGGCCGCTCATACTTTGGCTCTCTTCAATTCCTCGTTCAGCAAAGCAGAGCTTCTGCAGGCGCGGCGCGACTTGGACCGGGCGCTGGCAATCGACCCCAACTACGCCCGGGCCCACGCTGCCCTTTCAAGGAGCTCAATGGAGCTGTGGGTTCGTCGATGGGACGACGATTGTCCATGGACTGCGGCCATCGAGGCCGCCTATCAGGCAGCTCGCGAAGCGGTGCGGCTGGCCCCGAATCTGTCTGACGCTCACGTGGCGCTCGGCTGGGCATTGAGTTACATGCGGCAGCACGAAGCGGCCATCACCGAGTTCGAGCGCGCGACCCAGCTCAATCCAAATTCCACTGACTATCACTTCGCATTCGCCCTGTTGGTTGCTGGAGAGCCGACTAAGGCCATCCAAACGCTCGAGACGCACATGCGGCTTGATCCGTTCTATCAGCCGCGCACTACTGCGATGCTGGGATTTGCCTACTACTTGCTCGGGCGCTATTTGGATGCTCTGCCTCACTTGCAGGAAGCGGCGTCTCGTGCACCCAATCATGGTCACAGCCGTCGCTACTTGGCCGCCACCTATGCCCAGCTGGGTCAGCTCGACAGGGCCAGGGACGAGGCCACCGAAGCGCTGCGTATCGAGCCTTGGTTCAGAATCAACCAGGGTATCTTCGCGACGATCTGCAAGCGACCCGAGGATGCCGAACACTTCAGCAAAGGGCTGCGCAAGGCGGGATTTCCGGAGTGATGACGCGGTTGCCCGGTTCGTGCGGCTCAATTGGCCAGATGCGGAACCGGATCGACGGGGCGGGAGCCCTGGCGCAGCTCGAAGTGCAGCTGCGGCTGGTCGACGGCCCCGGTCTTGCCTGCCCTGGCGATCACCTGGCCGCGCCTCACCTCGTCGTTGGGCCTGACCAGGATCTGGTCGGCATGGGCATAGGCGGAGACCCAGCCGTTGGCATGGCGGATCAGCACCAGGTTGCCATAGCCCTTGAGCTCGCTGCCGGCGTAGGCGACCTTACCCGCCTCCGCCGCGTAGACCTCGGTGCCCTGCGCCACCGCCACGTTGACGCCGTCGTTGTGCGAGCCGTCGGGGCGCTTGCCGAAGCCGGCAATGATGCGGCCGCGCACGGGCCAGCGGAATTTGCCGGTGGCGGCCTCCGACGGCGACGGGTTAGCGGCAGGGGTGACCTTGGCGGGCTCAGGCGCTGCATTGATGATGCGCGAGGGCACCTGCACGATGCGAGGCACCGTATTCTGCTGCGGCGGCGCTTGGTTCACCGACGGCGTCGGCTGCGAGGGCACAAAGATGACCGTGCCCGCCCAAACCTTGGTGGGGTCGGTGATGCCGTTGGCGCGCTTCAACTCCTCGAGGCTTATGCGGTGCTGCAGGGCGATGCCGTAGAGGGAGTCGCCGTTGCGCATGGTGTAGCGCGCCCAGCCGGGCGGTGGCTCGACGGCCTGCGGCGCGGGCGGAGCGGAAGGCGGCGGGCTGTACTTGGCGGTGCGGTCGAAGGCGGCCGGCGCCTTGGTCGCCGGTGCGGCATAGGGCGGGCGCTCGCGGGCGTCGGCGGGCAGAACCAGGCGTTGACCCGGCCGCACACTGTCGCTGGTGAGGCCGTTGGCGTCCTTGAGGGCGGCGACCGCCACGCCATGCCGCTGGGCGATGCTGTAGAGCGTCTCGCCGGGCTGCACCTCGACGGCGTCGCCGCTTGCGGCGGCGGGCGAATAGTAGGGCTGCTGCTGGGGTGGCGGCTGCGGCGCGTATTGCACGGGCGGCGTCTTGTAGGAGCGGCCGACGACGCGATAGTTGCCGGCGGGTTCGGACGAGGGCGGGCCGGCGTAGGGCGGCGGGCCCTGGTAATTGTTGTTGCCGTAGCTGTTCGAGGCAGGCCCGTAGCTCGGCGGAAGATCGGAGGGCGGCGGCAGCGGCGCCTCGGTGAGTCCGAGACCGCGCGGCGGCGCGCCCCTGCCGACGGGCTCGTCGGGAACGGGGATCGAGCCCGTGGTCTGGCTGCCGTTGTAGCTGAACCGCGTGACGTCGGCGCTGCAGCCGGCCGCGGCGGCGATCATTGCGACAATGAAACTGCGCGCGATGAAGCCGGGAACGCCGGGTGCGCGCGTACGCATGCAACTCAACATCGACCCACCTCGTACTCAGAGGTCGCATTAACCCTACAAAGGGTTAAGAGGTGGTTAACCGCGCGGCCGCTGCGGGGGGCAAAGGGCGCGACGATAGTTCGTAAGCGTCGCTCCGCAAACGCGCATTTGCGGGGGTTTTCCCGAGGTTGCGCCGTCGCCGCTGGGCCATTTACGCTTCGGTAACCTTGCTGTCGGGTTTGCAGCCGCCGAAGGTTTACGCCAGCGCACGCCGCAACACGTCGCGCATGCCCTGGTGGGTGAGGTCCAGGAACAGGGGCGTCACCGAGATATAGCCGGCGTAGACTGCGGCCAGGTCCGTCCCCTCGACCGCCGCCGAGCGGCGACGCTCGAAGGCCAGCCAGTAGTAGGGATTGCCCCAGGTATCGTGGCGCTCGTCGATGGCGAGCAGGCCCGGATCGCGGCGGCCCTGGGTGGTGACCATGGTGCCCGCGACCGCGTCGGGCTCGCGGTCGGGGAAATTGATGTTCATGACGCTGGAGGGCGCCCATTCCACTGCCAGCAGCTTGCCGATCAGGCCCGGTGCGTGCGCCAGCGCCGTCTGCCAGCGCACGGATTTGTTGCCGCTGTCGAACCCGAAGGCCTGCGACAGCGCCATCGAGCGGATGCCCAGGATCGTGCCCTCGAAGGCGCCGGCAATCGTGCCCGAGTAGGTCACGTCTTCCGCCATGTTGGCGCCGCGGTTGATGCCGGACAGCACCAGGTCCGGCGTCTTGTCCTTGAGCACGTGGCGCACGCCCATGATGACGCTGTCGGTCGGCGTGCCGCGCACGGCGAAGGCACGCTCATCGATCCTGCGCATGCGCAGCGGCTCGTGCAGCGACAAGGAATGGCTGGCGCCCGACTGGTTGGTCTCGGGCGCCACCACCCATACGTCGTCGCTGAGCCCGCGCGCGACCTCGCGCAGCGCGTGCAGGCCGGGCGAATCGATGCCGTCGTCGTTGGTGATGAGGATGCGCATGTGCGCCACTGTAGCGGCGGCTCGCCATCATGCAATGCGCCAATGCGCACGCACTGCGCGTGCGATTGTGACACTATTCCCGTTGTCGTCCCCCGTTGTCGCCTGCAGCGTCGCGCTCACGATGCGCCCTTTCCGCCCACCGGGCCGCACGCGCGCTGAGCCTTGCCCGCACGCGAGGCCCATGCACGATACCAGCGTGCGCGCGGCACATGACACGGGACATGTGGCAGTGCTGCAAGCGACGGCGCCGCCCTTTGTGACGTAGGCTGCCCCAGTTGCGGCAACCGGGAACCCCATGCAGGCCGTTGTCATTTACACCACGCCCTACTGCCCTTACTGCCTGATGGCCAAGCGGCTGTTAACCAAGAAGGGCGCGGCCTTCGAGGAGATCGACGTCTCCGGCAATCCCCGTCTGCGGGAGGAGCTGCGCATCAAGGCCGGCGGCCTCAGCACCGTGCCGCAAATCTGGATCGGCACCACCCACGTCGGCGGCTGCGACGAGCTCTACGAGCTGGAGCACGCCGGTGAGCTCGACGCCCTGCTGGCAACGGCTCCCGCGTAGGTTTGGTTGGCGCGGCTTCGCATCTGCTGATGCTTTCTGCCGACGCTTGAACCGCGCCTTCGGCCTGACCCAATCTACGCCAGGCGCCCCTCAAGGCGACCAAGCCGAGCGGCAACCAGTTCTTCTTCGACACCGCCGGCTCCAAGGATCGCGCGAGGCGAAGCTCTCGCAGATCGGAGCAGCAAGCTCGGCCTGGTTCTCGATTCTGGTGACAGGCGCGTGACACGTGCCGGCGAGCGCACACTGCGCGCGCCGTCACGCCGCTGACATCGATCCGTTGCGTCAGGGTCATCCGCCGTCCGTAGCCTCCCGACCAATTCCAAGGGCACTCGGATTGCGAGGGGCGATGCAAGACGAGACGGTGCGCCGGGCGGGGCTGACCCGGCGCGACGTGATGGTGGGAGCCGGCCTTTCGGCGCTCACCTTGACGGCCGGCAGCGGGCTGGCCGAGCTGCCAGCGGTGGCCAGCGGCACCGTGTTCGAGGACCGCAGCGGCGCTGGCATACGGCGCACGGGCGATCCAGGCGTTGCCGGCGTGCTGGTCTCCAATGGCCGCGACATTGTCCGCACCGATGCCGATGGACGCTGGCGGCTGCCGGTCTTCGATGGCGACAGCCTGTTCGTCATCAAGCCGCCGAACTGGACGACGCAAATCGGCGCAGGCGGCATTCCGCGCTTCTCCTACCTGCACCAGCCGCACGGCCCGCCCGCGACCCTGCCCTGGCACCACAGGGGCGTGGCGCCGACCGGCCCGCTGCCGGCCGCGATTGACTTTCCACTGCGGCGCCAGCCCGAGCACGCAAGCTTCGAGGCCCTGCTGCTCGCCGACCCGCAGCCTGGCAACGACAGCGAGCTTGGCTATCTGCGCGACGACATCGTCGCGGCGACGCTGCCCATCGGCGCCGCCTTCGCCATCGTCCACGGCGACGTGGTGGCCGACGATCTCTCCCTCTACCCACGCTATCTGCGCCTGCTGGCCGCCACAGGCATCCCCTGGCATCACTGCCCGGGCAACCACGATATGAACTCCGACGCCAGCGACGACCGCACCTCGCGCGAGACGTGGAAGCGCGTGTTCGGCCCGCGCCACTACGCGTTCCAGTACGCCGGTGCCACCTTCCTGATGCTCGACAACGTCCATTACCGCGGTTGGAACCCCGGGCGGCCGCAGAGCGGCACCTATCGCGGACGCATCGGCGAGGAGCGGCTGGCGTTCGTGCGCAATGTGCTGGCGCACGTGCCGCCCGATCAGCTCATCGTGCTCTCGATGCACATCCCTCTCACAACCTACAACGACCCGGCCAACCCGGCCGACAACACCGAGGACTATCGCGCGCTGCTCGCCCTGCTGTCGGGGCGGCCGCACTCGGTCAGCTTCTCCGGGCACATGCACACGAGCGAGCACCACTATCTTGGTGCCGAGCACGGCTTCGCCGGTCCCGGCCGCCACCATCATCAGGTGCTGGCCGCCGCGTCAGGGAGCTGGTGGGGCGGCCCGCGCGACGGAAGCGCCATTCCCAACGCCGTCTGTCCGGACGGCACGCCCAACGGCTTCCACGTCCTCTCGGTCGAGGGGCCGCGCTATTCCAGCCGCTTCGTGCCAGCGGCCGGCAAGGGTTCGGCGCAGTTGCGGGTGCTGGTCGACGGCCCGCAGCGGCGCAATAGGAATGCGCCGCAGGCTTCCGCCGATGTCGGCAGCCTGCTGGGCGAGCCGATCGAGGCGAGTGCGCTCGACGCCCATGCGCTCATCGTCAACGTGTTCGACGGCGGCTCGGGCACGGAGGTGACCTATCAGGTGGCCGGCTCGGGCAGGCCCGAGGTTGCCCTGCAGCGCGCGGAGACGGCCGACCCCTACGTGGCTGAGCTATTCGCCGCCCATGCGACGACGTTCAAGCCGTGGGTGCGCCCGGTAGCGTCCTCGCACGTGTGGAGCGCGCCCTTGCCCGCTGGGCTTGCGCCAGGCGCCCATCGCGTGACGGTGCGCGCTCGCCAGCCCTGCGGTGCGCAGCACGTGGTCCAGATCGTGCTCGAAGTTGTTGCCCCGGACGGCCAGCGCTCCACCTGAGGCACTGCACCCTGCTTTTGCGTTCCCGGGAAGCCGAGGCCGCGGGCCGAGGCTATCCGGGACCTTCACCGCTTCGATGCGGACACTCCGCCGCTGGCCACGCGGCCACCTAGAACCAGGATTCCTTATCGACCACGTTGCGCAGCGGCTCCCCCGCGGCGAAGCGGCGGCAATTGTCGAGCAGGATGTCGAGCCGGCGGTCGTCCAGGTAGGGGCCGTAGCCCGCGGTGTGCGGCGTGACGAGCACATTGGGCGCGGTCCACAGCGCATGATCGGCGGGGAGCGGCTCGATCTCGAACACGTCGAGGCCGGCGCCCGCAATCTCGCCCGCCTTGAGCGCCGCAACCAGGTCGTCGAGGCGCACGGTCATGCCGCGGCCGATGTTGATCAGGAACGCCGTTGGCTTCATGCGCTTGAGCCGCGCACGGTCCATCATGCCTTCGGTCGCCGGCGTGTGCGGCACGGTCATGATGACGAAATCGGCGCGCGGCAGCAGGGCGTCGAGCTCGGCAGGCCCGTAGAGCCCGTCCACACCCTCGGGCTTGTCGGTCCGCCGGGCGTCGATGCCGATCACGCGCATGCCGAACGCCTTGCATAGGCGCGCCGCCTCGCCGCCGATGCCCCCGACACCAAGGATCAGCGCGGTGGCCTCGGGGAGATGCACAACGCCGGTGTCGAGCGGGCGTGCCCGATACTCGCGGCGCATCTGCTGGGGCAGGTAGGTGTGGAAGTCGCGCGCGAAGGCCAGCACGAAGGCCATGATGTGCGCGCCGATGTGGTCGTTGAAGATCTCGCGGAAGTTGGTGACCACCACGGGGTGCGCGACCAGCTCGGGATAGTAGGAGCCGGCCGGCGGAGCCGCCTGCGGCGCCTGCAGCCAGCACAACTTGCGGGCGGCGCGCAGCACCTCAGGCGGGATGGTGCCGAAGGCCGCTTCCGCCTCGGCGATGTCGCGCATGGCCTGCTCCATGGTCTCGGACTGCAGCACCCGCACGCCTACCGGCTCCTCTGCGATGCGCGCAGCCCAACCCCGCCGCACCGCGTCATGCGGCGGCAGCATCACCAGGGTGAACGCGGCGCTTTTCATTGCGCTGTCCTTTTCATGTAGGGCGCAACAAGGCGGCAGCCGCATTGCGCCGATCAACCGGCGCGCGGCGCAATACGCTTCGCTATTGCGCCCTACCGATCCTCTCCAGCCCGCCCATGTAGGGCACCAGCGCATCGGGGATCGCTACCGAGCCGTCGGCCTGCTGGTAGTTCTCCAAAATTGCAATCAAGGTGCGCCCCACGGCGAGGCCCGAGCCGTTCAGCGTGTGCACGAACTCGGTGCCCTTGCCGGCTTTGGGCCGGTAGCGCGCATACATGCGCCGGGCCTGGAAATCGCCGCACACCGAGCACGAGGAGATCTCGCGATAGGTGTTCTGGCCCGGCAGCCACACCTCGATGTCGTAGGTCTTGCGCGAGGCAAAGCCCATGTCGCCCGTGCACAGCAGCATGGTGCGATAGGCGAGCCCCAGCCGCTTCAAGACTTCCTCGGCGCAGGCCGTCATGCGTTCGTGCTCGGCCATCGCCTGCTCCGGTGTGGTGATCGAGACCAGCTCCACCTTGGAGAACTGGTGCTGGCGGATCATGCCGCGCGTGTCCTTGCCCGCGGCGCCCGCCTCGGCGCGGAAGCAGGGCGAATAGGCGGTGACGCGGATCGGCAGCTCGGCCTCGTCGCGGATCAACTCGCGCACCAGGTTGGTCAACGGCACCTCGGCCGTCGGGATCAGCCAGTAATCCTCCTTGAAAGGCGCTCTCTCGAACGTGCGGTCCACCAACGTCGCGAGATCGATCCTGCCTTGCCGGTATTCCTCCTGGTCGGCATCGGAGGCGTACTTCAGCGCATCGTGCATCATCTCTTGGCGCGTGATGGTGCGGGTGGCGAGGAACTGATCGTCGGCGAACTTCGGCAGCTGCGCCGTGCCGTACATGACCTCGTCGCGCACGAGATACGGCGGCACGATCTCCGTGTAGCCGCCGATGCCGTCCTTCTCCGGCGCCGTGTGCAGATCGAGCATGAACGCCGCCAGCGCTCGCTCCAGTCGCGCCATCATGCCCTTCAGCACCACGAAGCGCGCGCCCGACAGCTTGGCCGCTGTCTCGAAATCCATGAGCCCCAGCGCCTCGCCGATCTCGAAGTGCTGCAGCGGCTTGTTGGTCCAGCCAAGCTTGCGCGGCTCGCCGACGCGCCGCACTTCTTTGTTGTCATGCTCGTCCTTGCCGTCGGGAACTCCCTCCAGCGGCAGGTTGGGAATGACCGAGAGCGCTTCGGTGAGCGCCTTGTCGGCCGCGCGCTGCTCCTCCTCGCCCCGTGCCAGTTCATCCTTGAGCGCGGCCACCTCCGCCATCAGGGCCTGCGCCTTTGCCTCGTCCTTCGCTGCCTTGGCCTTGCCGATCTCCTTGGAGGCCGCGTTGCGCCGCGCCTGCGCCTCCTGCAGTCGCGTGATCACCTTGCGCCGGGCCTCGTCTAGCGCGATCAGCTCGGCAGCGGACTTGACATCGCCGCCGGGCGCAATGCCGCGCCGCTTCAAGCCGGCGTCGAACGCCTCCGGATTTTCCCTGATCCACTTGATGTCGAACACGGCCGCGCGCCTCTCGCTCCGACGTCATCCCCGCGAAGGCGGGGACCCAGTTCACCGCGCTACCTTCGCGGAATGACGCTGAAATGTTGTGCGTCCTATACGGCGTCGCAGGCTCACGGTCCAGCTTGGGCAGGCCACGCAGGGTGGGGCAGCCGCCCTATTGCCCTTCGTCCTTGGCTACGTAGCGCACCGAGACGCCACTGCCCGCACCCCGCGAGAGCCTGATCCGATCGTTGCGCTTGGCCAGCTCCTCCATCAGCGCGCGATAGCTGCCCTTGCCGAAAAAGGCACGCACGCCGTTCTGCGTGAATTCCTCGATCTTGGCGAGCTCGCGCACGATGTCGACCCGCGCCGTGTGCTCGTTGGGCCGCAGGCTGATGACGCGGATGACGTAATGCTCCGCCCGCTCCAGAGGGTCGAGCGGCTTCGCTGCCGCACGAGCCATCAGCCCGCCGAACGCGCGCTTGGTGCGCGCCCAGCGCACCGGGCGCTTGTACGCCAATGCCTCTTTGAAGACTCGCACCGGAAGCACCACGTCGGCGTGGTCCTTGAACGTCGCATACGCATCCTCCTGCGCCTCGTCGACCAGCACCACCGAGCGCCGCTCGTTGATGCGCAGCCGCTGCAGCACGGGCACGAAATCCGTGTCCTTGGTGAAGAGAATGAACTCCTTGATGCGCTTCTTCCTGATGATGGCCTCGGCCACGTCGAGCGCGATGCGGATGTCGGCCCCGTTCTTCAGCTTCTTGAACTTCTCGCACAGGATCGGCTCGAAGCCGCGCGCCTTGAACGCCTTCTCGTGCTTCTGCGCGGACGGGTTCCAATAGATGCGCATCTGCGCGAACTTGCGCTTGCGGCCCTCGTCGAACCCGCCGTCTTCCAGCCAGGCGACCCAGTTGGCAATTTTCTCCGGCGGGCACAGGCCGGCTACATTCTCATGATCGATGAACAGCGCGCTCTGGATCTTCCAGGGCATGGGCATCAACATCTCCTAACCGCCGACGCGATACTGATGCGGCAGAGGGGGGGAACAGCCTGCCACCTCGGCTGGCACGGCAAAAGCATGAAAGTTATGTGCGGCTTTTGTTGTATCCACGCTGCCACCAGGATCGCGGCCTCACGGAGGCTCGGCCGTCGCACACGTTACGAAGCTGCGGCCTGGTCCGCCGCCTCCCGCGCGAGCCGCGCCTTCTCCACCCGGTCGACCGCGATAATGGCGCCCTCGTAGAGCAGGATGGTGGGCAGCGCCATGGCGATCATGCTGAACGGGTCGGGCGGCGACAGCACGGCCGCCACGCCGGTGATGGCGACGATGGCATAGCGGCGGAAGTCTCTCAGTTGCTGCGCGTTGACGATGCCGGCGCGTGCCAGCAGCGTCAGCACCACCGGCAGCTGGAAGCAGATGCCGAAGCCCAGGATCAGCGTCATGATCAGCGACAGGTACTCGCTGACCCGCGCCTGCAATTGGATCTCGACCTGTCCGCCCGTCTGCTCCATCGACAGGAAGAAGATCATGGCCAGCGGCATGACGACGAAATAGACGACCAGCGCGCCGGCGATGAACAGCAGGAATGTAGCCAGCAGGTAGGGCCGGAAGGCTGCGCGCTCGTTCTTGTAGAGGCCCGGTGCAACGAACTTGTAAACCTGCATGGCGATGATCGGAAAAGCCAGGAACACCGCGCCGAAAAGCGCGAGCTTGAGCTTGGTGAAGAAGAACTCGTGCGGAGCCGTGAAGATCATCTCGACCTTCTGGCCCTGGCGCGCAACGACGTAGGGCCAGACCAGCAAGTTGTAGATCGATGTCGCGAAATAGAAGCAGATGAGAAAGCCGATGCCGATGCCCGTCAGCGAATAGATGAGGCGCTGGCGCAGCTCGATCAGGTGATCGATCAGCGGCGCTTTCGACGCTTCGACCTCGTCATGCCCTTCCGGGGCAGCGGGTGGAGGCGCGTCAGGCTTGTCCTGCATAGGGCAGCCTCCTCACGCGCCGCTTTTCTCGACAGGCCGGCTCGGCTCAGCCGCCGGTTGCGTTTGGGCTGCGGTTTCGCCGGGGTTGGCGGCGGGCGGCGGCTCGCTGTGCGGCGACCCGTTGAGCCCGCTCCCTTCGGCGGCGGCAGATGGCGGCTGCTCGGACGCAATCGGCAAGCCGTTGGCATCGTGAGCGAAGGCATCGTTGAGCTTTGCCGCGTCGAGGGAGGAATCGACCGCCAGGCGCACGTCTTCCAGGCTCTTTTCCACCGTCTGCTCCGTGGCGCGCAGCGAGGCCTCCGTTTCCTGGGCAATGCTCTCCACGTCCTTCTTGAGCCCTGAAAGCTCGGCCTCGCGCATCGCCTCGTCGAACTGCGCGCGAAACTCCTTGGCGTGTCCGCGGATGATGCCGACGTACTTGCCTATCGTCCGCAGCAATAGAGGAAAGTCCTTGGGACCGATGACCAGCAGCGCCACGATACCAAGCAACAGAAGCTTGCTGGATGTGATGTCGAACATCGGCTACCTGGTCGCGGGCCTGCCTGCCGGGCTGGCCCTGGAGGGCAATACTGCAAAGGCGCACCGGCGAGCCCCAGCTCCGGGCTGAGCTCAGCTTGCCTTGTTCGTGGACTGGGGCGCAGCGGCGGTTTGCGCAGCCGGCGAAACCGGAGTGGCCGGCTTGCCAGCGGCATCGAGCGCGCGCGGCTCCTCCCGCCGGAACGGGTCTTGGGCGGGGGACGCAGGCGCGGCGGTATCCTCCTCCGCCATGCCCTTCTTGAAGCTTTTGATACCCTTGGCAACGTCGCCCATAATCGAGGAAATCTTCCCGCTGCCGCCGAACAGCAGCAACGCAACGGCCAGGAAGATGAGCCAATGCCAGATGCTCAGGCCACCCATTTCGTTGTCGCTCCCTTTGCGGCCAGTGCTCCGATCGAGACGTTCATCGCCTCACACAGCAAGCCATGAACGGACCGGGCGATCGAAAAGACACTGGCAAATCGACGGTTCTCGCGTGGATCAGTTCGACAGGTCCGCTCTATACGGCGCGAGAGGACGTTGCGGACTTCTCTATCACCACACTAGCGCCGCCTTGCACGTTTGCCACAGTATCGCAGAAAGGAGCGCACGGGGCAAGTTTACCGCCCCATCTTACATTTAGGTAACTCGTTTGGGATTCAAGGTGTTTCAGTGTCGGCCGGCATCGCACCCGCATCATTTGCCGCGCCCCTTTCGGCAGGGAAGACCAACACGCTTTCCGGGTCGACGGCCAAACCCACCTCGGCGCCCTGCGCCGGCTCTTCCCCCTCCCTCACCATCGTGAGCAGAGGCCGTTCGAAGCCCTGCGCGGCGATCTCCAGCAGGGCCTGATCGCCCAGAAACTTCATGCGCACGACGCGGCCGGGCAGCCCTTGACCCGGCGGGACGAGGCGAATGGCCCGACGGCGGATGCACAAGATTGCCTCATCCCCGTCGCCGAGCTCCGGCACCACGAAAATGCCGATGGGAGTGCGCAGGGCGCTACCCTCCACGCTCATCGGGATCTCGTTGATCTCAGAGAATAGCCGGGCCGTGAACAGGTCCGCAGGACTGCGATAGAGGTCCTCCGCCTTGCCGGCTTGCACCAGCCGGCCAGCCCGCATGACGGCGATGCGGTCGCCGAGCCTGATCGCCTCGGCCGGCGCGTGCGTGACGATCAGGCAGGTGGCGCGCGTTTCCCTCAGCAGCTGCAGGGTCTCCTCCTGCATGCGCTCGCGCAGTTGTACGTCGAGGCCCGAGAACGGCTCGTCCATCAGCATGACGGCCGGACGGGGAACGATGGCGCGCGCCAGGGCCACGCGCTGCTGCTCGCCGCCGGAGAGAATGTGGGGATAGTCGTCTGCGTAACGCTCCAGGCCGACGCGGGCCAGCGCCGCCATGGCCTCGCGGGCTGCGTCTTCCCGCGGCAACGCCTTCAGTCCGAAGGCGACGTTGTCGCGAATGGTAAGGTGCGGAAACAGGGCGAAGTCCTGGAACATGAGCCCGACGTTGCGTTTCTCCGGTGGCACGAAGCGCAGCGGGCCTGCGACTTCGAAATCGTTGATCAGCACGCGGCCACCCGTCGGCCGCTCGATGCCTGAGGCCACCCGCAGCAGCGTGGTCTTGCCGCAACCGGATGGTCCGAGCAGGCAGACGACTTCGCCCGGAGCAATGTCGAGCGAGAAGCCCGCGAGCGCTTGCGATCCGGGGTAATGGCGTTCCACGCGATCGAAGGTCAGCCGCGCGGCAATGGTCGCCGCGGCCCTGCCGGCAGTCTGGCGACCCTTGCGGCGCGGCGAGGCGGGAAGCCTGTGGCGAAGGAAGCGGGCTATACTCAAGAAATCTACTCTCGCGCCACCAGCAGGCTGGCACCAGGCGCCGCCGTGCAGAGGAACCTGCTAGTCGTTCTTCGATCCGCTGCCATCGTCGTGCGGATCGCCCGAGAATAGCGTCGGACCGCCCTCCTCGTCTCCGGCATCCAGTGGCAGCTCGTCGGCCATCAACGTGGCCGCATCCGTGGGCTCGGGAACGGTGAAATCGGGCGGCAGGTTGCTGTCGAGCAGCCCGGCCCCTTTCAACTCGGCCAACCCCGGCAGGTCCTTGATCGACTCGAGGCCGAAGTGGACCAGGAATTCTTCCGTAGTGCCGTATGTGATGGGCCGGCCCGGAGCGCGCCGACGCCCGCGAGGCCGCACCCAGCCCACCTCCATCAGCACATCGAGCGTGCCGGCAGACGCCGAAATGCCGCGGATCTCCTCGATCTCGGCCCGTGTCACCGGCTGATGGTAGGCAACGATGGCGAGCGTCTCGAGCGCCGCCTTGGAAAGCCGTCGCTGCTCGCTCGCATGCCGCTCCAACAGATAGGACAGATCCTCCGCCGTGCGGAAAGTCCACTTGTCGGCCACCTTGACCAGGTTGACGCCGCGGCTCGCATAGAAGCCTTTGAGCTCCTCGAGCAGCGCCGAGACATCGTCGCTGGTCTTGAGGTGCTGCGATAGATAGCTCTCGGCGATCGGCTCGGAGGCGGCAAACAGCAGCGCCTCGAGAATGCGCAATTGCAGGCGCCGGTCCGCAGAGGGAAGCTGCGCCACGTTGGGCGGCAACCCCTGCCAGCCCTCGTGCGCCAGCGCTTCGCCGGGATCCGAGCTTGGCTCCTCCATCGGATGCTCCGCGCGCACGTCGTCGTCTTGCCCGGCGTCGTGCACCACGGCGAGCTTGGGCGGAAGCATTCCTTTCCCCTTGTTCTTCTGCAGCGTTCAGCTCCGACCACTCAACACTAGTGTCCTGATCGCCAAATTCGTCTCACAGTGCGGCGAACTCGGTACGCATTTCGCGATCTGAAGGACACTAGCAAGATCATGACGCTAGTGTGATTCAGATCGAGAAGTCCGCTCATGAACCTGCCCAGCGCGATGATGCGGACTTCTCGATCATCACACTAGGTGATGCGCTGCCAGACCGCGTCCGGCTCGCGCTTGCGCATATAGATGGGCGCGAACGGCTCCGCCTGCGAGAGCTCGACCATGCCGTCGCGGGCCATCTCCAGCGTCGCGCCGAAGGAGCTCGCGCGGGCTGTGCGGGCGATAGCTGGTTGGGCGCCGTACTTCTCGAGGAACGCATCGAGCTGGACCCAGGCGTCGTCGACCTTGTCGCCGAGCAGGGCTTCGAGGCGCTGGCGGGCTTCCTTGATCGACCACACGACGCGGCGCGGCACCACGTGCACGCGCTTGACCGTGCGCTTGCGCTGGTCGGCGTAGGCCTTCAGCAGGTCGAAGATCATGGCCGTGTACTTACGCACCCGAATTGTGCGCACACCCTCGGGACTGCCGCGCGGGAACACGTCGCGGCCAAGCCGTTTGCGCGTCATGAGCTGCGCTCCGGCGTTGCGCATGGCCTCAAGGCGCATCAGGCGGAAGGCCAGCCGTGCAGCCAGCTCGTCGCCCGAAGGCTGCTCGGTGCCTTCCTCGCGAGGAAGCAGCAGCTTGGACTTCAGAAACGCGAGCCAAGCCGCCATCACGAGATAGTCGGCGGCAAGCTCGAGCCGCGCTTTGAGCGCCTGGCTCACGAACGCCAAATACTGCTCGGCCAGCGCCAGCACGGATATCTTGGCCAGATCCACCTTTTGCGTGCGCGCCAGGGCCAGCAGCAGATCCAGAGGACCTTCGAAACCGTCGAGGCTGACGATCAGAGCTTCCCCGGCGCGAGGCGCCTCCTCGGCATCCTCCCACCCCGCGAAGGCAGGCTCTGGCTGCTGATTCGTTGTGACCATTGTTGCTGTCTGATCCGCCGCGCCGGTGGAAAACCTGTGAATCGCCGGGACACTACACCGATTCAGGCAAGCGCGCGCAACGCTAGAGCAAGCCCGGCCTCGGCTTCGGCTACGTCGAAGGGGTGCTGTTGCCCGAAAACGGCGCGGGCCCGCTCGTAGCGCGCGAGCGCCCGCCCATGGAGCGCGGGCACCACGGCCGCTACAGCCAGGGTATCGGCAAGGTCGCCGCTGCACAGGAGCGCCACGTCGGAGCCCGCTGCGATGACGGCGGCAGCCCGTTCGCCGATGCTCCCCGAAAGGGCCCGCATGCCCAGGTCGTCGCTCATCAACAGGCCGTCGAAGCCTATGTTATCCCGTATTATCTCTTGAGTTACACGGCCCGAGATGCTGGCGGGCCGTCGCGCATCGACAGCCTCGAAAACCACATGCGCGGTCATCGCCGCCGGCAGGTCCGCAAGGCTGCCAAAGGCGGCGAAATCCGTGCTCTCGAGCTCCTTGCGCCCGGCCGAGACGACGGGCAGGTCGAGATGGCTATCCTTGGTGGCCCGGCCATGCCCCGGAATGTGCTTGATGACTGGCAGCACGCCGCCGGCCATGTAGCCTTCGGCAACCGCCCGCCCCAGCGCACAAACGACAGGCAACTCGCCGCCGAAGGCCCGGTCGCCGATGATGTTGTGGCTGCCCGCAACCGGTACGTCGAGCACCGGCGCACAGTTCGTGTTGATGCCACAGGCAATGAGCTCGGCCGCCACGAGCCGCGCCGTTAGGCGGGCCGCTGCGCAGGCACGGCGCGGATCTGTGGCGTAGAGGTGGCCGAAGGCCGCCGCGGGCGGAAGCGCGCGCCAGTGCGGCGGCCGCAATCGCTGTACGCGGCCGCCCTCTTGGTCGATCAGCACGAGAATGTCGGAGCCAGCCGCGTTGCGCGTTGCCTCGGCGAGGCGGCGGACCTGATCGGGGTCCTGCACGTTGCGGGCGAACAGGATCACACCGCACGGCCGCGCCTGGCGCAGAACAGCTGCTTCGGCCGGCGCAAGCTCAGGCCCCGACAGCGCGGTTATGAATGCTGCTATCATGGCAGGCAGCCGGTCAGTAGGAATTGACCCAGCAATTCGCGTAGCCCGCGCTCTTCAGCCGGCCGCAAACGCCGTTCGCCGCGTCGCGCGAGCCTGGCGGTCCGATCACCACGCGATACCACGTGCCTTTTTCGCCAAGGTCGGCCTCCTGCACGTCCGGAACCGTGCCCGAGAGAGCATCAGGGTACCGTTGCTGCAAGTCGGCGAACACCTTGAGCGCGTCCATGCGCGTCTTCTGCGAGGAGAGGACGGCGACATACCCGGCGCCCGTGCTCGCCGTGGTCGGCGGTGGCGCAGCCTGCCTGGCGGTCGGCGGTGGCGCCGGCTTGGTGACTGCCTGGGGAGGTACGGCCGTTCGCTTCAGTGGCGGAGCCTCGTCCTGGGGCGCCACCTGCTGCGGCGGCAAGTTTGGAGGCGGTATGCCGAGTGTCACTCGCGGTGGCGGCTGCTGGCCGATCAGCGGTTGGTTGGTCTTGGGCGGCGGCGCTTGCGGACGCGGGCCGATGTCGACCATGACGCCCGGCATCGACGGCGATACCTGGGAGCCCGGAGGTGGAGATGCCGGCGCCATCGCGCCTGGATTGATGGGAATAGTCTTTACCCGCTTCGGGCCGCCCGATTCTTCGCCCGCGCGATCGTCCGGCTCGGAGCCCGGGGCTCCGGCCTGTTGGGACGCATCGTCACTGAGCCGGCCCAGCATCTTCTCGCTGGGCTTGGCCTTGTTGCCCTGGTCGGCCCTGACGATCGGCACACGCCCCGACGAGGGGGCGAACAGAGACTTGTAGGTGTAGGCGAGAGCGCCGCCGACGCCGACCGCCCCGATTAGCGCGGCAGCGGCAACGAACATCCATCGGCGGCCGCGGCCTGGCTCGTCCGCGTCAGCGAACTCTTCGTCGTCGTACTCTGCGTCGGGATCAGCGTAACCCTGCCGCTGGGCATACGGGTGATCCGGTTGACGGAACTGATTGGGGTCGACAGGGGGATAAGGCTGCTGCGGCGCGGCGGGCATGTAGTTGCCAAGATCGTAGCCGCGCGGATCGGGCTGCTGGCTCCACTGTTGCTGCGGAGGGTAGGACGGCTGCTGCACGCCGTTCGCATAGTACGGCGGCGACGCGGGCTGACCGTAGTCGTAGTTGTTGGGCTCGGGCTCGGGGGGGAAATGGTAACCTTGCCCCTGCTGGCCGGCGGATCCCAGGTCCGGATACGGAGCAGTCGGCCATTGTCCATTCTGAGCGCCGGGCTGACCATGCGGCGGCGCGTACGGATCATCTGCCGGATGCCGGCGGGCCGGCGGCCGTGTCCCCGCTGGTCCGAACGGACCATTGGACCGAGCCATCTAGTGTTCCCCTACGCGTTCGCTGCGCTTTCCCCGAATCAAGTTTAGCGCATCTCGTCGGGTGCGAGCACCCCCAGAAGCGCCAAACCCGAAGCCAACACCTGTGTGTTGGCCCCGATCAGCGCAAGGCGTGCAGCAGTTAGACTCCCGTCATTGGGCTGGATAAAGCGCAAATGTGGCGATTCATTGCCCCTCGTGTATTGGGCGTGGAAAGCCGAAGCCAAATCATAGAGATAGAAGGCCAGCCGGTGCGGCTCGTGGGCCCGCGCGGCGCCCCCCATCACCACCGGGAAAGCTGCCAGCCGGCGGATGAGATCGACCTCGCCGGGGTCGCTGAGGCGTGAAAGATCCGCGTTCAGTATTTCCCGTGCACCTTCTCTGAACGCTGGAAACTCCTCCCGCGCGTTGCGGAACACCGACTTCCCCCGGGCGTGCGCGTACTGCACATAGAACACGGGATTGTCCTTGGACTGCTCCAGCACCTTGGCCAGGTCGAAGTCCAGCGCCGCGTCGTTCTTGCGGTAGAGCATCATGAAGCGGACGGGGTCGCGGCCGACCTCGTCGACCACCTCGCGCAAAGTGACAAATGTACCGGCGCGCTTGGACATGGCGACCGGCTTGCCGCCGCGGAACAGCTTGACAAGCTGGCACACCTTGATGTCGAGGTCCGCTTTGCCGTCGGACAGGGCGGCCACGGCCGCCTTCACGCGGGTCAGATAGCCGGCGTGGTCGGCCCCGAAAACATTGATGAGGTGGCGGAAGCCCCTGGCCAGCTTGTTGTGGTGATAGGCCATGTCGGCAGCGAAATAGGTGTAGCTGCCGTCCGACTTCATCAAGGCGCGGTCGACGTCGTCGCCGAAGTCGGTGGAGCGGAAGAGCGTCTGCTCGCGATCCTCCCACTCGCCGTCGTCGTGGCCCTTTGGCTTCTCCAGCCGGCCCTCGTAGACGAGCCCCTTCTTCCGCAGTTCCTCGATGGTAATCTTCACTTCGTCCTCGCCGGCCGTCAGCGAGCGCTCGGAGAAGAACACATCGTGCCGGACGTTGAGGGCGGCCAGGTCCTCCTTGATCACCGCCAGCATGGCGGCAATGGCGGCCTCGCGCACCAGTGGCAGCCAGCGCTCCTCGGGGAAGTTGAGCAGGGCGTGGCCGTATTCCTGGGCCAGGGCGGCACCCACCGGCTTCACGTAGTCGCCGGGATAGAGGCCGGCGGGGATCTCGCCGATGTCCTCGCCCAGCGCCTCGCGATAGCGCAGGTAGGCGGAGCGGGCGAGCGCATCGACCTGTGCGCCGGCGTCGTTGATGTAGTACTCGCGGGTCACCTGGTAGCCGGCGAAGGCGAGCAGATTCGCCAGCGCATCTCCGAACACCGCGCCACGGCAGTGGCCGACATGCATGGGCCCCGTCGGGTTGGCAGAGACGTATTCGACATTGATGCGCTCGCCGTGGCCCAGATCGACGCGGCCGTAGGCGTCGCCTTCCTTCAGAATGGCCGCCACCACCCCCTGCCAGAAGCGCCGCCCGAAACGCATGTTGAGGAAGCCGGCGCCGGCCACCTCCACGCTCTCGACATCGGGCAGCGCCCTCACCTTTGCTGCCAGCTTCTCGGCGATGTCGCGCGGCTTCATGCCGGCCGCCTTGGCGAGCACGAGGGCGGCGTTGCTGGCGAGGTCGCCATGGGAGGCATCGCGCGGCGGCGACACCTCGACGTTGGCGAAGTCCAGCGCAGCCGGCAGCGCGCCCTCGCCCTGCAAGGCCTCTAGGGCAGCTACGATCTGGGCATGCACCTGCGCGTGGACATTCATGGGCGGACCGAACAACTGCATTACATGTCGAGTGCGGCGGGCTAACGCAATTCCGGAGTGGCGTCAAACAGGCGCCGGTGCTCCTTGACGGCGTAGCGGTCCGTCATGCCGGCGACGAAATCCGCCACCACCTCCGCGCGGGCTCCGTCGCTACCGCCCTGCTCCGCCGCGGCGCGCCAGGACGGCGGCATCTCGTTAGGCGCTGCCATGTATCGCCCGAACAGGTCTCGCACGATGGCTTCCGCACCGGCCACGACGCCCATGACGCGCGGGTGGCGGTACACATTGGCGAGCAAAAAGTGCTGCAGCCCTTCGATTTCCGCGCGCCGCTCTTGCGAGGCCGCGATCACCGGACGGCCCGCGGCGCGCACGCCCGCAAGGCTCTGCTCGCCGAGCGCCGACAGCCTGGCGCGCGATTCCCGCACCACATCGTCTATCATGGCCGTGATGATGCGCCGGTTGACCTCGTAGATGACGCGCTGGTTGTCGATGCCCGCACGCGGCGCCTGGCGCACGAACTGCCCGGCGAGGGGAACATCGACAAGCTCGCCGAGGTCGATGAGCCCTGCACGCAAGCCATCGTCGAGATCGTGGCTGTTGTAGGCGATGTCGTCGGCAATCGCCGCCGCTTGCGCTTCCGCCGGCGCGAACTCGCCCAGATACAACCGCCCGGCGAGGCCCGCATCGTCGATGGCCTTGCGCAGCACCCGTTGGCCTTCAGCTCCGTCGTCCCCCAGCGGCCCGTTGTGCTTGGCAAGCCCCTCCAGCGTCTCGAGCGTCAGGTTGAGCCCATCGAAGGAGGCGTACTTGCGCTCCAGCCGTGTCACCACCTTGAGGCTCTGCGCGTTGTGGTCGAAACCGCCCCAGGGGCCCATGGCCTGGGCCAGCGCCCGCTCCCCGGCGTGGCCAAAGGGCGGATGGCCGAGGTCGTGTGCCAGCGCCAGCGCCTCAGCCAGGTCCTCGTCGAGGGCCAGCATGCGGGCAATCGCGCGGGCGATCTGCGCCACCTCCAGGCTGTGGGTGAGGCGCGTGCGGTAGTGGTCACCCTCGTGGAACACGAACACCTGCGTCTTGTAGGTGAGGCGGCGGAACGCGGTGGCGTGCACGATGCGGTCGCGGTCGCGCTGGTAGGGGGTGCGCATGGGGCAGCCGGGCTCGGCATGCACGCGGCCAGCGCTGGCGTGCGCCTGGGTTGCATAGGACGCCACCGGCCGGGCGGGGCCGGCTTCGCCGGTCAGATGGCGCTCAGCTGTGCCATCAGCCATGTCCGGTCACCCGTTTGACATGGCGTTCCGCCACCCTATGTTTGGTGAGGAATTGCATGGGGCGAGACTAGCATTTTCCGGCGCCCGCCGCGAAAATGCGACCCAGCTGCAACCGCCGCGTGAACATGAGCGAAACCGCCGTCATCGTCACCGACCGTGCCGCCCGCCGCATCGCCGAGATCGTGGCCGGCGAGCCAGCAACGCCTATGCTTCGGGTCAGCGTGGAGGGTGGCGGCTGCTCCGGCTTCCAGTACAAGTTCGACCTGGTGGGTGGCAGCGAGGCCGATGATCTGGTGATCGAGAAGCAGGGGGCCCGTGTGCTCATCGATCCAGTGTCGCTCGGCTTCCTCGCCGGTTCCGAGATCGACTTCGTCGACGACCTGATCGGGGCCTCCTTCAAGATCAAGAATCCGCAGGCCACCGCCTCCTGCGGCTGCGGCACCAGTTTTTCGATTTAACCCGTCCGCTGACTACCCGCCTGCCGAGATCGGACGAATTGGTGCTTGTCGCGATCTACCGCGCGCTTGCTCTTCAGCCTCAGGTGATGTTCCCTGCTCACGCAACGCTCGTGATGGCGCCGCCAACACGACGAGGGGAGCAGGGATGGCAAAGTTTGGAATAGGCCAAGCGGTACGCCGGGTCGAGGACGTGCGCTTTCTCAAAGGCGCTGGCTGCTTCGTCGATGATCTGGTGCTGCCAGGCGAGCTTTCCGGGGTCGTAGTCTACTCGACCCACGCTCATGCCAAGATCACGCGGGTGGAAACGAGCGCTGCGGCGGCGGCACCCGGCGTAGTCCTGGTCCTCACCGGTGCCGACGCCGCAGCGGACAAGATCGGCAGTCTGCCGCCGCTCTTCATGCCGGAGGACCAGGGCGGCCCCAAGGGATTCCGCACGCGTCGCCCGGTGCTTGTCCCCGACATCGTCCGCTGTATCGGCGACCGCGTTGCGTTCGTCGTTGCCGAGAGCGAGGCGGAAGCCCGCGACGCGGCCGACTTGATCGAGATCAAATACGACACGTTGCCGGCCGTGGTCTCGGTCGAGGACGCGGTGAAGCCCGGCGCGCCACACATTTGGAGCGAAGCCCCTGGCAACGTCTCCTTCACGCTGGCGTTCGGCGACCAGGCCGCGACCGACGCCGCGTTCGCCAAAGCCCGCCACGTCGTCTCGCTCAAGCTCGAGAACAACCGCTTGTCGGCCAATTCGCTCGAGCCTCGTGGCGCGATCGGTATCTACGATGCCGCGGCCGACACCTACACGCTCTACACGAGCACGCAGCACCCCTTCGGCGTGCGCCAGACGCTGGCGACAGCGCGTCTTTCGCGAGCCCGTCGCCAAGTTCCACGTGATCACGCCGGACGTCGGCGGCGGCTTCGGAATGAAGGCCGACGCCTATCCGGAGGATGCGCTCGTGTTGTGGGCGTCGCGACGCTGCGGCCGGCCGGTGAAATGGATCTCCACCCGCGCCGAGGCGCTGCAGAGCGACTATCACGGCCGCGACCAGGTCGTCGACGGCCGACATGGCACTCGACGAGAACGGCAAGATCCTGGGCCTGCGCGCCCGCGCCCTCGATGCCGTCGGCGCTTACACGGCTTCTGCCGTCGTTGCCGTGGTCGTCTACGGCCTGCGCCTCGCGCCTGGGCCCTACGCCGTCGGCGCGCTGCACGCCACGGCCCAGGCGGTGTTCACCAACACCTCGCCGCTTGCGCCCTATCGCGGCGCCGGACGTCCCGAGGCCGCCTACCTCGCCGAGCGGCTGATCGACGAGGCGGCGGTCGTAACCGGCATCGATCGCATCGAGCTGCGCCGGCGCAACCTGATCCGGCCCGAGGCGATGCCCTACGCGACGCTCACGGGCTACGTCTACGACAGCGGCGAGTTCGAGGTCGCCATGGACAAGTGCCTGGGCCTCGTCGACTGGAACGGCTTTGCCGCCCGCAAGGCCCAGTCCGAGGCCGCCGGGCTGCTGCGCGGGCGCGGCCTCGCCTACTTCATCGAGGAGGCCGGCGTCTTCAACGAGCGCATGGACTTGCGCTTCGACTCCGAACGGCAACGTCACGATCCTCGCCGGCACGCACTCGCACGGCCAGGGCCACGCCACGACGTTCGCGCAAATGGTGTCGGAGTGGCTGGGCGTACCGTTCGAGAGCATCCGCTACCTGCAGGGCGACACGCAGAAGATCGCTGTCGGCCGTGGCACCTACGCCTCGCGCAGCATCATGGTCGGCGGCTGCGCCCTCAAGGTCGCGTCCGACGCGGTCATCGAGAAAGGCGCGCCGGATGGCTGCGTTCCTGATGGAAGCCAAGGCGGACGATATCGAGTTCGGCGACGGCCTGTTCCGCGTCAAGGCGACCAACCGATCGATGCCACTGCAGGAGGTGGCAAAGGCCTTCTTCCGCCCCGTGGGCTTGCCTAAGGAGTTCGGCGTCGGCCTGGAAGGCAACGGCTCGTACGCCAGCGAGCCCGGCAACTTCCCCAACGGCTGCCATGCCTGCGAGGTGGAGATCGATCCCGCAACCGGCCACGTGGCGGTCGTGCGCTACGCGGCGGTGGACGACCTGGGCCGCACCATCAATCCGATGATCGTCGAAGGCCAAGTGCACGGCGCGCTGGCCCAGGGCATCGGCCAGGCCCTGTTCGAGCAGGTCGTCTACGACCGCCAGACGCGGCCAGCTCGTCTCGGGCAGCTTCATGGACTACGCCATGCCTCGTGCGGCAGACTTCCCTGCCTTCGAGGTCGACCATCACGACGTGCCGTGCACGACCAATCCGCTGGGCGTCAAGGGCATCGGCGAGGCCGGCACCACGGGCGCGCCGCCGGCGGTGATGAATGCCATCCTCGATGCATTGCGGCCGCTCGGCGTTAACCACCTGGACATGCCGGCCACGCCCTCGCGCGTGTGGCGGGCCATCGAAAGCGCCACTCGCAAAGTCGCGGGGTAGGCCAGGGCCCAACCCTTTTTGCTTGAGCGGGGCCCACGGTTTCACGCAATGTGCCGGACGAACGCCGCAGATCTTTCCTTTTTGCGCCGGCTGCTCGCATGAATGCCAAGACGAAGAAGGAACGCCGTCGGCGCTCGCGCGCCGGCCGCGCGGCGCGGGCCTCCGAGAAGGCTGCTCGTTGGAGGCTCTTGGGCGTCAAGGGGCGCCTCAAGAGCCGGGGCGCGCTGACGCCGGCGGATTTCCGGGCGATCGCGGCCAAGCTCGGTCTCGAGCCCGCACGCGCTCGCAAGACGGGTTTGGTTGCGGCGCGGCGCGCAGCCAGGGCTCGCACCGTAGAGACGCGCTGGAACGGCACAGAAACGAAGAACAGGGCGCGGGCCGGGGACTGGATCGTCACAAACCTGACACCCGAGCAGAAGGTGCTGCGCGACAGCGAGGGGCGACGGAACACTTACGTCATCGCCGGCGAACGCTTCGGTGACCTATACGAGCGGGCTGGCGCCAAGAGGGTGGGGAAGCTCGGCACGGTCTATCGCGCCAAAGGCGTGGTTTCGGCGCTGCGCCTGGGCGGCGGCTTCGACATCCTGGCACCCTGGGGCGAACGGCAGACCGGCCGCGCCGGCTACCTGATCCTCAACGGCGAGGATGTCTACGGCAACAACGCCGAGACGTTCCAGGGGACGTACGAGGTGCTGGGTTGAAACCGCGCGAAATCCGCCGCTACACGGGCAGCACCTCGAAACGCTCAGAAAACGCGTTTGGGAACCGTCGCCTGGTCCACAGGGCTCGGGTACGTCCAGGCCAGATGCTCGGCCGACATAATCGCCTGCACGTCCCCGCAAAACTTCATCACTGCCGCGGTATTGCCTGAAGCAGCTGCCGCTTCGGCGGACGGCAAACCCTGGCGCTTGATATCCTCCAGCCGCTTTCTCGCCATCTCGCAGAGTACCCCTTGCCGATCGTCCTGATCCATGAACGAGCGTGCGCCGGCAAACGCCAGAATGGCCGTTGCCATGGCGCCGAGACCCAGCTGCCACCGTCCCGATTCGTGTTGAGTGGCCCAGTGAGCTGTGCTCTTCACTATCGGCCATGACCACTCAAACTTGGCGATGACAATGGCAAAACCCGCCAAGCCCAGCAGCACGGCGATTGCCAGCAGGAGGTATCCGATCACCTTGTAGGGTGCCGCATTGCCCGCGGATCGGCGATATCGCCTTCCAGCCTTCGTGTAATAGGCGAGTTGCCAATCCAGGTGGGCGTCGTTGAAGCAAGCCAGCGCCGGCGCCAACAGGCCCTTTGCAGCACCATCGCTGAGAATTGCCCGGAATACTTCGCCGCGTAGGCCCTCGGCTGTCGCGCGGGCGCGCAACCATTGACTTACAGATTGGCGCCAGCTTACCCAAACGGTGGCGATGAAGCTGAGTGTCAATGCGAGTGCCTGAAGCACTTGAATAGTGAGCCTGGACCACCCCTCAAACGGTATCGGCAGTAACACCACCGCGCCAATCACGGTCGCGGCCATAGTGGTCCAAAGCGCCAGCCTTCCGTATCGGCGATAGGACTTCTGCTCCTTGAGAGCGGTGGTATCTGCGTCGCGGAAGCTGCCCAGCAGCTCTGTGACTTGCGGTGCGGAAATCACCTCGCGAAAGGGGGCGTCCGCCGGCAGTTTCCGCAAGTGCAGGTCGAGCGCCTGGCGCAGATCCGAAACCTTGGCGCGATCGCGAGCAACAGCCGGCATGCAATCACCTTTTGATCCAAATGGGCTCCCCGCATGGAGCCTAGCGCGCGACTTGGCCGAAATCGAGCTGCACCTACTGCCCGCACGCGCTGCTGCCTTCGCGTGTGGTCGGAATCGCCCTTGCGCTGCGTCGTCGGCGCGGCCACAACCCAAACCATGAAAATCGCCACCTGGAACATCAACGGCGTCAAGGCCCGCATGGAGGGCACCATCACGTGGCTCAAGGAAGCGAGCCCTGACATTGCCTGCTTCCAGGAGATCAAGTGTGTGACGGAGGCGTTTCCGACCGAGCCGTTCGAAGAGCTGGGCTACAACCTTGCCGTTCACGGGCAGAAGGGCTTCAACGGCGTCGCCATCGTCTCCAAGCGCCCGCTCGACGAGGTGGCCGTGCGCGGCCTGCCAGGCGACGAGGCCGACAATCACGCGCGCTACATCGAGGTGGTGGTGCCCGCCGACAGCGGAGGCGTCGTCCGGGTCGGCAACCTCTATCTGCCGAACGGCAATCCGATCGGCACCGACAAGTTCACCTACAAGCTCGCGTGGATGCGGCGGCTCAAGGAGCGGGCCGGCGATCTATTGCGCCTGGAGGAGCCCTTCGTGCTGCTCGGCGACTACAACGTGATCCCGGAGCCGGTGGACGCCAAGAACCCCCAGGCCTGGACGGAGGACGCATTGTTCCAGCCCGAAACGCGCGCCGCTTACCGCTCACTGCTGAACCTGGGCCTGGTGGACACGGTGCGCGCGTGCCACCCGCGTGCGGGGCTCTACACGTTCTGGGACTATCAGGCCGGCGCCTGGCAGAAGGACCACGGCATCCGCATCGACCATATCCTGGCCTCGCCCCAGGCCGCCGATCGGCTCGCCGCAGCCGGCATCGACAAGTTCACGCGCGGCTGGGAGAGGCCGTCCGATCACGTCCCGGTGTGGGTCGAGCTCGCCGTCTGACCGCTGGCACGGTTTCCATGCGGCGGGCGGATCGCGCCCTTACGGCTACTTCTTGATGGCTGCCGCCTCGGGGCCGCTGGCCGCGCGATATCCGAGCGGTATCGTGCTGCCCTTCACGACCTCGTGCGGAGCCGCAGGCAAAGGAGCGGCGGCTGCCGTCGTGACTGGCAAACCGCGACGAATGGCGACCGTCTCGCCGTTCGAGCATTGCCGCTCGGGTTGCATCTCGCGGCCACCGAGCCCCACACGCTCGGCAAGGTCGGCGACAGGTCGGGCGAACATCTTGCGCCAGCGGGCCATCAGCCCATCAGCTTCGCTGCGAGTGCCGTGCGAGGCCGCGCAGAACATGCTGTGGTAGATCTCCTCGATCCAGATGCGATCGTGCGCAGGTGCGGTCTCCACCGCCATGGCGATGAGCGCCAGCGCGCGGCGCTGGTCGACCTTCACGTGCTGGCCGATCCAGAGCTGCTCCGCCAACAGCGCCTGCGCTGCGGGATAACTCTGCTCGCTGAGAGAGGACAGGTAGTGCAGCCCGCGCCGCACGTCGTCGCGGGAGCCGTCGCCGCTCAAGTACAGCTTGGCGAGCTCCAATTGCGCTTCCTTGTCGCCGAAGAACAGCGCAGCGTGATGCAGATAGCTCGCCGCCCGGCGCGGATTGGCGACCATGTTCAGATCCCGCAACCCGCTCTTGGTGTAGCCCGCCAGCACGATCAGGGCCTTGGCCACGAACGGCGCGCGATGGTCGTCTTCGGGATCGATATCGGCGTGCTCGTCGGCAAGCTTGCGGTAGAGCATGAACGCCTTGGCATGATTGGTCTGGCCGCTGGCAATATCGGAATAGATGCGCGCCAGATAGAACTCGGCAAAGAACCTGGCCGCGTCATTGCCGGTGGCCGCGGCTTCCGCGAGGGCCGGCACAGCCGCCGCGTAGGTGCCCGCCTTGTAGGCGGCGACCCCTTGCTCCAACGCGGCATCCGACGCTTCGTTCGGCGCAGGTTGCGATGCCCACGCCGCTCCCGCAAACGCAATCAGCGCTGCGGCAATCACCCCACTAGATATCCGCATAGCAAACGACTTCCGCCTTTCCGCCAGCATGTGTGACCGCCCCCTTGCGTGCCGCGCCGACCTGGTCCGCATACTTGCGCAGCACGCCGCTTTGGTACTGATTGGCAGGCGGCTTCCACGCGCCGCGCCGCCTGGCGAGCTCCGCCTCGCCCACCTCCAGATCGAGCCGCCCCTCGGTGGCATCGATCGAGATCATGTCGCCATTCTGAACGAGAGCGATCGGCCCCCCGATCGCCGCCTCGGGACCCACATGACCGATGCAAAAGCCGCGTGTGCCACCGGAGAACCGACCATCGGTGATGAGCGCGACCTTGCCGCCGGCGCCCTGGCCGTAGAGCGCGGCCGTGGTCGACAACATCTCGCGCATGCCGGGGCCGCCCTTGGGGCCCTCGTAGCGGATGACGAGGACGTCGCCGTCCTTGTATTCGCGCCGCTCCACGGCTGCGAAGCAGTCCTCCTCGCAGTCGAATACGCGCGCAGGCCCACGGAACTTCAGCTCCGTCATGCCCGCCACCTTGACGATGGCGCCATCGGGGGCGAGCGAGCCCTGCAGGCCGACGACGCCGCCGGTCGGCGTGATCGCCTTCGATACCGGATAGACGACCTTCTGGTTCTCGTTGAACCTAACGCCCTCGAGGTTCTGCTTGATGGTCTTGCCGGTGACGGTGATGCAGTCCTCGTGCAGATAGCCGCCATCGAGCAGCGCGCGCATGATCTGGGGGATGCCGCCGATGTCGTACACGTCCTTGGCGACGTACTTGCCGCCGGGCTTCAAGTCGGCGATGTAGGGCGTGCGCTTGAAGATGGCCGCGACCTCCATCAGGTCGAGCTCGATACCGCATTCGTGCGCCATGGCCGGGAGGTGCAGGCCGGCGTTGGTGGAGCCGCCGGTCGCCGCCACGATGGTTGCCGCGTTCTCAAAAGCTTTCCTGGTACAGATGTCGCGCGGGCGGATGCCGTCGGCCAGCAGGCGCATCACCGTCCTGCCGCTGGCGACCGCATACTGGTCGCGACTCTCGTAGGGCGCGGGCGCCCCGGCGGAGGCCGGCAGCGCGAGGCCGATCGCCTCCGACACCATGGCCATGGTGTTGGCGGTGAACTGACCGCCGCAGGCGCCGGCGCCGGGACAGGCGACGCATTCGAGCTCGTGCAGATCCGCATCCGACATGTTGCCGGCGGAGTGCTGACCGACGCCCTCGAACACGTCGACCACGGTCACGTCGCGGCCCTTGAACTTGCCGGGCAGGATCGAGCCGCCGTACATGAACACGGAAGGCACGTTGAGGCGCAGCATCGCCATCATCACGCCCGGCAGCGACTTGTCGCAGCCCGCAAGCCCCACCATGGCGTCGTAGCAGTGCCCACGCATGGTAAGTTCGATCGAATTGGCGATCACCTCGCGTGACACGAGCGAAGACTTCATGCCCTGGTGGCCCATGGCGATGCCATCGGTGACCGTGATGGTGCAGAATTCGCGCGGCGTGCCACCCGCCTCGTCGACGCCCCTCTTGGCCGACTGAGCCTGGCGCATTAGCGCGATATTGCAGGGCGCGGCCTCGTTCCAGCACGAGACGACACCAACGAAGGGCCGGTGGATCTGCTCCTCTGTCAGCCCCATGGCGTAGTAGTAGGAGCGGTGCGGGGCGCGAGATGGCCCCTCGGTCACATGCCGGCTCGGCAGCTTCGACTTGTCGAACGTCCTTGCGTCCATAAACCAATCCTGCGCTGCCGTGCGCTACACGCGTACGAGCCAAGGCTCTGAATCTAGGAACTCGATCACCAGGGGGATTCGTGCATGCCGCCAGCACGCCATATCCCGACTGGTGCGATCCGGCCAATACTGTCGTCACCCATTGTGGCTCAACGGTGGCGCATTGGTTGCACGTTGGCCACAGTCCACTGCGCCCTGTCCGCGCCTTCCTTTTTTCCGGCATCTTCGGCGGCCATAGTAGAAGGAGGTTCAAGCGCGATTGCTGAGGGCATATTCGCCAATGTCTATTGCCGCTGCCTCCGGCGCCCCGTCCGAGGCCACCAGTCGCATCACCTGGATGCATCCGCAGGGCGGGTTTGTGGGCTTGAGCCTACTCAACACCCTGCTGCGCATCCTGACGCTGGGGGTCTACCATTTCTGGGGCAAGACCGAGGTGCGCCAGCGCATCTGGTCGGCGGTGCGCATCGACGGGGAGCCGCTGGAGTATCGCGGCACGGGCGGGGAACTGTTTCGCGGCTTCCTGGTAGTATTCGTGCTGGTGCTGCTGCCGCTCGGCTTAATCGCCTTCGTGGTGCCGCTGCTGCTTGGGACTCAGATTGGCCAGCGCGGGGGCGTCGAGACGCTGCTCTGGCTCCTCGTGTTCACGCTGTGGGGGGTCGGCATCCATCGCGCGCGTCGCTATCGGCTTTCTCGCACGCGCTGGCGCGGAATTCGCGGTGGGCTTTCGGGACGCTCGGCGCCGTTCGCCTGGACCTACCTGTGGACCACACTGCTGGTGCCCCTCACGCTCGGCTGGATCCTGCCCTGGCGTGCCGTCCGGCTGCAGAAGGCGCTGTTCGACCAGACGCACTTCGGCGACAAGGCGTTCACCTTCACAGGCCGCGCCGGCCCTCTCTACAGCCGCTTTTGGCTGGTGTGGGTGAGCGCCGTTGTTCTCGTCATCGGCGCCTCCGGAGCGATCGGCGTCGTTGTTGGGATGCAGGCGGGAGGCGGGGCGCCGATGCGCCCGCCTTCGTCCCAGCAGATCGGGTCCATTGTCGGCATTGTCTTTGCCGCGCTGCTGATCTTCGCCATCATCCGCGCCTGGTACAGCAGCCGCATGTTCAACTACTTTGCCGCGGAGACCAAGTACCAGGGCTGCAGCTTCCGCCTGCACGCTACGGTGCCGAGCCTTATCTGGCTCGTCGCCTCCAACTATCTCATCAGGACCTTGACGCTCACCATCCTGTCGCCGGTGGCCGAGGCGCGCTCCATGCGCTACATCGTCGACCGGCTTTCGCTGGAAGGCCCGATCGAGTGGCAGGCGATCGGGCAGAACCCGGATGCCTTGCTGACGAGGGGCGAAGGTCTGGCTGAGGCGTTCAATGTCGATGCCTTCTGATCCGGCGCTCTACGAGGGCAAGCTGAGCGACGGCCGCACCGCGAGCTCCTTCGCTGTCAAGGCGCGGCTGGCGGAAGGTGGCGTGGAAATCCTGCCGGCAGGCGAGCGGCGTCCCGCGCTGGTGTGGCCCTACTCCGAGCTGCAGACCAACGTGCCGCTGCGCGCCGACGCGCCCGACGTCCTGCTCAGCACGAAGCCCGGCGGCACGCAGACGCTGTTCGTCGCCAACGCCGCCTTCAGCGAAGGACTATATGCTCGTGCGCGCGGCCTGTCGGCGGGGCGCCAGCGGTTGCTGGCTCTGCGCCCGGGCGTGGCCTTCATGGCGGTCGTCATCGTTGTGGCTCTGGCCGTGCGCCTTCTCGAGTTGCACCCCGCGCAGACAATAGCGCGCCTGCTGCCGCAGAAGACCCGCGAGGCCATGGGCCGCAACGTGATCGCTCAGGTCACCGGGCGGATGCGGCAATGCGAGAGCGCAGCGGGCCGCGCTGCACTCGACCGCCTCGCCCAGCGGCTGACGACAGCGGCGTCCCAGACGCCGATGCCGATGCGGGTGGTGGTGATCGACTGGAGCCTGGTCAACGCATTTGCGGTGCCGGGCGGGCAGATCATCCTCACGCGCGGGTTGCTGCAAACGGCGGGCTCGCCGGACGAGGTGGCGGGCGTGCTGTCGCATGAGCTGGGGCATGCTCTGGAGCTGCACCCCGAGGCAGGGCTCGTGCGCGCCATGGGCCTTGCGGCGGCCGCACAGCTCGTCTTCGCCGGCACGACGGGTACGGCCACCAACGTCGGGCTGCTGCTTACCCAGCTGCGCTACACACGCGTCTCCGAGCGCGAGGCGGACGCCCACGCGGTCCGCATCCTCAAGAACGCAGGCATATCCGCCAAGGGCTTCGGAGATTTCTTCGAGCGCCTGGAGCCCAAGCTCGCCAATCCTCCCTCGGACAAACCGGGCGAGGCGAAAGGTGCCGATGACAAGAAGAAATCGAGCTTCGACGCGAGCATCCTCACCTCGGAGCTCCTGCGCACGCACCCCCTGACGGCCGAGCGCCTGGCGCTGGTCCGGGCCCAGGCCGCCTATCCGTCGACGTCCGCGCTTTCCGACACCGACTGGCGCGCGCTGCGCGAAATGTGTGGGGCTGCGCCCGTCACTCCGCCCCGCCCCGGTCCCTCGCCGGGTCCGGTGATTGCCAAGCCGGCGCCCCCGCCGGCGCCACCCGCCCCTCCGGGCCCGAGGCCGACGCCTGCACCCTCGGGCGGCGACCAGCTTGCAACCCTGGATGTCGACGGCGAGATCGCCGAGGCGACCAAGGCCCTGCAATTGAACCCCAACGATCTCACCCAGTTGCAGCTGCGCGCGCGCGCCTATTCCAGGAAGGGCCAGCACGCCGAGGCGCTTGCCGACTATGTCAAGGCGACCGAGCTGCGGCCGTCCGACGCCAACCTGCTGGTGGCGCGTGGCGGCGCGCACTTCGTCCTGCGCCAGTACGAGCTGGCGCTCGCCGCCTATGACGAGGCGGTGCGGCTCAACACCGGCCACCTTGCCGCCCGCAACGGACGCGGCAACACCTACCGCGCGCTCAAGCGCTACGAGGAGGCCATCAACGAGTTCGACGAGCTCATCAAGATCGGGCCCAACTTCGTGTTCGCCTACTACAATCGCGGCCTCACCAACATCGACAGGGGCAGAGCGGAGGCCGCCATCGCCGACTTCACGGCCGCGCTCGGCATCGACAAAAACTATGCCGGGGCCTACACGCAGCGCGGCCTGCTGCACGAAAAGGCGGGCGCGCGCGAGCTTGCCATCGCCGACTTCAGGGCTGCGCTCGTGGCACCTGTCGGCAAGTACGATAGTGGACCTTGGGCACAGCGCATGGCGCGCAATCGGCTGAAGGGGCTCGGCGTCGAGGTGCCATAACAGCCGCTCGTGGCTGACGGCGGCAAGCCCGCATGCCGCATTTCGCAGGAACGAAGCGCACGGCCCCGTCGCTGCCCCAATCGTGGTATTTAAGTAACGGTCGGCCGGGGGGCCTTTGGACCAGTAGGTATGCGCTTTTCTCGGTTCCTTCTCCTTAGCATCGTCTTGTTGATGGCCTACATCGCCTGGCCCATCCACACTTTCCTGCAAATCCGCGAGGCCATGATCGCTGGCGACGTCGCCACCCTGACGCGCAAGGTCGAGTGGGAGTCGGTGCGCGCCTCCTTGAAGTCGTCCATCAGCCCCGAGACTCTCGCCAGGCTCGAGGCCGATCCAAGCTCCCCAAAACCGACCATGTGGCAGCGCGTGAAGTCGGCGGTTGTGCCAAGCCTTGCCGGCAACGTCATCGACCGCTACGTGACGCCGCAGAACCTGCCCGTGCTGCTCGGCTATCGCCGCCTGCGCGGCACCTTGCCAATGGCGCTGCTGGAGCCTGAGCCGCCGACAGCTCTCGCCGGCACCATGCTGCAGGGCACCTCGATCGATCGCTTTGCCAGCTTCTGGAGGCGCCTGCGGCACGCCACGTTCCACTCGCCGGGCAAGCTCGTGGTCGAGATCGAGGACAAGTACAACACCGCCCGCCACTACATCAGCACCCTCGAGCTGGTGGGCTTCGAGTGGAAGCTTACGGCGCTGGCTATCTCCGGTCCTGATCTCTGAAGCCCGCGCCCGAGGGTCAAGCGCCCTCAGGCCGTAGCTTCAATCCGTTTCAGCGCCGCGCGCAGCTTTTGCATCGCCGCCTCGAAGGCCGCCTTGCGCTCGCGGTTCTCCTCCACCACCTCGGGCGGCGCCTTGGCGACGAAGCTCTCGTTCGCCAGCTTGGCATCGATCTTGGCGATCTCGGCCTGCGCCTTCTCGATCTCGCGCACGAGCCGTGCCCGCTCGGCGGCCATGTCGATCACGCCGGCCAGCGCCAAGGCCACCGTGGTCTCGCCGACGACGATCTGCGCCGATCCCTTGGGCGCCGCCTTGGCGAAAGAGATCGCATCGAGGCGGGCGAGCCGCAGGATCGTATCCTCATGGTGGTCCACTCGCGCGCGCTCGGGCTTGCCGGCGCCGATCAGCACCAGCGGGATCTTGGCCGCGGCCGGCACGTTCATCTCGTTGCGCACGGAGCGCACCTCGCTGATGAGCTTGACGAGCCATCCGATCTCCTCGTCAGCGTCGGCATCCGCCAGGCCCTCGAACACCGGCCAGCTGCTCAAGGCCAGCAGGTTCTCGCGCTGGACGCCAACCTCCACCAGCCGGTCCCACAGCTCCTCGGTGATGAACGGCATGAAGGGATGCAACAGCTTCAGGATCTGGTCGAGCACCCAGGCGGTGGTGGCGCGCGTCTCGATCTTGGCCTGCTCGTCGCTGCCGTCGAGGATCGGCTTGGTCAGCTCCAAATACCAGTCGCAGAAGGTGCCCCAGGTGAACTCGTAGATGGCGCCGGCCGCCTCGTTGAACTTGTAAGCCTCGATGCCGGCGGTGACGGCGGCGGCGGTGCGCTCAACCTCGCCGGCGATCCAGCGGTTGACGGTCTCCTCCACCGCCTTCGGATCGAAGTCCTTGCGGCGCACGCACTCGTTCATTTCCGCGAAGCGCGCCGCGTTCCACAGCTTGGTGCCGAAGTTGCGATAGCCCTCGACGACCTTCAGGGACAGCTTGATGTCGCGGCCTTGTGCGGCCATGGCAGAGAGCGTGAAGCGCAAGGCGTCCGCGCCGTAGGCGGGAATGCCGCTGGGATACTCCTTGCGCGTGTCGCGCGCGACGCGGCCCGCGTCCTCCTTGCGCAGGAGGCCGCTGGTACGCTTGGCGACGAGAGTATCGAGATCGACGCCGTCGATGATGTCCAAGGGGTCCATGACGTTGCCCTTGGTCTTGGACATCTTCTGCCCCTTCTCGTCGCGCACCAGGGCGTGGATGTAGACGTCGTGGAACGGCACCTCCTTCATGAAGTGGAGCCCCATCATCATCATGCGCGCGACCCAGAAGAAGATGATGTCGAAGCCGGTGACGAGCACGCTGGTGGGATAGAAGCGGGCGACCTCCCTAGTCTGTTCGGGCCAGCCTAGAGTCGAGAACGGCCACAGCGCCGAGGAGAACCACGTGTCGAGCACGTCGGGGTCGCGCTGGAGCAAAATCGGTTGCTTACTCTTGTTGCCGTAGACGTATCCATTCCGCCATGAGTCATACTCATCTTTGGACTTTGCTACCGAAATAGGGGTACCTTCGGGGTAAAATGCCCTGGCTGCTTCCAGAGCTTTCTCTTCAACGGCCGCGACAAATATCTCCTGGTGGAATGATGCCCTATCCCCATGCGCAACAATTGGCGCTTGGCCATAGGTTGCGGGATTTTCTCGGGCCGATACCACGCCGGGATCTGGTGCCCCCACCACAGCTGGCGCGAGATGCACCAGGGCTGGATGTTGCGCATCCACTCGAAGTAGGTCTTCTCCCAATTCTTCGGCACGAACTTGGTTTCGCCGCTCTCGACCGCCGCGATCGCCCGTTTCGCCAGCTCCGCCGCGTTGACGTACCACTGGTCGGTCAGCCACGGCTCCACCACCGCCTCGCCGCGCTGGGCGTGCGGGACGGCATGCGTGTGCGGCTCGATCTTGTCGACAAGGCCCAGCGCCTCGAGATCGGCGACGATGCGCTTCCTCGCCACGAAGCGGTCGAGCCCGCGGTATTTTTCCGGCACCGCCTCGTTGAGCTGCGCCTTGGCGTCAAAAATATTGATGAGGCCGATCTCGGGGTGGCGCTTGTAGACCTCGTAGTCGTTGAAGTCGTGCGCGGGCGTGATCTTCACCGCGCCCGAGCCCTTCTCGGGATCGGAATACTCGTCGGCGATGATGGGGATCTCGCGCCCGACCAGCGGCAGCACCACCGTCCTGCCCACCATATGCTGGTAGCGCTCATCCTTGGGATGCACGGCAACCGCGGTGTCGCCCAGCATGGTCTCGGGGCGCGTGGTGGCGACGACGATGAACTTCGAAGGATCGTCCTTCAGCGGATACTTGAAGTGCCAGAGGTGGCCCTTGACCTCGATCATGTCGACCTCGAGGTCGGAGAGCGCGCTCTGGAACTCGGGATCCCAGTGGCCGAGCCGCTTGTCCTTGTAGATGAGCCCTTCGTTGTAGAGGTCGACGAACACCTTGAGCACGGCCTTGGATAGGCCCTCGTCCATGGTGAAGCGCTCTCTGGACCAGTCGCAGGAGGCGCCGAGGCGTTTGAGCTGGTTGATGATGGTGCCGCCGCTCTCGGCCTTCCAAGCCCAGATCTTCTCGACGAACTTGTCGCGCCCGATGACCCGCCGGTCGGGTTCCTGGCGCTCCATCATCTGCCGCTCGACCACGAGCTGCGTGGCGATGCCCGCGTGGTCCGTGCCCGGCTGCCAGAGCACGTCCTTGCCGCGCATGCGCTCGAAGCGGCAGAGCACGTCCTGCAACGTGTTGTTGAGCGCGTGCCCCATGTGCAGCGAGCCCGTGACATTGGGCGGTGGGATGACGATGCAATAGGCCGGAGCTTTGGCGCGTTCCGGCCGGCCAGCCTTGAAGGCAGCCGCCTGCATCCATCGCTCGTGAATCCGCGCCTCGATCTCGGCGGGACGATAGGTTTTTTCCAGCATGCCAGGACGATTTCAGGATCGGTTTGGTTTTCGCAGGCAGGGCGGGCGCGGCGCGCGAACCCGGGACCCCTCGGCTATTGAGCCTTCTTGACCCCACTCTCCGCCGCCGCGCGGGCTCGGGCCGCTTCCTCCTTCAGCGCCTCTCCCACCAGGCGCGGCATGTTGCGTTCGAGCCACTGAGCGAGCATCGGCTTCAACAGCTCGAGCACCGCAGCCTCCAGTGCACGGGTGTACTGGGTGTCGCCCTGAGCTGCGCCCTTGACTTCCCCCGGCTCCGCACCGCGGCCGTTGGGCAACGTGTGGACTGCGGGCGGCTGGACGCCCGCCTTGGGCGCCTCCGCGGTCGGTGCCGCGGCTGCGAGGCCAGACGCTGCTGCCGCCGGCCGCGGCGGCTGCCTGACCGTTGCTGCAGCTTCACGTGCGTCGCGCTGCGGCGCCTCGGGCTTCAGGGCCTCGGCCGTCGAGCCGAAGAACGGTGGCATGGTGGCGCGCACCACCTCCGGCGGGGTCAGGATCGGCTCCGCGGCTTGCGGCCTGACGCCACCGCCCGACTGCGCTTCCGCGGCGACGGGCAAGGCTGCCCCTTCAACTGCTGCCGGCTCGTCGCGCCGGGTCAGGAACCAGAGGGGGTCCTCGTCGGGGGGCGCCGCCGCAGCGGGCGTTGCCTGCGTTGTGGGAGCTGACGCGGGGGTTGGCGCGGACCCCGCACTGGCTGCCGGACTAACCGCCGTCGGCTTGGCCGTGGGCGGCTGGTCTTCCAGCAGATCGGCGAGGTCATCCCCCGCCTTGCCATCGCCGGCCGCAGCGCCCTCGCCCGCCGCGCCAGCAAGCCGCTGCGTCAGCCCGCCCTTGCGCCCCGCCGCATCTTTCGTCGGCTCGAAAGGCGTCGCCCGCTCCTCGCCCCCGGCCTCCACCGACTGCTCCGACAGGCTCTTGCGGATGGACGCGAGAATGCTCTCCAAGCTGCCGCTCGCCGCATCGGGCTTGCTCATAACGAAAAACCCCACTTTACCTGCGCAGACCCCGGAGCGCCGCAGGCGCCAAGGCGCCCCACTATAGCACCCCCTGGCGGTCTCCACACGTGGGGGTGGCGCGTTGGCTCGGGGTGGCCCTGGATCAGGGCCGCTTGGCCTTGGCGGGCGGGGGACCGGGGGGCGGGGCGGCCGGCGGCGGCGGCGCGAGGCTCTCGATGCGGCCGTCGCCGTGGGTGATCGACATGTCGAACCACTTGCGCCGCACCTCCTGATAGTGCTGCTCGGGGTCGTACACCAAAGCCGCCACCCCCAGCTCCTGCGCGTTCAGCCGGCCGATGGTGAAGAGCACCGTGTAGGAGGCCACCACCAGGTTGCGCCGGTCGGTCGCCAGGGTCACCTCGGAATTGAGCAGCTCCTGCTCGGCGTTGAGCACATCGAGCAGCGTGCGCTGGCCGACCCGCTCCTCCTCGCGCACGCCGGCCAGCGCGATGCGGTTGGCGTCCACGCTCGCCTGGTCGGATTCGACCGCCGCCTGCGCCGCCTGCAGCTGCGACCACGCCGTCACCACCTGCGCCTGCACCTCCGTGCGCGCCTGCTCGATCTCCTGCAGCCGCTGCACGTGCGTGTGCTTGGCCTGGCGGATGCGCGCCTCCACCTCGCCGCCGGTGTAGAACGGCATCGTCACCCGCCCCGTCACCGTCGTCGTCTCCACCTCGTCGATCGAGGCCGCGCTGTCGAAGCGCTTGCCGTAGTTGGCCTCCAGCTGCACGGTGGGGAGCTTCTCGCCCCGGATCACCTCGATGGCAAAGCGCGCCGTCTGCTCGCGGTAGAGCGCCGCCACCACGCTGGCGCTCTCGCGCGCCGCGATCTCCGTGCTCTCGCCGAGGCTCCGGGGAACCTGCGTGCTGGGCTTGGCCTCCACCAGCCCGCTCGGCGGGTGCCCGATCACCCGCTCAAACGCCGCCCGGCTGGTCTTCAGGTTGGCCCGCGCCAGGTCGAGCGCCGCCACCGCCCCGGCACGCCGCGCCTGCGCCTGCGCCACGTCCGTGCGCGTCACCTCGCCCACCGCGAACCTATCTTGCGTCGCCTTCAGGTCGCGGGTCAGCACCGTGACGTTGTTCTCGCGCAAGGTGAGGATCGCCTGGTCGCGCACCACGTCCATGTAGGCCGTCACCGCCTCCAGCAGCACGGAAGCCTCCGTCGAGCGCAGCGCCTCCCAGCCCGCCCGCACCGTCGCCTCCGCCGCGGAGACCGCGTTCTTGGTGCGAAAGCCCCTGAAGATCGGCTGGATCGCCCCCACCTCGTAGCCGCGCGGGTTGCGCTCGGTGGTACCGCCGAACACCCCGCTGCCCGGCGCCGGCTTGACCGTCTGCAGCTGGTAGTTGGTGTCGGCGCTGCCCGTGATCGAGGGCCGGTAGCCCGACAGCGCGCGCGGCACCTCCTCGTCGGTGGCGCGCTGGATGGCGCGCGCCGCATCGAGCCTGGGGTTGAACTTGTAGGCCGCGTTCAGCGCCTCCTTCAGCGTCTCCGCCCGCGCAGCCGGAGCCCACAGCGCGCCAACGCACAACGCCAGCCCGAACGCCCCCGCCAAACCCGACAACCCCCACCCCAACCCAAACCCGTAACCGCGCCGAGAAATCATCCCCATCACCCCGGAGTGATCAACGTCCTTGGCCCCTCGTGACGCTGACCCTCGGTGCCGGGCTGCAAGCGCACAAAGCCCCGCACATGCGCCGCCGCGCTCGTTCGGCCAGCTCTTGCCGAGGCACGGAAACACAACGCTTCCCTCTATCTGATTCCCCCGATCTTCCCCAACCTGGTCCCGGATTTTCCCCTGCCTTTCCACCGGCCCGCTGCGCCCGAAACTAGAGCCCTTCCGACCTCGCAAGCCCTTATGTTGCCGGTCGAATCGTCAATCAGCGGCGGGAAGCCGCAGCTGGCGCGAGGCGCCCCTTCCCGACAAAGGTTCCGCTTCCATCCTTCGGCAACCTGAGCGAGATATGCTCCGGCGCGCCGGCAGGCCGCCATTGTCGTGCCCGGCGTGTCACAATTTCTGCGCTGTGTCCCAAAAGGGGAATTGGATGGCCCGCTATCGGCACCCATACGCTGCTCTTCTGACAGTGCTCGTGCTGTTTGGCGGCGGCTGGACGGTTGCGGTGCGCGCAGCCGACGATGTCATCCTCGACGCCGGCCGCTACCCCATCCTTGTCGGCCGCTACTCGGTGTTCGCCGATTTTCAGCGCAAGTTGCAGCGCGTCCTCGACGACTGCGGCAAGACCGACCCGACTGTCGTCCCCAAGGGTGGCGAGCCGTCGGCCCGCGTTGGCGCCGAGGCCCGGCTTGGCATCCAGGCCGCGCTGGACTGCAAACCTCTGCAAGGTGTCGTCCCTCCGAGCTCAGCGGCCAAGGACGGCGTGCTGACGGTGCCCGTGTGGCGCGCCGTGATGGGCGAAAGCCCCATACCCTCGCTCCAGGATCGGGTGGCAGCGCTCGTGCTGTCGTACGAAGGCACCGACTTTGGCGACCGCCCTGAATGGAACCTGTGCCAGGACAACATAGGCCACAAGCAGGGCGAGCCCGATGCGACGGTTCCGGGCTTCGTCTGCTACAACGCCAGCGACCCCTGCTCGATGCTGACTTGGGGCCCGCGCGGGGCCACCGCCGGCTCGGGGCGCGAGATCCAGTGGATCGTGTGGATGGCCTGGAAACAGGACCGGGCACTCGTCGAGAAAGCCTTCGGCCGGGAATTCAGCAACGTGCGGCGCTTCTTTCGCCTCAAGAGCGGCCCGAGCGACAGAATCTGCATGCAGGTCACCCCGCTCAAGCGCTTCATGTGCGCGGTCTGGATGGACCCTGCGCGCCGGCAGACCTGGGAGGATGCACTCGGTCAGCTTGGTCGATCGAAGCTTGTCCGCCGCACCTACGATCGCCTGTACGCCCTGCGTGAATTCGACGGCGACAAACTGCGCGCCTTCTTCGAGTTGTGGCGCCGGCTGGGGCTGACCACAAACGAAGTCGACTATGCCTTCTTCATCGATCGCATAACCCACCTTGGCGGCCCGCCCGAGGGGACGGCCAGCTTCCACAAGCTCTCGGCCTGCATCGGGGGAGAAGCAAGAGCGCTCACGCGCAACGCCGCCGCCCGCCGCTGTCTTGCCCGCATGCAGCTGCACGACACGCAGCCCGAGCTGCGCTCTGCGCGCGATGTCGGCTTCTATCTGGACTCCTACCCCGAGGGCACCCTGAGCAAGGCCGAGCTCAACGGTTGGGGCGCCTATGTGCCAGTGAGCGCCGCGCACAACTTCGGCTTGTCCGAGACCAAGACCGTGGAGATGGCGAACCCGGCCGGGCTCGAGAGCCTCGGGAGTGACCTGCCGTTGCCGGAACGGTCCGATCTCACGGAGACGGAGCGCAACGGCTGTCCGGCCACGGTGTTGACGCCGGTCCGCCGTCGGCCCCAGGAGTAGCAACGGCGGAGCGGCCCGCGCGGCCAGCTGGCGGCTTATTGCGCCGCTGCCGCCGGGGTCACATGCCCGGTGCGCACCAGCTTGCCCCAGCCGAGCATATGTCCTTTGAGCGCCGCCCCGGCCACGCGCACGGCCGTCACGTAGAGCAGCTGACGATAGCAGAAGCGCTGCAGGAGCAGTAGCGGCAGCAGGCGCCAGAGGTGGTAGCGGCGCTCCATGGTCAGCGCCAAGGCCGAGGTTACCACTTCCAGAAGCTGGAAATAGACCCAGAACGCACCCACCGTCAGCAACGTCGGCGGCAGGCCGGCTTCCGGGTACATCACATAGCTGGTGAGGCCGGTGGCAATGCTCCACACAAGCATGATGTCGATGACGGGCGCGGCAAGGGTGAACAGGAACTGGAACAGGACGATGTTGGGCAGGCCGAACATTCCGATGCCCACCGGCCTGGCGCGCAGCATCGCCCACCGATGCTTGTAGGCCACCTGCAGCGTTCCAAACATCCAGCGCATGCGCTGGCGCATGAAGCCCTTCAGGGTTTCGGGCGCCTCCGTGCGGGCGATGGCACGCGGCTCGTATACGATCTTCCAGCCCGCCACGGCGAGGCTGGTGGTGGCGTCCGCATCCTCGGCCAGCGTGTCCGGCACGAAACCGCCTACCGACAGCAGGGCCTCACGCCGCCAGGCCCCGATCGCGCCCGGCACCACGGTGATGCCGTTGACGAGCTCGAGTGCGCGGCGGTCGAGGTTCTGGTTGGTGACATACTCGAGCGCCTGGAAGCGGGTCAGCACATTGACGCGATTGCCCACGCTGGCGCAACCGGCCACCGCCGCCACCTTGGGATCGGCGAAGTGGCGCAGCAGCATCGGCAGTGCATCCGGCTCGAAGATCGTATCGGCATCGAGCGTCACCACGATCTCGGCATCGGTTTGCTGCAGCCCCGCATTGAGCGCCGACCATTTGCCGCCTTTGCTCTTGCTCAGCACTTCCACCCGCGGATTGCCGACAAACGCTTCGCGCACGACCTCGGCTGTGCGATCGCTCGAACCGTCGTCCACGACGATGATCCGGAAATTGGATAGCTCGGAGGCGAGCAGCGCACGGATCGACCCGCAGACGATCTTCTCCTCGTTGTGCGCGGGAACGACGACCGCGAACGAATTGGGCGTCCAGGCCAGGTTCCAGCGCTTCTTCTCCCGACGCGCGTGGATGACCGCAAAGGTCGCCACCCAGACCATGCGCAGCGTGCCGAGCGCGATGCCGAGCTGAAACAGGAAGGTCATGAACGAGCTGAAGCCGCTGAACAGGGTGAAGCCCGCATAGTTGAGGGCGACGATTAGCCCGTCTTCCGCCTCCACGCGCGGCATCACCTGGTCGCGGGGGAGGCCGATCAGCTCATGGGTGGTGATGAAGCGAAAGCCTTCGGCCTGTAGCCGGTCGATGATCAGCGGCAGCGCCTCGATGGTGGCGGTGCGGTTGCCGCCGGCGTCGTGCAGCAGCACGACGTTGCCGTCGCCCCTCATCGCACCTTCGACCGTCTTTGCAACGATCTGCGAGGGGAGCGGCCGCAGCCAATCCTTGGGATCGATTTGCATGCCGATCGTGAGGTAGCCGAACTGGGTGGCGACGCGCAGCGCATCGGCGCCGTCGATGGTCTGCGGCTCGAGATCGCCCCCGAACGGCGGGCGGAACAGCTTGGTGCGCGCCCCGACGGTCGATTCGAGCAGCCGCTGGGTGGCATTGAGCTCGAAGCGCAGATGCTCGTGCGAGAAATCGCTCAGGTTGAGGTGAGTGAAGGTGTGATTGCCGATGTCGTGCCCCTCGCGGTACATGCGCCGCAGGAGGTCGCGGTTGACGGCGCCTGCCGAGCCGACAATGAAGAACGTGGCCTTCACGCCCTTCTGCGCCAGGATGTCCAGGATCGCCGGCGTGTAGGTGGGGTCGGGCCCGTCATCGAACGTCAGATTGATCACCTTCTCGCTGGTGGCGCCCCAGCGGTTGACGATGGTCGAGCTCGGAAATGCTACGATCTCCTGCCCGGTGATGAGGTTGTGCGCGGATTCCAGGCGGACCTTGCGCACTCCGGGCTCTTGCGTCCCGGTAGCGCGCAGCACTTCGCCCTTCCCCTTGTAGAGCACGTCGTAGCCTGAGCCCGGGTGCACCAGGGCGTCCAGCGCGCGCTGGTCGGCGTAGCGCCCGCGACCGAAGGCGGCCCATACGCTCGGGTCCTCCGTCCCCAGGCGCCAAAGCGCGAGGCCCGCAGGCCGCATGGCGAGCGCCGCGGCGATCTGGTTGTAGGCCGTCACCCCGTCGAGATACCAGACATGATGGCGCTGACCCGTCGGTTCTTCGACATAGGTGAAGGTCGGATTGAGCGAGGCCGCGTCGAAGCGCAAGGTGGCGCCCAACTCTTCCAGCAGCTCCCATGATTCCTGAACGGAAATCTCCCGCGCGTCGCCCGGCGCCGTCCAGTCGTACCCATAGGAGCCGACGCCGACGATGAGCTTGCTGCGATCGATGTCCTTGAGATAGCGGTCGAGCAAAGCCTCGTACCAGCCTTGGCCGGCGAGGGGGCCAGGCTCGCCCTGCTCGAAATGCTCGTCATAGGACATCAGGATGAGACCGTCGGTAAGGCTGGCTATGCGCGGGAAGTCGTAGCTTTCCTCGTCAGCCGGCACCGCCACGATAAGCTGCAGTCCGTTCGGGCGCAGTCGGCCGCTCAGCTCCTCGATCAGCGCGGCATAGTGGGCCTTGGCCGATTTCGGAAGCCGCTCGAAGTCCAGCACGAGCCCAGGATGCCTGCCGGCGCTGACATAGCCATAGAGTGCCTCAACAAAGACCGCTCTGGCCTCGCGCGAGGCAAGCATCGTCGCCGCCAGCTCGCCGTCCCAGCGCTTGTCCTGGAAATCATAGTTGTTGACGAGCGGCAGCAACTTAAGGGCCGGCGCATTGGTGCCGACCCACTTGCGCACCAGCGCCTCCTTTTGGGGGTCGTCGCGCACTATGCTGCCGTCGGCTGCCCCAAGATGCAGCCACTCCACGATCACCGCGTCGAGGTTGCGCGCATTGCGCCTCAAAGAGGCGAAGCTGTTGTCATCCCAGTTGACGAAATGCGCGTAGCGCTTGGCGGCATTGGCCGCGGCGCTGGAAGCCGCCCGAATGTGGCCCGCGCGTAGCATCGGCTCATTGGCACTGGCCGGCGGCAGTCCCTTTTGGGAGCTGACGGCCCTGGGCATCACCGACAGCGTGGCCGACGTCAAGTTCGGGCCCAGGAAGCTGGTTACCAAGACGCTGACCACCAGCCCCACGATCCCCAGCCAAGCCGCCAAGGTGATCGCGGTAACGATTACACGGCGCCGACCCTTAGGATCAAAGAAAACCGGCCATTCTTGACGCTGTACTGACACTGCCCCCTACGCCCCGGGTTGCGCCGGAACGCCCCACGCTACAACTCACCGTTCAGATGGTTAACGAAAATCCAAGTCTGAACAAAGGGTTAGCACGGGAGGGGGCAATTGGACACAAATTGCTGGAGGACTGGTTAAGTGGTGTGCCGCACTCCGACACGGACGGCAAAAGGCACCGACGGAAGTAATCCGTCGATGCCCTATCCTTAACATATCGACGCGGTCGCCCAGCCGAGGCCCGGTCAGAACGCCATGCTGAAGGAGACCGAACCGTAAGTGCCTTCGCCGCCGCCGACGCCACCTACGGTGCCGTTGTTGTTGTTGTTGTTGTCGTTGACCCACTGGTGGCCAACGGCGAACGTCAGATCGAACGGCCGCATCCTGAAGACGTTGATGTCGTGTATGGTGACGAAGCCGCCGAGCCGCTGTGCTTCGAAATCGACGTTACCCATCACCACGCCCTCCGGACCCCAGGTGAGCTTGTCGCGGTACACGCCCAGCCTGGCGCGCGCCCAGTAGGATTCGAAGGCCGTCGAGTAGTTGCCGGCAATCGAGGCGTAAATCGGCGAGCCATAGGCTGTCGAAAGATCGCCAGCGACCTTGAAGCCTGTTTCACTGCCGCGCACCTGCGCCGTGGGATCGTCAGGTGAAAGGTTGTAGTCCTGGACGTCGACGCCGACGAAGATGCTGCCCCACACGGGCCCGCGACTGAACTTATAGCCGACCATCGCGTCGCCTTGCCATCCTGTCCCATCGCCCGGGTCGAGGTCATATCCGACCCATGAGCCGTAGAGACGGACCAGGAAGCCGTCGCGTGTCAGATCACCGTTCCAAGCCACGACGACACCGTCGTAGGCATAGGTGGAGCCCACCACAGCATCGACGCCAGAGAAGAACACACCACGTGGCGTTGGCGCCGGCATCGGCGCCGGGCCCATGTCTCCCGCGCTAGCGGGCGCGATCAGCCCGAACGCTGCGGCCGAAGCCGCCACAAGCATTGTCAAACCCAATTTGAAAAGTTGCATGTAGTCCCCCGCCTGCAGAGGTTGCGACCAAGGCGGGATAAGTCAGTGATTCGGCAGAGCAAGCAATTAACGCAAAGGTGTTTCCTGCTGATAGCCGGTGGCTGTGTCTCACATGCAGCAGGCCACCGCCCCGAACTTGTGGAACATGGGCTCGACCGGCAAGCGTGTACTGATAGGGGTTTCACAGACCAAAGAAGGAGAATACCAGCGCAATCGCCCACATGAGGATGGCGATGATCGAGGTCCACAGCGCGAAGGTCAGGTAGGTCTCGCGCAGCACCACAGAGATCAGCTGCTGCGCCGAGCCCGCGGGCGGGCGCATTTCCTCTGTCAAGTACAGCCACATCTCGGTGCGACGGTAGGGCTTGTAGGGGGCCTCCAACGCCTTCAGGAAGAGCACCCCAGTCATGAACATGGTGAGCACGCCCCCGCTTTGGAAAGCCATGCGCGGCTCGAACGACAGGCCCACCATGAAGCAGAAGATCGCAAGCGACCCGAACCCGCAGGCACGAAGGACGATTTCGTACGCGATCCGGCGCAGCTCTTCCATGCAACCTCCATCGGCCTCGCCCGCGGAGAAGCTATCCCAGGCCTGTGCAACGTTTCAACCTTGGGGGAGGCTCACAACCGCGTGTAGGGATCGCGACTGAGCGTTCAAAGAAATGTACAGTGAAGTGCTGTAGAGCAAGATGGCTACGCCAGCGGCAGCCTGTGCAAATCTCAGCAGCACTTCCTGCAGGTCGTCGCGCGCCAGGCGACGGCCCGCATCTCCTACCGGCCGTTCCTGGGGCTTGAGAATGCGCCATGCCTCCGTGCGGTCGATGCCATCCTCGCTCAGGCAGGCGGCGCGCAGCAGGAGGGCAATGGCGAAAACGAGCGCGATGTTGGCGCCGATGTTGAAGGCGAGCGCCGGCGCGAAGCTGAAAGCGAGCATCAACGTTGCTGCCGCCAGCGCCACGAAGGTGGCATCGCGAACCGTGATGGCGAATGCGAAGCGGTGAAAGTCACCCATGGGGCTTCCGCTAGCGACGGGCATCCCTCCCACATCAGTTGGCATTAGACTTTAGTCTAATCTCCCGGCGCCGCAAGTCAAAGGAAGGTGAACCGTGCGCAACCTGTTGCTCTGCTGCAGGAGCCTAGCGGTCCGCAGTCAGGACATCGCGAGCCTCAAAGACCGGTGCTGAGGAAATTGCCGATGGCGGGGATCGTGAGGATGCCGGTGCCCGCAAGCCAAATCCACAGCGACGCCTCGGTCGAGTCGTCCTTGGCGCCGACGTAGCGTTCGTAAAGTGCAGCCGGTATGCCGCCGACGATGATGGTAGCGGTAGACACCATCAGCGAGGCGAACATCAAGGTCAGCGACATGCTGCCGAAGAACACCACCGGCGCCAGCAGCTTCATGGGGATCAGGGCGAACAGCAGCCAAAACTGATTGAACAGGCCATTGATCATGCCGAAGAAGGCGATGCCGATGTAGTACCAGTTGCGTTCCATCGGTTTGCCTCAGGTCAGGCGGGGCGCCAGGCCCAGGAACACGTACGCGTAGAGCAGGGCGACGCGCAGCCAGAACAGCCACACAACGCCGAACAGCCACACCACGACCGGCGCGGCCGCCTTCGGCGTCACGAAGGCGACGACGGCGACGACCGGGTCGGTAAGGCGGCAGAAGAAGCGCCAGATGTAGTTCGACGCATCGGGGTCGAAAATCAGTGCAAGCAGCACGCGCCCCAGCAGCGTGTACATAAGCGCTGCCAGAACGAAGTTCGGCAGGTGGTAGTACCAGTGCGTGAGGAACGAGCCAGCGCCCACGAACCCTCTCCAGCGGCCGCGCACTATGGCGCCGCCGCTCGCCCGCAGCAAGTAAGCAGCGCTGCCCAAACAAGCGGGGCCCCGAAGGGCCCCGCAGAAGCTGCTGTGCAGATATGGTTAGGTCGTCTTCTCTTCGAGAACCGTCCTGCCACGTGGCTTGCGGATCTCGTCGATCAGAGCCTCCATCTCCGCCGATGGCCGCTTGGTCATCAAGCTCACGACATAAATGACCAGGAAGCCGAGCGGCATGCCCAACAATCCACAGTTGATGTTGTTGAGGTCGAACCAGCCGACCCTGTTGGCCATCGGGTTGGCCGCCAGCGCTGGCCACTGGTTCATCCACTGCGGGTCGGCCATGATCTTGGCTATGTCGATCAACGGCTTGCCCGTCTCCGGGTTCAGCAGTGACGTCATGCCGGCGTAGGTCACCCCGAACTGCGGGTAGTACCTCGACACCACCAGGTAGAACAGGCAGAGGGCCCAGCCGGCGATGATGCCACAGATGGCACCGGCCGTCGTCGTCCGCTTCCACCAGATGCCCATGGTGATGGCCGGGAAGTTGCCGGCCATGGCCAGCGAGAACGCCCAGCCCACCATGGCCAGGATGTCCGACGGCCGCGTCGATGCCAGCGCCGCCGAAGTGGCCGCCACGTAGAGCAGCAGCACCCGCGCCACGGTCAATCGCTTGGTGACGTCGTTCATGCCGAACCAGAAGGGCATCACGGCGAGCGGTGGCAGGAATCCGATGCCGAGAACCCACCAGCGCAACTCGAGACCGTAGGGGCCGGGGCCTGGCAGGAACCAGAACACTGCCCCGACGATCGCCGCCAGGATGAGGACGATGACCGTGGTCCGTCCCATCGGCCGCAGCGGCTGAATCATCTTGTAGTAGATGTCGTGACTCAGCGCGTTGGCGATGGCGAGCAGCAGCCCGTCCGCGGTGGACAGCGCGGCGGCGAGACCGCCGGCGGCCACCAGACCCGAGATCACGTACGGCAAGCCCGCGATCTCCGGGGTGGAGAGCACGACAACGTCCGTATTGATGACGAAGTCCTGGAAGCGGATGATGCCTGGGTGATTGGGTATCGCCTTGCAGGCGGCAAGGACAGCGTCGAGGTTCGGGGCAGCCTTGCCGCAGATCTGAATCAGGCCCAACTCGCCCCAAGTGAACAGCCACGGCCGGATGTCCTGCAGGCTTCTACCGATGATGTTGGTGTAGACCTCCAGCTTCGAGAAAGCCGCATAAGCCGGCGCCGAGAAGTACAGGAGGAAGATGAACAGCAGCGACCAGCCCACCGACATGCGCGCCTCACGCACGCTGGGCGTGGTGAAATAGCGCATCAGGATGTGCGGCAGGGATGCCGTACCCACCATCATGCAGAAGATGATGCCGAAGAAGTTCAGCGGCGTGTAGTTCATGAAGGGCTGAATGTGCGGCTTGAGCGTCGTCGGCCCGCAATTCGCCGCCGTACACAATGTCGCCAGCCCACTCTTGATCAATTCCTGCTCTCGAGCCGTGATTTCCGCAATAGCCTGTCCGTAGGTGAGTTCCGGGATCGGGATCCCGTAGCGCTTCGTAGACAGGATCACGATCGGCATCAGGTACGCCACGATCAGCACGATGTACTGTGCGATCTGCGTCCAGGTCACCGCTCGCATGCCGCCCAGCATGGCGCACAGCAGAATGCCGACGAGGCCGACGAACACGGCGATCTCGAACGGCATGCCGAGGAAGCGCGAGGCGATGATGCCGGTGCCGAAGATCTGCGCCGTCACATAGGTGAAGGAGCAGCATACCAGCACGATGACACCGAGGAAGCGCGCGAAGTTGCCGCCGTACCGGAACGCCAGGAAGTCGGGCACGGTGTAGGCGCCAAACTTGCGCAGGTAGGGGCCGACCAGGATCGATACCAGCACGAAGCCGCCGGTCCAGCCAAGCACCCAGGCCAGCCCATCGTAGCCGAACAGGAACAGCGAGCCCGCCATGCCGACGAACGAGGCTGCCGACATCCAGTCGGCACCCGTCGCCATGCCGTTATAGAAGGCCGGCACGCGCCGGCCGGCGACGTAGTATTCCGAGACCTGTGCGGTACGTGTCGCCACGCCGATGATCGCATACACGGCAAGCGTGAAGAACACGAACAGGTAGCCCAGGATGCGGTTCGGCACTCCGAGCTGCTCGATAATCGCGATGAAGATGATGAACGCGAGAAAGCCCCCGGTGTACAAGCCGTACAGCCGACCAAGAGACTTGCTGAATTCCGCAGTTGATTGAGATTGCGTAGCCATGGTCGTGCCCCCTCAGTCGTCTTCCGCCACGCCGTGCTGGCGGTCGATTCTGTCCTGCTGCCATGCGAATACGAACAGCATGACCACGAACACGATCAGTGAGCCCTGCGCGGCCATGTAAAAGCCAAGCGGGAACTTGAGAACCGGGACGGTGTACTGGTTCAACGTATTAACGAACATGTGGATGATGTAGCCGAAGAAGAACCAGATCCCGAGATGCACCAGCATCAGGGTGGTGGTCCTCCTCCAATGGGCCTGATCGTTGGAACTTTGTTGCATAGACGTCTTGCCTCCCTGCCACGTTGGCGGTTTCCGGCTGCAGCCGAACGAGGGGAGAAGCGCGTGTGCGACATCCCCCCGGGTGCCGCTGTTCCGCCCGGTCTTACCGCCGGTCTCGGACTCGCTGTGCTAAGCTCACGTTGCACCAAAGGCTAACATTGCGCCGGCAGGAGACCTCATAATACTTTGGTCCAAAGCGACGAGGTTAAAGAGGACACTCTACTGATGAATTGGCAGCAGCTCTTGTTCTGGCGTCGCCCTCCCATAGCCAACGTGCGGGCGCTTGCCGACTTCATCGACGAGCACTCGGCCTTTGTGGTGCAGAAGGGCATTTACGAGTACTCACGCGCGCGCGCCGGGCACTACTCGAAGGTCTTGTTCTCGGAGAAAGAGTTCCAGGAAGCGCTGGAACGCTCGCGCTGGAGCGCCTATCCGCTGGGGCTCGCCATGGTCGGAGAAATGGCGGAAGGCGTGCTGCGGCCGCACGCTGCAGATCCGGCCCATCAGCTCGAGCGCATGACCGCCCTCGTTCTCTCTGTCTTCGATCGCTATCCGACGCCCCCGCCTCTCGGCCCGGAGGTTTGGCGCGATCAGCGTGCCGAGCTCGCCCGGCGCCTGCAGTCGTTGAGCCTGCATCCGCCCAAGCGCGCCAAGGACATCCCACACCCCTATGCCCAGACCTACTGGGATCTCATGCCGATCAAGAAGGAGGTGCGCACGGCCGACTTCCCCACCACGCGCAACTATCTGATGATCGTGATGTGCAACATCCACGACGAGCTGACGAAGCGGTCGAACCTGCCCTTGCTCGCCGCAAACCTCAGCGAATTCGAGATCGCCAAGGCCGACCTGCAAGGCGCCGCCCACTGAGCTGCCGCCCACAGAGCTTCTGGCGGCAAACGCGAAGCGCCCCTGACCACCGGTGCGGGAGGTGTCAGAGGCGCCGCATCCCCCGGTGGCTGAATGCCAAGGGTTCAGCGCGGCAAGAGGGCCATGCGAATCGGCCGACTGTCAACAACTGCGCACCTATTGCAAGACACCCATGCGCCGCAGCCCTTCCCTGCTTCCTTGCAGGCGCGGCTCGATGGCGAGAGCGCGCCGATAATCGGCGATGGCTTCCTCGCGACGGCCGAGAGCCTCGTAGATGTGGGCCCGCGTATCCAGCGTCTGCGCCGCATCGGGCCTGATCTGCAGCGACCGCTGCGCGTCCGCGAGGCCCTCGGCCGCTTTTCCGATCTTGAGGTAGGCCCAGGCGCGGCCTTGCAAGGAATCCCAGCGAGAGGGGTCGATCTCGATGGCCTTGGTGTAGTCGGAGATGGCGGGCGCGAACTCGCCCTTCTGCGAATACTCGAAGGCACGATTGATGAAGGACTCAACGTCCTTGGGATTGAGCCCGATCGCCTCGCTACAGGCGCGAATGGCAACGTCGCCGCTCCTCTCGTAGCAATCCTTGCGCGCGTCGGCGAGCGCCAGAGCGGTTGCAAGCGACAGGGCGACAGCGCCTGCCGCAAATCTTGACATGGGCCCTCGCATCGTCGGTCAATCCTTGGGACTATGCTGGTCCGCCCCTTGGCACAACGGCGTGCGGCGCTGGGTCCGCGAGCATTTACAGCACACGAGTGCAACCACCAACGAGCGAGACGACCATGACCAAGCCGATCGATGCGCGCAAGGCGTCGCGCGAAGTGCGCGCGGTGTTCGACGACATCAAAAGGACGCGCAACGTTCCCGACGTGAACAACTTCTGGAAGCATCTCGCCAACGACCCCGCCTTGCTCAGGCGCACCTGGGTGGGCGTAAAGGAGACGATGGCGCCGGGCGCGCTCGACACGCTGGTGAAGGAGATGGTCTACCTTGCCGTGAGCGTCACCAACGGCTGCGAGTATTGCATCGCCAGTCACACGGCGGCCGCCCGCAAAGCCGGCATGAGCGAGGCGATGTTCGGCGAGCTGATGGCGGTGGTGGGAATGGCCAACGAGACCAACCGCCTCGCCAACGGCTACCGCGTGCCGGTCGATGCGGCATTCAACAAGTAGACCGCAAGTAGACCGCCCGCCAGCTAGCGACCCTGATACGACGGGGTGTGCACCACCAGCCCGTCCAACGCTTCCGTCACCTTGATCTGGCAGGAGAGGCGCGAGTTGGGGCGGACGTCGAAGGCAAAATCGAGCTGATCCTCCTCCTCGGGAGAGCGCTCGCCGACCTTGCCCAGCCAGGCTTCCTCCACGTGCACGAGGCAGGTCGCGCAGGTGCAGCTGCCGCCGCACTCGGCCACAATGCCGGGCACGTCGTTCTTCAGAGCGGTCTCCATGACGGTGGCGCCGATCTCGGCCTCGACCGTGCGCGAGGTGCCGTCGTGCTCGATGTACGTGATTTTTGGCATGGGTCGAGGGGGGATCCTGCGTTATGGTTCATCTCATGCAGTATAATGCTTAGTCCCTGAATGCCCGGAATGCTGGGCCCTGTCAAACTGCCCTCGAGCACGCAATTTCGCCCTGCGACCCATGGCCCCGGCGGCGCTCCAGGGCCGCTAACCTTACCCAAACGATAATCCCATCGACCCGGCGAAGGGCTTGTAATGTGCTGATGGCGCGCCCGTCTGCCCCCAACACCAGCGAGTGCGCCGAGGGGCCTTGGTCTTCGGACCAAGGCCTTCTTGGTTTTCGCGCTCGCCTGCCGCACATTTGCGCCCCTGGGAAACAGCGCGCCTCCCCCATGTCCGCTGTTGTTGCGGCGCGTCGCCGCCGATACGCTGCCTTCGACCTCTGCCAGCCAGCGCAAGGAGCAGCCATGGCTACCTCATCTTCTGACGCGCCTCCCAAAGCACCGGCGCCCGAGGACATGGCAGCCTATCTAGACATGCCGGCCGAGCGGCGCGCGCTCGCCAAGGCGCACACCGCAATGCTGTCGGCGACCGCCGGCAAGGTCGCGCTCGAGCTGCCGATTGGCGCCGATGTCGATGACTTCCGCCGCATCCTCGCCGCGGAGGCCAAGCCATGACCGATCTCTCGTCGCTCTCGGCGCGCGCGCTCGCCAAGACAATTCACGACGGCAAGGTATCGAGCCTCGAGGCAACGCAAGCTGCGATCGATCGGCTGCGAGCCTGTCACGAGCTGACCCATTGCGTCATCGCGCTGGAAGCTGACGACGCACTCGCGGCAGCGAAGGCGGCGGACGCCGGCAAGACCCGCGGCCCGCTCACCGGAGTGCCGCTGGCGCACAAGGACATGTTCGACCGCAAGGGCCGAATCGCGAGCTGGGGCGCGAAGATTCGTGCCGACAAACCGGCGGCCGAGGACGCCACGGTCATCGCCCGCTTCAAGTCAGCCGGCGCCCTGCAGATCGCCGCCCTGCACCTGACCGAATTCGCCTACGGGCCCACCGGGCACAACTACGTGCTGGGGCATGCGCGCAATCCGTGGGACCCTACGCGCATCACCGGCGGCTCCTCTGCAGGAACGGCGGCGGCCGTTGCTTACGGCGCGATACCGGCCGGCCTCGGCTCCGACACCGGCGGCTCGCTGCGGCTGCCGGCCGCGTGCTGCGGGGTTGCGTCCATCAAGCCCACGTGGGGCCGCGTCAGCCGCGCCGGTGCCATGCCGCTGGCGCCCCAGCTCGACACCGTGGGCGTCATCGCGCGCCATGTCGAGGATCTGGCGCTGATACTGGGCTTGCTCGCCGGCCCCGATGCGCGCGATCCATCCGCGTCGACGCTGCCCGTGCCGGACTACGTTGCCCGGCTCGATGATCCCGTCGCCGGCGTCAGGGTCGGCATCGACGAGAAGGTGATCGCCGAGGCGCACCCGGACGTGCAGCGTATGCTGCAGGCGGTGGTGGCCGTGCTTGCCAAGCTGAGGCTCGAGCCTCAGCCCTGCGCCTTTCCCGACTGGGAGACCCTCGACCACCTGGTCCAACTCGTGCAGCTGCCGGACGCCTCCGCCGCGCATGCCGCCTATCTGCGCACGCGGCCCGGCGACTATGGCCCGCAGGTGCGCGCGCGCGTCGAAGTCGGGCATTTCGTCTCTGCGGTTGACCATCTCACCGCGCTGCGCGCCCGCGGCGCCTACCTGCAGCGCACGCTCGACCATACCTTCAGGGACATCGACATCGCCATCCTGCCGATCCTGGCCGACCCGCTGCCGACCATCGCCGAGCTCGACGTCGGTGGCGGTCCCAAAGTGCAGGCGGCGATGGGGCGCGTGGTCAAGTATACCCGGCCGATCAATTATCTGGGCCTGCCGACGCTGACGCTGCCCGTGCCGCGCGGCTCCGGCCTGCCCAACGGCATCCAGCTCGTCGGCCGCCCGTTTGCGGAAGCGCAACTGTTCGCCATCGGTCACGCATACCAGCGCGAGGTGCCGCCCGAGATTGCTCGTCCGCTGAACTAGGCGCCGGATTCAGAACTCAGGACTCAGGGCCCGGGACTCAGGGCGCCAACGTCCAGCGCGGCGCGGGGCCGTCTTCGGGGTCGCGCTCGTTGGAGGCGATGAGATCGCGCACGCCGTCGCGATTGTAGATGTCGGGGCGGAACACAATCTTGCCGTCAAGCTCCGCCCACGCCGTGATGTAGGTGAAATAGACCGGCAGCGGCCGCGTCAGGTTCATGTCGAGCGGCTGCCCTGTCGCGATCACGTCCTGCGCGCGTCCGGGCTCGGCCCAGCCGTTCTCGTACTTGGCGATCCACTCGACCAGCTTGAACACGTCCTGCACGCGCACACAGCCGGCGCTGAACGCGCGGCTGCGCTGGTTGAACAGCTGCTTCATCGGCGTGTCGTGCATGTAGACGCCGTCGCCGTTGGGCATGTCGATGCGCACCAGCCCGAGCGCATTCTGCGGGCCCGGATCCTGGCGGAACCTGAGCCTGTTGGCATCGACATGCCGCCAATCGATGTTGGAGGGATCGATCTCGGACCCGTTGTAGGAGCCGGTCAGCACGCGGATGCGCTCGTTCTGCAGATACTCGGGCTCCTTCACCAGGCGCGGAATGAGATCGAGCGTCGCCACGCTCTCCGGCACACGCCAGTACGGGAAGAAGTTGAGTGCCTTGATGGTCGCGCGCACCGTGGGCGTTTGCCGCTCGGGCTTGCCGACGATGACGCGATGGCGCTGCGCCACCTCAAACCGCTCGACCGCCTCCAGCTGGAAGGCCGCGGCGTTCACCACGATGTAGCGCTCCTCCGACCGCTGGCCCACCAGATCGCGCAGCCGTTGCAGGTTGATCTTGAGCTGGGCGAGACGCGCGTTTGCCGGGATGTTGAGCGCTTGCAAGGTCGCACGGTCAGCGCGCCCCGTAACCCTCAGCCCGTTGTTCTCCTGGAACCGCCGGATGCCGCCTTCGAGGTCCTCGGTGTAGGTGACGCCGAACAGCGTCTGGGTCGGCCGCCGCCGCAACTCGCCGCTCATCCACAGGCGGCGGTGCAAGAGAGCAACCCGCTCGTCATTGTCCTCGGCCCGGATCGTGCGCGAGCCCGGAATCGAAGGCCAGCCACCCTTCGACACGATCTCCTGATAGCGCTGGACCGCAGTCTCCAGGGCCTCGATCATCTCCTGGCTGCGCAGCGGCACCCGATCCGTCCGCAGATCGCTGAGCGCCTCCAGGCGGCGCTGTTCGTCGTTGACCGCCGGCCTTGGACTCTCCTGCTTCTTGAAGCCGGGGAAGGTCTCCCACCACTCCTGCGCGCTGACCGGCACCGTCGTCGCAACCAAAAGGGCCGAGATGCAAACGCAGAATCCCGAGCGCGGCCCTCGGCCTTGCTCCCGTTCTCGCGTCTCGCCCCCAGCCAGCCATGTCAATCTGCATTCTCAGCGGTCACTTCCCAATGCGATCTCAGCGGCGCCACCAAGTCCAGGCGCGGAGGGCCAAATCCAGCACAGGCAGTCCCTGGCGCGCAGTGCCACCCGGCGCGCTCTAATAACCTACGCGGCACAGATATGGCCAAACAAAGACCCTTCACTAAGAGGTGAGCCTGGGGATCCGATGCAAGCCGGTGGGCTGTGGCACCCATGGCGAAGCCCGAGTTCCCGACCTGCCACGACAACCGTGTTGCTGCGGCCACGCGACCTCGTGTACGCCCGGTAGCCAGGCCCTGATGGAGCTCTCCCATGACCGAACCGGTTGTTGCCAACCTCGATGCGCGCGGCGTCGCCAGCGTAACGCTCAACCGCCCCGAAGTGGGCAATGCCTACAACGGCGCCATGATCGAGGGCCTGCTGCGGGCGCTCGACCAGGTGACCGGCAAGAACGACGTGCGCGCGGTGGTGCTGAAGGGCAACGGCAAGCACTTCCAGGCCGGCGCCGACCTCAAGTGGATTCGCGAGGTGAGCGGCGCCTCGGCGGCCGAGAACGAGCGTGTCAGCCGCGCCACGGCCGAGGCTGTCGATCGGCTCAACCGCCTGCCCATCCCCACCGTTGCGCTGGTGCAGGGCGGCTGCTTCGGCGGCGGCACCGGTATGGTCGCCGCCTGCGACGTTGTGATCGCTGCCGACAACGCGGTGTTCTCCATTGCCGAGGTGCGCTGGGGCCTGACGGCGGCAATCATCATTCCGCAGCTCAGCGATGCCATTTCCGCGCGCCAGCTGCGGCGCTATGCGCTCACCTGCGAGCGGTTCGACGCGGAGGAGGCGCGGCGCATCGGCCTGGTGCATCAGGTCGTCCCGCTCGATGGGCTTGCGGCGGCCGGCGAGGCGATGGTGGCGCGCCTGCTCGAGAACGGCCCGCAGGCGATGGCCGAGACCAAGGCCTGGATCCTCGAGAGCGCGTGGGGCGGCTTCGATCGCGCCACGTTCGACGCGCTGAGCATCAGCCACGCCGCCAAGCGCCGCTCCGCCGAGGCCGCCGAAGGCCTTGCCTCGTTCGCCGAGAAGCGCGCCGCGAATTGGAGCGGGCGCGCCTAGCGTCGGCAGTGTCGAGCCGCGACTCAGTTCTCACTCCGCTGCCGAAGCGAACCGACTATCAGCGAGCCAATCAGCGTAGCGGCAGGCCGTAGTCCCATCCAATGCGGGGAGCTGCGGGATAGTAGCCGTACGCCGGGGCTGCCCCATAGTAACCGTAGGCCGGTCGGTATCCGTAGGCTGGCCTGTAGCCGTACGCTGGCCTGTAACCGTAGGCTGGCCGGTAGCCATAGGCTTGGCGGTAGCCGGAAGCTTGGCGGTAGCCGGCTGGCTGGTAGCCGTAAGCCGGCGGCGCGTAGCCATAAGCTGGCGCCATGTAGCCAGCCTGTGGCGCGTAGCCATAAGCCGGCGGCGCGTAGCCATAGGCTGGCGGCGCATAGCCATAGGCCGCGGGCCCGTATCCGTAACCAGGGGGTGCATACCCATAAACTGGCGGCGCGTCGCCGTAGAGCGGATCGTAGTAGAAAGCTTCCGCCGTATTGTAGGCGTCCGTGCCGCAACCGTTCCAGGGACACGCAGCAGCTGGCGCGCTGCTGAAGCCCGCGACAAGGAGTAGGAGGGCCGAGCAACTGATGACTTGACGCTTATACATGCTACACCTCCATTAAACGCTTCACTCCACCCAACACTGCGGTTCCCAATGTCAGAGCTAGGGCCGCTCGTGACAGTTGGTCGATCACGACGCCCTTACACTCGGGGAAAGCCCTGAAATGTGGGGCGTGCAGAGCCGATAAGCGACCTCGCCAATTTGTCGGCAAGTTCGCACCCAGGTCTCACATGTCGAGGGCGAACGGCATCGTGTGCGCACTGCGCTTGCGTTGTGCGTTGCGCACTCGAAGCTCGAGCGAGACCGCTGACGCTGCGATCCACAACGTCGAGCCTGAGTAGTCGAGCCTGAGTGCATGACCTCCCGGGCGATGGCGTTGAACTCGGCTGTGGCTTGGTCGACGTGAGAGGCATTCAGGCATCCTCTGGTCTCGATTGAAGTGTTGGAGGAGCGTGCGCACGCGCCGTCCGTCTCGCGCGGCCCAGCGGGGCGGCGGGAGGTGCGACGGGTGCGCGGGCGCCGCATGGGCGACCCGGGGGCCGGTTGTCCTCCGGCCCCAGCAGACCCGGCCGGGCCTGCTCGAGGGCCCTTCTAGTGGGCCCTCCGGGACCTGGCGGGGTCCCCTGGGTTGCCTTGCGGCACCCGCGTGACGGCGATTTCTGTCCTGGGCCATCCTTTGGCTTCCCGCCTGCCACCCGGCTCGCGCCGGATTTGAGCGTTCTCGCCTTGAGCCACTGAAGGCGGTCAACGGCCGCTCCCGCCATTGCTGGCGGCGCGTCGTTAACGGTCGACCCAGGCCTCCTGGAGCTCGAGCCATCCGCTCTCCTTCCAGGCGCCGATCCTTGCCACGTGGGGAGGTGAATGGGCCCATCCACGTCCCGTCGCAGGCAAGCGACGGACGTAGTATGCGCACAGGTTTGGCGACCGGGGATAAGGTGACCTTGTAGGGTGCAATAAGCGGTAGCGCATTGCACCGATCAACTCGTCAAACGGCGCAATGCGGCTTCGCCTTATTGCGCCCTACGGCCTCCGCCGCTGCGCGCACCCCGCCTCGATCCACTACTCCGCCGGAGCAGGTACCGCTTGCTTCGGCGCCGCGCCGGCCGCGCCCAGCTTGGTGCCGGCCAGCCGGCGAATGACCACATAGAACACCGGCGTGAAGATCAGGCCGAACAAGGTCACGCCGATCATGCCCCAAAACACGGCGGTGCCGAGCGCAATGCGCATCTCCGCCCCCGCGCCGACGGCAAGATAGAGCGGCACCACGCCCAGGGTGAACGCCAGCGAGGTCATCAGGATCGGCCGCAGGCGCAGCCGGCAGGCTTCCACGGCGGCCGAGATCGTATCCTTGCCCTGCTCCTCGAGCTGGCGCGCGAACTCCACGATCAGGATCGAGTTCTTGGCCGCCAGCGCGATCAGCACCACGAACCCGATCTGCGTGAGGATGTTGATCTCGCGCCCGTGCAGCCACACGCCGAACGCAGCCGACAGCAGACACATCGGCACGATCAGCAGGATCGCCAGCGGCAGCGCCCAACTCTCGTACTGCGCGGCGAGCGCCAGGAACACGAAGATCACGCTCAGCACGAAGATGTAGTAGCCGGTGCGCCCGACCTTGGCCTCCTGATAGGAGAGATCGGTCCACTCGAAGGTGACGCCGGGGGGCAGCTTCTCCTCCGCCAGGGCGCGCATGATCTGCAGCGCCTGGCCCGAGCTGATGCCGGCCAGCGCCGAGCCCTGCACCTCGGCCGAGGGGAACAAATTGTAGCGCGGCACGCGTTCGGGCCCCGCGATCTCCTGGAAGGTGACGAGGCTGCCGAGCGGCACCATGTCGCCGTCGGCGTTGCGCACACGGATCTTGGAGACGCTTTCCTGGTCCAGCCGGTACTCGCCGTCGGCCTGCGCGGTGACGCGGTAGGTGCGGCCGAACATGTTGAAGTCGTTGACGTAGGCCGAGCCCATGAACACGCGCATGGCCTCGAAGATGTTGGTCACCGGCACCTTGAGCATTTGCGCCTTGTCGCGATCGACGTCGACGAACACCTGCGGTGTGGCGGCCGCGAAGGTGGTGAAGACATTGGTGATGCCGGGTGTGCGATTGGCCTCGGCGACGAACTCCTGGGTGGCGCGCGCAAAATCGCTTGCCGGCATGCCCTGCGTGTCCTGCAGGCGCATGGAGAAGCCGGCCGCCGCGCCCACGCCGCGCACCGGCGGCGGGATGAACACCAGCGCCTGCGCGTCCTGGATCTGCTGGGCCAGCTTGGTCCTGAGCGACTGCGCGATCTTGTCGATGGTCTGACCCAGCCGATGGCGCTCCTCGAAATCGTCCAGCACCAGGAACAGCAGCCCGGCGTTGGTTGCGGCCGTAAAGGTCGCGGCGTTGCGCCCCGTGAAGGCGTTCGAATACTGCACGCCGGGCTCTGCCAGCAGTATCTCCGTCGCCTGGCGCACGATGGCGTCCGTGCGCTGCAGGGACGCGCCCGGCGGCAGCTGCAGCGAGATGATCAGGATCGCGCGGTCCATGTTGGGGATGAAGCCGGTCGGCTGGCGCGCCACGAACCAGATGCCGAAGGTGAGCAGCACCGCGTAGCAGATCAGCACCGGCACCCATGCCCTGGCGAGCCTCCGCACGAGCCATCCGTAGCCGCGCGCCATCGCATCGAAACCGTTGTCGAAGGACCGGAAGAAGGCATGCACGGGACGCATCAACGCGGACGACTGCTCGTGGCCGCTACCGTGCAGCCTGAACAGGATCGCGCACAGCGCCGGGCTCAAGGTCAGCGACAGCAGCAGCGAGATCGCGGTCGCGGTAGCGATGGTGACGGCGAATTGCCGGTAGAACTGCCCGGTGATGCCGCCGATGAAAGTCGTCGGCACGAACACCGCAAGCAGCACCAAGGCAATGGCGACAAGCGCCGTGCCCACCTCGTCCATGGAAACACGCGCCGCTTGCAGAGGCGTAAGCCCCTCCTTGAGCTTGCGCTCGACGTTCTCCACCACCACGATCGCGTCGTCGACGACGATGCCGACCGCCAGCACCAAGCCGAACAGCGTCAGCATGTTGAGGGAGAAGCCGAAGGCCTGCATCATCGCGAATGTGCCGATCAGCGACACAGGGATCGCAACCACCGGCACCAAGGTCGCGCGCCAGGTCTTCAGGAACAACAGCACCACCAGCACCACCAGGGCAGTAGCCTCGAGGATGGTGATGTAGAGCTTGCTGATTGCGACCTCGATGAACTCCGTCGGGTTGTAGGTGATGCGGTATTCGAGCCCCTTGGGGAACCTCTTGGACAGCTCCGCCATGGCCGCCTTGATGCCCTGCGTCGCCGCCACCGCGTTGGTCCCGGGCTGCTGGTCGACGACCACGATCACCGCGGGGTAGCGGTCGGCGTAGCCCTGCGCGGAATAGCTGAGCGCCCCGAGCTCCACCCGCGCGATGTCCTTGAGCCGCACCACGCGCCCGTCGGCCCCGCTCTTGACGATGATCTCCTCGAATTCCTGGCCGGTCTTGAGCCGCCCCTTCATCTGCAGGGAGATCTGAAAGGCACGGTTCTGGTACACCGGCGGCTCGCCGAGCGCCCCGCCCGCGACTTGCACGTTTTGCGCGCGCAAGGCCTCGAGCACCTGCTCGGCGGTCAGGCCGCGGATGGCAATGCGCTCGGGATCGAGCCACACGCGCATGGAGTATTCGCGCACGCCGAACAGCGACACGTCGGCCACGCCGTACAGCCGCATCAGCCGGTCGCGCACGTTGAGCAGACCGTAGTTGGAGATGTAGACCTGATCGTAGGTGTTGTCGGGCGAGATCAGGTGGATCGCCAGCAACAGGTCGGGCGAGCGCTTGCGCACGGTGAGGCCGTTGCGTCGCACCTCGTCGGGCAGGCGCCGCTCCGCAGCGCTGACCCGGTTCTGCACCAGCACCTGCGCTTTGTCGATGTCGGTGCCGACGTCGAACGTCACGGTGATCGACACGTTGCCGTCGGAGGTCGACTGCGAGGCCATGTAGATCATGCCCTCGACGCCGTTGATCTCCTGCTCGATGGGTGCGGCGACCGTATCGGCCACCGTTTGCGCACTGGCGCCGGGATAGTTGGTGGTGACGGTGATGGTTGGCGGGGTGATCTCCGGCAGCTGGGTGATGCCGAGGCCCGTGTAACCGATCGCGCCGATGATGGTGATGACGAGCGCCAACACCGTCGCAAAGACCGGGCGGTCGATGAAGAAACGGCTGATCGGCATCGATTGCGCCTCTAGGTCGGTGCGGCGATCTGCTGCGGCAGCACCGTCATTCGCTGGCCTTCGGCTCCGCGGCCGGTGCCGCGGACACGGCAAGCGCCGTACGCTTCGGCTCGACCTTCAGGCCGGGTCGCGCACGCTGCAGGCCCTTGGTAATCACCCAGTCGTCGGCGCCGACGCCTTCGCGCACCACCCGCAGGCCCTCGACCAGCGGCCCCAAGCGGACGTTGCGCCGCGCCACGATGCCGTCTTCGCCGACGACGAAGACGTACTTGTTGGTCTGGTCCGTGCCGATCGCTTCGTCGGGGACGAGCAGCCCAGCGTAGCTGGGCGAGCCCGTGACACGCACACGCCCGAAGAGACCCGGCGAGAACAGGCCGGCCTTGTTGGACAGCACCGCGCGCGCTCGCAGCGTGCCGGTGCCCTGGTCGATCCTGTTGTCGAGGAAGTCGAGCTGCCCCTTGTGCGGAAAGCCCCGCTCGTCGGCCAGCGCCACCTCGACCAGTGCGCCGATGCCGGCTGCCCCCGCTACGCCGCGCTCGGCCAAGCGCCGGTACTTGATGTAGTTGTTCTCGTTGACATCGAAGTAGACGTAGATCGGATCCTGGCTGACGATGGTCGTGAGCAGCGTCGTGCCGGCGACGCTGCCCGCGCTGATCCAGTTGCCGGCCGTGACCAGCGTCCGGCTGATGCCGCCGGAGATGGGTGCCGCAATCGTCGCAAACGACAGATCGAGCTCTGCCGACTTGACTTTGGCCTCGGACACCTTCACCGCGGCTTGGGCGTCGCGCAGAAGCGACATGCGGTCGTCGAAGGTCTTGTCGGAAATGATCTTGCGCTCGATCAGCGGCTGGCCGCGCGCCACGTCGAGGTTGGCGTTTTCAACTTTGGTCTTGGCGGCGAAAAGCTCGGCGCGCGCCTGCTCGAGTGACCGCTCGAACGGACGCGGGTCGATAGTGAACAGGATGTCGCCCTGTTTGACCTGCTGGCCGTCCTTGAAGCGCACCTCGTTCAGATAGCCGGATATGCGCGCCCGTATCTCGACCATCTGCACCGCATCGAAGCGACCTGTGTACTCGTCCCACTCGATGATCTGGCGCTGCGCCGGCTTGGAGACGGTGACAGTCGGTGCCGGCGGCGCAATCTTCTGCTGGGACGCCTGCGGCTGTCCCTGATCGCAGCCAGCGAGTGGCATCGCCAGGGCAGCAGCGCAGGACAGCATCCCGAGGCGCCGCGCAAGACCCAACCCTTCACGCATATACCGATACCTGTGGCCGATGCGGGGAACGTGAGACCGAGCGCATTTCAGTAGTACAGCAAGGGCCCATCCGCCGCTCGCGCCAGAGATCCACTTGCGCGAGTGTGGCCTGTAACCCGGTGCCCGCGCAACCCTTTTAGAGTGATTGCCCCCGCACCGCCTGCCTACTGCATGAACAGCCATTGCGCCGCAGAGAAGAGCTGGCCCCCGTTTGCTGCCGCCACGTTGCGCTTGCCCTGGGTCGGCACCCGCCGGGCAACCGCGGTTGCCGGGAAGGGCGCCGTTCCCTCCACTACGACTTTGGTTTGAGCCAGGCCATGCCTGCGCACCAAGGCATAGAGCTCGGCGGCGTGGGCCGGTGCCAGACGCAGGCACCCGTGTGACGCCGGCCGCCCCAGCATGGAGACGGCTGCGGTGGCATGAAAGGCGATGCCGTTGTTGAAGAAGATCGAGTGCGGCATCGGCGCGTCATCGTACTGTCGCGAACGCCACATCCTGGCCGTCCACGCCGGGCGGAAGGTTCCCGTTGGAGTTGCATAGCCGCGCCGGCCCGACGAGATCGACCAGACGTGCACAACCTGGTCGCCTTCCATCACGGTCAGCTTCTGGGCGGTGAGATCCGCCCTCAGCAGCAGCGTGACAGGGGGCGGTGGCGGAGGAGACGGCGGCGCAATCGAGGCCGGCTCTATCGCCATGGCCGCACGTGCGCTTGGCTCATCCAGCGGGTCCACCGGCGAGCCTTGCTCGAGTGCCGCCAGCTCTTGCAGCGGACCGCTGCCGGGAGACAGCGGGTGGGACGGCACCAGCTGCGGATGTTCGTAAGCGTCTGCCGAGGAAACCCCGAGCAGAAGCCACCCCGCCAAGGCGCAAGCCAGTACGCATCGCATTGTCTTATCCTGGTCGCCACGGGCAAAGGAAAGGGCGTCGCCCCTTATAGATGGAGTAACCCTGCCGAACGCTTAATTGTTGATTTCCAGGAAGTTAAGCGCGGCGAATCCCGATCACTGGAGCGCGGACTTGATCCTTGGCCAAGTCCAGGGCGCAAAGAGCCAGTCTTCATCCTTCGAGCAAACTGCGCCGACGGGTGCGAACGGTTGGCGGTGCGCCGTAAGGGAAGGGTGAAGATCCCCGAGAGCCTTGCACCGGCTCGCGAGCCGGGCTCGGCTGCCGGGAACGCAACATCACCGAGGCCTATTCGTCGCCCGGCACACTAGAAGTTTCCGAAAATCATGTCGAACAGCGACTTGCCCTTCTTGCCGCCGCCGCCCCAAGGCCAGAATGGGCTTTTTTGCTCGCCGGCGTACTTCTTGGGCTGAGGCGGCGGCGTCGCGGCAACCTTGCCCTGCCGCAGCTGCAGTTCTTCCTTGGTGCCGTCGGCGCTGGCAACGATCAGCTTGCCGTCGTCCTCCCACGTCAGCTGCGCCAGCTTGGTGCCGCGCCGCTGCGTCTCCACGCCCAGCACCGTGTTGGCCTGCAGGTCGACGATGGCGATCTGCTCGATTTCCTCCGGCCCGCGCAGGCCGTCGAAGGAGCCGGCATGGAAGCGCAACACACCAATTCCGGCAAAGGGTGCCTTCTTCTGCTCCCACTCGAGAATGCGCGGCTGACCCTGGCCCAGCATCTCCAGGTCGATCTTGAGGCGCGGGAACAGCTCGCTGCTGGCGACGTACTGGCGGCCCTTCTGGAAGACGCGCCAGCCGTCGAGGCCGGCCTGCGGCACCTCGCTCTCATCGGCGGCGGTGTTCACGCCCAGGCGAACGAGCGCGCGGGCCGCTTCCCTCAGGCTCGGGTCGAGGCCAAGCGCCTTCTTGAGGTCGGCGATGGCCTGGGGTGCGCGGCCCTGCATCTCGTTGATCTCGCCGCGCACCCAATGCGCCTCGGCGCTGTTCGGGTCCAGGCGCAGGGCGCGCTCCACATCCTTGAGGCCCAGCTCGGGCTGTCGCTGCTGGCGATAGGTCCAGGCGCGATAGGCGAACGCCTTGGGCGCGCGGGGCTCGAGCTCGATGGCTCGCGCGAAGTCGTTGAGCGCGTCCTCGAAAGCCTCCGCCTTGGCGTAGGCGAAGCCGCGCGCCACGAAGCTCCAGGCCGAGTTGGGGTTCAGCTCCACGGCGGTGGTGAAATCCTTGACGGCCGACGCCGCATTGCCCGCATCGAGGTAGGCCTCCCCGCGCAACAGAAAGAGGTGCGGACTGCGCGCGTCGAACGCGATCGCGCGGCTGAAGTCCTCGATCGCCTCGTCATAGCGCTCGATTGCGACCTTGGCTTCGGCACGGCCCCGATAGCCCGCACCGAAGCGCGCATCGAGCGTGGCTGCGCGCGTGAAGTCGCGGATCGCCGCCTGCGGGCGGTTGGCGGCGAGGTGCGCGCGCCCGCGGCCCGTGTAGGCGGCCGGGTTGTTGGACACCAGCGCGATCGCCTTGGTGTAGTCGGCGACGGCAAAATCGATCTGTCCGAGCTTCATGTGCGCGCTGGCACGGTTGGTGAAGGCGGCGGCATAGCCCGGTGCGAGCACCAGCGCGCGATCGAAATCCTTCATTGCCTCGCGCACCGCGCCGATCCCCAGCAGCACGTTGCCGCGATTGTTGTAGACGGCGGCATACTCTGGATAGAGCTGGACGGCCCTGTTGAAGTCCTCCAGCGCCTCTTTGGTGTTGTTGGCGCGCCAGTATGCCACCCCCCGATCGGTCAGGATCACGGCGCGGCGCTCGTTGGGGAGGGTCTTGTCCCCGAGTGCGTCGGTGAACAGCGCAATGGCCTGATCCGTGCTGCCGCGCGCCAGGGCGGCACCGGCCTCGCGAGCGCGCTGGGCGACTTGGTCCTGGGCAACAGCGGGCATGCAGCCGGCCGCCAGCCACACCACCAACGCCCCTAGCAGTTGCCGCCGCAAATCGATCATCCTTCCTGTCCGCGCCTCGTGCGGCCGAGCGGACACGCTGCCGGATTCGACATAAGAGGCTTATAGCGCAAATACGGCAGCATCGAAACGCGGGCGGGGCTGCCGCCAAGAGATCCTTTGCCCAATCGGCCGTCCCGCCGCATCCTTGGAGCATGCAAGACCGTCCGCCTTTCCCTGACACCACCTCGGCCGCAGCTGTCGATGCGCTCGCGCGCGCAGCACGCAAGCTCAAAACACCCTGCGGCAGCGGGACCATGGTGTGGCGCGTGTGGGGCGCCGGCGAGCCGCTGGTGCTGTTCCACGGCGGCTCCGGGTCATGGACGCACTGGATCAGAACTATCCCTGAGCTGTCGCGCCATTACGAGCTGTGGGTGCCCGACATCCCGGGCCTCGGGGGCTCGGCAATGCCGCCCGAGCCGCGGACCCCTCTCAGCATCGCCGACGTCGTGATCACGGGGCTCGGCGAGCTGTTCCCTGCGACCCACGTGTTCCGGCTTGCTGGTTTCTCGTTCGGCGGGCACGTGGCGGGGCTGGTGGCGGCCCGCCTCAAGGAGCGCGTGCGCGATTTGACCCTGATCGGGGTGGCCGCGCTCGGCGTGCGCGCCGACCCGCGCGAGCCCTTCGCCAAGGCGCGGTCCGGCATGGCCGCAGAGGACGTCGCCGCCGTATACCGGCAGAACCTGGCGGTGCTGATGTTCGCCGACCCGGCCAAGATCGACCCGCTGGCGATCCACCTGCAGGCCGAGAACATCAAGCGGGCGCGCTTCCGCAGCCGGCCGTTCGCGGCGACCGACGGGTTGGCCGTCGCGCTTGCCGAGGTCACCGCGCAGCTCAAGACGATCTGGGGCACCGGCGACGTGATCGCCCGTCCGTCCCTGCAGGCGAGGCTCGACATTCTGCGCCGGCATCACCCGGAGCTGGAGGTGCGGCTGATCGAGAACGCCGGCCACTGGGTGATGTACGAGGCAGCCGACCAGTTCAACGCCGCGTTGCTCGATCTGCTGCGGCAGCCGGGCCGGCCGTAGCGCCGACATCGAAATGACGCAAAGGGCGTCAAGCTCCTGCTCGACGCAGCGGCATGTTGTCGGCGCTCACCAAGCGCGTTTCGCTCTGGAGAGGCTGCGCGCCAGCGGCTATTATCGTCCCGGTACGGGGTTCACTCGGGGGACTGTTGCGGGGGCAGGCTGGCACGGAATGCGCAACACCATTACTGTCATGAATGCCAAGGGCGGCGTCGGCAAGTCGACGCTCGTTCTGGCCCTTGCCGAGACGCTCTCCACCTTTCACGGCAAGAAAATCCTCGTCATCGACGCCGACGCACAGGCTAGCATCAGCCACATGCTGCTGCCCGAGCGCCAGCTGGAAGCCCTGCAGGACGAGGGGCAGACCATCGTCGATTATCTGATCGGCGCGGTGCTGAAAGAGACGCCGGAGGACTGGCGCCGCTACGTCATCGCCGGGGTATCCGACGTGGACGATGCCCGTTCCATCGACCTGCTGCCGAGCGACACCAACCTCACCTTGTTCGAGCGCGAGGTCTCTAAGGGCGAGCGCGAGGCGCTACTGCGCCGGACGATCGGGTCCATCCTCAGGGAGGCGCGCCAGGCCTACGACTATGTCCTGATCGATAGTGCGCCCGGCCTGTCGGTGCTGACTGAGTGCTTGCTGCGCGAGGCCGACTTCTATCTCTCGCCCACGCGCCCCGACTACATTTCTACGCGCGGCCTCCAATTCCTGCGCAAGTTCCGCCAGCGCAACCCCGAGATGGGGTTCGCCCAGCTCCTTGGCACCATCATCAACATGAAGAACCCGCAGGCACCCGAAGACGATCAGTACGACCAGTGGCTGCGCGGGGACCCGGACAACCGCTGCTTCGAACGCTCCATCCTGCGCGTCACGCCGCTGCAGTCCGCGGCCTACTTCTCGCCGCGCGACCGCTCCTACTGGGCCAAGTATCCGGGCCAGACCGGCGATCAGCTGCGCTATCTGACCGACGAGTTCCTGGCCCGCCTGCGCCAGGCGCAGCCGCGCTGACGGCGAAAGGGGTCAGACCCCTCGCCGCTCAAGCCGCCTTCTTTCTGTTGGCCTCGAGGCGCGCATCGACCAGCGCCACCGTCGCGTCGATGACCGGATGGCTCAGGCCCTTCTGCTTGGCGATCAGCTGCACCAGCTTGTCGGCGCGCTCGATGTTAGGGGCGCCGTTGTTGAGCGCGCGGGCGGCTGAAGCCGGCCGCACCAGCGATTGCGCTGCGGCGGCGTACTTCTCGAACGGCACCAGGTCGCCGGGCGCAGCGCCCAGCTTCACGCACAGGTCGTTGACGAAGTTGTAGACCGAGCGCGAGGTCTCGATGTCGGTGTGCACCGCCTCCTGCGCCGTGCGCATGCCGTCCTTGGTGATGCAGCGGTAGTTGCCGGCGAGCAGCATCGCCCACTTGGCGAGCGGCACGAAAATGAAGTCGTGCACCTTGAGTTTCACCGGCAGCTCTATTCTGCCCTCGGGCGTATCGAAGCGCGCTGCCTCCACGTCCTTCTCCAGCTGGCGCAGGATCGCCGTGTGCGCCTCGCTGTCGAACCTTGCCACCTTGAAGTTGGTCGGCAGCGTGACCATCAGCACGTTGATCTTCTCCTCGGGCGGGCGGATGGCCTGCGGGTCGGGGCTGTTGAGCGTCATGAACGCCGGGTCGAAGGAATCCCACACGGTCGGGTCGGTGTAGGCGGGCCGCAGCGCTGCATAGTCGAGGCCCGGGATGCGCTTCACGTAGGGCAGCGGCGGCATGTTCATGATCGACATGCACGGCACCTTTGCCTTGGCGACCGCGTCGAGCAGCTCGCGCACGCCGGGCGAGCGGTACTGCGGCTCCTGCATGCAGAGGCCGACGAGGTCGTAGTCCTTCGGATTGACCCCGGCGGCGCCGCCGGCCGTCACCTTGCCCGGCAGCTTGCGCAAGTCGAGCACCACCGGGTCTTTGCGGCCCTTGACCGGCAGGCGCACGCGGAAGCCCTCGGCATTGATCAGCTCGGCCTCGGGCGGCAGGCACACCAGATGGATCTTGTGGCCGCCGAACAGTAGCTTGGACGCCAGCAGCGACCCGTAGGACGCGCCCATCAGCAGGATATTGTAGGTATTGCCCATCAAGCCCTCTCCCTAGCGGTAGTTGTGCAGGCTGTCGCGCCAGGCCACGGCGCCGCTCTCTGCGTTACCCGCGCAATGCTAGAGAGGAACCGTGCGTGGCGCAAATTCGCAAGCACTGTAGGACAAGCGGACTGGTGTCATCCTCGGGCTTGTCCGGAGGAGCCAGCATCCAGCAAGCGCCCACTAGCGGATGGCTGGATGGTCGGGACAAGCCCGACCATGACAACGGAGTCCGCCAGCTGCGCTTACGGCGCTGATCTCCACTGCACGATGGTCGCGTGCAGTGCAAAATGGCGCGGACAAGGGTAATGGTCACGCAGACACAATTTGACCGAAGCGAGACATGCTGACCAAGACCCATGACAGCCCGCTGATCTTCCCGTTGCCGGAGCCGCCGGCACCGGGAGAGACGATCGAGGTCGCCCCGGGCATCCTGTGGGCGCGCATCCCGCTGCCCTTTCGGCTGAACCACATCAACGTCTACCTGATCGACGACGGCGACGGCTGGGCGGTGCTCGACACCGGCATCGGCAACGACGCCACCCGCGCGGTGTGGGACGCGCTGATCGCCGGCCCCCTGGCCGGCCGGCCCCTGACACGGCTCATCGTCACGCACTTCCACCCCGACCACATCGGCCTCGCCGGATGGCTGTGCGAGCGTTTCGGTTTGCCGCTGCTGACCAGCCAGACATCGTATCTGGGCTGCCTCAACATCTCGCTCTCGCCCGGCGCGCTCGACGCCAAGCCCTATCGCGATTTCTACCTGCGTCACGGCCTCGATGCGGCCACCACCCAGCGTGTCGCCACCCAGGGCCACGGCTACCTGCGCATGGTCTCGGGCCTGCCGCCGACGTTCAAGCGGCTGGTCGCCGGCGACACGTTGAAGATCGGCGGGCGCACGTTCGACGTGCTGAGCGGCAACGGCCACGCGCCGGAGCAGCTCATGTTCTATTGCGCCGCCGACAACGTGTTCCTCGCCGCCGACCAGGTGCTGGCGAAGATCACCCCCAACATCAGCGTGTGGGCCGTCGAGCCCACGGGCGACCCGCTAGGACTTTACCTGCGCTCGCTCGGCGAGTTGAAACGGCAGATCCCAGCCGACGCGCTGGTGCTGCCGGGTCACCAGCTTCCGTTCTTCGGCCTCCACACACGCAGCGACGAATTGATCGCGCACCACGAGGCACGCTGCGGGGCGATCGCCGAGGCATGCCGCATCAAGCCGTGCTCGGCGGCCGAGCTGGTGCCCGTGCTGTTCCATCGCGACCTCGACCCGCACCAGATGAGCTTCGCCTTCAGCGAGGTGCAGGCGCACGTCAACTACATGCTGGGGCAGGGCCGGCTGGAGTGGCTGGAAGGCTCCGACGAGATCGAGCGCGCGGTGACGCGCAATTCGTGAGGCGGCAAGACCCCGACACCGAGCCGGAAAAAGAAAGGCCGCGCCGAGGTTCCCCCGAACCCTGGCGCGGCCGGCATAAGACGGGGTCGAGCCCTGACCTCAAGTGTCGGCCGGCAGGGCAGCCCCTTCGTGGCATGGCCATGTTGGTCAGAAACTCTCAGGCCACGGCGTATAGATGCGTGCATCGGGCTGCTGCGCACATCCCGGTATTGGGGGAGGCCTGCACCGCCATCGCACCACGATAGCGGCGCAAGACAAGTCCGCGCCCGAACAATGACCCGCCAAATTCCAGGTTTGCGTCGAGTTTTTGCGGTCTCACCCGCGCTGGGGATGCGCAGCATGCCGGCGACCTCCAATTTCACGGGAGCAATTGTGCGGGAGTGAGACATGAGCACGCGTAGTCCAAACAAATCCGTCCAGAGCCGCAAACGCGCCGAAAGCGTTGCCGCGAGGCCGAGGACGATGTCTGGGTCTGGGGCGTGATCTTCACCGCCTCGGCGATCACCGCGCTGTGCCTGGCCACGCTCTTTAGCGTAGGGACAGGGGCCGGCTGATCGAGACGTGCGGTACGCTGGATCTCCAGCCCGCCGGGATTCCCGAACCTCGTCCGGGATGGGAAGGTGGTGGCAGCGACGACCGCGGACCGCTGTGTCAGACGGGGGGAGTCGACGACACGTGGCTCCTGAGCCCGCTCAACCGGCGCTGCCGTGTACAATCCTATTGATACAACCTGGGCGTGTAAACAGATGGCAGACCCGCGCGTCCTGATTTGGTAGGACGGGCGTCTCGCCCGAGGATGCAGCAAGCTGCGGAAGCGAGACGCCCTAGCTTGACGGGCAACGTCCAACCTTACGAGGGAGGCATGGAAACGCTCCCGCACCGCTCACTGCCTGTCAAACGTTCCCTGGAAAAGAATGGGCGTCTTGTGGACGTGAAACGCTGGGTGCAAGACGCCCATAGGCGGTGTCACACACATCATCGACCGCCCGCTTAGCCTCTGCCATCGGGGCAAGTCCGCAGAGGCGAGGGGGCCGAACCTCTCGCGCAGAGGGTGGGGAGTTGAGGTGGCGAGACGCCACACGAGCATCGTGCGAGCATGCGCTTTAATGATCGACTAGACCGTTGCCATCCGCACAGACCCTAGAGACGGCTAGACGAAAGCATAGTGCCACGCGTTGGGTCCGGTGGCGTCTGCACCTCGGTACCCAAGTTTCAGGGCATCAACTGTCGCCTGATGGCCTCCGCCGCGGCGTGAGTTCGATTGCGCACTTCCAGCTTGCTCTGCACTTTCTTCAGGTGCGTGCGCACTGTCTCCTCGCCAATGCCGAGCAGCTTGGCGATCTCTCTGGTGTCCTTGCCCAATGATACGAGCCGCAGCACCGCCAACTCCCGCGGCGTCACGGGTGGGCGGTCGCCAACGCGTCTTGGGTCTTCACCCATCACCTGTTCGAGCCGCAACGCAGCAAACCCAGCGGCCGCAATCAGCAGGATCCGCAGCGGTTGTGTCAGCACATTGCTGAGGACCTGGCGGGACCAGTAGGCCACCAGCCAGCGCTGACCGACGCAACAGGTCAGCGCATCGCGAATGCCGTATTTGAGCGCAAGCTCGTAGGGCCATCGGTCGATGCCGATCGGCTCCAGCATCTGCATGGTCTCCGTCCAGGTGTGGGCCGTGAGGCTGGACTTGGCCATCATGATGCCGGGGTCGTACCCGTGGGCGGCTTTGGCGGCGTATGCGTTCCACCACTCCACCGGCGTCGAGGAATGCAAGAAGACATCGCGGCCGAGCTCGATCGACTGCCAGTCGGACGTGCGCTGGGGCATACGGCCGACGCCGAGCACATTGATGGGAAGGAGCTGCGTGGCGAACCCATCCAGTGCATCGAGTATCTCGCCCGGCGTTTTCGCTGCGCTGACGCGCTCGGTGAACTTGTCCAAGAGCGGTGTGGGAGGGGGGGGCACGGGCGATGCTTTGCTGGGCGCCGTCTCTGCCTTGCGCGCCGGGCGGCTGCTCGAGAGGGTATTGACCATTGCCAGCTGTCCCTTCCGAAAAACCCGCGGGCCGAGCCTCCAATGAAACCGGCAGGCGGGGTATCAGGACAAACGTGGAGGGTTCAACCCCTAGGTGTGCAATTTGGTAGTTCCCGCTCAGCGAGCATGGCGCCTCCGGGAGCGGCGTCTCTGAGCCCAGGATCAGGCTCGGGATCAGGGCCCGGCAGATGTGCCGAGCGATAGCCGGGCCAGCACGCGCGGCAGGGTCTCGGGCAGGTCCTCGGCGATCAGGCCGGGCCCGAAGGTGCTGGCGCATTCCCCGTGCAGCCACACCGCAGCGCAAGCAGCCTCGAAGGCCGGCATGGCCTGGGCCAAAAGCCCCGTGACGAACCCTGCCAGCACATCGCCCGAGCCGGCGGTCGCCAGCCACGGCGGCGCATTGTCGTTGACCGCGGCCCGGCCGTCCGGCGCGGCGATCACCGTGTCGGGGCCCTTGAGCAGCACTACTGCGCCGCTCGTCTCGGCCGCACTGCGGGCACGCTGCAGCTTCGAGCCGGCGACCTCGCCGAACAGGCGCTTGAACTCGCCCTCGTGCGGCGTCAGCACCACCGGCGCGTGGCGCAGCTTGATGGCATTGAACAGCGCCTCCTGCGCCGGCTCGGGCTCGGCACTGCGCACCACGAACCCGAGCCCCGCGGCCTTCACCGGAGCCTCGCCTTCGACCGGCACGAAGGAGGTCAGCGCATCGGCGTCGAGCACGGCCGCGGCCTTGCAGGCGAGCACGGTCAGCACGCTCGCTGCCGTGGCCGCGCCGACGCCGGCTCCAGGACCAATGAGAACGGCGTTGCGGCGCGCATCCGACAGGAACTCGGTAAGCGCTGCGTCCGAGGCGACGGCGCGCACCATGACCGCGGTCGAGTGCGTGGCATTGATGGCCGTGGCCGCGCCGCTGCCGGCCAGCGTCACGAGCCCGGCGCCGATCCGCAGCGCGCCGCGCGCGCCGAGCCGGGCCGCGCCGGTGCTCTCCGGCGGGCCTGAGACCACCACCGCGTGCCCGCGCTGGTACTTGTGCGCGTCGATGCCGGGCCTGGGGTAGAGCGCGCTCCAGAGCGAGGGGCGATTGGCGAACGTGCGCGGCGCGACCGCTTCCAACACCCGCGCCGGTATGCCGATATCGGCGAGCCGCACCTCTCCGCACAGCGTGCGCCCCGGCAGCAGCACATGTCCCGGTTTCAACGCGGAAGAACGTAACGGTGCGCGTCGCCCTGCACGACCGCGCCCTGCGGCGCGCGCCGGTTGCCCCGTCGAGTCCGCTCGGCACGTCGACTGCCACTACCGGCTTGCCCGACGCGTTGATGGCGGCAACCACCTCGGCAGCCGCGCCTTCCAGGGGACGCGAAAGCCCCGCCCCGAACAGCGCATCGACGATGACATCGGCCCCGTCGATCGTCGCCGGCGTCAATGCCTCGATGTCGCCACTCCAGCGGGCCGCCATCTGAGCGGCATCACCTGCCAGCGCCGTCCCGGCTGCCCGAGCAGCCCCACCCGCACCCGCCACCCCTTCTCGCGCAGCAGACGGGCCGCCACGAAGCCGTCGCCGCCGTTGTTGCCCGGCCCACACACGACGGCAGCCGCCACATCCGGGCGGCCGACGAGATCGGCTGCCGCCTCGGCCACCGCACGTCCGGCCACCTCCATCAGCGCGGCCCCGGGCACCCCGCCGGCTATCGCCAGGCGGTCGGCGCGGCTCATCTCCTCGGGCGTCAACAGTTCGCAGCCCGGCACGCTGCCGCCCCCCATCACTGATGGTCCTGCAGCCGATCATGCGCCTGCGAAGGCTCGGCGCCAATCGCAACATCATTGCTTCCTGCCGGACCCCATTTTTGCTTACTTTTCGTGCAAATTGCCCGATCTATCGGCAAATTGGGCGGTTGCCTCACTCAAGGTATTGCCCTGTAGATACGCAGAGGGCGGCGGTTGTATGGGGTTCTGTTGCCGCGTAAACCTTGGCACGCCGCGTGCTTAAGCAATTTGTGGCCCCAGACAACGGCGTGACCCAAGCTTGAGCGCGGTCGGGAGGTGAAGGGACGCATGAAAAAGATCGAGGCTATCATCAAGCCCTTCAAGCTCGACGAGGTGAAGGAGGCTCTGCAGGAGATTGGCCTGCAGGGCATTACCGTTATCGAGGCCAAGGGGTTCGGCCGCCAGAAGGGTCACACCGAGCTCTATCGCGGCGCCGAGTACGTGGTGGATTTCCTGCCCAAGGTGAAGATCGAGGTGGTGCTCGGCGACGACATGCTGCCCAAGGCGCTGGAAGCGATTCAGAAAGCCGCCAAGACCGGGCGCATCGGCGACGGCAAGATCTTCATTTCCACGGTCGAAGAGGCGATTCGCATCCGCACGGGCGAGACCGGAACCGACGCAATTTGAACAACGGGCGCGCGACGGCGAGCCCGGTTGGGGGGATGGCACATCGGGGCCTCCAGATCATGCACGCTCTATCGAGGACAGGGGAGTAGCAATGGTAGACAGACCGAAGAACGTTGGCGACGTGCTGAAGATGATGAAGGACAAGGACGTCAAGTTCCTGGACCTTCGCTTCACCGACACCAAAGGCAAGATGCAGCACGTCACGGCCGACGGCTCGTGCGTCAACGAATCCATGTTCACCGACGGCTATGCCTTCGACGGCTCCTCGATCGCGGGCTGGAAGGGCATCGAAGCCTCCGACATGACGCTGATGCCGGATCCGGCGTCTGCCCACCTCGATCCGTTCTTCGCGCAGACCACCATGGCGATCTTCTGCGACGTGCTCGAGCCGTCGACCGGCGAGATGTACGAGCGCGATCCGCGCTCGATCGCCAAGCGCGCCGAGGCCTACATGAAGCAGACCGGCATCGGCGACGCGGTGGTGTTCGGCCCGGAGGCCGAGTTCTTCATCTTCGACGACGTCAAGCTTCAGCACCGACCCCTACAACACCGGCTTCAAGCTCGACAGCGCGGAGTTGCCCTCCAACAGCGGCACCGACTACGAGATGGGCAACCTCGGTCACCGGCCGCGCACCAAGGGCGGCTACTTCCCGGTGCCGCCGGTCGACAGCGCCCAGGACATCCGCTCGGAGATGCTCTCGGTGATGGCCGAGATGGGCGTCGTCGTCGAGAAGCACCACCACGAGGTGGCCTCCGCCCAGCACGAGCTCGGCATCAAGTTCGGGCCGATGGTGCATAGCTGCCGACCACATGCAGATCTACAAGTACGTGATCCACCAGGTGGCGCAGGCCTACGGCAAGACAGCCTGCTTCATGCCCAAGCCCGTCTACGGCGACAACGGCTCGGGCATGCACTGCCACCAGTCGATCTGGAAGGGCTCCACGCCGGTGTTCGCCGGCAACAAGTACGCCGATCTGTCCGATACCTGCCTCTACTACATCGGCGGCATCCTCAAGCACGCCAAGACCATCAACGCCTTCACCAACCCGACCACCAACTCCTACAAGCGTCTGGTGCCGGGCTACGAGGCCCCGGTGCTGCTGGCCTACTCGGTGCGCAACCGCTCGGCCTCCTGCCGCATCCCGGTGGTGACGAGTCCCAAGGCCAAGCGCGTCGAAGTGCGCTTCCCCGATCCCGCCGCCAATCCCTATCTCGGCTTCGCCGCCATGCTGATGGCCGGCCTCGACGGCATCCAGAACAAGATCAGCCCAGGGGAAGCGGTCGACAAGAACCTCTACGACTTGCCGCCGGCCGAGCTCTCCAAGATCCCGACCGTGTGCGGCAGCTTGCGCGAGGCGCTCGAGAATCTCGACAAGAACCGCGACTTCCTGAAGAAGGGCGGCGTGATGACGGACGACATGATCGACGCCTACATCGAGCTCAAGATGGCCGAGGTGGCGCGCACCGACATGACGCCGCATCCGGTCGAGTTCGACATGTACTATTCGGTCTAGCGACTAGACAGGTGCGAGATTGGGAAGGGCGGCCATTGTGCCGCCCTTTCTGTTTGCAGGTTCGCCAGACCTTGCAGCTCCCGCCCGGGGATGCCGCGTGCTGGCGAAGCGCCCTCAATCTTCTAGAGGCCCCGCTTGACGTATTGGGCGATCTGATCGCGGCTGAGGCCGCGCCTTGCAAGCTCCGCGTCCGACAGCCGCGAGAGGTGCTTGTAGAGCTCTTCAGCGGCCATGGCATTGCCGTGGTGGTCGATGTAGACCTGTGCCGTCTCCATCCCACGTACCAAGCCACCAGTCAGCGCGCGCAGCAACCCGCCCGCGGACGGCGAAGGATTCCACTCGCGCCTTTCAATTGCGGCAGCCAGGGTAGCTTGCGGTTTCACGACAGGTCCTCCGTTTGGTTGGCAATGACCAACACGCAAGAGGATAGCGCGGCCGCAATCCGGCGCTGTGCCGTATGGCACAGCTTCCGATTCCCTTACCGGCGGGCCGCAGATGCTGCCCGCTGGAGCTGCGGCGACATGGCCCCGCCCGCCCCGTGCGATGGGCGCCTGTAATACGCATGCAATAATGCAGTGCTAGGGCGCACCCATCGAGAGGTAGCACCACCCTAGAACCCAAAACATGCTCTGCGAGTTCCGGGAGGGCATGTTTCAACATGTCCCCACAATCGACCTGCCATTCGTCGGCAACTGTGCACAGGCTGCCGGCGTCGATCTGCCAATCGTCGTCATCAATCTTCCCCGCCGCACCGACCGCTGGCGGACGCTCGTCAAACGCATGTCCGCGGCGGGGCTTACCAAGCTCATCAGGTTTCCGGCGGTGGAAGGCGCGCGACTGCCCGATACCACGATAGCCGCGCTGCTGGGGTCGCCGGCTGAGCATATCGACGATGCCCCGCGCAGCCACCTGAGCCTCACGCGGCCGGCCATCGGCTGCTTCCTGTCGCACCTCGCCATCTGGAGATGGTTGATCGCCAGCAAGCTGCCGAGGGTGCTCGTCCTGGAGGACGACGCCGCCCCGGCTCCCGACTACAGCGCGGAGCGCTTGCGTAGCGTCCTGGCTGCACTGCCGCAACAGGCCGGACTGACCTTCCTCGGCCGCATCATCATGCACGGCCTCGCGGAAAGGCCGCAAGGCCCCAACCTGCCGAGGATGTACTACTTCAACGGCACGTTCGCCTATGTCATCACGCCCAGGGCAGCCCAGACCCTGCTGCAGCATATCTTCCCGCTGCAGATGCACATCGACCATCAGATGAGCAGGGTGCTGATCGAGCAGCGGCAGGCGTTCCCGGCCTACTACGTCGAGCCGCCTCTGTTGGAGCCCGATTGGTCGCTCAGAAGCGACTGCTACGTGCCGCTGGCCGACGACATCGTCGCCGACCGCGAACTCGGGCAGCTCATCGAGGCCAAGCGGCGGATGCTCTTGGAGGAGGGACGACCCCTCCTCCCGCTTGCGCAGGCCGGCTGAGCGGCCGCGTCGCTCGCGCCCAGCCCTTTCCGTTTGGCGCGACCGTCCGACCGCCAGGCGTGTTAGGTTGTCTGTACGCGAGCGAAGGACACCCTCATGGATGAGACCACGATCGACCGCGCGGCCATGGGGCGCCTGGCCAAAGCGCTGGAATTCATTCTTGGCGCCGACGATCCCACGACAGTGGCGCTGCGCAAGGCGTCCGACAGCGGCGCCGAGCGAGACATCAAAGCGGCCCGCACCCTATTTCTCAGGCTGAAATCCTCAGACCGTCGGGCCGCCCTGACGATGATCGACAACGACTGATGTCATCCCGGCACTTGTTGCCGGGATCCAGCCGTCCGCAAACTCCGGAGCTTGCCTATCGATGGATCCCGGGCACAAGGCCCGGGATGACAAGTGTCACGGTCCCCAGCCCGCCACCGCCTTGACCTCGAGGTACTCCTCGAGCCCGAAGCGGCCCCACTCGCGGCCGTTGCCCGACTGCTTGTAGCCGCCGAAGGGTGCTGCCCGCTCGTTCTGCGCGCCGTTGAGGTTGACGTTGCCGGCGCGGATGCCGCGCGCCACCCGCCGCGCGCGCTCGACGTTGCCGCCGGACACGTAGCCCGCAAGCCCGTAGGGCGTGTCGTTGGCGATGCGCACTGCGTCGTCCTCGTCCTTGTAGCCGATGATGGACAGCACGGGACCGAAGATTTCCTCGCGCGCGATCGTCATGTCGTTGCTAACGTCGGCGAACACGGTCGGGCGCACGTAGAAGCCCTTGTTGAGCCCTTCGGGCAGCCCGACGCCGCCGGCGACCAAGGTCGCGCCCTCGTCGATGCCCTTCTTGATGAGGCCCTGGATCTTCTCCCACTGCGTGCGATTGACGACCGGGCCCATGGTGGTCTCGGCCGCCCGCGGATCGCCGGGCTTGGCCTTGTCCGCCACCGACTTGGCGATGGCCGCCGCCTCCTTCATCTTGGCGAGCGGCACCAGCATGCGCGTCGGCGCATTGCAGGACTGGCCCGAGTTGTTGAAGCAGTGCGCGGTGCCGCCGGCGATGGCCTTGGCGAGGTCGGCATCCTCCAGGATGATGTTGGGCGACTTGCCGCCAAGCTCCTGGGTGACGCGCTTCACGGTCGGCGCGGCACGCTGGACGACGTCGATGCCGGCCCGCGTCGAGCCCGTGAACGACATCATGTCGATGCCGGGATGCGTGCTCATGGCGGCGCCGACCTCGGGGCCCAGGCCATTGATCAGGTTGAACACGCCCTTGGGCACGCCGGCCTCGTGCAGGATCTCGGCGAAGATCAAGGCAGAGGTAGGCGTGTACTCGGACGGCTTGAGGATCATGGTGCAGCCGGCAGCCAGCGCAGGCGCCACCTTGCAGGCGATCTGGTTGAGCGGCCAGTTCCACGGCGTGACCATGCCGACAACGCCCACCGGCTCGCGCAGCAGCATGGCGGTGCCCAGCGGCTCCTCGAAGGGATAGGCCTTGAGCACGTCGAGCGTGGTCATCAGGTGGCCGAGACCGGCGCCGGCCTGGAAGCGCTCGGCGAAGGTGAGCGGCGCGCCCATCTCGTCGGAGATGGCGCCGCCGATGTCCTTCATGCGCTTCTTGTAGACCTCGATGATCTTGCCGAGCAGCTCTACGCGCTGCTCGCGCGTGGTGAGGGAATAGGTTTCGAAGGCACGCCGCGCGGCCCGCACCGCCTTGTCGACGTCGGCGGCCGAGCCCAATGCGATCTCGTAGAGAACGTCCTCATTGGCCGGGTTGACGACGGGCAGCGTCTTCTTCACGGCAGGATCTTGCCAAGCACCGTCGATGTAGAACTGCAGACGATTGACCATGGTCGCAACCCTTTCGCTTTGTCATCCCGGGCCTTGTGCCCGGGATCCATCCATCAGCTTGTTGCGGCGCTCATTGCTCGCTGGATCCCGGCAACAAGTGCCGGGATGACAAACGTGGCCCAGGCGCGCGGACACTAGCACCTTGGCCGCAGGCTTGGGAACTGGCGCCAGGGATCAGGACACAGGGGCCGTCTCATCCTTCTCGGCCTCGGCGGCGATCTTGGGCAGTGCCTCGCGCCACAGCTCGGGCGGCTGCGCTCCGGAGATGCCGTACTTGCCCATCACGATGAAGAAGGGCACGCCCTGGATGCCCATGCTGTAGCCCTGCTGCTCCAGCTCCACCACCGCGTCGAGGCTGGCGCTATCGGCCAGCACACGCTCCACACTGCCCGGCTCGAGGCCGGCCTCGGAAGCAAGTCCCTTCAGGACGTCGGCTGAGCCGATGTCCAGCGCCTCCTCGAAGTAGGCGCGGAACAGCCGGTCGATGATGGCATTCTGCCGGCCCTGGCGGCCGGCCTCCCAGATCAGCCGATGCGCCAGCCGCGTATTGGGCGTGCGCTGCATGCAGTCGAAGGCGAAATTGATCCCCACCTCGCGGCCGATCGCTGTCATGTTGCGGTCGAGCTCGGCGGCGCGGTCCGTGCCGAACTTTTGCGCCCGATACTCGGCGCGCGTAATCCCTTCCGCCGGCATCTCCGGGTTCAGCTCGAACGGCCGCCACGAAAGCTGTACGTCGTTCGGCAGGCTCAAGGTGCCGAGCGCGGCTTCCAGCCGGCGTTTGCCCACGTAGCACCAGGGGCAGATCACATCGGAGTAGACGGTGATGGGAAGCGGAGTGGCCATGGTGCCTCCTTCTTGTGGAAGGAGGAAAATAAGTGGCCCAACCAGGCATGCGCAAGCGGTGGCCCGTGCAACGCAGCCCAGCGCAAACCGTTCTCAGAGCAGCAGGAGCACACCGGCGCACAGGCCGCCGATCACGATCAGGCCGAGCCGGCGGCGCTGAACGCCAACCCACGCCGTGACGCGCGCGGGCAACCCGCGCCAGTTGATTGTAGCGAGCCAAGCGAGCACGAGGCCCGTGATCAGGCCGAGCGCCCAATTGCTGTAGGCTGACGGACTGTCGGAGGCGGTGCGGACGGCGCGGGCGAATGTATCGGGCTCGGGCACGGAGAACAGTACCCACAGGCCGTACCCCGCGGCGGCAAACGCCAATATTGCGAACATGCGATGCATGCGTAACTCCCGCTGCACGCCGATCAAGGCACAACACGCGCCGTCTCCAGCATAGGCATGCCGGGCAAACGCTTGGTTAACGGAGAGACATTGCGCAGCGGAAAAATGTGCGCATTGCCGATTGTGATTTGACCCCTTCGGTTTCACGGGCGCATGCTTTTTTCATCCCTGCGAAAGGAGGTCTAGGAAAATGTCTCCTCCGGGCAGTCGAAGTGCCGTCCCGGCACACGGGCGCTAGGCCTGAAACGCGGGCGGCAATCTCAGATACAATTCGACCAGTGAGCGAGGTGCCCTGTCGCTGCAGCGAGGGCCCGCGAGCGGGGGGCGATCGGTAGCCTGCTTGAGGAGCAGGCCGGCGGCGTTCGCCGGCTCTCGAGGCTGGCGCCGGGGCACATCTCGCAAGACCTGAAAGCGATCAGGAGGGCAATGCAGCGGAGTTGTCGCCGCGACTATCGGCCAAGCCCAGCGCTCGGCCACCGAGTCCTCCGGCGCCTCCGAGTCACAAGCGCGCAAGCCCTTGATCACAGCAGCCGCGAACGCGGCTCATGAAGTCGAAATGGGGCCCGGTGGAATGGCCGTTCCGCCGGGCCTCGTTGCATTGCGCCCTACAACAATCCCAGCTCCGCCAGCTGCTTGCGCAGCTTCGGCGGCATGGTGGTGATGCCGGCGGCGGAGCGGCCCTTGAGGTCCGCGGGCGCCTCGTCTGGCTCGAGATAGCGCCAGCCTTGGAACGGGCGCCGAGGCGTGGGGCGCACGGCGACCAGCTCGTTCTTGAGGATCAGCATGCAGCAGGGCGTGCCGTCCTCCTTGGTGCCCTCGGTGATATCCAGCAAAGGCTGGCGCACCTGCACGAGGCCCTTGATCACCCAGTAGAGCGATCCACCGGCCAATAGCTCGTCGCGGCGCTTGGGGGTCTGGAACGTGCGGTGGAACAGCTGCGGCTTCTTCTCGCCGGCCTTGCGCCGCTGCTTCAGACGCTCGACCTGCCATGAGGCCAGATCCTCTATGGAATCGCAGCCTACGCACAGCTTGATGAGATGCAATGTCATGCTTGCTTGGCCCCCTTGTTGCCCTCTTGCGCGAGCACCGCGATGAGCGCGCCCAACGCCACCTGCTCGCCCTCTTTGGCCGCCACCGTCTCGATCACGCCGCTGCGCGGGGCGTGCAGCACGTGCTCCATCTTCATGGCTTCCACCACGGCGATGCGATCGCCCTTGGCCACGGCCTCGCCCTTCCTGACGAACACCTTGGCGACGCGGCCGATGATCGGGGCGCGGAGGCTGCTGCCGTCGCCCGCCTCCTCGATCGCGCCGGCATCGTAGGTCGGCCAGGCGAGCTCGATCTGGCGCATGTTGCTCAGTACGTAGAGCGGGTTGCCATTGCCCACGACGCGCAAGCTGCGCGGTTCCGGCGTCGTCTCCGACGCGTTGTCGCCCGGCAGCGACGCGCGCGGGCCCTGCGGTCCCCACTCCACGTTGGCAGTCGTCTCTACGCCGTCGACCAGCACCCTCACCTGCTGGCGCCTTTGGCCCCCGAGCTGGAAGCCATCCTGCACGCTCCAGGGCGAATAGCCTTCGCTCGACAGTCCCCCGCGCTCGGCTTCGATGCTGTCGTGCGCGTGCCACAACAGGTGCGTGATGCCGAATGCCACTGCGCGCATATCCACGCCCTTCGGCGCCAATGCCGCCAGCTCGCGGGCAATGAGGCCCGTGTCCATGCGCGCCTCGGCAAACGCCGGGTGCGTGGCGAGCGCATGCAGGAACGACGCGTTGGTCTTGGGACCGGCGACGACCGTTTCCTCGAGCGCTCCCGTGAGCCGCGCGATGGCAGTGCTGCGATCGGGGCCGCTGGCGATCAGCTTGGCAATCATGGAATCGTAGAACGGCGAGATCACCGAGCCCTGCTCGACCCCGGCATCGACCCGCACCCCTTCCAACTCCGGCTGCTCGAAGGCCACGATGGGACCGGTCGAGGGAAGGAAGCCCTTGGCCGGGTTCTCCGCGCACAGCCGCGCCTCGATGGCGTGGCCCGACATTTTGATCGCGCCCTGTGCCAGCGGCAGGCGCTCGCCCGAGGCGACCCGCAGCTGCCACTCCACCAGGTCCAGCCCCGTGATCGCCTCCGTCACCGGGTGCTCCACCTGCAGGCGCGTGTTCATCTCGATGAAGTACCAGGGCGCTTGCGCCGACAGCTTGCCGCCCTCGACCAGGAACTCCACCGTGCCCGCGCCCTCGTACGCAACGGCCCTGGCGCACGCCACGGCCGCCGCGCACATCTTCTCGCGCAGCTCGACCGCCATGCCCGGCGCCGGCGCTTCCTCGATCACCTTTTGGTTGCGCCGCTGCAGGGTGCAGTCGCGCTCGTAGAGGTGCACCACGTTGCCGTGGCTGTCGCCGAACACCTGCACCTCGATGTGGCGTGGCGCGGCAATCACCCTCTCCAGCAGCACGCGGGCATCGCCGAACGCGGCTTGCGCCTCGCGCTGTGCGCTCTCCAGCCCCGCCGCTAGGTCGGCCTCGCGCTCGATGAGCCGCATGCCGCGCCCGCCGCCGCCGGCCACCGCCTTGATCATCACGGGATAGCCGATGCGCTGGGCTTCTCTGGCCAGCGTCTTGGCGGTTTGATCGTCGCCCTGATAGCCCGGCACCACCGGCACGCCGGCCTGCGCAGCGATCGCCTTGGCCTCGGCCTTGCCACCCATGCGGCGCATGGCAGCTGGCGAGGGGCCGATGAACTTGATGCCGGCCTTGCCGACGGCCGCCGCAAAGGCGGCATTCTCGGCGAGGAAGCCGTAGCCTGGATGGATCGCATCGGCCCCCGTGGATTTGGCCGCGGCGATGATCTTGCCGATGTCGAGGTAGCTTTCGGTTGCGGGCCCCGGCCCGATCTCCACCAGCTCATCGGCCATGACGGCGAACGGCGAACGCCGGTCGGGTTCGGACGCGACCGCCACCGTCTCGACGCCGAGCCGGCGCGCGGTGCGGATGATCCGAAGGGCGATCTCGCCGCGGTTGGCGATCAGGACTTTCTTCAGCATGGGCGTTCGAGCTTATGGCATTCCCGCCGGCCTGCGGGCAATCGTGCTGTCCACAGGTCCCATGGGCCTTCTACGGCTGGCGCTTGGTTGCTGGGTCCCGCGCCGTGTGAAAGACCGCTATGACATCGATACCATCTGCGGCAGGCAGATAGATCACCAGATACGGTAGACCAGGCACCGCATACTCTCGCGTATTGTTGGCCGAGTTGAGCCGTCCACTCAACGGCAGGACGGCAAGGGTACGGTAGATGGTCTTGTGGATGCGGGCGACCACGCGATCTGCGGCCGCCGGATCGTGTTGCGCAATGTACCGTGCGATTTCGTCGAGGTCGGCGAGTGCCTCCTCGCGAAAGACAACCGTCATGTAGCCTTGACGCCGTACCGAGCGAAAAACTCGCGAACCTGGTCAGGCTGCGCATGGCGCGGATTGGCTAGACGGCGATCGACCTCGGCTCGTTGCGCATCGGTAAGCCCGCTGTCGGTGAAATCGGAAAGCCGCTCGCGAAATTCTTCGACCAGCGCTTCTTGCGTGTCGTCGGGGAGCGCCATTACAGCCTTCACCAGGTCCGAGAGCCGATCTTCCACGGTTTTTGTCATCGATGAACTTTAGCACACCTGCAGCGCGTCGTGTCCACAGCGCGCCCCATTTCCCCTATGATCCCGACCGGAAAAGCTAGGGGTAACCATGCATGTCCTCGCGCGCGGCGATGTGTTGCAGAGGCTGAGGCTCGCCACCGGCCTCATCCTGTTCACCTTTGCCGCCACGCATTTCTTCAATCATGCGCTGGGCCTCGTCAGCCTGGACGCGATGCAGGCGATGCAGGACTGGCGCAAGCTGGTGACACGCTCCTGGCCGGGCTCCATCATTCTGCTCGGCGCATTCCTCACCCACATCCTGCTCGGCCTCTACAAGCTGTCGCTCAGGCTCACCTGGAAGATGCCGCTGTGGGAGGCGGCGCAGATCGTCAGCGGGCTTTCGATCCCGCTGTTCCTGATCACTCACGTCGTGTTCAACCGCGGTGCCGCCAGTCTCGCCGGCACCAGCGACACCTATGCCTTCGAGCTTGCCAATATCTGGCCAGGTCTTGCTTTGGAGCACGGCGCGCTGCTGCTCGCGGTGTGGGTGCACGGCTGCATCGGCATCCAGCATTGGCTGAGCCTGGCGCCCTGGTACCCGCAAGCGCGCCAGCTATTGTTCGCCCTGGCCGTGGCACTGCCGGTCACGGCGCTGGCCGGCTTCTCGGTGGCCGGCCGGCAGGTAGCGACTGAGGTTTCCGCGCCTGGCGCTTGGGAACGGCTGCAGACCGTCTCGCGGGCCCCGCAAGGCGCCGCACTCGACCGGCTGACCACACTGCACGACCGCCTGCGCCAGACGTTCCTGGCCCTGCTCGGGCTGGCGCTGCTGGTGCCGGTCGTACGCATCGTGCGGCGCGCCACCGGCGCGCGGGTCGAGGTGACCTATCGGGGCGGGCCCACCGTGCGCGTGGCGCCAGGGCCGACCTTGCTCGAAATCAGCCGCATGAAGGACGTGCCGCATGCCTCGGTGTGCGGGGGGCGCGCGCGCTGCTCGACCTGTCGGGTCGGCGTCGAAAGCGGCCTGGAGCACTTGGCCCCGCCCGGCACCGCGGAGGCCATGACGCTTGCCGGCATCCATGCACCCCCGAATGTGCGGCTTGCCTGTCAAATCCGCCCACAGCAGGCGATCACTGTCACGCGGCTCGTCGCCCCGCCGTCGCCGCGGAGCGGAAAGACGCCGGCCGCCGCTGAGGTGCAAGGCGTCGAGCGCAACCTGGCGGTGCTGTTCCTCGACACGCGCGGCTTCACCGCCATCGCCGAGACGCGCCTGCCCTACGACGTGGTGTTCATCCTCAATCGCCTGTTCGCGGAGGTGGGCGCAGCCATCCAGCGGCACGGCGGCAAGATTGACAAGTATCTTGGCGACGGCCTGATGGCGATCTTTGGAACGACGGCGGGCGAGAACGCCGGATGCCGGCAGGCGCTGCGCGCGGCAAGCGACATCGATATCGCGCTCGATCGGCTCAACCATGAAATCATGGACGAGATCGGCATGCCGTTGCGCATCGGCATGGGTATCGACGTGGGGCCGCTGGTGGTCGGCCATATTGGCCATGCCGATACCGCCATGCTCACGGTGATCGGCACCACCGTGAACGCGGCCAGCCGCCTCGAGGCGCTGACCAAAGAGAAGAACTGCCAGCTGATCGTGGCGAGCGAGGTGCTGACCCGCGCCGGGATCAACCAACACGCGTTTCCGCAAGAGGACGTAGTGATCCGCGGCCTGTCGATGCCGCGCTCGGTGGCTCTGATCGATCGCGCGCGCAACCTGCCGGCAATCGGCGTGCCGGCGGCTTCGTCGGCCTAGTCCTTGGCGGCGCAGAACCCCTGATATTGGGTGACGATGGGCTGGCCGAACAATCCGAAGTGCCGCGAGTGCACGGCTGGATACTCGCCCTTGGCGTCGTCCTTGTCGAAGATGGTGGTGATGTGCAGCCAGCCTTCGGTCACCACCTCGAGGAAGTGCGTGGCATTCACGGCATGCACGATTTTGAGCGTGCCGGTGCCGCGCTCGGTCTTCAGAGCGGCCGTCTGCGCTTGCGCATTGATGGCAGCGATGCCGAACGCCAGCGGCGCCCCCTTTTCTGCTGCGAACACGCCCTTCTCGTAGACGTAGGCGGTGCCGCTGGTGAAGTTGCATTGGAAGGCTTTGGGCTCGTCGGCGGCGTGGGCCGGGACCGCCGCCAGCAGCGCGATCAGCGCGATCGAAAGTCGAGCAAGCATGCAAGAGACCTCAATTGATCCAGCCAAGACCGAGCGGGCACACGCGGAATCGCATTCAACGCTTACCTGCGTCTCCGCGCAACGGGAAGCCGCCGATTAGACTGAATCCGCAGTTTGCGGCCTGGCGAAGGCCGCGCGGCAGGCCTCTCGGAAGGCTGCCCTTTCGGCATCCGTGACATCGAGGCATGTCAGTTCCGCGTCCAGCAGCAACGGCGGGCCGTCCTGCTCGCCTTTGAGCGCGACAGCCCATTTCTCCTCCTCGGAGGTGAACAGCGGACGGTCGCGCGCGGGCCACTCGATGAGCACCCGCTCTCGGCCCCTATCGCCCTCGTAGAGATAGGCCCACAGGCGGCGGCGCGGGGGTATGAAATTCTTGCGCTCGATCTCGACGATGACCGGCGTGAGACGCTGCCCGCTCATGGCGGCGAACGCCCGCAGGGCCTTTCCAGCGTTCGCGTGTGTCACCACGCTAGCGCGGATGGCAACGAGAGGAATGGCGCAAAGAAGCACGAGCGCGATCAGGCGGCTGAGAACCCTCTCCAAGCCGAGATCGGTGGTGAGAAGCGCAGGATCGGAGCGGCTGCGCTGCAGCTGGATGGGTTGCTCGCCCGCCGTCCCGATGAAGGCATAGCGCAGCACGCGTTTAGCTTCGGCGCCATCGGCACGATCGGTCACGGCAATGTGGCAGACGCTGAGCACCCCCAGCCAGGTGCGGCAGGGCGTCTCCTCGATGCGGGCGCTGTCTGTGGCAGCTGTCGCCTCGCGAATGTTCCAGTCGCGGGTCAAGTCGGGGCCCAGCCATGCCAGAATGCCGGCCAACATACAGAAGAGCAGCGCAAGCAGCCCGAGGTAGCCGAGCGGACCGGAGGCAGGCGGTCGCACTGCGATGGGACGCCGGGGCAGCGCCGCAGCAAGGGCCGCGGGGACACCCGGGTTCGGGGATGATGCATTCGACATCGGGCCGTCTGCCATCGGCGCGCACCACTACCCCACGCGGGGAAGCGCGCTCAGGGACGCGCCGGCCAGCTCTGCTCGTCCGCAGCAACCGTCATGTCATTGCCGCGCCAGCTCATCGTGTTGCCGAACCATGCCTGCAGCCACAGCAGCGGCAACAGTGCCTCGCGCAGCAGCCACATGACAGGCGACCGCCACGTCAAAGGCCATTCAACCGCCGCGGCCAGCCAGGCTTCGGCAGACAGCCACGCAGCGACGTACGCTGCCGCCAGCGGCGTAGCATCGACGTCGAACACCTGCGCCGCCAGCACCAGCGAGGCCAGCGGTGCCACGAGGCCGGACGCAATCTCGAGCGTGAAGAACCACGGGAAGGTTCGACGCCGCAGGCGCGCCCAGCGCAGCTGCCGCGACCACACCTGGGCGGCCGATCTCGTCCCCAGCGGTTGCGGGAAGGCGCCGTCGGCAAGACGCACTCGCAAGCCGAGCCCGCGCACGACCTTGGTGGCGGCGGCATCCTCGGCCGGCTCGCTGGCCAGCGCCCAGATCCCCCCGGCAGCCTCCAGATCACGGCGTTGCCACAGCATCGTCTTGCCCTGGGCGAACCCCGCGCCCAGGCTGTCAGCGGCAAACTGCCAGCGCGCCTGATAGGTGTTGAGGTAGGCGCATTCCAGCTCCGACCACACGCCCGCCGGCTGCGAGCCGATCGGCGGCGAGCTGACGAGGCCGGTATCAGGCCCCCACTCCGCCAGCAGCCGGCCGACATAGTCGGGTGGCATCAGCACGTTGCTGTCGGCGATGACGATCCACTCGTGGCTAGCCTCGCGCCATCCTTTGGCGACGTTGTTGAGTTTCGGGTTCTGCGACACGCGCTCGTCGCCGATCAGCAGGCGGGCGTGGGCGGTCGGATATTCGGCGATCAGACGTCGCACCAAGGCGCACGCGGGGTCGTCGGCGGAGGCGCAGCAGAACAGCATCTCGTAGCTCGAATACGCGAGCTCGAACGTCGACCGCAGGGTCTGCTCATCGGTAGGATCGACGCCGCACACCGGCCGGATGATGGTCACGGGCGCTCCGCCCTCGTACTCGGAAGGCGCCAGGGTCGGCACGCGGCACCGGCGGGCGGCGCTCCAGGCCGTTGCAAAATGAGCGAAGAAAGCTATCGCGGCGAATGCAGCAGCCAAGTAGGCAAGCACTTCGAGCGCGTCCATGCGGGCACCGTAAGTGTTGTATAGATGTCCTTGCCAGAGTCGTGTTTCGCGTGTGTGACAAACCCGTGACGGGGCCTGCGCGCGATGCCGCATGCTAGGTCGCGGTCGCCGGGCGGCCGGCAGCTGGCGCGGGCGGGTGTGCAGCCCGCGAAGACTGGATCATGATCAGCTCCGAGAGGTTTTCGGCCGTGATGTAGCCGACGAGCCGCAGGCGCAGATCGACCACCCCAACCAGACTTCGTCGTGAACCCTGCAGCAACTGAAACACGTTGTCCAGGCAGGCATTCTCCGGCACGGTCGGCACCTCCCGGTCCATCGCCTCGATGACCGGCGTCGCTCCGCCGCTGCCTTGCAGCGTCGAAATCAGCGCCTGACGCGTTAGAACGCCCCGCAGCGAGCCCGCACCATCCACCACGGGGAATTCCTGCTGCGTGGTGCGCAGCAGCAATCCCGCCGCGTCATCGATGGACGAACTAGGGCTCAGCGTTTCAAAGCTGGTGATCATGGCGTGTGAGGCGAGATAGCCGCGCGTGTACTCGCGCACCTGTACGTAGCCTGCCTCGCCGCTGGCAGCGAGGAAGATGAACACCGCGATCAGGATCAGCAGCGGGTTGCCCATCAGGCCCAGCAGCGCGAACAGGAATGCCAGCCCCTGGCCGATGGTGGCGGCGACCCGCGTCGCGCGCGTATAGCCGAGCTGGGTGGCCAACAACGCCCGCAGCACGCGCCCCCCGTCCATGGGGAACGCCGGGATCAGATTGAACACGAACAGCGCCACGTTCGCGGCCGCCACGCGGCCCATGAGGGTGGACGTCGCCTCCTGCAGCTGCGTCATCTGGGAGAGATCGAAGCGGGCGCCGAGCACGAACACCAGCACCAGGGCAATCACCAGATTGACCGCAGGCCCAGCCAGCGCGACGAAAATCTCCTGGCTCGGCTTCTCCGGCATGCGCTCGAGCGATGCGAGCCCGCCGATCGGCAGCAGGGTCACGTCGGAGGTCCGGATGCCATAGCGGCGGGCAGCGAACACGTGCCCGAACTCGTGCAGCACCACGCACGCGAACAGCAGGAGGATGAACAGCACGCCGTCGATGGCCGCCGCCGTGCCGCCGCTGTTGTAGTGGATGGCGGCGATCCAGGCGAGCAGCAGGAAGAACGTCAGGTGGATGCGCACGGCCGTGCCGGCCACGCTGAACAACTTGAAGGACCAGGCCATGGTGAACTCCTGCGGGCCCACGCCTTACGCGCGCCGAGATTGCCGCCGACCTTTGTAGCAGCATCCGCGCGCGCCTGCGCGATCTTGAGAAGTATGGTGCGCCCCAGAGCAATCGCCAACGATTGATGGCAATATTTCGATTGCGGGCGCGGACCGCAGGCGGTGCGGCGCGCTCGCGAGGGGAGGCCTACGTCAGCAGGGCGTTGAGCTGCGAGGGCGTCATCGCCGCCGTTTGCGTGGAGGTGAACGCATAAGCCTGGGTAGTCGTCAGGGCATCGAGCTTGGCAAGGCTGAGACCCGCGATCGCCACCGCGCTGAGCGCGGGAATGCCGGTGGTGCTCGTCAGTGCCGCGAAGTTCGTCACCGACAAGGCGGCAAGCTGGAACGCCGTCAGCGCCGCCACTTGCGTCGCGCTCAGTGCACTCATGTCGCTCGTCGTCAGGCCACCGATGGCGGCGGTCGACAGCGCGCCCACCTGCGCCGCGGTCAGGGCGGTGACCTGGGCGTCGGCCAGATTACCGACAGCCGTTTGACCCAAGCCGCCCACTTGCGCCGTCGACAGATTGCCCGCCGCAAGCGCGTTGAGGTTCGTCACCGACAAGCCGTTGAGCTGGGTCGCCGTCAGGCCCTGCAGCTGGCCCGTCGTCAGGGCCCCGAGCTGGGTGGTGGAGAAGCTTGCGAGCGAGGTGAGCGTCAGGCCAGCGAGCTGAGTGCCCACCAGCGCGGCGACTTGCGTCGTGCTCCAGCCTTGCTGCACGGTGGTGATCAGGGCCTCGACCGCCGCGGTCGCCAGGAAGCCGATCTGCGTCGTCGTGAACGCGCCAGTCTGCGTCGAGGTCAGGTTGTCGATGCCCGTTGCATTGAGGCCCGCCACCTGAGCGGTCGACAGGTCACTGACGGAAAGGGCGTTGAGGGTCGCCGCCGAGATGCCGTTGAGCTGGGTAGCGCTGAGGCCCTGCAGCTGGGTGGTGCTCAACGCGCCGAGCTGCGTGGTGGAGAAGCTCTCGAGCGCGGTGGTCGTCAGGCCGCCGAGCTGGGTGCCCGACAAGGCGGCAACCTGCGTCGTGGACCAGGCCGTCTGCACCGTGGCGATCAGGCTCTCGACCGCGCGTCGTCGACAAGGAGCCGATCTGCGTCGTCGTGAACGCGACCGCCTGCGTCGAGGTCAGGTTGTCGATGCCCGTTGCGTCGAGGCCGGCCACCTGAGTGGTCGACAGATCGACGATGTCGAGCGCATTGAGGCCCTCCGCGGCGATGGCGTTGAGCTGCGTCGCCGTCAGACCCTGCACCTGTGTCGTGGTCAGATTGGCGAGCTGGGTGGTGCTGAAATTGTCGAGCCCAGTAGCCGTCAGGCCGCTGAGCTGCGTGACGGTGAGCGCACCGAGCTGCGTCGTCGTCAGGGCCGCCAGTGCCGCCGGGTTCAACGCCTCGAGCGCGGTGGTGGAGAGGAACTTGATCTGCGTCGCCGTGAATGCGCTGGCCTGCGTGGTGGTCAAGTTGTCGATCGCCGGTGGCGTCGAGGCCCGCCACCTGGGTGGTCGACAGATCGACGATGTCGAGCGCATTGAGGCCGTCCTGCGACAGGCCGTTGAGCTGTGTCGCCGTCAGACCCTGCACCTGGGTCGTGGTCAGATTGCCGAGCTGCGTGGTGCTGAAATTGTCGAGCGCGGTCGTCGACAGGCCGCCGAGCTGCTTGGCGGTGAGGCCATTGAGCTGCGTGCTGTTCCAGGCCGGCACCTCCAGCGACAGCAGAGCGTCGAGCCCCGTCGTCGAGAGGTACTTGATCTGCGTCGCGGCGAATGCGCCGGCTTGCGTGGTGGTCAGGTCCTCGAGCGCGGTGGCGCTCAGGCCCGCCACCTGCGCGGTGGACAGGTTGGGGACGGCGAGCGCGTTGAGGCTCAGCGCCGACACGCCGTTCAGCTGAGTGGCCGTCAGACCTTGCACCTGCGCCGTCGTCAGCGCGCCGAGCTGGGTCAGCGAGAAGTTGTCGAGCGCGGTGGTGGAGAGCCCGCCGAGCTGCTTGCCCGTCAGCGCACCGAACTGCGTCGTGCTCCAGGCCTGCAGCGCCACCGGGTTCAAGGCTTCGAGCGCGGTGGTCGACAGGTTCTTGATCTGGGTCGCGGTGAAGCCCTGGGCCTGGGCGAGGGTCAGGTTGTCGATCGCCGTGGCGTCGAGGCCCTTGACCTGCGCCGTGGACAAATCGGTGATGTCGAGCGCGTTGAGGCTGAGCGCCGACACGCCGTTGAGCTGCGCCGCGGTCAGGCCCTGCACCTGTGCGGTCGTCAGCGCGCCGAGCTGGGTGGGCGACAGAAAGTCGAGGGCAGTGGTCGTCAGCCCCCCGAGCTGCTTGGCCGTCAGCGCGCCGAGCTGCGTCGTGGTCCAATTGGGAATTGCGACCGAGCTCAGAGCCCCCAGCGCCGTCGTCGTCAGGTTCTTGATCTGCGTGGTGGAGAAGGCCTGCGCCTGGGTGGTGGTGAGGTTCCCGATCGCCGTCGTGTTGAGGCCCTTGATCTGCGTGGTCGAAAGCTCGACGATGTCGAGCGCGTTGAGGCTCGTCGACGACAGGTTGTTGATCTGCAGAACCGTCAGGCCCCTGACCTGCGTGGTGGTGAGGGCGGTGAGCTGGGTCGCCGTGAAGTCCTCGAGGCCCGCGCTCGTCAAGCCGCCGAGTTGCTTGGCGGTCAGCACGGAAAGCTGCGTGGTGCTCCAGGCCTGCACCTCGGTCGAGGAGAGGGCTTCCAGGCCCGTACTCGACAGATTTTTGATCTGCGTCGTGGCAAGCGCCTGCGCCTGGGTGGTGCTCAGGTTCTCGGCCCCGGTGGCGTTGAGGCCGCGGACCTGCGCGGACGACAGGTTGGCGACGCCGATGGCGTTGAGGCTCGTGGTCGAGATGCCGTTGAGCTGCGTCGCGGTGAAGCCCTGCACCTGCGAGGTGGCGAGCGCGGCAATCTGAGTGGTCGAGAAGCTGTCGATGGCCGTGGTGGAGAGGCCGGCGAGCTGCTTCGGCCTGAGCGCTGCGAGTTGCGTCGTGTCCCAGCCCTGCAGCTCGGTCGAGTCCAGCGCGTTGAGCTGGGTGATGGTGAGCGCGGCGATCTGCGTGCTTGTGAAGCTGTCCGTCTGGGTTTCGGTCAGCGCTATGAGGGCGGCGAGCGACAGGCCGCGTACGGCATTGGCGGAGAAACCCGTGATCTGGGTCTGATCGAACGCCTGCAGGTCCGTGGTTTCGAACGCGTTGAGCTGCGTGGCGCTGAGGACGGAGATCTGGGCGGTGGTCAGCTCCCCCACGTCCGTCGTCGTCAGTGCGGCGATCGCCGTGCTGTTGAGGCCGGCGATCTGGCGCAGCGTCAGGGAGCTGATCGTCACCTTGCAGGTCTCCGGCTCGGTTCAACGCGCGTCAACGAGCGCAGGCCGTCCCGGAGGCTGCCGCAAGCGCCGATGCGGCTTAGAGCCCGGAGCGCACTCGTCGCCCGATACTCGATCCGCATAGGCCCCCATCCTTTTGCCAGGCTTGCCGCTACCACAGCCCACAGCGGCCATGCGCCGGCCGATTCGGGCTGTCCCCGCGTTAGTCATACGCCTGCGGCTTGAAAGCTGGCTTAAGCCTATCGCTCAAACTGCGTGAGCCGGCGGACACCACTCGTTAAGGGTGCAACGGAACATGGTTCCGCGGCGGGCGTAACGCCCCTGGCGGCCGACAGGCGACAGCCTGCTAGCGCTTCGGCAGCCGCTCGAAGGTCGGCAGGCCCTCGGGGATCTGGTGGAAAGGTTGCTTGTCCACCGTGTAGATCGCCATCTGCGGGGACCGAACAGGCTCGGGTCATCGAGCGTGCCCACTTTGAGGATCACGGGCGGCAAGCCAGGCCGCCGCGTGGTCAGATGCGTGCCGCATTCGGCGCAGAACTCGCGCGTCACGGGGCGGTCGAGGTCGCTGCGGGTGAACTGCTTGGGCGCGCCCTTGGTGTATCTGAAACCGTCAGCCGGCATCAGCATGAACATTTGGGGGGCGCCGCCCGAGATGTACTGGCATTCGCGGCAATGGCATTGCGCCTTGAACGTAGGCTCGCCCTCGGCCACGTAGCGCACCGCGCCGCAGTAGCATCCACCTTCGAGTTTCATGGGCGTTCTCCCTCAGCCGAGCGCCAGCCCGCGCAGGAACTCCACGCGCTGCGTCGCCGCGTTCAACAACAGAGCATGATCGTTGGCGCCGAGCACCAGCCGCGCGCCGAGCCGCATGTAGCGCGACGCCAGCTCCTGATCGTAGACGCCGCCCATGCCCAGCACCTTGCCGTGGAGCCGGCAGGCGGCGGCGACCGTCTTGTAGGCAGCGTGAATGCGCTCGTGGCCGATCTGGCCCGAAATGCCCATCTCCAGGGAAAGATCGTTGGTGCCGATCAGCAGCGCGTCGATGCCCTCGATGGCCGCGATCGCGTCCGCATTCTCCACTGCCAGCGGCGTCTCGATCATCGGAATGATCAGGACCTGGGCGTTGAGCGTCTCTTGCGCCTCGGCCGCGGCGGGCGGGCGATAGCCGAAGGCTGCGTTGGACCCGCCGGTGGAGCGGTGGCCCACGGGCGCGAAGCGGAAGGCATCGACCAGCGCGCGCGCCTGCTCTGGCGTATCGACATGCGGGATGACGAGGCCCAGGGCGCCATTGTCGAGAGCGCGCGTGCCGTCATCCAGCGCGCCCGAGCAGATGCGCACGATCGGCACCACGCCGTGCGGCAGCGCTGCAAAGCAGAATCTGGGCGATCTCGGGCGTGGAGATGAACCCGTGCTCGGCGTCGATGAACAGCCAGTCGAACCCTGCGGCCTTGGCCAGCATTGGCACCGCCGAGCCCCGCAGGTGATGCACGCCGAGGCCGAGCGCCACCTCGTTGCCGGCGCGAATTTTCTTCAGGCCTTCGCTTGCGAGCAGCGGCATGGCGTTCTCCCCGATTTCATTCGCTCAGCTTCCGCGCCCGAAACATGTGTCGCATGGTGCTGAAAAAGTACTCGCCCTTGGCGCTCAGCGCCAGTTGCTCTGCGCGCCACGCATCAAGTTCTTGCAGCGGCATCGACCCCTGCTTGCGCACGAAGTCGGCAATAAGCCCGATTATGCCGCTGCTGTAGTTTTCCTCTTCCAGCGTCGTGTTGATGATCGGAAAGCCGCTCACGCCCTCCACCGCGAAGCCCGCCGCCCTGAGCCGCGGTCCCAGCGTGCGCGGCAGCCGCGCGTCGGTGCAATGCGCTTCCCACGCCGCCAGCACCTTCGCCATGCGCGCGGGCTGCGCCGAGCGCCACACCAGCGCATCCCATTCAGTGTCCACGATCAGCGCGCGCCCGCCGGCCTTTAGCACCCGGTGCAGCTCCTTGAGCCCGCGATCGGCGTCGGGGACGTACTCCAGCACCTGCGTGCAGACCGCCACGTCGAACGTGCGATCGGCAGCGGCGAGCGCCATGGCATCGCCCTGCTCGTAGCCGAGCCACGGGCGCTGATTGCGCCGCCGCGCCAGCTCGATGAGATCGGGTGAGACGTCGATGCCGAGCACGCGCCCTTTCGCGCCGACCAGATCGGCAATGCTCTCGCACAGAAATCCGGGGCCGCAGCCGACATCGATCACAGCCTCACCGGGCGTCAGCGCCAGCAGCCCCAGCGTTTCCTCGCGCTGCGCGCGCACGTCGGCGGACGAGTAGATCGCCTCTAGCCGCCGCGCCTGCTCCTCGGTGAACTGCAGCGTGGCCATATGGGGCCTCCGCGGGCAACCTACGTCAGAAATTCGCTGTGTGCATCTGGGCGTAGGGCGCAATAAGGCGGCAGCCGCATTGCGCCGATCGACGCGTGCATCGGTGCAATGCGCTACCGCTTATTGCACCCTACGAACTGGGCTCCCACCGCAGTTCGGCCCGGACTTGTTCCAGAGTCGCGCCGTTTACCTGCTCAATCGGTCACTGCCACCGCATTGATCTCAACGAGGCAGCGCGGGTCGGTTGCCAGGCGGACCACCTGCACCGTTGTCGTCGCCGGTTTGGCGTCCCGGAAGTACTCGCCCCACACGCGGTTCAGCGCATCCTGGTCGGTGAGGTCGGTGACGAAGCGGTCGGCCGTCACCACGTCGGCGAATGTGGCGCCCACGGCCTCCAGCCCGCGTTTCAGGTTCTCCAGCGCCGCCCGCGCCTGGCTCTCCATGTCGCGCGGCATACGATCAAACTCCTCGGGCCGGTGGGGGTGGTGATGGTAGACCGGCGCCGCGGTGACGCCCGCCAGATAGATGGTGGTGCCGCCCCGCACCTTGATCGCCGGCGCGTAGGGCATCCACATGACCGGCGCATCCGGCCAGTGCACGTGCTCGATGGATTTGGGCATGGGCGCCTCCTTCAGCTTGAAGGGGTGACACTTACCACATCCGGCCACGCCAATTGATGGCGCACCGCAAACGTCATCCCGGCGAAGGCCGCGACCCAGTCCACCGCGCAACGAGTTCGCGGGACGAGGGAGGTGACAATGGCAAGCTCACAACGGTATCTAGACAACCATGCCAAGGAAATCCGCACCAAACCTTCTCTCGAACCCGCACCCGGGCGAGATCCTGATGGAGGAGTTCCTGAAGCCGATGCAGCTGTCGCAGACGGCGGTGGCCAACGCGATTCACGTGCCGCCGCGCCGCATCAACGAGATCGTGCTCGGCAAGCGCGCCATCACCGCTGATACCGACCTGCGGCTCGCGCGCTACTTCGGCATGTCGGAGGGTTTCTTCCTGCGGCTGCAGGCGGACTTCGAGCTGATGTCCCGCCGCCGCGAGATCGCCGATCAGCTCAAGGCGATCCGACCGAGAGCGGCATGAGCCGCAACCAGATACTGAACCATCACCCCATTGCCGGTGCTCCAAACTCCCGCCTCCGCGGCAGTGACGCCAGGTGGGAGCGCAACGCTCCCCACAAACGTCATCCCCGCGAAGGCGGGGACCCAAGTCACTGATCTAGTGTAGCAATCTAACTTCTGGTGGCGCTGCGAACAGGTTGTATGTGCGTCGGATCGCAAGTTCATCCGCCTCCTGCTTTCTGTGCTATGTGTTCGCCAAGTGTTTCGCGTCGTGCACTCTTCTCTTTCTAAGGATGTCACGCAATGACGCACCCCGACCCCTATATGGAACAACGCGCTGCGGCCCAAGGCTACAGCGAGGCATTCCTAGCGCGCGCGAGGGACGCCCTTCGAAGAACACCGGACGGCATGATCGTCGATGATCCGGAAGAGGATGCGCGACTCGCCAAGAACCTGATCGCCGCGGCCCAGCGCTGGAAGCGCGCTCTGGAAGCATTGGGCTGTCCGCCAACGCCCGGTTTGGAGAAAGAAGCGGCGGGAATGCTGTAGACACCGGCTTATTCTCTACATCCTAAACACCCCGAACCTTGGCTCCGGAATCGGCGCATTGAGCGCGGCCGACAGCGCCAGCGCCACCACGCGCCGCGTCTCGCCAGGCGCGATGATGCCGTCGTCCCACAGCCGCGCGGTGGCATAGTACGGGTGCCCCTCGCGCTCGTACTGGTCCAGCACCGGCCGCTTGAAGGCTGCCTCCTCCTCCGCGCTCCACCGCTTGCCCTCGGCCTCGATGTTCTCGCGCCGCACCGTCGCCAGCACGCCCGCCGCCTGCGGGCCGCCCATCACCGAGATGCGCGCGTTAGGCCAGGTGAACAGGAAGCGGGGCGAGTACGCCCGCCCGCACATGGCATAGTTGCCCGCGCCATAGCTGCCGCCGATGATCACCGTGATCTTCGGCACCTGCGCGCACGCCACCGCCGTCACCATCTTGGCGCCGTCCTTGGCGATGCCGCCGGCCTCGGCCGCCTTGCCCACCATGAAGCCGGTGATGTTCTGCAGGAACAGCAGCGGGATCTTGCGCTGGCAGGCCAGCTCGATGAAATGCGCGGCCTTCAGCGCGGTCTCCGAGTAGAGGATGCCGTTGTTGGCCAGGATCGCCACCGGCAGCCCCTCGATGTGGGCGAAGCCGGTCACCAGGGTTTGCGCGTAGTTGGCCTTGAACTCGTCCATCTCGCTGGCGTCCACCAGCCGCGCGATCATCTCGCGCGTGTCGTACTGCGTCATCAGCGAGGCCGGCACCACGCCGTCGAGCTCGGCCGGATCGTAGGCCGGCGGCCGCGGCTCGCGCAGCGCGATGTCGACCTTCTTCACCGTGTTGAGGTTGGCGACGATGTTGCGCACGATCTCCAGCGCGTGCTCGTCGTTCAAGGCATAGTGGTCGGCCACGCCCGACTGGCGCGTGTGCACCTCCGCCCCGCCCAGCTCCTCGGCGCTCACCGTCTCGCCGGTGGCAGCCTTCACCAGCGGCGGGCCGCCGAGGAAGATCGTGCCCTGCTTGCGCACGATGATGGACTCGTCCGACATGGCCGGCACGTAGGCGCCGCCCGCCGTGCACGAGCCCATCACGCAGGCGACCTGCGGCACGCCCAGCGACGACAAGGTCGCCTGGTTGTAGAAGATGCGGCCGAAGTGCTCGCGATCCGGGAACACCTCGGTGTGATGCGGCAGGTTGGCGCCGCCGGAGTCCACCAGATAGATGCACGGCAGCCGGTTTTCGCGAGCGATCTCCTGCGCGCGCAGGTGCTTCTTCACCGTCATCGGAAAATAGGTGCCGCCCTTGATGGTGGCATCGTTGCACACGATCACGCACTCGCGCCCCGCGACGCGGCCGACGCCGGTGATGATGCCAGCGCCGTGGATGTCGCCCGAGTAGAGGCCCAAGGCTGCGAGCTGCGACAGCTCCAGGAACGGCGAGCCCGGATCGACGAGCCGCAGCACCCGATCGCGTGGCAGCAGCTTGCCGCGTGAAGCGTGCCGCTCTTTCAGCTTTTCCGGCCCGCCGGAGGCGGCCTCGGCGCGCTTCTCGGCGAGGTCCGCCACCACCGACCGCATGGCGGCAGCGTTGGCCTTGAACTCGTCGGACGAGGTGGAGATGGCGGTCTTGATTTTGGGCATGAGTTTTCGCTCGGTGCTTAGGATTTGACGTCCTCCAGGCGCGTTCCACGGCCGGCGCGAAGGTTCTTGCGCGCGCTCTCGATGCGCTGCAGGAAGCGCTCGTCGTGCTGCAGCCGGTATTCGAACCACTCCTCCTCGGACTTGAAGCCGATAAGGACGCCCGCCGGCTTCCCGTGCCGCGTAATGACGATGTCCTGCTTCTCGGCCTCGCGCAAAAGGTGCGAGAGATCGTCCTTTGCCTCCGACAGAGGGACTTCCTTCAATCGGGACTTCCGAACTGTTTCAGCCATTCATCAGCCTCCGATTTCATCATGATCGCCAATACCTCGACCGCCTCGCTAGACACGTCGTAGAACAGGCGAATGTCTCCGACGCGGAGCCTGTACTGGGGCTGCCGCATGCCACGTAGCCGTTTGATTCTGCTGCGGCTCGTTCTTCTCGGTTCGTGCCTCAGGTGGGTCTCGAGGGCGTCGCGCAGCTCGGCGCGCAGATTCGCCTTGAGTTTCTTGAAGTCCTCGAGGGCCTCCGGAGCCAAGACAATCGCAAAAGCCATTCTGGCCAGATGATAGCCAGAATCACCACGGCGTCAAACTTGCTGACCGTCAAGGTTACCTTGACATTGATGCATTGTCAGGTCATTCTTGACAAAACAGGAGGGCTCCCATGTTCAAGCCAAAGCGAAGGCCGCTGCGCTGCTCGTTCTGCCGCAAGCCCGACTCGGAGGTCGCGAAGCTGCTCGGCGGACCCAAGGTGTTCATCTGCGACGCCTGCGTCGGGGTGTGCAACAAGATCCTGGAGGCGACGCCGCAGCAGTTCGCCGGCTGGGAGAAGATGACGGACGCGCAGCTGCTCGGCAGCCTTGCGCCCTCCAACGCGGCGCTCGAAGGCGTGCGCACCGTGCTGCAGGCCCAGATCGAGACCTTGCGCAAGCGCGACGTCAGCTGGGCCGAGATCGGCAAGGCGCTCGGCATCTCGCGCCAGGCGGCGTGGGAGCGGTTCTCCTGACGCGGGCTAACCGCCGGCTTTGGACACGGGCGGAATCGTGTCGCGCTGGCGCTCCGCCCGCGTCCAACCGCCGGTCACGCACGCGAGCAGCTTGCCGTCGGCAGAGGTGAAGGTCGTCTCGATGACGGCGCCGTTCTTGCTCTTGTTGAGGACATTGCTCTCGACGCGCACCGCGTCACCCACCTTGATCGGCCGCACGAAGCGAATGTGGAAGTCGAGCGTCGGCCAGGTTTCGAACGCCTCGTACGTGGTGAAGAGCGCAAAGGTCTGGCTGACGTCGGCGACCGTGCCAAGCAGCCCACCCTGGATGATGCCGTCCGGCAACGTGAAGTGTGGCGCCACCGTCCAGATCTGCACCACACGCCCCTCCTCAATTGTCTCGAAGCGCACGTCTTGCCGCAGCTTGAGGTGGGCCGCGAACGGCGGCGCTGGCATCTTCTCGTCGCGAATGGAATTCACAAAATCCATGCCCCATTGAGCCATGATGCAACTCCTTGGGTAAAAAAAACTCTGCCGAATCTACTTCTTCGGCTTGCCCTCGCCCGGCATGCGCTCCGGCTCCTCGACCGGCCCGCCGGCCTCCCTCCAGCCCCTGAAGCCGCCGAGCACGTGGGCGACGGGCTTCAGCCCCATGTCCTGCGCCGTCTTGGCGGCCAGCGCCGAGCGCAAACCCCCGGCGCAGAAGAACACGAACTTCTTGTCCTCGGCGAAGATCGGCTTGAAGTAGGGGCTCTCGGGATCGATCCAGAACTCCAGCATGCCGCGCGTCATGCGGAAGGCGCCGGGCACGCGGCCGTCGCGCTCCAGCTCGCGCGGGTCGCGCAGGTCGACCAGCACCACGTCGTCGCGCCCGTGGAGCTTGACCGCATCCGCCGCCTCGATCTCCTCGATCTCCCGCTTGGCGGCCTCCACCATCGACTTCACGCTCTTGGTGATCTTCTGCGGCACCGTGGTTCTCCTTGCAGGTCCGGCCAAGTCGCGCTCCCCGCGCGCTTCCTGCACCCTGTTTACGCCGCCCGCCCTCGCAGCGCCACGTTTGCTTGGCTAGGCTGCCCCGCGAATCAGGTAGCCCCATCACATGCTTGCCCGCCTCTCCTGCTGCGCCGCTTTGCTGCTGCTTGCTGCCTGCGCGGCCGCCATCCCGGGCTACACGCCGCCTCCCTTCAAGGAAGCAAGCAAGGCATCCCAGCCCCTGAAGAGCGGGGAGATGACGCCCGACGGCCGCTACGAGATGGCGGCTGAGGAGAAGGAGATGGACTGCAAGCGCACAGCCGGCGCTATGTCGATCGTCATCGAGCGGCTGAAGTACAGGGCAGCCGAGGTCGGCACGTCGCAGCTTGCGGTCACCGCCAGCAAGGTCAACCCATACGGGAAAGCCACTCAGAAGGGGCTCGACCGCGATGTGGAGTACGTGCGCGACCGCGCCAGACTCGAGGCCTACAATCGCCACCTCGCCTCCAAAAATTGCCCGACGGTCAACATCGAGGCTGAGCTGGCGCGACCGCCCGAGCCGATCGACAAGAAATACTAGGTGCCGCGCCGAAGACGTGGGCTAGGGCGCGGGAAACGGCGAGTTGATCCTGCCCGTCACATAATACATGAGCAGCCCGACGTACTCGTGCGCAATCCCGTCGAGATTGCTGAGACCCTCGGGAATGGAGCGGTTGAAACCGCTAAAGGACAGGCGCCGCGGCGTGTGGTAGTCCACCGGCCACGCCACCACGTTGAACCCGGCCCTGCGGAAGCACCCCATCGCGCGCGGCATGTGGCTCGCTGACGTCACCAGCAGCCACCGCTGCTCGGGGCGGGGCTGCACGAGGCGCGCGCTGAACATGGCATTCTCGTAGGTGTCGCGCGACGTGGACTCCAGCGTCACCCTTTCCCGCTCGACGCCCAATGCCTCGAACAGGCCCGCCGCGCTGTCTCGGCCTCCGGCGGGAGATTTGCCGCGACCATGGCTGAACCGCCCGCGAACACCACGCGCGCTTTGGCGAACCGCCGCGACCAGCACGACGGCCTCGATGTACCGTTCCGCGGCACCGTTGAGCGAGGCCAGTACCTCGCGATCCTCGAGCCCTAGCTCCTCCGAGCCGCCGAGCACGATGATGCCGGCGATTGAGCCGCCCTCGCCCTCCAGGGTGGGGCGCGGGAAGCGGTCCTCGAGCGGCCGGATCAGCAGGTCGCCCACCGGCAGCAGGCCGCAGACCACGATTGCAGCAACACCTCCGAACAGAAGCCAGCGCGACAACCGGCGCCATGCGGTTCCCGCCAGAAGGGCGCCCGCGATCAGGGCTAACAGCATCAGCGACGACGGCTGCAGGAAGAACCAGAGTATCTTGGCAAGGTAGAAGAACATTGAGGGAGGGTCCGGTCGCGCGATCAGTTGCTTTCCGCCCGCGCCTTCAACGCCCGGTTCATCGCCTCGAAGCCTTGACGTGTCGCGGCACCGGCGATCCACAGGATCGGCGCGACCAGCAGCCCGGTGAAGGCCTCGAACTGCTCGAAGCGGCAGCGGCCCGCGTCCTCCGCCACCACGCGAAAGCCGTGCTCGCCGTCGAACAGCCCGGGCGTGCCGAGATGCCCCAACCAGCGCAGCTCGCGGCCCGGGTCCAGCTTCACCACCGTCGGGCGGAAGGTCATCGCGCTCTTGCCGGGCGGGGTCAGCACCACCGTGAGCCGCTCGCCAGGCGCGAACCGGCCGGTCACGCGTGCGAACGGATTCCACTCCGGCCACTTGTCGGCGGCCGCGAACACGTCCCACACCCGCGCCGCCGGCGCCATGATGCCGATCTCGGTGTGGATGGTCCTCACGCCATGCGCTCGATGGCCACGGCGGTGGCCTCGCCGCCGCCGATGCACAGCGCCGCCACGCCCCTGCGCTCGCCGTACTTCTGCATGGCGGAGAGCAAGGTGACGATGATGCGCGCGCCCGAGGCGCCGATCGGGTGGCCCAGCGCGCAAGCGCCGCCGTGCACGTTGACCTTGTCATGCGGCAGGGAGAGATCGCGCATGGCGGCCATGGTCACGACGGCGAACGCCTCGTTGACCTCGTAGAGGCCGACGTCCTTGGCGCTCCAGCCCACCTGCTCCAGAAGCCGCTTGATGGCGAACACGGGAGCGGTGGTGAACAAGGCCGGCGCCTGCGCAAACGACGCCGTGCCGACGATCCGGCCCAGCGGAGCCAGCTTGCGCCGCTTCGCCTCGCTCTCGCGCATGAGAACCAGCGCGGCCGCGCCGTCGGAGATGGAGCTGGAGTTGGCGGGCGTCACCGTGCCGCCCTCGCGGAATGCCGGCTTGAGCTTGGGGATCTTGGCGAGGTCGGCTGTGAACGGCTGCTCGTCCTGCTTCACCTCGACCACGCCGCTCCGGCCCTTCACGGCCACGGCCACGATCTCGCCCGCAAACGAGCCGTCCTCGTTGGCCCACTTCGCGCGCTTCAGGCTCTCGATCGCAAACGCGTCCTGAGCCTCGCGCGTGAACTGGTAGTGCTGCGCCGTGTCCTCGGCGAAGGTGCCCATCAGCCGGCCCTTGTCGTAGGCATCCTCGAGCCCATCGAGAAACATGTGGTCCTTGACCTCGGCGTGCCCGAGCCGGGCGCCGCCGCGCATCTTGGGCAAGAGATAGGGCGCGTTGGTCATGCTCTCCATGCCGCCCGCCACCACGATGTCGCCCGGCCGCACGTGCAGCGCGTCGTAGGCCAGCATCGCCGCCTTCATGCCCGAGCCGCACATCTTGTTGACGGTGGTGCACGGCACCGACTGCGGCAACGCCCGCACCGAGCGCGGCCTGACGCGCCGGCGCCTGGCCCTGGCCGGCCGGCAGCACGCAGCCCATCACCACCTCGCTCACGTCCTCGGGCTTGAGGCCGGCGCGCTCCACGGCCGCCTTGATGGCGGCACTACCGAGCTGCGGCGCCGTGAGCGGCGCGAACGCGCCCTGGAAGCCGCCCATGGCCGTGCGCGCCATGCCGGCGATGACGATGGGGTCTTCCGTTGCGCTTGCCATGACTGCCGCCTCGTGTTCCTGCCGATGTTCGGGTCGTGATGGAGCATGCAGTAGGGCGCCTGGTCAATCCGGAACGCCGTCGGATTACTCGCGTCTGTGCACGCGCCGTCCGCCCCGCGGGCGCTTGGGCCTGCGAAAGGTGCGACGGGTACGCGGGCGCCGCATGGGCGACCCGGGGGCCGGTTGTCCTCCGGCCCCAGCAGGCCCGGCCGGGCCTGCTCGAGGGCTCTCAGGAGAGAGCCCGCTGGGACCCGAGAGGGGGTCCCCTGGGTCGCCTTGCGGCACCCGCGTTGCGGCGATTTCTGTCCCGGTACGCTCTTCGGCTTGCCGCTCCGCTCCATCGCTGGCGCTTCGCGGTTGCCATGCAGCCATTGGGCGGCCGACGATTTCCCGCCATTGCTGGCGCTTCCTCGTCAGCGGGTTTCCCGGGCCTCCTGGATCTCGGTCCTCCAACACGAGGGCCTACCTTCCAGGCGCCGATCGCTGCCACGTTGGGTGCTGGATCCAAACGCCCCGTCGCAGGCAAGCGACGCCACATTATGCGCACAGCTCGGAAGACCGGGGATAAGGTCGCCCGTAGGGTGCAATAGGCGTTAGCCGCATTGCACCGATGCACCCGTCAAACGGCGCAATGCGGCCTCGCCTTATTGCGCCCTACGCCGCCTGCCCCGTCCGCTCCGGAAAGTGAGCAACCCCTCGCGCGCCGCGTCGAGGAGAGCCACTCCTCAACTCCCCGATCTCTCGCTGCTCCGCTGTCGACATGCAAGCGCCTGCGGCCACACGCTAGCCACCACTACGAGCGATCCGCCCCAGTGAAGCCCTAGCCTTGCCAAGAAACCCGCCAAAACCCGCCAAGTTTGGCTGGCAACGTTACCCCTGCGGGACGGATCGAAGCTTTGGTAGCGCGGGAACAAGGATGGCACATGAGTGGCGTGTTCGCGCGTTTGTCCCTCCTGGCACCCCCGGATGGGTGCTTCCATCAATTCACCCCCGCTGCGACTGAAGCCAAGCGCCTAGAGCCCACGGCAAGCATGGTCGGGAAGACCTGCGTCATCACCGGCGCTACGTCCGGTATCGGCCGGGCCGCGGCCGAAGCGTTGGCTGCGATGGGCGCGCGCATCGTCATGATAGCCCGCAACAAGCAACGCGGAGAGGCCATGCTCGCGCGGCTGCGCCAGCGCTTCCCGCGGGCGGGGCACAGCGTCCACTATGCCGACCTGCTTCGGCTTGACGGCGTCAGGCAGGCCGCGGCCGACATCGCCGCCGCTGAGCCGCGCGTCGACGTCCTGCTCAACAATGCCGGCGCGATGTTCGCGTCGCGCAAGATCACGCCGGACGGCTTCGAGCGCACATTCGCGCTCAATCACGTCGCCCCTTTCGTGCTGACCCACGGTCTGCGCGAGCGCCTGTTTGCGGCGGCGCCCGCGCGGGTCGTCAACGTGTCGGGCGCCCTGCACCATCTCGCCACGCTGCATCTGGAGGATCTCAGACTCGAGCATAGGTACGACGCATTCTATGCCTACGCGCACGCGAAGCTATGTTGCGTGCTGTTCACGCGCGAGCTCGCCCGCCGCTGGGCCGGCAAGCAAGTTACTGCCAATTGCCTGCATCCCGGAGAAGTGGCGACGAGCTTCGGCTACCGGTCCGGAGGGCTGATCCCTTTCGCGTTCGCGCTCATCCACCTGTTCGGGAGCTCGCCCGAGAGAGGTGCGCGTCGACTCGTGCGGCTGGCGTCGGCTCGCGAATATGCTGGAGTTACCGGCCGCTATTTTCACAAGGCGAGGCTGGCGCGTCCCAATCCGCTAGCCGAGGATGACGAGAATGCCGAGCGCCTGTGGCAGACGACCGCCAGATTGGCCGAGATCGAGTGATCGATTCCGCCTAGTAGCTCACGCCGTCTCTGCGAACAGCTCGCGCCCGATCAGCCAGCGCCGGATCTCGCTGGTGCCGGCGCCGATCTCGTAGAGCTTGGCGTCGCGCAGCAGCCGCCCCGTGGGAAAATCGTTGATGTAGCCGTTGCCGCCCAGCAGCTGCACGGCATCGAGCGCCATCAAGGTCGCCTTCTCCGCCGCATACAGGATGGCGCCGGCCGCATCCTTGCGCGCGGTCTCGCCGCGGTCGCAGGCCTTCGCCACCGCGTACACATAGGCCTTGCACGCGTTCATCGTGGTGTACATGTCGGCGAGCTTGCCCTGCACCAGCTGGAACTCGCCGATCGGCTGGCCGAACTGCTTGCGCTGATGCACGTAAGGCACCACCACGTCCATCGCCGCCTGCATGATGCCCAGCGGTCCCGCCGCCAACACGGCGCGCTCGTAGTCGAGCCCGCTCATCAGCACGTTGACGCCCTTGCCCACCTCGCCCAGCACGTTCTCGGCCGGCACCTCGCAGTTCTCGAAGATCAGCTCGCCCGTGTCGGAGCCGCGCATGCCCATCTTGTCGAGCTTCTGCGCGGTGGAGAATCCCTTGAACCCCTTCTCGATCAGGAACGCCGTGATGCCGCGCGGGCCCGCCTTTGGATCGGTCTTGGCGTACACCACCAGCACATCGGCGCACGGCCCGTTGGTGATCCAGAACTTGGTGCCGTTGAGGACGTAGCGGTCGCCCTTTTTGTCCGCTCGCAGCGACATCGACACCACGTCCGAGCCCGCGCCCGACTCCGACATCGCCAGCGCGCCCACATGCGCGCCCGAGATCAGCTTGGGCAGGTACTTGCGCTTTTGCGCATCCGAGCCGTTGCGCCGGAGCTGGTTCACGCACAAATTCGAGTGCGCGCCATAGGAGAGCCCAACCGAGGCTGAGCCGCGGCTGATCTCCTCCATGGCGATGCAGTGCTCGAGGTAGCCGAGCCCCGAGCCGCCGTACTCCTCCTCCACCGTGATGCCGTGCAGGCCGAGGTCGCCGAGCTTGGTCCACAGGTGGCGGGGAAACTCGTTGGTCTTGTCGATTTCCGCCGCCAGAGGCGCAATCTCGTCGGCCGTGAAGCCGCGCACGGAAGCGCGCAGCTGGTCCGCGGTCTCGCCCAAATCGAAATTGAGGGCCGGGAAATCGTTGGGGATCATTGGTGCGTCTCCTACCGCAGTCTTGGCTAGCGCCGGCGCCGCGCCCCGGCAAGCCGTTTCGGCGGGGCACCCGAAAGGGGTCTTTACGCCTGGCTCCGGCGCAAACCATAGTGCCGCGCCAACCGGACCCACAGAACGATGGAAACGCCGCAAGCCTCGCGCCCGACCGCCGTGCCCTGGCCACCCGTGCTGATCGCGGCCGGCACAGTGCTGGCGGCATTGATGGGCCGCCTCTTTCCCTTGCCGTGGCCCGGGCTCGACGACCTTGGCGCGCGCATTGTCGGACTGGCTTTCGGCGGCGCCGGATTGGCACTGATCGCCTGGGGCTTTGTCACGCTGCTGCGCGCCGGCACCACCTTCATGCCCAACCGGCGCGTCGACCGGCTGGTCACGGAGGGCGCCTTCGGCTTCCGCCGCAACCCCATCTACATGGGCGAGGTGCTGGTGTTTCTGGGCCTGGCCGAGCTGACCCACAACATCTGGTTCGTGATTGTTGCGCCGCTGTTCGCCATTGCCATCCTGGTGCTTGCCATCCTTCCCGAAGAGCGCCATTTGGAGGAACGCTTCGGGCAAGCTTACCTCGACTACAAGGAGCGCACGCGGCGCTGGTTCTGAACACTCCATCGACGCCATGGCCAGGGAAGCAGAGGATGACGAGCGAGAGTTCCTCGCCGGGCTGAAAGCCCGCACGGGGCGCGATCTCGCCGAATGGATGGCGGCCATCGCCGCCCAGGGCTTCGCCGACAAGAACGAGGTCATCGACTGGCTGCGCGAGCAAGGCCTCCCCTTCGCGCGCGCCTCGTGGCTGGAGCGCATCCACAAGAACGGCGGCAAGCCGATCTACTCAAGCAAGTCGCCGAAGCCGGCCGGTGAGCCCCCGAAGCCTGCCCGTGACGCTGGCGAGCCCCTGGGGCCGGCCCTCGACGAACATCTTGTCGGTCCCGGCATCGCGAAGCTGCGACCGGACGCCCCGTTTTACGTACACGTGGGCGCAACCCCGCGTCAGGTTGCTGACCTGGAGAGGCTGCTGGCCGCCGCAAAGGGCTACCGCCCGCTCTACGAATGGCTGGCAGACGAAATCAGCAAGGCCCTGCGCCCCGTCAGCTTCGTCCCCAAGAACACTTACGTATCGATAGGAGGTCCTCGCGAGTTCGCGGCGGTCACGATGCACAAGACCGGGTTGCGGCTCGGTCTCGACCTCGGCGACCACCCGTTCGACGCCCCGCTGCAGAAATCCAACATGCGCGGGCCCGGGCCTGCCATCACGCACATGATAGTTCTCGACGACGCCCGGCAGATCAACGACGAGCTCATGTCCCTGCTCAAAGCCGCGCAGCAGCGCGTCAATGCGTAAAACCTGGGCAGTTCCCACAAAAAGCCCTAATCTCCACCTCACCTTGAGCCACACAGTGGAGGGTGCGGGCGATGATTTCTTTGGTCCGCCATTGGGTTGGCATGCCCGTGCTGGCAGCGGGCGCAGTGGCCATCTTGCTGGTGGCCGGCAGCTACACAGGCCGGCGCGACGGCATCGGCGATCTCATCAAGCGCGCAGACTCCGGCCTGCAGACAGCGCAAGCCGAGCAGCCTGCTGCCAATTCGCCAGCAGCCGCTCCTCAGACGGTGCCCCCGGCCTCCGCCGCCGACGCCAAGGACGCCGATGCCAGCCACGAGCAGGCGCTGCGCCTGATGAAGGCGGTCGACGCCATCCTGCAGGACGCCGCCAAGAATCGCGGCGAGGCGCGCAAGCTCCCGGCCGAGAGCGAATTCATCCTGCGTCCCCTTTGGACCGAAACGCGCGAGGATCGTGAGCGCAGGATTCGCGACCTGCTCGATTCGGCGCTCGGCGTCATCACCGACGTGCCGATCGTCGAGCTGCAGAAGAAGATAGAAGGCCTGCGCAAGAACATCCGCGAGCTCGACGACCGCAGCGTCCGTTTGCGCGAGAAGCAGCTGGTCGCCCCCAAGGACGGCGTGCTGCCCGGCATCGTCACCGACACGGTCGACAGCCTTGCCAAGGACATCGACGACACCAAAAAGCGCATCGAGCTCAATCGCGCCGAGATCGCCCGGACCAAGGGCGAGGTGCACGAAGCGCTCAGGAAAGCCGGCGTGCAGCTCTCGACCGAGCAGGTCGACCTGCTGCTCGACAGCGTCCTGTCTGGCGATCTGGTACGCCTTATCGCCGTCTTCAACTCGGCCAAGCTGATCGACGGCCAGCTCGGCAAGCTGATGGCCGGCTCGGGCGAGAGCATCGGCGCCGCCCGCAAGTACTTCGCCATGCACGCGGCCCTGTTCGCGATCCTGGTGCACGCCCAAGACACGATCATTGCCAAGATCGACAACCAGTATCTGCCGAAGCTCGCCGCCATCGAGGTCGATATCCGCGCCGCCCGCGCCAAGACGGCGGAGCTGATGAAGCTCGAGAACCGCGAGGATCAGAAGCGCGCTCTGGAAAGCAACCGCGATAGCCAGCGCCTCGCCGAGGACGCGGCCAGGGGCTACCGCCGCTACCTGCTGCAGCAGCGTGAGCAGGTGGCCAAGGCGCGCCAGCGTGCCACCCACGACCTGCGCATCGCCGACAACACCTTCGAGACCGTCGAGGCGAGCTTCCAGCTGCGCAATCTGATGCGCGACGCGACGGCCTCCTTCGAAGCGATCCAGAAGCTCGAGGCGCCGACCTTCGATCAGATCTTCAAGAACGAGGAGCTGCGGCGCGAATTCGAAAGCCTCACGCGCAAGCTCGACGCCCCGACAAGCTAAGAACCGACCAGCTGAAACCGACCAGGGGGCTTGGGCGTTGCCTTGCAGGTGGCGGCACGCGAGTGCCGCGGCCACGCTCGAGAATCCATCGTTCCACCACAAACGACTGCCAAGCTGATTATATCCAATCAACGCGTGGCATCAGGTAGCCGGTGGGCATGGCGTTTAGAGCCAAGTACTTTTCTCGACAGTACTTGTCCAAACAGATTGTGACGCTTGGCAAGGCCCTGGAATCCGTGTCCACGAACCTTTCTCTGGTTGCTCTTCTGGGAATTGCGCTGTTCCCTCTGTTGTCCGATCGCGCAGCCTCCACGTTCACAAGCGCTCAACCATCCCCGCACTCCAAAGCCCCTGCCGCGAGCACTGAGATAGAGGTGGTCCGCGCCAAGCCGGTGCTGGTGCCTGACGCATCGCCCATCACGGTAGCGAACACACCGCTCGGGATAGTCGCCCGCCTGCGCCAGCGGCAGCGCGCCACCCCGCCGCAGGGCGAGAGCGGCGGCCTCGGTAAGGCGGCCGGCCCGCCCGAGGCCAAGGCTGCCTCTGCGCCCGACACCAGGTTGCCGGGCCAGCCCGACAGCGGCAGCCTCGGCAAGACGGCCGCCAACGCGCCGGTGACCAACGCCCCTGTTCCACCTCTCGATCCGAAGTCCGACTCCGCCAAGGTCGAGCCCCCCGTCCCCGACACCTGGTCCGACGCCGAGATCATCGCCGCCCTGAGGGACTGCCTGAAGCGGCTTGCCCCGCTCGGTGCCGAGGTCGAGATCGGCGCCCCGGTCAAGCAGGAGCAGTGCGGCAGTCCGGCCCCGGTGCTGCTCAAGCGCATCGGCTTGGGCGCAACCCGGGTCGAGTTCCAACCGGCGCCGACGCTCAATTGCGCCATGGTTGCCAGCCTGCACACCTGGATCGAGAAGACCTTGCAGCCCGCCGCGCAGGAGGTCCTGGGCAGCCCCATCGCGCGCGTGCGCGGCGCCTCGGGCTACGCCTGCCGCAACCGCAACGGCAGCGCCAGCAACAGCCACCGGCTGAGCGAGCACGCGATGGCCAACGCCATTGACATCATGGGCTTCGTCACCGCCGACGGCCGCACCATCGACGTGGAAAGCAAGTGGGGCCCGAACGTGCGCGACCTGCGCCAGATGCAGGAGCGCGCCGCGGAGGAAGTCGCGCTCGCCAAGAAGGCCGAGGACGAGGCCAAGGCTGCCGCGCGCAAGGCCGACCGCGAAGCCGCCGAAGCGGCGCGGATCGCCAAGTTGGGCAAGGGCAACAAGCAGGAGCAGGCCAAGGCGGAAGCCGCCCGCAAGAAGGAGGAGGCCGATCGCGCGCGCGAGGAAGCCGAGCGGAAGGAAGCCGAGCGCGTCAGGCGCTCGCTGCACACCGCGGAGTTGCAGAAGCTCGGCCGGGGCATCGATCCAAAGGTAGCCGAGACCAAGAAGGTGGCCGACGCCAAGGGCGCCATCCCGACCACGGCCAAGATCGACGCGCCCAAGATCACGCCCGAGATGGTCTTCCTGCGCCGGCTGCATAAGGGCGCGTGCGGCACCTTCGGCACGGTGCTGGGCCCCGACGCCAACGAGGCCCACCGCAACCACTTCCACTTCGATCTGGCCCAGCGCAAGCGCAGCGCCTTCTGCGAGTAGGTGAACCGTAGGGCGCAATAGGCGTCAGCCGTATTGCGCCGGTGCTCGCGCAGATCGGTGCAATGCGGCTATCGCCTTATTGCACCCTACAGCCTAAACTCCACCCCGAGGAACCCGAGGACGCGCGAGCCATGGACCACGCCCCCGCCGAGACGCCCGAGCGCAAGGCCTTCTACGCCCGCATCGACAAGCAGAACATGACGCCGCTGTGGGCCGTGCTGTCCCAGCTCATCACCCCCGAGCCCAAGAGCGGCTGCCAGCCGGCGCTGTGGCGCTTTTCCGACATCCGCGCCGCCATGCTGGAGGCCGGCGCGCTCATCACCGCCAAGGAAGCCGAGCGGCGCGTGCTGATCCTGGAGAACCCGGGCATGCGCGGCCAGTCCAAGATCACCACCTCGCTCTATGCCGGCGTGCAGCTCGTGATGCCGCACGAGGTCGCGCCCGCCCATCGCCATTCGCAATCGGCGCTGCGCTTCGTGCTGGAGGGCGAGGGCGCCCACACGTCCGTCGACGGCGAGCGCACATACATGCATCCGGGCGACTTCGTCATCACCCCCTTCATGGCCTGGCACGACCACGGCAACCACACCGACAAGCCGATGTTCTGGCTCGACGGCCTCGACATCCCCATCATCGCAACCCTCGACGCCTCCTTCGTCGAGCGCCACGAGGAGGAGGAGCAGCCGCTCGCCAAGCCGGCGGGGGATTCGTCGGCCCGCTACGGCGCCAATCTGCTGCCCGTCGACCACAAGAACGGCTCCGCCACCTCGCCGATCTTCAACTACCCCTACGCGCGCACGCGCGAGGCGCTGGCCCAGCTCGCCAAGGCCGGCGATTTCGACGCCTGCCACGGCATCAAGATGCGCTACACCAACCCCGTCACCGGCGACCACGCCATGCCGACCATGGGCACCTTCATCCAGCTTCTGCCCAAGGGCTTCAAGACCGCCCGCTATCGCTCGACCGACGCCACCGTCTACGTGGCGATGGAGGGCCGCGGCCGCACGCGCATCGGCGAGGAGACGTTCGACTGGGGCCCCAAGGACATCTTCGTCGTCCCGAGCTGGAAGCCCGTCACCCACGAGGCCGACACGGAGGCGGTGCTGTTTTCCTTCTCCGACCGCCCCGTTCAGGAGAAGATCGGCGTGTGGCGCGAGGACCGCGGCAACGCGTGAGGTTTGTGGCGCTCCGTAGGGCGCCAATAAGGCGAAGCCGCATTGCGCCGAACCAGCGGTGCCGCGGTGCAATGCGCTACCGCTTATTGCACCCTACCTCACTCACGCTAACTCGCGCATGAACGCCAGATCGGAAAGCTTGCTGGCTGGCTCGGACGCGCGTCCGCTCAAGCCGTCGGCGAACGCGGCGGTGCGCTGCACGACGAGGTCGCGCTGACGGTCGACGGTGATGACGTGATAGCTGTCATCCAGAACGCAGGTGTCCACCATGCCGCCCAGCGCCCCCTGCAAATAGGCTGCATTGCGCAAGCTCGCCCGATCGTCATGCCGAGGATGAACGATCAGCGTCGGTTGGCGAATACGGCATAGCTCGCTCTTCACGATAGTCACGAGCCACCGCATCTCCAGCATCACACGCCCGGGATTGGTGAGCTGGCCGACCTTGGAGCTGTCGCCGCTGTTGATCGCCGCCGTGACTAGCGCCCGCACGCGCGGATCCTTGATGCCGTAGGGATCGCGCTCCGAGAAACTGATGAGATCGGCCGCGCGCTGCGTCCGCACCAGGTTGAACAACACGCTGTACCAGGGCACGCCCCAGCCATCGAGCTTCAAGGTCGGGGCGAAGAGTGCAGTCGCAAGCACATCATCGGGCCGCTCGGCCGCCAGGTGCAGCGCGAGAATGGCACCCAACGACAGCCCGCCTACGATCACCTTATCGCAAGACTTGAGCAGCTCCGCGTGCGCGTCCTTCACCGTCGCGTACCAATCGTTCCAGCCGGTGGCGCGCAGCTCCTCGAAGGTCCCGCAATGCCCTGCAAGCTGCGGGCAGTGCACCGTATAGCCCGCGTGCGACAGACCACGCCCGACGAACCGCAGCTCCGCCGGCGTGCCGCCGAGGCCGTGGATCAGCAGAAAGCCCGTCGAGCCGCCGCGAAAGGTCTCGCTGTAGTCGGGGATGTTTCCGATTGTCATTCTGTCCTGGACTTCACTCAACGGTACGACTGCGTTCAGGCCGACTTGCGGGCGTTGCGGGCCAGCCAGCCACGCAGGAACGGAATTGCGTCGGAGAAGCCGTCTATCGGCCAATGCGGAATCCTATTGGACTTGCAGTGGCTGGCGAGTCGCCCCTTGGCGAGCACCAGATGCGAGCACTCGGCGATGCAGAAATCGGAGCGGCCGTCACCGACCATGATGTCCAGCCCGCGCTGCCGGCCCCTGGCGCGATGACCGCATTTGCAGTTTCCCAGCGACGCCATGCAGCCTGTGCGCGCGAATGGAAACGCCAGCTTCCAGCGGTCGCCCCCGAGCCACTCCAGGCGATTGGCGAAGAACGGCAGGTCCATGCCGGCGGCGCGCAACACGCTGCCGACGACGCGGTCCAGGCCATCGGACAACACGACAACCCTCATATCCCAGCGCCGGCAGAGATCGACGAACGCGGGGAACTGCGGGTCGATCGCGACGGTGGCGAGCATTGCGTCGATCGCTTCGGGCGTGGCTCGCAGAAGGTCGACCTGCTTGCCCATGCACGTCTGCGCCGTGCATCGGCCCTGCTGCCATTCTTCCTCTATCTCGCGCCACGAGGGGTCGCAGAAACGATCGAACAGAGCGTCGGTGGGATCGGCAGGGGCAATGGTCCCGTCGAAGTCGACGCAAACAGTTCCCAGCATTTCGGGCATGCCCTTTCGACGCGGATTAAGATGCGGCGCCGCTACAGGGCGTCCGTGCGCCGCTTATGCAGCCGGTGCACCGCACTGGCATATGAGCCGCCGCAATCACTTCGGCAAAGCGTCAGATAGCAGCAGGACTTGTAACGCTAAATTGCGTGCAGACATGAACTTTGCGTCTCGCAATTGCCCATTTTTCGCGCCCGGCGTAGCCCAACGTGGCGCAAGTAGGGCGCAATAGAGGCGCCCGCCGCAATTGGGCCGCTACAGCAGCCGGCACGGCCTGGCGCTGGCCGTGCAATGCTTGGCGCTCGTGCCCCCGCCGCAATCCACCTTGCGCTCCTCGGAGCGCGCCCAGAAGCGATAGGCCCAGCCGTAGGTGTCGCGCGCCCGCGCGCTCCAATTGGCGATCGCGTTCTCGCGCGCGCGCCGCAGACGCGTGTCGTCGCTCACCTGTGCCGCCGAGCGCGCCTTGGCCGTGATCGTGTCCTTGCAGGTCTTGGCATGCGCCGGCGGGACCGCCGCCACCAAGCAAGCGACAGCGCCCGCAATCGACAAGCTCAACACGATCCGCATCGAAGCCTCCCAGGCTGACCGGTTGCGCCTCTACAGCGCCACGCCGCAGCGCGCAAGTGCCATAGCTACTGCGGCGCCAACTTCCAGGTGCCGAGCGGCGCCTTGGCGATCTCCTCGCGCTTGGTGGAGATCGTGATGTAGTCCACCTTGGCCCAGCGCTCCGCGAACGAGCGATAGAACGGCGACAGCGGGTTGCCCGACTGGCCGGTGGTGTGGATGTAGAGCGAGCGCTCGAGATCGGCGAAGTCGTAGATGGCGCGATAGCTCGAGGCGTGGCGGTTGGCGAACGGCGGCTCGGCGTCGTACTCGACCTTGCCGCGGTTCAGCGTGTAGTCGCCGCCGGGGCTCGGCACCTCGACATTGAAGTAGGGCGCAAGGTTCGCCACGGCGCCGAACGGCCGATGCTCCCCGAACGCGTAGTGCGCAACGTCCCAGCGCCACTTCGACCGATCTCTGCCGTAGCGCGCCTCCAGGTCCCGCAGCGCGCGATTGAGCGCTGCCGCCAGCACTGCCCCGCAGCGCTCGCGCAAGGGCGTGGTGCGGTCGTCGCACCAGTCGCGGCCGGTGGCTCGGCCTTCCAGCAGGCGTATCAAAGCCTGCGCGCGCGAGTCGAAGTAGCGATCGAACGCGGCGCCGAGGTCGTCCTGATAAATGGCGCGCACTGCCTCGCGCATCCAGGCCGTGAAAATCAGCGGCTCGGCCCGGTCGGGACGCATGCTTGCGTCCCAGGTCGTGAGCTGATCGAGCACGGCATTGTCGACCGACCCGTCAGCTTGCGCCGCGGCGATCATCATGGGCTGGAGACGCGCGATGGCCAAGGACAGCACGTCGGCCTGGGCGGCGCGCATGCTGGCGATGTCATGCTTGTCCTGGTCGAAGATCAGCTCCTTGACGCGCTGCTGGCGGAAGGGCGCATCCCAGTCGTAGGTCAGGAGGTGAGGATAGTCGGGATCGACCATGCGCGCGTTGGCGGTGCCGATGGCGCCGACATTGGCCTCGTCCACCTTGGGCAGGTCCTCGAACTTGAGAAACCCCTTCCAGTCGTAGGCCGCGTCCCAGCCCGGAACCGGCGCCCGGCCGGCAACCTTGTTGGCCTTATCCCGCACCGGCACACGGCCCGGCGCGATCATGCCGATACGCCCGCTGGTGTCCGCCACCACCATGCTCTGCATCGGCACCACGAACTGGCGCATGCGCTGCATGTAGTCGCCCACAGTGCGCAGGTTGGGATCGAACATGCCCGACGCAACGGTGGTGTCGTCATCGCTGAGCGCTGTCCACTGCAGCGCCGCCACGTAGTTGGGGGCCAGAAGCCCCTCGAGGCCGCGATAGAAGCCTGGCAGCACAGGTCCGTGGCGGGTGCGCCGGCGCTCGACCTTGCGCACGCCGGCACCTTTGACGGCGATCTGCATCTCCTCGATCGCGAACGGGCGCCACCCTTCGGGCGTCTTGTATTCGCGCGGGTTGTTCGGATTGACCTGCTCGATGAACAAATCTTGCACGTCGGGCCCCGTATTGGTGAAGCCCCAGGCGACGCTGTCGCCGCGTCCGAGCACGATATGGGGCAATCCAGGCAGGCTGGCGCCGACGGCGTTCACCGGGTCCGCCCCCGGCTTCTCCAGCGCCATGTGCGCCAGATGCCAGATCGCAGGGGCGGCAAGCCGCAGGTGCGGGTCGTTGGCGAGCAACGGCTTGCCGGACTTGGTGCGCGCGCCGGACACGACCCAGTTGTTGGACGCGCCGCTGGCGATCAAATCGTCCACCAGGACCGAGGCATCCGCCCGGCGCTGGGCCGTTTGCGGGCGGCGCAGCGGATAGAGCGACGCGATCTCCGGCATGGGCGGCGGCCGATCGACCGCGTCGAGCGGCATCAGGTCCTCGATCTCGGCCGAGTTCAATCCCTGTGCCGCCAGCGCCAGGCGCAGCAGCTCGTGATTGAGATTGGTCGACAGTTGCAGCGCCATCAGCTTGATGGTGACCATGCTGTCGGCCGGCCGCCATGGCTCGGGCCGATGCCGCAGCAGCAGGAACTCGGGCGGCAGGCGCGGCTCCAGCCACCCCGTGCTGCGCGTCAGATAAGCGTTGACGCCACGCGCGTAGGCCTCGAGCGCGCGTTTGACCTCGTCGGGCAGGGCGGCGAGAGAGCGTTCCGCATGACCGTAGAGGTCGAGCGTGCGCAGGAACACGTCGGTCGCGAATGTGCGCTCGCCGAACATTTCGGACAGGCGGCCCTGGCCTGTGCGGCGCTGCAGCTCCATCTGCCACAGCCGATCCTGCGCATGCACGAAGCCCAGCGCAACGTAGAGGTCGTCGGTGGTCTTGGCGAAGATGTGCGGCACCGCTTCCCGGTCGCGCACCACCTCCACCGGCGCCGAAAGTCCGGCGATCGCGAGCGAGCCCGATGGCGACGCAACCGTGTTCTTCAGCAGGCCGTATACGGCCCCGGCAGCCAGGGCCGCGACCAGCAGCAGCGCACCGCCGCCAATTCCCACCCACTTGAAGACACGTTTCATCGCATCGGCACGAGCCCGCTGCACGGCAGTCAGAACAATACTACGCTGCGGATGCTCTTGCCCGCGTGCATCAGGTCGAAGCCTTTGTTGATGTCGCCGAGCGGCATGGTGTGGGTGATCATCGGATCGATCTCGATCTTCTTGTCCATATACCAGTCGACGATCTTGGGCACGTCGGTGCGGCCCCGCGCCCCGCCGAAAGCCGTGCCCTTCCAAACCCGGCCCGTGACCAGCTGGAACGGCCGCGTTGCGATCTCGGCGCCGGCCGGTGCCACGCCGATGATCACGCTCACCCCCCAGCCGCGGTGGCACGCTTCCAGCGCCTGCCGCATGACCGTGACATTGCCGGTGCAGTCGAACGTATAGTCGGCCCCGCCGATCTGGTCGGCGCCGCTCTTGGTCATGTTGACGAGATGGGCGACCAGGTCGGCGCCCGCCTCCTTGGCGTTGACGAAATGCGTCATGCCGAAGCGCTCGCCCCACTCCTTGCGCGCCGGGTTGATGTCGACGCCGATGATCATGTCGGCAGACGCGAGCTTGAGCCCCTGGATGACGTTGAGGCCGATGCCGCCGAGGCCGAATACGACGGCCTTGGCGCCCGGCTCCACCTTCGCCGTATTGAGCACCGCGCCGATGCCGGTCGTGACGCCGCAGCCGATGTAGCAAACCTTGTCGAAGGGGGCATCGCCGCGGATCTTGGCCACCGCGATCTCGGGCAGCACGGTGAAGTTGGAGAACGTCGAGGTGCCCATGTAGTGGTGCAGCTTCTTGCCCTGAAGCGAGAAGCGCGAGGTCCCGTCCGGCATCACGCCCTGGCCCTGGGTGGCACGGATCGCCGTGCACAGGTTGGTCTTGCGCGACAGGCAGGAGGGGCACTGCCGGCACTCGGGCGTGTACAGCGGGATCACGTGATCGCCCTTCTTCACGCTTGCAACCCCGGGCCCCACATCGACGACGATGCCGGCGCCCTCATGCCCAAGGACCGCCGGAAACAGCCCCTCGGGATCGGCGCCCGACAGCGTGAACTCGTCCGTGTGGCAGATGCCGGTGGCTTTGATCTCGACCAGCACCTCGCCCGCTTTCGGCCCCTCCAGGTCCACCTCCAGGATCTGCAGGGGCTTGCCCTTCTCGAGCGCAACGGCGGCACGGGTTTTCATGCGAGGCACCTCAATTGGGGTGTCAGACGCTGCGGGTCTGACACCATTCTGCCATGTCGAGAGCGAGGCAACGCCAACAGCATGTGCGGAGTCAAGGTCAGACCCACAGGGTCTGACACCTACCGCCGGTACTGCACGAACGACGACTTGGTCGCAAGCTGATCGTAAAGGGCGCGCGCCCGATAGTTGAACTCCTGCGTCGCCCAGTAGGTGCGTGTGCACTGCCGCGCATCGGCCTCCCGATACACGGCCTCGATCAACGCCCGGCCCACCCCTTTCAGCCGCTGGTCGGGGTCCACGAACAGGTCCTCGAGGTAGCAGTAGTGGGTGGGCGACCAGGTCGAGCGGTGGAAAAGCATGTGCGCCAGGCCGACGGGCGCATCGGCCGCATCCACCGCCACCAGTGCGACATGGAAATCCGGCGCCCCTGCAATAAGGCGCTGCCAGGTGGTCTCGATCACTTCGTCGGCGACAGTCGCCTTGTAGAAGGCGATGTAGCCCTTGAACAGGGCAAGCCAAGCCTTCTTGTCCTTGGCCTCGAGGCGGCGCACCCGCACGCTCATGATCTGCTCCTGTTTGGCTGAATTCCCTACAGCAGCCACAAGGACGCCAACCCCAGGAAGGCAAAGAAGCCCACCACATCGGTCACCGTCGTCACGAACACGGTCGAGGATACCGCGGGGTCGAACCCCAGCCGGTCGAGGCCGAGCGGCACGAAGATGCCAGCCAGCGCTGCAGCCAGCAGGTTGATCACCATGGCCGCGCCGATTACTGCGCCCAGGCTGTTGGAGCCGAACCACAAGAATACGATGAGCCCCATGATGCAGGCGAACGCTACGCCGTTGATGAGCCCGGCGAAGGTCTCGCGCAGCACCACGCGGGCAGTATTCATGGCGCCGAGCTCGCCGGTCGCCAGCGCGCGCACGGCTACCGTCATGGTCTGCGTGCCGGCATTGCCGCCCATGGAAGCCACGATCGGCATCAGCACCGCCAGCGCCACCATGTGCTCGATTGTTGCGTCGAACTGTTTGATCACCATCGAGGCCAGAATTGCGGTCAGCAGATTGACGAACAGCCACCAGAAGCGGCCCGGCACGATCTGGCGCACGCTGTCGGTGATGCGCTCGTCGCCGACGCCCGCCAGCCGGCGCAGGTCCTCGTCGGCCTCTTCCTCGATCACCTCGACCACGTCATCCACCGTCACGACGCCCACCAGCCGCTTGTCGGCATCGACCACGGGGGCCGACTTCAGGTCGTAGCGCTCGAACTGCCGCGCCACGGCCTCCTGGTCTGCTGTCGCCAGCACCACCTGGCGGCCCGCGTCCATGATCTTTTCGACCGGCACCTCGCGCTTGGTGCGCAGCAGCCGGCTCAAGTCGAGACCGCCCACCACGTGGTAGCTCGGGTCCACCACATAGATGTCGGAGAACGTCTCGGGCAGATCGTCTGCCTCGCGCATGTGATCGATCACCTGGCCCACGGTCCAGAAGGGCGGCACGGCCACGAAGTCCGTCTGCATGAGACGGCCGGCGGTCTCTTCGGGGTACTCGAGGTTGCGCTCGAGCGCGGCGCGTTCCTCGGCCGGCACCTGCTCGAGCAGCTCCTGCTTCCGCGGCTCCTCCACATTCTCGAGCACATAGGCGGCATCGTCGGTCTCGAGCTCTGCGACGGCCCTGGCGAGCACGGGCTTGGGCAGATCGCGCAGCAGCTGGTCGCGCACCGTCTCGTCGAGCTCGGACAGCACGTCGGAGGGAAATGCGTTGCCGAGCACGCCGATCAGCCGCACGCGCGCCTCCGGCTCCAGCAGCTCGATGACGTCTGCCAGGTCCGGCACACTGGTTTCCTGCGCCAGATCGCGCACCCGCAATCCGTTGCCGCCGTCCAGCGCCTCCCGGATGGCGCGCGCCAGAACCGCGGCCGTCTGCGCGGCCGGTGCCGCGTCTGGCCGGTTTACCGTCTCGTCCTGCATACGATTGTCCCGCTGTGGGCGCGCCTGGCGCAGCCCCATGCGCGCTAGTGTGATGATCGAGAAGTCCGCTACATAGCGCTAGGCTGGGGTTAGAGCGGACTTCTCGATCTAAATCACACTGGAATCATGATTCTGCTAGTGTCCTTCAGATCGCGAAATTCGTACCGAGTTCGCCGCACAGTGAGACGAATTTCGCGATCAGGACACTAGTCGGCGATAGCACTGGTCGCGCCGTTGCGCCACCCCTCGAGCTTTCGAGCAATGCCGGTGCTTGCCGTCGGCCAGACACCACCCCCTATTAATACATTGGAGCAAAAGCGGCGCGCACCCTGCTTGCCAGGCACGGCCATTTCGGGCAACTGGTGCAACCTCGATGGCAGGTCGCCGTCGGGCAACCGGCTTCGAGCTGGCCGGTGCAGCCTCGGGGGAAGAGAAGCGCCACGATGAGCCGCGTTCATGCGAGCAGCCTCCTCTTGTGCCTGGCCGTATGGGGGATGCAGCCGGCGCTCGCCCAGACGGCCTGCACACCCGATCCGGCCAAGCTCGGCGTCGCGCGCACCGTCGTGATCGACGCGGCAACAGGGCCGAGGTTCGGCACCAAGTTCGGCGAAAGGTACAGCGACGGCAGTTTCCTCGCAGACCACGAGGTGGTGCTCACCTTCGATGACGGCCCGTTGCGCAGCTACACCAGGTCCATTCTCGATACGCTGGCGCAGCACTGCACCAAGGCGACGTTCTTCATGCTCGGCCGCATGGCCCTTGCCGACCCCGTCATGGTGAAGGAGGTTGCGCGGCAGGGGCACACCGTCGCCAGTCATTCCTGGTCGCATGCCAACTTGCAGAAACAGACGCCGCTCGAGGGACAGGTGGAGATCGAGATGGGCATCAGCGCGGTGCGGCATGCGCTCGGCAAGCCGATCTCCCCTTTCTTCCGCTACCCGTTCCTCAGGGATACGGAAGCCACGCTGTCCCACCTGCGGACCCGCAGCTTGGCCGTATTCGGGATCGATTCCGACAGCCGCGATTTCGAAGCCAAGGACGCGGTCTCACTATCCGATCGCGTGCTCGCCGAACTTGCGGCCAAGCGCAAGGGCATCATTCTCCTGCACGACATCCACGCCGTGACGGCCGCCGCATTGCCCCTGCTGCTGGGGGAGTTGAAAGAGCGCGGCTTCAAAGTCGTGCACATCAAGGCGAAAGCCCCGGCACAGACCCTGCCGCACTACGATGCGCTGGCGCGGCAGGAGGCCGAACGCTTGCGGCTTGCCGCGCTGCAGCAGCCCTTGTCTAAACGCGCGCTGGTCTGGTCAGCGAGGGTCTTCTCGGAGGCCGACGCCGATCCCGCCGCTGTCAGCGCGACGCCACCCGCGCCCCGCCCGCCTGTCCGCAAGGGCGCGGACAATGCTGCGCCGGCGAGTGCGGAAAGCCCATAGTCCTCAGCTGACGCATCACTCCCGCCACCGGTGTCATAACCACCCCGGCGTCCAACATGCGGGCGCTTTGCCCGGAGCCTTGACCGATGGGTGCGCCAACCAATAGGGTGCGCAAAAAAGCTGACTTGCTCGCGTAGTAATCGCTCCAAGGGAGGAGGGCACACATGCGAAGGATGCTTAGTCTCACGGCACTATTGGGGGCGCTTGCGCTCTCGGCTAGCTTCGGCAGCTCAGTAGCTCAAGAGGCACCGAAGTCCATCAAGGTCGGCTACGCCATCTCGCTGTCGGGCTTCAACGCACCGGGAGCGGGGCTCACCACGCTGCCGAACTACCGCCTCTGGGTGGACGAGGTGAACAAGGCCGGCGGCTTGATGCTCAAGAAGTACGGCAAGAAGGTGCCCATCGAGGTCACCGAGCTCGACGACAACTCCAAGAACGAGGACCTGCCGCGCCTCACCGAGAAGTTGATGGCCGTCGACAAGGTGGACATCGTGCTCACGCCCTGGAGCACCGGGTCGAACTTCGCCGTCGCTCCGACCTACGCGAAGTATGGCTATCCGCAGATCATGGGCACCGCGGGCAGCGACAAGATGGAGGAAATGGTCACGAAGTTCCCGACCATGTTCTGGTTCCTGGGCAAGAATGCCGACCAGACCAAGGCCTTGGTCGACATGATGGCGGCGCAAAAGAAGGCCGGGAAGATCAACGACAAGGTCGCTCTGTTCATCGTGCAGGCGCCCTTCGGGCAGGAGTACATCGCCTCGCTGAAACCCGCGCTGGCCGCGGCCGGGTTCAACATCGCCTACGAGGCGGTCTATGATGTGAAGGTCTCCGACCTGTCGACCCAGATCAAGGCGGCGAAGGCTGCCAATCCGGACACCATGATCGCGCTGTCGTATCCGCCCGACACGTTCATGATCACCGAGCAGTCGCTCGCCAACGACTTCAAGCCGAAGATCAGGTTCATGGGCGTCGGCACCGCGTTCCCGACCTACAAGGCCAAGTTCGGCGACAAGATCGATGGCACCTTCAGCCTCGGCGGCTGGGACCCCAACGGGCCCGGCATGCAGGACTACTTTGCGCGCCACAAGGCCCTCACCGGCGGCAAGGAGCCCGACCGCTGGGCGAGCGCCGCCACCTACGCCGGGTTGCAGGCGCTGCAGCAGGCGATCGAGCGCGTGGGCGAGATCGACCGCGCCAAGATCATCCAGGAGCTGAAAACCGGCACCTTCAAGACCGTGGCGGGCGAGCTCAAGCTTCCGGGAAACCGCGACGCACAAGCCTGGCTTATCGGCCAGTGGCAGGGGGGTGAGTACTACGGCATCGCCCCGGCGAGCCGCTCGGGCGCCAAGCAGCCTCAGATCAAGTGATCTGTCGCAGTGTTCGCATATCGCAGGGTCCGCGGTTACCAACGCGGACCCTTTTTTTGCGCCCGACTTTCGCAGGGGCTACAAGGTCTTGGGCAGGCCGGCACTACCTGTCCGCCAATAACCAGTAGCTCCAAACCTAGTGTGATGATCGAGAAGTCCGCCACATCGCGTGAGGCCGGGTTCGGGAGCGGACTTCTCAATCTGAATCACACTGGCACCATGATCTTGCTAGTGTCCTTCAGATCGCGAAATTCGTACCGAGTTCGCGGCACAGTGAGACGAATTTCGCGATCAGGACACTAGCCTCCAATGACGCTGCTCGACTTATTGCTTGGCGGCTTGGTGGTGGGTGGCATCTACGCGCTGATCGCCATCGGCCTCAACCTGCAGTATGGCGTGGCCCGTGTCTTGAACCTCGCCTACGGCGAGCTTCTGATGCTCGGCGGCTACGCCGCGTTCTTTGGCTTCTCGCAGCTTGGGTTCCCGCCGCTCGTCACGGCGCTGGCCGGCGTCCCCGCCGCCTTCGTCCTGGGGTGGCTCCTGTTCCGCTACGTCTTGCATCCGCTGCTTGCCCGCACCGCCGATCCGGGCAAGCGCGAGGTCGAACTCCATCCTCTCCACCTTCGGCCTGCTGTTCCTGCTGCAAGGCATCGCCCTGGTGGCTTGGACCGGCAATGACCGGGAGTACAACTACCTCGTCGGCGAATCCCTCAATGTCTTCGGCACCGCGATCCAGTACAACCGCTTGATCGTGGTGATCGCCGCCCTCGTGCTGTCGGCCGCCGTGTTCGCGTTTCTGCGCTACTCCACGCCCGGCCGCGCAATGCGCGCCATCGCGGTGAGCCCGCACACGGCTCCCCTCGTGGGCATCGACCTGCGCAAGTACAGCGCGCTGGCTTTCGCCACCGGTGCCGGCTTGGCTGCGGTGGCCGGCATCCTCCTTTCCTCCTTTCGCACCGTGAACCCGACGATGGGCGCGGAATACACGCTCAACGCATTGATCGTCATTGTGATGGGCGGCATCGGCAATGTTGCCGGCGGCCTCGTCGCCGCGCTGATCTTGGGGCTCGTGCAGACGCTGGCCAGCATGCTCGGACAGTCCGCCCTCGGCACGGTGATCGTGTTCGCGAGCTTCGCGGCCGTGCTGCTGTGGCGGCCCCAAGGGCTGTTCGGCGGCGCCAGGAGCGCGGGTGCCCGGCGCGGACTGCATCTCCCCAAGGAGGCGATCGCGGCCGCCGCCCTCGGCGCGCTCGTTGTGGTCCCGTACGTTGCCGACGCCTATTGGCTCCTGCTGGCGATCAATATCCTGACGTATGTGGCGCTGGCCACGGCCTGGGCTTTCTTCTCCGGCCCCACGCGCTACGTGTCGCTCGCGGCTTCCGCGTTCTACGGGCTCGGCGCCTATTGCGTTGCAGTGCTCGCCTCAGACTATTCCTATGCCGTGGCGCTGATCGCGGCGGTCGGCTTCTCGGTCGTGCTCTCGGCCCTGGTGGGGCTCGCCACGCTGCGCCTTTCCGGCATGTACTTCGTGATCTTCACCTTCGGCCTCGCATCGCTTATCAGCGCCGCTGCGACCTGGTGGGAGTTCAACATCGCCAAGAGCTCCGGCTGGTACGTATACCTCTCGATCACCGACAAGCAGATCTTCTACCAGCTACTGGCGCTCTGCACGGCAATCATCGCGCTCTGGCTCTGGCGCGACCGCACCCGCATGGGATTCGCGCTGCGCGACCTGGGCGCCGACGAGACCGTGACGCGCCAGATCGGCATCAACACCGTGGCGCTCAAGATCGGGACCTTCGTGGTGAGCGCGGTGGTGATGGCGCTGGCCGGCGCCATCCTGGCCCCGAAGAACTCCTATGTGACGGCCCAGAGCGTCTTCAATCCCGAGGTCTCGTTTCTCACGGTGATCGGCGCGCTGCTCGGCGGCGCCACCTCGGCGTGGGGGCCAGTGCTGGGCGTGGTGCCGCTGCTGCTCGTCAAGGACTACCTCTCCATCGCCTATTCCAGCCATTTCAGCGTGCTGCTCGGCCTCATTCTGCTCGGCATCGTATTCTTCATCCCCGATGGCTTGATCGGTCTCTTGCGCAAGGGCCGCGCCGCCGTCAACACGCACGGGCTCGCCAATGTGCTGGAGGCGGCAGCGCGCCGCTTGCGCAGAGCCAGTCATGAGCCACCCCCGATGCATGGCCCCGCAGCCAATGGCGCCGCGACTCCGCCCGGCAGGCCCGCTGCCGCACCGCGTCACCCGGCGGGGAAGGCTCCGCTATGACGAGCGCGCGCCCCCTGCTCGAGGTCACGAACCTGAGCCGCCATTTCGGCGGCCTTGCCGCGCTCGACGGCGTCTCCTTCGGCGTCATCCGCGGCGAGGTGATGGGGCTCGTCGGCCCCAACGGGTCGGGCAAGACCACGCTCCTCAACGTCGTGTCGGGCCGGCTCTCACCGCTCGGCGGCCAGGTGCGCCTGGACGGCAAGTCCGTCACGGCGCAGACGCCGGAAGCAATATGCCGGGCCGGCATCGCCGGCACCTTCCAGCTCGCCCGCATCCCCGATGCACTGAGCGCGCTCGACAATGTTGCCGTTGCCGCCATGTACGGTCGCCGCCGGCTCGATGTGGCGAGCGCCCGCGCCGAGGCCGACCAGCTGCTCGACCGCGTCGGCTTTGCCGCCAACCGCGCGGCGCATGCCGACTCGCTCACCTACTTCGAACACAAGCGCATCGAGCTCGCCCGCGCGCTCGCCTGTGCGCCGGAGCTGCTGCTGCTCGACGAGTGGCTCGCCGGCCTCAATCCCACCGAGCTCGAGGACGGCATCGCCCTGGTGCGCTCGCTCAACGAGGAGGGCCTCACCATCGTCATGGTGGAGCACGTGATGCACGCCATCCGTTCGCTGTGCGGCCACATCGTGGTGCTCAACGCCGGCCGCGTGATCGCCGCCGGCACGCCCGAGGAGGCGCTGGCCGATCCCGACGTGGTGCGGGTGTATCTGGGCGAGAGCCTATAGGGCTTGCGGTCGGGCGTTCCCGGGAGCAATCTCGCTGCAACACGCCCCCGCCCCGAGGCGGTGCGCATTCCGGAGGAGAAACCCCGATGGCCCAGCAAGCAGCGCCGCGCAACGTCGTGCACGCCGACATCAAGCTGAACAGCGACCCGGCGCTTGCCACGCGCTTCCTCGACGTGCCCAACATGCCCTGGGAGGACACCAAGTTCCCCGGCATCCAGATCAAAGTGCTCTATTCGGACGACGACGGCCGCACCACCGCCCTCTTCAAGCTGGCCCCCGGCGCCGTGGTGCCGCTGCACGAGCACACCGCGCTCGAGCAGACCTACGTGCTCGAAGGCACGCTGGAGGACCATGAAGGCGTGTGCGGCCCCGGCCAGTTCTGCTGGCGGCCGGCAGGAAACCAGCATGAGGCTACTTCGCCCAACGGCGCGCTGATCCTGGGGTTCTTCCTCAAGCCCAATCGCTTCGCCTACGGCGAGAAATTCTTCACCGAAGCCGGCGAGCGCTCCTAGCAAAGAGTAGCCGCGTGAAAGACCGCGATATTGCGGCAGCTACTCTGCCGGTCGCACGCTGAGTTCGGCCCGGCTGCTGCTCTTCGTCTGCCAACGGCCAAGGAATGCGATGAGCTCGCCCACGATGCCGCGCCGGAACAACAGCACCGTGACGACGAAGATCGCGCCCTGGATGACCAGCACCCACTCGCCGAAGCCGGCCAAGTAGTTCTGCATGGCGACGATGATGTCAGCCCCGACGATGGGCCCGAACACGGTTCCCATGCCCCCGACCAGGGTCATCAGCACCACCTCGCCCGACATCTGCCAGGTGACGTCGGTGAGCGAGGCCAGCTGGAACACAATAGCCTTGGTGGCGCCGGCAAGGCCGGCGAGCGCGGCTGAGAGCACGAAGGCAATGAGCTTGAAGCGGTCGACCGCGTAGCCCAGCGAGATCGCGCGCGGCTCGTTCTCGCGGATGGCCTTCAGCACCTGCCCGAAAGGCGAATGGATGGTGCGATAGATGATGAGGAAGCCCCCGGCGAAGATCGCGAGCACCACATAGTAGAAGACGAAATCGTTGCGGATGTCGATCAGCCCGAGCAGCGGCCGGCGCGGAATTGCCTGGATGCCGTCCTCGCCCCCCGTGAACGGCGCCTGCACGCACAGGAAGAACACCATCTGCGCGAGGGCCAGGGTGACCATGGCAAAGTAGATGCCCTGCCGCCGTATGGCGATCAGGCCGACGATGAGGCCGAGCAATGCTGCAACGAGGGTGGCGACCAGAATTGCGAGCTCGGGGGTGAGGGGCGACAGCGGGATCGTCAGCCACACCCAGCCCACGAACGGCAGCCCGAACGGGAGCTGTACGGTGCCGACCTTGGCCAGATGGCCGGCCACGTAGGCGGCGAAGCCGAAGAACATGGCGTGCCCGAAGGAGAGCAGCCCGACGTAGCCGATCAGCAGATTGAAGGCGCAGGCGAACAGCGCGAAGCACAGCACCTTCATCAGGAACACGGGGTAGATCGCCAGCGGCGCCAACAGCGCGAGCACCACGAGTGCCGCAAAGACCGGCATGTCCCAGCTTTTCTTGCCGCTCGCCATCACGACCTCACTTCGGCGTTCCGAACAGGCCCTGGGGCCGGAGCATCAGCACGATCGCCATGATGATGAAGATGACCGTGTTGGAGGCTTCCGGATAGAACACCTTGGTCAGGCCTTCGATCACGCCGAGGCCGAATCCGGTGATGATCGAGCCCAGGATGGAGCCCATGCCGCCGATCACCACCACGGCGAACACGACGATGATCAGGTTGGCGCCCATCACCGGGTTGACGGAATAGATCGGCGCTGCCAGCACGCCGGCAAGCGCCGCAAGCCCGACGCCGAAGCCGTAGGTCAAGCGTGATCATCCGCGGCACGTTGATGCCGAACGCCTGCACCAGATCGGGTCGCTCGGTGGCGGCCCGCAGGTAGGAGCCGAGCTGCGTCTTCTCGATCATGAACCAGGTGCCGAGGCACACGACCAGCGAGAAGACGACGACCCAACCCGCGGTACCAGGGCAGGAACATGAAGCCGAGATTGGTGCCGCCCGGCAGCGGGTTCGGGTAGGGCAGGCCGGAGGATGCCGAACTCGCGGCGGAACATCCCCTCGATGATGAGCGCGAGGCCGAACGTCAGCAGCAGCCCGTAGAGATGGTCGAGGTGATAGAGCCGCGAGATGAAAAGGCGCTCGATGATGACGCCGGTAACGCCGACGATGATCGGCGCGAGCACCAGGGCGCCCCAATAGGGTATGCCGAAATAGTTCAGCAGCATCCACGCGGCGAAGGCGCCCATCATGTACTGCGCGCCGTGCGTGAAATTGATGACGTTCATCAGCCCGAAGATGACCGCCAGTCCGAGCGACAGCAGGGCATAGAATGCGCCGTTGATGAGGCCGAGCAGCAGCTGGCCGAACAGCGCCTGCGGCGGCACGCCTAGCAGCTCGAACATCGGGGCGCGCTTCTCCTTGCTCCAACTTCGGCGAAAGTGGTCCGGGGCGGACGCGATGCGGCCGCCCGGCAGCGATCTCCCCGCTACGAGATGTCCTACTTCACCAGCGGGCAGCCGCCCTCGGCCATCGGCCGGAACGCCTCATCGGCCGGGATGGTGGCGCGGACCTTGTAGTAGTCCCACGGCCCCTTGCTCTCCGCCGGGCTCTTGACCTCGAACAGGTACATGGGATGGATCTTGCGGCCGTCCGCACGGATCGTGCCCTTGCCGAACAGCTTGTCGTCGGTCGGCATCGCCTTCATCTTGGCGACCACAGCAGCGCCGTCGGCATCGGACTTCAGCGCATGCACGGCCTTCAGGTAGTGCGTGACCGCCGAGTAGACGCCGGCCTGCACCATGGTCGGGCATGTTGCCCTTGTTGGCCGCGGCGAACTCCTTGGCGAACGCGCGGTTGTTGTCGTTGGGGTCCCAGTACCAGGCCTCGGTGAAGATCAGGCCCTGCGCGGTCTTCAGGCCCGAGCGCGTGCACGTCGGTGATGAACACCAGCAGCCCGGCGAGGTTCTGCCCGCCCTGCACGATGCCGAACTCGGCCGCCTGCTTGATGGCGTTGGTGGTGTCGGCGCCGGCGTTGGCGAGGCCGATGATCTTGGCCTTGGATGACTGCGCCTGCAGCAGGAAGGAGGAGAAGTCCTGGCCCGGGAAGGGATGGCGGACCTTGCCCAGCACCTTGCCGCCGGTCTTCTCGACGACCGCCGCGGTATCGCGCTCCAGCGCGTGGCCGAAGGCATAGTCGGCCGTCAGGAAGAACCAGGTGTCGCCGCCGGTCTTGACGATGGCGTTGCCGGTGCCGTTGGCCAGCGCCCAGGTGTCGTAGGTCCAGTGGATGGTGTTGGGCGTGCAGGCCTTGCCGGTGAGGTCGGACGCCGCGGCACCGGACACCAGGAAGACCTTGTTCTTCTCCTTGGTGATGGTGTTGACGGCGAGCGCCACCGAGGAGGTCGGCACGTCGACGACCACGTCGACCTTGTCGACGTCGTACCACTGGCGCACGACGTTGGAGCCGATGTCCGGCTTGTTCTGGTGGTCGGCGAACACGACCTCGATCTTGTTGTGGCACGTTGGTCGTCTTGCAGAAGTCCTCGATCGCCTTCTTGGCCGCCCAGACCGAGCCCTGGCCCGACAGGTCGGCATAGAGGCCCGACTGGTCGTTCATGACGCCGATCTTGATGACGCCGTCGCTGTATTCGCCTGCGCCAGCGCTGCGCCCGACACGAGGGCGGCCGCAGCCGCCAATGCTTTCACGCTCCATCGCATGGCTTCTTCCTTTCTAGTTAGACGCCGAGATAGGTTTGCAGTTTTTCCCTGTTCGCCTCCAGGGCGGAGTTCGGGATCATGTCGATCACGCGCCCGTGCTCGACCACATAATGCCGGTCGGCGACCGTTGCGGCGAAGCGGAAGTTCTGTTCCACCAGCAGGATGGTGAAGCCCTGCTCGCGCAGCATGCGGATGGTATTGCCGATCTGCTGCACGATGACGGGCGCCAGGCCCTCGGTCGGCTCGTCGAGCAGCAGCAGCTTGGCGCCGGTGCGCAGGATGCGGGCGATCGCCAGCATCTGCTGCTCGCCGCCCGACAGCTTGGTGCCCTGGCTGGACGAGCGCTCCTTCAGGTTGGGAAACAGCTCGTAGATCTTGTCGAGCGACAGGCCGCCGCTCCTTGACCACGGGCGGCAGCATCAGGTTCTCCCAGCACGTTGAGGCTGGAGAAGATGCCGCGCTCCTCGGGGCAGTAGGCGATGCCCTGCCGGGCGATGCGGTTGGACTTGAGGCGGATCAGCTCCTGCCCCTCGTACGTGATCGAGCCCTTGCGGTTGGCCAGCATGCCCATGATGGCGCGCATGGTGGTGGTCTTGCCGGCGCCGTTGCGGCCGAGCAGCGTCACCACCTCGCCGGCGTTCACGTCGAAGCTCATGCCGTGCAGGACGTGGCTCTCGCCGTACCAGCCGTGCACGTCGCGGACGGCGAGCTGCGCCTCAGCCATGGCCCGGTCCCGTCCCATGTAGGCCTCGATCACCTGCGGGTTCTTGGACACCTCCGCGTAGGGGCCTTCCGCCAGCACCTCGCCGCGCGCCAGCACGGTGATGCGGTCGGACAGGTCGGCGACCACGGACAGGTTGTGCTCCACCATCAGCACGGTGCGGTCCTTGGCGACGCGCTTGATCAGCGCCGAGGTGCGCGCGATGTCCTCCGCGCCCATGCCGGCCATCGGCTCGTCGAGCAGCAGCATCTCCGGATCGAGCGCCAGCGTGGTGGCGATCTCGAGCGCGCGCTTGCGGCCGTAGGGCAGCTCGACCGCCGGCAGATGCGGCGTAGGCCTTCACGCCCACATCGTCCAGCAGCTCGATGGCGCGGCCGTTCAGCACCTCCACCGAGCGCTCCGAGCGCCAGAAATGGTAGGAGGTGCCGAGCGTCCGCTGCAGCGCGACGCGCACGTTCTCCAGCACGCGAGAGGTGCGGGAACACGGCCGAGATCTGGAAGGAGCGCACGAGGCCCAGGCGCGCCACGGCGTGCGGCGGAGGCCGCCGTGATGTCACGGCCCTTGTAGAGGATGCGTGCCGGCCGTCGGCTGCAGGAACTTGGTGATCAGGTTGAAGCAGGTGGTCTTGCCGGCGCCGTTCGGGCCGATCAGCGCATGGATGGTGCCGCGGCGGACGTTCAGATTGACGTTCTTGACGGCGGTGAAGCCCCGGAACTCCTTGGTCAGCCCTTGCGTCTGCAGCACGTACTCGTCGGCCATCAAGCGCTCTCTCAACCCACCCGTGGCCGTAGCGTAGCAGCTTGCTATCGCGACGCAAAATTGTCTCGCAGGCGAGACATGCGACGACCTCATATGGTGCGTGCCCATTCGTGTCAACTCGACCCACTCGACCGTTTCAATTGTGACAGGCGGCCTGGCCCGGCCCCGTTTGCCGGCAGAAATTCGGCCTGCACGGGCTGGGCTCGCCACCTTTGCCCGGCCTGTCCGTCCGGCCTGCGCCACCGGCGATCCGGTCCGCGGATAAACGCTCCGCTGCCACCCCCACCCGACACAGTCACCGAGAAGTGTGCCGCCTTCAGCGTCCGAAATATCGCTTGTCCGATTGCGCACGGCGCGGGTCTGTGGCGTAATCGATCTTGAAATCAATCAAAACAACCTCGCCGCTCATGCCGGCGACGGGTCAGTGGAGGAAAAGCATGTTTTTCCGCAAGAAGGACGCCGATTCTGCCCCGTCCGCGGCCGGCAACACCGGGGCGGGTGCCACTGACTCTGGAAGTTCAGTTTCGGTGTCGATGACCGTCAACGGCAAGGCTGTGACCGCCGCCGTCGAGCCGCGCACCCTGCTCGTACAGTTCATCCGTGAGAACCAGCGGCTGACGGGAACGCATGTGGGCTGCGACACCAGCCAATGCGGCGCCTGCGTCGTGCACGTCGACGGCCGCGCGGTCAAATCCTGCACCGTTCTGGCTGCCACCTGCGACGGAGCCAAGGTCACCACCATCGAGGGCCTGGCCAGGGCGGCAAGTTGCACCCATGCAGGAGGCCTTCCGCGAGCACCACGGCCTGCAGTGCGGCTTCTGCACGCCGGGCATGATCATGGCGGCGGTCGACATAGTCAACCGCAAAGGCAGCAATCTGGACGAGGCCACCGTCCGGCACGAGCTGGAAGGCAACCTCTGCCGCTGCACCGGCTACCACAACATCGTCGCCGCCGTGCGCGCCGGCGCCGCCGCCATGGGCGGCGCACGCCAGGCCGCCGAGTAAGGCCGCGCATGGCGGCTGGGCATCGGCGCGCCACGAGCAGGCAAACCGAAAGCCGTCCTTCGACAAGCTCTGGACGGTGTAGGGAACGCAACGCTTAGGGAGGACTCCATGAGCGCCACCGGCATCGGAGCGCCCGTACGGCGCAAGGAAGACCAAAGGTTCATCACCGGCAAGGGCCAGTACACCGACGACATCAACCGTCCCGGCCAGGCCTATGCCGTGTTCGTGCGCTCGCCGCACGCGCATGCCAACATCAAGCGCATCGACACCGGCCGAGGCGATGCGATCGCCGGGCTGTCTCGGCGGTCTACACCGGTGCCGACATCGCCGCCGACAAGGTCGGCGGCCTGATCTGCGGCTGGATGATCCACTCCAAGGACGGCTCGCCCATGAAGGCCGGTGCGCACCCGGCGCTGGCCCAGGGCAAGGTGCGCTACGTCGGCGATCACGTGGCCGTCGTGATCGGCGAGACCTTGGCGCAGGCCCGCGACGCGGCAGAGAAGGTCAAGGTCGACTACGAGCCGCTGCCCGCCGCCGTCGATGTCGCCGCCACGCAGAAGCCCGGCCAGCCGCAAATCCACGCCGAGGCACCCAACAACACCGTCTATCAGTGGCACCTGGGCGACAAGGCGGCGGTGGACGCGGCCTTCGCCAACGCCAAGCACGTCACCAAGATCGACCTCGTCAACAATCGCCTGATCCCCAACGCCATCGAGCCGCGCGCCGCCATCGGCGATTACGACTCCGGCCAGGACAGCCTGACGCTCTACACCACCAGCCAGAACCCGCACGTGGCGCGCCTGGTGCTTGCTGCCTTCATCGGCCTGGCGCCCGAGCACAAGTTGCGCGTGATCGCCCCCGACGTCGGCGGCGGCTTCGGCTCCAAGATCTTCATCTATGCCGAGGAGGTCGTTTGCCTGTGGGCCGCGCGCAAAGTCGGCCGCCCCGTCAAATGGACCGGCGAGCGCGTCGGAAGCCTTCCTCGCCGACGCGCACGGCCGCGATCACGTGACGACCGCGGAGCTGGCGCTGGACGCCGACGGCAAGATCCTGGCGCTGCGGGCCAAGACCATCGCCAACCTCGGCGGCTATCTCTCCACCTTCGCCTCCTCGGTGCCGACCTACCTCTACGCGCCGCTGCTGTCCGGCCAGTACAATATCCCGGCGATCTACTGCGAGGTCGACGCCGTCTACACCAACACCGCGCCGGTCGATGCCTATCGCGGCGCCGGCCGGCCTGAGGCCACCTTCGTGGTCGAGCGCCTGATGGAGGTGGCGGCGCGCCAAACGGGCCGCGACCCGGCCGAGTTCCGCCGCAAGAACTTCATCACCTCCTTCCCGCACCAGACGCCCGTCATCATGGCCTACGATGCCGGCGACTACGACGCCTCCATGCGCAAGGCGCTGGAGCTCGCAGAATATTCCGGCCTCGCCGCCCGCAAGGCCGAGAGCGCCAAGAAGGGCCTGAAGCGCGGGGTTGGCTTCTCCGCCTACATCGAGGCCTGTGGCATCGCCCCCAGCGCCGCGGTCGGCTCGCTCGGCGCCGGCGTCGGCCTGTGGGAATCCGCCGAGGTCCGGGTCGAACCCCACCGGCTCCGTCGAAGTCCTCACCGGCTCGCACAGCCACGGCCAGGGCCACGAGACCACCTTCGCCCAGCTCGTCTCGCAGAAGCTCGGCATCCCCATCGAGCAGGTCACGGTGGTGCACGGCGACACCGACAAGGTGCAGTTCGGCATGGGCACCTACGGCTCGCGTTCGGGCGCGGTCGGCATGTCGGCGATCTTCTATGCAGCCGACAAGGTCATTGCAAAAGCCAAGAAGGTCGCGGGCTTCGTGCTGGAGGTTGCGCCGGAGACGGTCGACTTCAAGGAAGGCATCTTCTCCTCCACCGCCACCAACAAGACCTTGACCTTCCCCGAGGTGGCCCTGCAGGCCTACATCGCCCACAAGTTCTCCGGTGCGCAGCTGGAGCCCGGCCTCAAGGAAGGCGCCTTCTTCGATCCCACCAACTTCACCTTCCCCTCGGGCGTGCACATCTGCGAGCTCGAGATCGACCCCGAGACCGGCGCCACCCGCATCGACCGCTGGACCGCGGTCGACGACTTCGGCACGCTGGTCAACCCGATGATCGTGGAAGGCCAGGTGCACGGCGGTGTCGCCCAGGGCGTCGGCCAGGCGATGCTCGAAGGCGCCGTCTACGACAAGAACGGCCAGCTCATTACGGCAAGCTTCATGGACTACACCATGCCGCGCGCCGGCGATCTGCCGTCGATCAAGATCGCCATGACGAGCACGCCCTGCCCATCGAACCCGCTGGGCATCAAGGGTTGCGGCGAGGCCGGAGCCATCGCCGCACCGGCGGCTGTCATCAACGCCATCACCGATGCGCTGGGCCACGAGGACATCGCCATGCCGGCGACACCGGTGGCCGTGTGGCGCGCGGCGCAGAAATCGCCTTCGAAAATGGCCGCGGAATAAGGAGAGAGCGCCATGTACGCCTTCCAGTATCATCGCCCGCAATCGGTAGCCGACGCGGCCAAGCTCCTTGCTGGCAACAGCGAAGCCAAGCTGCTCGCCGGCGGACACACGCTGCTCCCGACCATGAAGCAGCGGTTGGCGGCACCCAAGGCCATCGTCGATCTGGCTCGCGTTGCCGAGCTCAAGGGCATCAACAAGTCCGGCAATGCGCTGGTCATCGGCGCCATGACGACGCATGCCGAGGTGGCAAGCTCCGACGTCGTGCGCTCGGCGATCCGCGGGCTCGCCGATCTGGCAAGCGTGATCGGCGACCCGCACGTGCGCCACAAGGGCACCATCGGCGGCTCGGTCGCCAACAACGACCCCGCGGCCGACTACCCCGCAGCGGTGCTGGCCCTCAACGCCACCATCGCCACCAACAAGCGCGAGATCAAAGCCGACGACTTCTTCAAGGGCCTGTTCGCCACTGCCTTGCAGGACGGTGAGATCATCACGCGCATCTCGTTCCCGATCCCGACCAAGTTCGGCTACGCCAAGTTCGCCAATCAGGCCTCGCGCTATGCGCTGGTCGGTGTCGCTGCGGCGCAAACCGGGTCGGGCGTACGCGTCGCCGTCACGGGCGCCGGCAAGGACGGCGTCTTCCGCCATGCAGCCGCCGAAGCCGCGCTCGGCAAAGGCTGGTCGGCACAATCGCTCAAGGGTCTCGCCACGGACGCCGGCAAGATGATGAGCGACATCCATGCCGATGCCGCCTACCGCGCGCATCTCGTCGGAGTGATGGCAGGCCGCGCAGTCGCCAAGGCCGGCTGAGGCGGGCTTCGCGTCGCGGCCGTTCGATCGCAGCGCCCGGATCTTCCCGGCGACGGCGCCGATGGGCTACGATGCGCGTCGTCCGACGAGCTGAGAAAACGTCGGGAAGATCCATGAGCCTTTTGCGCATCCTGGCCGGCGCCGGCATCGCGTGCACGTTGGCGCTCTGGCCGGCCGCCGCCCAGCAACGCGATCAGCGCATAGTCATCACCAACGGCAGCGACAATCCTATCGAGTTCTTCTACTTCGCCGCCTGTGGCGCCGGCGAGTGGGGCAAGGACCGGCTGGGAGCCAAGGAGATGATCCAGCCCGGCGCCAAGCGGCAGTTCACCACGCGCGTAACGGGGAGCGACTGCTGCCACGACATGCGCGCCAAGATGGCGACCGGCGGCAGCCACCAGAAGCTGGCCGTCGACGTGTGCCAGACGCCCGAGTGGGTGGTGCGCTGAATTCAGCGTTTCCGGCAGCAAGGCGCCCGGCTAGCATGGCCGGCGAAGGCCTGCTCACGTCGAACCCGCCAATGCCTTCGGAGCCAACCCGCATGAGCACACCCCACCCCGGGCTTAGGGCCGGCGTCTTCAACTTCACCGCCCACGAGCGCGTCCTGTTCGGCTCGCCGGCCGCCGAGGCGGTCGTGGCGGAGTCCGAGCGCTATGGCGGCCGGCGCGTGTTCATCACTTCCACACGCTCCCTGGCGCAGAAGGAGGACGGGCCGTTGCAGCGCCTGGAGCGGGCGCTCGGCGGCGCCCACGTCGGCACCTACGCCGGCATCAAGTCGCACTCCCCGCGCGAGGACGTGGTGGCTGGCGCCAACGCTGCGCGCGCCGCCCGCGCCGACCTGCTGGTGGCCGTGGGCGGCGGTTCCGTGATCGATGCCACCAAGGCCATGCTGCTCTGCCTCTGGGCCGGACTCGACACGCCCGAGGCCATGGAGCCTTACTGCCTGGGCTTCGAGCGAACGCAGATGTCCGCCCTCGCAGTGCCCCCCGACGCCATCCGCATGATTGCCGTCTCCACCACACTGTCGGCCTCCGAGTTCACCGACAACGCCGGCATCACGCAATCCTCCACCAACACCAAGCAGTCGTTCCGCCACCGCCTGTTCGCGCCGCGCACCGTCGTCCTCGATCCCGCCGCCACGCTCGACACGCCCGACTGGCTGCTGTTCTGCACCGGCATCCGCTCCGTCGACCACGCCGTGGAAACCTACTGCAATGCCCAGGCGAGCCTCGCCACCGAGGCGCTGTCGCTGCAGGGCCTGAAGCTGCTCCATCGCGCGCTGCCGGCCATCAAGAGCAACCCTGCCGATCTCGGCCCGCGGCTCGAGGCGCAGCTCGGCATGTGGCAGGCGATCGCGCCCGCCTCCGCCGGCGTGCCCACCGGCGCCAGCCACGGCATCGGCTATGCGCTCGGGTCAACCTTCGGCGTCGCGCACGGCCACACCTCCTGCGTCATGCTGCCCGCCGTGCTGAAATGGAATGCCGCCGTCAACGGCGACCGGCAAAGGGCGCTGTCGGAGGCGATGGGAGCGCCGGACCGGCCTGCGTCTGAGCTCGTGCGCGAGCTGATCGCCGGCCTCGGCCAGCCGACCACCCTGCGAGCTGTCGGCATCAAGCGCGAGGACCTCCCCGAGGTGGCGCGCCGGTCGCTCAGCTACCACCCCGTCAAGGTCAACCCGCGTCCCATTCGAACAGAAGCGGACGTGACGGAGATTCTTGGAGCTCGCCTGGTAGGCCGCTGCCGCACGACCATGAACGTGTGATCATGCGACCATTGGCGAGGCCCGCCGGTCCAGCAAGCGCGGTAGTATCCGGCGCCACGCCGGCTGTCCCAAGGAGACCGATCTTGATCAAGCAACGCTTGCACGTGCGCCGTGCGCTGCCTCTGCTGGCCGCGCTTGGCCTTGCGATGGCCCCAACCCTGAGTGGCGCCATTGCCCAGACGGCCAAACCTTACGAGCCCAAGGAATACCAGGAAGGCAAGGATGTCGTTTGGGTGCCGACCGCCCAGACCTTGGTCGACAAGATGCTCGACATGGCCAACGTCACCGCCAGCGACTACGTCGTCGACCTCGGCTCGGGCGACGGCCGCACCGTGATCACCGCGGCCAAGCGCGGCGCCAAGGCGATGGGCGTCGAGTACAACCCCAAGATGGTCGAGCTCTCCAAAGCCAACGCGGTCAAGGAAGGCGTCACCGACAAGGCCACGTTCGTCAAAGCCGACCTGTTCAAGACCGATTTCTCGCAGGCAACCGTCGTCACGCTGTTCCTGCTGCCGGAGATCAATCTCAAGCTGCGGCCCAAGATCCTCGCCATGAAGCCCGGCACGCGCGTCGTCGTCGAACTCCTTCGATATGGGCGACTGGAAAGCCGACAAGACCATCGACACCGTCGGCAAGTGCGAGACCTATTGCAACGCCTTCTTCTGGCTCGTCCCCGCCAAGGTCGATGGCGCCTGGCAGCTGCCGGAGGGGAAGCTGGCGCTGAAACAAAAATTCCAGTTCGTCACCGGCACGCTGACGTCCGGCAATGTGGTGACGCCGGTTAAAGGCCGGCTGAGCGGCCCCGACATCACCTTCACTGCGGGCAGCACGCAGTACACCGGCAAAGTCAGCGGCAACGCCATGGAAGGGACAGCCAAGACCGGCAACACCCTGGAAGGCGCCCGCGGAAGGCCGGCGCGCGGGAATTGGCTTAGGCCGCCCGCCCGCGCCCGTGATCTCGCCTGGTGCAGCCCTCGATCGCAGCTTGGCACGGCGCACGCTGGCTCGTGTAGGTGCGCCCAAGCGAAAAATGCTGGAAACCGTGGGGCGCGCAGCATTGTCGTGCGCAGGCGGGACCGGCGTGTGGCCATCGCGTGGTCGCACGCGAGGACCGGGAGGGACCAATGTTTCATCTATTCGCTTCAGTGCCGACGTTGCTGCTGATGTTTGCATTGCTGGTGCTGGGCGGGGCCGAGCCCACGCTCGCGCAGGGACCGCAGGCCATCACCATCGACTCCAATCTATGCCGTCACGCTCCGCACCTACTCGCCCGTCATTCGGGCGAGACCGTTCGCCTCCGTCGTGCTGCTGACGGGCGGCAACGGTGTGCTCAACCTCAACGCCGACGGCGACATCAGGGAATTCGCAGGGCAACTTCCTGATCCGCTCGGCGCGGCGCTTCCTCAACAGCCGGCTGAACGTGGCGATGCTCGACGCAGAGCCGGCCTTTCCGGCTCCGAACGGGCTCAACAATCAACGCCTGACGCAGGCGCACGCCGACCACCTGGCGCAGGTGATCACGGTGGTGCGCAATAAGTGGCCAGGCAAGCCCGTATGGCTCGTCGGCACCAGCAACGGCACCCTCTCCGTCTTCAACGCCGCGGCACGGTTGACGGGCAGCGCCCTGCCGAACGGCGTCGCCTTGACCTCGACCGTCACCCAGTCCGATCCGAACGGCGACATGGGCCATGTGCTGGGCTCAAACCCCAGCCTTGCCAGTATTACGGTGCCGACGCTGGTCATGTGGCACCAGAACGACACCTGCTCCGTCACGCCGGCCGCCTCAGCCATGAGCGTCTTCAACGGTCTCACCAATGTGCCGGCGGCCAAGAAGGCCAGCGTAGTCATCACCGGCGGCCGTCCCAACGTAGCGGTGACTGCCTGCGGCGCCTTCCATTACCACGGCTACAACGCCGCGGAGCAAGCTGCCGTGCTGGCCATCCTGACGTTCATGCACGCGAACCCGCCATAGGCGTCGGGCAGTGGGCGGCCGCCCTACACGCTGCCCGTCGACGATGACGTCGAGCAGCTTCGGGCCCGGCGTGGCGAAGGCCCGCTGCAGCGCGCCGGCGCCAGCGCATCGGGCTCGCTGATGCGCTCCGCCGGCATGCCGAGCGATCGCGCGAGCGCGGCGAAATCGATCTTGGGGTCGTCGAAGTCCATGCCGACGTAGCGCTCGCTGCCGTGGAACGCCTTGAGCCGCTGCTTGATGATGCGATAGCCGCCGTTGTTGGCGATGACGTAGGTGATCGGCAGCTTGGCGTTGGCGGCGGTCCACAACGCCTGGATCGAGTACATGGCGCTGCCGTCGCCGGAGAAGCAGCACGACCGGGCGCGGCGCCTGCGCCAACGCCACGCCGACCGCTGCCGGCAGCGCCCAGCCGATGCCGCCGGATGCCAGGCCGTGATAGCTGTAGCGGTCGCGATAGGGCACCAGGTCGGTGAGGTAGCGCGCCGAGGTGAGGCCCTCGTTGACGAGCACCGCGTCGCGGGCAGGGCCTCGGCGATCTGCAGCGACAGCCAGTCCGCGTCGATCGGCTTGGCGCCGGCGCGGGCTTGCGATGCGTTCTGCGAGCTGCCGGCGCGCTTGGCCGTCCAGTTGCTGTGCGCCAACTGCGCGAGCGACGCCTTCGCGGCCTTCTCCGCCAGGCGCTCGCCGCCCTGCTTCTGCAGCAGCGGCGTCAGCGCCAGCAGCGTCTCGCGCACGTCGGCGCGCACCGCGAGCTCGGCGGCGAAGTTCTTGCCCATGTCCCAGTCGACGAGGCCGATGTGGACCACCGCGCAGGCCGTCGGGCAGCGGCTCGACCTCGCTCCACACCGACATGCGCAGCGGATCGGCAGCCGAGCACGACCAGCAGGTCGTGCTGCTCGAGCGTAGCCGCGCACCTGCTTCTGGTCGCGCGAGAGCGAGCCCATGTAGCAGGCATGCTCGGACAGGAAGTGCGCGCCGTAGGGCGCGCTCTGCTGGATACACAGGCGCAGCCCAGCGTCTCGGCAAAGCGCCGCTGCGGCTTCCAGCGCATCGCTCTTGACGATCTCGTCGCCGGCGATGATCACGGGCCGCTCGGCCTGCAGCAGCCGCCGCGCGAGCGCGTCGAGCACCGCGTCGCCCGGGCGCGCGCGCGTATCGACGCGCGTGGACGCTGCCGAGGTCGATGCCGGCCTCGGCGTTCAGGATGTCGCCCGGCAGCGAGATGAACACCGGCCCCGTCGGCGGCGTCATCGCCACCTTGGCGGCGCGCCGCACGATGCGCGGCAGGTCCTCGAGCCGCGTTACCTCGACTGCCCACTTGACCAGCGGCTGCGGCCATCGGCACCAGCGGGTCGTAGAGCAGCGGCTCGGTGAGCCCGTGGCCCTGCTCCTGCTGGCCGGCGGTCAGGATCATCGGCGTGCCGGTGAACTTGGCGTTGAACAGCGAGCCCATGGCGTTGCCGAGCCCCGGCGCCACGTGCACGTTGCAGGCCGACCAGCTTGCCGCTGGCGCGCGAGAAGCCGTCGGCCATCGCCACCACCAGCGCCTCCTGCAGGCCCAGCACGTAGGTGAGGTCGGGATGCTCGGCGAGCGCATGCATGATCGGCAGCTCGGTGGTGCCGGGATTGCCGAACAGATGCGTGACGCCCTCGTCCTTGAGCAGCGCGAGGAAGGCGGAGCGGCCGGTGATGCGGTTCATGGGGGTCCTGGGTCAGGCGAACTTGTCGTAGCGGATGAAGGCGCGCGGCAGCCTCACCTCATGCATCAGGTGACGCAGCACAATGTCGACCATCACCGGGGGACCAGCGACAAAGGCCACGACGTTGTCGTAGCGCCCCGCCATGGCGCGCGCCGCCACCTCGGTGACCATGCCGGCGGCAAGTCCGATCGCCGGGAACTGAGGGTGCGTCGCGAACTCGACCGGTGCGTGCGACAGCGCCAAGGTCACTTCCAGGTTGCCACCCGCGGCCGCGACAAAGGCCGCCAGCTCGGCCAGATAGAAGGCATCGGCCAGCGTGCGCACGCCGAAGAAGACGTGGCCGGTGCGGTCGCGGAAGGTGCCGGCACCGACAGCGTGCTCGCAGGATCGCCATCATGCCGGCAAGGCCCGACCCGCCGGCGACGCACAGCACGTTCTTGCCCTCGTGGGGATCGAAGGTGGCGCGGCCGAGCGGGCCGAACACACGGACCTCTCTGCCGTTCACGTCACTGCCGAACAGCCAGTCGGAGAACTTGCCGCCCGGCATCTGCTTGACCACCAGCCGCAGGCGGCCGGTGTCGGGCGCAAAGTTGACCATCGAGTAGGCGCGGCCGCCGACCACGTCGGGCGCCTCCAGCACCACGAACTGGCCGGCATCGAAGGTCATGGGCCGGGACAGCATGAGATCGAAGTCCAGCACGTCCCCCACAAGCCGGCGCACAGCCGAGATGTGGCCGGTGCGATGGGCCGGCAAGGTCTCGGGCTTGGGGTGGGGCACAATCTTGGCCGGCACGCGCAAGGTGCAGTCGGCGAGCGGGCGCGCCTGGCACATCAGGATGTCGCCCTTGTCACGCTTGAGCTTGGCGAAGCCCGGCGCCTCGTTCCACTCCACATGCGCATTGCCTGCGACGATCCGGCCGCGGCAGGTGCCGCAGGTGCCGGTGGCGCATTCGTAGGGCAGGGCCAAACCCTGGACGAGGCCGGCGTGGAGAATGCGCTCACCCCCCTCGCAGGCGAAGTCGAAGGTGCCGGAGTTGGACTCGATGGTGATCTTCATGTGCGTCGGTATCGTCGCCGGGTCTGCAAATCGATGGGTCGCATCAGCGGCCGTACCGCCGCAATCCTTCCGCGGGCCGCTGGCGGGTCAGCCAGGGCCCCAGGCCGCCAAAGTACTGCACCCCCGCGCCGCCCACCAAACGGTTTGCGGGTGACATACGCAAATCTGTCTGCCTAGATGAAGGGCTGCAACTTGCCAGATCTGCCGCCGGCCCGCGCCATGCCTACGCTGCTCATCACCCATCCCTGCTTCATCGAGCACGACACCGGGCCCGGCCACCCGGAGCGGCCCGATCGCATGCGCGCCATCGACAAGGTGCTCTCGCACGAGCTGTTCAATGACCTCGAGCGCGAGGAGGCCCCGCTCAGGGACGACGTGGAGGAGTAGATCGCGCTCGCCCACCCGCGCGCCTACATCGACTGGGTCAAGAGCGTGCGCCCCAGCCCCGGCGAGGAGCCCGTACGGCTCGACCCCGACACGGTGCTGTCGGCCACCTCGTGGGAGCCGGCCTTGCGGGCGGTCGGCGCCGGCCTGATGGCGGTCGATCGCGTGTTCGATCCCACCTCGGGCAGCAAGAACGCGTTCGCCCAGGTTCGCCCGTGCGGGCACCACGCCGAACACGAGCGCGCCATGGGCTTTTGCATCTTCAACAACATCGCCATCGCCGGCCTCTATGCACGCGCAAAGTACGGCGCGGAGCGCATCGCCGTCGTCGATTTCGACGTCCACCACGGCAACGGCACGCAGGACATGTTCTGGAGCGACAAGAATCTGTTCTTCGGCTCCACGCATCAGATGCCGCTCTACCCCGGCACCGGCGCGCTGACCGAAACGGGCGTCGGCAACATCTGGAACGCGCCGTTGCGGCCAGGCGACGGCGGCGATCCGTTCAAGGAGGCGTTCGAGTCGCGCATCCTGCCGGCCTGCGCAACTTCTCGCCCGATCTGGTGATCGTTTCGGCGGGCTTCGACGCCCACAGGGACGATCCACTGGCAAATTTACAGCTCACCGAGGGCGATTTCGCCTGGGCCACGGCCAGAATTGCGGAGATGGCCGACAAGTATGCACAGGGGCGGCTGGTATCGATGCTCGAAGGAGGCTACAACCTCGCCGCACTGGCCAAATCGGTCGCCGTGCACGTCAGAGTGCTCATGGACGCGGCCCGCTGAGCAAGCAAGGTCCCAAGCAAAGCGAGAAGAAGGCATGACGAACGGCAGACCGGTCGTGAAGCATACCGACATCAAGGACATGACGTTCGAGCGCGCGCTCAAGGAATTCGAGACCATCGTCGGCCGGCTCGAGCGCGGCGATGTCGAGCTCGAGGAAAGCATCGCCATCTACGAGCGCGGCGAGCCGCTCAAGGAGCACTGCGACCGGCTGCTGAAACAGGCCGAGGCCAGGGTGGAGAAGCTCACCCTCAGCCCATCCGGGGCTCCCATCGGCACGGAGCCTTTCAGGCCGCAGGAATGAGAGTTAGGCAGCCGCGACGCTTGGTCTCCATTCGAACCAATTCGCCGCACTATAATGCCTAGTGCCGTTCGCTGCAGCCTTGCGCGGACCGCAACGAAGGGCGGACCGCAGAACGTCCGGTAACAAATATGGACGAAACTTCGAAGACGCCGCTGCTCGACACGATCGACGTGCCCGGGGACCTGCGCCGCGTGCCGGAGGGGGACCTGCGCCAGCTCGCCGATGAGTTGCGCCAGGAGACCATCGATGCCGTTTCGGTGACCGGCGGCCATCTGGGCGCCGGCCTGGGCGTCGTCGAACTAACGGTCGCGCTGCACCACGTGTTCGACACTCCGCGCGACCTCTTGATCTGGGACGTCGGCCACCAGGCCTATCCGCACAAGATCCTGACCGGCCGCCGCTCGCGCATCCGCACGCTGCGCCAGGGCGGCGGGCTCTCCGGCTTCACGCGTCGCGCCGAGAGCGAGTACGATGCCTTCGGCGCCGCGCATTCCTCCACGTCGATTTCCGCCGGCCTCGGCATGGCCGTCGCGCGCGATCTGCGCGGCGAGGAGAACAGCGTCGTCTGCATCATCGGCGATGGCGCCATGAGCGCAGGCATGGCCTACGAGGCCATGAACAACGCCGGCGCACGCCATGAGCGCCTGATCGTCATCCTCAACGACAACGACATGTCGATCGACAAGCCGGTGGGGGCGCTGTCGAACTATCTCGCCCGCATCACCTCGAGCGGCACTTACCTGCATTTCCGCGAGGTCGCCAAGCAGCTGGCCAAGCGGCTGCCGAAGTTCTGGGAGGAGAAGGCGGCCCGCGCCGAAGAATACACGCGCACCTACTGGACCGGCGGCACGCTGTTCGAGGAGCTGGGCTTCTACTACGTCGGGCCGATCGACGGGCACAATCTCAACGTGCTGCTGACGGTGCTCAAGAACGTGCGCGACGCCAAGCGCGGGCCGATCCTGGTGCACGTGGTCACCAGGAAGGGCAAGGGCTACGCTCCGGCCGAGGCCTCCGACGACAAGTATCATGGCGTCGGCCGCTTCAACGTCGTCACCGGCGCTCAGGTGGTGGCCAAGCCCAACGCGCCAACCTACACCAAGGTATTCGCACAGAGCCTGATCGAAGCGGCGCGCAAGGACGACAAGATCGTCGCCATTACGGCGGCCATGCCGTCTGGCACCGGGCTCGATCTCTTCGCCAAGGAGTTTCCGCAGCGCACCTTCGACGTGGGCATCGCCGAGCAGCACGGGGTCACCTTTGCCGCCGGCCTCGCGGCGCAAGGCTTCAAGCCCTTCGCGGCCATCTACTCGACCTTTCTGCAGCGCGCCTACGACCAGGTGGTGCATGACGTGGCGGTCCAGCGGCTGCCGGTGCGATTCGCCATCGATCGGGCGGGTCTGGTGGGCGCGGACGGCCCGACGCACGCGGGCTCGTTCGATCTCGCCTACCTCGGCTGCCTGCCGGGCTTCGTGCTGATGGCGCCCGCCGACGAGGCCGAGCTCAAGCACATGGTCGCAACGGCCGCGGCGATCGACGACGGCCCTTCGGCTGTGCGCTATCCGCGCGGCGAGGGCGTGGGCGTCGAGCTACCGGCCGAGGGCCAACCGCTCGAAATCGGCAAGGGGCGGATCATGCGCGAGGGCACCACCGTCGCGCTGCTCTCGCTTGGACCGCGGCTGGCAGAATGCATGAAAGCTGCCGACCAGCTCGCCACCTTCGGCCTTTCCACCACGGTTGCCGATGCCAGGTTTGCCAAGCCCCTCGACAGAATCTCATCCGCAAACTGGCGAACAACCACGAGGTGCTGGTGACAGTGGAAGAGGGTGCGGTCGGCGGCTTCGGCAGCCACGTGCTGCACTATCTGGCGGGCGCCAGCATCCTCGATCGCGGCATCAAAGTGCGCACGCTGGTGTTACCCGACGTCTTCATCGAGCACGACAAGCCCGAAAAGATGTATGAGAAAGCCGGCCTCAACGCCGGCCAGATCGTAGCGACGGTGCTGGCGGCCCTGGGCCGCGAATCCGGGGTGCGCGCCGAGCGCGCGTGAACAACTCGCCGCCCTCGAATATCCACAGCTTTCTTGGCCGCGAAGGCAGCAAAAGCCAAAACGGGGTGGACGGAGCGCAGCGACCCGCCTATGCAGATCCCGTCCCTAGACGAACTTTCCGAGCTGCCCACCGTATCCCCCATCCGGCAGCAGGAAAAGGCCCTGGCGGTACCCGCCAGGGCTTCTTCTTGTCAGGGCCAAGCTTGTCCGGGCCAAGCAGCTGTTACGCGGCAGCCTTGAAGTTGGCGGCGGCCTTGTCCCAGTTCACCACGTTCCACCACGCATCGACATAGTCGCCGCGCCGGTACTGGTGCTTCAGGTAATAGGCATGCTCCCACACATCGATGCCGATGATCGGCCTCGCGCCCATGTCCATGTGCGGGGTGTCCTGATAGGGCGTGTTGAAGACGGCGAGCTTCTTGTCGCGGCCCACCGCCAGCCACGCCCAGCCCGACCCGAAGCGGGTTAGGGCCGCCTGCTTGACGGCGGCTTTGAGCTTGTCGAAGTCGCCGAAGGCGCCATTGATCGCGCTCTGCAGGTCGCCGGTCGGCGCCTTTGCACCGCCGGGCGTCATCAGGTCCCAGAAGTAGGTATGGTTCCAGTGGCCGCCCAGGTTGTTGCGGACGGGCGTGCGCACTGCTTCCGGAACGGCGGATAAGTCGGAGAGGATTGCATCGGGCGCCTTGGTCGCCGAATCCGGATACTTCTCGACGAGGCCGTTGAGGTTGCCGATGAAGGCGTTGTGATGGTTCCTGTGATGGAAGTTCATCGTCGCCGTATCGATGTGCGGCTCGAGGGCCTCGTAGGCATAGCCGAGCGGCGGCAGGGTGAAGGTCGGCTTCGCCTGCGCGAACGCGGCGCGGCCGAGCGGCGTCGCGGTGCCGACGAAGGCCGCGGCCCCGGCCAGCAGTTTGAGGGTTTGTCTGCGGTTCATGCGGGATCCTCCGATGGGCTACCATGCTGTGAGGCAACGCCTCACTCTGCACCCGGCCTCATGAGAGCCTGAGGCTTGCACGGCAAGGTGCTGCAGGGCCTTACGTATACCCGTGCCTGGTGGATGCAGCTGTGACCAGGAGAGGGCCATCAAATTGCCGTGAGGGTCGGCCCCCGCCGGCGAGTTGCAGCAATGCGCATGCGTTAGGACGAATTGTGACGATCGAGCTCGAGATAGCCGACCTGGGAGCCCAAGGAGACGGCATTGCCGAGACCGCCGGCGGCACGCGTTACGTCCCCTTCGCCCTGCCCGGCGAGCGGGTGCGGATCGCGGGCGGCAATGCCCCAGAGCTGCTGTCGCCGCCGAGCGCAGACCGGGCAACCCCGATCTGTCGCCACCATGGCGTCTGCGGCGGGTGCGTCGCCCAGCACATGCGCGAGCGCCTCTATGCCGAGTGGAAGCGGGGCATAGTCGCCGAGGCGCTGCGCCAGCGCGGGCTTACACCCGAGGTGGCGCCACTCGTGCGGGTAGCCCCGCATTCGCGCCGGCGCGCGGTACTGACCGCCCGGCGCCAGCGCGATGGCCAAGCCACGCTCGGCTATCACCGCCGCAAGAGCGCGGAGCTTGTCGACCTGCAGGAATGCCCGGTGCTGCAGCCGGCCATCGTCGAGAGACTTGCAGCACTCAGGGCCATCGCTGCCGCGCTGCCCGCGCGAGAAGCGCGGCTGACCGTACTTGCGACAAGTGCCGGGCTGGATATTTCGGCCGAGCATGGCGGCAATCGCCTCGGCGCAGCGGCGGTGAGCGAAATTGCACGCATCGCCGCGAAGCAGCAGCTTGCCCGCATCGCCGTGAATGGCGAGACGGTGATCGAAAGGGTGCCGCCCGTCTTGGCGTTTGCTGGCATTGACGCGGTTCCGCCGCCCGGAGCGTTCGTGCAGGCGGTGGAGGCCGCCGAGCTGGAGATGACGCGGCTCGTGCGCGAGGCGGTTGCAGGATCGACCCGCGTGGCGGACCTGTTCTGCGGCGTCGGCACTTTCGCGTTACCGATGGCGCGCAACGCCCGCGTGCTGGCGGTCGACAGCGACGACAAGGCGCTCGCCGCGCTCGATGCCGCCGTCCGGCGGGCGCAGGGGCTGAAGCCCGTCGAGACGAAGCTGCGCGATCTGCTGCGCACTCCGCTCGGCGCCAAGGAGCTCGAGGGCTTCGACGCCGTCGTGTTCGATCCCCCGCGGGCCGGCGCCAAGGCCCAGGCCGAGCGGCTCGCGCAATCGCAGGTGCCGCTGGTGGTGGCGGTGTCGTGCGACCCGGGGACGCTGGCGCGCGATCTGCGCATCCTCGTCGACGGCGGCTACAGCCTCGAGGGCGTGACGCCGATCGACCAGTTCCTCTTCTCCGCCCACGTGGAAGCGGTTGCCGTATTGCGGCGGCCGACGCCCGTGCGACGCCTGAGAAGCCCGTAGCTACAGCAAATATTCCGGTACTCGGAAGGCGCTCCTCCAACGGCAGTTTGGCTCAGAACGCTATCGAACTTTTGCCGCTGCGTTGTCGTCCCGCAGTTCGGCAAGACTGCGCACCAGCTCAATGATCGCGCGTCGCCTCTTGGCGTTCGAGATACGCAGGAAGGCCCTGTTTAGCGCAAGCCCTTCCTGGCTGCGCAGGTAGAGGAAGATCTGCGCTTCGGTCGCCGTGTCACCCGCGTCGCTGTTGCCGGGCGGGTGGTGCGCCACCTCCTCGAAAAAGTACTGCACCGGTACACCCAGCGCCCTGGAAAGATCGAAAAGGCGGCTTGCGCAAATGCGATTGATGCCTTTCTCGTATTTCTGAATCTGCTGGAAGGTCAGATCGAGTTCTTCGGCCAGCCCCTCCTGGCTCATGCCCAGGACCAAGCGGCGAACGCGAACGCGGTCCCCGACAAGTGCGTCGATGCTGTTGGCGCGGCGCGGCACAGTGTCCGTATCGGCCCGGACGATGACCCCATTTCCAGCCACTGGTTCGTCACCATGATTTTGCGGATTTCGTTGCATGGCGACGGCGGCAGCTCGCGCTCGCATCGATGGGTCGCGCAAATGCCATCGGTTTTCTTGCGCACACAGTGAGTGAATACGCGCGAACGCTAGACCAATGGTTCGCGAGCGAGCAACGTCTAAAGGCGTCTAGGTTGGTGAGAGTCTTCGCAGCGAATTGCGCCACCCAGCGCTCAGATCGCGTTCGCCCGGCGCAGCGCGGCGATCTCCTCGGCGCTGAAGCCGAACTCGCCCAGCACCTCCTCGGTGTGCTCGCCGCACTCGGGCGGCGCGGCCACCAGCGCGCTCGGTGTCCGCCCCAGCGTCACCGGCTGGCCGACCACCCGCAGCCTGCCGCGGTCGTCGCCAGTTTCGATCTCTTGCACGATCTCCAAATGCTCGACCTGCGGATCGGCGAACACCTTGTCGATGGCATAGATGGGTCCGCAGGGCACGCCGGCCGCGTTCAGGCGCTCCACCCACTCGGCACTGCGTGCGGTCCGCCAGGTATGTGTCGATTGCGGCATTCAGCGCGTCGCGGTTCTGCAAGCGCAGTTTGCTCGTGGCGTACTTGGGATCATCGAGCAGCGCCTCGCCACCGATGGCGCGGCACAGCCGCTCCCAAATCGCCCCGCCGGCGGCGGCAACATTGACATGCCCATCACGCGTCTTGAACACGCCGGTTGGCATGCTGGTCGGGTGATTGTTGCCGGCCTGCGGCGGCACCTCGGCGGCGTTGAGCCAGCGCGAGGCCTGGAAATCGAGCATGAAGATCTGCGCCTGCAGCAGCGAGGTCGCCACCTCCTGGCCCTTGCCCGACTGCTCGCGCTCGATCAGCGCCACCAGGATGCCGAGCGCGCAAAAGAGCCCCGGCCGACAGGTCCGCGATCGGCACGCCGACCCGCATCGGACCGCGGCCGGGCTCGCCGGTGATCGACATCAGGCCGCCCATACCCTGCGCGATCTGGTCGAAGCCTGGACGAACCGCATAGGGCCCGTCCTGGCCGAAGCCGGAGATCGAGGCATAGACGAGGCGCGGATTGAGCTTGCTCAAAGTCGCGTAGTCGATGCCGAGGCGCTTCTTGACGTCGGGGCGATAGTTCTCGATCACCACGTCGGCCTTCGCTGCGAGCCGCTTGAACGCTTCCACGCCCGCCGTCGATTTCAGGTTGAGGGCGACGCTGCGCTTGTTGCGATGCAGGTTCTGGAAATCGGGGCCGTGGCGGGCGCCGCCCAGGCCCTCGCCCGCCTCCAAGTGCGCCGGCAGCTCGACCTTGATGACATTGGCGCCCCAATCGGCCAGCTGGCGCGCCGCGGTAGGGCCGGCGCGCACGCGCGTGAGGTCGAGCACGGTGTAGCGGGTTAGCGCGGTTGACGCCCTCGGAGCTGACATGGGGTTTGACCCGTGAAATTTGCGTTGCCGCGGGAGATTGGCACGGACCGTGGCCAAGCCCCAAGCCGAAGTTGCTCCCCCTCTCCCCGCTTGCGGGGAGAGGGTCGGGGCCTGGCCTCGGACTTGATCCGAGGGTGAGGGGCAGCTGCCGGGTATTGTCTCGCTCCAACCCTTGTGCACATGTGTCGGCCACAAAAGACAGGGAGCGAAACGTGGCCAACAGCATCGATCTCAAGGACCGCATCGCGGTTGTCACCGGCGGCGCGCCAGGGTTCGGCAAGGCCATCACCGAGCGGTTCATCGCCTCGGGCGCCAAGGTCGCCATCTGGGACCGCGACATGGCGCTGGCCGAGAAGACGGCCAAGGCGCTCGGCGCCAACGTCATGGTGATCGCCTGCGATGTCGCCGACCGGCCGACGTCGCCAAGGCCCGCGACGCCACGGTCAAGGCGCTCGGCCGCATCGATATCCTGATCAACAACGCCGGCATCGCCGGCGCCAACGCCAAGGTCTGGGAGACCGACGTCGAGGAGTGGCGCAAGGTGATGCGCGTCAACCTCGACGGGCCGTTCATCTGTCGCGCGCGCGATCGTGCCGCTGATGATCGCGCAGAACTACGGGCGCATCGTCAACATCGCCTCCATCGCCGGCAAGGAAGGCAATCCCAACGCGGCGCACTACTCGGCCTCCAAGGCCGGCGTGATCGCGCTCACCAAGTCGCTCGGCAAGGAGCTGGCGGGCTACGACATCGCCGTCAACGCGGTGACGCCGGCCGCCGCCAAGACCGCGATCTTCGATCAGATCACGCAGGAGCACATCGACTTCATGCTCTCCAAGATCCCGCGCAACCGCTTCGTGACGGTCGCAGGAGGTGGCGTCCCTGGTGGCGTGGATCGCCTCGGCGGAGAACTCCTTCACCACCGGCGCGGTGTTCGACATTTCCGGCGGCCGCGCCACCTACTGAGCGCCGTCCACCCGATCCGGCTGGCTTATGGGCCGCTGCAGCTTCCCTGATGGGCTACCGTTCGCGCTTCCCTGCGGTGCGAACTCGCTCTAGCCTCTTGGCCAATACGACGACGACGGCCTAAGGTCGTCGCACAAGAAGCTCACTCCGGGGGAGATGACGATGGCATTCAGAATCTCTGGTCGCGCTGGCTGCTCTGGCCTTGCCTGGGCCGCACCGGCTGACTGCCCAGGAATATCCCGACCGCACCATCAAGCTGATCGTGCCGCAGCCGCCCGGCGGCGGCTTCGACACGGTGGCGCGCGTGCTGGCGGACCGGCTGGGGCCGCTGCTCGGCCAGCCGATGGTAGTTGAGAACCGGGTCGGCGCCGGCACCTGGTCGGCACCGAGGCAGCCGCGAAGGCGCCCGCTGACGGCTACACGCTGCTGCTCGGCGCCCTTTCCAACATCGCCCTCAATCCGGGGCTCTATGCCAAGCTGTCCTACGATCCGCTCAAGGACTTCACGCCCATCGGGCTGGCCGTGACCTGGTCGTACACGCTGGTCGCGCGCAAGGACCTGCCGCAGAAGGACCTGAAGGAGCTTATCCAATTCGCCCGCGCCAACCCCGAGAAGGTGACGTTCGCCTCCGCCGGCAAGGGCTCGGGCCAGCACATCGCCATGGCGGTGACGGCGCAGCTCGCCGGCGTGAAGCTGACGCACGTTCCCTATCGCGGCGCCCAGGCCGCCTATCAGGACATCCTCGGCGGGCGCGTCGATCTGTTCTTCGACATCTCCTCGACGGCCCGCTCGCAGGTCGACAGCGACACGGTCAGGGCGCTCGCCGTCTCCTCGCGCGAGCGGCAGGCGATGCACAAGGATGTGCCGAGCGTGATGGAGACGGGGGTGGCGCCGCTCGACATGGAGAGCTGGTTCGGCCTGTTCGCGCCCGCCGCGACGCCGGCGCCGGCGCTGGCGCGGCTGCGCGCCGAGTTCGCCAAGGTGGTGGCCATGCCGGAGGTGGCGGAGCTGTTCGCCAAGACCGGCGGGCGGGTGATGAAGCTCTCGCTGCCCGAGACCGAGGCGCTGCTCAAGCGCGACGTCGAGCGCTGGACCAAGCTGATCCAGGAGGCGGGGCTCGGCGGCGGGACGTGACGCGGGGCGCTTTTCTCGGCTAGAGAAACTGTCGAGTCCACCAGCCGCGAGGAGCGCGCATGCTCGTCCGTACTGCCGTTTGCGTTGTGATGCTGGCCGTCGCCGCCGCCGGCTGCAGCGACGACACCGCCGCCCGCGACTGCACCCAGCCCCGCAATATCAAGCGGCAGATCGAGGCGTGCACCACGGTGATCGCCGACAACCCCAAGTCGGCGCAGGCCTACAACAACCGCTGCCAGGCCTATAACCAGATCGAGGAGCCCGGCAAGGCGCTGCCCGACTGCAACATGGCCATCAAGCTCGAGCCGCGCAATGCGTCGGCCTACAACAACCGCGGCTGGGCCTATGAGATCCGCAAAGAATACGATCAGGCGCTCAAGGACTACAGCAAGGCGATCGAGCTGGATGCCCGCTTCGCGCTCGCCTACGCCAACCGCGGCGACGTCTACGCCAAGAAGGGCGATCGTGAGCAGGCCGTCGCCGAATACAAGCGCGCGCTGGCGATCGAGCCCGGCAACGACGTCGCGCTCAGCGGCTTGAAGCGGCTGGGCGTGAGCCCCTGATCGGCGATTGCAGGAACCCACGGGCTTCAGGCGCGAGGACAGGCTACATCCCGCACCGCTGCACTGTTCGCGTTTGCGCTTGCAGCCATCCAGGTACTTCACTTAATGACGTTGGCGGTGAGCGTAAGCATTTCGTCGAAGGGAACGACGCTATGGGGGCCTTGTTCGACTTTGTTCAATCCCACAGGTCTTACTTCGACGTAGCGCAAGCGGTTAGTGCGGTCGTCAGTCTGTTCGCGTGGACCCTTGCGGCAATACTGCTCGTGTCCGCGCTCTGCAGGAGAAGAGTTGATAGCCTATCCGTAGGCCCCTTCAGCTTTCGAATGAAACAGGACGCGCTAGAGGCGACGGCTACGGCAGCGCGCTCCTGGAATTCGCCGGGGCCAGATCAAACGGTGGACGTTTCCCGCATTCGCGAGACGGTTGAGTGGGCGTTCGCTCCCCAAACATCTGACAATCTGATAGGCAAATCCATACTTTGGGTCGATGACCATCCGGCCAACAATCGTCTGGCGGAAAGAGCGCTCAAGAAGTTCAACCTGGAAGTCGAGCAAGCGACAAGCACCGAAGGTTCTCTGGACCTTTTGCGACAGCGACGGTTCGACTTGATCATTTCTGACCAGGGCCGCGGCGATGATCTGCAGGCGGGCTATGGCCTACTTCGGTCTCTGCGCGACGCCGGTAACGACATCCCTTTCTTTATTTTCTCGAGCTTGGACAAGCCGGAATTCCGCCGCGAGGCCAAAGAGCGCGGCGCTCAACTCTCGACCAACGATATGCTCGAGCTCGTCGACAATGTGATCAAGATCCTCGGCAGCAGGTCGTGATGGTGTAGCGCCCGCCCTCATCACTCCTTCCACGGCACGCCGCCGGCATAGGTGCGGTAGCTCACCGCCGCCAGGAAGCCCGCATCGATGGGCAGCAGGATGCCGGTGATGGCGCGCGCCTGGTCCGAGCACAGGAAGGCGATTGCCGCGGCGATGTCTGCGGGCTCGGGCAGGGTCGCAAGCGCGTGCACGCCCATGATCTTGTTCATGTCGCGCTGGCCGGCTTCCACCTTGGCCCGAAGCGGCGGCGTCATCACGTAGGTCGGCCCCACGGAATTGACGCGGATGCCGTGCCGTCCCAGCTCCACCGCCAGCAGCTGGGTGAGGCGCTCGATCGCCGCCTTGCCCATGTTGTAGGCCGGGATTGGCAGGGGCAGGCGGCTGTTGATGGACCCCAAGGTGACGATGGCGCCCTTCTTCAGCGGGATCATCTGCCGCGCAAAGGCGCGGCAGCAGTGGATGGTGCCGTTGTAGTTGACCTGCCACATGCGGTCGTGGGCGGCCATGTCCATGTCGAGGATGGACTCGGTGTTCGGGATGATGCCGGCGGAGGTGACGAGGATCGCGGGCGGGCCCAGTACCTTCTGGACTTCGGCGGCCACCGCATCGACGGCCTTGGCCTCGGCCACATCGCAGGAGAAGAAGCGCCCGCCAGTCGCCTTGGCGACGGCTTCGCCGCCCGCCTTGTTCAAATCGACGACAGCGATGGTGTAGCCGTCTGCGGCAAGGCGCCTTGCGGTCGCCTCGCCGATGCCGCTCGCCCCGCCCGTCACCACAGCGATACCCTTGCTGGACATGAGTTCCTCCTATTCGGCACGCCGAGGTTGCCGCACTAGCCGGGCATCAGCTGGACCCGACGCCGTCGCGTGTAATCGTAGCCGAACATCGCGATCGCGAGCGCCGTGCCCACAATGTTGATCCAGATTGCCCCGGCGAAGGCCTCCGGCGGCAGCACCACTGCAAGGGCCAGCAGGACATAGATGCCGCGCACCTGGCGAGGCAAAGGCCCGAGCGCATGGCCCACCACCGCGGCGGTGCCGAGATAGATGCCGAACAGCACGCGCAGCAGATTGAGCACGACGGCGGTCGCCGGGCCGTCCAGCAGCAGGCTGGGCGTCAGCACGAACAGGAAGGGGAGGATGAATGTGCTCCAGCCGACAACGCAGGCAATCCAGCCCGTGGTCCAGCCGTCGGTGCGGGCGATGTTGGCCGCGGCGTAGGCGGCAAACGCCACCGGCGGGGTGATCATAGAAAGGATGCCGTTGTACATGACGAACATGTGCGCGGCCATCGGCGTGACGCCGAGCTTGATCAGCGCAGGCGCCAGCAGCGTGGCGGTCAGGATGTAGACGCTGACCGTGGGAAGGCCGATGCCGAGCAGGAACGCCAGCACCGCGACCAGCAGCAGAAGGAGGAACACGTTGTCGCCGGAAAGCGCCACGAGTTGCAAGGTCATGCCGAAGGCGAGGCCCGAGATGCTCATGATCCCGACCATGATGCCGGCTGCAGCCCCGATCAGGATGATGTCGAGCGATACCCGCCCGGTGTCGACGATGGCCTTGAGGATCTGGGGGATGCTGGCGCGCCGGCCGCGATAGCCGAACACCAGCGAGAACAGCATCAGCATGCCGGTGCAGACGATCGCGACCTTCTCGGGCGTCAGCCGGAACACCTCGGGATAGATCAAGGCCGCGACCAGAAACGCGATTGGTACCAGGAAATGCCAGCCCGACCTGAAGACCTCGCCCAGCGTCGGCGCATCGGTTACGGCCGCGGCACCAATCTTGTGCTTGGCCGCTTCGAGATCGACATGGAAGAATAGGCAGGCGTAGTAGAGGAAGGCTGGAATGGCGGCGGCGATGCACACCGCGCCGTAGGAGACCTGCAGGAACTCCGCCATGATGAATGCGGAGGCACCCATCACCGGCGGCATCAGCTGGCCGCCGGTCGAGCCCACCGACTCGATCGCCGCGGCGCGGTGCGGCGTGAAGCCCGAGCGGATCATGGTGGGGATGGTGACGATGCCGACGGCCAGCACATTGCTGACGGCGCTGCCGGAGATCATGCCGAACAGGCCCGAGCCCACCACCGCGATCTTGCCGGCGCCGCCGCGGTAGCGGCCCATGGCTGACATGGCGATGTCGGAGAAGAACTCGGCGCCCCCGGTGCGGGCCAGCACCTGGCCCAGGATGGTGAACGGAATGACGATCAGCACCGCTACCTGCAGGATCGTGCTGATGATGCCGTTGGTGTCGAGGCCGAGGTAGACGATGAGCCGCTCGGGCGCCACGGGCCGCGTCTGGAACGCGCCGGAGAAATGCGGGCTCAAGAAGATATAGATCGCCATTGCCATAATGATGCCGACGAAGCCGAGCCCCGAGATGCGCCGGCTCGCCTCCAGCACCAGCAGGATCAGGATGACGCTGCCGAGGATGCCCTCAAGGGGCAACAGCGGGATCTCGACCGTGAGCCGCTCGTAATAGACAGCGATCCAGCCGCAAATCAGGAGCGACAGGCCAGCGGCGACCCAGTCGAAGGCGCGCGCCAGCCGTGCCCGGCTGCCGACCAGCGTCCACACCACACATGCAGCGAGGATGGCAAACAGTACCGGCGGGAGGTCCCCGGTACGGACGTGGCGAAAGGCGATATAGGCGGCGAGCGCCAGGGAGGCCGCGCCACCGGCCCAGTCGAACCGGGACAGGTGCGCCCGCTCGGTGACGAACGCCAGCGCCAGCGACAACCCGAGGCAGACCGTCAGCAACTGCTCGGTGTAGAGGGCGAGGCCCAGCAGCCGCCGGGGCACGTCCATCACCCACAGCACCACCGCCGCCACCAGCAGGGCCTGGAGGACGGTGGCGGCGACAACAGTCGCCCGAGACGCGGCGGAGGCGAACTCCTCCGCGCTGGGAACCAGGCGCTCCTCGCTCACTGGATCGCCTTGGCCTGCAGCCCCTTCTCCTTGAAATACTTCAAAGCGCCAGGGTGATAGGGAATGTCGTACTGCTTGTAGAGGTTGGCAGCCGAGAAATCGCGCAGCGCTGGTTGCACGGCAACCAGGTCGCCCTTGTTGGCCTCCATCGTCTCCACGATCTTGTAGACGATCTCGTCCTTCACCTTGGCGTTGGTGAACAGCATGTTGTCGTAAGCGTAGACCTTCATCTTCTGCGGCACGCCGACGAATACGGGTCCGGGACTCACCTCGGTTAGGTAGCCATAGGGGAAGATCTTGCGGCTGGCCTCCATGCCGGCGTCGGAGATCTCGAGCGCCCGAACGCCGCCGACGGTGGCATCGACCTCGCGCACCTTGGCCGCGCCGAAGGCGAACATGAAGGTGTCGGCGTTGCCGCCCAGGAAATCGTCGGCGCCGCGCAGCACGTTGGGCACCGGCACCGGCTTGACATCGTTGATCGTCAGCGATGCCGTTCCGAGCATGGCGTGGACGATGGTATCGATGGTCCGCATGGCGGAATAGCCCGCCGTCACGCGCTTGCCCCTGAGATCGGCCATCGTCTTCAAGTCGCCGTCCTTGCGGACGAAGAAGGCGACGCGGAGAGCGTGGATCGAGCCGATCAGGCGCAGATCAGGCTGCTGACCCGCGGCAGTGCCACCCTTGGTGACGTTGACCACCTCGGCGATGTTGGCGATGCCCATCTCGGCCTCGGCCCGCCCGACCATGGGGATCAGCGTGGTCTCGCCGGCGGTCGGCTGCACCAGCACGTTCATGTTGCCCTTTTCTTTGAGCACCTTGGCGATGGCCGACCCGGTCGTATGGTTGAGCGTGCCGGGCTGCATGGTGGCGATGCCGTAGGTCTGGGCTGTTGCTGGAGCAGCGCCCGCGAAAACGAGCAGCGTGAGCGCCGCGCCGACGCTGGCGGCGCAAATCCGGAACCTGCCTAGAAGCATGCTGATGTCCTCCCCAAATTGCATTCTTGCTTGTCCACATCCTAGCCCACCTTGTGTCGGACGGCGAGGGTCGATGGGGTTACCACCCAATGTCATGATCTCTCCCACATCGGCCTGTAGAGGGCGGCCCATTGCAAGAATGGCTCGCCGAGCCACAACACAAGGCGGGCCTCTGAAGAAGGATTGCCACATGCACCAACAGCGTCGCCAATTTTTGCTCGGACTCGGCGCCACTCCGCTCGTCCTGAGCGCCAGCTTTCGCGCCGTGTCGGCCCAGGCACCCGAAAAGAAGGCGGTGTCAGATTTTCCCAATGCCGCAACCTTCCGCACGGGCGACCTGTTGTGGCCCAAAAGGCGGGGGGCCATCGTGCCACGGACACGCTCACTCGCCGCAACACCAAACCTGGAGCAACGCGAGTGGGAAGCAGCACGCCAGCAGCTGTTGGCGAACCCTGACGCATCCGGCCTCTCCTCGGAAGTGGCCGAGCGCCTGAAGGCCATGAGCTACGAGGACTTCGAGCGCGTCTATTTCTCGGCGCAGACGCCGGCCGCCAGCGGCACCCGCAGCCTCAACGCGGCGGGGCACATCATCTCGGTCGGGCACGTCGGGCTGATCGAGGTGGACGGCTCCGGCATTCCCTACGTCGTGGAGGCAACACCCCATAGTCCGGATGGCTCGCGCGGGGGCGTGCTCAGGGTGCGCTATGCCGATTGGCTCAAGCCCTTCACGGACGTCCAGGTGTGGCACGGCCGTTTCCGAGACCTCGACGCCGCCGCCACCCAGCGCATCGCCGACGTCGCGCGCAGCCAGCTGGGCAAGCCCTACGACTTCTTCAACTTCAATCTCATTGACGATCGGGGCTTCTATTGCTCCAAGCTGGTCTGGTTCAGCGTGTGGCGGGCAGCGCGCATCGCAGCCGACGACAACCCCGACCCCAACCGCGGCAACAGGTTTCCGCCCTGGTTCTCGCCCAAGGCGCTGATCGGCGCCAGCCGCATCACCATGCTGCACAGCCCGGGCGATTACTGACACGTCGCCGCGCGAGCGGCCCCGACGGCATGGCGGAGCGCGACATCAGAATTCCATGTCGAGCTCTTCGAGCTCCGCCGGCTCGGCCTTCGCGTCGCTAACCCATTCGGCCATGGCCGGCCATTTCATGATGGTGCGGCAGTAGGCGTTGCACTCGCGGTTGAGCGCAACGTCGTAGGTGAGGAAACGCGCGACCACCGGCGCGTACATGGCGTCCGCCATTGTCGGAGCCTTCCCGAACAGATAAGGCCCGCCGTAGGTGGCGAAGCATTCGCTCCAGATAGCGACGATGCGGTCGATGTCGGCTTGCGCGCCAGCCCACACCTTGAAGCCCGGATGGTGCGCCTTGAGGTTCATGGGCAGCGCCGAGCGCAGATTGGCAAAGCCCGAGTGCATCTCGCCGCAGATCGCCCGGCAATGCGCGCGCTGGGCACGGTCGGTGGGCAGCAGGCGGGCTTCGGGCTTTGTCTCTGCCACGTATTCCGCGATCGCCAGCGTGTCCCACACCTTGACGCCGTCGTGGGTCAGGCACGGCACCAGAAACGACGGCGACAGCAGCAAGAGCTCGGCGCGGGTGGCGGGATCGTCCATCGGCACCATCACTTCCTCGAAGTCGAGGCCGCCGAGCTTGCACATGAGCCAGCCTCGCAGGCACCAGGAGGAGTAGTTCTTGCTCGAAACGGTAAGCGTGGCCTTGTGCATGCGCGTCTTATTGGTTGTGGTGCGAAAGTTGCATTCGAGCCCTGCATCGACCCCGTCATGTCGACAAGGGCAGACCGGGTGTCGTGCAACTTTCGTTCCAGCGCGGATGTGAATGCTGTACGCCGCCTATCAAGCCCACTCCGACATCATGGTGCCAGTGCGATCCTGGGCTCTTGCCGGGATCAACGTACTGGCGCCGTGGGTCAACGGCGCTGATCTGCACCACCTGCGCAGTCTGACTGCCGCGTACGAGCTCATCGCACGCGCAGGCCTGACGCATGTGCGGCCGCCGTACGACATTACGAGCGTGCTTGCGGGCAATCGCGAGGTTGCCGTGACGGAGGAAGCGGTGGCCAAAACCCCCTTCGGCACTCTGCTGCGCTTTGCCAAAGACCACGAGGCACCCCAGCCCCGCGTGCTGGTAGTGGCCCCGCTATCGGGGCATTTTGCTACATTGTTGCGCAGTCTGGTGCGTACGCTGCTGCCCGAGCACGACGTTTGCATAACCGATTGGCACAATGCCCGCGATGCGCGCAAGGACGAGGGCCGATTTCGGGTTCGATGACTACGTCGAACATGTCATGCAATGGCTGGAGGCGATGGGCCCGGGCACCCACGTCGTGGCGGTCTGCCAGCCCTGCGTGCAGGTGCTGGCAGCCGCCGCCGTAATGGCCGAGGCGGGCAACCCGGCCCAGCCTCGCAGCATGACCCTCATGGCCGGGCCGATCGATACTCGCATCAACCCGACCAAGGTCAACGAGCTCGCCACCTCCAAGCCCATCGAGTGGTTCGAGAAGAATCTGATCGCCGAGGTCCCGGCTCGCTATCCGGGCGGCGGGCGCAAGGTCTATCCGGGGTTCGTGCAGCTTGCGGCCTTCATGTCGATGAACATAGAGCGGCATCGCAAGGCGCATCTGGAGCTGTACGAGAACCTGGCCAAGGGCGAATTGGAGAAGGCCAAAGCCACGAAAGACTTCTACGACGAATACTTCGCCGTCCTCGACCTCGCCGCCGAGTTCTACCTCGAAACTGTGCGCTGGGTGTTCCAGGAGGCGCGGCTGGCCAAGGGCGAGCTCACCTATCGGGGCCGCCCGGTCGATCCCAAGGCCATCCGCCGCACCGCGCTGCTGACGGTGGAGGGCGAGCGCGACGACATCTGCTCGATGGGGCAGACGTCGGCGGCGCACGACCTGTGCAAGAGCCTGAAGCCCTACATGAAGCGCCACCACATGCAAGCTGGCGTCGGCCACTACGGCGTCTTCAGCGGCAGGCGCTGGGAGACCCAGGTCTACCCCATCGTGCGCAATATGATCCTGGCCAACGAGTAGCGGCGCCGACGTTGCTTTCGTGCGCCGCCGCGGACGGCTGCTAGATATCGACCGTGGTGGCGTCGTAGCGGAACAGCCAGTCGTAACGCTCTTCGATGCGCTCGGGCGTATACTCGGACGCAATGTAGGCGTCGGCGGCAGCATCGTCGGCGAGGCGCTGGTCGTGGAACCGGCTTTTGGCCGTCGCCGAGCCCTCGACGATGCGGGTGGTCCGCGGGATGCGGGCAGCCTCGTAGCGCGCCAGGGCGGCCACATGATCCGACCCAAAAGCGGCAAGGCAGCGCGCCAGCACACAAGCGTCCTCGATTGCCATGCAGGCGCCCTGGGCCAGATCGGGTAGCGTCGCGTGGCAGGCATCTCCCAGCAGCGTGATGCGCCCCCGCGTCCAGCCCGGCATCGGCGCACGCAGCATCAGCGCCCACTTGTAGGGGACCTCGATCGCCTCCACGATGGCGCGCACATCCTCGTGCCAGCCGGCGAAATCTGCACGGCATTCCTCCGGGGTGCCCTGCGCCGTCCACGACTCGATTTGCCAGTCGTCGCGGTCGACTATCCCCACGAAGTTCAGGATCTCGCCGCGCCGCAACGGGTAGTGGATGACATGCCGTCCGGGGCCTTGCCAGTTGGTGCCCGCCATTGGGATGCCGTTGGGCAGCCGTTCGGACGGAATGGCGGCACGCCAGGCCATGCAGCCCGTGAACTGCGGGCGTCCGGCGCCGAACACGCTGGCGCGTACCGCTGAATGCACCCCGTCGGCGCCGATGAGCAGCCGGCCGCGCGCCGAGCGCCCGTCGCCCAGATGCAGGAAGACCTCACGGGCGGTCTGCTCCACGCCGACGCAGGTGGCGCCAAGCTGGATCGCATCAGGCTTCACATGGCGCACGGCATCGGCCAGCACGCGATGCAAGTCGCCTCGGTGAACGAACAGGTAGGGCGCGCCATATCGCTCGGAAGAAACAGCGCCAAGGTCGAAAAGCTTCCACGTGCGCCCGGTCTTCCAGTGCCGGATCACCTTCGACTGGGCCTCCACCGCCCATGCGCGGAGCGCCGCCTCGAGCCCCAGCGCGTAGAGGACCCGCGTGCCGTTGGCGCTGATCTGCACGCCCGCGCCGATCTCGCGCAGCTCGGTTGCCTGCTCGTACACAGCGACGTCGATGCCGCGTCGCAAGAGAGCGAGCGCGGCCGTGAGGCCGCCGATGCCCGCGCCGACAATGATCACAGGATCGCTTGACACACTGCACTTTATCAGAGGTGCTAGGCATGCGGGAACGCCTCCGCTCGCCACCACCAAGACCAACATCGGGCTCGACCAAATGGCCAAGAACCTCAAGCCACGCGCCGCACCGGCTGGCGAAATGCATCCAACGGCAGGCGATGTCCTGCTCGCCTCGCTACGGCAGCGCGGCGTTGCGCATTTCTTCGCCAATCCTGGCACCGACTTCCCAGCCATCGTGGAAGGCTTCGCCCGCGCCAGGGAGAGCGGCGCGCAAGTGCCCCGCCCGGTGCTGGTGCCGCACGAGAACCTGGCCGTCGCCATGGCGCACGGCGCCTATCTGGTCACGGGCGCTCCGCAGGCAGTGATGGTGCACGTCAGCGTCGGCACAGCCAACACCATCAACATGCTCGCCGACGCCGCCCGCGATCGCGTGCCGCTGCTGCTGATGGCCGGCCGCACGCCGATCATGGAGGCGGGCGCTTTCGGCGCGCGCAGCCGCCCCATCCACTGGGCGCAAGAGATGTTCGATCAGGCCGGGATGGTGCGCGAGCTGGTCAAGTGGGACTACGAGCTGCGCAATCCGGAGCAAGCCCACCTGGTGGTGGCGCGCGCGCTGGAGGCAGCTACCGCGAGCCCGTCGGGCCCCGTCTATCTCAGCCTGCCGCGCGAGGCGCTATCAGGGCCGGTCGAGGCGCTGCAGCCGGCCCAGCCTCGCGCCGCTCCCGCCGCTCCCCGACCCGATCCGGCCGCTATCGAGCAGCTGGCCGATTGGCTGATCGCCGCCGAGCGCCCGCTGCTGATCGCCTCGAGCGTCGGCCGCATGCCCGCGGAGGCAGAAGCGTTGGGCCGCGTTGCGCAAGCCTTCGCCCTGCCGGTGGTCGCGCACGTGCCGCACTACCTGTGTCTCGCCTCCGACCACCCGCTGCACCACGGCTTCGAGCCCGCCCCCTACCTGGAGGATACCGATCTCGTCGTCGTGCTCGAATGCGACGTGCCCTGGATGCCGGGCGTCAAGGCGCCGCCCCATTCCGCGCGCGTAGTGCACATCGGCGAGGACCCCGCGTTCCTGCGCTATCCCATGCGCAGCTACCGGAGCGATCTGTCGATCACGGCCAATGTGGCGGCTGTGTTGCAGGCGCTAGAGGCGGCGCTCGAGGATCGCGCCGGCCGCAGCAACAAGGCAAAGCTGGATACGCGCCGGGCGTGGGCAGTGGCGCGCGCCAAGGCGCGGCGCGCGAGGCTCGAGGCGCAAATCGGCGCCGATGCCCCGCACATCACGCCCGAATACCTGAGCCGGTGCATCGGAGAGATGGCAGGGCTGGACGGGTTGATCGTCAACGAGTATCAGCTGCGCCCCGACCACTGCGCGCGGCCACAGCCGGGCAGCTACTTCGCCATCAGCTCCGCCGGCGGGCTCGGCTGGAGCATCGGCGCCGCGCTGGGCGCCAAGCTCGCGGCACCGGACCGCTTCGTGGTGGCCACCATCGGCGACGGCGGCATGATCTTTTCCAATCCCACCGCGTGCCATTGGGTGGCACAGGCGCACGAGTTGCCCATACTGATGGTGGTGTTCAACAATGCGCGCTACGCCGCGGTGCGCAGCGCCACCTTGTCGATGTTCGCCTCGGGCGCGGCGGGACGCGAAAACGGGCTGGGCCTCGCCGACCTCTCGCCGAGCCCGCCGTTCGAGAAGGAGGCCGAAGCCTACGGCGCCTTTGCCGCGCGCGTGGAGCGGCCGGCGGATTTGCCAGCCGTGTTGGCGGCGGCACGGGCGGCCGTAGAGAAAGAGAAGCGCCACGCCCTGGTGAACGTAATCACCCCGTATTAGGCACGTTTACCAACCCCGTTGGGCCGCAGGCCGCCGCCGCTCTCTTTCGTCATCCCGGCGCCGCGAGCGCCCTCGCAGCCTATTGGGCCATCTCCGACCTCAACATGAGCGAGTTGCGCCAGCTGCAGAGCCAGCTTTAGGTCGTGCACACTCGGGCGGTCCGCCGCAACCGGGGACCGCAAGCTTCAGCGGCCCCTGGACACCGGAATTTGAGAGTCGGCGGCGGGACGCATGGTGGCGCGGACTGCTAGGTTGATCGACGTCAATGAAAATGCTTGCCGGCGGCGATACTTGCAATTTGACGGCGCGCGGACGGACGCAAATCACATGGTAACCAAGATGCGCACGACGCTTGCCGAAGCGGCGAGGCGGGCCCCCGACAAGGCCCAGCCGTCGGAACACCCTGAGCCGGCACAGGCGTGGACGGCCGCCGTTCGCTTTGCGTCCCTGCTCGGCACTGCGGCTGCCCGCGAGGATGACCCCTCCCTGCGGCTCGCCGAGGTGTTCGACCGCTCGCTGCATTACGGCATGTCGCGCCTGACACTCGGCCTGTCGCCGATGGCGCTGGCCGAGACCTATTTCGACTGGCTGGTTCACCTGTCGCTCTCTCCGGGCAAGCAGCTGCAGCTCTGGCACAAGGGGATGCGCAAGAGCATGCGTCTGACCAGCCATCTGGCGCGCTGTCTGGCACAGTTCGGCGAGAGCACGGAGCCGTGCGTCTGCCCGCTGCCGCAGGACAAGCGGTTCGCCAGTGAGGAATGGCATCGCTGGCCGTTCAACATGATCCACCAGAGCTTTCTCCTGCAGCAGCAGTGGTGGCACAACGCCACGACCGGCATTCGCGGCGTCTCCCCGCAGCATGAGCGGGCGCTCGAGTTTGCAAGCCGGCAGGTGCTCGACGTCGTTTCGCCGTCCAACTTCGTGCTGACGAACCCCGATGTGCTGAAGAAGACCCAGGCCGAGGCCGGCCAGAACCTCGTGCGCGGCTTCTGGAACTTCATCGAGGACTGGGAGCGCCAGGCGAACGGCCGGCCGCCGATCGGAACCGAGAGATTCAAGGTCGGCGAGCACGTGGCGACGACGCCGGGCAAGGTCGTGCTCCGCAACCGGCTGATCGAGCTCATCCAGTACGAGCCGACGGCCAAGGAGGTCCGCCCGGAGCCGATCCTGATCGTGCCGGCCTGGATCATGAAGTACTACATTCTCGATTTGAGCCCGGAAAACTCGCTGGTGCGCTACCTGCGCGAGCAGGGCTTCACCGTGTTCATGATCTCCTGGAAGAACCCCGGGCTCGACGAGCGCGATCTCGGCATGGAGGACTACCACGCGCTGGGGCCGATGGCGGCGCTCGACGCGATCGGCCGCATCGTGCCCGACACTCGCGTGCACGGCGTCGGCTATTGCCTGGGCGGCACGCTGCTCGCGGCCTCTGCCGCCGCCATGGCGCGCGACGGCGACGACCGCCTCCAGACGCTGTCCTTCCTCGCTGCCCAGACCGACTTCACCGAGGCCGGCGAGCTGACGCTCTTCATCAGCGACAGCCAGGTCGCCTTCCTGGAGGACATGATGTGGGAGCAGGGCTATCTCGACAGCACGCAGATGTCCGGCGCGTTCCAGATGCTGCGCTCCAACGATCTCGTGTGGTCGCGGGTGGTGCGCGACTATCTGATGGGCGAGCGCCAGCCGGTCACGGACATGATGGCCTGGAACGCGGATGCCACGCGCATGCCCTACAGGATGCACAGCGAGTACCTGCGCAAGCTGTTCCTCGACAACGATCTTGCCGAGGGCCGGTTTGTGCTGGGCACCCGGCCTGTCGCACTGAGCGATATTCGCCCACCCGTCTTCGCCGTGGGGACGGAGACGGACCACGTCGCGCCCTGGCGCTCGGTCTACAAGTTCAACCTGACCTTGGACACCGAGATCACCTTCCTGCTCACCAACGGCGGGCACAACGCGGGCATCGTCTCCGAGCCCGGGCATCCGCGCCGGCACTACCGGATGTCGCGCCGGACCGACCATGATCGCTACACCGACCCCGACACGTGGCTGAGACAGACGCCGATCAATGGACGGCTCGTGGTGGCCCGAGTGGGTGCGCTGGCTCGAAGGCCGATCGGGCGAGCCGACGGCGCCGCCCACCATGGGAGCCCCGCAGCGAGGTCTTCTGCCGCTCGCCGACGCGCCGGGAGCATACGTGCTGCAGAAATAGCTGCAGGACCGCGCGCTCGCGCGGACACCACCTAGTCGGCGCGGCGCTTGCGCCATGCCTCGAGCGCGCGGGCGAGGCCGATCATCGCAAACGATACCAACCCCAGGGCAACGGCGAGCAACGCGAGGAACACCAGCACTGGCGCCATTGCCCAAATGGCTAGCGCGCCGACAATGATCGCCGTGGCGAGGAGCCAGTAGCGCAGCAAGCGCGTCACGGCCGGTGCCGCCCGAAGTGGTAGCCGACCGAGGCCCATACCAGGCCGAACAGGAACTGGGCGATGAACACGCCGGCCGCAGCCCGCCCGACACCGGCGACGCCGCCAAGACCCAGCCACACCGCAACGTAGACGACCGCGGAGCCGATCGCCGCCGCAGCGAACGCTGCAACTGGCACCTTCTGCCACTGGTCGGCCCGGCCGCCCATCCAGAACGCGACCACGATCACCGCAGGGTTGAGGAGGGCGGTGAGCAGAACCGACTGCAGGTTGACCGCTGTCATCGGCATCCCTGACCCTTGTAGCCGTCAGGCGCGCGACTTGCCCTCGAGCTCATCGCGCAGCTTCTCCTCCTCGTACTGGATGAACCAGCCGATCATCTGCCGCCACAGCGCCTCGCACAGATCCGGCGGCACGCCCTTCTCCACGGCCCGGGCGCGCACCTTGTCGATCACCTGCTGGTTGCGCCAGGGCACGTTGGCGGCAGCTTTCTCGGCGAGCTTGATCTGCCAGGCGCGCTCGACGTAGCCGAAGCGCTCGGCGATGATATCGACCAGCGCCTTGTCCACGCGGTCGATCTCGGCGCGCACCTCGGTCATGTCGCGGCAATCGGCGGGTTTGCGGGGGGTCATCGGTTGGATCATTGGGTGGTTCAGCTTGCTTCGCGTTTCAGGTATTGGCGCTTTGGCCTTGACGTATCCTTGGTTCCGGCAATTCCAACTCTCTCCAGATGTGTGCAGCCATCCCTGGCGCGCGCTGGCGGATGACATCCGCAGTCCAGGCCGAAGCGCTTCTGACATCGGCCAAGCACATATACTTGGGGTATTGACCTCTGCTCTCAAGGATTGGCTTCTTGTGCGCAAAATCCTTGTTGCCAAGTTCGTCTTTCACGGGGCCATCGACGATTGCCAGATTGCCCAGCGAGCTATGCATAGCATAGCGCTCGTCGACGTTGGCGAAATCGTGCATCCACCGCGACCTCAAGTCTGGTTTGTCGGGCAGAACATGCTCGACGGATCCCCCGCTCAAATACCCCGGCGCAAGATTGTTGGGCCAGAGTGTCGCCTCATACCAGAGCATCAGCGATCGGCGAACCTCGTACTTCTCGATGGGAAGCAGAAGGCTGGCCTTTATCCGATCCCTCACCTTGAGCGAAAAATTGAGGGGAAGTTGATGCCGGGTGTCGTCGCTGAAAGGCTCAAGAGGGCGCTGGCGCAATGCCAGACGCAAGGCCTTCAAGAACATGTCGGCACGCACCCCCTCGCCGAAGTCGTAGAGGGTGATTGCCATGCAGCGACGGTTGAGCTGGGCAAACCTCCAGAGGGTCTTCGCGCGATGCCTTGCGTTCGCATGAGAAGCCCGATGTCGCTCAAGCCACTGCAATGCTAGCGGCTTCCACTCCTTCCACTTGAAGAAGCCCAAACGCCACACGTGGTTGCCGATCGGCCCACCCGCCGGCGACTTCAAAAGCGTCTCCAAATCCTTCCAGGCTTCGGCATATATGCGCAGGGAGCGCATGAACTGAGAGACCGCCTTACTCTCTGCGAGATGGTCCACCAGATCGCCCAGACAGTCCGCACCCTGCGGTTGGCGCCGTCAGATGGCATCGAATGCGATCAGAAATTCCTCGAACTTGCTTTGCCGGTCATCGTCCGCCTTCTGGCTGACGAGATCCCTGACGGAGTTCCATTCGACTTCGAGTTGCGCAGCCACTTCTGCAGATGTTGCCAACGCGAGGATCTGGCCTTTGAAGACTTCGTCACGCTGCAACGGAAGCCCGTAAAGATTGGTAGCAACGAAAATATGCCGCGCCAAGCGCTGGTCGCCGGTTTCCACGATCCCAACCAGAACGCGCTCCATTGCGAACATGGCGATGGCAGCCAACTCCTCTTGGCCCCGCCTGCGCAGCAGCATCACGAAACGTCTGGCTACGTCGAATATGTGCCGTCCCGAATCCGGCTCGGGACGGCTCCTCATCTGGCGCAAAGCCCCAGCTTCTCCCAACCGCTGGATCATGGCCCTCAGCGCCGTGTCCGTACCTGCGTGGCATAGGCGGAAATCGTCCTCTCCGATCGAGATGCATGAATGCAGCTGTGCCTTCAACGCTTCGTCCTCGATGAGGTCGCGTAGCACGGATAGAAGTATCGTCAGCGTCGTGATCCGCTGGAGACCATCAAAAATTTCGTATGACCCATTGGAATTCGGACTGAGCACAACGACGCCCACGAAGAAGCCCGGAATTGCGCGAGGCGGCGCAGCCGCATTTTCAGCAATGTCCGGAAGGCTGCCTGGTTCCCCGTTGACCTCCGGATTGGCTGGCTCGCCGGCACCTTCAGCATCTCCCACCGTGTCGGCATCCTCGGAAGGAAAGCTTTGCGACGTTGCAGCGAGCATCGCCTCCGTTATCTCGCGCAGCAACCGTTCCGCACGCCATTCGTCCCATTGAAAGTCACGTTGCACGGCAGCTGGCTGAAAGCGTCCGAGTTGCAGAAGCTGCCCGACTGTCACTATGCGAGAAGTCAGCAAACTCATGGTTTCACCTCAAAAACACTTTGATACGAGAGATATGAGGGCGGCATCCCACGCTCGAGGAAGACCAGCACACAAACTGTTGCAATTCTTTCTAGTTATCTCGCAAAACTATCTGTGGCGCATCCCCCGCCGCCACCAGGCCTCGGGCGGGGCAAAGCGGCCGGCGGCGTCCTCGATCACCTGGGCCGCGCGGAACAAGGTCGCCTCGTCGAACGGCTTGCCGATGAGCTGCAGCCCGAGCGGCGTTGCTTCCGAGGAAAGGCCGGCAGGCACCGAGATGCCTGGCAGCCCGGCCATGTTGACGGTCACGGTGAAGATGTCGTTGAGGTACATCTGGATCGGATCGCCCGTAACCTCGCCGATGCCGAACGCGGGGCCTGGCGTGGTGGGGGTGAGCAGCACGTCCACCTTCTCGTAGGCCTCGTCGAAGTCGCGCTTGATGAGCGAACGCACCTTTTGCGCCTTGAGATAGTAGGCGTCGTAGTAGCCGGCGGACAGCACGTAGGTGCCGATCAGCACGCGCCGGCGCACCTCGGCGCCGAAGCCCGCGCGGCGCGTCGCCTCGTAGGTGTCGATCAAATCCTTGCCGCGCTGGCGCAGGCCGTAGCGCACGCCGTCGTAGCGCGCGAGGTTGGAGGAGCATTCCGCCGGCGCGACGATGTAGTAGGCCGGCAGCGCGTACTTGGTATGCGGCAGAGAGACATCGTGGATGCTGGCGCCGGCGGCCTTCAGCCACTCGATGCCCTGCCGCCAGAGCTCTTCGATCTCTGCCGGCATGCCGTCGATGCGGTATTCCTTGGGCACGCCGACCTTGAGCCCCTTGATGCCCTGGCCGACCGCCGCCTCGTAATCGGGCACGGGCAGGTCAACGCTCGTTGAATCCTTTGCATCGACACTCGCCATGTGGCGCAGCATGATGGCCGCGTCGCGCACCGTCTTGGCAATGGGCCCCGCTTGATCGAGCGAGGAGGCGAACGCCACGATACCCCAGCGCGAGCAGCGTCCGTAGGTCGGCTTGATGCCCACGGTGCCAGTGATGGCCGCGGGCTGGCGGATCGAGCCTCCGGTGTCGGTGGCGGAGGCCGCGAGACAGAGGTCGGCGGCAACCGCCGAGGAGGAGCCGCCCGAGGAGCCGCCGGGCACTAGCCCCACGTTGGAGCCCTTCCGCCGCCAGGGGTTGGTGACGGGGCCAAAGCAGCTCGTCTCGTTGGAGGAGCCCATGGCGAACTCGTCGCAATTGAGCTTACCCAGCATTAGGGCGCCGGCATCCCACAGGTTCTGGCTGACCGTCGACTCGTAGGTGGGCGTGAAGCCATCGAGGATGCCTGAGCAGGCCGTGGTGCGCACACCCCTGGTGCAGTAGAGGTCCTTGATGCCGAGCGGCAGGCCTTCCAGCGGCCGTCCCTCGCCCTTGGCAAGCCGGGCGTCGCTGGCCTTGGCCTGCTTCAGCGCGATCTCCGGCGTCGGCAGAACATAGGCGTTGAGCGAGGGGTTGCCCGCCTCGATGGCATCGAGGAAGGCTTGGGTAAGCTCGGTCGCAGAGAATTGCTTGTCGCGCAAACCCTCGCGCGCCTCGGCCAACGTGAGCTTGGTCAGGTCCGTCATAGACGCCAAGCCATCGCACACGTGTAGGTTGGGCCGAGCGTCAGCGATGACCCAACACTGGGCCAGGTGCGCATAGCGGTGTTGGGTCTGCGCTTCGCTTGACCCAACCTACGCGAGCTCCGCATTGCCGTTACTCCACCACCTTCGGAACGACGAAGAAATGGTCCTCGCGCACCGGCGCGTTGGCGAGGACGTCGTCGGCGATGGCGCCATCAGTCACCACATCGGCGCGCTTCTTCAGGGTCATGGGAATGACGCGCGTCATCGGCTCGACCTTGGAGGTGTCGACCTCGTCGAGTTGCTTGACCCAGTCGAGGATGCCGGACAGCTCCTTTTCCAGAGCTTTCGCCTCCTCTTCGGTGACCTTGATACGCGCCAGCCGCGCGATGCGCTGCACGGTCGCGGCATCGACTTGCATGGCCTGTCCTTTCGTACCGTATGCGTGGGCACTCATAGCGGCGCGGCAGGCAGGCCGCAATGTCCGCCTGGCCGGGCGACGCAACGATCCTGGGTGCTACGCGGCCGACCCGTCAGCCGCGACCCCGGTACCTGCTCATGAACGCCCCCAGGATGTCGGAGTAGTCGTCCGTCCACGCGCGCAGGCCGCCGTCGTCCAGCTCCGACGACCCCATCGATCGAACGGTACGGCGCCAGCGCCTCCTCGCTCTTGGCGAAGATCACCACGGTCGAAGTCGACTGCCCGTAACTGCCATCCGCGGCGCCATCGGACGCCACAAACCCGGCCGTACCCGGCGGCAGCTCCTGGCGGTGGATGGCGCTCAAGACCGAGTCGAGGTCGAGGTAGCGGTTGGAAGTGTGCAGCACGACAATGCCATCCGACTTGAGCTTGGCGAGATACATCTTCACCGCTTCCGCCGTCAGCATGTGCACCGGGATGGCGTCCGACGTGAAAGCATCGATGATGAAGAAATCGAAGCTCTCGTCCTGCTCCTTGGCCATCGTCTGTCGCGCATCGCCGATGACGATGTCGATGTCGGGCTGGCACTTGGTGATGAAGGTGAAGTTGTCCGGGTTTTTCGAGATCTTGATGACCGTCGGATCGATCTCGAAGAAACGCCAGGTCTCGCCCTCGCGCTTGTGACACGAGCTGGAGCCGGTGCCGAGGCCAACGATGCCGTAGCGGCCCTTCTCACCCTTGGCGGCCAGAATCTCGCGCCGCTTGGCGACTGCCTGGCCCATGGGACTGCCCGGGTAGTAGTAGGTGGTGGGCGTGGTGTCGTCGACGGGATTGCCGTCGTCGCCATAAAAGCGTTGCGCGCCGTGCAATGTCGTGCCGTGGATCAGGATCTTGTAGAGCCCATCCTCGGAGGGGTGCACGCGATAGACGCCGAAGAAGCTTCGCTGCGAGTCGCCGCGATTTGCCCCCGACGGCAGCCAGATCAGAGCCACCGCGATGAGCAACGCCGCCATCAACTGGCGCGGCGGCTCCTTCACGGAGGCGATCAGGATGGCCGACAGGAACAGGACAACCAATACGGTCGTGCCCCACGCCCCCACGGCGATCCGGTAATAGACAGCCAGGGTCGGCAGCCACATGATCGCCAGGATGCCGATGGCCGCGATCAGCCACAGAATGATGAGCTCGTCCCTGCGCTTCTCCTTGTCCATCGGCAGCTCGAGCGCGCCCGGCCGGCAGGCCATGGAGAGGGCGAGCAGCAGCGGGTACTCGAAGATCTGCGAGAAGAGCTTGGGCGCAACGAGCGCGGTGAACATGCCGCCCAGCGCGCCGCCGAACGACATCCACAGATAGAACTCGGTCAGGTAGCGGGGTGCAGGCCTGGCTTCGTACAGCGTCCGGTGCGCCACCATGGCGGTGGTGAAGAACACCGCCACGCCCGTCGAGCTGGTCACGAACCAGTTGTCGTGACGGGTCTGCGAGAGCGTGATCAGCACCACGATCAACGCCACAAGATGCAGGAACAGTAGCGACTCGCGCGAGATAAGCGGATTGTCGCGGAACACCAGCACGAAGGTCAGCAGATAGAGCGCCAGCGGGATCACCCACAGCAGGGGGGCCGAGGCTACGTCGGTGGTGATATGCACGGTCAGGGCCGTGACCAGCGCGGACGGCACGAAGGCGAGGCCGACCCAGCCCAGGCGCCGTTGCAGCGTCGGCGGCGGCGCGGCAACCTCGGCGCCAGGCGGCAGAGCCGGCGTTTCGGGTACGCCACCGGCCTGCGCGCCGCGCATCAGGTAGAACGAGCCGGCAAGGGCGATGATCAGCGCTCCGTAGGCATAGGCCCACAGATGGCTCAGCTGCGTGAGGCCGAACGCGGGCTCCAGCACGAAGGGGTAACCCAGCAAAGCGATCAAGCTGCCGAGGTTGCTCGCGGCGTAGAGGAAGTAGGGGTCGCGCGCGTTGGGGTGGCCGCTCCTGGCAAACCACGCCTGCAGCAGCGGCGCGTTGGCGGAGACCGCCATGAACGGCAGCCCGATCGAAGCCGTGAACACGGCAAGCTGCCAGAGGTAGGGCTCGCCCTGCGGCGGCTCGCCCCAGCGCGTCGACAAACCGATCGGCAGGCAGATGACGGCAGCGAGGCACACACCCAGATGGATGATGCCCGTCAGATGCGGCGGCGCCCTGGTCGTGAGCAAGTGCGCGTAGACGTAGCCGGCAAGCAGCGCGCCCTGAAAGAAGAACACCGACACCGACCACACCGACGGCGAGCCGCCCAGCACCGGCAGTATCATCTTGGCGAACATCGGCTGGATGGCGAACAGCAAGAGCGCCGAGAGGAAGGTGGTGACCGTGAACACCCACATCATGGCGGGAGCGTTCTTGGCGAGGTCGACGAAAAATTGGGGCACACTGGCGGCCGCACCGCCTGCCGCCGGCTTCACCGGGCCCCCGCTCTGCACCGAATTCTCAGACATCCCCTTGCCCTTCCCCTTGGCCATTGCGCGCGCCGCCCCAGACGACCCGCTGCTGTGTGTTTCGGCTCAGACAGTCAGCACCTGGCCAACCTTCGGCACCACCACGTTGTGGCCGGACATCTCGGCCACGAACTTGTCAGCCGTCGGGTCCAGCATCCCCGGGAAGGTGCCGTAGTGCGACGGCAGCACCATCTCGAAGTTGAAGAACTTCTTGCATACGAAGGCCGCGCTTCTGGCGCCCATGGTGAAGCGGTCGCCGATCGGCACGATGCCGATGGAAGGCTTGTAGAACTCGGCGATCAGTCCCATGCCAGCGAACATGTCGGTGTCGCCCATGTGATAGAGGGTCTTGTCGTTCTTCGGGCGAATGACGATGCCGTTGGGATTGCCGAGATAGACATCCTGCGAGGAGGAATGCAGGGCGTTGACGAGCGTGAGCTCGAAATCCGCGGAGGCGACGGTGCCGCCGGTATTCATCGGCTCCAGCCGCTCGGCCCCCTTCGTTTTCAGGTACATGGCGAGCTCGAAGTTGGCGAACAGCGTCGCCCCTTGCTTCTTGCAAATTTCACCGGCATCGCCGACGTGGTCGGAATGGCCGTGCGTCAGCGCCACGTGGGTCACGCCCTTGATGGCGTCGTCCCAGGCAATGCCCGCCTTCTCGAACGTGGGATTACCCTTGAGGAAAGGATCAATAAGGATGACGCTATTGCCGGTCTCCAGCCGAAAACATGAATGTCCATACCAGATGATCTTCATGCTTCAGCCTCCGCGGGACCGTGGCTCCGCCACGCACGACGCAGTATAGAGACGTGGAAAACGAGCCAACTCCCTAATACTAGGCGAAATAGCGAACGGCAATGCCGGTCATGGTCGAGCAAAGACGCGGGCAAATTCTGCCGTTGGAAGCGTTCGCCGCCGCGGTCCCTGGCGGCGCCCGCCTCATTGGCATCGACGTCGGCACCAAGACCTTGGGCCTTGCCCTTTCCGACGTGAACCGATGCATCGCCTCGGGCCTCGTGACACTGCGCCGCAGCCGGTTCAAGACGGATGCCGATCGCCTGCTGCAATTGGCGGCAGAGCACGGCGTTGGTGGATTCGTCATCGGCCTGCCGCTCAGCCTCGACGGCTCCGAAAGCGCGCGCACGCAGTCGACGCGCGCCTTCGCCCGCAACCTGGCACAGCTCACGCTGCTCGCCATCCTGCTTTGGGACGAGCGGCTTTCCACCGTCGCGGCGGAGCGTTCGCTGCTGGAGGCGGACGCCTCGCGCCGCCGGCGCGCCCAGGTCATCGACAAGGTCGCGGCCACGATCATCCTGCAAGGCGCTCTGGATCGGATGGCGACCCTGCGCGGGCACTGAAATCATCGGGGGGAGCACATGAGCCTGGACGCCATAGCCCCGCCCTTGGATCTGGCGGCGCTGGCCTACTTTTCGCTTGCCGTGTTCCTCTACAGCAGGATCGTCGCGCGGCGCGCCCGCTTCGGCGGCGGCCTGCTCGGTGCCATCCAGCCGCAGCGCGTGAGCTGGATGCTGAACATGGCCAAGCGTGAGCAGCGCATGCTCGATGCCATCCTGCTCGGCAGCCTCGGCCAGGGCAACGCGTTCTTCGCTTCCACCAGCGCAATCGCTGTCGGCGGCCTCGCCGCGACGCTCGGGTCGGGCGAGAGACTGCAGGCTGTGCTCGCCCACCTGCCGTTCGCCAGCCCGGTAGCGCCCATGGTGCTGGAGGCCAAACAGCTATTGATCATGGGCATATTGATCTACGCATTCTTCAAATTTGCGTGGGCTTTCCGCATTTCCCACTATGCCTCGATCATGATCGGTGCCACACCGACATACGAAGAAGCGACCTGTGAGGCGTGCACCCGCCACGCGGAGCGCACGGCGGCCTTGATCGGCGTGTCGGCCGAGCACACCAACAGCGGGCTGCGTTCGTTCTACTATGCGATTGCCGCCATTGCGTGGTTCTTCCACCCGCTGCTGTTCATGCTGGCGACCACCTGGGTCATTGTGATCCTGGCACGGCGCGATTTCTTCTCTCGCACCCTGCGGCTCATCCGTCAGTGAACGCGCTATGGGCCAGCCATGCATTGGACGAAAGGCTGAGATGCGATGCGACGGATACGGCCGAAGCAATCCGTAGAGTGAGTTCCGGCGTAGCCGCGTGTAGCGGCTGGCGCCCGGCGTGATCCGCCTCGATCACAATCCAATGTGTCACCGCGTATCCCGTGGACGCGGCCAGCCGCGGTGACTATCTGTTGCCACAGACAAAGCGTACGGAGAACAAATAGCATGAAGAATGATCATCGCTCGGGCCCACTCGACGCCTCGGCGCTGCATCTGCTGCACAGGGCCGGGCAGTGTGCAGAGGTGCTGTTCACGAATGAGGCAGCCAAGGCAGACCTGACGCCGCGTCAGTTTGCAGTGCTCGTTTGCGTTGCACAGAACCCCGATGTCAGCCAGACCGGCCTTGTCGAGCAAACGGGTGTGGACAGATCTACGCTCGCCGACGTGGTGCGTCGTTTGGTCAAGAAGGGCCTGCTGCAGCGCAAGCGCACTCGGCAGGATGCGCGCATGTATGCGGTGCGGCTCACTGCCAAGGGCCAGAACATCCTCGGTAGCGTCAAGCCGCTGGCATCTAAGGTCGATCAGCGCATCCTGTCGGTGCTGCGTGCCGACCAGCGGGGCGGCTTCATCGATGCTCTTGGCGAAATCGTGCGCGCCATGACCCGCTCGGCTGCGCAGGCTTGAGCCGCTTCCCAGCCGCGCGGTTGGCTACATAGTCCACCGCAGTATGGGACCGTTGCCGGCTGCGTCCATCTAAGGTGCCGCCGCGCGCTCGATGATGGCACGCGTATCGGCCCATTCTAGGCCCTGTCCGTAGGTTTGCCGTGGCGCCCCTGACAGGCGGGTGGCGATGAACGCGTCCGCAACGTATGCAGGCGCGTGTGCGCGCAGGATGGCGGCAGCGGCCAGCACTGCCAAGGCTTCGGCCAGACTGCGCCCGCGTTGCTCGAGCAGGCGCGGCTCGTGAAGCATCGCCTGGATGCGCTCGAGCTGCGCCTTCAGGCGCGCATCCCCTCCCGCCACGGTTGCCATCTCGTCCATCACGATCTCGAGCGTCTCCGGCTCACGCTGCAGCACGCGCAGCAGGTCGAGCGCCATGACGTTGCCCGACCCTTCCCAAATGGCATTGAGCGGCAGCTCACGAAACACGCGCGCGGCAAAGCCCTCCTCCACGTAGCCGTTGCCGCCCAGGCATTCCATGGCCTCGTAGGCGACCGCAGGACCCAGCTTGCACACCCAATACTTGGTCACCGGCGTCATCAACCTGCGCCAGGCCGCCGCATGCGGGTCCGAGGCGCGGTCGAAGCTGCGGCAGAGCCGGAACGACAGCGCCGTTGCCGCCTCCACGTCGAGCGCCAGATCGGCCAGCACCTGTTGCATCAGCGACTGATCGATGAGCTTGCGTTGGAACACCGTGCGGTGTCGGCAATGGTGGATGGCGTTGGCCAGCACCAGGTGCATCAGGCCGGCAGAGCCCACGGCGCAGTCGAGCCGCGTGCCGGTCACCATCTCGATGATATTGGGAACGCCCCGGCCTTCCTCGCCGATCAGCCACCCATGTGCCTCTTGAAACTCCACCTCCGAGGAGGCATTGGAGCGGTTACCGAGCTTGTCCTTCAGCCGCTGCAAGCGCAGCGCATTTACGGAGCCGTCCGGCAAGAAACGCGGCACCAGGAAACAGGAGAGGCCGCCAGGCGCCTGCGCCAGCACCAGGAACGCATCGCACATGGGCGCCGACATGAACCACTTGTGCCCGGTGATGATGTATTCCGCCCCTGGTCCGCCAGCCCCGCCGGCTGGCACGGCAGACGTGCTGTTGGCGCGCACGTCCGTGCCGCCCTGCTTCTCGGTCATGCCCATGCCGATGGTGGCGCCGCGCTTGGACCGCACGGGCGCGAAGGCCTTGTCGTACTCGCGCGACAGAACCTTGGGCAGCCATTCTGCGGCGATGTCGGGTTGCAGCAGGAGCGTCGGCACCGCCGCGTTGGTCATGGTGATGGGGCACTGGTGGCCAGCCTCCATCTGAATCGCCATGTAAGTGCCGGCGGAGCGGGCGACGTTGGCGCCTGGTACGGGCTTGGCGCCTGTTGTCGCTGCATGGTCCCACGCCGAGCAATGCAGGCCTTCGGCAATGCTCATTGCCATGCACTCGTGATAGGCCGGATGGAACTCGATGACATCGAGCCGGTGGCCTTTGCTGTCGAAGGGTTTGAGCCGGGGCAGGTTCTCGTTGGCGAGCCGCCCGCGCTCAAAAGCGGCCGCAGAGCCGCATGCCTTGCCGAAGGCGGTGAGGCGCGTGACCGCCGCGCCGCCGCCCTCGCGGTTGACAGCTTCCACCAGTGCGCGGTTGCTGGTGAAGAGGTTGACGTCCTGGAAGGGAGGGCTCTGGTTCAGCACCTCGTGCGTGGTGAATGGATGGCTCATCGCTATCCTCCCGAATCGCGTGCACCCCCCTCTTGCCCATCATACCAGCCCCAGACAGCTGGCGGGCAACGCATCCGCCGCTGTGCACCGCCCTGCTTACAACCGAAACTATCCTTCCTGGTTCGGGCTCGGGTTCGCTCGCTTTGCTGAAATCGAACCGCCAGACCGCGCGTATCCCCGGCGGTTACCGGCTCATGCACCGGTGATCCAGGCCCCCTGAAGCCCCCGCTTGCTCCCTCGGGCCGAAGGGCGTATAGGTCCGCCTTTAATGACAAGATCGATCGCCACGGCGGGCTTCTCGCGCCGCCACCTGTTGACTTGCGAAGTGCTGACGGCGAGCGAAATCAGTTCATTGCTCGATCTGGCCGACAAGGCCGCCGACAGCAACAGGCAGATCAACAAGAAGCGTGACGTCCTGCGCGGGCGCACGCTGATCAACCTGTTTTTCGAGGCCTCCACCCGCACGCAAAGCTCCTTCGAGCTGGCGGGCAAGCGGCTCGGCGCCGATGTCATGAATATGAACATGTCGGCCTCGTCCATGCAGAAGGGCGAGACCTTGATCGACACCGCCATGACGTTGAACGCCATGCGCCCCGATATCCTGGTCGTGCGACACCACGCTGCCGGCGCTGTGGAGCTGCTGGCGCAGAAGGTCGACTGCTGCGTGATCAACGCCGGCGACGGCGCGCATCAGCACCCCACCCAAGCGCTGCTCGACGCGCTCACGATCCGCCGCGCCAAGGGCCGCATCGGCGGGCTCACAGTGGCGATCTGCGGCGACGTGATGCACTCGCGCGTCGCCCGCTCCAACATCAACGTTCTGAACACTATGGGGGCGCGCGTGCGCGTAGTGGCGCCGTCAACGCTGCTCCCGACGCAGGCCGCGCGGCTGGGCGTGGAAGTGTTCACGGACATGAATGCGGGTTTGGAGGACGCCGACATCGTCATGATGCTGCGGCTGCAACGAGAGCGCATGCAAGGGTCCTACGTGCCCTCGACCCGAGAGTACTTCCACTTCTTCGGCCTCGATCATGAGAAGCTCGCCCGCGCCAAGCCCGACGCGCTGATCATGCACCCGGGCCCCATGAACCGGGGCGTGGAGATCGCCTCGACCATCGCCGATCACTCACGCAGCGTCATTCGCGACCAGGTCGAGATGGGGGTGGCGGTGCGCATGGCGGTTCTGGAAGCCATGGGACGTCAGCTGCCCAACCACTGAAGTGGCCTCGTGATGCGCAAGACCGAAACCGCTCCCGACGAGGCCACGGCCTTCCTCAACGCCCGGCTGATCGATCCGGCGTCTGGCAAGGACGAACCCGGAGGTCTGCTGGTTAAGGACGGCGTGATCGCCGACCTCGGCGCGCACTTGCGGCGCAATGCGCCCGAAGGCACCCGGGTGGTCGATTGCAAGGGGCACGTGCTCTCTCCCGGCCTGATCGACATGCAGGTCTTCACCGGCGAGCCCGGCCAGGAACACCGCGAGACGCTCAAGACGGCCAGCCACGCTGCGGCGGCCGGCGGCGTCACCACCATTGTCGTCATGCCGGACACCGAGCCAGTCATCGACCAGGTGGCGCTCGTCGACTTCATTCAGCGCCGCGCGCGCGACAACGCGATCGTTCACGTGCACGTCATGGCCGCCATGACGCGTGGCCTCAAGGGTCAGGAGATGACGGAGATTGGCCTGCTGAAGCGGGCCGGCGCCATCGCGTTCACAAACGGCAAGTCGAGCGTCGCCAATGCCCGCATCATGCGCAACGTACTGCTTTACGCCAAGGATTTCGGCGCACTGATCGTGCACCACACCGAGGACCCGTACCTGTCAGAGGGCGCGGTGATGAACTCGGGCGAGGTGGCGACCCGGCTGGGGCTGCCCGGCGTCGACAAGGCCGCCGAGACGATCGTTCTGGAGCGCGACTTGCGCCTCGTCGAGATCACCGGCGGGCGCTATCACGCGGGGCAGATCAGTTGTGCGGAGAGCCTTGCCGTGGTGCGTGGCGCCAAGGCGCGCAAGCTCCCAGTGACCTGCGGAGTCTCGATCAACCACCTGACCCTCAACGAGAACGATATCGGGCCCTACCGCACCTTCTTCCGCCTCAAGCCGCCCTTGCGGTCGGAGGAGGATCGGACCGCCATGGTGCGAGCGCTGGCCGCGGGCGAGATCGACGTGATCGTGTCTTGCCACGACCCGCAGGATGCCGACACCAAGCGGCACCCCTTCGCGGAGGCCGCCGACGGCGCCATTGGCCTGGAAACGCTGTTGGCTGCCGCGCTGCGCCTCTATCACAACGATGAAATCGCCCTGCTGCCGCTGTTGCGCGCCATGACCGCCAACCCGGCCAAGCTGCTTGGCCTGCCTGGCGGCCGCCTCGAGAAGGGCGCGCCAGCCGACCTGATCCTCGTCGATCTTGGCCTGCCCTGGGTGGTCGACAAGGCCCAGATCAGAGCCCGCTCGAAGAACTCGCCCTTCGACGAGAGCAAGATGCAGGGCCGCGTACTGATGACAATGGTTGCCGGCAAACCCGTCTACCAATACGCTAGCGCCGAGCGCGGCTGACGCCGCTCTCCGTGCGGAAGCGCTCGGGTCATGGGGCACCTTTTCTCATTCTACGGCCTGTTGGCGCTGATTGCCGGCTATCTGCTGGGGTCGATCCCCTTCGGATTGATCCTGACCAGGGCCGCCGGCCTCGGCGATGTGCGCAGCATCGGTTCCGGCAACATAGGCGCCACCAACGTTCTTCGCACCGGCAACAAGGGGCTCGCGGCAGCCACACTGGTGCTCGATACCCTGAAGGGCACCCTGGCGGTGCTGATCGTTTATGATCTGGCACTCAGATTCGGCGGCTCCGACGCCTTCGCTCACCGCCAGATCGCCGATGCGCTCCAATACAGCTACATCGCCGGGCTCGGCGCATTCCTCGGCCACATCTATCCGGCGTGGCTGCGCTTCCAAGGCGGCAAGGGGGTCGCAACCTTCATCGGCGTGCTGATCGGTATGCACTGGCCCGCTGCCCTGTGGTTTGGCATCATCTGGGCCGGGGTGGCTCTCTCCACGCGCTATTCCTCGCTCGCCGCTCTCTGCGCCACCGGCGGTGTCGTCCTCTACTATCTGGTCACCGGCTGGGCGGGACTGCCGTTCGTGTTCATCATGTCCGCACTGGTCTTCCTCAAACATCACGCCAACATCCGCAGACTGCTGGAAGGCCGGGAGAGCAAGATTGGCGCCCGCTCGTGAGACGCGTACGCGACTGACCCCCGCGCCGCTGCCCCAGGCACCACTAGACGCCGCTCAGCGCCTCGCCTGCCTGCGCCTCATCCGCAGCGACAACGTGGGGCCGGCAACGTTCCGCGAGCTCATCAACCACTTTGGCGGGGCCGACGAGGCGCTCGAGGCCTTGCCCGAGCTTTCGCGCAAAGGCGGCCGGCGCGAAGCACTGCGGATTTGCCCTCGCGATGTTGCCGAGGCCGAATTGCAGGCCGCCCAAGCGCTTGGCGCCCAGCCGCTGTTCACCATCGAGCCCGGCTACCCCACAGCGCTGGCCGCCGTCGAGGTTCCCCCGCCGCTGCTCTACGCGAAGGGCAATATCGGCCACCTCTCACGGCCGATGGTGGCCATCGTCGGCGCCCGCAACGGCTCGGCGGCTGGGCAGAAGCTCACCCGCATATTTGCCTCCCAGCTAGGGGCCGCGGGATTTGTTATCGCATCGGGCTTGGCGCGGGGCATCGATGCTGCAGCCCACAAGGCGGCCATGGATACTGGCACGGTTGCGGTGCTGGCGGGCGGCATCGACATCGTCTACCCGCCCGAGAACGCTGCTCTGCAGCGCGAGATCGGCGAGCGTGGCTGCCTCGTCACGGAGAACCCGCCGGGCTTCGTGCCCAGGGCCCAGGACTTCCCTCGCCGCAACCGCATCATCTCGGGTATTTCGCTCGGGGTATTGATCGTCGAGGCCGCCCGCCGCTCGGGCACCCTCATCACAGCCCGCATGGCCGGCGAGCAGGGCCGGGAGGTGTTCGCCGTGCCAGGCCATCCCCTCGACCCGCGTGCGGAGGGGACCAACGGCCTCCTCAAGAGCGGCGCCACCCTGGTGACCGAGCCCCAGGACATCGTCAGCGTGCTCGCACCCATGCTGCGCGAGGCGCCGGCCCTGGTGTTCGCCGATGCTCCCCCTGCGATTGGCCTCGGGCCGCCACCCCCTGTATCGCAGCCGCCACCCCTACCGGACGCCGATCGCCAAAGACTGCTGGCGGCGCTAGGACCGGCGCCCGTGGACGTAGATGAGCTCGGGCGTGCTACCGGCCTCTCCCCCCGCGCTATCCAGATTGCTCTGCTCGAGCTTTCGCTTGCGGGCCGGGTTGAGCGGCACGGGCATCAGATGGTGTCCCTCAAGGCTTAGGCGCCCAGTGCTCTTGGCCGCGCGCGAACCCCCATTCGCGCAATCCTAGATAGAAAAAGTGCGCGCGTCGCACATTATTCATCCCCGATCCTGGTTTCCCCCGGGTTTGACATGGCACCCTTCCTCCACCATGTTCTCGCCGCCTGAAGGCAAAAGTCTCAACAACCAAGGACAGCAGGGCCGCTCCAGAGGGTTTGGGCGGGCGTGCTGAGCCGCACCTGAATGAACGTTGTCATCGTAGAATTGGTCGCCAAGGCCAAGGCGATCAACAAATACCTGGGCTCCAGCTACAAGGTGCTGGCGTCCTATGGGCACGTACGTGATCTGCCGCCCAAGAACGGCTCCGTCGAGCCCGACAAGGACTTTGCCATGCACTGGGACGTCGATGGACGGTCCCAGAAGGTCATGAAGGAGATAGCGGCCGCCGTCAAAGGCGCCGACAAGCTGATCCTGGCCACCGACCCCGATCGCGAGGGCGAGGCTATTTCCTGGCACATTCTGCGCATCCTGGAGGAACGCAAGGCGCTCAAGAAGGGCGTCCCCGTCGAGCGCGTCACCTTCAATGCCGTTACCAAGCAGTCCGTTCTGGATGCGTTCAAGGCGCCCCGGAACATCGACGCGCCGCTGGTCGAGGCATACCTCGCCCGCCGGGCGCTGGACTACCTGGTAGGCTTCACCCTGTCCCCGGTGCTGTGGCGCAAGCTGCCCGGCGCCCGCTCTGCTGGCCGTGTCCAGTCGGTGGCGCTGAGGCTGGTGTGCGACCGCGAGGCCGAGATCGAGGCCTTCAAGAGCGAGGAATACTGGACCATCGAGGCCACGCTGGCGACCCACAAGGGGGAGGAGTTCCCGGCCCGCCTCAGCGCCATCGAGGGCCGCAAGCTCGACAAGCTCGACCTCAAGGACGGGGCCTCCGCCAATGCCATCAAGGCGGCGATAGAGAAGGGCGATTTTCGCGTCGTGCGCGTTGAGAAGAAGGCGGTGAAGCGCCATCCCTTCCCGCCGTTCGCCACCTCGACCCTGCAGATGGACGCCTCCCGCAAGCTCGGCTTCTCGGCCAAGCAGACGATGCAGCTCGCCCAGCGCCTCTATGAGGGCGTCGACATCGGTGGCGAGACTGTCGGTCTCATCACCTACATGCGAACCGACGGCGTCACGATCATTCCGGAGGCCATCAACGCCATTCGCGGGCTGATCGCGCGCGAGTACTCGCAGCGCTACGTCGCCCCCTTCATCCGCGAGTACAAAACCAAGGCGAAGAACGCACAGGAGGCCCACGAGGCCGTCCGCCCGACAGACATCACCCTGCGCCCGCAGGACGTCGCCCGCCATCTCGATCGCGATCAGGCCCGCCTCTACGAGCTGATCTGGAAGCGCACGGTGGCGAGCCAGATGGCCTCCGCCGAGCTCGAGCAAACCGCCGCCGACATCGTGGTCAAAGGCCGCGACGGCAAGACCTACACGCTCCGCGCTACCGGCTCGATCGTGCAGTTCGAGGGCTTCCTCAAGGTCTACGAGGAGGGCCGCGACGATCGCGTGCGGCTGGTTGAAAAGGGCAAGGAAGACCACTCCGAGGACGACGACAGCCGGCGCCTGCCTCCGCTCGCCGAGGGCGATCGCGTCACCGACCGCAAGATCGAGGCAGAGCAGCACTTCACCCAGCCGCCGCCGCGTTACTCGGAGGCCACGCTCGTCAAGCGCATGGAGGAGCTGGGCATCGGCCGACCCTCCACCTACGCTTCCACGCTCGCCGTGCTGCAGGAGCGCGACTACGTCAGGATCGAGAAGAAGCGGCTGATCCCCGAGGACAAGGGCCGGCTCGTCATCGCCTTCCTCGAGGGCTTCTTCAAGCGGTACGTGGAGTACGATTTCACGGCGGACCTCGAAGAGAAGCTCGACCTCATCTCGGACGGCAAGCTCGAGTACAAGGACGTGCTGCGCGATTTCTGGCGCGAGTTCATGCGTGCCGTCGACGAGATCAAGGACCTGCGCGTCGGCGACGTGCTGGAGGCCCTGAACGAAATCTTAGGTCCCCACATCTTCCCGCCCCGCGCCGAGGGCGGCGATCCGCGCCAGTGCCCGAACTGCGGCGAGGGGCGCTTGAGCCTCAAGGTCAGCAGCAAGTTCGGCGCCTTCATCGGCTGCTCGCGCTATCCCGATTGCCGCTACACACGCCAGCTGACGCAGCCCGCGGACGGCCCCGCCGAAGCCTCCACGCCCGACGGCAAGCTGTTGGGCCACGACCCCGAAACCGGTCTCCCCGTCACGCTGCGCACCGGGCGGTTCGGCCCTTACGTGCAGCTGGGCGATGCCGGCAAGGACAAGGACGAAAAGCCAAAGCGCTCGTCGATTCCGGCGGGTGTCGATGCCAACAACGTCACGCTCGAATACGCCCTGCAGCTGCTCTCGCTACCGCGCCTGATCGGCAACCACCCCGAGACGGGCAAGCCCATCACCGCGGGCCTCGGCCGCTACGGGCCCTTTATCTTGCACGACGGCACCTACGCCAACCTGCCTAGCGTCGACGAGGTATTCACCGTCGGCATCAACCGCGCCGTGGTGCTGCTGGCTGAGAAGAAGGCGGGCGGCGGCAAGGGCCGCTTCCAGCGCGCCGCCGCCACCGTCCTCAAGGACCTGGGCGAGCACCCGAGCGAGGGCGGCAAAGTGCAGGTGCTATCTGGGCGCTACGGCCCCTACGTCAAGCACGGCGACGTCAATGCCACACTGCCCCGGGGCAAGGAGCCGGCAGCGCTTACGATGGACGAGGCGGTGCAACTGATTGCCGAGCGCGCGGCCAAGGGCCCATCCAAGCCTAGAGCCCGCCGCCCCAGGAACGGCAAGGCGAAAGCCGACGACGCGGCGCCTGCCAAGGGCAAGGCAGCGGCCAAAGCTCCGGCCGCGGCCAAGTCCAAATCCAAGGGCAAAGGCAAGGCCTCCGGCACGCGCGAGGCCGCGGAGTAGGCACGAAGCCAAGGTGGCCCGCAAACCAAAAGAAGCCCGCCCGTCGGGGCTGCCCAGCAAGGAAGACATCCTCGAATACGTGCGCAGCGCCGGCGCCAAGGCCGGCAAGCGCGAGATCGCGCGCGCCTTCTCCGTGAAGGGCGGCGACCGTACCGCGCTGAAAGAGCGGCTGGCCGAGATGGCGGACGAGGGCCTCCTCAGCGGCAACCGCAAGGGCTTCAAGGAGCGGGGCAAGCTGCCGCCGGTGGCGGTGCTGGAGATCGTGGCGCGCGATGCAGACGGCGAGCTCGTCGGCGAGCCGGCGGTGTGGGACCATGAGGAGGGCGAGCGCCCACGCGTGCTGGTGCTGGCCAGCCGCGGCTCGGCCCGTCCGGGCGATGCGGCGCTCGGCCAGGGCGACCGCATCCTCGCGCGCCTGACGCGCCTCGAGGATGCGGACGTGTTCGGCTACCGCTACGAGGCGGAGCCCATCAAGCGCCTGCCGAAGGAGAAGCGGCGCCAGCTCGGCATCTTTCGCGCGCGTGCCAGGGGCGGCGGCGTGATCGACCCGGTCGATCGCAAGGAGCTCAGGGAATGGCCCATCGCTTCGGGCGACGAGGGCGATGCCAAGGACGGCGATCTGGTGCGCTACGACCTTGCCAAGTCCGGACGCTTGGGCGTACCGCAGGCGCGCGTCGTCGAAACGCTCGGCAACCCTGACGATCAGCGCAAGATCAGCCTGATCGCTGTGCACACGCATGGCATCCCCGACGAGTTCCCCAACGCGGTGCTCGCCGAGGTCGAGGACCTGGAAGCGCCGAAAGTCGCGGGCCGCACAGACCTGCGGGCGGTGGAGCTGCTCACCGTCGACCCCATCGACGCGCGCGATCATGACGATGCGGTCCACGCCGCACCCGACGGCGACCCGCACAACCGGGGCGGCTGGATCGTGCACGTGGCCATCGCCGACGTGGCCCACTACGTGCGCCCCGGGACCCGGCTCGACCGTGAGGCGCAGATGCGCGGCAACTCGGTCTATTTTCCCGACCGGGTGGTGCCGATGCTACCCGAGCGCATATCGAACGATCTGTGCTCGCTCCGCGAGCACGCGGAGCGCCCCTGCCTCGCCGTGCGCATGGTGTTCGACCGGCATGGGCACAAGAAGGGTCACACCTTCCTGCGCGCCATGATGCACTCTGCCGCCAAGCTCTCCTACGAGGAGGCGCAGGCTGCCATCGACGGGCGCCCGAGCGCCAAGTGCCGCCCGCTCATGGACCGCGCGCTCAAGCCCCTGTGGGAGGCCTACGCTGCGCTCGCCGCCGCGCGCGACCGGCGCGAGCCACTCGACCTCGACCTGCCAGAGCGCAAGATCCTGCTCGACGGGGCTGGGCGCGTCGAACGGGTGGTCGTGCCCGAGCGCCTCACCGCCCACAGGCTGATCGAAGAGTTCATGATCCAGGCCAACGTGGCGGCCGCCGAGGCGCTGGAAGCCAAGCGAGCGCCCGTCATCTACCGCGTGCACGATGCCCCCTCGAAGGAGAAGCTGCTGGCGCTGCGCGATTTTCTCGACAGCCTCGACCTGAAGCTGCCGGGCTCCAACCAGCTGCGCTCGGGCGACTTCAATCGCGTCCTGCAGCGGGCCAAATCTCTTCCCGTGGCCGACCTGGTGAACGAGGTGGTGCTGCGCTCGCAGTCGCAGGCAGTGTACGCGCCCGAAAACCTCGGCCACTTCGGCCTCCACCTGCAGCGCTATGCGCATTTCACGTCGCCCATCCGGCGCTATGCCGACCTCGTGGTGCACCGCTCGCTGATTCGCACTCTGGGGCTTGGCGCAGGCGGCATCGAGGACCAGGAGCGGGAGCGGCTCGGCGAGATTGCCCAGGCGATCTCGGATACGGAGCGCCGGGCGATGGCCGCCGAGCGCGAGACGGCCGAGCGGCTGATCGCCGGCTATCTTGCGGACAGGGTCGGCGCGGAGTTTGCCGGACGCATATCGGGCGTGACGCGCTCAGGGCTCTTTGTGCGCCTCACCGACACAGGCGCCGACGGCCTGGTCCCGGCGGCGACCATCGGTGACGACTACTACCGCCACCACGAGGATCAGCACGCCTTGATCGGCGACAGTACGGGCGAAGCCTACCGGCTGGGCGACGAGGTGCGCGTGCGCCTCGTGGAGGCAATCCCCTCCGCCGGCGCACTGCGGTTCGAGATGCTCTCGCCCGGCAAGCAGCACGGCACCCCTGCGGCACGAACCAGGTGGAGCGGCAAGCGCTTGCGCGGGCGCCACAGGCGCAGCTGAACGAAGCTTCGGGGGCGGCCTCGGGGTTGACGGCTCGGCCATGGCCGCTAGACCCTGACGCCCCGCCATACAAGGACTCCTGATGACCTCTGCGGCCGCAGACGCAAAAAAGGTCCAATCGCGCAAGACCCTGCGCCCGCGCGACGCAGCGACCCTGATCGTGGTCGATCAATCCTCGGGCGAGCCACGCGTCCTGCTGGGACGCCGGCGCCCGGACATGGTCTTCATGCCGGGCCGGTATGTATTTCCTGGCGGCCGCGTCGACCTTGGCGACCGTCACGTCGCCGTCGAGCACGACTTGCAGCCGGGCAACATCGACAGGCTGATGGTCGCCATGCGCGGCAACCCCAGTGTCGCGCGTGCGCGGGCATTGGCGCTCGCAGCAGTGCGCGAGACGTTCGAGGAGGCCGGACTGGTGATCGGCACGCCGGCTGAGAGTGGCACAGCGTCGCCCAAGTCCGCGATCTGGCAAGAGTTTTTTGGGCTCGGCTTCCGCCCGGCCTTGGGCCAGCTCACATTCTTTGCGCGCGCCATCACGCCACCCGGGCGGCCGCGGCGGTTCGACACGCGTTTCTTTTGTGTTCCGGCTACCGCAATCGTTCACAAGACCGCGATTGCCGACGGCGAGCTTTCCGACCTCGAATGGCACTCGATCGCCCAGGCCCGCGCGCTGGAGCTGCCCAATATCACGCGGGTGGTTCTTGAGGATCTCGGGGAACGGCTTGCAGCAGGTGCGCTGCAATCCTCGGAACTGCCCGTGCCGTTTTATCACCGCCGCAACGGCGCATTCGTCAGGGGCCTGGTCACAGGCACCGGATTGCTCGCTTGACTACAAATGACACCTGGATGAAAGTGCCGCCCACCAAACGCAACGAGCCTAGACGAACCGGGGTCTCATGGCCAAGCCAATAACACAGAAGATCAAGCTCCTGAGCACTGCGGGTACGGGATTCTTCTACGTGACCAAAAAGAATCCGCGCACTGCGACGGACAAGATAAGCTTCCGGAAATACGATCCCATTGCCCGCAAGCACGTCGCCTTCAAGGAAGCCAAGATCAAGTAATAGTACGGCGCTTATTGCGCGCGTTGCCTTTTTCTCTCCCAGTGCGTCTTCGCAATGTTGGGGTGCAGGCTCATGCGACATGAGCGGACATGGCACGTCGAAGCAGGCAGCAACAGGACGTACAGCGCGCCGACGCACGCCGCTGCTTTCAGCACTGGTTGTTGGATGGCAAAGGGCAAGAGTGTGGCCGGCGTCGAGTCTGACATCGGCAGCGGGGTAGAAGTCCGAGCAGCCCCGACGCCGGCCTGCCAAGTCATGGACCAAAGAGGGCGTTGGCCATCGACCTGGCTAACGATCGACCCGACACGGCATCACAAGAGGAGGCCACTCCTAGCCGCTAGGGTACGATCACACCTCACGGCATCAGGAGATGCGGCGGACCTGAGGTCCGTGAGGATCTCGTAAATTTTGATGTGGAAAGCGCATTGGGTGATGCGCCCGCCCGCCGCCAGAGAAACCCGCTAGACCCTCCTCCCGCCTACTATCCCCTGTTCAACAAAGCAGAACAAAACGCAGTTGGCAATACTCACTACGGCTACCTTGTGGCCAGCATGCACCACCAATGTACGTTTAGTATGACGAAGAGGCGAAACTGGGGCTTATCCGCACCTTCTCGCAGGGCGCCCGGAAAGCTCAATTCTTTCATGCACCTAGGGGACCAATCGGCCCGCGATCAGGCAGCGTCGGCAACCACGCGATTGCGCCCTGCACGCTTTGCGCAATAGAGCGCCTCGTCAGCCCTCTGAAGGAACGCGTCCACGCTTTCGTCAGGATGCTCGAGGGTCGCCAGACCGACGCTGGCGGTCACCCGCGCTTGTGTAGCAGGACCGACTTGGAACGGCTCGGCGGCGACGCACGAGCACACACGCTCGCCCACAAAGCGAGCCCGCTCCACGGTGGTATCGGGCATGACGATGATGAACTCTTCCCCGCCCATGCGGCACACGAGGTCGATACCGCGGATGTTGCGGCGCAATCGCTGCGCGAACTCGCGCAGCACGCAGTCGCCGGCGGCGTGGCCGTAGGTGTCGTTGACGGACTTGAAATGGTCGATATCGGCGACCAGCACCGACAGCGGCCGGCCCGAGCTCTTGGCCTGCTCGGTCAGCGTTTTGAGGTGAATCTCGAGATAGCGCCGGTTGAACAACCCGGTGAGGGGATCGGTGACGGCCTGCTCCACGCTAGCGGAGAGGCTGTCGCGCAATAGGTCGGAGCAGCGCTTGCGGCGTAGCTGGGTGCGAACGCGGGCAAGCAGCTCCTGGCGGTCGATGGGGCGGGAGAGATAGTCATTCACGCCCATATCCAGTGCGCGCAGCAGCCGCTGTGCGTCATCCGGCTCGACAACGACCATGATCGGCAGGTGGCGCAGGCGCTCGAGGGAGCGCACCTGACCGCACAGCCTGAGCCCATCGGCGCCGGAAAGCGTGAGGCTTGCGATCAGAAGATCGTAGGCTCCCTCACCAAGACGCGACAAAGCGGCGGTGACGTCGGGCTCAACGTCAACCGTATGCATCTTTCTGAGCGCCGCAGTTACGCGCTGCACCGCGCGCTCCTGATCCTCAACGAGGAGGATGCGTGCACCGGCCTCCGCCTGGCCCCACTCGCCGAAGGGGATCGCCAGCAAGCCCATTTCGACCCCGCTCGACACCCGCATCAGCATCTCGTCATTGAGGGTCTTGAGGCGTGCCAGGTTCTTCACCCGGGTGATGAGAGCAATGTCGTCGACGGGCTTGGTGATGAAGTCATCCGCGCCGGCCGTCAGGCCCTGGACTTTGTCGGTGGGCTGGTCGAGCGCTGTGACCATGACCACCGGCAGGTGCATGGTGCGCGCCGCCTGCTTGATGCGACGGCAGACCTCGAAACCGTCCATGCCCGGCATCATCACGTCGAGCAGGACGACGTCCACGTGCTCGGTCTGAAGCAGCTCGAGCGCGTCCAGTCCATTGAACGCGCTCAGCACCTCAAAGTACTCGGCGGATAGGCGAGCCTCGAGCAGCTTCACGTTTGCCAGGATGTCGTCGACGACCAGAACGCGGGCGGTCATTGGGCACCTACGCTACGCGAACAACCGCCTCACTCTTCGCCAAGATACCGACGTACCGTGTCGAGGAACATGGCGATGGATATGGGCTTGGAGATGTAGGCTTCGCAGCCGCCCTGGCGGATGCGTTCCTCATCCCCCTTCATTGCGAACGCGGTGACGGCGATCACCGGAATGTCGCGCAGCTGTTCGTCATCCTTGAGCCATTTGGTGACCTCCAGGCCCGACACTTCCGGAAGCTGGATGTCCATCAGGATGAGATCGGGACGCTGCTCGCGCGCCAACCGCAGCGCTTCCATGCCGTTGCGCGTCTGCAGGGTGCGGTAACCGTGCGCGTCCAGCAGGTCGTGGAAGAGCTTCATATTGAGCTCGTTGTCCTCCACGATGAGGACGGTCCTGGCAGCCTCGCGGGCGACGGGCCGGCGATCGGCAATCGTGCTGCTCGTGTCCTGGTACATCGTCCGCCCCGCGAGCCCAACTCCCCGCGCCCCTGAAGTCATGCACCAATTCTATGCACGGCTGGAGGCAACTCTGCTGCAGAAGGCGTAACCAACTGTTTAAGATTGGCCGGCGTCACCCGACATGGTTACTTCGGCGACATGCATAAAGACCTTGAGGGCTTGACCCTCGACGCGGCAGAACACATTGCTGTTCAAGCACTTGTGTTTGTGACAGCGGAGCAGGCGCGCCTGTCACGGTTCATGGCGCTGACCGGTCTCACGCCTGAGCAGGTGCGCGAGCAGGCTGAAACGCCCCAGTTCCTTGCAGCCGTGCTCGAACATCTTTTGGTCGACGAATCGCTGTTGCTGTCGTTTGCTGCCAACGCGTCGATCCAACCTCGCGCGGTGGCGCTCGCGCTTGCGCTTCTGCAGCAGGCCGAAGACGGGACACGACGGCGATGAGCGATGTCGTACCCGGCCATGCGGCGTTGCGACTTGGCATCGATCTCGGCGGCAGCAAGATCGCCGGCGTAGCCCTTGGCCCTGACGGCGCCGTGCTCGCGCAGCATCGCATGCCGGCACCGCGGCTCGGCTATGCGGCGACGATTCGCGCGATCGGCGAGATGACAGCCGCACTCGAGCAAGGGGCGGGCAGGCGCGGCACGATTGGCATCGGTATGCCCGGCTCGATCTCGCCCGCCAGCGGTCTCGTGCAGAACGCCAACTCGATCTGGCTCAACGGCCGGCCGTTCGCGGCCGACCTCGAGGCGCACTTGGGGCGTGCAGTCCGGCTTGCCAATGACGCCAACTGCTTTGCCCTGTCCGAAGCCATCGATGGCGCCGGTGCCGGAGCCGTCTCTGTTTTCGGTGTCATTCTCGGCACCGGCTGCGGCGGAGGCCTCGTGTACAGAGGCGCATTGATCGACGGGCCGCATCACATAGGCGGCGAGTGGGGGCACAATCCTCTGCCCTGGGCAAGCCCGGACGAGCACCCTGGGCCCTTGTGCTGGTGCGGCCGTCATGGGTGCATGGAAACGTGGGTGTCGGGGCCGGGATTGGAAGCCGACCACGCACGCGCGAGCGGCGAGGCGCTTGCAAGCGAGAAAATTGTCGAGCGGGCCGATGCCGGCGACGCTCAGGCGAGAGCCAGCCTCGATCGCCATGCGAGTCGGCTCGCCCGAGGTCTGGCGCACGTAGTCAACATCTTCGATCCGCATGTCATTGTGCTGGGCGGAGGCCTGTCGAACCTGGCGCATCTCTACCAGGTGCTGCCAGAGCGCATCGCACAACACGTATTCGCCGACCGCGTCGAGATTTCCGTCACGCCTCCGCGCTGGGGCGATGCGAGCGGCGTACGAGGCGCCGCGTGGCTCTGGGGTCGGCCCTAGTGTCCTGATCGCGAAATTCGTCTCACTGTGCGGCGAACTCGGTACGAATTTCGCGATCTGAAGGACACTAGCTGAATCATGTAGCTAGTGTGATTCAGATCGAGAAGTCCGCTCAAGAACCAAGCCCAGCGCGAAGGCGGACTTCTCGATCATCACACTAGCCCCTACTTGTCGCACTTGGACGGCTCGTGAAAGGCTATGCTTGTCAGCTCGCCTTGCAGCGCGAATTCCCCGTAGTCGATGTACAGCTTCCGGCTGACACCATTCTCGAACATGAGAAAGGACAGCTCGTACACTGGCACCCCATCCTGCGCGCCGGTCCCCAGCTCGAAATAGGCGATGGAGACCGGCCAGCCCTTGAGCTCGTCCAGACGCTCGGCATTCTTCACGAGCGGCAGCTTACGATTGCCCCCTGGCGCTTGTATTCGCCCGATTGCCGCCACCGTATCGTAAACCTTCTCGCCCTTCTCCGAACCATCATAGAGCTCGGCGCGGAAAGCGCTCTTGGCCGCCTTGGCTGCGGCGAGCAGGGCGATGGTGTGCTGTACGGGGAAATGAACGCGCGAGGAAACCGATACGCTCTTCTTCGCCGGCTTGGTGAGCTCGACCTTGACGTCATTGTCGGCATTGCCCCGCGCTGCCTCGCCGACGGTTGCTTCGGTCACCTTGTCGTCCCGGTACTGGCTGGAGTCGAAGCGAAAGCGCTTGCCCTGCCCGTCCTCCCAGGTCGATGAGCGCAGGTCTGTCACGACAGTGTTGCCGCTTTGATTGGTCATGCGGGTGACGAAGCGCATGGTCTGCGTGTAGCCCTCGCAGACGGAACCGGTGAGATCGTAGGCCATGCGGCCAACCACTGCACTGACACCGGCGCCGCCGCGCGTAGTGGCGAGCGCCAGCTCGTAGATGGCGCGGTGCGGCGCAAGCACGATACCGTCGGGCGCGGCCGAACCGTCGACCGACCCGAGCACAGTAAAGAACATCGCGCCTAACGCGGCTCGCAGCGCACGGGCGAGACTTGCATTTGTCTTCATTCGGTCACTCCCGCGAACAAGGGCCGTTCAAGAGCCGGCAGTCGTAGCGTAGTTGCCAGCCTATCTCTTGCAAAGGATGGATCGCGCTGACAACATCGCTGCCTTCACACATGCGCACAAGTTGGCGATTGAGCGCGGGAGGCGGAAACTGGACATGACGTCAGCGTTGCAGGTCGAGGGCGCCCATCGCGGCCAGGGCAGCCCCGCCCTCGACCGCACGGTGTTCGTGCGGCCAATCGCCCATCGCGGCCTGCACGATCACAGGCAGGGCCGTTTGGAGAATACGGCACCGGCGTTTCGCGCAGCCATTCAGAAGCACTACGGCATCGAATGCGACCTGCAGGCGGCCGAGGACGGCACGCCGATGGTTTTTCACGACCCCAAGCTCGATCGGCTGGTCGACGCCTCGGGCTCAATATCAGCTTTCACACCGTCAAAGCTGCGCAAATTCCGCTACAGAGGCCATAAGGAGAGGATACTCACGTTCGCGCAGTTTCTCGAGCTGGTTCACGGCCGCGTTCCGGTGCTCGTGGAGGTGAAGGTCAACGGCACCCCGGGGCGCTCGACCTTCTTGGAAAAGATCGCGCGCGCCGCACGGGCCTACCATGGCCCAATCGCGCTGATGTCGTTCAATCGCACCGTCGTGACCGAGCTGTCGGTTCGCGCGCCGAAGGTCCCGCGGGGATGCGTCGTCGGCAGCCACCAGATCCTGGCGACGTTGTGGGCCCGGCGTAAGAAACAGCGCACTAGCCCCATCCCGCGCCTTTTCGCGCCATCGCGCGACGGCATCGGCTTCTATGCGGTGGACGTCAAGCTGGCAGCGGTGGCACGGACCTGGCTGAAGCGCAATGACCTCGACCTGCCGCTCTTTGCCTGGACGGTGCGCACGCCACGACAGCGGGCGACGGCTGCACGCTGGGCGGACGCGCCGATCTTCGAGGGCTATGAGGCCTGACGCGTGTCGCGCACCCTACCCACGCGACTTCCGATTTTACCTGTCAGACCCGTCGCATGTGGCCGTTGCGGCGGCGACAATGCTGTGGTCCCCTAGCGATCGCAGTGATTGTCAGCGTTGGGTGAAAATGAGCGCAGCGTGTGGGGCCAGAGTTGAGGTTGTGGCCAGGGCGGCCGACATTCCGGCTGTGGCGTGGGATGCCTGCGCCAACCCCGACATGGCGACCTTCAATCCCTTCATCGCGCACGATTTCCTGAAAGCGCTCGAGGACGCAGGCACTGTCGGCGGGCGGACGGGCTGGACACCGCGGCACTTGGTGCTCAAGACCGCTGCCGACGAGATCGCCGGCTGCGCGCCCGCCTATCTCAAGACGCACAGCCAGGGCGAATACGTCTTCGATCATAGCTGGGCGGAAGCCTTCATGCGGGCGGGTGGAGACTACTACCCCAAACTGCAGATCGCCGTGCCTTTCACGCCGGTACCTGGCCGCCGGCTGCTGGTGCACCCGGGCCCGGCTTCGGAAAACCACGAAAGCCTACTTGCCAATGCCGCGACGCAAATCGTCGAGCGCAATCAGCTCTCGGGCGTGCACGTCACCTTTGTCGCCGAGGATCAATGGCGGCGGCTCGGCGCGCAGGGCTTCTTGCAGCGTACCGACCAGCAGTTCCATTGGGGCAATGCCGGCTACACCACCTTCGACAACTATCTGGCCTCTCTCGCCTCGCGCAAGCGCAAGACCATGCGCAAGGAGCGCGAGCAGGCATTGGCCGCGGGCGTCACCATCGTGTGGCTGCGGGGCAAGGAGATCAAGGAAGCCGACTGGGATGCCTTCTTCGCCTTCTACATGCAGACGGGCTCGCGCAAGTGGGGGCGGCCCTATCTCAACCGCAAGTTCTTCTCGTTGCTCGCCGGGAGTGCGGTGGGTGACCGCTGCCTGCTGATGCTCGCCAAGCGCGCCAACCGGGCGATTGCCGGCTCGTTCCACATGATCGGCGGCGACTGCCTGTTCGGCCGCTACTGGGGTGCGCTAGAGCATCACCCGATGCTGCATTTCGAGATGTGCTATTACCAGGCCATCGACTACGCCATTCAGCACAAGCTGCCGCGCGTGGAAGCCGGCGCCCAGGGCGAGCACAAGCTGGCGCGCGGCTACCTGCCGACCACGACCTACTCGGCCCACTACATCGCCGATCCGGCGCTACGGCGCGCCATCGCCGACTACCTCGTGCGCGAGCGCGGGTACGTGGAAGCAGCGGGCGAGGAACTGGCCGAGCATGCGCCGTTCCGCAAGGCGCCGCCTGCGGATCAGACGTGACGGTCGGCGCTGGCGACGAAGAAGTCGCCGCGTGGCCACGTATCGAAGGGCGCCAGGCGAATTGCCCAACCGAAGATCAGCAGCACAATAACGGTGGATGCAACGATCATGTCGCAGCGCTCGGCACGACGGAGCGCGCTGCGGCGAGCGATCGCCTTGGCGTCCTCCCGGCCAGCGCTGTTCACTGCGTCGCGCATTGCTGATACTCTGTGGGCTCCTTGCGAGCTGTACCACATTCGCACGTGTCTCTTTGCGTATGCTTAACGCCAGAGACATCCTGGGAAGAAGGTTGCGGAACGATTAACACGCGTAGGGCGTGCGTGAAGGGAAGCCTGATGGCCTACGACACCAACAACGTATTTGCGAAGATCCTGCGCGGAGAGCTGCCGGCTCAAAAAGTGTACGAGGACGCCGACACCTTGGCTATCATGGACATCATGCCGAGGTGCGAGGGGCACACCCTCGTCATTCCGAAGGCGCCCGTGCGCAACGTTCTCGATGCAAGCGCGGCTCAGCTCGCGGCGTGCATGAAGACGGTACAAAAGGTTGCAGGGGCAGCCGTCAAAGCTTTCGCAGCCGACGGCTTCACCTTGTTGCAGGCCAACGAGGCGGCCGGCGGACAGGTGGTGTTCCACCTGCATTTCCATGTGATGCCGCGCTGGGAGGGCAAGTCGCTGGGTCCCGCCGCCAGCAAGATGGAGAAGCCAGAGACGCTCGCCGCCAACGCCGAGAAAATCAGGAAGGCGATCGCCGGCTGAAGCGGGAATGAGCCGCTGGTCCGAGGAGCCCGACCGTGCCGCGGACGCGCTGATCGAGCGCAGCCTCGACGAGCTTGCGCTCAGTGGGCGCATCCTTCTCGTCAATCAGCAAGCCATTTTGCCTCGTCTGCTCCAGGAACGCGGCCTGTCGTGCAGCATCTGGAACCGGCGGCTGATGGGTGGCCATGCCGCCGCGCCTTGGCCGCCTGCAGGACCCTTCGATGCCGGGCTGGTACGCCTGCCCAAGGCAAGGGACGAGCAGCGCATGACCGCGCACGCAAGCTGTAGCGTGCTGGTGCCCGGCGGCCGGCTCGTCCTCTACGGCGGCAACGACGAAGGCATCCGCTCGGCTGCGGGCTGGTTGGAGGAGGTCGTAGGCAGCGTCGAGGTGGTTGCCGTTCGTGGTCACGGCCGGGTGCTTACAGCGACCAAGCGGCAAGCGAACGAGGGGCCGCGAGGTTCGCTGCAGGCCTGGCGCACGGTTGCGCAGATGGCGATTGCGGGCGCCACGCGGGATTGGGTGAGATACCCCGGCATTTTCGCGGCGGGCCGGCTGGATGAGGGGACGGCGCTGCTGATTGGCGTGCTGCCGCCGCTCGCCGCCAGCGCCCGCGTGCTCGACTACGGTTGCGGATCGGGCCCGATCGGGGCTGCTGCCTTGGCACTCGCGCCAGGAATCGTGCTCGACATGCTCGACAGCGACACGGTGGCACTGGAAGCCGTGCGGGAGAATGTACCAAGCGCCACGCGTATTCTCGGCACGCGCCTCGCCGATGCAGGAAAGACGCGCTACCAGGTCATCCTTTCAAACCCGCCGCTGCACGAGGGCGTAGCGGAGGACCACGCTCTGCTCGCGCAGTTGATCGCCGATGCGCCCGCATCGCTCACGCCTCAGGGCATCCTGCAGATCGTCGTGCAGCGCCGTGTGCCGCTCGATCGCCAGCTGGCCCAGCACTTCGCGCAGGTCGAGATCGTGGCGGAGAACGGCCGCTACAGGGTGTGGCGGGCAACGGCCCCTTGAGCACATCGGGCAGGAATCAACGCGCCAGCAGCTGTGCCCCCATCAACAAGGCCGCGCCCCCGCCGACGCCGGCAGCGAGATTGCCGCGCAGGACGAGATAGAACGCGACGCCACCGACGAAAGCGCCGAGACGAACCATCGTCGGCACCTGCGCCAACGCGCCCACCGGAAACAGCAGCATGCGCGTCACGAGGCCAGCGATCAGCGCGGTGGCGACGGAGCGAATCCAGAGGAAAGGTGCGCCCTCGACGTCGAGGCGGCCGCCGATGACATAGCCGAGCCAGCGCCAGACCTCGGTGGCGAGAAAGCCTGCCAGCAACAACGTGAGGTAGCCGCCCAATCCATCGTTGAGAAAGCTCATGGGCTGCCGCCTCTAGCGCGCTTGGGTCGCGCCCCGCCGATGACGAAAGCGACGGTTCCCCCGAGCAGCCCGGTGGCGAGCAGGTCGAACCCCGGCGCAACGACATAGAGAACCGGCGCGAGCGCGCAGCCCGCCGCGACGGCAGCCGCGTCCATGCGCGACCGCGACGTGGCCATGAGCGACAAGAGAAAATAGAGCGGCGTGAGAAACAGCAGAGCAGCCGAAACCAGAGGGGGAACGGTGCCGGCGAGCGCATAGCCGGCGACCGCGCCGAGCAGCATCACGACCGAGATCGCCAGCCCGAGACCGAGGTGGTAGGGCAGACGCACGTCGGCTTCGAGACCGGGCAGCCGGCGGTTGGCCTCGATCCACGTGGTGATGGCAATGAAATGGGCCGCCGCCAGCTCGAGCCAGGGACGCTGCCGGGTGCCTCGGAACAGGGGCACAACCGTCGCCGTCATCGGAAGAAGCCGCATGGCGGCCAAAGCAACTGCGAAGGCGGCAACGGCCGCCAACTCGTTGCGTGACAGCTGATCGACCAGCACGACCTGGTTCGGTAGCGCGAACATGGTGAGCGACATGAAGGCGGTATGGCCGAGGCTGAACCCGCCGTCACGGGCCAGCGCGCCAAACCCCAGCGCGGTGGCAAACAGCACGCCAGCCGGCACTGAGATCGCAACCAGCAATCCTCGGGCGAATGCGCTGGCTGGGGCCGTGAGCGGCATTGGCGCAGGCAAAGCTCCCGCTGCGGGATGGACCTTTCAGGTCCGCCCCGCGCATCTCTGAGCCGAAGCCGGAAGCGCTTGCGTTACCGGCCGGTGCGGCCGCCTAGTCGTCCTTGCGACGAGGAACACTGGGGACGGCGCCGGCCCTTGGACGATCCTTCTTGTCCTTGGGGCCGGAAAGGGCCTTGCGCGGCACGGTCTCGACCAGTGCTGCATCGTCCTCGCCTTCCTCCTCGTCGTCCTCCTCGTCGCTGCCGTCCTTGCCCTTGCCCTTCGCCTTGGGCTCTGCGGGGAAGTACTCGAAGTCGAGCTTCCTCTCGGCACCCTCGCCGACGACCAGCACGCGCACGGTACCGCCGTGCTCGAGCTTGCCGAACAGTAGCTCGTCCGCCAGCGGCTTCTTGATGTGTTCCTGGATGACGCGCGCCAAGGGCCTGGCTCCGAACTTCTCGTCGTAGCCCGTTTCGGCCAACCACCTGGCGGCACCCTCGGTGAGCTCGATGGTGACGCCGCGGTCGGCCAGCTGCGCCTCGAGCTGGAAGACGAACTTCTCGACCACCTTGAGGATGATCTCCGGTGGCAGCCCCGCGAAGGCGATGACCGCATCCAGCCGGTTACGGAACTCCGGCGTGAACATGCGGTTGATCGCCTCCGTGTCGTCGCCCTCGCGCTTGGTGCTGCCGAAACCGATGGCCGGACGCGCCATGTCGGCGGCGCCTGCGTTGGTCGTCATGATAAGCACGACGTTGCGGAAGTCGACCTTCTTGCCGTTGTGGTCGGTGAGCTTGCCGTGATCCATCACCTGCAACAGAATGTTGAACAGATCGGGGTGCGCCTTTTCGATCTCGTCGAGCAGCAGCACGCAGTGCGGGTGCTGATCGATGCCATCGGTGAGCAGGCCGCCCTGGTCGAAGCCCACGTAGCCGGGCGGGGCGCCGATCAGGCGCGATACCGTGTGCTTCTCCATGTACTCCGACATGTCGAAGCGCAACAGCTCCACGCCCATCAGCGAGGCGAGCTGCTTGGCGACCTCGGTCTTGCCCACGCCCGTCGGGCCGGAGAACAGGTAGCAGCCGATCGGCTTCTCCGGCTCGCGCAGGCCCGCGCGCGACAGCTTGATGGCGCTCGCCAGCGCTTCGATGGCCTTGTCCTGACCGAACACCAGGCGCTTGAGGTCCTTGTCGATAGCGGCCAGCACTTCCGCGTCGGACTTGGTGATGGTCTTGGGCGGGATGCGCGCCATGGTGGCGACGGTTGCCTCCACCTCCCTGACGCCGATCTTCTTCTTGCGCTTGGCCTCCGGCACCAGCATCTGCGAAGCGCCCGTCTCGTCGATCACGTCGATCGCCTTGTCCGGCAGCTTGCGGTCGTTGATGTACCTGGCTGAGAGCTCTACCGCGGCCTTGATGGCATCGTTGGTGTACTTGAGCTTGTGGTACTCCTCGAAGTAGGGCTTGAGGCCTTTCAGGATCTCGATGGAGTCCTGGACCGTCGGCTCTTTGATGTCGATCTTCTGGAAGCGGCGCACCAACGCCCGATCCTTCTCGAAGTGCTGGCGATACTCCTTGTAGGTGGTGGAGCCGATGCAGCGCACCGTGCCCGACTGCAGGGCCGGCTTGAGCAGGTTCGACGCATCCATGGCGCCGCCGGAGGTGGCGCCGGCGCCGATCACGGTGTGGATCTCGTCGATGAAGAGGATCGCGCCGGGGTAGTTCTCGATCTCCTTCATCACGGCCTTGAGCCGCTCCTCGAAGTCGCCGCGATAGCGCGTGCCGGCAAGCAGCGCGCCCATGTCGAGGGCGAAGATGGTGGAACTCTTGAGCACCTCGGGAACGTCGCCGTTGACGATCTTGCGGGCGAGCCCTTCCGCAATTGCGGTCTTGCCGACGCCCGGATCGCCCACAAACAGCGGGTTGTTCTTCTGCCGGCGGCACAGCACCTGGATGGTGCGCATGACCTCGGGCTCGCGGCCGATCAGGGGGTCGATGCGGCCGCCCTTGGCCTTCTTGTTGAGGTTGACGCAGTAGGTGTTGAGCGCATCCTGCGGCTGCTTCTTGCCGTCCTCGCGGCCGTCGGCACTCTGGTCCTCGTCGACACCGCGCACGTGCTTGGGCTCGGACATACCGGGCCGCTTGGCGATGCCGTGGCTGATATATTGCACCGCCTCGAAGCGCGTCATCTCCTGCTCCTGCAGGAAGAAGGCGGCATGGCTCTCACGCTCGGCGAAGATGGCGACCAGCACGTTGGCGCCCGTCACCTCCTCGCGACCTGAGGATTGCACATGCACCACGGCCCTGTGCACCACGCGCTGGAAGCCGGTGGTCGGCGTGGCCTCGGTCGAGCCCTTGACGTAGAGGCCGGAAAGCTCGTTGTCCAAGTAGTCGGTGATGCGCTTGCGCAGCGCATCGAAGTTGACGAGGCAAGCCTTCATGACCGCGGCCGCATCGCGGTCGTCCAGCAACGCCAGTAGCAGATGCTCCAGGGTGGCGTACTCGTGATGACGCTCGTTGGCGTATTCGAGGGCGCGGTGCAGCGCAGCTTCAAGACTCTGTGAGAAAGCGGGCACGGCTGCTTATTACTCCTTTTCCATCGTGCACTGCAGCGGATGCTGGTGCTGGCGCGAGAAGTCCATCACTTGCGCTACCTTGGTTTCGGCCACCTCGTAAGTATAGACGCCGCAGATACCGACGCCCTTGTGGTGCACATGGAGCATGATGCGCGTGGCATCTTCGCGGCCCTTGTTGAAAAAACGCTCCAGCACGTGCACGACGAACTCCATGGGCGTGTAGTCGTCGTTCAAGAGCAGCACCTTGTAGAGGCTCGGCTTCTTGGTCTTGGGGCGCGTCTTGGTAATGAGCCCCGTCTTGCCCTCTTCATCGCCCGAGCCGTTTCTGCCGGCCATTCGTTCAACCTTGTGCTCGTTTCCGCGTTCGACGCCGCACACTGGCTCGACTCACCAGCGCACATTGCCGACCATCTTAACGACAGCGGGGCCTCGACCGCAAACGTTCGATGGACACAGCGATGTTGTTGTGGGGCGGCTGCAGCCCGACCCATTGGCCGTGCCGATGCAGGCTATATGGGGATGATCTCTTCTGATGCAAAAAATGATCCGGACGCGCTCGGGGCGAGCACGTCCGGACCAAGTTCCCTCAGATGCAGATAGCGATTGGCGAGCTTGCCAACGCTCCCGCGCAAGCGGCCTTAGTGCTGGCGACCCGACTGCAGCACCTTCTCGACGGGCTTGTAGGCTTCCTTGGCGAGCTCGGCGTAGAGGCCGCCGATCTTCGACATCTGGTGCATGTACTCGTCGTAGGCGCGCTTGGCATAGCCGGTCTGGATCTCGATGGCCTGCTCCAGCGACTTGGCGGACAGAAGCTTCTCGAAAGTGGCTGTGCTCTCCTCGAAGGAGCGCTTGGTGTAGTCGGTCATCTCGGCGGCAATGGCCTGCAAGCCCTTGTTCCACTCGCCGAAAGCCTTCACGGCGGCGTCCACGTTGCTCTGGCCGAGTTTTTGAATCTCGTCGAAATTCTTGATCATTGGCGGCGTCCTTGGTCTTGGGGTTGGCATTTGGTGCGGTAGCACGTCCTGTGCGATGCGACATAGATATATGCACTGCACAAATCCGTCAAGCTTTTTTTGTGCGCTGCAATATGCGACCTTTTGTTAGGCACTCCTGGCACCGCCAATTTAACCATCCCGGTTAACCGGCCTCACACGCGCGTCGGTTAATTTCCGAGCGAGAAAGCAGGAGAATCCACTCGGCGGGGGGCAAAGCGGGCGTTCGCGCCCAAAAGAAGCCCCAAAATCACGGTGAAGCCGTAACAGGCACTTCACCGAGGCGCCGGGGGATGGCCTTTCGCGGGGCCGCAGGCGTCGGATCGAGGGAATGGGGTTCTTGGCTCGCTGGCATCGGCCATGGGATGGCCTTGGGCGTCGGCTTGGCATCGCAGCCTTGGCGCTGACGTTCGGCCTGCAGGTGCTGCTCGCCCTCTGCCCACGCGCAGGTTGCAGGCCGGCATGCGGTGCTCGTGATCGACGCCAACACGGGCCGTGTGTTGTATCAGGCATCCGCCGATGAGCTGCGGTTCCCGGCCTCGCTGGCCAAGCTGATGACGCTGTACCTGATCTTCGAGGCGATCGAGCAGGGCCGGCTCACCTACCGCACCAAGATCCGTTTCTCCGCCAACGCAGCCAATGCCGCGCCCACCAGGCTGGATGTCGAGGAGGGCGCCGAGATCGATCTGATCGATGCGATCAAGGCGCTGATCACCAAGTCGGCCAACGACGTGGCCGTGGCGGTGGCCGAGCACATGGCCGGCAGCGAAGCGCGCTTCGCTCAGCTCATGACGCAGAAGGCGCACCAGCTCGGCATGGCCGCCACGCAATTCCGCAATGCCTCTGGCCTGCCCGATCCGGAGCAGGTCACCACCGCGCGCGACATGATCACGCTTGCGTTGCGTCTGCACGACGACTTCCCGCAACAGTACCCCCTGTTTGCCACGCGCACCTTCACCTTCAACGGCGAGACCTATCGCAACCACAACACCCTGCTCTTCAGCTACGCGGGCACCGAAGGCCTCAAGACGGGGTACACGCGGGCCTCGGGCTTCAACGTCGTCACCTCGGTGCGGCGCGGGCGCAAGCATGTGATCGGCGTCGTGTTCGGAGGCGCCACCGCCGCAACCCGCAATGCGGCAATGCGCACCTACCTCAACATGGGGCTGCTCAAGGCCTCCAACGAGAAGACGCGCAGGCCGGCGCCCCGCCTTGTCGCGCAGGCGAACCCAGCACCCAAGGCTCTGGCGCCACCGCCAGCGCCGCAGCCGGCCCAGCGTCCGACACCGGAGCCGGGCTCGCCCGCCATCGAGATCGCCCGCGTACGTCCGGTGCTGGTGACCGGCACGCAGAACCCGCCTCCGCCGGACAGCATCGAGGCGCTGCTGGCACGGCCCGAGCCGACCGAGGAACCGCCGGCGGCATTGGCGTCGCCCCCACCGCCCAGCCCGCCGATCGCAGGAGGAGCCTTCCAGATCCAGGTGGGCGCATTCCACAGCCAGACCGAGGCCGAGCGCCAGCTCGCCACGATCCGCGAGCGCGCCGGCGGCCTGCTGGTGAACCGTGCGGCGGTGACCACGCCGCTGCGGCAGGGCGACAAGACCATCTACCGCGCGCGGTATGCCGGCTTCGAGGCGCAGGCCACCGCGGCAGGCGTGTGCACCGCGCTCAAGCGCCTCAGCATCAACTGCCTGGTGATGGCTGCCGAGTAGTTGCCTCTTCCACTCGACCAATCCTTCTTCCACCATAGGAAGAGGAGCCGCGAGCGAGAGGGAGACGCCGCATGACCCAGCAGTGGTTGTCCGTTGTGGGGCTGGGGCTCGACTTCGCCGGCTTCATGATGCTGCTGCGCGAGTGGTGGCTCGCCTTCTTCAACGAGGCGCGCCAGATCAAGATGGAGGAGCAACAGGAGCGGGTGCGCACACTGCGCAACCTGCGCCCCACGCCGCCCGGCCAGCGCAATCCTTTCGAAACGCTGGAGCGGGTGCAAGATGAGGCGGCCCTGCGGCGAGCCAGAGGCGAGCACCGCTCCGCTATGGCTGCGCGCAAGGGCACCTTCCTCCTGGCGACGACCCTGATCGTGCTGGGCTTCGTGTTGCAGATCGCAGGAGCCTGGCCCGGCTGCTGCCCGCCCTGGGTGACGCCGCAGAATTGAGAGGCGGCTCAGCTCGCGCGCCGCAACATCAGCGTCAGGGCCAGCGCCAGGCTGACGCGGCAAGCATGAGAACGAAGGCTGCGTCGTAGGTGCCGGTGGCATCGAAGATAAGCGCGCCGGCGTAGGCGCCGATGCCGCCGAAGATCTGGTGCACCATGGTGATGAGCCCGGTCAGAGCGCCGAGGTGCGCCATGCCGAAATGGTCGCGCACGAACAGCACCGTCAGCGGGGCGGTGACGAGGAACGTGGCGCCAAACACCAGCGCGAAGACGGCAATGGACAGGGGCGACTGGTCGACGGCGATCAGGCCGAACACGACAACGCGCGCGGCGAAGGCTATGGCGGTCGTCCACTTCGGCCCCGCACGATCGCTGACGAGGCCTGTCAGCAAGAGGCCGATCAGGCCCGTGAGCCCCATCAGCGCGAGCAGATTGCCGGCGACCAGCGTGTCGACGCCGCGATCGAGCGCGAAGGCCACGACGTGGGTGGCGACGAAGAAGTCGTCGAGCCCGCAGATCGCATAGATCACGAGCAGCAGCCAGAACCGGGATGTGCGCGCCGCCTCCCTGACGCTCAGTCCGCTCTTCTGCGCCGCCGCCGCCTGGTGCTCCGTGCTGCGCGGCAGCGCGAACAGGAGAAACGGGATCAGTGCTAGATGCGCCAATCCGAGCCAGACGAACACCGACCGCCACCCGATCTGGACGAGCAGGGCGGCGAGGGCGGCAATCATCACCAGCTGGCCGACGCTGGTGCCGGAGATGACGGCGGCATTGGCAAACCCGGTGCGGCGGGGAAAGGCGCGCGTCACCATGACGCCAACGGGCGTCAGCGACGCCAAGCCGTTGCCGACGGCGAACACCACCCCATAGAGCAGCTAGCGCGTGCCAGGGCTCCCCTACGAGGCACATGAGGCCGATGCCGAACCCGCTCACGATCACGCCGGCGTCGAGCAACAGGCGCGGACTGGTGCGGTCGGCAAGGCGGCCGGCGATGTAGGTCGCGAACGCCGAGACGACCAGGTAGACGCCGACGGCGATGCCGAGTTCTCCGCGCGCCCAGCCGAACTCGCTCACCATCGGCTTGAGGGTCAACCCGATGGCGAAGCGGGACCCGCCGCCGACGAACAGGATCAGAAAGCCGGCGGCGAAGATGGCAGTCGGATGCATGGCGCTTTCTGGTCGGGAGAGCTGCGGGTGCCGCAGCTTAGCGGGTGCCGCACCTGGATTTGAGTGCGTCCGATCGCGCCCAAGAGCAATTCAGCGGGAGCGTGGCTCGTGTGCGGCGGCTTGGCGCGGGCTGCGCCTCATTTGCCCAGCAGCACGTCCTTGGCCTCGTTGATCTTGGCGGCAAGGAAGGTGGAGCCGCCGCGGTCAGGGTGCAGCTTCATCATCAGGTCGCGATGGGCGTGGCGGATGTCGTCTTCGCTGGCGCCCTCCTCTAGCCCTAAGATGTCGAGCGCCTGCTTTCGCGTCATCTTGCCGTCCGGGCCCGTGGCCTCGCCGTCGGTGCGCGCCATGTCCTCGCGCCAGGTCGGATGCGCGCGGTCGAGATAGGCCTCGAGGATCTGCGCCGACTGCGGATCGGCGAAGCGGCAGTCCTGCCATAGATGCGCCATCTCGGCGGGAGCCAGGCCTTCCAATTCGCGGCCTGCGAAGTAGCCCTTGAGCACGCGGCCGCTGATCTCGCCGGTGTCGTGATCGAGCTCGACCTCGAGGTGATCGGTCGTCACGCGCGAGGTCTGGCCGGCGGACTTGGGCGCGTTGCCGGAGCTGCCCCACGGCCCGCTGCCCGCGCCCCACAGCAGCCACGAGCCCAGCGCCGCCAGCGACATGGCGTAGCCGATCGCCCCGCGAAAGACGAGCACGCCCGCCCCCGCCAGCACCGCAACGCCCGCGCCGATGCGCAGCTGACGCACCAGCACCTGCGGATTGGCCATCGTGTAGGCGCGCGCGATGAACAGGAAGATGATGCAGCGCCGCCAGGCCGAACAGCAGATACTGCATGGGCCACCCGCAAATCCTGTTACTTCAGCTGCTCCAGCAGCAGCCGCGGCACCCGCCCGCCGAGCGCGGCCAGCGCCTTGCGCCCGCCCGCAGCATACACCGCAACCGCCGACAGCAGCGCCTGCAACTGCGCCGCGGAACCGGCATCGAACCGACAGTAGGCGCCTTTGGTCAGGCGGGCGATCTCGCGGAACGCCTTCTCGGCGGCAGCGTCGGAGCCCTCCTGGAAGAGAAACGCCGGTACCCCCAGCAGCGCCAACTCGCCCGCGCGGCCGCACAGCTCGTCGATGTCCTCCTCCATGCAATCGCCGACGTAGACCAGGGCGTTGACCGGCTTCTTGCCCGCTTCCTCGCGCGCGTGCGAGAGCACCTTGCGGATCTGCGTGAAGCCGCCGGCACAGGTCACCCGGGTCATCAGCTGCGCCAGGGCGTCGGGGTCGGACACCCAGCGCGAAGCGCGGCACTCGCCGCTGCCACGAAAATAGATGAGCTGGACGTCCAGTCCGCCTACGGCCTTCACCGCCTTGAACATGTCGGCCTGCAGAGCCAGCGCCATGTCCCAGGTGGGCTGGCGGCTCATGGTGGCGTCCATGGCGAAGATCAGCCGGCCGCGTCCTGTCGTGGTGACAGGCGCCAGCTCTTTCATGCGCCGCACAAAGTCTGCGACCTCAGCCTCGGACGCGCGCGCCGAGGGAACCTTTGCGTCGGCCTTGGACGAGACTTCGCCTTTGCCAGCCGCCGCCGCTCTGCGGCGCCCGCACATCTGTTCGGGTCTTGTCGCGATTGGTCATTGATTGCGCCCGCAGCAAGCCCTGCCGCCTTCCGGAAGACTACACAGCAAAGATGGCGTTTCCCGACCCGCACAACAACTCCAGTCGACACAGAAGGAAAATGCCGGCGGCCGGAACCCCACAGGCTCGGGTTGCCTCGCAATCACAAGACCCCAGCGCTAGCGCCCTGGAGCTTACGCCTTACTGCGACCGGCGATCCAGGAACCAATGATAGCTCCCTCCGTTGACCCCTCACACAACGTCTATGGAGGTCATACACCATGAAGCGTATCGGTCTTTGCGCTGTCCTTATGCTGGCTGCTTCGAGCGCCGTGTTCGCTCAAACGCAAACCAAGCCGCCAGGCGGCAACGTGCCCGTGGCCCAGGGTCCATGCGCACGCGGCTACGACTCGTCGGTGAAGGATGGCCGCATGCAGCTGAACGCTGCAACCCAGAAGGCCGTCGACACCAACAACGACGGTCGCATCAGCCGCAGCGAGTTCGACGCGGCCTGCACCAGGCGTCTGTTCGATCAGACCGAAGGCAACAAGGGCTAACCCCAAAACTCAGCATGCCGGGCGTCGCAAGGCGTCCGGCATGCATCTTCTTGGCTTGTGCGACGTGGTCGAGCCTCCAGCGATAGCCTCGTCACTCCGCGTTGAAGCCATCGCCGATTCCCAATAGCGCAACATTGCCGCCGGTGGCGGTGATGTCGGTGGTGCGCACCCGCTCGGTGGCGAAGCGCGCGAGATAGTGGGGTCCGCCGGCCTTGGGGCCCGAGCCCGAGAGACCCTCCCCGCCGAAGGGCTGCACGCCGACGACCGCGCCGATCTGGTTGCGGTTGACGTAGAGATTGCCAACGCGTGCATGCTCGGCGACGTAATCCGCGACGGTGGCGATGCGGCTGTGCAGGCCGAGGGTGAGGCCGTAGCCGCTGGAGTTGATGGCATCGATCACCTGGTCGAGGCGGCCGCCCTGGAAGCGCACCACGTGCAGGATCGGGCCGAACACCTCTTCCTTGAGCACATTCGCGTCGGCGATCTCGAACACCGCCGGCGTCACGTAGGTGCCGCCCTGGCACTCGAACGGGAGGGCCACGTCGACCAGCTCGGCGCCCTGCTTCTGCATGCGCAGCTTGTGCGCGTCGAGCCTACCCATAGCGTCCTCGTCGATGACGGGGCCGATGTCGGTCGCATAGTCGAGCGGGTCGCCGATGTCGAGCGCCTCCACCGCGCCGACCAGCATGTCGATCATCGGCTGCGCCACCTCCTCCTGCACGAAGAAGATGCGCGCGGCCGAGCAGCGCTGTCCCGCCGAATCGAAGGCGGAGCGCACCACGTCGCGGATCACCTGCTCAGGGAGAGCGCTCGAATCAGCGATCATGGCGTTGAGCCCGCCGGTCTCGGCGATGAACGGCACGATGGCGCCGCGGCGCTCGGCAAGCGCGCTTTGGATCGCCCAGGCGGCCTCGTTGGAGCCGGTGAAGGCGACGCCGGCCACGCGCGGGTCCTTCACAAGCGCCGCGCCCACCTTGCCGTCGCCCGGCAGCAGGTTGAGCACGGCCGCCGGCACGCCGGCCTCGTGCAGAAGTTGCGTGGCGAGAAAGGCGACGATAGGCGTCTGCTCGGCGGGCTTGGCCAGCACCGGATTGCCGGCCGCCAGCGCCGCCGCAACCTGACCCGTGAAGATGGCCAGCGGGAAGTTCCACGGGGAGATGCAGGCGAAAGGCCCGCGGCCGCGCAGCTCGAGCAGGTTGGTCTCGCCGGTCGGGCCCTTGAGCGAAACGGGACCGGAGAACAAGCGCCGCGCCTCCGTCGCGTAGTAGCGCAGGAAGTCGATGGCTTCGCGCACATCGGAAAGGGCGTTTTCCAGCGTCTTCCCGGCCTCGCGCACCATCACCGCCATCAGGCGCACCCGATCGCCCTCGTAGAGGTCGGCGGCGCGCTCGAGGATGGCGGCGCGAGCTGGCCCGCCGAGCCGATCCCAGGCATGCGCCGCCCCGCGAGCACCCTCGATCGCCGCCTCGATTGCTGAACCGTCGGCGAAGCTGACCGTGCCGATGCGCTGGCGTCTGTCGTGCGGGCTGAGCGCAGGCTGGGGTGTTCCGCCGCTCGCCATTGTCTTGCCGTCTACCAGCGGCGCTGCGGCGAACTGAGTCTCCAGCTCGGCGTCGATTTCGCCGTGCAACGTCGCGCGCACGGTGGGCTGGTCCAGCGCCATGCCGCGGCTGTTGATGCGATCGGGCGCGAACATCTCCTGCGGCAAGGGCAACAGTTGCAGGCGCGCGTTCGCCTCCTTCTCGGCCTCGACGGCGGCGACGGGGTCCTTGACGATGTCGGAGATGGGCGCTTCCTCGTTGGCCAGCCGGTTGACGAACGAGGTGTTGGCACCGTTCTCGAGCAGCCGCCGCACAAGATAGGCGACGAGGTCCGCGTGCGGCCCGACGGGGGCATAGATGCGGCACTGGGCGCCGAGCTGGCCGCCGCCGATCACCTCCTCGTAGAGCGCTTCACCCATGCCGTGCAGACGCTGGAACTCGTAGGCGCTTGTGCCCGGTGCGGTGATGCTGACGGCGGCGATGGATTGGGCGTTGTGGGTGGCGAACTGCGGGTAGAAGGCTGCGGGATCGGTGAGCAGCAGGCGCATGCAGGCAAGATACGACACGTCGGTGTGGACCTTGCGGGTCAGCACCGGATAGTTGGAAAGCCCGCGCTCCTGTGCCCACTTGATCTCGCTGTCCCAGTAGGCGCCCTTCACCAGCCGCACCGGGATCTGCTTGCCCGCGTGCGCCGACATGCGGCGCAGCCAGCGCAAGATCGGGATCGCCCGCTTGCCATAGGCCTGCACGGCGAGGCCGAGGCCGGGCCAGCCCGCCAGCGCGGGATCGGTGAACGCCGCGGCGAACAGTCCAAGCGTCATATCCAGCCGGTCCTGCTCCTCCGCATCGATGGTGAGGCCGAGGCCGCGCCAGCGGGCAGCGGCGGCGAGCTTGAGGAGGCGCGGCAGCAGCTCGCGCGCCAGGCGCTGCTCCTTGCCGGGATCGAAGCGGGGGTGCAGGGCCGACAGCTTGACTGAGATGCTCGGGCGCGCCAGCAGCTCCTGCGTCGTGGGCGAGCGGTTGACCGGCGCGGCGCGGCCGATGGCGTCGATGGCGCTCGTGTAGCGGTCGAAGTAGCGCTCCGCGTCCTTCTCCGTCTTGGCCCGCTCGCCCAGCATGTCGTAGGAGAAGCGGTAGCCCTTGGCCTCGAGCGGCGCGGCACGCGCCAGAGCCTCCTCGATGGTGCGGCCAAGCACGAAGTTGTCGCCCAGGATGCGCATGGCCTGGCGCACGGCCTTGCGAATGAATGGCTCGCCCGAGCGGGCCACCAGGCGCTTGAGCACTGCCGCCGGGCTCGAGCCCTTGGCCTCGCCCAGCTTCACCACGCGGCCCGTGATCATCAGCCCGAAGGTGGAGGCATTGACGAACAGGCTGTCGGAGTGGCCGAGATGCTTCTCCCAGCGGCCGCCGCCGATCTTCTCGGCGATCAGCGCGTCGGCGGTGTCCTTGTCGGGGATGCGCAGCAGCGCCTCGGCGAGGCACATCAGGATGATGCCTTCCTCGGAGGTGAGGCCGTACTCGTGCATGAAGGCATCGACGCCGCCGTGCTTGTGGCGGTTGGCGCGGGCGGCGCGTACGAGCCGCCCCGCCAGGTCGGCGATGCGGTTGCGCTCGGTCGCCGTGAAGATGGCGCGCTCGACGAGGCCGCCGACCAGCCGCGCCTCGTCCATCAGGTGGTAGGCGGCGATCTCGTCGCGCGCGGGAAGCTGCGGCGCGGCTGTCGTTGCAGTGTCGATCGGCCGGGCTTGCCAGGCAGGGCGCATCTTTGAGCCTCCAAAGCGTACAGGCGATAGACCAGAAGTCTCGCCGCACATTCTAGCGCAATGGCCCGTTTCCCCCCATCTCCCGGGATAGCTCCGGGCGGCGCTTGCCGGGCTGCCCACGCGGTCTATAAAGCTTGTCCGCCGATTGAGACGTGAGAAGGAACCATGGGCGCTGCCGTTCCAGTCGTGCGCACTGTGCAGGCGCTGCGGGCGCAGGTGCGGGCATGGCGCGCGGCCGGTGAGACGATCGCGCTGGTGCCGACCATGGGCGCCCTGCACCGGGGCCACCTCGACCTGGTGCGGCTTGCCAAGGCACGCTGCAAGCGCGCGGTGACGTCGATCTTCGTCAATCCGGCGCAGTTCGCCCCGCACGAGGACTTCGACCGCTACCCGCGCGACGAGACTGGCGACCTCGCCAAGCTGGCAGGCGTCGGCTGCGACCTCGTGTGGTCGCCCGGCGGCTCGGTCATGTACCCTGACGGGTTTGCCACACAGCATCGTGCCCGCCGGCACCGCGGAGGGGCTCGAGAGCGACTTCCGCCCGCATTTCTTCGGCGGCGTGGCAACCGTGTGCGCCAAGCTCTTCACGCAGGTGGCGCCCGACATCGCCGTGTTCGGCGAGAAGGACTACCAGCAGCTCTGCGTGGTGAAGCAGATGGTACGCGACCTCGACCTGCCGCTCGAGATCGTCGGTATGGCGACGGTACGCGAGGCCGACGACTTGGCCATGAGCTCGCGCAATGCGTATCTGTCGGCCGAGGAGCGCAGGAAAGCGCCGCTACTCCATCGTGTGATTACCGGCATTGCCGAGACGGCGGCCAAGGGCGAGGACACGGCTGCGGCAATAGCCCGGGGCAAGGTCGCGCTCGAAGCCGCCGGGCTTCAGAGTGGACTACCTCGAGGTGCGCGATGCCGAGACGCTGAAGCCCGCAGACCGCGGTGCAAAGCGCCCGTTGCGCGTGCTGGTGGCGGCCTGGCTTGGCAAAACGCGTCTTATCGACAATGTGGAAGCCGGCCGACCTGCTCGTTCCGGCCAGTAATCGCGTTCGATCCATATAGGTGCTGCGCCGGCGACGTGCCCGCATGCCAACGGAGATCGACAAACGAAGGATGGTCCGCGATGTCCGGCTCAATACCAAAAGGCTTCAAGCAAATCGCCGTTGCCGACGGCTTCATCGGACACAACGGCCCATACTATTGGCAGCGGCACGAGGACGGCCGGCTCGAGTTCGGCTTTCAAAGCGACGCACGACATGCCAACCCGAACGGAGTCCTGCATGGCGGGGCAGTCTTGGTTTTCCTCGATACGATCCTCGGTCACGCCGTCGTAGTCGAGACGCGGAAGCGCTGCGCCACTATCGCGCTCGATACCCGCTTCGTAGCAGCCGCGCCGCCCGGTTCATGGGTCAGCGGGCGCGCCAGCATGAGAAAGCTCACACGAGGGCTGGCCTTCGTGGATGCCGAGGCCGCCGTCAAGGAGACTTTGATCGTGACAGCGACGGCCATATTTCGCGTCTTCGACGAATAGTCGGTCGTCGCCCCACCTTTCCCCCTTGGCACACGTCACTGCCCATACGGCCCGGAACGCGCAAGGTAGGCGATGATGTCGGCCCGCTCCTGCTCGTCTCTGAGCGGGGGCGCGCTCATGGCCGTGCCGGGCACCACCTCCTCCGTGTCGGCGATGTAGCGGTCGAGCGTGCCGGCATCCCACACCAGCCCGCCGGCCCCCTTGGCTCGCATGGCATCCGAGTAGTCGAAGTTGGCGAGCGCCGCCGCTGGCCGCCCCAGCACCCGATAGAGGCTCGGCCCTTGCAGCCTGGCCTTCTCATCAGGGTCGACCGAATGGCACGAGAAGCAGCGCTGGAAGGCGCGCTCGCCACGCTGGGCATCCCCCGTCACGGCGAGCGCTGCCGGCTGCAGCACAGCCGCCAGGGCGCAGGCGGCCGCACCGATCAACAGGAGGAGTAGCCTCGCCGCTCGCACCGCGTCAGTCGGTCTTGGCCGCCGATTTGATCACGCGAATGCGCTCCGTGCCCGACTCGGCGATCCATGCCTCCCCCTTGCGGCCCAGCATCTGGCGCACGTTGGAGTTGGGCCGGTCGCTGGGAAAGCTTTCGAACCTCTCCGTCGCGGGGTCGAAGCGCAGAACCGCATTGGCGCCCCAGTCGGCGAGCCACACCTTGTCGTCCGGGTCGACCCACACCGCGTAGGTGCGCGGCCGTTCGCCCGGCAGCCGCCACTGCTTCCAGCTCTGGGACGGCGGGATCGTAGACGCTGACGTTGCCCGAGTTCCATTCGCTGACCCACAGGCGTCCCTTCGAATCCGACCACACGCGGCGTGCGCCCTGATCCTTGGTGGGCGGCTCGTAGACGGTGGCCGACCCGGTTTCAAGATCGACGTTGGCGAGATAGCTGCCCGCCAGCGACACGAACCAGATGTCGCCCTTGGGCGTGCCGGTGATGCCGTAGGGCCCGCGGCCCTTGGGTGCGTCCCACACCTTCATGTCGCCGGTCTTGGGATCGAGGCGGCCGTAGATCCCGTTCTGGCCGGTGAACCAGATGCGGCCCTTGCCGTCGAAGGCCGCGGTGTTGAGGTTGGTGTAGGGCATGCGCTCGGGCGGCAGCGGCCATACCTTGACTTCCTTGCTGGCCGGGTCGACCCGCACGATGGCGTTCTGCCCGCCGTCGGTGAACCAAGGGGCGCCATCCGGGCCGATGATGACCCCGTGCGGCGCCGAGTTCTTGCCGAGGGGGATGCGCTCGATCTGGCCGGTGGCGGGGTCGAGCCGGCCGGCGATGCCCTTCCTTTGGCCCGCGAACCAGACCTCGCCCGTGGGCGCGGCGGCAACATCGTGCGGATAGTCCCCCTTCTCTAGCTCGAAATACTTGGCGTCCTGTGCCCGAACGGCGGCCGGGACCAGCGCGAGCACGGCGGCTAGAGACAGCATCAGGCGGTGCATGGGGAGACTCCGTCGTGCAAGGTCGCCTCCGCAGCTTGTACCCTGCCCCGATGGCAGCTCAAGGGTCCTCGGCTTGGGATCGCGGCTTTGTGAATCGGCGGGCGCCGTCGTCGTCCTAGGGCGCAGCGACGCCTCGGGGGTTACACCCCCTGTGGCTCCGCCCTGCTTGCCAATTTGGCCGTCCCGTGCCACGTGACCCTGCCCGGGCTTGGTGTGGATTCGCAAGGCCTGAGCCTGTTCGCGTGTGGCGTTGCGTCGGCTACCCTTGAAGCGATCGACGGACTACGTCCATGCCAGCTTTCCGGGCCTTGCGCGACCTGTTCGGCCGGTCGGACGCTACCAAGCGCGCGGAGGCGAAGGCTGCCCAGCCACCCCAGGCAAGCCTGGAGCTGGTTCGCCCGCCGCCCCAGCCCCAACTGGCGGAGCGCCGCGAACCTGAACAGACGCCGACGCTGGAACTGGACATCGCTGAGCCTGATCAGCAAGGAGCAAGAGAAAGACCCGTGGCGCGCGCCGTTCGCAAGCCTGCCGAAGCGTCCGACAGCTACACCGCCGCCGACATCGAGGTGCTCGAAGGCCTCGAGCCGGTGCGGCGGCGGCCCGGCATGTACGTCGGCGGCACCGACGAGAAGGCGCTGCATCACCTGTTCGCCGAGGTGATCGACAACTCCATGGACGAGGCGGTGGCGGGCCATGCCACCTGGATCGACGTGGAGCTGGAGGCCGATGGATTCCTGACGGTGAGCGACAACGGCCGCGGCATTCCGGTCGACCCGCACCCCAAATTCAAGTCCAAGTCGGCGCTGGAAGTGATCATGACCACGCTGCACTCGGGCGGCAAGTTCGACTGCAAGGTCTACAACACGTCGGGCGGCCTGCACGGCGTCGGCGTGTCGGTCGTCAACGCGCTCTCCGAGAAGCTCGAGGTTGAGGTGGCGCGCGGGCAGCAGCTCTACGCCATGACGTTTGCGCGCGGAGAGCCGCAGGGCAAGCTCAAGAGCCTGGGCGCCATCAAGAACCGGCGCGGCACCCGCGTGCGCTTCAAGCCGGACGAGAAGATCTTCGGCAAGGGTGCGGCCTTCAAACCGCCGCGGCTGTTCCGCATGGCCCGCTCGAAGGCCTACCTGTTCGGCGGCGTCGAGATCCGCTGGACCTGCGCCAAGTCGCTGATCACCGACGACACGCCGGATAAGGCGACGTTCCATTTCCCGGGCGGCCTCAAGGAATATCTTGAAGCCACCATCAACGGCCAGACCCGCGTCACCAAGGATATGTTCGCGGGCCGCAACGAAAAGGCGAACGGGCACGGCTCGGTGGAGTGGGCGGTGTGCTGGGTGGCCGACGAGGACGGCTTCCTCAACTCCTACTGCAACACGATTCCGACGGCCGAGGGCGGCACGCACGAGAACGGCCTGCGCTCGGCACTCTCCAAGGGCCTGCGCGACTTCGGCGAGCGGGTGGCCAACAAGCGCGCCGCCAACATCACCGCCGATGACGTGCTGGGCACCGCCGCGGCGATGCTCTCCGTATTCATCCGCGAGCCCGAGTTCCAGGGCCAGACCAAGGACAAGCTCGCCACCCAGGAGGCCACCCGCATCGTCGAGAACGCGGTGCGCGACGCCTTCGACCACTGGCTGGCAGACAGCCCCCAGCAGGCGACCAGGCTGCTCGACTGGGCCGTCGACCAGGCCGAGGAGCGGCTGAAGAGGAAGCGCGAGAAGGAGATCGGCCGCCAGAACGCGGGGCGCAAGCTGCGGCTGCCGGGCAAGCTCGCCGACTGCAGCCTCAACTCCAAGCAGGGCACGGAGATCTTCATCGTCGAGGGCGACTCGGCCGGCGGCTCCGCCAAGCAGGCGCGCAACCGCGAGACCCAGGCCATCCTGCCGCTGCGCGGCAAGATCCTGAACGTCGCCAATGCCTCGTCGCAGAAGATGTCGCAGAACCAGCAGCTGTCGGACCTGGTGCAGGCGCTGGGCGTCGGCACGGGGAGCCAAGTATCGCGACGAGGACCTGCGCTACGAGCGCGTGATCGTCATGACGGACGCCGATGTCGACGGCGCCCACATCGCCTCGCTGCTGATCACGTTCTTCTACCAGGAGATGCCGGAGCTGATCGAGAAGGGGCACCTGTTCCTGGCCATGCCGCCGCTCTACAAGCTCACGCACGGGGCCAAGTCGGTCTACGCCCGCGACGACAAGCACAAGGAGCAGCTGATCAAGAGCGAGTTCGCGCACAATGCCAAGGTGGATGTCAGCCGCTTCAAGGGGCTCGGCGAGATGAACGCCTCCCAGCTCAAGGAGACCACCATGGACCCGACGAAGCGCACGCTGCTCCGGGTCGAGATCGCCGGCGACAAGGCAAGCGTGACGGATGCCGTAAATGCGCTGATGGGCTCCAAGCCGGAGGCCCGCTTCCGCTTCATCCAGGAGCGCGCGGCATTCGCCAAGGATTTGGACATTTGATTACCGGATAGGCACCCGGGCCTGTGCCGGCCCGACAGAAGCCGCTGCCTTTGCCAAAATCGGGCCCAAGTGCGGCGACACGCTCCTTTTCCACAGTCCGGGAAAGAGCAAGCCTACGCCGATGACAGTCTCACGCCGCTGCCTCCTGCCCGCACTCGGCCTTGTCGCGATCCTCGCGCTGCACCCACCCGCGCAGGCCGACGACATGTTCGAAATCTCGATGGACGACCTCGTCGAGAACAGGTGGGGCGATCAAGTGATCGCCCGCGGCAATGTCGAGATCCGCTACTTCGGGGAGATCCTCGTCGCCGACGAGGTCATCTACGACCGCGCCACACGCAAGCTGTCGGCCCGCGGCCACGTCACGCTGACGCAAGCCGACGGCACAGTGACGCGCGCCAACACCATGAACCTGCACGATGACGCGCGCGACGCCTTCGTGGCCTACGCCCGCCGGCAGAAGATGCGCATCGATCGCTGATGGGTTTCACTCAGCTCGCGAGCCTGCCTTCGCGTTGCACATCGGCGACCGCACCCGCGTCGATCCTCGGCGACCTTCCGGTCCACCGGACGCGATGGCGGCTCGGTCGCGGTGAAGCGGCTGACTGAAAATGGATCGCTGGCAGGGAACGTCTGCCGCAACGCCTCGTCCAGAACTGCATCGAGGTTGCGGGGCGCCCTTTTCGCAGGCCTGCGGGTTCGGGTGCTCATGAACGTTAGATTGGGTATTGACCAGCCTCGCGCAACGCCCAGGCACGAAAACGTGCGCTCCGGTAGCCATCCGCTGGCTATTGCAAATTTCCCTGGTGGGTAGGCTAGGCCGCAAGCCACGCCCGGAGCGCGCGATTGACCGCCTCAGGCCGCTCCATGGTCGAGAGGTGGCCGCAGTCGGGCACGATCTCGAGCCGGGCGCCCGGGATGCCGGCGACGATCTCCCGTGACAGCTCCACCGGCGTCAGCGCATCTTCGCGCCCGACTAGCACCAGTGTCGGGCATTTGATGCTGGGCAACAGCGGGCTGTTGTCGGGCCGGCCCATGATCGCCTCCTGCTGGCGCTTGAAGGCCGCAGCGTCGATCTCGTCCGCCATGCCGAGAACCGCCTCGACCAGCGGCTCGTCGGTGAGGCGTGCCTTGTGGATCAGCACAGGCAATAGCGCCTCCTGCGCCTTGCGGGTTCCCTCGCGCTCGGCGAGATCGATCAGCTTGCGGCGTCCCTCGGCGCGCTCCGGCGCGTCGGCGCGCGATCCTGTGTCGAGCAGCGCCAGCCTCGTCACGCGCCGCGGCGCCTGGCGGACGATCTCGTAGGCGATGTAGCCGCCCATCGAAAGACCAGCTAGGGCGAAGCGTTCGGGCGCGTCGTCGAGGATCGACTTGGCGATTTTCTCCATCGTGTTGTGGCGCGTGTGATCCGCGACCGTCATGTCCGCGACGTCGGCAAGCGACTCGAGCTGCGCTGTCCACAAGCCCTTGGCGCACAACAGACCGGGCACCAGCACGAGGTGTTGTTTGGCGGTCATGACTTTGTCTCCGGTGGCTATTAGGTATTGCGCTCATTGCTCGCACGCGCCAGACTGACGTTTACGTCAACTAGGTGTCTCCTGGGGGACACCAACGAGGGAGGCCGGCATCGATGCCCACGACCAAGCGCCTCAAAGTCCACGTGGATCCCGACAAGTGCCAGGGCCACAACCGCTGCAAGGCGGTGGCCCCTGAGCTGTTCCAGCTTGACGAGTACGGCAACGCCCGCGAGGTCGGTGACGGCACCGTGCCTTCCGGGCTCGAGGAAAAGGCTTATCTCGCCAAGTCGAACTGTCCCGAGTTCGCAATCGAGATCACGGAAGAGTAGGGGAGGAGGCAATGAGCGCGCGTGTGCCGGTCACGGATTGGGCCACCGATTTCGATCATCTCGATCCGCGCTGGGTGAACAACCCCTTTCCCATCTGGGACGAACTGCGGCAGAAATGCCCCATCGCTCACACCAACCGCTACCTCGGCGTCTATTTGCCGACACGCTACGAGGATGTGCGGGCGGTGGCCTACGACACCCAACACTTCTCGTCGCGGCGCGTAATTGTCCGCAACGTCCGCCCCGAGCCGCCCTTCCCCTCGCCGCCGATCACCTCCGACCCGCCGCATCACAAGTTCACCAAGCAGCTGATGCTGCCGCCGTTCACCGCGGACGAGATGGCAAAGCTCAAGCCGCGCGACCCAGGCCATCTGCAACGAGCTGATCGACAAATTCATCGCCGTCGGCTCTTGCGATGCCGCCCAGCAGTACACGCGCCACGTGCCCGGTGCGGGTGATCGCGCACATGCTGGGCGTGCCCGAGGACGACGGCGATCTGTTCATCAAGTGGATCCACGAGATCCTGGAGCTCGGCATCACCGACGACACCATGCTCATGAAGGGCATCATGGAGATGTCGCAGTACTTCGCGGCGCAGATCGAGAAGCGCAAGACCGAGCCGAGTTCCGACCTCATCAGCACGATGATGCACGCGCGCCAGAACGGCCAGCCGCTCTCGGATCAGCACGTGCTGGGCTCGCTGCGGCTGCTGCTGATTGCCGGCATCGACACGACCTGGAGCGCCATCGGCTCCGCGTTGTGGCACCTGGCGAGAACGCCGGCGGACCGGCGGCGGCTCGTCGCCGAGCCGGAGCTGATGCCGGTGGCGATCGAGGAGCTGCTGCGCGCCTATGCGCCGGTGACGATGGCGCGCGAGGTGGTCAAGGATACCGAGATCAACGGCTGCCCGATCAAGACCGGCAACATGGTGCTGCTGTCGTTCCCGGCCGCCAACCGCGACCCGGCAGATGTTCGCCGGACGCCGACAAGGTGATGCATCGACCGCAAGGAAAACCGGCACGCCGCCTTCGGCCTCGGCATCCATCGCTGCGTCGGCTCCAACCTGGCGCGCATGGAGATGACGGTGGCGCTCCAGGAGTTCCTGAAGCGCATTCCGGAGTTCAGCCTGGCGGGCGAGGTGCAATGGTCGGAGGGCACCGTTCGCGGCCCGCGCCAGCTGCCCCTCACGTTCCACTGATCCGAGGAGTGAGTCTTGTCCAAGAGCACGACGCCCGCCGGTTCAGAGACTGGGCTACCGACTGGGACCACCTCGACCCGCGCTGGGTGGAGAACCCTTTTCCGATCTGGGACGAGCTGAGGCAGCGATGCCCGATCGCGCACACCGAGCGCTTCAGCGGCGTCTACCTGCCGACGCGCTACTGCCGACGTGCGGGCGGTCGCCTACGACACCGATCATTTCTCCTCGCGCCGGACAGCGATCCGCGAAGTCCAACCCGAATCCGGTGGCGGCGCGCCGCCGATCACGTCCGACCCGCCGCGCCACCGTGTTGCGCGCATGGTGCTGCTGCCGCCGTTCACGCCCAAGGCGATCGAGGCGCTGACGCCGAAGGCACGCACGATCTGCAACCAGCTCATCGATGCATTCATCGGCAAGGGCCGCTGCGATGCCGCCGTCGACTATGCGCAGCACATCCCCGTCCGCGTCATCGCCCACATGCTGGGCGTGCCCGAGACGGATGGCGACCTGTTTCGCGATTGGATCAATGCCATCCTGAACGAGGGCATCACGGATTACGGCATGCTGATGCGCGGCCTGGAGGAGATGACGGAATACTTCCGCCCGTACATGGAAGCGCGCCGCAGGCAACCCGGCGCCGACCTGATCAGCTACCTGGTGCAACAGACCTACCCGGACGGCTCGCCCTTCAAGGACAACCACGTGCTGGGCTCCGTGCGCCTGCTGCTGGTCGCCGGCATCGACACGACCTGGAGCGGCATCGGCTCGTGCATCTGGCATCTTGCCACGCATCCTGAGGACCGCCGGCGTCTGGTCGCCGACCCCACGCTGATGCCGACCGCGATCGAGGAGTTCCTGCGCGCCTACGCGCCCGTGACCATGGCGCGCGAGGTCAAGCAGGAGACGGAGATCGGCGGCTGCATGTTCAAGCAGGGGGAGATGGTGATGCTGTCGTTCCCGGCCGCCAACCGCGACCCCGAAATGTTCCCGGACGCCGACAAGGTCATCATCGACCGCAAGGAGAACCGCCACGCCGCCTTCGGCCTCGGCATCCACCGCTGCATCGGCTCCAACCTGGCGCGCATGGAGCTGACGGTGGCGGTGGAGGAACTGCTGAAGCGCATCCCGGAGTTCAGGCTCGATGGCGAGGTCACGTGGTCGGAGGGGACGGTGCGCGGGCCCCGCCGGCTGCCGATAAGGTTCGGATAGCGCCGCTGTCATGGTCGGGCTTGCCTGCCCTCGGCGCAGGCCGAGGGTCCCGACCATCCAGCCATCCCTCAGCTCCGGCGCTTGCCCGGCACCGGACGAGCCCGAGGATGACACCTTGGCGCGGCATGACCGCGGCATGACAATGTGGGCTGCTTGCCGCGTGCCAGCCAATTCGCTTAGGTACGCGCCGCACCACGCTGGAGTCCCAGGCCGCCCATGCCTGTCAAAGCCGCGATCGTCCCTGTCACGCCCTTCATGCAGAACTGCACGCTGCTGTGGGACGAGACGAGCAAGGTCGGAGCGGTGGTCGACCCCGGCGGCGATCTCCGCCGCATCGAGGCGGGCATCGCCAAGACCGGCATCAGGATCGAGAAGATCGTTCTCACCCATGGCCACATCGACCACGCCGGCGGCGCCATGGAGCTCAAGGAGAAGCTCGGCGGCGTGCCGATCGAGGGTCCGCACAAGGCCGACGATTTCCTGCTCGAGGGCCTGGAAGAGCAGGCGATGCAGTTTGGGCTCGATGGCGTGCGCAACGTCACGCCCGACCGCTGGCTCGCGGATGGCGACACCGTGTCGATCGCAGGCGCCGACTTCTCGGTGCTGCATTGCCCGGGCCACTCGCGCGGCTCGGTGGTGTTCGTCAACGCACCTCAGCGCTTCATGCTGGTCGGCGACGTCCTGTTCAAGGGCTCCGTCGGCCGCACCGATTTCGCCTACGGCGACCACAACGCGCTCATCAAGGGTATCAAGACCAAGCTGTTGCCGCTGGGCGACGACTACGTGTTCATCTGCGGTCACGGGCCCATGAGCACGATCGGCGAGGAGCGGCTCACGAACCCGTTCCTGACGTGAGGTTGTGGCGGCCGGCCTGGCCGCTCTACTGGCGGCGCAGGCTGATGTTGACGCCGCGCAGGGCGGAGGTGTCGGTGCGCACCGAGATCGATTGCGTGCGGCCGTTGGTCGTCACCACCATGAAGCCGGAGAGGCCGCTGCCCTGAATGGAGAGGCGCAAGCTGTTGCCGGCCGCCACCCCCGAAACCGTGCCGGAAGCATTGTAGCTGCGCTCCTCCCACGAGCCGGAGACGCGGTTGCCGCGGGACGCCAGTCGGGCACGCAGCTCGATCCGGTTGCCGGCGCTGGCGCACCTGAGCGCCAGACCAAGCGTCGCGCTGCTGCGCGTCGAATACAGTGCGCTGCACCTGATGTGCTCCGACCTGCCGTTGTCCAGGCGGAACTGCCCGGCTCCGGACCAAGCGCCGTGCATGCTGGCCAATGGATTGGCCGCACTGGTGTCGGCCGACGCGGCAAGCGCAACGGTGGCGAATGCGAACGCAGCTAGCCCTCGATTGGTGGATCGGAACCAGGGCATTTCTCTCTCCCGATTGAATGTGATGGTTTGTTTGTTCGGCGTTTGGTTACCGACACGTTGCATACGGCCGTGCCGGGCTACTCGATCACGTGCACCCGCGGCGAGGGAGCTGCCCACACACGGAAGAAGCCGAAGCCGGCTCACCAAGCCGTGCCTTCGCGCCTAACATGTGGACGGGAAGCCGTGGAATCAAATCTGCAAAGGGGCGGATACAAACTCCAGCTTTTCACATCTTTGCGAGAGGTTGTGTGGCCCCCCGACCGCAGGCGGACCCGTTTAACGGCATTTTCAGCCTGCCCCCCTAGTGTGCGCCGGTGTGCTGGGGAGCGGCTGTATGAGTCCTCGCTTCTTTCCTTCGACCTTTCTGTGGGCGGCCCTCGGCCTCGTCGCGCTCGCCGATCTCGCAGCGATGGCGCTCACCGGGTTCCGGCTGACGGGCTATGGCGCGCTCTGGATAGCCGCCGTCAGCGCCGCCGCCTGGGGGCTCGGACACTTCTATAGCGTGGCCCGCCCGGATGCCCGCCTCGCCGCTTTGGCCTTCGGCGCCGCCTACCTGATCCTGTTCACATTTTCCGCGGGAATGCTGAGCTACGTCGGCACGAGCTTCAACCGGCCGCTGCTCGATGCCGTTTTCGCCGGCGCCGATGCTGCCCTCGGCCTCGACTGGCTGGCGGCTCTGACCTTCACCGATGCAAACCCCTGGCTTGGACGGGGGCTGCGCCTGGCCTACCAGTCGAGCCTCTTCCAGGTTGCAGCCGCGCTCATCGTCCTGGCTGCCACCGGGCAGCTCTCGCGCCTGCAGGGGTTCCTGGCACTGTTTGCCGCAACCGGTCTCGCGACCATCGTTGCGTCCATCGCGTTCCCTGCTGCCGGAGCCTTCGTGTTTCACAACCCACCGGCTGAGCTGCGCGACGTGGTGGGCCAGGATGCAGGCATCTGGCATTTCGTGCACTTCGAGGCCCTGCGCTCCGGTGCCATGCGCACGATCGATCCGGCCGCCATCGAAGGCCTGATCACGTTCCCCTCCTTCCACACTGCCCTGGCCGTAGTGACGGCGTGGGCCTTCTGGCGCACGTGCTATATTGCGGTGCCGGCACTGCTGCTCAACCTCACTGTCATTGCCTCGACCGTCCCAGTCGGTGGCCACTACTTCGTCGACGTATTCGCAGGCGCGGCCATCGCGGGGGCCTGCATTGCCGGCTTGGCGCGGCGGCCCTGGGAAGCCGTGCGGCCCGGCCTGGCGCATGCGGACAGGTTGGCGACGGAAAGCGTTGCCAACTAGCCTGCCAGGAACCGGCGCGCGAGCGCCATGAACTCGGCGAGCTTGTCGTGGTGCACCCAGTGCCCGGCTCCCTCGAAGGTGACGATCTCAGCGTTGCGGAAATGCCGGGCTCTGCCGTCATCGGCCGGATTGGAGGCCCAGCTCTCCTTGCCGTAGACCAGCAGGGTCGGGCAGGCGATGCGCGCCCATAGGCCTTCGACATCGGCCGTGCGCATGTCGTAGGGCGGCCAGGAACGCACGTAGTTGTCGAACTTCCAGCTGTAGGTGCCGTCCTCGTTCTGGTTGACGCCGTGCTGGGTGAGGTGGTGCGCCTGCACGGGCGAGAGGTGCTTGTTCTCTTCCTGCATGCGCTTCAGTGCATCCTCGATGGATGCATAGCGGCGCGGCAGGCGGCCCGAGAGGCCGCGCTGTTCGTCGATCCAGGCCCGCATGCGGTCGGGGAAGCTCTGGGCGAAGCGCTTGGCCAGCATCTTCGGGCTCGGGCCCAGGCCCTCGATGGCAACGAGCCTAGCCACGTTCTCCGGATAGATGCCGGCATAGCGCAGCGCGATGTTGCCGCCGAGCGAATGCGCGATCAGCGTCACGGGGGCGAGCTTCTGCTGATGGATGAGCTGAGCTAGGTCGTAGACATAGCCCGCCATCATGTAGGTGCCGTCCTGCGACCACTCGCTGTCGCCGTGCCCGCGCAGATCCGGCGCGATCACGTGCCAGTCGCTTGCGCAGCTCCTCCGCCACCCAGTCCCAGTTGCGGCAGTGGTCGCGCCCGCCGTGCACCAGCACGAGAGGCGGCGCCCCGGCGTTGCCCCAGTCGACGTAGTGCAGGCGCAGGCGCTGCGAAAAGTAGATGCGCGAGGTGGGTCCATGGCTGGACGCGGGCATGAGGTCTGGACCTCGATAATTGCGAAGCCGCGCGACCCTATCGCCTTCGCCGGCCAAGCGAAAGCGCGATGGATCGCACCAGGTCGGCGAGCCAGCCGTTGTCGCCGGCTGCCTTCGACGGGGAGGACACGTCTGTGGTCATCGATCCGTCCGTTCTCTCTTACGCGCGCACGCGCCGTTTCTTTCGCGCGAGGCCCGGGGGCCGAGCGCAAGGTGCGACGGGTACGCGGGCGCCTCTCGGCGACCCGGGGGCCGGTTGACCTCCGGCCCCAGCAGACACCCGGCCGGGCCTGCTCGAGGGCCCTCTAGTAGGGCCCTCCGGGACCTGGCGGGGTCCCCCTGGGTTGCCTTGCGGCACCCGCGTTGCGGCGATTTTGGGCACCGCTGCAAGCTGCAGCCGGTGGCCTGCTCTTGCGAGCAGCTTGCCGGCCATGTGCCTCTCGGCGGTCGCCGCACTCCGCGGCCATTGCTGGCGCTTCGACGGCAACGGTCACAGCGGGCCTCCTGGATCTCGAGCCCTCCGCGGGCTCTCCTTCCAGGCGCCGATCGCTGCCACGTGAAGGACGGAGTGCACTTCGCGTCCCGTCGCAGGCAGCGACGCGCCATTATGCGCACAGCTTCGGCACCCGGGGATAAGGTCCGGGTGCTTGGCTCAGGGTACGACGCAAGTAGTGAAGGGTGCGCTGCCCACGAACGTCACCCCCACGCAGGCGGGGACCCAGGTCACGTATCCACGCGGTCACGGCCGATGTGGCGGCGCGCCATTTCCGCATTGATGGCGACCCCGTGCTGTTCGGTGCACTGGGTGCCCGCCTTCGCGGGCATGACGCTCGTTGCGAGCGTCCCACCAGCGTCATCCCCGCGCCGCTCGTCGCGCGAAGGGCGCGAGCGGGACCAGGCGGGAACCCATGCACGTCTCCACTTGCGCTCACCCCCGTAGCAACCGTCTCAGGTTTTGCTCGAGGTATCCGCACTATGGCGTCAGGCCCGGAGCGTCTGACGCCCCTCACACCATCTTGGTGAGAATGCCCGCCATCTCCTTGCCGGAGAAGGCCCGCAGCGTCTGCGTCTTCACGTTGCCGAGCTTGGCGACCGACAGCGAGAACGCCGTCATCGTCTCATCGTCGGGAGCCTCGAACACGGCAACGACATCGTAGGCGCCGAGTGTCCAGTAGCTCTCCTTCATGGTGGCGCCGGCCTTCTTGGCGAGCTCCCTGACCGCCTCCGTACGCTTCACCGTATCCTTGATGCCTTTGATGCCCTGCTCCGTGTAGCTTGCCAAAAGAATATAGGTAGCCATGGGTGGTCTCCTTGGGGCCCCCTGTCTCCCCGGGAGAGGCTAGTCCCGATCGCCCCCGAAGGGAATTGGCATGCCCTGAACTGCGCCTTCTTGCGCGTTCTCGCGGGCACGCTGGAAATTTTCCGTATTGGTCTTCGGCCGCCGCGCCACGCGATCCCACAGGCCCATGCGATCCAGTTGCGCCTCGACGGCGAACTCGCTTCGGTTGTGAGCACGAGCAAGCTGCGTAATGCTGCGCCCGGACTTGAAGGCGGCAGCAAGCTCCCCCGCTTCCCCCTCGTACCAGCGTGCGCCCGATCGTGCCGGAAACCCGCGCTCACCACGGGTGCGGGTCTTGCGTGCGCCGGCAAGGGCATCGAGCAGGCCCTCCCAGGCGATCACGGGTAAGGTCAGGGATGTGCCGTGCGGAGACTTCAAGGTAGCCAGCAGCCCGCCTTCGGCGATTTCGAAGCTGTAGTGACCGTCGCCTTGCCGCCAAGTGACCCGTTCCCAGACCAGCGGCTCTTGCAGTTCGCTCGAGCTGAAGTCTTGTCCGTATCCCCGCGACATCGGGACGCCTCTCAACAATATCCGACCGATCAACACGCCGATCCAAGGTTGCATCAGCCATAGAACATGTCAAGAACAATAAGAGAACATTGGTTGCCGATGGACGTGATCGAACATTGCTCGAGCAATCTGCTTCGTGTTCGCGAGCAGAAAGGTCCGGCGCCCTCGATCGCCTGCCACGCCATTTCCCTCTCGACCATATTGGCGCCACGCGCGAGCGCGATGTTGTGAAGACTTGCGACCAGTACCGCCGCAACGCGCGCGGAATATCCAGCGTCAACAAGCGTTGTGTAGGAATGGGAATGAGCGCAGTGCGCCAGCACTTCGAGCGAAGCGGCAGCTACTTCTCGACTAGCACATACCAAGGATGACAATGGGTCAGTTGGACTCAGGTCGCGCGGGCTGCGCGCGCAGCGAATCTCCGGCGCGGGACATAGCGTTCGGCTTGTACGTCGGCAAACCCCGGAAGGAAGCGAAGCCCGCGCGGGTTGCGCCCAGACTATTGAGCGTCTTCGTCCGATCGGTGAGCCGCGTTTGCTTCGGGGCTTGTTCGCACGCAGGGCGGCTGCGACCGTTGCAGCGACCGGTGTGGCGTTGCTCGCAGGCATTGTCTTGGGGCAGCTCGATGGCCCGGTTAGTCTCGGCGGCACGTCATACAATCCTCGCGCGTCTCTCGCAAAGCCTGTCGAACACGGGCGCGAGCAAGGACGCATTGCTGTGGCCTCGACGATCGTCGCGGCGCCGTCGACGAAGACGCGCCTGCAAGTCCTGATCGCCTCGCCCGATGAGGTGCCTGCCAACAGCTTTGTGCACGTGCGTGGATTGCCGCCGGCCACCTCGCTTTCGGAAGGATACGCAATGGGTCCTGGCGCGTGGGCCATCCCCGTCGCCGTCCTCTCGCGCCTCAACATGAACGTTGCGGCCAGGGCCTCGGGCACTGCCGACGTCAGATTCACGCTGGTCTCGTCGGGCGGGGAACCGCTGGCAGAAGCGAAGACCGTCCTCGTGATCGGGCGCGGCTCGGCTGCAGGTCCCATGGCAGTTGCCTCCCGTTCCCTGGACTCCAGGCCCGATCCACTGCCCTTGTTACGGCATGTGCGCTACGATGTCGGAAAGCTGGCTCCGGCTTTCTTGCGCGACGTTCCGCCGCGAGCGGCGGTATACGATCGCGCGTCACGCAAACGGCCGGTCCGGCACGTTGCCAAGCGCCAGCAGCAACTGGCAACCAAGGTCCGGAAGTCGAAAGGCGTGCGGACCGTCGCAGGCGGGTACTCGACCGGCTCCCACCGTCCAAACCCGCTCAACTGACTTTCCCAGTCGCGGCAGCATCCGCCACCAGCACGCGGCGGCACCGCCTGCGTCCGCCAAGCATCACCCGTCGGAACAACAAAAGAACGTAGCGGATGGCCGCCACCGCATCCGTTGGGTCACTCGAGTCCAGCTGCCTCCGCCAAGACGCTTGTGCTCTCGTGGTTGCGAGACGGCCAGAATGGGGCACGCATCCCGACCCGCAAAATTTCCCACTGGACCGCCGCTACAAGACGCTCCAATATCGCCGCCGTGTCGGTCCGACAATCCGACATAGGCGCAACTCGGCGCCCAACGACAAATCATTGGGGAGCGAAACCGTCCTGCATGGTTGCGGCACTGGCAATGCGTCCGGCTTCCAGCGTCTCCGGGGACACGCTCCTAAGCGTACGGAACGTCTCCGTCCGGTTCGGCGGCATCGTTGCGCTGGACAACGTCTCCTTCGACGTGGCGCCCGGCCAGATCGCCGGCCTCATCGGCCCAAACGGTGCGGGCAAGACCACGCTCTTCAATTGCCTCTCCCGCCTCTATGTGCCCAACGACGGGGACATCCTGTTCGGCGGCCGCTCGATTCTCGACCAGCCGCGCCACGCCATCGCCGAGCTCGGCATCGGCCGTACCTTCCAGAACATCGCCCTGTTCGATCACATGAGCGTGCTCGACAATGTCAAGGTCGGTTGCCACAGCCGCTCGTCCACGGGCTTCCTCACCAACGCGCTGCGCCTGCCTGGGCGCGACGAGCAGGAGCAGCGCATCAGCGAGCGCGCCGCAGAGCTGGTCGGCTTCATGGACCTCAAGCCTTTCGCGCATGTACCTGCCGGCGGACTGCCGTTCCCGGTGAAGAAGCGCGTCGAGCTTGCCCGCGCGCTGGCCAGCAACCCAAAGCTGCTGCTGCTCGACGAGCCGGCGGCTGGCCTCAACCACGACGAGGTCGACGTGCTGCGCGGCCAGGTCCGCCGCATCCGCGACACCCAGAACGTGACGGTGCTTCTGGTCGAGCACCACATGAGCCTGGTGATGTCGGTATCCGATAAGGTGGTCGCCATCGACTTCGGCCGCAAGATCGCCGAGGGCACGCCGGCCGAGGTGCAGAGCAACCCCGAGGTCATCCGCGCCTATCTCGGTACGGGGGCCTGAACACGATGCCGCTGCTCGAGGTGGAGGGTCTCAAGGCTTACTACGGACAGACGCAGGCCCTGCACGGGGTGAGCTTCGCCCTGGAGCAGGGTGGCATCACCACGCTGCTCGGCGCCAACGGCGCGGGCAAGACCACCACGCTGCGCTCGGTTTGCGGCATGGTGCGCACCGAGGGCACCATCCGCCTCGACGGACGGCCGATCAACGGCAGCGCAACCGAGCAGATCGTGCGCCTCGGCGTCGGCCACGTGCCCGAGGGCCGCGGCACCTTCACCGACCTCAGCGTGGACGAGAACCTGCGCGTTGCTGCCTACACGCGGCGCGACAAAGCCGCGGCCCAGCGCGACCTCGACTTGGTGTTCGAGTATTTCCCGATCCTGAAAGCGCGCGTCAACCAGCAGGCAGGCACGCTCTCGGGCGGCGAGCAGCAGATGCTGGCAATCAGCCGCGCGCTGATGCTGGGGCCGCGGCTCATGCTGCTCGACGAGCCGTCGTTCGGCCTGGCGCCGCTGATCGTGCAGGAGATCTTCCGCATCATGCGCCGCATCAACGCGGAGGCGAAGGTGAGCATGCTGCTGGTGGAGCAGAACGCGGCCCTTGCCCTCGATCTCGCCGATCACGCCTACGTGCTGGAAACGGGGCGCGTGGTGATGTCGGGCAAGGCGACCGAAATCAAGAACGACGAAGCGATCCGCAAATCGTACCTGGGCTACTGAGGATCCTAAATGGAGCAGCTCATTCAGCAGGTCGCCGCCGGGCTCGCCAACGGCGCCATCTACGCGTGTCTCGCGCTGGCGCTGGTCATGATCTTCGTCTCCACCGACCACATCAACTTCGCCCAGGGCGAGCTTGCCATGTTCAGCGCCTTCATGTGCTGGCAGCTGCTGGAATGGGGCATGTCCTTCTGGATCGCCCTGCCCGCCGTGGTGCTGGTCTCGTTCGTGCTCGGCGTGGCGGTCGAGCGCGTGGTGCTGCGACCACTGCATCATGCGCCGGTGCTGTCGATCGTCGTGGTGTTCATCGGGCTGTTGACCATCTTCCACTCGATGGCTGGCGCCATCTGGGGCCACACGATCAAGGAGTTTCCCTCGCCCTTCCCGAGGATCACGTTTCCGGGCTCGGGCTATTTCGGCCCGCACCAGGCCGGCATGATCGTGATCACGGTCGCGCTGCTGCTCGCCCTGTTCGCCTTCTTCCGCTTCACGCCGCTCGGCCTCGCCATGCGCGCCGCGGCACAGAACCCCACTTCCGCGCGGCTGGCGGGCATCAGCGTCGACTGGATGCTGGCGCTGGGTTGGGGCCTAGCAGCCGCGATCGGCGCCGTGGCCGGCAGCCTGATCGCGCCGGCCGTCTATCTCGACCCCAACATGATGTCGGGCATCCTGCTCTATGGCTTCGCCGGCGCGCTGGTTGGCGGCATCTCGAGCCCCGGCGGGGCCGTGGCAGGCGGCTTCCTGGTCGGCGTGCTCGAGAACCTGGTGGCCTACTTCGGCAATCTGCTCGAGAGATCGACGGGTCTCTATGTCGTGGGCAACGGCGAGAAGCTCAGCGTGGCCCTGATCATCGTCATAACCGTGTTGACGCTGAAGCCCAGCGGCCTGTTCGGCAACACAACCGTGAAGCGGGTGTAGGCAATGGCCACGACGACGACGCAGCTTGCCAATGGATTGCCGTCGGCGGTACGCACGATCTTGAATCTCGTCCGGGGCCGCTGGCTGCTGGTGGCACTAGTCTTTCTCGCTCTGCTGCCCGTCATCGGCGGCAGGACCGGCCTGATCGGCAACTACGGCTTCCTGCAACTCTCGCTGATGGCCGTGTTCGCCATCGCGGTACTGGGCCTCAACCTGCTCACTGGCTTCAACGGCCAGATCTCCCTCGGCCACGGCGCCTTCTTCGCCATCGGCGCCTACACGACCGCCGTGCTGATGTTTCACCTGCACGTGCCCTACTGGCTGACGCTGCCTGCGGCCGCCGTAGTGTGCTTCGTCGCCGGATACCTCTTCGGGTTGCCCGCGCTGCGCCTGGAAGGCCACTACCTGGCGCTCGCAACGTTCGGCCTCGCGATCGCCGTGCCGCAGATGCTGAAGTACCGCCACATCGAGGCAATGACCGGTGGGGTGCAGGGCTTGCAGCTGGATCGAGCGTCAGCGCCCTTCGGGCTGCCGTTCACGAACTATCAATGGATGTATCTGGTGGCGCTGGTGGTCGCCGTCGTCATGTTCCGGATCGCGCGCAACCTGCTCGACAGCCGCACCGGCCGGGCCCTGACGGCCATCAGGGATCACCCGATGGCAGCCGACACCATGGGCATAAATACCGCGCACTATAAGACCATGGCGTTCGGCGTCAGCGCCCTCTACACGGGCGTGGCGGGCGCATTGTTCGCGATCATTCTCGAGTTCGCGTCTCCCGACAACTTCCGCTTCGAGCTATCGATCACCATCCTGGTCGGAGCGGTGGTTGGCGGCATCGCTTCGCTGCCCGGCGCCGTCATTGGCGGCGTCTTCGTGCAGGTGATCGAGAAGTATGCGGACGCTGCTGCGCGCCAGCTGAGCCACTTGCTGCACCTGCCGGTCGAGGTCGAGCCCTGGACCATCTATGGCATCGCCTTGATCCTGCTCGTCTACTTCATGCCGATGGGCATTGCGGGCGGGCTGGCCAAGGCGTGGGCGCAGGCAAAGCGGCGCTGGCCGGCCTTGGCTAGCGTCAAGTGATCGGGGGTTCCGTCAAACTGCAACTGGAGGAGACATCGACATGATGCAACTAACGCGAAGACTGCTGATAGCCGGTGCGTCGGCACTGGCACTGGCAATTACGGCCACTGCGGCCTCTGCCCAGAAGAAGTACGACGAAGGTGCGTCCGACACCGAGATCCGGATCGGCAACACCAATCCTTACTCGGGGCCCGCATCCGCCTACGGCACCATCGGCAAGGTCATCGGCGCCTTCTTCAACAAGGTCAACGAGGAGGGCGGCATCAAAGGCCGCAAGATCAACTTCATCTCCTACGACGACGGCTACTCGCCGGCCAAGACGCGCGAGATGGTGACCAAGCTGGTCGAAGTGGACAAGGTGCTGTTCGTCTTCCAGACGCTCGGCACGCCCTCCAACACGGCCATCCAGAAGTACCTCAACGAGCAGAAGGTGCCGCAGCTGTTCGTGGCCACCGGCGCCTCCAAGTGGGGCCACTACAAGGACAACCCGTGGACCATGGGCTTTCAGCCCGACTACGTCACCGAGTCCATCATCTATGCCAAGCATATCCTGGCCAATGTGAAGGACCCGAAAATCGCGGTGCTGATGCAGAACGACGACTACGGCAAGGACTACTTCAACGGCTTCAAGCAGGGTCTCGGCAAGGACGCCAACAAGATCGTGCAGGTCGCCACCTACGAGGTGGCCGATCCAACGGTCGACAGCCAGATGATCGCGCTGAAGAACTCGGGCGCCAATGTGTTCTTCAACATCTCCATCCCGAAGTTTGCCGCCCAGGCGATCAAAAAGGCGGGGGAGCTTGGCTGGAAGCCGGCCCACTATCTCAACAACGTGTCGACGTCGATCGGCACGGTGATGAAGCCGGCCGGGTTCGAGAATGCCCAGGGCATCCTCTCGGCCCACTATCTCAAGGATCCCACCGATCCGCAGTTCGCCAAGGACAAGGACCTCCAGGAATGGACGGCCTTTATGAAGAAGCACTATCCCACCGGCAGCCTGGTGCAGGGTGAGAATGGTTACGGCTACGCCGTGGCGAACCTGCTCGTCCACGTCTTGAAACAGGCGGGCGACGACCTGACGCGGGCCAACATCATGAAGCAGGCCGCGAACCTGAAGGGCATCCAGCTGCCGATGATCCAAGAAGGCATCAAGGTGAATACCAGCCCGACCGACTTCTATCCGATCCAGTCGGTGAAGATGCAGCGCTTCAAGGGCGAGACCTGGGAGCTGTTCGGCGAAATCCTCTCCAACGAGAGTGCAAGCCAGTAGCGAAGGCGCGCTTTGCCGGCACACCGGCCGGCTGTACAAATCGCCTGCCGGGCAAGCAATTTGCCCGGTGGGCTTTTTTCTTGTCGAACCCGAGTCCTAGTTCCGCCATGACGACCCCCTCGCTCTCAGCCGGTCTCGCCAGCGGTGAGCGCACGCTCTCGGCTCAGGCCTTCGACGAGCGCGTGGCGCGCGCCGCGTCGGGCTTCGCGGCGCTGGGGCTGAAGCCGGGCGACTGCGCCGCGCTGCTGCTGCGCAACGACTTCGCCTTCCTGGAAGCCTCCCTCGCCGCTGTGCGGCTCGGCGCCTACGCGGTGCCGATCAACTGGCACTTCAAGGCCGACGAGGTCGCCTACATCCTCGCCGACTGCGGTGCCCGGGTGCTGGTGGCGCATGCCGACCTGCTGGCCGGCGTAGCGCATGCCATTCCGGCGAGCGTGCCCGTGCTGGTGGTGGAGACGCCGCCTGAAATCCTGTCGGCGTACGGCATCGGGCCGGAGCGGGGCCGGTCGCTTCCGGGCGCGGAGCATTGGGAGACTTGGCTGGCGCACCAGGAGGTCTGGCAGGGCGTGCCGCAGTTACAGCCAGCGAGCATGATCTATACGTCGGGCACCACCGGCCGCCCCAAGGGCGTGCGCCGCCGGCCGCCGACGCCAGAGCAGGACGCGCTCGCCCAGCCCTATCGCGAGCGCGTGTACGGGCTCAAGCCCGGCGTGCGCACCATGGTGCCGGGGCCGCTCTATCATTCGGCACCCAATGCCTTCGCCCTGCGCGCCGCACGCACAGCCAGCCTGATTGCGCTGATGCCGCGCTTCGATCCGGAGGCCTTCCTGGCGCTGGTGGAGAAGCACCGCATCGAGGCCATGTTCATGGTGCCGACCATGTTCGTGCGGCTGCTGAAGCTCCCCGTCGAGGTGCGCGGCCGCTACGACCTCTCCTCGCTCAGGTTCGTGATGCACGCGGCGGCGCCCTGCCCCGTCGAGGTCAAGCGGGCGATGATCGAGTGGCTGGGGCCGGTGGTGCACGAGTTCTATGGCTCGACCGAGTCCGGGGCAGTGACCGTGGTCGACAGCCGCGAGTGGCTGGAGCGGCCAGGCACGGTGGGCCGGCCGATCGACGGCGCCAACATCCGCATCTACGACGACACGGGGCGGCGGCTCGGCGCGGGCGAGGTCGGCGAGATCTACACTCGCCTCGATTTCCTGCCCGAGTTCACCTACCACCAGCTGCCCGACAAGCGCGCCGAGATCGACCGCGAGGGGTTCATCACCAGCGGCGACGTCGGCTATCTCGACGAGGCCGGCTACCTGTTCCTGTGCGACCGCAAGCGCGACATGGTGATCTCGGGCGGCGTGAACATCTATCCGGCCGAGATCGAGGCGGTTCTGATCAACTGCCCGGGCGTGAAGGACTGCGCCGTGTTCGGCATTCCCGATGCCGAGTTCGGCGAGGCAGTTGATGGCTGTGATCGAGCCGCAGCCCAACGTGCCGGCGCCACCCGTCGCCGAGGTGCGCGCCTATCTGGCCCAGCATCTCGCCGACTACAAGGTGCCGAAGCGCATCGAGTTGCGATCCGACCTGCCGCGCGAAGACTCCGGCAAAATCTTCAAACGCCGCCTGCGCGACCCCTACTGGGCAAATGCGGGGCGCGCGATCTAACTGTCCCGGCCTCGGCGTTCCGCCCGAGAGCCGGCCCCCTAGGAGGCAGAGGGAGAGACAGTGCCAACCACCTTCATCGATGCCGGCTGCGGCAAGGTCGCGTGTCACGAGGCCGGAAGCGGCCAACGTGCGGTCGTGTTCGTGCACGGCAACTCGGCGTCGGCGCAAGCCTACGCGCGGCAGCTCGCAAGCCCGGTTGCCAAAGCATATCGCCTGGTCGCGATAGATCTGCCCGGGCACGGAGAGTCTCAGGATGCTACCGACCTCTCGGTGTACTCCATTCCCGGATATGCGCAGGTGCTGAAGGAGGTCGCCGCGCGCCTCGGTCTCCAGAACGCGGTCTACGTCGGTTGGAGCCTTGGCGGGCACATCGTATTGGAAGCAGCCGAGGATCTTCCCGCCGCCCCTGGCTTCCTGATTTTCGGCACTCCACCGCTCGCGTTTCCGCCCGCCATGGAACAAGCGTTCCTGCCCCACCCCGCGACGCGGTACATGTTTGCGCCGAAGCTGACGCGGGAGGAGGCCATTGATTACGCGACAGCCGCGTTCGCCCCGGGGTACGCCGATATGCCTCCCAGTCTCGTCGAGGACGCGCTTCGCACGGATGGACGTGCCCGCATTTCGTTGGCCCAGAACAGCCGGTCTATTGGCTATCGCGACGAGGTTGAGATCGTTGCCCGGCTCACCCGTCCGCTCGCGGTGCTTCATGGCGAGCATGAGCAGCTGATCAACGGGGCCTACATTGCGACCCTAACCATGCCGACGCTATGGCGCGGCAGGATGCAGATCATCCGTGGCGCCGGACACGCACCGCACTGGGAGCGCCCGGAGGAGTTCAACGCGCTCCTCGCCGCGTTCCTCGCTGACGTCTTCTAGCTCCGCGCACTCAGATGCTTCGCTTCGGCGTTGAGCTAGCCTACTCCCCATACCGCCCGATCACGGAGATCGAGCACACGTTCTGGTGCGGGAAGCCGCCGAGGTTGTGCGTCAAGCCGTAACGCGGCATCTTCTGGCGCTGCCGCGGCCCGGCCTTGCCCTGCATCTGCAGGTAGATCTCGTAGATCATGCGCATGCCGGACGCGCCGATCGGGTGGCCGAAGCACTTCAGGCCACCGTCGATCTGGCAGGGGATCTTGCCGTCGGCGTCGTAGAAGCCGTCGAGCACGTCCTTGATGGCGCCGCCCTCGGGCGACACGAACAGATCCTCCATCGTGACGAGCTCGGTCACGGAGAAGCAGTCGTGCACCTCGATGAGGTCGATCTCCTCGCGCGGGTTGTCGATGCCGGCCTCCTTGTAGGCGCGCTTGGAGGCGACGCGCGTGGTGGCGAAGTAGCTGCCGTCCCAGGAGTTGTGCGAGGCCTCCGTGCCGTTCGATACGGACAGCTGCAGCGCCTTCACCGAGATCAGGTCCTTCTTGCCGAGGCTCTTGGCGATCTCGGGCGTGGTGACGATGGCGCAGGCCGAGCCGTCGCTCACCCCGCAGCAGTCGAAGAGGCCCAGCGGCTCGGCGATCATCGGCGCCTCGAGCACGTTCTCCATGGTGATCTTGTTGGTGAGGTGCGCCTTGGCGTTGCGGTTGCCGTTGTCGTGGCTCTTGACCGAGATGTGCGCCATCGCACGCTTGAGGTCTTCCGGCTTCTTGTTGTGCTTGGCGCGATAGGCGGCGGCGAGCTGGGCGAACGAGCCAGGCGCCGACATGTTGGGCCAGAACATCGAGTTGAGCGCGCCGCGGCCGCGCTGCGGCAGGCCGCCGTAACCGGTGTCCTTCAGTTTCTCCACGCCCAGCGCCAGCGCGATGTCGGCGGCACCCGAGGCGACCGCATAGACCGCGCCGCGGAAGGCTTCCGTGCCGCTGGCGCAGTAATTCTCCACCCGCGTGACAGGGATGTAAGGGAGGCGCAGGGCAACCGCGAGCGGCACGCCCGACTTGCCGACGTGCTGCTCCTCGATGGCCGTCGCCAGCCACGCCGCCTCGATCTGGTTCTTCTCGACGCCGGCGTCGGCGATGGCCTCCTCGAAGGCCTCCACCATCAGGTCGTCGGCCTCCTTGTCCCAGCGCTCGCCGAACTTGGAGCAGCCCATGCCGAGGATCGCGACCTTGTCTCTGATGCCGGTGGCCATGGTGTTCTCCTTCATTTTGGGGATGCTGTATTATCCGGACCCAGAATCAAGATAGAGCGGGTACTCAAGTGTCTTATGCCGCCTTTGTGGGTTGCTGGTCGTCGGGCCAGCTGTCTTTGCCGCCCTCAAGAGGATGAGGGTGACTAGAGCGGATTGTCTTCATTCGCTCGTAGAGCTGCGTGAGTTCCCAGAAGTGTGTTCCACCCCGCCGCAGTTGGTTCATGTAGTCCCGAAGCACATTTTCATAAAGCTCTATGAGTGCTCCTGCATAGAATTCAACGACCACATTCCTATCAATTAATTCTCTTCTATCCAATAACCCCAGAATATCAAACTGCCGGCAAACGCGATCAGCAGCTATCAGCCCATCCTCATCCAGCTTAACGACTGAGCCGGCAGTCCGGCGTTCGACAAAATCGCGCAATGTGGCCCGGTCCTTCCGCACTTCCTCCATTAGACTGATTGCGAACCGAAAAGATTCTGAAGTCTGCAGGCGACGTTGTTGCTCGAGGGCCTCTCGTTCGTGGGCCAGTAGCCGCTCCTGAGCATTGGCCTGCTGTCGCGCGTATCGCGCGCTAAAAAAGGCTGCAAACGCTGACATCATAGCTGCGAACGCAGCTACAGCAGTCGCGACTACAACGATGCCATCGCCTGACATTCTTTCCCTACTTCCTCTTACGGCTCTTCGGCTTCTACAACCCTACCTTCCCGAATGCCCGTTTATCACCAGCCTCATTTTCGAGTATCGGATTCACGCTGCATATCGCTTCGCGAAATCTCCACGATCCAACACTCAGGTTTTCCCTTGCTGACCGGCGGGCGCCGCTTTCCAGAAATAGCGCGTGAAGCCGCGCTGGGGGTCGTAGTCCTTGATGCGGAACATCATGCGCATGGGCGCCGCTACATCCACGCTTGCCGCGTCGGCGTCGGTGAAGTCGGTCATCAGGCGCCCGCCCTCATCGAACACCACCATGCCGTAGTAGTGCGGCGGGTCGGGCGAGTAGGTGAGGCGGTCCGCCGTGTAGGACTGCACCTTGGCCGGGATGTCGGCGAAGGCGTGGTCGTCCTGGCTGTGGAAGGCGTTGCAGTTGGGGTTCACGCACACCTTGGACTTGGGGAACTGCAGGGTGCCGCACTTCCGGCACTGGCCGCCGATGAAGCCCGTCAGCATGCGCCGGTTGCGGTAGAGCGAGGACAGCGGGGTGGCCTTGTCGACCTCCGCGCGCATGCCGCGCTCGATGGCGACGAGATCGTTGAACGAGAGGAACTTAGCGTAGTTGGTTTCCTCCTTGCGGCGGGCCAGGTGACCCTTGACGCCGAGCCGCGGCGCCAGCTTGGTAAGCTTCTCGGTCGCCTCGAACAGCAGGGCGTCGCAGCCCTGCCCGAAGCCGACGACGAGGATCTTGTCGCCGGGCTTGGCGCGCTCCAGCGCGTCCACCAGCATCACCAGGGGGTGGGCCACGCCCGTCTCGCCGCAAACCGCATGCAGGTTGTCGCGCACGGCCGCATCGGGCATGCCGGCCTTCTTGGCGATGCCGGCGGCGACGCGCGGCAGCACGCACGGCATGGCGAAGTGGGCGATGTCGGCGGGCTTCACGTCGGTCGACTTGAACAGGTCGGCCAGCGCCGCGGGCACGATCTTGTTGTAGCCCTCGTCGCGGATCCAGCGCTCCTCCCAGGTGTAGTCGAACTCGAAGCCCTCGCCGCGGAAGTGGTCGACGAAGTCCACGGTGCGGCTGGCGGAGGCGATCAGCTTAGCGACCACAGGTCCGGTGCCGACCAGTAGGGCAGCCGCGCCGTCGCCGGCCTGCAGCTCGAGCGAGCTTGCGGACTTGGTGCGGCGCTTCTCGGCAGACACCACCAGCACCGGGCCCGAGCCGCCGCGTGCCATCTGCAGGGCCGTGATCAGGCCGGAGGTGGCCGCGCGCTGCGAGGCCGTGAGGTCCTGGGCGTTGACGCTGGGCGCCAGGTTCAGCGCCTCCACCACGATGCCCCCGTTCAGCCGGTCCTCGAACGGCAAGGTCGTGGATGCGAACGCCAGCGAGCTGATGGCGCTGCGGTCCTGGCCGATCAGGCAGTCGCGGGCCGCCTCCACCGCCATCGTCACCGGGTCCTCGTCCCAGTTGCACATCGTGCGCTCGCCCTTGGCGAGGCCCTTCAGGCCCGGATTGAACCAGGCATTGGCCTCGGCCACCGACTTGCGCGCGAGCCGCAGCCGCGGCAGGTAAGCCCCGAACGCCAGGATGCCGACAGTGTTGTTTTCAGCCATTGATTGAACCCTACTCTGTCATCCCGGGCCTTGTGCCCGGGATCCAGCCTCAACAACGCCGGAGTTTGCTGCACGATGGATCCCGGCGACAAGCGCCGGGATGACACCGGCGGCGGTGCCCGCCGCTGTCACAGCGGCTCCCAGTTGAACACGTCCTGCGAGCGGTCGAGCCCATAGAAGTCGCGCTTGAAGGCCGGCAGCATGGTCTCGGCGATATCCTGCGGCGTCCAGCCGCCGTCCTTGTGCGCCACGCGGATGGGCCGCGACTGGCTCATCAGGAAGATCTCGTCCTTGCGCACGGCGAAGATCTGCCCCGTCACCTCCTTGGAAAGGTCGCTCGCCAAGAACACGCAGATCGGCGCGATCTTGTTGGCCGTCATGGTGTTCTGGATACGCTCCACCCGCGCCTTGGCTTCGGGCGTGTCGGTCGGAATGGTGCCGATCAGGCGCGACCAGGCGAACGGCGAGACGCAGTTGGAGCGCACGTTGAACCGGGCCATGTCGAGCGCAATCGACTTGGAGAGGCCGACGATGCCGAGCTTGGCGGCGGAATAGTTGGCCTGGCCGAAGTTGCCGACCAGCCCCGACGTGGACGTGAAGTGGATGAAGGAGCCCGAACTCCTGGTCCTTGAAGTAGGGCGCGGCGGCCTTCGACATGTAGAAGGCGCCATACAGGTGCACCTTGATCACCGAATCCCAGTCCACCGCGCTCATGCGGTGGAAGATGCGGTCGCGCAGGATGCCGGCGTTGTTAACCACGCAGTCGATGCGGCCGAAGTTGTCGATCGCCGTCTTGATGATGCGCTCCGCACCCTGCGGGTCTGCCACGCTGTCACCGTTGGCGACAGCCGCGCCGCCGGCCTTGCGGATCTCGCCCACCACCTCGTCGGCAACCTTGGTGTCGGCCCCCTCGCCCTCGGCCGAGCCGCCGAGGTCGTTCACCACGACCTTGCCGCCTTCACTGGCAGCCAACAGAGCGATTTCCTTGCCGATGCCGCGCCCCGCGCCCGTCACAACCACGACCTTGCCCGCGAGGCAGCCCCCTTGCGCCATTGCCTTCCTCCCAACTCGACGTTCTTCTAGCCGACAGATTGCATCGCCGACACAGGTCGTCAATTTATTGTCGGATTGTCAGACGATCGCTGCATGTGCACAATATGCCAGCTATGCTATGCGGCGTGAGCTGACGTGCATCGTTGCGTAGGGGTGAGATGACACAGGTAAGTGCCCGGTTCGATCGGATCAAGGCGCGGCCAGCCTACGAGCTGGTTGCCGATGAGATCGAGCAAAAAATCCTGACTGGCGTTCTGCGCCCAGGCGACCCCGTCGGTACGGAGTCCGAGCTGGTGAAACAGTTCGGTGTCAACCGCTCGACCGTGCGCGAGGGCATCCGGCTGCTGGAGCAGTCAGGGTTGGTGGCCCGCGAGACAAGCCGCCGCCTGTCGGTGGCCGTGCCGCACTATCACGGCCTCGCCACGCGCATGAGCCGCGCGCTGGTGCTGCAGCAGGTGACGTTCCGCGAGCTCTATCACACCTCCCGCGCTTTGGGCCCAGGGTCGATCGATCAGGCCATAGACAACAGGACCGAGGCTGATCTCGAGGCTCTGGAGGCCAACCTCGCCCGCACGCGCGAGATGCGGCACGACGCACCTGCCGTAGCCGAGCTCGATGCCGAGTTTCACAAGCTGCTGGATGCCGCGAGCCACAATCGCGTGCTGCTGCTCGCCAAGGAGCCCGTGAGCATTCTGATACGGCCGACCACGGCACACATCATCACCAACAATCCCGGCGGCATTCCCAGGCTGATCGAGGCGCACACACACATCGTCGATGCCCTGCGCCGGCGCGACCGCGAGAAGGGGCGGCTGTGGGTGGACCGCCACCTGCGCGACTGGAAAGCCGGGTTCGAGCGCGCCGGCGGCGATCTCGACAGCCCGGTTGAGGCCGTCACCAAGCCGGGCGCGGGCGCGCTGCAGCCGTCGGCCGGGCGCTGAGCGGCACCCCTCGTCGCCGGCAACGTCTCGCGCTATCGCAGATCTTCAAGCAGCGGAAATACCTCGCGCGCGATCCTCTCGATCTGGCGGTCGCGTTCCTCGTAGGGGCCGACGAGGTCCAGCGTTATGTGCCGCACGCCCGCCGCATAGAATGCGCGCATGCGGTCGGCGATCTGCTGCGGCGAGCCCAGGGCGGCGTAGCGCTCGGCGGCCTTGCGGAAGTCCATGGCATAGCGGTGGCTCAATGACACTGTGGCCGCTTCGAGTGCCCGCTCGTAGGTGTCGTCTAGCCGCGTGAAGAGAAGATGACCCGTGCCGAACTTGGACACGGCTCGCCCCGCCGCTGCGGCCGCAGCCGAGATCTTCTCCAGGCCCGATCTGTACATCTCCGGGGTCACCACATAGGAGATCCACCCGTCGGCTAGGCGTCCGGCGCGGGCGAGAGCGGCGTCCGAGCGCCCGCCGCACCATATCGGCGGTCCACCGATCTGCCGTGCGGGCGGCTGCATCGGCACCCCGCTGAAGGGCGGATAAAGGCGCCCTGAGTGTGTCACGGGCTCACCGCTCCACAGCTTGCGTAGGAGCGGAATGGCCTCTTCCATTCGCGCGCCCCGCTCTTTGAGCGGCACACCGCACGCCTCGTACTCCCTCGGGAACTCACCGCCCACCCCGATCCCGAAGATGAAGCGTCCCTCGGTCAGGTGATCGAGGGTCGCCACCTGCTTGGCCACCGGTACCGGATGGCGCAGGGGCAGGAGATAGACCGACGTGCCGAACGTCAACCGCCTGCTGACAACAGCGGCCTGTGCCAACTGGAGCAGCGGATCGAAGATCGCCATTGGAAAAGAGATATGGTCGCCGCACCAGAGCGAGTCGTACCCGGAGGTATCGACCAACTCGACCAGTTCGCTGAGCTCGGCGATGGTCGGCAGCCAGGGCCCGGTCGCGGGCTCGGTGCGGCGGTGGATGGTTATCAGGCCGATCCGCAGCTTGCCTTCGAGCACCAGGTCCATCGCTTTGCTCCGGTTTCAGCCCGACCCATCATCGAATGGGGGCCTGGAAAGTCAACGGGCGGCTGCGCGTCTGCGTCAGGCGATGCGGCCGCCGAGCTCGTCCTCGACGTGGATGCGGATGATCGCCTCGAAGCTGGCGTCGGGCTTGAAGCCGAGCCCGAGCGCGCGGTTCGCTGCGAACTTGCGCGGCCAGCCAGCGACGATACCTTCGATGAATTGATCCGGCTCGCGGCGGATGCGGGCCACGACCTTGTCGCCCGCCACCTTGCGCAGCGCCGCGATCTGCTCGCCGACAGTGACGGCGAGGCCCGGCATGGTGATGGCGCGGCGCGGGCCCACCCTGGCCGTGTCCATGGTGGCAGCGTGGCGCATGAACTCGACCGCCGCGCGCGGGGAGGCGTGCCAGTGCATGACGCTGTCGGAGACGGGCAGTACCGCCTCCTGACCGGCGAGCGGCTCGCGCATGATGTTGGAGAAGAAGCCCGACGCGGCCTTGTTGGGCTTGCCGGGGCGCACGCAGATGGTGGGGAGCCGCAGGCTCAGCCCATCGAGGAAGCCCTTGCGCGTGTAGTCGGAAACGAGCAGCTCGCAAATGTTCTTCTGCGTGCCGTAGGAGGTGAGCGGGGTGTTGAAGAACTCGTCGCCGATGGCCTCGGGGAAGGGCGCGCCGAACACGGCAATGGAGCTGGCGAACACGACGCGCGGCTTGTGGCCGGCGTGGCGCACCGCTTCCAGCAGTGAGCGCGTGCCGTCCATGTTGATGCGGTAGCCCTTGTCGAAGTCCTGCTCGGCCTCGCCCGAGACGATGGCCGCGAGGTGGAAGATGACGTCGGGCTTGTCGGCCACGAGCCTGACCGCCTCGCCCGGGGCCGGCAGGTCGCCGGTGATCACTTTGACCGGCATCTTGGCGCCGGCGCGGCGCAGCGCCCTCCACCACGTCGTGCAGCGTGAGGGTCGAGATCGCCTTGCCGCCGAGCTCCCCGTCGCGCGCGAGCCGCTCTGCCAGCTTGCGGCCGATCATGCCCGCGCCGCCGATGATCAGGACTTTCATGGGGTTTCCTCGTTTTGTCATGCGAGCGCCACGCCGCAGGCGGCCGCCCATTTCAGCCCTTCGACCGTGCCGCGCCGCGGGCGATACTCGCAGCCGATCCAGCCGTCGAAGCCGCTGTCGTCGATCAGCTTGAAGAGGTAGGGGATAGTTCAGCTCGCCGTCGTCCGGCTCGCCACGGTCGGGCGGGCTGGCGATCTGGTAGTGGCGGGCCAAGCGGCGCGAACTCGTTGATGGCCATCGCCACGTCGCCTTCCTCGACCTGGCGGTGATAGAGGTCGAGCTGCAGGCCGACGTTGGGCTCGCCCACCTCGTGGATGATCGCGCGCGCCTCGCGGGTCTTGTTGAGGAGGTAGCCCGGGATGTCGCGGCGGTTGATGGGCTCGATCAGCAGCTCGACGCCGGCGCCGGCAGCCTGCCTCGCCGCCTTGCCTCAGGTTGGCGACGTAAGGTGTCGCGCCGCGCGCCCTGGTGCACGAGCCCGGCCAGCACGTGCACCTTGCGGCCACCGGTGGCGTCGGCGTAGCGCAGCGTGGTCTCGAACGCCGCCGCGAAATCCTTCTCGCGCCCGGCGAGAGCCGCCGAGCCCACGCTCGCCGGCGTCGGCATTGCCGCCGGGCGTGTTGAAGAGGGCCAGGGTAAGACCGTTCGCCTTCAGCCGCGCGGCCACGTCCGCGGCGGAGGCCTCGTAGAGGTTGGTCGAATTCAACCGCCTTGAAGCCGGCCTTCGCCGCCGCCTCGAAGCGGTCGAGGAACGGCAGCTCGGTGAACAGGAAGCTCAGGTTGGCGGCGAAGCGGGGCACGGGCTGTCCTTCTTGTCCCTCTCCCATTCTTCATGGGGAGAGGGAGACCTAAAGCGTGAAGCCGCCGTCGGGCGTGATGGACGAGCCCGTCATGTAGGCCAACTCGTCGGAGGCCAGGTACACCGCCACGAACGCCATCTCTTCCGCGGTGCCGAGGCGCCCCATCGGCTGGCGCTCGATGAACATGGCGCGCGCCTTTTCCTCGCCGCCCACCTGCTTGCCGAGCGCACGGATGCGATCGTCGAGCGACGGCGTCTGGATGGTGCCGGGGCAGATGCAGTTGCAGCGCACACCCTTGCCGATGAAGTCCATGGCCACGGCCTTGGTGAGGCCGACCACGGCGGCTTTGGTGGCGCCGTAGACGTAGCGGTTGGGCGCGGCCTTGCTGGCCCCGACCGTGGAGGCGATGTTGATGATCGAGCCCTTGCCCTTCTGCAGCATGCCCGGCAGGAACGCCTTGATGGTCCGGTGCATGGACTTGACGTTGAGGTCGAAGGAGAAGTCCCAGTCCTTCTCCGAGCAGTCGAGCACGCGTGCCGTGGTGCACGAAGCCCGCGGCGTTGAACAGCACGTCGACCGGGCCGATGCGCTTGGCCTGCGCTTCGACCGCCGCGGTGTCGCGGGCGTCGAGCTTGATGCATTCGACGACCCCCGCATCCTTCAGGTGCCCGAAACCTGCCTCGTTGATGTCGCTGGCGATCACCCTGGCACCCTCGCGCGCGAAGGCGATGGCCGTGGCGCGGCCGATGCCGGCACTCGAAGCCGTGCAAAACGCAAGCTTGCCCTGCAGACGACCGCCCATGCGGTGTTCCTCCCCGTCGTGATCTCTGGTGTTCCGCGCGCATGGTGGGCTTGCCGGGCGCCGAGGGTCAAGTGTCGATGGGTGCGCGCCCGGCTCAGGAGACCGATGAGCGCGGCCGGGAATCCTGGGCGGTCAGATAGACGGCGAGCCCGAGGGAGAGTGCGATGGCCAGAGTGGCAAAAATCCACCGGTAGGCCAGGGGCGAATAGCCGGGGCCCGCGTGCGCAAACAGCGCCGGAATGAAGCCGGTGACGGTCGACAGCAGAGCGGCGCCGATCAGCTGCACCATGTTGCCCGTGGTGGCACCGCGGCCGGCCAGGTGATCGGGGAAGTGGCTGCGGATGTGGGCGAGCATCACGCTGCCATAGGCAGACGCGCTGCTGAGCAGCAGCAGCAGGAAAATTGCCAACGCCGTCGAAATAGCGGGGATGACCGCAAGCGCCGTCAGCGTGACAAGGGCAACTGCCGCATTGGCTACAGCCACCCACTTGCGCGTGTTGAAGAGGCGATCGAGCGGGCCTATGACAAGGCCGGCAAGGGTCTGCACCACCGCCATCCCGAACAGCACCTGCCCGCGGCCCAGAGGATCGAGCCCGTGCACGTCGTGCAGGTAGGGACCCGCCCACACCAGCATTACGGCCGCGAAGGCGGCGTAGGCCACAAGGAACAAGGCCAGCACACGCAACAGCCCCGGCGTGGCGAGTACGCGGCGCACACCTTCGAGGGGGCCCAATGCCTCAGGCTTCAATTCCTCCGAGGGCCCGGGCGGACGATCGCGCACCAGCAGAAAGAACAGTACTCCCACGAGTGCCGCCACCGCGGCCATGCACGACGAAAACGGCACGCCAGCCGACCAACTCGCTGGCAGCGGCCAGCGGCAGTCCGGCCAGAAAGAAGCCGATCTGGCTCAGCGCGAACACCCAGCTCAGCGCCGTGCTCCAGGCATGGCGCGGATACCAGCGCGAGACGAGGACCACGGCCGACATGAAGCTGCCGGCGCAGCCGAGCCCCACGACGAAGCGGGCGAGCGCCAGCCCGGCGCCCGTCTCCGCCAGCGCGTGCAGCAGCGCACCTGCCACCATGAACACCGACAAGGCCGAGACGGTGATGCGCGGGCCGATGCGGTCGAACAGCACGCCGACGAAGATCTGCAACATCAGCAGGGCCAGGAAGAAGCTGCCGCTGGCAAAACCCAGGGCCTCGTGCAGACAGCGACAGGTCGCGGATCAGCTCGGGGCCGATGACCGAGGTGGAGGCGCGGAAGAACTGAGACAGGATGGTGGTGGCCGCCAGCATCGCCAGCAGCGTGGCGGCAGCCTTCCAAGACACGGACGCGAATTGCGCGGGGGCAGGAGCCGCCGGCACGTGCAACGGATCGTTCAAAGTGACGGCGCTTCTACCTCGAGCAATACCTGACGGGTCCGGCCCCCAAAACGGTATCGCATTAGCACGCTCTCGCGACGTCTTGAAGTACCCGTACTTTCTGCACCCGTTAGGTTGCAGGGCTAACCGGCACGAGGCGCCGGCGCAAGCGGCGCATCAGGCGCTGGCGGTATCGAGCTGCATGATGGCGTCGGCATCGAGCTTCAGCTGTGCGGCGGCGATGAGCTCCTTGAGCTGCTCGAGCGTGGTTGCGCTGGCGATCGGCGCCGTGATGCTGGGCCGCGCGATCAGCCAAGCTAGCGCTACCTGCGCCGGCGTGGCCTTCAGACGTGCGGAAACATCATCCAGAGCCTTTCAGAATCCGCAGCCCCCGCTCGTTGAGTCTTCGATTTCATGCCGCCGCCGCGCGGGCTTTTCTTAAAATCCGCCTCGCTGCGGTATTTGCCCGTGAGGAAGCCGCTGGCCAGCGAGTAGTACGGGATCACGCCGATACCTTCCTTGAGGACCAGCGGCTCGAGGTCGTGCTCGTAGTCCGCCGCGTTCGTACAGGTTGTAGTGCGGCTGCAGGGTCTCGTAGCGCGGCAGCGCCTTCGCCGCACTGACGCTGAGCGCCTCGGCCAGTCGCGCTCCGTTGTAGTTCGACGCGCCGATGGCGCGCACCTTGCCCTGCTTGATCAGCTGCTGATAGGCCGACAGTGTCTCCTCCAGCGGCGCATCCTTGTCGTCGGTGTGCGACTGGTAGAGATCGATGTAGTCGGTCTGCAGCCGTTTCAGCGAATCCTCGACGCGCTGCAGGATGTAATTTTTGCGCAACCCCTGGCCGATGCCCGGCATCTCCATGCCGACCTTGGTGGCGATCACCACTTTGTCGCGGCCGCCGCGCGCCTTGAGCCACTTGCCGATGATGGCCTCGAACTCGCCGCCTTTGTGACCCGCTACCCACTTCGAATAGACATCCGCGGTGTCGATGGCATTCAGCCCAGCGCCGACGAAGCCGTCGAGCAGCTTGAAGGACATGGCCTCGTCCGCGGTCCAACCGAACACGTTGCCGCCGAACATCAATGGTGCGATCTCGAGGCCTGACCGGCCAAGCTTGCGCTCTTGCATGAACCTTCCCTGCAGGTGGAGCTGATAGGTCGCTACGCTGGTGAAGCATCCATGCTAGCGCAGCTTGCGCACGAAGTCCGCCACGGCACGGCCGATCTCGTCGGGGCTGTCCTCCTGCACGAAGTGCAGTCCTTTGACGGTGACCTCGGTTTGGTTGGGCCAGGAGCGGCACAGCTCGCGCTGGCGGCCGACGAGGATCGAGCCAGGCTCGGCGTTGATGAAGAGCTTCGGCACGTCGCTCTTGGCGAGCCAGGCCGAGTAGTCCTCCACCACCGCCACCACATCGGCGGGCTGGCCCTCAACCGGGATCTGGCGCGGCCAGGTGAGCGTCGGTCGGCGGTCCTCGCCCGGGTTGGCGAACGGGCGGCGGTATTCGACCATCTCGGCGTCGCTCATCTTGCGGATCACCGAGCCAGGCAGCACGCGCTCCACGAACACGTTCTTTTCGAGCACCATGTCCTCGCCGCCGCCGGAGCGGAAACCCTGGAACACGCGGCGCGCGTTCTCCGGCCAGTCGGCCCAGGTGACCGGCGTGACGATCGCCTCCATGTAGGCGATGCCGGCGACGCGGTCGGGGTGCTTGCGCGCCCACTCGAGGCCCAGCGCCGAGCCCCAGTCGTGGATGACGAGCACGATCCTGGAACCCAGCGAGAGCTGGTCCCATAGCGCGAACAGATATTCGCGCTGCTCAGCATAGGTGTAGCGGCCGGGCCCGGAGTTGGGCAGCTTGTCGCTGTCGCCCATGCCGATCAGGTCGCAGGCGACGAGCCGGCCCAGGCCTTCGCAGTACGGCATGACGTTGCGCCAGAGATAAGACGAGGTAGGGTTGCCATGCTGGAACACGATTGAGGTGTCGCCTTTGCCGGCATCGATGTAGGCCATGCGGCGGCCTTTGACCTCGGCGAACGCCTTGAGCGCGAACGGCTTGGCGGAAATCGGCATGGGTCTGGGTCCCTTGCTGGGGCTCAGCGTTGTGGAGCAAGGGCCGCCAGGGCCCAACACAAAATATCGTGTGCCCGCGGCCCTGGTAGCCGGAACTGGCGCTGAAATTCCTCATCCGCGGGCCCCATTGCGGGCACCTTGGAAGGCTATAACCTTAGGGCCCAAGGGATCGAACCAGCGCCGGAGCACTGCGGAGGAACCATGAGACGTGCTGCAATCCTACTGACGGTCACAGGTGCCGCGATGGCCGCGACCATTGCCGCCCGCGCGCAGGCCATCGATTTGCCTGCCCGCAAGCCGGGCCTATGGGACATGAAGATGGTCACCGAGAAGCCCGCCGGCATTCCTGGCTTCAGTGCGCAGATGTGCATCGATGCGGCAACCGACCGGGACCTGTTCGACTTCGGGCTCAAGATGTCGAAGGAAAGCTGCAGGCGCTACGAGGTCAAACGCACGGGTTCGGCCTGGATCATAGATGCCGACTGCAATATCGGTCCGGTCAAGAGTGCAACCAAGACGACCATCTCCGGCGACTTCCAGTCGAACATCGACGTGCGCATCGAAGGCACATCGGAGGGCCTCCCCGGCACCAAGGGTCCGCAGCCGACCCTGATCACTCAGACGGCGAAGTGGACGAGCGCGTGTACCAATGGCATGCGGCCCGGCGATATTTCGCTCGGCGGCGGCATCAGGATGAACGTGAAGCAGGTGAAAGAACTGCAGAAGATGCTGCCCAACATTCAGATCCGGTGAGCATTGGCCTCCGACTGCAGCTCGACCTAGCCTAGCTTGCCTCGTTGGCGCCCTTCGCCGGCGCGCCGATCCAGGAGCCGATCGCCGCGAACGCTACGTATACCCAGTTGTTGGTGTAGGAGATGACGGCGAACGAGGACAGCACGTACCAGATGCTGCTCCAGGTCGCGGCCGGAACGCGCCGGCGGGCCACCACGGCGGAAGTGAACATCACGTAGACGGCGTCCGTGGCAGCCGTGGCGATGACCACGCCGAGCGCCAGCAGGGGGTCGATTCCAAACAGCATGGGATCCTCACACTGATGTCGCGCCATGTCAGCGTCGCCGCCCAGGCATTGCGTCATGTGCCAACGCCCCGACTATGGCCGCCCAACCCACGCAGCCGAAAGGAGGCCCTATGCTGATCACCGGCGGCTGCCACTGCGGTGCGATCCGTTACCAGGTTGACGGTGAAGCCCTCAACCATGGGCTGTGCCACTGCACGGATTGCCGGCGCCACGCCGGCGCGCCGATGGTGGGCTGGACCATGTATCCGGAGGGCGCCGTCAAGGTGCTGCAGGGCGCGCCCAAGGTGTACACATCGTCGGAGAATGGGCGGCGGCACTTCTGCCCCGACTGCGGCACCGGCCTGTTCTATACCAATGCCGTCGTGCTGCCCGGCATCATCGACATCCAGAGCGGCACCTACGACGATCCGGGCCTGGTGCCGGCGCGAGCGCATGTGCAGGTGGCCGAGCGCATCGGCTGGATGGCCACTGCGCACGAGCTGCCGACCTTCGAGCGCTATCCGCCGCAGTCGTAGGCGTCCCGGAAGGAGGACGCACAAGGGCCGCGGCACAGGGCTCGCATGCGATTGCGGTTGAGCAGGGGAGCGCGGGCGCACCGTGGTGGCGCGCTGCATCATGTGGCAGTTCATTGTGGTTGGATGACAACCAAGCTCGAGCAGAGATGGCCATGACAGGTGCAACCGACCTTACCGGCCGCAGGGCGTTGGTCACCGGTGCAGCGCGAGGGATCGGCCGGGCCATCGCGCTGGCACTCGCCGAGGCGGGCGCCGATGTCGCGGTCAACTATCGCGAGCGCGTCGGTGATGCGGCTGACGTTGTCGAGGCCGCGCGCAAGCTCGGTCGCAAGGCGCTGGCTGTGCAGGCGGACGTATCCCAGAGCGCGCAGGTCGATGCTCTGGTAGGCCGCGTCGAGGCGGAGCTTGGGCCAATCGACATCCTCGTCAACAATGCCGGCGTGGCCGTGCAGCGCGGGCTCGGCGATCTCACCGAAGCCGACTTCGACCGCACCATCGCCGTCAACCTCAAGTCGGCGTTCCTGTGCACGCAGGCCGTGCTCGACGGCATGCGGGCGCGGCGCTGGGGGCGCATCGTCAACATCTCCTCGGGCGCGGCGCGCGGCGCGGGCGTGGTCGGCGTGCACTACAACGCATCCAAGGCAGGAATGGAGGGCCTGACGCGCGGCTATGCGGCGCGCCTCGTCAAGGAGGGCATCACGGTGAACGCTGTGGCCCCGTCGCTGATCGCCACGGAGATGCTGGCCTCGGCCGCCGACGCGGTCAGCAAGGTGCCGCTCGGGCGGCTCGGGCTGCCGGTGGAAGTGGCGCAGGCGGTGCTGATGGCGATCTCCAACCCCTACATGACCGGCCAGACCGTGCAGGTGAATGGCGGCATGCATTTCAATTAGGCAGGTGCCGCGTAGGGCGGATTAGGCGAAAGCCGTAATCCGCCGATCGACGGACAAAGCAGGGCGGTTGGCTCGGCGCACTACGCTTCGCTAATGCGCCCTACTTGACATCCCAAGCGCCGCGGCCACCCTGCAACTCCCCCAAACTGAGCAAGACCGGCAATGAGCTACGATCTCATCTTGCGCGGTGGTCGCGTAGTCGATCCATCGCAAAATCTCGACGCCGTCACCGACGTAGCCTTCTCCGGCGGCAAGGTCGCGCGCGTCGGCCCCAAGCTCGAGGGCGGTCCTGCGACCGACATCCGCGATGTCGCCGGTCTCATCGTCACGCCAGGCCTGATCGACCTGCACACGCACGTCTATTGGGGCGGCACCTCGCTCGGCATCGACGCGGAGGAGTTCTGCCGGACCTCGGGCGTCACCACTGCCATCGACACCGGCAGCGCGGGGCCCGGCAACTTCGCCGGCTTCCGCAAGCATGTGATCGAGCCCTGCCAGGTGCGCATCCTCGCCTATCTGCATGTGTCGCACGCCGGCATCTACGCCTTCTCCGATCGCGTCATGGTGGGAGAGAGCGAGGAGCTGCGCCTGATGGATCCGCTGAGCGCGGTAGAGGTGGCCGATGCCAACCGCGACGTCATCGTCGGCATCAAGGTGCGGGTCGGGCGCGGAGCATCCGGCAACGCCGGCACAGTGCCGCTCGACATCGCGCTGCAGGTGGCGAACGAGGCGGGCATGCCGCTCATGTGCCACATCGATCATCCGCCGCCGAGCTACGAGGAGGTGCTGGAGCGATTGCGGCCGGGCGATGTGCTGACCCACGCCTTCCGTCCGTTCCCGAACTCGCCCGCGACGCACCAGGGCACGGTGAAGCCGGAGGTGCTGGCGGCAAGGAAGCGCGGCGTCAAGTTCGACATCGGCCACGGCAAGGGCTCGTTCGCGTTCAAGACCGCGCGCGCCATGCTGGCCAACGGCTTCCATCCCGACACCATCTCGTCCGATGTCCACAAGCTCTGTATCAACGGTCCGGCCTTCGACCAGGTGACGACGCTGTCGAAGTTCCTGTGCATGGGCATGCCATTCAAGGACGTCATCGCCGCCTCCACCATCAACGCGGCGGTGGCGCTCAAACGCCCCGAGCTCGGCAGCCTGAAGCCTGGCAGCGTCGGCGACGCCACCGTCCTATCAATCAAAGAAGGACGGTTCGACTACGTGGACGTGGTCGGCGAGCATCTCGAGGGTGATCGCAAGATCGTATCGGAAGGCGTCGTGGTCGCCGGTCGGTGGTGGCATCCACGGCCACGGTGAGTGCCCGCGTGAACGAGGGGCATTGGTCTAGATGCTGCCGCGCCGACCTGCTGCGCCCCATGTTCGGCGGCCAGCTTTCCAGGGCGCGCCAGCAACGTTGACCGGGTCGGCGCGTCGGGCCAGGACCGCGCGTGCTCATCCCATAATGTTGCGCGGCAACCAAAGCGCAATGTCGGGGAACGCCATCAGCAGCCCGATCAGGGTGACCATGGCGATCACGAAGGGCAACGCCCCGCTGATCACCTCGTTGATGGAGCCGCGTCCGCGCATGCCCTGCACGACGTAGAGGTTCAGGCCCACGGGCGGCGTGATCAGCGCCGCCTCGATCAGGATTGTGAGCACGATCCCCCACCAGATCGGGTCCCAGCCCAGCGCGAACACGATGGGGGCGATGAACGGCGTGGTCAGGATCATCATGGAGATGGTTTCCATGAAGCAGCCGAGGATCAGATAGAACACCACGATCAGGATCATGGTGCCGAACTTGCCGAGCCCGAGGCTTTCGATGGCTTTGCCGAGCCCTTCCGTAACCCCGATCGCCGCCAGCACGAAATTGAGAAACTGCGCGGCCATGATGATCAGCATGATCATGGCGGTGGTGCGCATGGTGCCCTCGGCCACGCCGCGCAGCATCGACAGCGACACGCGCCGCTCCCAGGCGGCGAGGATCAGCGCCGCGATCACGCCGAGCGAGGCCGCCTCCGTCGGCGTGGCGATGCCGGCATAGATCGAGCCGACCACGACCAGGAAGATGAGGAGCGGCGGGATCAGCGCCGGCAGCATGGCGAACCGTTTCATCCAGCTCGTTTCGATGGGTGTGCCGCCCTTGTTGCGATCGAACAGGCAGAAGATCAGCACGATCACCATGAAGAAGGAGGCGAGCAGGAAGCCCGGTATGAACCCCGCGAGGTAAAGCTGCGGCACCGAGGTGTTGGTGAGCAAGCCGTAGAGGATGAAATTGATCGAGGGCGGGATGAGAATGCCGAGCGTGCCGCCCGCCGCGATCGTGCCGAGGAACAGGGGCTCATTGTAGTTGTATTTCTTGATCTCGGGGATCGCCACAGTACCGATGGTGGCGGCGGTCGCGACGCTGGAGCCGGAGGTGGCGGCGAACATGGCGCACGCTCCGATGTTGGCGTGCATGAGCCCGCCCGGCAGCCACGACAGCCACTGGGCGATGCCGTTGTAGACGCGCTCGGCGATGCCGGAGCGCAGCAGGACCTCGCCCAGCATCACGAACAGCGGGATGGCGATCAGGATGTATTCGCTCGACGAGTTCCAGATGATCTCGCCCATGGCACGCTGCAGCGGCATCGAGGCGTAGAACTGGTTGAGGGCCAGCCCCAGGACCCCCATCACCGCAGCGACGGGCACGCTCAGGGCGAGGAGCACGATCAGGAGGATCAGGGTGGTTGCAAGCATCCCCTAGATTCCCGCCCTGTCCTTGCCGATCCCGAGGCCTTCGAGCTCGCTTTCCACCTCCTCGTCCTGCGTGATCGCGCTCGAGGTCGCGGCGGCCGTCGCGTAGTCGCCACGCAATAGCGCCAGCAGCGTACGCAGCACCGCCAGCACCAGCGCCAGTGCGAACAACGCAAAGCCGAAGAACCAGGGCAGCTGCGCCCAGGCCAGCGGCATCCTGAGCGGTGTGTTGGAGCGGATCTGCTCGACATAGCTCGTCGAAGCGACATCCCAGGCGCGCTCCAACAGCGCGGCCAGGAAGACGCCGAGCACGATCAGGGCCAGCAGATCGAGCAGGATGCGCGTGCGGCGGCCGAAGTGGCCGTAGAGCGCGTCGATGCGCACGTGCCCGCGCGTGACGAGAACGTGCGCCATCGACAGGGAGGTGCCGACCGCGAACAAGTAGGCGGAGATCTCGTCGGATCCGGAGAAGACGAAGCCCGAGCCGAACAAGCTCCCGAGACCCTTGCGCAGCACGACCTCGGCGCTGACGATCGCGGCAGCTGCAAACAGCAGCGCGCCGCCGATCCAGATGGCGACGCGCGCGATCGTAGCAATAGCCCTCCAGGCCAACTCCATGCCCTTGTCACCAGGTTTCAGGTTCTAGGTTCCAGGGATCAGGGCCCGCCATCGATTGCTGGCCCCAAAACCTGATCCCCGAAACCCGATTCCCCCTAGTTGGCCTTGGCTGTCAGGTTGTATTTCTTGCCGACCAGCTCGTTCCACTTGTTGGCGCAGGCGTCCCCGCACCGCGTGGCCCACGCCTTCAGTACGGCGTCGTTGAGCGCCTTGTCCCGCGCCTTTAAATCGGCCGCGGACGGCAGCACCAGCTTGAGCTTACCAGGCGGACCAACGGAGCAGGTTCCTCCCTGGCCGGTCGTGCAGGCGACGCCTTCTTCCGTCTCTGCCTCGATCACCTTCCACGACTTGTCCTCCAACGCCTTAAACTGCTTCTGCAGGAAGGTGCGAGTGTCAGGCGACAGCTTGTTCCAGGCATTGAGGTTGACGACCCACAGGCCAACCGTGAAGCCGACAGGCAGCCGGTAGAGCGTATTCGTGACCTCAGGCCATTTCGCCTTGTAGGCGGGCATGGTGCCCGTGATGCCGCAGTCGACCACGCCCTTCTCGAGCGCCGGCACGACTTCGCCGAAGGCGATCGTTACGGCCGAGCCGCCCAGCGCCTTGACAAGATCGGCTTGCGAGGTGCCCTGCACGCGCACCTTCTTGCCTCTCAAGTCCTCGATGCTCTTGATGTCGCCCCTGCAGTAGAAATCCTGCTCGGGCCAGGTGAACGACGATAGGATCATCGAGCCGTGGCGCTCCTTCATGACCTGCTGCATCTCGCCCATCCAGGCGTCGGTCATGTCACGGCTCATCTTAAAGCTGCGGGCGACCCCGGCGATGTCCACCGCCTCAATGATGGCGCCGCCATCCTCGACGTAGATCGGCAGGGCGGCGGCAAAATCAAACACGCCCTGCTTGGTGAGACGCAGGATCTCGGTCCCCTTGAGGTTCACCTCGGTGATGGATTTGATGTTGCCTTTGAGGCTGCCGCCCGAGGCCTCAGGTAGCTCCTTGGTCCAGAACGGCTGCTCGAGCTGCTGCCACGGAGTGAGGAAACTCCACGTGCCGATGGCGTTGAACTCCTTCTTGTCGAGCGGCTGCGCCTTCGCATCTGCCCCCAGCACAGCCAAGCCCAGCAATACGGCTGCAGTAACGATCGAGCGCATCAAACTCCTCCCATCATGTTGTTGGGCGCTAGCATCCGGGAAGAACGGGAGCCGCGCAATACCTGTCTGCAAAAAGACAGTCTTCGTTGCAAAGGAGGTTATCCGGCCACGATCGGTCAGCGCCGCGCCGGCCCAGACACCTCCGTCCCAGGCCCCCAGCCACCCCCACCTGGTGTCTCGACGCCGACCGTCTCGCCGGCATGTAGCGTGAGGGAGACCTTGCCTGGCAGCTCGCGGACGTTGCCCGCTTGGTCGCGCAGCCAGTTGCGGCCCGGCGTGCCGTCACGGCCCCCGCCGAGGCCATAGGGCGCGAAGCGACGTCGGTCCGACTGCAGCGAGACGCGCGCATCGTGGTCGATGACCGTGAGCGAGCGAACGACGCCATGCCCGCCGCGGTTGCGGCCGGGCCCTCCCGAGTTCTCGCGGATCTCGTAGCGCTCGACCCGCAGGGGATAGGAAATCTCCAGCGCCTCCACCGGCGTGTTCATTGTGTTGGTCATGTTGCATTGCACGCCGTCCATGCCGTCGCCGTTCGGCCGGCCGCCCTGCCCGCCGGCGATCGTCTCGATGTAGGTATAGGAGCGGCCGTTGCGCGGATCGGTGCCGCCGACGCCGATCAGGTTCATGGTGCCCTGGCTGGCGGCCGGGATGCGCGCCGGCGCGAACTGCGCGAACGCCTTCAGCACCGTGTCGGAGACGCGCTGCGAGGTCTCGGTGTTGCCGGCGCAGACGGCGGCCGGCGGCTGCGCGTCGAGGAACGAGCCCGGCGGGATCTTGATCTCGACCGGGCGCAGGATGCCGGCATTGGCGGGGATGGTGGCGTCGGTCAGCACCTTGACGGCGAAGAACACGGCCGAATGCGTCATCGGCGCCACCGCATTGATGTTGCCGCGCCGCTGCGGCGAGGACCCCGCGAAGTCGAGGGTCAGCTTGTCCGGCGCCACGTCCACCCGCAGCTTCACCAGCACTGGCTCGTCGCTGCTGCCGTCATCGTCGAGGCAGTCTTCGGCGAAGTAGGTGCCGGGCCGGCAGCTCGGCGATGCGGTTGCGCATGCGCCGCTCGGCATAGTCGAGGATCGCCGCGAAGCCTTCGGCAGCACGCGGCACCGTAGCGGCCGGCGAGCTCGCCCATGCGCCGCTCGCCGATGCGGATCGCCGCCAGCTGGGCGTTGAGATCGCCGCGCCGCTCGGCGGCGGTGCGCACGTTGGCCATGATCAGGCGCAGCACGTCGGCCTGCAGCTCGCCGCGCCCGGTAGAGCCGCACCGGCGGGATGACGAGCCCTTCCTGGAAGATCTCGCTCGACTTGCCGGGCATGGAGCCCGGGCTCCATGCCGCCGACGTCGGAGTGGTGCGCGCGGGTCGCGACATAGCCGATCAGCGCTGCATCCGCGTGCACGGGCGCGATGAGCGTGATGTCGGGCAGGTGCGCGCCGCCGACGAAGGGATCGTTGACGATGACGACGTCGCCCGGCGCCAGCGTGCCGACCGCGGCGATGGTGGGGCCGACGGCCTTCAGCATGGAGCCCAGGTGGATCGGCACATGCTCGGCCTGGGCAATCAGCTGCGCCTCGGCATCGAAGATGGCGCACGAGGCGTCCATGCGCTCCTTGATGTTGGGCGAGAACGAGGTGAGCTTGAGCACGCCCGCCCATCTCCTGCGCGGTGGCCTCCAGCGCGTTGCGCAGCACCTCCAGCGTGATCGGGTCGAACGTCCGTGTTGGCGGCCTTGGTGCTGTCATCGCCCGCACTCCACGAGCAACGCGCCGTTGGCATGGACGCGGGCGCGATCGCCGGGATAGAGCACCGTCGTTGCGGACAGCTCCTCGATCACGGCAGGTCCTTCGACGATGTTGTCGGCGAGCAGCCTCGACACGATCGAATATGCGGGCCGGCATCCAGCCTCCGGCCTCGCCCGGGGCATCGCCTTCGAAGTACACATCCCGCGTGGCGGCGAGCGCCTCGGCGGGAGGGGCGGCGCTACCCGCAGCGAGTGTCGGCAGCTCGGGCTTGTCGACCTTGCCGATGGCGGTGGCGCCGAAGCCGACGATCTCGATCGGCGCATCCGGGTCGGCGTGACCAAACCGGTGGCGGTGGGCAGCCTGGAAATCGCCGGCCAGGCGCGCCCAGGCATCGACGTCGCGATAGGCGTAGGCGATGGGCAGCTCGTAGCTCTGGCCCACGTAGCGGGCCTCGACGCGGACCTGAACCTGGCGCTTGTCCGCGGGCACGCCGTCGGCGGCGAGCAGTTGTTCCCCGGCATCGGCCAGGCGGCGGGCGATCTCCAGGGCGCGCTCAGCGTCGCCGGCGGCGTAGCGGAAGATGTGCGTCTCCATCAGGTCGTGGCGCAGATCGGCGAGCAGCTGGCCGATGGCGCACAGGATGCCCGGGGCCGGCGGCACGATGAGGCGGCTGATCTGCAGCTCGCGCGCCACCGGCGTCCCGTGCATCGGCCCGGCGCCGCCGAACGGCACCAGCGTGCACTCGCGCGGGATCGTGGCCGCGCTCGACCGAGACGACGCGGATGCCGCGCACGATGTTGGCGTGCGCCACACGCAGAATTCCCGCCGCCGCCGCAACGACATCGATGCCGAGCGGCCTGGCGATGTGCGTATCGATCGCCTCGCGAGCAGCGGCGGGATCGAGCCGCAGGTTGCCGCCGAGCCGCGTCTCGCTGCCGAGCCTGCCGAGCACCAGGTTGGCGTCGGAGGTGGTCGGCCGCGTGCCGCCGCGGCCGTAGCAGGCGGGGCCGGGCACGGCCTCCGCGCTCATCGGCCCGACGCGCAATGCGCCGCCGTCGTCGATCCAGGCGATCGAGCCGCCGCCGGCGCCGATGGCATTGATGTCGATGGTCGGCAGCCTGATGGGGATCTGGCCGATGCGCGCAGCCCTGGTCGTCTCCGGCTGGCCGTTGCGGATCAGACTGATGTCGGTGCTGGTGCCGCCGACATCCATGGTGATGACGTGGGCTGCGCCGGCGAGCGCCGCGAAATGCGCGCCGGCGACCACGCCTCCGGCGGGCCCCGACAGAATGGTATGCACCGGCTTGGCGAGCGCGGTCTCCACCGTCATCAGCCCGCCCGCCGCTTCCATGACCATGATGGGCTTGTCGCGGCCGACGCCAAGCCCGGCTTCGGCATCGTGCAGACGCGCCGACAACGAGCCCAGGTAGCTCGCCATCACCGGCGTGAGGAAGGCGTTGAGCACGGCCGTGCTGGCACGCTCGAACTCGCGGAACTCGCGCAGGATGTCGGACGAGATGCAGATCGCGACACCAGGCAGATGCCGCTCCAGCACCACCTTGGCGGCGCGCTCGTGCGCGGGGTTGGCGTAGGCGTGCAGGAAAGCGACGGCCACCGCCTCGACGCCGCGGGCGCGCATGTCGGCTGCGGCCTGCACCAGGCCGATCCTGGTCGAGGGGTTGTATCTCCTTACCCGTCGGACCGAGACGCCCGGCGATGCCGTAGCACAGCTCGCGCGGCACCAGCGGCGGCGTCCGCACCACGTCGATGTCGTAGAGGCTCGGACGATCCTGCCGCCCGATCAGGAGCAGGTCTTTGAAACCCAGGTTGGTGACGAAGGCGGTCCTGGCGCCGCTGCGCTGGATGACGGCGTTGGTCGCGGTCGTCATGCCGTGGCCGACGTAGGCGACCGCGCTGCCCGTCATCCCGAGCTGCCGCAGGGCGCCGCGCAGCCCTTCGACGGTGCCAACATCGCGCGCCTGCGGCGTGGTCGGCACCTTCGACACGGCGATGCGCCGCGACACGGGATCGTAGGCAATGCTGTCGGTGAACGTTCCGCCGACGTCTGAAGCGATGCGAACCTTCATGAGCTCTCGCCGTGCATTTCCGCGATTGGTAGCAAGAGACGTAGGCGCCTACAAACGCGAACCGAGGGTAGCTGGCTCCGCGTCCGCGCCGGTTGACGGGGTCGGCGAGGCGCCTGACAATGCGGGCCATGGGCGGCCAAGTCTTCGATCACATCGTCATCGGCGCCGGCGGCATGGGCTCGGCGGCGATGTACGAGCTGGCGCGGCGCGGCCGGCGCGTGCTGGGGCTCGAGCAGTTCACTATCCCGCACGAGCTGGGCTCCTCTTCGGGCGCGACGCGCATCTTCCGCTTCGCCTACTTCGAGCATCCGAGCTACGTGCCGCTGATGCGCCTGTCGCTCGCCCGCTGGCAGGCGCTCGAGCGCGACTTCGGCGAGCGGCTGGTGACGGTCACCGGCGGCCTCGACATTGGGTTGCCCTCGGGGCGTGTCGTCTCAGGGTCCAAGGAGGCGTGCAAGACCCACGGGCTGACGCACGAGGTGCTGCGAGCGAGCGAGGTGGCGCGGCGCTTTCCAGCCTGGCAGCTCCCCTCCGAGTTCGAAGCCGTGTATCAGCCCGAGGCGGGTTTCCTGCCCGCGGATCGGGCGATCGTTGCGCACGCGACGCTTGCCCGCAAGCTCGGTGCCGACATACGCGAGAACGAGGCCGTACGCGGCTGGAGGGCCAAAGGCGACCGCGTCGAGGTCGAGACCGAGCGCGGCCGCTACGAAGCCGGCTCGCTCATCCTGTCTGCCGGCGCATGGACGGGCAAGCTGCTGAGCCGGTTGAAAGCGCTCGCCATCCCGCAGCGGCAGGTGGTGGGCTGGTTCAAGACGCCGGATGAGAGCTACCGGCCCGAGGCGTTCCCTGTGTTCATCCTCAATTGTCCCGAGCGGGGCAACTTCTACGGCTTTCCTGAAGCTGCGAGCGAAGGCTTCAAGATCGGCAAGTTCCGGCATCGGCTGGAGAACGTCGATCCCGACACCATCGACCGGCAAATCACGCCCCAGGACGCGGCTACTTTGACGTGGGCCGAACGCTATCTGGCAAAGCCGATGGGGCAGCCGGTCACGTTCAAGACCTGCATGTTCGTCAACACGCCCGACGAGCATTTCATCGTCGATATCCTGCCCGAGCACCGCAACGTCGCGGTCGCCGCCGGATTCTCGGGACATGGCTACAAGTTCTGCTCGGGTATCGGCGAGATTCTGGCCGATCTCTCCATGCACGGCGAGACGCCGCACGACACGCGCTTGTTCAGGCTTTCGCGGCCCGCGCTAACAGAAGCGAGCTGACGCCAATGCTGGATGCACCTGTAGACATTGCCGCGACCGCCAGCAATTGGCTCCTGCGCTTCGAACGCGCATTGACCGAGCGTGATGACGGCGCGCTCGCGACGCTGTTCCTTCCCGACAGCTATTGGCGCGACGTGCTGGCGCTCACTTGGCGCATCGATACGGTGAGCGGCCGCGAGACCATTGTGCGCGAGCTGACGGCCCATGCCGGCCGTGCGGCGCCGACGGGTTTCGAGCTGGACGCGCGCCGGACGGCACCCCGTAATGTCATGCGTGCCGGCACTGGCGCCATCGAGGCGATCCTCAGGTTCGAGACGCGCGAGGGCGTAGGCAGCGGCGTGCTGCGGCTGGCTCCCGACGCAAGCGACGGCGACGCGCTGAAGGCCTGGACGCTCCTCACCGCTCTGGAAGAGTTAAAGGGGTTCGAGGAAAGGATCGACAAAGCGCGGCCCACCGGGCAGTCCTACTCGCGCGATTTCCGCGGTCCCAACTGGCTCGACCTCAGGAAAGAAGCCGCCCAGTATGCCGACAGGGACCCCACAGTGCTGGTGGTCGGCGGCGGCCAGGCCGGGCTCTCGATCGCAGCGCGCCTGACCCAGCTTGGGGTGGATACGCTGATCGTCGATCGCTGGCCGCGCATCGGCGACAACTGGCGCCAGCGCTATCACGCGCTCACCCTGCACAACCAGGTGCAGGTCAACCACCTGCCCTACATGCCCTTCCCGCCGAGCTGGCCGACCTACATCCCCAAAGACAAGCTGGCCTCCTGGTTCGAGGCCTACGTCGAGAGCCTGGAGCTCAACTACTGGACGGACACCGAGCTCGAGAGCGGTACATACGACGAGGAGGGCGGGCGGTGGACGGTCGAGCTGCGCCGCGCCGGCGCCGAGCGCACGATGCGCCCGCGGCATATCGTGATGGCCACCGGCGTCAGCGGCATCCCGAACCTTCCAGACATCCCTACCTTGCGGAGCTTCCGCGGCAAGGTGCTGCATTCGAGCCAATACGTCGACGGCGAGGACTGGAAGGGCACCAACGTGCTGGTGGTCGGCACCGGCAACAGCGGCCACGACATCGCCCAGGACCTCTATTCAAGCGGGGCGAAGGTGACGCTGGCGCAGCGCAGCTCGACCTTGATCGTTAACATTGAGCCCAGCGCGCAGATCCCCTACGCGCTCTACGACGAGGGGCCGCCGCTGGAAGACTGCGACCTCATCACGGTATCCATGCCGCTCGAGCTGGCCCGGAAGAGCCACAGACGCATGACCGAGCAGGCCAGGCAGCTCGACAGCGATCTGCTCTCCGGGCTCGAGCGTGTCGGCTTCAAGCTCGACTTCGGCGAGGACGGGACGGGCTGGCAGTTCAAGTATCTGACGCGCGGCGGCGGCTACTATTTCAATGTGGGCTGCTCGGACCTGATCGTGGAAGGCAAGATCGGGCTGGTGCAGTTCTCAGACATTGCCGAGTTTGTCGAGGGCGGCGCGCGCATGCGCTCGGGCGAAACACTGCCCCTCGATCTCGTCGTGCTGGCGACCGGCTACAAGGGCCAGGAGCACCTGGTGCGCAAGCTGTTCGGCGCGGACGTCGCCCGGCGCGTGGGGCCGATCTGGGGCTTCGGCGAGGGACAGGAGCTGCGCAACATGTTCATGCGCACGGCCCAACAGGGCCTGTGGTTCATCGCCGGCAGTCTCGCCCAGTGCCGCATCTTTTCCAAGTATCTCGCCCTGCAGATCAAGGCCAGCGAGGAAGGGTTGCTGCCAAGGGAGCAAGCCCGCCACGGCGCATCGGCAGCACAGCAGTTGCCGGCCTAGAGCGCCGCCAGCGAGCTGTTCTTCTTGTCCGTGATGAGCATGGCGCCCGGCTTGTGCGTGATGCAGATCGGCGGGCGCGCTGCCTCGATCGCCACCTGCGGCGTCACTCCGCACGCCCAGAACACGGGCAGCTCGCCGGGGTAGATCTGCGGCGGATCGCCGAAGTCGGGCTGCATCAAGTCGCGAACGCCGATGGCCTCGGGGATGCCGAGGTGCACGGGCGCGCCGTGCACGGCGGGGAAGCGCGAGGTGATCTGCACCGCGCGGATGGCGTCGGCCGGCCTGAGCATGCGCATGGACACGACCATCTTGCCCTTGAAGCGACCGGCGGGCACGCAATCGATGCTGGTGCGATACATCGGCACCGTGGTGTTGCGCTCGATATGCTGCAGGCGGATGCCTTCCTGCAGCAGCGGTTGCTCGAAGGAGAAGGAGCAGCCGAGCACGAACGTCACGAGATCGTCCGTCCAATACTTGCGGATGTCGGTCGGCTCCTCGACGAGCGCACCTTCCTTGAAGACCCGGTAGCGCGGCAGGTCGGTGCGAATGTCGATGTCGCCGAGATCCGGCAGCGTTGGGTCGCCCGGAGCGCCCATGCCGATCACCGGGCATGGCTTGGGATTGCGCTGGCAGAAGGCGGCGAACTCCTGCGCGTAGCTTGCGGGCAGGATGCACAGGTTGCCTTGCACGCAGCTCGGCGCGATGCCGGCGGTATGGCCGGTATGCTCGCCGGCGCGGATGATGCGGCGCGCCTCGCGCGGGTCGTCGATTGCCATCATGCGGCTGGCGCTGGTGTCGGTCGTGGGCTTCTGCATGCACGCCCCCTTCGTTGCGGCTCGAGCACGGACATCAACTGGCGTCGGCGAGCGCTTTGCCGTTCACACGCGTCTCGTGGGCGAGATTGTCGACCGTCACGTGCGTGTCGTACCAAGTGAGCCGCGGCCGGGCGCCGAAGCGCTGGGTCAGCTCGGCAATGCGCGCCGGCGTGAACCAGGCCTCCGCCGACGCGCGGCTCTCCCACAGATAGACGCCGCCGGTGCCGGCGTCGCCGTTGATGTAGTCCTTGCGGATCAAACCGTTCGCAGCAAGGTTGCGGTAGATCGGGGCGCTCGACGTGCCGCCCTTCACGGCTTGCTCCTCGCTGCGCTTCGGCAGGTCGAACTGGACGATGACGATGCAGTTGCCCATGGCTGTCTCCTCGCGTGTCCGATCATCATAGTGGATGTCGGCGCCTGTGGCGACCGCGGGGTCGACGCGGTTGGGCACGCCAGCACCGGCTGCGGTTTTCGATGTGACATGTGGTGATGCGCTCGATTGTCACAATCACAAGGCGCAACCCAATGCAGATCGGGAGAAACCATGGTCATGAACAAATGACCTGATCGATGCTTACAACCGGACCTCCTGTAAGCGACTTTTCTTCTTGGATCGCTTCCAGAACACGCCGGGATAGCCTTTGAGCGGAACCAGCGGCTCGCCGGCGTAGACCCAGTCCTGCATCTCTTCGATGGCGATGTGGTAAATCGGCTGACGGCCGGTGCGGCTCTGAAGAAGAGCGCGCGGAATGTTGATCATGTGTCGCGAGCTGGCGCGCTCGTAGGCGAGGGGCGTGCCGCAGCGCCGACAAAAGCTGCGCACCGCGCCCGTTTCCTTCTCCTCGAAACGGTTGATCTCGCCTTCCCCCGCCGTGATGCGAAAACGCTTGCGCCAAGTGCCGACATAGGTCGCGTACACAGCGCCATGCGCAAGTCGGCTGGCGCGGCTGTGATCGTGCCAGGCCCAAAACGCCGGGTACTCCATCTCGAACTGCACAGCTCCGCACAGGCATTGGCCGGTGACAGTAGGGCTGCTGGAAAGCTTTCGGGATTTCATCGTATTTGTGTCTCGTTGGAGAGATGCGGCGGCGGGCTTTCCGATGCCCACCTGGTGGCAGAAAGCGCGAAGCGAGGACGACTAGGTCAGCTTCGGTCAGAGTCTGACATCAACGCTTTAGAAGTGCATATCCGCCAGCGCGTGCAGCGGGCCCGCCGCTACTGCCCCGGCCGGCCGGTTTTGCGGGGGCGGCCGTGGCGGTGCTTCTTCTCGCGCTCGTCGGGGATGTCGATGGTCTTGGTGGGCGGCTTGGGCGGCAGCGGCTTGCCGGCGACGGGGAGGCCGCGCTCGGCGTGCGGGCCCATTTCGTCCAAGGTCGGCTTGTGCGGGCCCTTGACCTGTTCGCCGTAGGCGCCGGCCTTGGTGCGCGGGTCGACGTGCGGATCGCGCGCGGGGATCGGACGGTTGGCGGCGGAGCCCATCTCGTCGAGGCTCGGCTTGCGGATGCGCGAGCCCGGCGTGACGGTGGTTTGCGAATAGGTGGGCTGCACAGGCTGGTACTCGCGCTGGATGCGGGAGCCGTCCTGCGGCTGCCCCTCACGAGTTTTTGGCTGCCCCTCACCCCGGCCCTCTCCCCGTGAAGAACGGGGAGAGGGGGACATCGCGGGCGCCTTGCCGTACTTGCGCTCGCCGGCGAAGGCGCCGGCGCGCTCCTCGACGTCGGTCTGGCGGGCGAGGGGATCGTCGGCCACCGCCAGCTCGGTCTCGCGCAGGCGCTTGATCTCGTCGCGCAGGCGCGCCGCGGTCTCGAACTCCAGGTCGGCGGCGGCCTCCTTCATCTTCTTCTCGAGGTTGGCGATGACGGCCTCCAGGTTGTGGCCGATCAGCGGCTTGCCGTCCTCCGCCAGCCCCGTGTCGACCGTCACGTGGTCCTGCTCGTAGACCGAGGACAGCAGGTCCTGGATGTTGTGCTTGATGCTCTCGGGTGTGATGCCGTTGGCGAGGTTCCAGGCGGTCTGCTTCTCGCGGCGGCGGTTGGTCTCGGCGATGGCGCGCTCCATGGAGCCCGTCACCTGGTCGGCGTAGAGGATGACCTTGCCGTCGACGTTGCGGGCGGCGCGGCCGATGGTCTGGACGAGACTGGTCTCGCTGCGCAGGAACCCTTCCTTGTCGGCATCCAGAATCGCAACCAGCGCGCACTCGGGGATGTCGAGGCCCTCGCGCAGCAGGTTGATGCCGATCAGCACGTCGAAGGCGCCCAGCCGCAGGTCGCGGATGATCTCGATGCGCTCCAGGGTCTCGATGTCGGAGTGCATGTAGCGCACGCGGATGCCCTGCTCGTGCATGTACTCGGTGAGGTCCTCGGCCATGCGCTTGGTCAGCGTGGTGACCAGAGAGCGGTAGCCCTTCTTGGCCACCTGCCGCACCTCGTCGATCAGGTCGTCGACCTGCGACTTGGCCGGGCGCACCTCGACCGGCGGATCGATCAGGCCGGTGGGGCGGATCACCTGCTCGGTGAAGGCGCCGCCGGTCTGCTCCAGCTCCCACGAGCCGGGCGTGGCCGAGACGTACGTGGTCTGCGGCCGCATGGCGTTCCACTCCTCGAAGCGCAGCGGGCGGTTGTCCATGCAGGAGGGCAGGCGGAAGCCGTATTCGGCCAAGGTCGCCTTGCGCCGGTAGTCGCCGCGGAACATGCCGCCGATCTGCGGGACGGTGACGTGGCTCTCGTCGACGAAGACGAGCGCGTTGTCGGGCAGATACTCGAACAGGGTCGGCGGCGGCTCGCCGGGCTGGCGGCCGGTGAGATAGCGCGAGTAGTTCTCGATGCCGGCGCACGACCCCGTCGCCTCCATCATCTCCATGTCGAACACCGTGCGCTGCTCCAGCCGCTGCGCCTCCAGCAGGCGGCCGGCGTTGTAGAGCTCGTTCAGCCGCTCCTTCAGCTCGGCCTTGATGGACTTGATGGCCTGCTGCAGCGTCGGCTTGGGCGTGACGTAGTGCGAGTTGGAGTAGACCTTGATGAGTTTCAGCTCGTCGGTCTTCTGGCCGGTGAGCGGGTCGAACTCGGTGATCGCCTCCACCTCGTCGCCGAACAGCGAGATGCGCCAGGCGCGGTCCTCCAAGTGGGCCGGGAACAGCTCCACCGTGTCGCCGCGCACGCGGAAGGTGCCGCGGATGAAATTGGCGTCGCTGCGGCGGTAGTGCAGGGCCACCAGGTCGGCCAGCAGCTGGCGCTGGGACAGGGTCTCGCCGGTCTGCACCGTAAAGGTCATGGCCGTGTAGGTCTCGACCGAGCCGATGCCGTAGATGCACGACACGGAGGCCACGATGATCACGTCGTCGCGCTCCAGCAGCGAGCGCGTGGCGGCGTGGCGCATGCGGTCGATCTGCTCGTTCACCGACGACTCTTTCTCGATGTAGGTGTCGGTGCGCGGCACGTAGGCTTCGGGCTGGTAGTAGTCGTAGTAGGAGACGAAGTACTCCACCGCGTTGTCGGGGAAGAAGCCCTTGAACTCGCCGTAGAGCTGGGCCGCCAAGGTCTTGTTAGGCGCCAGCACCAGGGCCGGGCGCTGCGTGCGCGCGATCACCTGCGCGGCGGTGAAGGTCTTGCCCGAGCCGGTGACGCCGAGCAGCACCTGATCGCGCTCGAGCGCGTTGACGCCCGCCACCAGTTCGGCGATGGCGGTGGGCTGGTCGCCCTTGGGCTCGTACTCCGACACCAGCTTGAAGGCGACGCCGCCCTCGGACTTCTCGGGGCGCGGCGGCCGGTGCGGGATGAACTGCGGCAGGCTGCCCGACACCAGCGGGTGCCCGGCGATCATCGGCTGCTCGGCCAGCACCTGGCGCGCGCGCTCGGAGCGCTCGTGCGGCTTGGCCAGGATGGCGTTGAGCGACGCCGTCATGCTCTCGATGCTGCGCGAGGGCGGGCCGACCTGGCGCAGCGCGGGGAGGGTGGACGGGCTCGCGGGCAGGAACGGGGCCTGCGGCGCCTCGGCGAAGCCCTGGGACACGGCCTGGGCGGTCGACCGCTTGGTCTCCGGCGTGCCGCCGGCGCTCTCTACGGGCGGCGCGGGCGGCTTGCCCGACTTGCCGCGCGAGGGGCGCGGGCGGGGGGTGCTATCGCGGGGAGGGCGGGGCATGGGGGAGATATATGGCTGCCTGAACCCCTAGGGGCAACTGGGATGGCGGGCGGCAGAGGCGGCTGCTGACAGCATCTCAGGCCGAGGCAGTGTCTCGAGACACTGCCCAGGCCGACACTCAAAAGGCGTCCACGTTCCGAATCGCATATGTCAGCAGGAACGAAGTTGGCGGAGTAGGCGGCAATGGCAGACTACAGGGATTTCAAGGAGATAGCGCACTCAGGCGGTAAGATGAGCTTTAGTTTGAATGCCGATGCGCAGGGAAGAATCTCGATCGCTTCGGGATGGAGCCATAGCGCACCAACCCCGGCCGCGATAGTCGGGCTCTACGCCCATCTCCAGAGCGGCGCCGTAATCACCCACTTTCGGATCGGTGGGATTGGTCAACCATTCGATCCACAGCCTCCTGCCGGCACTATACCGGTGATGCTGGGATTTGACTCGCACGCGCGGTGGGGCCATCGCTGTCCCCGCTGCGGAGGCTACTTCCGGAGTGGGCAATACGCGATCATTTATCCCATCACGTGTGCGTATTGCGGCCTCAGGGCACCGACGCACACTTTTCTGACGGTTGCTCAACGAAGGTACGTGGCTCACGCGGCGGAGCAGGTAGCAGTCGCAGTCGAGGAACTTAAGCCCAACGAGGAACGCGAAGTCGTCATAGACATGGACGCTACCGCAGACCGGGAGGCCAAAGAGCCAAAGCCCGAATTCTACTATTCGGAGGAGGCGCAGCAGACGGAGTTCAACTGCGTGAAGTGCGGCGGCTACAACGATGTTCGCGGTCGATTTGCCTATTGTTCCGCTTGTGGGTGGAGGAACAATGGCGAGGACCTGAAGTCTAAGTACAACGGTATTCGAGCGGCGCTCAATGCCGGGACGTTGGCGCCCGCATCAGCGGTGCGCGATGCCGTCTCAGAGTATGATGCTTGCGGCAGGGACTTTGCGAATCAGGTTCAGAAACGAATCCCGATGAAGCCATCGCGAAAAGCTCGGCTCGACAGGGCGTTCCATGACATCGATGGCGCGACCATCACTGCGATGAAAGAGGCCGCCGATATCGATCTGATGCGCGGCTTCGATGAAGAGAACAGGAACTTCGTGAGGCTGATGATGCATCGGCGACACGTCCACGAACACAAGGGCGGTGTCGCGGATGAGATTTATGTGCGCGACAGTGGCGACACCAATGCCAGAGTAGGCGATCTCTTGCGTGAGGAGAAGGGGAACGCCCACCGGATGATGAACTTGCTAAGCAAGATGGTGGCGAACCTCGAGGCCGACTTTCAGGAAATATTTCCGCTAACAGACTGGCCGGTGAGTAACTTCGCTGAACGGAAGAAGTTGGCTGACGCCAGGCGCAAAGATCTTGAATCCAAGCGCCATCAGGCACAAGCCAAACTCGTCGAGAGCTGAGCCATAGGATCGAGCCTCGGAAACGAGACGCACCTTAGTCGCTGAGTGACCTGGGTCCCGGCCGAATTCCCGCTCGCGCGCTTGGCGCGGCGAGCGGCGCCGGGATGACGGCGTGGTGGGCGGCGCGCTATCAACTAGCGTCATTCCCGCGGAGGCGGGAACCCAGTACACCGAGCCGCATGGGTGCGCTTCGCGTCAGGCGCTGCGGCAGCAGCGGGCACCCGTCGCGCGCCGGCCGCGGACAGGCTGCGGTGAATTAGTAGGCCGCACCTACCCTGAGAAGTGACCTGGGTCCCCGCCTAGTCCCGCACGTGCGCTTCGCGCAGCGTGCGGCGCGGGGATGACGTCCCCATTAATCCCGGGCGCGGCGGCTCCAGCTCGACCAGTGCGCGCCGCCGGCGAGCGAGACGAAACGCGGGCCGATGTCGACGTGGATGTGGTCCATGCCAGCGTAGGTCATGATGCCGCCGCTGCGGTGATTGGCGATCAGCCACTCCAGGATCGCAGGCTTGCGCGCGCCGGCCTTGAAGTCCACCGCGTTGCCGCTGGCATGGCGCGAGGGGCGCCCGGTGCCGGCGATGAAGGCGCCCGGCCGGCAGGTCGAGACCACCTCGACGCGCCCGAAATTCTGCTCGATGCGGTCGAGCAGGGCGCGCGCGGCTTGTGTCAGGCAGGCGCGCGGCGCCTCCGGGGAATCGCGCGGGGGCCCGGGCGGCGCATCGGCGTGGCCATGTAGCGCGACGGGCAGCGCAACGGGCACCAGCTCGGGAGCGAGGTAGGCGCTGTTGACCCAGCCGGTCGTCGCGTGAACCTGCACGGGGCACCAGCGCGAGCGGCACTCCGAGACGATGGCGATGCCGCGACTGCCGGGCGGCAGCTCGGCGACGATGTCGTGGTCGGCCGACGGGCCGCTGCGGACGTTGAGCACGTCGTCGTGGCGGACGTTGGCGACCTTGAACAGCGGGTGCGGCGGCACGGGCTTGGAGCGCGCCTGCGGCACGGCATGCTGCGGCGGCCAGGCACTGTCGGCAACCGGGGCCGGCGGAGGCGGAGCGGCAAGGGCCGCGGCAGGCGGCACGACAAGAGACGGCACGGGAGAGGGAACAGGCGGCGCCTCCGCTGCCGGAGGCCCGGCGGCCGGGGCCGGCCCGGCCGGCTCCTTGGCTGCCGCCTGCTGCGACGGCCGGCCCTCGCCGGCGGCCGGCGCCTTGGTTTCGGGAGCAGGCGCGGTTGCGGGCGCGGCCTCGGCGGGCGGGGCGAAGCGCAGGATGCGTCCCGGCCTCAATAGGGTCGGGACGGCGGCAGCCTCGATGGTCGCCCGCGCCGCGATCCTGGCGGTGCCGCTGCTGCCGTCCTCCGTGCGCCAATGGAAGATGCGGCCCCGCCGGCTCAGGCGGATGCACTGCGGCTCGGAATTGAACCAGCGGGCCCAGCGGTGACAGAGCTGATCGGCGACGACCCACCAGCGGCCGCTGTCGGTGGCCGCGCCCAGATACCAGGCGAGCTCACCCGCCTGCCCGGTGACCTTGCCGTCGCGGGCATAGCTCACCGGCAGCTTGGTGCCCACCGGCGTCTCGATCTCGACCGTGGCGCCGGCGACGAGCTCGCTGATCTGCTGTCCGGAGAGGCCAGACTGCGAGTGTGCCTGCGAGTGTGCCGGCGACTGGGCCTGTGACGGCGCTGCGGCCAGGCTCGCGGTGCACAGGCAAGCCGCCGCTATGATCGGCTTGAGCACTAAATCCCCCGATAATGCTCAGGTGAATCAACCCTCTATTGCGCCATCTTGAGCGAGGAGTGTGGCGGCAAAAGGGAGAGGATGTGCCGGCAGCGCGCATCACCCCTGCTTGGCGGCGCGCTTGGTCGCCGGATCGGCGGGCGGCGGCACCCAGGCGTGGCGGCATTCCTCCCACACGGAGATGGTCGGCGCGGGGAAGTTCGGGTCGGCGAAGGTGCCGATGGCGACGGCGACGTAGCCGGGGAAGCCCTGGCCCTCCCAGTAGACGGTGGAGCCGCACACCGGGCAGAAGTGAAACGTCAGCGCGTTGCCGCTTTCGGCCTTGCGCGTCCAGGCCGTGGACTTGCCGACAAAGGTGATCTTCTCGCGCGGATAGCGCGCCTGGTTGCTGATCACCGCGCCGGTGCGGCGCTGGCACTCGTAGCAGTGGCACATGGAGACGCGCGCCGGCTCGCCTTCGATGGTGAGGGCGAGCTGGCCGCAGCTGCAGGCGGCGCGGCGGGTGGTCATGGGGGGGCTCCGGGTGATCGATGGCGCCGCCACTGTAGCGGATGGCCGGGCAGGAGTTCCACCGTCACGCCGCGCGCCAGTCGGCGCGCTCCAGGAGCAGCGAGACGAGCGCGCCGGCGATCAGCGCCCAGAACGGCGCGCCAATGTTGAAGATGGGAATGCCGGCCACCGTCACCAGGAACGTCACCAGCGCGCCCATCGTGAAGCGACCCTGGAACGAGATCGTGAACGCCGACTGCAGCACGCGCAGCATGGCGAGGCCGGCGAGCGCGGCGATGAAGGCCGGCGGCGTCGCCAGCATCAGCCGCGTCACCAGCGGCGCCAATAGGCCGAACAGGATGGCCAGCGCGCCGACCACGACGCCGGCGGTGTATTGCGTGCGTCGCTCGCCGCTGGCGGAGATGATGGCGTTGACGGGTCCGGTGAGGCAGGTCGACACCGCACCGACGAAGGCCGACACGACGGAGGAGGCGCCGCAGCCGACGGCGATGGCGTCGACGGGCGGGTTGTGGCCGGCGGCGGTCAGCACCGCGATGCCCTGGCCGTTCTGCACCACCAGCACGGTGATGGCGAGCGGCACCACCAGCTCGGCCAGCGCGCCCCAGGAGAATTGCGGCACCTGCAGCACCGGCGCGGCGAGCACGCCGGCCTGCTCGAGGCCCGGCGCGAAGGTGCCGGCAATCCAGATCGCGGCTATGCCGGCAACGAGCGCCGCCAGCATCGGCGGCAGGCGCGCGGCAACATAGGGGCTGGCGCTGATCAGCGAAAAACACCGCCGTCATGGCGGCGGCGATGGCGAGGTCGGCCTGGAACGCGCGCACCCAGTCGAGCCCGAACTGCAGGAACACGCCCGCCACCATGCCCATCACGATCGGCATCGGCACCGCCGCCATGGCGCGCCGCACCAGCCCCAGCGCGCCCAGCGCCATCATCAGCAGGCCGGTGGCGATGTAGGCGCCGACAACCTCCGGGAATGACAGGTGGCCGAGCGCCGGGGCGATCAGCACGGTGCCCGGGATGGTCCAGAAAAATACCAGCGGCTGGCGCCAGGCGAGGCTGTAGCCGACGCTGAGCGCGCCGTTGAAGGCCAGCGAGGCGAACACCCAGGAGGCGATCTCCGCCTCCGACAGCCCGCCGCGGGTGCCGGTGGCCAGGATGATGGCGAGCGGGCCAGAGGCGGCGAACAGGAAGCCGACGAGGCCGTTGACCGTGTGCGTGACGGTCAGGTCGCGCCAGAAACTCGGCGCAGGCGCGGCGGCGGCAGGGCTGTCGGCGGGCATGCGGGGGCTGGGCTGCGGGGTGTGCGGGCGAGGGCGGCGGGGATCATGCGGCAGCGGCGGGGGGCGGGCAAGGGGCCCGGCGCACCAGCTGCGAATCGCCGTCATGGTTAGCGAGTGTTTAACCGGTGGCGTGCTTCACTTGGCCCCAGTCTTGTCCGGTCCCGTCCCGTAGCGATTAGCCAGTGAGTGGTGCCATGTGTCCGTTGCGTTGCCGCAGCGCACAGTGCCTGTTTGTTGCCGCGCTTCTGCCGCTCGCCATGCTGGCGGGCTGCGCCGCCGACGCGCGCCATCTACCGACGGCGTCCATCTCGCACGGCCCTGCCGCAAGGCCGGCGCCGCCCAATCCACTGCAAGCGATCCTCATCGGCAATGTCGCGCTGTCGGACGACGAGGCCGAGGCCATCATCGCTCACGCCACTGCCGCGCACGAGATGGCCCGGCCCTGAGGCTGGCTAGGCGATGATCGGCAAAGGCGCGATATCGTAGGCGTGCGCGATGGCGCGCCCGGCTTGGCGGTCCTCCAGTTGCATCTCGAAGCGGGCGGCAGGGCGGATGCCACCGATGGTGTTGAGCGTTCCGCTCATCATGATGGTGCCCGGTTGCAAGGCACGTCCGTAGCGCTGCATCAGGTCGTCCGGCGTCCGCATCAAAGCCAAGGCGCCCTCCTGATACAGCACGCGCTCGCCCTCGATCGTCACGTGAGCCCGCAGGACGAGGCTGTCCCAGCGGTCCCGCAACTCGTCCAAGCGCCACAGCGTGCGGGCAAGCACTTTGCCGGCTAGCTGCTTGGAGAGCGCGACGCCATGCTGCTCCGCCTTGCGATCGGTCTGATCGGAGCCGACCGTCACCCACATTCCGTCGTCCATGGCGACGATGACGTATTCGACTTCGCCCGACGTGTGCGGGCCCAGCACCTCGAGCTTCTCGGTCTGCGAGACCAGCGTGGCACTGACCCGATAGAACAGGGGAAAGGTCGAGGGCGGCGGCACGCCGTGCTCGGCCAGCTCCGCCATGTGCGCGCGGACTGAGGCCTCGTCGCGCGCCGACCAGCCGGCGAGGATGAGATGCTGGCAGTCGAACATCACCTCGTCGGTGCCGTCGGCGGAAACCCTCTCGAATGCGAGCATCGTTGTCTCCCTCTGGGATCTCGCTGCAACTGCTGGGCCGGGCAATAGCCTAGCCCTGTGCCCGCCGCCGCAAGACGTGCTAATGATATGCCATGAACGAGCGTGTGAAGAAGCTGTCCCAGGAAATCCGCAAACTCTCGCCTGAGGAGCAGGCGGACCTTATGGACGAGTTGCTGCTCCTCACCCATGACAAGCCGCTACCCAGGAGCGAAAAGGCCTGGGCAGAGGAGATCGATAGGCGTATCGACGCGGTGGAGCACGGGGGGGCGAAGACGGTCGACGCCCGCAAGGCACTTCACAAGCATAGGAAGCCGTGACTCTACGGCTACTGCCCGAAGCTCAGCAAGAAATTGACGATGTGGTCGCGTACTATGAGGCCCGTCGGCCCGGCCTCGGCGGCCTGTTCATAGCTGCCCTGGAGAAGGGCTACGATCTAGTCGAGGCGTATCCCAGAGCGTGGCCGCGGATCAGGCGCAACGCCCGCTGGTACAAGCTCAACAGATTCCCCTATGCGATCATCTATGTGCAACGCCAGCACGACATCGTCGTGATCGCGGTCTCGCATCTGAGCCGGCGTCGCGGCTATTGGGTCCACCGACTTCGCCGCGACAACTGACCGGCTTCCGGGCTTAGAAAAACGCCTGCAGCCCGGTCTGCGCGCGCCCCAGGATCAGCGCGTGCACATCGTGCGTGCCCTCGTAGGTGTTGACGGTCTCCAGGTTCGCGGCGTGGCGCATGACGTGGTACTCGATCTGGATGCCGTTGCCGCCGTGCATGTCGCGCGCCACCCGGGCGATGTCCAGCGCCTTGCCGCAGTTGTTGCGCTTGACGAGGGAGATCATCTCCGGCGCCATCCGGCCTTCGTCGAACAGGCGCCCCACGCGCAGCGCGCCCTGCAGGCCGAGCGAAATTTCCGTCTGCATGTCGGCGAGCTTCTTCTGCACGAGCTGCGTGGCGGCGAGCGGCCGGCCGAACTGCTTGCGATCCAGCGTGTACTGGCGCGCGCGATGCCAGCAGTCCTCGGCGGCGCCCATGCTGCCCCAGGCGATGCCGTAGCGCGCGCGGTTGAGACAGCCGAACGGTCCGGCCAACCCCGAGATGTTGGGCAACAGATTCTCCTCGGGCACCACCACGCCGTCCATGACGATCTCACCGGTGATGGAGCAGCGAAGTGAGAGCTTGCCGCCGATCTTGGGCGCGGAAAGCCCCTTCATGCCCTTCTCGAGGATGAAGCCGCGGATCTTGCCCTCGTGCGCCGCCGATTTCGCCCACACAACGAATACGTCGGCGATCGGCGCATTGGAGATCCACATCTTGGTGCCGGTCAGGCGGTAGCCGTCGGCGACCTTCTCGGCGCGCGTGGTCATCGAGCCGGGGTCGGAGCCCGCGTCCGGCTCGGTGAGGCCGAAGCAGCCGACCCACTCGCCCGAGCCGAGCTTCGGCAGATACTTCTCGCGCTGCGCCTCCGAGCCGTAGGCGTAGATCGGGTACATGACGAGGGAGGACTGCACGCTATTCATGGAGCGGTAGCCGGAATCGACGCGCTCCACTTCACGTGCAACAAGGCCATAACTCACATAGTTAGCGCCGGCGCAGCCGTACTTCTCGGGGATCGTCACGCCGAGCAGCCCGAGCTTGCCCATCTCGTCGAAGATGGCGCGGTCGGTCTTCTCCTCGAGATAGGCCTCGATCACGCGCGGGGCCAGCTTCTCCTGGGCGTAGGCGCGGGCGGTGTCGCGGATGGCGCGCTCGTCCTCGGTCAACTGGTCGTCGAGGAGGAAGGGGTCCTCCCAGTTGAAGGTGGCGGACGCCTTGCCCGGTGGCTTGTCCTGCATGCCTGTCCTCCCTGCCCGTCGCTTATGACAGCATAGCACTTCGAGATGGCACTTCGAGCCCTCCGGCACGCCACCCCGGCAAGCCGGCGGCCCGGCAACAAGGGGCTCTGCGGCACCGCCGTTGTTGACTTGCCGCGGTCAGTTGCCCTTCCGTTGGAGCCCGCACGCTGCAGAGAACGGTTGCGCTATGGCCGAGCCCATCCCCTATACCAAGTCGTTTCCCGTGTCCTGGGACCAGTTCCATCGCGATGCCCGGGCACTCGCATGGCGGCTCGCCGACAAGGGCCCGTTCGAGGCGATCGTATGCATCACCCGCGGCGGGTTGGTGCCGGCGGCCATCGTAGCGCGCGAGCTCGACTTGCGGCTCGTCGAGACGATCTGCGTGACGAGCTACGACCACCAGGCGCAGGGCGAGCTGCAGATCCTCAAGAGCGTGGCGACCTCGGTGCAGGCGATCGGCAACGGCAAAGGCAAAGGCGTGCTGCTGGTCGACGACCTCACCGATACCGGCAGGACGGCGCGCATCGTGCGCCAGATTCTGCCCGACGCGCACTTCGCCACCGTATACGCCAAGCCGGCCGGCGCGCCGCTGTGCCATACCTTCATCACCGAGGTGTCGCAGGACACCTGGATCCATTTCCCCTGGGACCTCGACCTGCAGTACGCGACACCGATCAGCGACAGCAAGCGAGGCCCGGGCGGCGATGTGCGCTAGCCGCCACAGCTGCCGGCGATGAGTGAATGACGGCGACAGGCCCTGATGAGGGTGGAAGGTCGGTTCATGCCTTGCCGCAGCACCGCCGGCATGCGTAGTCTCGGGCGTCCGCAAGCGCTGGAGACGCGAACATGAAACTGGGCCTGCTCTTCGGCTATTCCGGCCGCAGCGTCAGCATCCCGCTCGATGCCATCAAGCACGCCGAGCAACTGGGTTACGACTCGGTGTGGACCTCGGAGGCTTACGGCTCGGACGCCATCACGCCGGCAGCCTGGATCCTGGCCAACACCAAGAAGATCAGGGTGGGCACCGCCATCATGCAGATGCCGGCACGCACCCCGGCGATGGCGGCCATGACCGCCATGACCCTGGCGCAGCTCTCGGGCAACCGCTTCATCGTCGGTGTCGGCGCTTCCGGACCGCAGGTGGTGGAGGGTTGGCACGGCGTGCCCTACGGCAAGCCGGTGACGCGGCTCAAGGAATACATCGAGATCATGCGCCAGGTGTTCGCGCGCGAACAGGCGCTGAGCTTTGAAGGCAAGGAGTACCAGATCCCTTATCGCGGGCCTGGCAGCACGGGGCTCGGCAAACCCTTGAAGAGCATCCTGCACCTGGAGAAGCCGATCCCAATCTATGCGGCGACGCTGACGCCGGCTGGCGTGCAGGCCGCGGCACAGGTGGCGGACGGATTCTTCCCCGTGTGGATGGACCCCGAGCAATACAAGGTGTTCCAGGAGCCGATCGAGAAGGGCTTCAAGGCGGCCGGCGGCAACAAGACGCTCGCGCAGTTCGACATCGCGCCGTTCGTGGCTGCAAACATGGGCGACGACATCAAGGCGTGCATGGCGCCGCTGAAAGAGCACATGGCGCTCTACATCGGCGGCATGGGCGCGCGCGACAAGAATTTCTACACCGACTACGCCACGCGGCTCGGTTTTGGTGACGCTGCACGGAAAGTGCAGGACCTCTACCTCGGCGGCAACAAAACGGATGCGGCAGCGGCGATTCCCGACGCGCTGGTTGATGCCTGCCACCTGGTGGGCCCTGCCGCGCGCATTCGCGACCGGCTGCAGCGCTGGATCGCCGCTGGCAAGTCGGGCCACGTCGGCAGCATGCTGATCCGCACGCATGAGCCCAAGACCATGGAGCTGCTGGCCGAGACGCTCTTGTAGGTTGGGTCGAGCGTTAGCGATGACCCAAGTCGACAGGCGATTCGTTTGGCATGTGTTGGGTACTTCGCTTGGCCCAACCTACAAAGGGCTACAAGGGACCCCATGATCGAGCGCATTCCCGGCACGTCACCCACGCGCAGCCGTGCCGTCGTCAACGATGGCATCGTCCACACAGTCGCCACTGCACCAAAAAAATCGCCATCCCTCTACCAGCAGACCCGGGACGCGCTCGCCGCCATCGACAAGAACCTGGCGGACGCCGGCTCGCACAAATCGCGCATCCTGCGCGCCACCGTGTACATCACCGACATGAGCCAGAAGGCGGAGATGAACCGCGCCTGGGACGAGTGGGTCGATCCGGACAACCCGCCGCAGCGCGCCTGCATCGGCGTGGCGCTAGAAGGGCAGGACCTGGTGGAGATCCTCATCACCGCCGCCCAGTAGGGTCAGAGTTACCGCTACGCGGCTTTGGCGAAGCACCGGCGCAGATGCGCAACAAGCGACGCGGCGACCGGCGACGCCGCGCGCCCGGCGAGCGTCGCAATGCCGATCTGCCGGCGCATCGGCGGCCCGCCGAGAGGCCGCGCCACCAGACTGGAACCTTTGACCATCGACAGGGTCAGCCCAGGCAGCGCGGTGACCCCGAGCCCGGCCTCGACCAGAGCTACTGCCGACGGGATCTGCTCGGCTTCGTAGGCGGGCTCCAGAGCGACGCCCGCGTGCACGAAGGCGGCCTCGGTGAGGCGCCGCACGGATGTGGTGCGCGCCAGGGCGACGAACGGCTGGCCGGCAAAGTCGCGCCACACGGGCCTCTTCTTGGCAGCCATGGCATGATCCCGGCGGCAGACGAGGTTGAGCGCATCGGCGCCGAGATCGACAAAGTCGAGGCCGTCGAGGCTGGCGGGCCGCACCGTCACCGCCAGGTCGGCGATGCCGTCCCTGACGAGGGCGATGGCGCGCTCGTGCAGCACGTCGTGCAGCGCGATCTCGGTGCCGGGGTGCTGCCGCAGCAGGTCCTGCAGCGCCGCCGGCAGCACCGCGCACGCAACCGAAGGCAAGGTCGCGACCGTCACGCGGGCACGGCGGGCGCGCGACCTGTCGGCGATGCTCTCCAGTCCCAGGCGGAACTCGCGCACCACCTCCCGCGCGATGGCCACGGTGTGGCGCCCGTCGGTGGTGAGGGCGACGGAGCGGGTGCTGCGGTCGAACAGCGTGACGCCGAGCTCGCTCTCCATGCGGCGCACGACCTCGCTGAGCGAGGGCTGTGAGATGCCGAGGCTGCGCGCCGCTTCGCTGAACGTCGCAGCCTCCGCAGCCGCCACCAGAACCTCGAGCTGCCGCATCGTCAGATGCATAGCCTGCCCCTATAAATCGACGGATCGGACCTATTTGACGCAATGAATAGCCGCCGTTAGCGTGCCGCCGCAAGGCTGGGCCGAATTAGTGTCGAAGGCCACGGCTGTCGGCTTGGGACGCATCCAGGGAGGCGACACGAATGGCAAGGCATTGGCTCGCGGCGGTCCTGGCGATCGCCGCCATCGCTCGGCGCGCCCGCGGGAGCAAGCGCGCAGAGCTACCCCGACAAGGCGATCAAGTTCATCGTGCCGTTCGCGGCCGGCAGCGCCACTGACACGCTGGCCCGCGTGCTGGGCGAGCAGATCGGCAAGGCACAAGGGCTGGCAGGTGGTGGTGGAGAACATGGCCGGCGCCAACGGCACCATCGCCGCCCGCACGGTGGCGCGCGCTGCGCCCGACGGCTACACCGTGCTCATCGGCACCAACACGACGCATGCCGCCGCGCACAGCCTGATGAAGAACGTGCCCTACGACGCGGTCACCGACTTCGAGCACCTGACCCGGCTCGGCTCCATCACGCTGGCGCTGGTGACGCATCCGAGCGTGCCGGTGAAGAGCGTCACGGAGCTGGTCGCCCACGGCAAGGCCAACCCGGGCACGCTCACCTTCGGCAGCGGCTCGAGCTCGTCGCGCGTCGCCGGCGAGATGCTCAAGACCATGACCGGCCTCGACGTGCGCCATGTCGGCTACCGCAGCAACCCGCAGGCGATGCAGGACCTGCTCGGCGGGCACATCTCCATGATGTTCGCCGACGTGGCGACCACGCTGCCGCAGGTCAAGGCCGGCAAGGTGACGGGCCTCGGCGTGTCCAGCGCCAAGCGCACGCCGCTGGCGCCGGAGCTGCCCACCATGCAGGAGGCGGGCGTCAAGGGCTACGAGCTGACCGCCTGGTTCGCCGCGTGGGGGCCGGCCGGCATTCCGGCGCCAGTGCTCGACAAGCTGCGCTCAGCGCTCATTGCCGCGGTATCCGACAAGGCCGCGCAGGAGAAGCTGCTCGGCGCCGGCGTCGAGCCCGAGACCAGCACACCCGCCGAGCTCAAGGCCTTCGTGGTCTCCGAGACCAAGAAGTGGGCGGAGATCGTCAAGGCGGCGGGCATCCAGCCGGAGTAGGGGCTCAGAGGTAGCTCCACCACCACTCGCGCCGGCGCTGCTTCAGTGCGGCGAACCAGGTGCACAGCGGATAGAGCGTAACGACGACAACGATCCACACGGCGTAGACGCCCGGCAGTCCCTGGCCATAGCCGGCGGGCTTTTGCGGCGGAAACCGGCCGATCAGCCAGGTGCCATCGCCGTACACGACCTGGGCGAACACGACGGCCAGCAGGTGGATCAGGAAGATGTGCGCGACATAGTAGAGGAACGGCACGCGCCCGAACACCGTGACCCAGTCGGCGAGGCGGCCCCGCGCGCGCTCGAGGAGCGAGAGCAGGATCAGCGCAGGCCCCAGCGTCATCATCAGGTAGAGCAGCGAGGGGGGATACTTCTCGCAGTTGACGAACGACAGCACGGTCGCCCACCAGGCGCTCTGGGCCGACCAGCCGGCCGGATCGCCGTAGAGGTTGCTGGCGCGCAGCAACACGAAGCCCGCGGCGACGGCGATGCCGAGCCGCATCAGCAGGCGCCGGCGCGACGTCTCGTCGAGCTGCAGCACCGGGCCCAGAGCATAGCCAGCAGCCATCACGCCCGCCCACGGGATGAGCGGATAGAGGGCACGCACCGTGGCATTCTGGCCCCGGAGCAGCGCCGGCTGGTGCAGGAAATTCCACACCCAAGCGGCAGAACCGAAGTCCTCGGCACGAATGCCGTCGAGCAGGTTGTGACCGCCAATCATGACGAGGCCGAAGGCGGCGATCGCCCAGCGCGGCAGGTGGACGAGACCCGCCAGCGCGACCATCGACGCGCCGATCACCCAGATCACCTGCGCAACGAAATGGGTGGACGTGAGGCTGAAGCCCCATCCAAGGCGGACCAGCGTGAACTCGATCGCGATCAGCCAGAAGCCGCGCGTCAGCAGGAAGCGGCTCACCTCACCGGTGCTGCGCCCGCGCGTGCCATAGAGGTAGGCGGACATGCCGGCCAGGAAGATGAAGGTGGGCGCGCAGTAGTGCGTGATCCAGCGCGTCAGGAACAGCGCGGGATCGGTGACGTCGCGAGGGTTCATTCCGCTGGCGGCGAAGAAGTCGCGCGTGTGGTCGAGCGCCATAACCACCATGACGAGGCCGCGCAGCAGGTCGACCGAGTTGATGCGCGCCCGCGCACCTTCGATGATGGCGGGCGCGCTGGCAAGCGGGCGGACGCCCGCGTCCAATGCTCGCGTGAGGCTCACGACCAGAGCCCCAGCCTGTCCGCAGTGCGGCTGCCGCGCCCGAAGCGCGCCGTCGAGTCGATCTGGCTGCGCGTGATGCCGATGTCCTTCAGCATGCGATCGTCGAGGTATTGCAGCTCGCGCTGGGCGCGCAGCAGAAGCTGGCGCTTGCGCGCTGCGGCGATGCCTTTGTCCGCGGCCGCGACGATCCACTGCCACACCAGTCGCAGGGCAATGCCGCGGGTGGGCTGTGCGTAGGGCCACAACCGGTCGGCTGCGGGTGATACGGTTACTCTCGAAATTTGTGCGCTCATGGTGATCTCTTATCGTTGGCGTTCGTAGAACGGTGGGCACCGGCGTTTGGCTCGCCTGCGCCCTCACTCATCAGGCCATGTGGTAGGGCGATCGCGCCGGCTAAGTGATGCGCGTCACAGTTCGGTCGTTTGTGCTGCGAGCCCTTGGCCGCGAACGCGGAAGAGCGTGCGTTGACGGAGCTGCAGCGCTTGAAACGCGACCCTGCCGGCGAACACGGTCAGACGATCAGCGGGACGCGCCGCGTGCCAGAGGCTCGAGGGCAGCAGGATCCTCCAGGCAATAGTAGCCGCTGATGCGCGAGAGCAACTGGTGCCGACGCCACTCGGCAAGCTGCCGGTTCACGTTCTCGCGCGCCGCCCCGATCATGTTGCCGAGCTCGGCCTGCGACACCCTCTGGTGGATCAGGATGCGCCGATCGGGCAGCTGTTCGCCGCAACTGACCGCGAGCTGCAGGAAGGCGCGGGCGAGGCGGCCGCTGAGCGCCATCCGCTGCACCGCGTAGCGCTCATTGCCGGCCCGCAGCCGCGCGCTCAGCACGCGCAGCAGCTGCCGATAGACGGCGAGGTCGGACTGCGCCAGCCGGTCGAACGCGGCCGTGGGCAGATGGCAAAGCTCGCAGCCCTTGAGTGCGGTCACGGTGGCGGAGCGCGGCAGCCGGTCGAGCAGCGCCATCTCACCGACGACATCGCCCTGGCCAAGGATCGCCAGCAGCGACTGCTGGCCGTCCGGCTCGGACACGCAAACCTTCACCGCGCCTTTGAGGATCAGGTAGCAGCCATCCGGCGCGTCGCCTTCGCGAAACACCACCGCGCCAGCCTGCAGGCGCGAGGTGCGCGAGGTCCGGGCGATATAGTCGAGCGCGTCGAAGCCGAGCCAGCCGAAGGCGCCGGCGCGCAGGCGTGTATTGAGGTCCATATTGAGCGACATGGCGATTTGCAATGCAGGTTGATTGCGGGGAAAGCCTCCGCACCCGGTGCAAATGGTGCCAAAAGTGTCATTGTTCAAATTGATTGTCTCAATGAAAACCATAGGCCACGGCAATCCCAACTCCACAGCCTCGGCAGGGGTTGCGGCGGCGTCGGGCCCCATCTCTCCAGGGCCAATTCTGCATCCGGTCACCGGTCACGGCCAAGGAACGTCTAAAGCGTGACGCGGGTCACTTCTCGTCGGCGAACCAGTTTCCATCTTGCCTCCTCGCGCCCCGACGAACGGTAACAAACCTCAAGGCACCGGACGCCGGGCGCAATTGGCCCTGAGATCAGAGGAAGAGGAACATGAGCATGTCGTTGACCAGGAAAATGGTGCTTAGTGCCGCCATCGCCGCGGCTACCCTTGTCGCCGCGCTGGCGCCGGCGTCGGCCCATGGTCGCCACCGTCACCACTTCGGCTTCCGCGCCCCCATCGTGGTGGCGCCGAGCTACATGGCGACCTGCGACTACTTCTATTGGAAATGGCAGCGCACCGGCAGCAGGTACTGGCGATCGCAGTACTTCGCTTGCATCCACTGATGCGCCTGTCCTCGAGCGGGCAGCGAGCGTGCCGCCGGCCGGGTTGGCCGGGGCACGCCGCTCTCCCCAGGGGACTACGTGTTGTCTGCGAACCCTACCGGATGTGTCCCGTGCTGGTCATGGAGCGCCACCAGGCATTCGAGCCGAAGGGAACCTCGTGCGGCTTCGCCATGCCATAGGTGAACGGAAGGGCTGGGGCGGGGTTGGCCGTCGGGCCAAAGCTCTTATACCACCCGTACACGCGCGGCCTCTTGGTGCTGCGAGGGCGCACCCGATTGGCGACCTTCTCCACGGTGACGGTCTTGTGGGCAGTCGCCCCGGCTACGGCGGCCGGCGCCGCCTGCACCGCGGCTGGCGCAATCCAGGCAAACGCCGCCACCCCGACTAGGTAGGCGAAAAGTCTGTTGCTCATGTCATCTCTCCCAAGACTAGCGCGGCCCGACCCCGACCCCAGCCATTGGAAGGCTGAGGCTACAACCGGACGGGATGGAGCTGGTTGTTGCCGTCGCAGAGCTCACCTCGGGCTCGGCGGTTCGTGATCGGATATGGAGCCGAAACTTGGCGCTTGCAGGCGCTTTCACACATACGTGAAAGACGGCTAAGAGCCTGGTATTGGGTCCACCGAGAGCGCGGATCACGCAAAGCCAATGCTGCGAACCCTCGGCGCGGAGGACGCAAGCTAAGACCGCAATTTCCTGCTCAAGCCGCCTTGCCGCAGCCGGCATGTGGCTTCGTCACCCGGTCGGTGGAGGCCGGATACTTCGCCAGCATCGCCGGCGGCCGCACGGGACGGCGCACCAGCTCGCCACCGCAGTTGGGGCAGCGGCCGCCGGGCAGCCGGTTCGCCGCGCAATCGGCGCAGAAGGTGCATTCGAACGTGCAGATGAGCGCGTCGGCCGCGTCGGGCGGAAGGTCCTTGTCGCAGCACTCGCAGTTGGGTCTGAGCTTCAGCATCTGCAGTCTCCCGGCTGGTCTGCTGTTGCCGCCATGGCAGTTCGGCACGCTCGCGGCTATGATTGGCGCGACAGGCGCGAGGAGGACACGATATGGAGTTCAGCGAGCTGGTCAACCGCTTCGCAGCCGCAGCCGCCTCGGGCAACGGCGACGCGCTGGCCGACCTGTTCACCCCGGACGGCACGTACGACGACTATTTCTTCGGCCCCAGCACGGGGCGCGCGGCCATCAAGGCCATGCTGGCGCATTTCGCGGAGGGCGGCCGCAACTTCCGCTGGGAGTTCGTCGATCCGGTGCGCGCCGGCAACATCGGCTATGCCAGCTATCGCTTCTCGTTCAACTCGCGGCGGCCCGAGGCCAAGGGCGCGCGCGTGCTGTTCGACGGCATCGGCCGCTTCGACCTCGCGGGCGACCGCATCAAGCGCTACTCGGAGGTGTTCGACCGCGGCATGGCATTGGCCCAACAGGAGTTCGAGGCCGAGCGGCTGCGCAAGATCGGCCTCAAGTATGCGAACGGCCTCAAGGCCAGACCTGAGTGGACGGCGCACCTGAAGCCGTGACGGGCGACAGGCGATCCCTCGGTCCCCCGCTGGGGATAACTGGGAGAAGCGCGCCTCCAGGGCCATTGCACCCGCGAATCCCTCTACGACCAGCTGCTGTTTCACCGCTGGCGTGAGGTTGCGGATGTTGCGCAAAGACCGGGAATCATCAGCGAGGCCGCTCGCCTCCCTGGCAGCAATCGGCATGGCAGCGCTCATCGGCGCCTGCACCGACACAACGCAGTCCCTCTCCCTCGACGGGCTGTCGCCGCCACCGCGGTTGGAAACGACGGCCAGCAAGAGCGCCGACCTCGACGCGCTGGCCACCGCCCACAAAGCCGAGCCGGCCAATGCCACGGCAGCCCTCGCCTACGCCAAGGCACTGCGGGTCGCCGGCGCCAAGACGGACGCGGTGGCAGTGCTGGAGACCGCGGCCAGGGCCAAGCCGAACGACCGGCGCCTGACGCTGGAGCGGGGCCTCCTCGCGCTGGAGCTCGGCGACGCGGCCAACGCCGAGACGTTGCTGCGCGCGGCGCACAATCCCAAGGCTCCCGACTGGCGCCTGCATTCGGCTCTTGGAACGGCCCTCGCAAGCCGCGGCAAACAGGCCGAGGCACAAACTCAGTTCGCCAAGGCGCTGGCGCTCGCCCCAGATCACCCGAGCATCCTCAACAATCTGGCGCTCTCCTACGCGCTCGACGGCAAGACCGCCGAAGCGGAGAAATTGCTGCGCAGGGCCGCGGCCGCCAAGGCTGGCACCGAGCGCGACCGGGTGCAGCAGAACCTGGCGCTGGTGCTTGGGCTCGGCGGCAAGTTCGCGGAGTCGCAAACGGTTGCCGAGGCCGCCCTGCCGGCGGCCAAGGCCAGCGAGAACGTCGCCTACCTGCAAAAGCTCGCCGAGGCACGGGCTGCCGCCGCCGATCGCAAGGAAGCCGCCGCAGATTTGTTGCAACCGGTCTACCGGCTGGGCGTGCTACCTGACGCGGTGAAGTAGCGAAATCGGCACCCCGCCTCAGCCGCAGCCACGATCTGCCAACGACCTTGCGACGGTCAATCGCCCCCCGAGAGCGGACAAATTGACCTGCGGTCCGCTCCCCGACGAGGGAGTGGCGCACGGATGTCATGGCGGCCAACATCGACCAAATCCCCGGCTGCAGGGCCACGGGGCGGACCGGACGGACGCCCTACCGCATTAACCGGACAGCCGTCGCGAAGTTGCGTTGGATGCGAATGCCACGGCCGCGGTCCCGGTGCGTATCAGCTTGTTCCAGCCGAGGACGCGCCCCTTCAGTGCAGCGATGGCGACGCGGACCGCCGTCGCATAGAGCAATTGGCGGTAGCAGAAACGCTGCAGCAGCAGCAACGGAACAAGCCGCAGGACATTGAGCTTGCGCTCGATGCAGACGGCAAAGGCACCCGTCCCCAATTCTACCAGCTGGAAATAAGCCCAATACGTGCCGACGGTTACCAGACTGGTCGGGACGCCTTCGAGCGGGCGCATGGCAAACTCGCTGAAGCCGGTGAGTATGGCCCAGAGGAACATGATGTCGACTATCGGAGCAACCAGCGTGAAGAAGAACTGAAAAACGATGATGTTCGGCAACGTGAACAGGCTCACCCCGATCGGCCGTGCCTGCCACATCGTGGCGCGGTTCTTGTAGGCGACCTGCAGCGTTCCAAACATCCAGCGCAACCGCTGCTTCAGGAAGCCTCGCAGGGTTTCCGGAGCCTCCGTGCGGGCCACCGCACGCGGCTCGTAGACGACCCTCCAGCCTGCCCTCTCGAGTTTGATGGTCGCATCTGCGTCCTCGGCCAGGGTATCCGCCTGGAAGCCGCCGATCGACAACAGCGCACTACGCCGCCAGGCGCCGATTGAGCCCGGAACCACTGGAATGCCGTTCACAATTTCCAAGGCTCGGCGGTCAAGGTTTTGATTCGTGACGTACTCCAGGGCCTGGAACCGCGTGATCGTGTTGATGCGGTTGCCGACAGTTGCGTTGCCGGCAACGGCCGCAACCGAAGGATCGGCGAAGTGGCGAAGCAGCATTGGCAGAGCATCGAGCTCGAATAGCGTGTCAGCATCGAGCGTAACGACGATCTCCGCTCCAGTGTGTGCAATGCCCCAGTTGAGCGCCGCCCACTTGCCCTCGTTGGGCTTGGGTGAGCACCCGCACGCGCGAGGTGTCGGCGAATGTCTTTCGCACGATCTCGGCCGTTTCGTCGGTCGAGCCGTCGTCAACAACTATGATCGTGAACTTGCGCACACGCGACGCAAGCAGCGCGCGGATGGCGCTGCAGATCACCTTCTCCTCGTTGAAGGCCGGAACGATAACCGCTACGGAGGCCGGCCGCCATTTCTCGTCCCATCGCAGTCTCTCCAGACGCGCGTGCAGAATGGCGAAGCTGCACACCCACAGCAGACGCAGCGTGCCGAGAGCAATGCCGGCCCCGAACAACAGCATGATCAACGAGTTCATCCCGCTGTAGAGCATGAAGCTTGCGTGGTTCGATCGAATTATCCAACTGTCGGGCTGCTCTACCGTGGGCATGACGTCCTCTCGCGACAGGCCGAGGAGCTCGTGGATTGTTACGAAGCTGAAACCCTTGGCGCGCAGTCGGTCGATGATTAGCGGTAGCGCTTCCACTGTCGCATCGCGAATGCCGCCGGCATCGTGCAGCAGCACCACATTTCCATCGCCTTTCTCAGCGGCTTCCACCGTCTTGGACACGATCTGAGAGGCGCGTGGGCGATACCAATCCTTGGGGTCGATGCCCATGCCGATGGTCAGGTAGCCCAGGTCGCCTGCGAGTCTGAGGACCTCGACACCGTCGATTGTTTGTGGCTCCAGATCGCGCGCGTAAGGTGGCCGAAAGAGCATGGTCCGAATGCCAAGCGTGGCCTCGAACAACCGCTGCGTCGCATTGAGCTCCAGTCTGAGGTGCTCGACGGACACTTCCGACGAGTTGACATGACTGAACGTATGGTTGCCGATGTCATGCCCCTCCTGGTGGATGCGTAACAACAGGTCGCTATGGATGGCGCCTGCCGACCCGACAATGAAGAATGTCGCCTTGACGTTCTTCTCTCGCAGCACATCCAGCACCTTGCCCGTGTACCTGCGATCGGGGCCATCATCGAACGTCAGCGCGATGACCTTGTCCGTGCGGGCACCCCATCGCGTCACGGTCGTGGACCTCGGAAAGGCTTCGATGATTTGATCCGTAATCAAGTTGTGGGGCGCATCGAGACTGAAACCACGCGTTCCCGTTTCCAGTTTGCCGGTGGCCGCCAGGACCTCTCCCTTGCCCTTGTAAAGAACGTCGTAGCCTGCGCGCAGGGCCTGGATACCCTTCAGTGCCTCGTCGTCGGCGCGCCTGTCGCGCCCAAACGCAGCCCAGACGCCAGGGTCCTCCGTTCCGAGCCGCCACAGCGCCAGTCCGGCGGGACGCATGTTCAGCGCAGCAGCGATTTGGTTGTAGGCCGTCACGCCATCGAGGTACCAAACGTGGTGGGTCTTGCCTTCGATGTCGTCGACAAAGGTGAAGGTAGGGTTCAGGGAAACTGCGTCGAACCGTAGTTTGGCCCCCAATTCCTCGAGCAGCTCCCAAGCTTCCTGGACGGAAATCTCTCGGCTCTTTCCCGGACCAGTCCAGTCGTGGCCGAACGATGCAATGCCCACGATCAGTTTCTGGGGGTCGACGCTTTCGAAGCGGAAGTTGAGAACCTTCTCGAACCAGCCCTGACCCGCAATCGGCCCGGGCGCACCCGCCTCATGGTGTTCGTCGTAGGCCATCACAATGAGACCGTCCGCGGCCTGAGCCAGCCGCACATAGTCGTACGCGGGGTCCGAGGCAGGCACCGCAACCAGCAGCTTGATGCGATCGGGCGCTAGCAGCTGCGCGAGTTCGCCGACCAGCGCGACATAGTGGCCCGAAGCGGAGACGGGAATCTGCTCCAAATCCAAAACGAGACCGTCAAATTTGCCACTGGCCGCGTAGCGCCGGAGCTCCTCGGCAAAGCGGGCGCGCGCATCCTTGGAGGACAGCATCGCGACGGTCGCCTTGACATCCCAGCGTTGCTCTTCGGCGCTGTAGTTGTTGACGAGGGGAAACATCTGAAGGTGGGGAGCGTGAGCCTCGGTCCACTTGGAGACCAGAGCTTCCTTGGCGGGATCGCTCCGAACCAAAGCCCCGGTTGGGCCGGCGAGATGCAGCCACTCGACGATGAGCACATCCAGCAAGGCGGCGTTGCGCTTGAGGGACGAGAAGCTGTTGTCGTCCCAGTTCACAAAGTGGCCGTAGCGGACAGCACTGGTTGCCGCGGCCTTGTCGGATTTGCGCGCGCGCTCCAGATCCAGCAGCGGCTCGTTCGCGCTCGCAGGCGGCGGCGCAGGCGAGAGCGCTCGCGGCGTACCAGTAATGCGAACGGAAGGCAGCGACGGCCCAGCAATGCTCGTCATGAGCAGACAAGCCGCCAATACTCCGAGTAATGAAAATAGGGCCCAGTAGACCGCCGATACGATGTGGCCGCGTCGGCCACTTCGATCGAAGAACACAGGATGGGCAGATGACAAAACTCTACCAACGCCCGGAAAGGGCATCCCCCCGAACAAAAAACGTCACGCAATGTCTAGCCGACGGCGGGCAAGATAGCTCGCACAGGATGCTGTTGCAACCGCGCTTTGCGAGATTTGGTTCGTATGAAGTCTTAGGTCCAAGGATCCGGGTCGCGCGCGTGCAAGCTCACACCCCTCGATGCGGCAAGCGACAAGCCCATGTGAGCGCAGTGCAGCAACTCGTGCATCGTTAGGCTTCGTGGTGTCAAGGTGCAGCGGCAGCCGGCCGCTGCACACTTCTTCTATGTGGCGAGCGAGCTGTTCGGGCTCATTCCTTGGGAACGAAGCTTCCCCGAGGGACAATTGCCTTTTGGGAAACCGCAATGCTGGCAACTGTGCTGACGAGAAGTGACACCACAACGATGAAGACGGCGAAGCTCGGCGCCACCTCTATCCGCGCCCACCGGGCTAGAAGGATGGCAACAAGCGCGGTGAGGACTGTAGTGGCCACGCTAGCGCCGGCGCACCCCACTGCAACCTGCCAGCGTCCCAACGCGAACTCTGAAGCGCCGCCGATGGCCACGAAGCCCGCCACACTGTGGGCCGCTAGCACCGGCAGGAGGCTCAGCCACCACAATCCCGGGCCCGCGGCGCCACCCTCCAGTGCGAGCACCGCAGCGCTCTGGAGAAACAGCGACATCCCAAGCACGACTGCCAGAAGTGCGAATCTCATCGCGACAACTATTACACGAATCAGCCGCAAGCGCCAAAATAGTTTGCAAAACCAAGCCCATAGCCGTTGCGGTTGATGCTGAGGGCGTGGGCCGGGACCCGTTTACCTTGACTGTTGCTCGAGCTCCCGAATGTCTCGAATGGGTCCGGACCGACAAATCCCGGCCCGCCAAGGCGTTTTCAGCCACTGGCGGCAGCAGTTGCGACCCGCGTCTGTGACTGCGACACCAAGCGTGTCGAGGCGTACGTCATTTCTTCCCCGCGGGCGCCGCCTTCTTGGCATCGGGCGCACCTCCGCCATCGCCGCCCCCCGACTGGGGCACGCCGACATACGACGACCACGTCACACTGCGGCGCTCGCTGGAGCGGGGGTCCTCGTCCTGCGGCCGCTGCAGGTCGCGCGCGTTGTCCACCGTCACGGCGAGATTGCGCTGCGTGGCACAGCCGAAATTCGGATAGGGAATGCGCGCCTCGTTGCGCCCGACGTTCTCGCCCCACTTGTCGCAGATCGGCGGCACGGCGACGGGGCGCTTGTAGGCGATGCGGATGACGGGAACCTCCGCCACGGGCTGGCGCTTGCCGCGCACCAGCCGGTAGTCGATGCCGGCCTGGGCCACATGGCGCTGGATGCCGTGCAGCGATTGCGCCATGGACGAAGGATCGCGCGGGATGGCAGGCACGGCGATCACCAGGCGGCCATTGGCCTCGCGCTTGAAGCGGTGGAGAAAACGGTAGACGTCGACGTGCTGGCCGGGGCTCAGGCCGTCCGCACCCGCTGGCACCTCCACGTCCAGGGTCTCCACATGGTTGGTGAAGCCCACCGGATGGCGCAGCTCCGGATTGGAGAGCCCAACCGCCAGTACGTCGTCGGGCCCGCGATGGTGCTCGCACGCCCCGAGCAGCAGCGCGCCGACCGTCACCGACGCCAGCAGGGGCCGCACCAAGCCGGCGCTCCAGGCCATTGATTGCACCTTCATGGCTTCACCCCCGGGTAGTCGACGATGAACCCGATATCGCCCTCGTAATGTCCCTGTGGGCGGTAGCCGGGCGGTCCATAGATGCGGTTGAGGTGGCCGAGCAGCAGCTCGCGCAGGGTCGAGGACGGCGCATAGCCTCCGTCGGGCCGCGAGAACTCGCTCTTGGGCGCGTGAGTGGCGAGATAAGGCGTAACTAGGATGACGAGCTCGCTCTCGCGCCGCTGGTAGTCGTTACTGCGAAAGAGCGCCCCCAGCACGGCCACATCCTTGAGGCCCGGAACGCCCTCGACGCTTTGGCGCGTGTCATCCGACAGAAGCCCTGCCATCGCCAGCGTACCCCCGCTCGGCAGCTCCAGCGTGGTCTCGGCGCGGCGCACCTTGAGCGCGGGAATAGCGATCTCGTTGATGGTCACGGCCCCTTGGGAGGTGAGCTCGCTCACCTCGGCCGAGATGGTGAGGCTGATGCGGCCCTCCGTCATCACCACTGGTTTGAACGATACGCTGACACCGAAGGTCTTCCACGCGATCGTGACCTGGCGATCCTGGCTGGCAACGGGAACGGGGAACTCACCGCCTGCCAGAAACTTCGCCATCTCCCCGGAGATGGCCGTGAGATTTGGCTCGGCCAGCGTGCGGATCAGGCCGGCGCGCTCGAGCGCCTGCACCAGTGTGGTGACCGAGTTGGCTCCCGGGGTCCACGTGGTCTGCGACGCGGCCCCCGCGACGACGTTGGGCAGGAGCGCACCGGCGGTGGCCTGCGGCACGAGGCCGGCGGTGATCGGAAAAGCGTTCTGGATCACGCGGGTGAAGGTAACGTTGCCCGATTGCAGCACGGCCTCGGGCACATTCACGCCGAGCCGCCTGATTGCATCGCGCTGCATCTCGGCCACCTGCACCCTGAGCAGCACCTGCTCCTTGGCGGCCACGCTCAGCATGTTCACCACGTTGTCCTTCTTCTTGGCGTAGCGGGCCGCCAGCTCGTTGGCGCGGTTGGCGTCGATCGGGTTGAGGACGCTGCCGGTGAGCACCACGTTGTCTCCCACCGCCTCGACCTTGATGCGCGCACCGGGCAGCAGGCGGTTCAGCGCATCGGTGAGCGGCGACAGATCGCGCACCACCGTTATCTCGAGGAACGCCAGGCGCTGGCCGTCCGCGCCCATGAAGAAGGCATTGGCGTCGCCCACATCCTTCGCCAGCAGGTAGACCTGGCGCGAAGACTGCACCACGGCGTCCACCACGTCGGGATTGGAGACGAGCACATTGCGCAGTTCGACCGGCAGCTCGATCAGCATCGATTTGTCGAGCCCGATGGTGATCTTGCGCGTGACGGGAAAGCGTGTGCCCGGCGGAATGACCATGTGCGACCGATGATCGGGCTCGCTCACCGGCGGCGGCTCCCGCTTCGGCGGCTGCTGCGCAGCAGCGTCGAGCGCCTGCATGCCAAGCACGACCGACAACAGCACTACCGTCAGCGCACACCTTCCGGCGCTGCCACCAACCCACATGGAAACTGAACCCCGCTGCTTGCCGCCAGCCGGCCTCAACAAGCCGGAACGCGTGGCCCCCTACACACGACGGACGCAACGGTGAAGGTTGTGTGGCACCGGGGCGGTATCGGCAAACGTCACGCCGGCGCGAACAGCGGTTATGCGCAGCTCGTCAACAGCTTGCTCAGACGTTTTGCGCCGGGCACGCACGCCTGCCGCGTCAGGCCGAAGCCTTTAAACCTCGGGAAATCTGCAATGGTCGGCGGCGCCGGCAAGCTGCAACGAGACGCCGCGTAAAGCTGTGCGCAAATGCACACCAGACGCACCCGTCAGCCGGCCCGCCTCGCTCAACCCGCGACCCGCAAGCGCGCAATCTCGCGGCCGATTGATTCGAACGCCTGGATCAGCGCCTGCCCGTCGCTGGCGACGTAGGCCTGGTTGGCGCTCGTGGCGCAGCTTGCCAGCATCTCGCGTGCCGTCGAGCCCGCGTCCAGCCGGAAGGCGACGGAAAAAAACCTTGAGCCCGGCGGACGGATGGGCGCCCGCCACCTAAACTTTCCGACAGGTGCTTGCGGTTGGCGCATCGAGCCTGCATGGTCCGGCGCCGACCGGCGGTCCGAGAGATTTGAGACATATGCAAACGACCGAGCCCGTAGCCCCTGACTACTGGAGGCAGCAGACCGAGACAGCCCTGCTGGCGCCGATCCGGTCGATGCGGCTCGCGTATTTACCTCTGCTCATGGTCTATTTCGCCTACGGTGCGACCGGTCTCGTCGGGGTTGCACAGACCTTCTGGATCCGCAAAGCGCTCACCTGGTCGCCGGCCGAGCTTGCCGCGCTCACCGTCTGGTTCACGCTGCCCTGGACCATCAAGATGGTGTTTGGCGGCCTGGTCGACAGCGTGCCGCTGTTCGGCTCGCAGCGCCGCGCCTACGTGTTCATCGGCGCCGGTCTGATTGCGCTGTCGTTCGTCCTGCTGGCCGGCGCCGCCGGCGGCTGGATGACCATGCTCAGCCCCAATACCATGTACGTGGTGGCCTCGCTGATCAGCGTCACCGGCGTCGTGCTGCAGGACGTCGTTGCCGACGCCATGAGCACGGAGGTCGTCCCGCGCCACAACCCGGACGGCACGCCTCGCGACAAGCTAGCGATCGACCACGACCTCGGCATGGTGCAGGTGCTGGGAAGGCTGGCGCTGTCGTTCGGCGTCTTCTCGGTTGCCGGGCTGTCGGGATGGCTGGCGCAGTACCTGTCCTACGACAAGGTGTTCCTCTTAGGCCTGATCGTGCCAGTGGTCTCCGTCACCGGCGCGGTGCTCGTGCGCCTGGAGACCACCGAGCGGCGGCCAATCGACTGGCGCATCCTCGGCGGCGGCCTGGCCTTCGGTGCCGTCGTCATCGCACTGGGCCTCGGCAACATTCCCCTAAGTCAGGAGATCATCTTCATCATCTCCATGGCCGTCGTGATCTGGATGCTGAGCCGCGTGACGGTGGAGATCGACCACGCCACGCGCATGCGCATCGCCTTTGCCGCCATCATCATCTTCGCGTTCCGGGCCACTCCGTCGGTAGGTGACGGCTACACTTGGTTCTTCATAGATGTGCTGGGCTTCGACGAGGCCTTCTTCGGCGTTCTAGGACAGATCGGCGCCGGCGTCGGCATCGTCACCCTGTGGATGCTGTCGGACTTCATCACGCGGCGGCCGGTGGCACAGGTGCTGCTGTGGATCACTGTCCTGTCCGGCTTCCTGGGGCTGCCGTCGCTGCTGCTGGTGTTCCAGCTCCACCATGTGACCGAGCGGCTATTCGGCATCGGCGCACACGGCATCGCCCTGTTCGACACCATCGCCACGTCGCCGTTCGCCCAGCTCAGCATGATCCCCCTGCTGACCCTGGTCGCCGTCTACGCGCCCCCCGGGCACCGCGCCACCTGGTTCGCGCTGATGGCCTCCCTCATGAACCTGGCGCTGATCGCGGGCCAGCTGCAGACCAAATATCTGAACCTCCTCCTGCCGGTTAACCGCGGCGACTATCACAACCTGCCCGCGTTGGCCGTCACGGCCTACATCGCCGCCGTTGTCGTACCCTTGGCGGCGATCGCCATTTTCGGCCGGCGCGTGCGATAGGCCGCCGCAGGCCTGTCGCACCCTCGCAACAGGTGCATGATACGTCTGCGCGAGGGCCCAGCGACGCCTTGACGTTGCCCAAGTTCGCAGCTCATTCATTGCGGGTTGCCCTGGCACTGCCTGTCCGGGGATTGTGCGGGGTGCGCCTTTAGGAAGAAGTGGGGAGCGAGCGGGGAGCCGCTCCCTAGGGTTTGAGCGAACGACTGCACCGCTTTCCCGGGCTTCGTATCGCGTGCTGAGGGAGATGTGGCCGATGCCTTCGCCGACCGTTCCTGCGCTCGATCCGAAGAATGAGCCGCAGCTTGCCGCAGTGGGTTTGGCGTGGGCGCTGCGCCGTGCCGCACTCGGCGTGCTGATTCTGGCGGTGACGGTCGGCGCGGTGGCGTGGCTGTTCAATGCCAGCATCGAGCCCGATGGGCCCACTGCCGAGCCTGCTTCGCGCGCGGAATATGCCTTGCCGCAGAACTGAGCAGCCACCGCTCCCAGATTAGCCAACTCTTCACCACGGCTGTTGACCGGGGGCCGCACGGGTTGGCCGCTTGGCAGCTGATGGACTATCACTGGGCGGTTGTGAGCCGGCTTCCCGCATAGCGCGACGCGGCAGCCCAGCGCGCCTACGCAAGCAAGCGAGGAGACTTCGCACTCGTCATGAAGCTCGTCATGCTGGCCCGCAATCCGAGCCTCTACTCGCACCGCCGCATCGTCGAGGTTGCGCGAGCGCGCGGGCACCAGATCGACGTGATCAACACCCTGCACCTGCACATGAACATCACGTCGAGCAAGCCGACGTTGATGCACGGCGGGCGCATCTTGCCCTGCTACGATGCCGTCATCCCGCGCATCGGTGCCTCGATCACCCACTACGGCCTCGCCGTGCTGCGCCAGTTCGAGGTGCAGGGCGTCTACCCTCTGAACGAAAGCGTGGCGATCGGCCGCTCGCGCGACAAGCTGCGCGCCTTGCAGCTGCTCGCCCGCGAGGGCATCGGCCTGCCGGTGACCGCGTTCGCGCATGGGCCGCGCCGGGCCGAAGACGTCATCAAGGAGGTGGGCGGCCCGCCGTGCGTCATCAAGCTGCTGCACGGCACGCAAGGGGTAGGCGTGATCTTGGCCGAGACGCAGGCATCGGCCATATCCATCATCGAGGCCTTCAGCGCCGCCAGCATGAACATCCTGGTGCAGGAGTACATCAAGGAGGCCGGCGGCACCGACATCCGCGCGCTGGTGGTGGGCGGCGAGGTGGTTGCCAGCATGAAACGTCAGTGCAGGATCGGCGAGTTCCGCGCCAACCTGCACCGGGGAGGCAAGGCGGAGCCCATCGCGCTGACCGAGGAGGAGCGCCGCACCGCCGTCCGCTCGGCCGAGGTCTTGGGCCTCAACGTCGCCGGCGTCGACATGCTGCGCTCCAACCGCGGCCCGGTGGTGATCGAGGTCAACTCCTCGCCCGGCATCGAGGGCATGGAGCAGGCGAGCGGCGCCGACGTCGCCGGCGCCATGATCGAGTTCCTGGAGAAGCGCGCCAGGCCCGGCGAGACCCGCACGCGGGGCACTGGAGTAGGGGGCGCACGGGCCGATGCCCGTGATCCACGGCTCTCTTTGCTTTGTTGCAGCGCGCAGAGCTGGATACCGGGGACAAGCCCCGGTATGACAAGCCCCATGACCCACGACGTCCTGATCGCCCCCTCGATCCTCTCCGCCGACTTCGCGCGCCTCGGCGAGGAGGTGCGCGCCATCGACGAGGCCGGCTGCGACTGGGTGCACGTCGACGTCATGGACGGCCACTTCGTGCCCAACATCACCATCGGCCCGGGCGTGGTGGCGGCCATCCGCCCGCACACCAAGAAGGTGCTCGACGTGCACCTGATGATCGCGCCGGCCGACCCCTTCATCGAGGCCTTCGCCAAGGCCGGCGCCGACATCATCACCGTGCACGCGGAAGCGGGCCCGCACCTCGACCGCTCGCTGCAGCTCATCCGCTCGCTCGGCAAGAAGGCCGGCGTGTCGCTGACGCCGCAAACGGCGGAGGACGCCATCGCCTACGTGCTCGACCGGCTCGACCTGGTCCTGGTGATGACCGTCAACCCGGGCTTCGGCGGCCAGGCGTTCATCCCCGCCATGGTCGACAAGATCGCCCGCATCCGCGCCATGATCGGGTCGCGGCCGATCCACCTGGAGGTCGACGGCGGCGTGACGCCCGACACCGGCGGCGCCTGCGCCAAGGCCGGCGCCGACGTGCTGGTCGCCGGCTCGGCCGTGTTCAAGGGCGGCAAGTACGCGGAGAACATCGCCGCCATCCGCGCCGCCGCAGGCCGCCGCTGACGGCTCGGCTGCTTGGTCTCAGAGAGGCGCGTCTGGGTGCCAGCCGATCATGGCAAGCATGAAGAAGTAGCCGATGACGTAGGCAACGGCCACGTGCCAGCCGTGCCTGAGCCAGCTGCCGACAGACTTGGCTTCCGGGTACATGTTGGCCAGCGCCACGCCGGCTGACGAGCCGAACCAGATCATCGAGCCGCCGAAGCCAACGCCGTAGGCCAGGAAACCCCAGTCGTAGCCGCCCTGCTTCAGCGCCAGCGCGGTGAGCGGGATATTGTCGAACACGGCGGAGACGAAGCCCAGCCCCATGGCCGTCTGCCAGGAGGCGGCGGGAAGCTTCTCGACCGGCATGAGGGAGGCGCAGGTGACGAGCGCCAACAGGAAGATGGTGCCCTTGAAGGTTTCGGGCATCACTTTCCAGTCCGGCCGCCGCAGCGGCGTGGTGATGAGCAGCACCGCCCACACGGCGAGGCCGATGACGGGCAACGCGTCGAGCAGCGTCGGGATAGCGCAGGTTGGCGATCACGTTGGCCAGGATGGCCGCAATCAGGATGGCGAATACGATGACCACGCGTGAGACGTCGATTTTGATGCCTGGTGGCATGTCCTTCATGATCGGCGAATAGCGCTGCTGCTGGATCGCGGCAGGGATGCCGAAGATGAAGATGGCGACTGAGACAGCCACGTAGGCCTCGACCACGCTGAGCGGGCTGACGCCGGCGATCCACATCATGGTGGTGGTGGTGTCGCCGACCACGCTGCCGGCACCGCCGGCGTTGGAGGCTGCGACGATTGCCGCGAGATAGCCGATATGCACCTTGCCGCGGAACACCTCGCGCGCCATGACGCCGCCGATCAGCGCGGCGGCGATGTTGTCGAGGAAGCTCGACAGCACCGCCACGACCACGAGCAGGGCGAAAGCGCCTTTCCAGTCGTCCGGCAAAAAAGCAGGCATGACATCGGGCAGCTTGCTCTCCTCGAAATGCCGCGACAGCAGGGCGAAGCCCATCAGCAGCAGGAACAGGTTGGCGAGGATCACCCACTCGTGCTGCATGTGCAGCGCAAGGCCGCCGATACCCTGCCCGAACTTGAAGCCGGTGAAGCCGAGCTTGTAGGCGACGATGGCGACGAGCCCCATCAGCGCCACCGTCAGCGTGTGGTGGTGAAACAGGGCGACGCCGAGCAGGGTCAGCGCGAACAGGATGAAATCGACCGGAATGCCCAGAACGTATAGCGGCTCGGATGAAGCCGGCGCCGCCGCGGCCCAAGCAGTTCCCGAACCGACAACAATCAGGGCGATCGCCAATAGGGCGATCGCCAATACGGCGGCCGGCAAGCTACCGAGACGGGAGAGGCTCGGTCCGAGCGGCCTGGACCAGCCGAGCCCTGCTTTCAGGCAAGCGGAATCGGATGCGCACTTCATGGCTGTCCCTTGGATCGTTCCCTGGTCAAACTAAGGGACAATAGTCTGTGCTATCTCGCCCTTGCCCACCGTTCTGGAATGTTAACAACGCGCAGCGCTGTCCGGCAAGGGTCCCGCCGTAACGCGCGGCCAAGCCGGCCTGCCCGCGCGCGCGGCATCTGCGCGCGTTTCCGCTAGGCGGCCTCCTCCTCGGCGGGGCCGTTGCCTGCCGTGCCGATGATGCGGTCGATCTCGAAGGAGAGGTCGCTGCGGGCCTTCTGCACGGCGTTGATCAGCTTCTTGCGCTGATCCCACACGCGCCGGTGCGCCTCCTGCTCCTTGCGTATCGAGATCGAGCATCTTGCCGGCCTGCGCCTCGACCTGCTCGATCAGCTGCCGGCAGTGCTCGGAGGTGATGAAGGTGTACAGGTCTTCCATCTTCGTCCCGCGCGCCTCGTTGCTGACCCTGCAGCTCCAGCATGCGCACGAGCTGGTCGCGCAGGATTTCGACGATGGCCAGAACGCGCGCGGGATTGGCGACGATCACCCCATCCTGGTTGTGGATGTGCGCCTTGTCCTTCGGGAACTTGTTGCTCGACAGGATGGCGAAGTCCGCCCCCTGGGCCAGCTTGTCGGCCTTGAGCTTGGTGGCAAACCCGTTCTGCCAGGCGTCGCGGTTCTTGGCGTCGTAGATGATCTTGCCGCACACGCGGCCATTGTGGATCACCTCGTGGATCACGTCGGCGCCGTTGACGCCCTTCGGCACGCGCTGGATGCGGTCGCTCTCGAATGCCGCGCGCAACTGCTCGAAAAGGTCGACCTCCGAGCCCTCGCCAAGCTCGTGCGCCGTCTTGCCCTCGAGCTTGCGCTGCATGTCGGCGAGCTCCGACGGTCAGCTTCAGGACCTTGGCTTTCTCGGCGAGGATGGCGCCGTCCTTCTCTCGCTGCAGATCCTCCTGGCGGCGCCGCATGGCCTCCTGGATCTCGGCGACGCGCTTCTCCACTGCAGCCTGCTGCTCGGCCTTCAGAGCCGCCACCTGCTCCTGTGCGGCTGCCTTCGCCTGCTGCTCCTGCAGCAGACGGGCCTGCGTATCGCCAAGTTTCTGCGCGGCCGCAGCCTCCGCCGCGGCCTTGGCCTCGGCCCGCACCGCCGCGATCTTCTCATCCGCCGCCTTGGCCGCTTCGGCACGCGCCTTGGCAAGCGCCGCTTCATACTGCTCGCGCTGGCGGGCCTCGATCTTACGGGCGATGTCCTGGGCGATGGGTTGCTCGCACATGGGGCAGCGCTCGCCCGCCGCATGCGCCTGATGGCCGAACGCCTGACGGTTCGACGGCTGGAACAGGCCCATGTGCAACGCCCTCCCTGCAAATGCATGCGGGGCTGATCTACCCCGAGTCGCGATGACAACAACCCGAGGAATATGTTCTATTTTTGTTCTCTGCCCAAAAGGTCTATGTTGCATTGCACAAACCGCGCACCATATACGCTCAGTCGATCACCACAAGTGCAACTCGATTTCACAGCGCTCGGGCGCAAGCAGCGAAAGCCGATGGCCAAGAAACCAGTGCAGCAAAAGACCCTCGCTACCCTCGAACAAAACGATTGCCGCTGGCCGATCGGCGACCCGAAGGATCCTGCGTTCCATTTCTGCGGAGCCCGGAAACTCGACGGGCGGCCCTACTGCCAGGCCCATTGGCAAATGGCCTTCCAGCCATCTGGATCGCGACGGGCTCGACCCGCCGTATTTCCTCTGCTGCCCCGAGCGGCGTAGCGAGCCGCGGTCGAGATCGCCCTTCTGGCGACGGTGCACGCGCGCATTGGGGCATTGACGAAGCCTGCGGTGTCCGCGCTTCATGAGCGGCAGGCTCTGCAATCGCGCCGCGGGTGAAGTATGCGCACAGCAGTCGATCGGCAGGCTCAATATTTCCTCGATTTCCTCGCTCGCTTCCTGTTCGGCGCGGCGTTTCAGGCACTGCGGACCTGATGACCGCAGACATCGAAAGCATCGTCATCGGCGCGGGTGTGGTGGGCTTGGCCGTCGCGCGCGCCTTGGCCGTGGCCGGACACGAGACGATGGTGCTCGAGCAGCACGAGCTGATCGGCTCGGAGACATCCTCCCGCAACTCCGAGGTGATCCACGCCGGCATCTACTATCCGCCGGGCAGCCTGCGGGCCACCCTGTGCGTGCGCGGCAAGCAACTGCTCTACCGCTTCTGTGCCGAGAACAACGTGAGCCATGCCCGCTGCGGCAAGCTGCTGGTCGCGACGCACGAGAGCCAGCTGCCGAAGCTCGCCGCAATCCGCGAGGCGGCCGCCAAGAACGGCGTCACCGATCTCGAGCCCATCGGCGGCAACGCGGCGCGCGACCTGGAGCCGGAGCTTGCCTGCGTCGCGGCGCTGATCTCGCCCTCGACCGGCATCGTCGACAGCCACGGCCTGATGCTGGCGCTGGAGGGCTACATCGAGGCGAACGGCGGCAGCGTGGTGCTGCGCTGCCCGGTCGAGCGCATCGAGCGCGACGCGGCGGGGTTCTTCCGCCTGACCACCGGCGGCGACAACCCTGGCACCATCACCTCGAAGAACCTTGTCAACTCGGCGGGGCTGCACGCTTCCAAGCTCGCCCGCACGCTCGCCTTCGGTGAGGCCTACCGGCCGCCCGAGACTTATTACGCCAAAGGCCAGTACTACGCGCTGTCGGGCCGCTCGCCATTCAAGCGGCACATCTATCCCATGCCGGACGGCGCCTGGCTCGGACTGCATGCCACGGTCGACATCGGCGGGCGCTGCAAGTTCGGCCCCGACATCGAATGGACGCCAGAGATCGACTACAGCTTCCAGCCCGAGAAACTCACGAAGTTCCTCGATTTCATCCGCAGCTACTATCCGGGCCTCGACGAAAGCCGCTTGCACCCCGACTACACCGGCGTGCGCCCCAAGTTGTACCGGGAAGGCGACCCGGTGCCCGACTTCGCCATCCATGGGCCCGATCGGCACGGGCTGGAAGGCCTCGTCGCCCTCTATGGCATCGAGAGCCCAGGTCTCACGGCTGCGCTGGCGATCGGCGAGGTGGTGGCGGCGATGCTGGGCAGCCGTAGGGCGCTATAAGGCGACAGCCGCATTGCGCCGTACACGGGTACTTCGGTGCAATACGGCCAACGCCTTTTGCACCTACTGCTATGCGAGGCCGGGTTCGTGGGTGGATTTCGCGACCCATCGCTGCCTATCGACCGCCAGGCGCCGCTCCAGCATTTGCGAATAGCGCGAGATGCCGAAGCAGAACACCCAGAACACCGCCCCGGCCACCACGTAGCCCGTCATGGGCGTCGCCGGCGACAGCCAGCGCTGGGCCGACAGGCTCGACTGCACCATGCCGAGCAGATCGAAGATGCCGATGATCAGCACGAGGCTCGTATCCTTGAACAGGCCGATGAACGTATTGACGATGCCGGGGATGACGATCTTGAGTGCTTGCGGCAGCACGATCAGCCCCATCTTCTGCCAATAGGAGAGCCCGAGCGCCTCGGCCGCCTCGAACTGTCCGCGCGGGATCGCCTGCAGGCCTCCGCGTATCACCTCGGCCAGATATGCCGCCGAGAACAGCGCCACGATGATGAGCGCCCGCACCAGCTTGTCGATGGTCCAACGCTCGGGCAGGAACAGCGGCAGCATCACCGAGGCCATGAACAGCAAGGTGATGAGCGGCACGCCGCGCACGAACTCGATGAACGCTACCGACAGCCAGCGCACGATCGGCATGGGCGATCGCCGGCCCAGCGCCAGCACGATGCCGATGGGAAACGCGGCGGCAATGCCGGTGCTGGAGATGACGAGCGTCACCAGCAGCCCGCCCCACAGGTCGGTCGGAACATGGGGGAGACCCAGCACCCCGCCCGAGAGCAGGATCACCGCAAACACCGGAAACACCGCGAGCAGATAGATGCAGGACCAGAGCTTGCCCGGCACCTGCGGCACCATCAGCGGCACCAGACCTGCGATCGCCAGCCCATAAGTGAGATTGACCCGCCAGCGCTCGGGGTCGGGATAGCGGCCGTACATGAACTGGCCGAACCAGGCCGCAGCGTAGGGCCAGCAGGCACCTGCGTGCTCCCGCGCGCAGGCGGCTCCATCGTCACCCTCCCAAGTGGCGTTGACGATCGCCCAGCTAAACACGCCGCGCACGACCTCGTAGATCAGCCACAGCGCCAACAGCGTGAGCGCCCCGTTGGTCCACGACGAGAACAGGTTCTCGCGCAACCACCCGATGGGACCAGTCGCGCTACGCGGCGGAGGGTTGGACAAGGCGGTGCGAGGAAAGGTGGAATGGGCGTCCATCGGGTCACCTCTCCACCAGCGCCATGCGGCGGTTGAACCAGTTCATCAGCAGCGCCGTGACGAGGCTTAAGGTCAGGTACACCGCCATAGTCAGCAGGATCACCTCCACCGCCTGGCCGGTTTGATTGAGCACGGTGCCGGTGAACACGCTGACGAAGTCGGGATAGCCGATGGCCACCGCCAGCGAGGAATTCTTGGTGAGGTTGAGATACTGGCTGGTGAGGGGCGGGATGATGATACGAGCCGCCTGCGGGATCACCACCAGCCGCAGCGTCTGCCCGCGGGTGAGACCGATCGCCTGCGCCGCCTCCGTCTGCCCCTTGGGTACGCCGAGGATCCCAGCGCGCACGATTTCGGCGATGAAGCTCGCCGTGTAGAGAGAAAGAGCCAGCACCAGCGCCGCCAGCTCAGGCTGGATGGGGATGCCGCCCAGGAAATTGAAGCCCTTGAGCTCGGGATAATCGAACCCGAGCGGGGCGCCCGTTGCGAGGAAGGTCACGAGCGGCAGTCCGACGACTGCCAGCAGCATCCGAATGAGCACCGGTACGCGCCGACCGGTTTGTGCCTGCAGACGCCGAGCCCATCGCCAGAGCACCGCAGCGATCAGAACGCCAGCGACCAGCGCAAGCACGACAAAGCCGAAGCCAGGCTCCAACACCGGCGCCGGCAGATACAGTCCGCGCACGTTGAGATACGCCCCCCGGGCAGCACATGGCTCTGGCGCGGGCCCGGCAGGCTCTTCAGAACCGCGAAATACCAGAAGAACAGCTGCAGGAGCAGCGGCAGGTTGCGCAACACCTCCACGTAGGCGGCGGCGAGCTTGGCGACCAGCCAGTTGGAGGAGAGCCGCGCGATGCCGATGACGAAGCCGAGAACCGTTGCGGCGGCGATGCCGATACCCGCCACCAGCAGCGTGTTGAGGAGGCCCACCCAGAACGCGCGGCCGTAAGTGGACGTGCTGGAATACTCGATCAGCGTTTGCGACACGTCGAAGCCCGACGTGCGATCGAGAAAGGCAAAGCCCGAGGCGATGTTCTGCCGGCGCAGGTTGTCGGCGACATTGTCGACCACCCACCAGCCGACAGCGACCACCGCGAGGAGCAGCAGGGCCTGGTAGAGGGCCTGCCGCACCTCGGCGCGATAGAGGAGCCCCGTCAGGGCCGCCATGCGGTCGGAGCGGATGCCGCTGGAGAGCGCCATTCTCAGCCGTTGCCGTGTTGCGGGCTGATCATGGCATCACCGCTCCAACGCGCCGGGACCGGCTCAGCGTACGGGCGGCGCGTACTGCAGACCTCCCTGCGTCCACAGCCGATTCAAGCCACGGTCGATCTTGAGACGCGAGCCGGGACCCACGTTGCGCTCGAAGATCTCGCCATAGTTGCCGAACTGCTTGATCATCCGATAGGCCCACTCGTTGTCAAGCCCGAGCCCTTTGCCGAAGTCGCCTTCCTTGCCGAGCAGGCGTCTGATCTCGGGGTTGGCGGAGCCCAGCATCTGGTCGACATTGGCTTGGGTAACACCGGCTTCCTCGGCAGCGAGAAGCGCAAAGTGCACCCACCTGATGACGGTGAACCACTGGCTGTCGCCCTGGCGCACCGACGGCCCCAGCGGCTCCTTGGAGATGATGTCGGGCAGCACCATGTGCTCGTCCGCGTTCTGCATGAGCAGCTTCACCGAGTAGAGGCCGGAAGCGTCCGTGGTGTAGGAGTCACAGCGGCCAGCCTGGTAGGCGTTCACAGCCTCGTCGACCTTCTCGAACACCACCGGCTTGTATTTCAGATTGTTGGTGCGGAAGAAATCGGCGAGGTTCTGCTCCGTAGTGGTGCCGGTCTGCACGCAGACGGAAGCGCCGCCGAGCTCCTTGGCCTGTTTCACGCCCAGCGACTTCTTCACCATGAAGCCTTGGCCGTCGTAGTAGTTGACGCCGGCAAAGCTCAAGCCCTGCGCGCTGTCGCGCTGCAGCGTCCAGGTGGTGGAGCGAATGAGTACGTCGATCTCACCTGAATTGAGGGCCGTGAAGCGCTCTTTCGGCGTCGTCGGCACAAACTTGACCTTGTTGCCGTCGCCCAGCACCGCCGCAGCAACGGCACGGCAGTAGTCGACGTCGAGGCCACGCCACACACCCTTGTCGTCGGCGGCGCCGAAGCCCGGCAGTCCGGTATGGACGCCGCAACTGAGCTGGCCCTTCTGCTTGACGGCAGCCAGCGTGCCGGTCTGCGCGCTGGCCGTCACGGACATGGCGGCCAGCGCCGCAGCGCAAAGCGCTGCCCGAACGAGATGTGTCATCGTCCAACTCCCTACTTCAGCGCCTACTTCCGAATGCCAATGTTCCGTTGCCGGCCAGCCCTTGTCAATTTGACCGCCGCATCAGTGGTTGAGGATCTGCGACAGGAACAGCCTGGTGCGCTCCGAGCGCGGATTGCCGAAGAACTGCTCGGGCGGCGCCTCCTCGACGATCTCGCCCTCGTCCATGAAAACGATGCGGTCGGCTACCGAGCGGGCAAAGCCCATCTCGTGCGTCACCACCAGCATGGTCATGCCCGAGCGCGCCAGCTCCACCATCACGTCGAGCACCTCCTTGATCATCTCCGGATCGAGTGCCGAGGTCGGCTCGTCGAACAGCATGACGCGCGGGTTCATGCACAGCGCCCGCGCGATCGCCACGCGCTGCTGCTGCCCGCCCGAGAGCTGCCCCGGATACTTGTCCGCCTGCTCGGGGATGTGCACGCGATCGAGGTATCGCCGCGCCAGCTCCTCGGCCTGCGCACGCGCCATCTTCTTCACCCACACGGGGCCCAGGCAGAGATTGTCGAGCACGGTCAGATGCGGGAAAAGGTTGAAGCTCTGGAACACCATGCCGACTTCCGCGCGCACCCTGTCGATCTGACGCAAATCGTCCGTGAGCTCAACGCCGTCGACGATGATGCGGCCCACTTGATGCGTTTCCAGGCGATTGATGCAGCGGATCAGCGTCGACTTGCCCGAGCCGGAGGGGCCGCAGACGACGATCTTCTCGCCTTTGGCAACGGTAAGGGTGATGTCTCTCAGGACCTGGAAGGCGCCGAACCATTTGCCGACGCCGATCATCTGGATCGCCGCGTTGCGGGCCCCGGTGCGCGGCACGCCGCCCTTCTGTCCGCTGAGCGCAGGTGATCCGGAGTCGTCAGCCATGCCCGAGTATGACGATCGCCAGCGCGGGACGCAACGCGGCTGTTGGCATGCGTAGTCGTTCCGGCACGACCTCGTGCCGGTTGGCGGCTCACCTGAGCTTGATTTCGCGGTGAGTGCAAGGAAGGTTACACCCTCTTCTCAACGCCACGCCCTTCCAGCAGGGCCGGGACCTTTCGGCGAGCGCTTTCATTGCCGGCCACGACCACGAGCACAGGTCAAGATCAGCGCCTCTCCCAGCTGATGCGATCCGCGCAGGATGGCGATGCTGGCGCCTACGCCGTTCTGCTGCAAGAAGTTGCGCCCCTGGTGCGGCAGACGATCCGGCGGCGGCTAGCCTTGCTGCAGCCTCAGGACACCGAGGACCTTGTGCAGGACGTGCTGCTCTCCCTGCATGCGGCGCGTGCCACCTACGATCCAGCACGCCCGTTTCTGCCCTGGCTGATGGCGATTGTGCGGAATCGGGTGGCCGACGGAGCCCGCCGCTACAAGCGGGGCCGTGCCAACGAGGTTGCTTGCGATCAATTGCCTGAAACCTCTGCGGAGGTGGAAGCGAATTTCCCCACGGAAGGGTATCGCGACGGCGAGGAGCTTGCCCAGGCAATGGCCGCTCTTCCGCCCGGCCAACGGCGAGCGATCGAATTGACCAAGTTGCAGGAAATGTCGCTACGGCAGGCCGCGGCCGTCAGCGGGACGAGCGTCGGGGCTCTCAAGGTCGCTGTGCATCGCGGCGTTGTCGCGCTGCGCAAGACCCTGGGTGCAAAGGGGGACGCGAAGGACTGAGCCATGGAAACGCAAGAGCTAATCGCGCGACTTGCGGCCGAAGCCGGGCCGGTCCGCCGGCTGCGGCCACCGTGGATGCGTGCGCTCCTGTGGCTGGCGATCGCACTGCCGTGCGTCGCCGCCGTGGTCTGGAGCAAGATCGTCCAGATGGACCCGGGGCAGATGCTGGCTGACCCACGCTTTGTTCTGGAGCAAGCGGCGACGCTGGCTACGGCCGTGGCAGCCGCGCTTGCCGCCTTCGCCAGCACCGTCCCCGGGTTTGATCGCAGGGTGTTGCTGTTGCCGCTCCCTCCGCTCGCCGTGTGGCTTGCCAGCGTCGGGCAGGGCTGCGTGCAGGACTGGCTGCGGCTCGGCGCCAATGGCCTGACGCTGCGGCCCGATTGGGAGTGCCTGCCCTACGCGGCGGTGATCGGCATCGTGCCGGCAATCGCCTTGGTCATCATGCTCCGCCGCGGAGCGCCGCTCCTGCCGCGCTCGACCCTCATGCTGGGTGCGCTCTCGGTGGCAGCCCTGGGCAACTTCGGCCTGCAGGCCTTTCATCTGCATGATGCGAGCATCATGGTGCTGACCTGGCATTTGGGGAGCGTGGGTCTCCTCTCGGCCGTGGGCGGATTGCTCGGCCGTCGGGTCCTCGACTTGCCCCGCCCCGCAGTATGACCGTCGCAGCCGGCGTCGCGCCTCACGAAGACGTGGGACACGCGGTGTAACCAAGCTGGATGTGGCAGCGAAACCTTAGAAGGACGGCGAACGTCGTCCAACGATAGGCTGCTAGAGGAACATCCAATGACCCTGACGACAAGGCTTTCGCTGCTTGCCTGCGCCGCCGCGCTCGCATTCGGCATGGTGCTGGCGTCGCCCGATACCTATGCCCAGGGAACGATGGGCAAGGACGACATGAAGAAGGGCGAGATGAAAGGCGACATGAAGAAGGACACGATGAAGAAGGACACCATGTCGGATGGCAACATGAAGAAGGACGACAAGGGCGACATGATGAAGAAGGACGACATGAAGAAGTAGGCGGCAATTCTACAATCACGGCGTTAGCTTCGTTGATCGCGCCACGACCAATGCGTCGGCCCCGTCTACGAGTGCGCCGTGGAAACGCGCACTTCGTAGTCGGGCTGCGCGATGAAACGCACGCCAAGCACCTTCTTACCGCGCCTGACGACCGAGCAGATGATCTTCTGCTCCGGCTGGCCGGCAATGGTGAGGTAGAAGTCGTCCGGGATGTCGGTGGCGGCGCCGTCAACCATGAGCAGCGCGCCGCCCTTGGACGTGTTCAGCACCTTGCAGGGCACCGTGGCGGTCCCTCGCAAGCCCTTGACAAGGATCAGCTGGCCGCCGCGCCGCAACCACACGCGCGCCGACTTGCGTCGCTCCCGGCCTGGTCGGTTCTGGGTCATGGCTGTCGAGCACATCTCTGGACATGCTCTTACGGCACAAAGGTAGACGTTGGATTAACTGCGGTTGCAGACGCGCCTTGGGGTATTGCCTGCCGAGAGCCTAGACCCGGCTCGGCGGCGCCTTCGGCAGCCTGGCAAGAAGGCACAGCGGGAGCGATGCCAGGGCCACCACCGTGTACAGCAGCCAGGCATTCATGTAGCCGATCAGCACCGATTGGCGTGCGATCTCGCTGGAAAGCTTCGCCAGCGCAGGCGCGGAATCGACCGCCCAGCTGCCCATGGCCCACGGGATCTCCAGCACCCGGTTATAGGGCGAGACATGCTCCACCATGCGCGCATAGTTCGCCGCCGACGTGCGCACGATCTCCGCCACTGCGATCGAGATGAACAGGCTCGAGCCGAAGTTCCGCAGCAGGTGGAACATCGACATCGCCTCGGCGCGATACTCGGGCGCCAGCGTCCAGAAGGTGATGACGGTGAGCGGCACCCACGACACGCCGATCGAGATGCCTTGCAGGACGTTGCTCATCAGCAGCGTGTTCATGTCGACGTTGAGGTCGAAGCTCATCATCCACAGGCCCGTACCGGTCTGCAGCAGGGCGCCAAGCGCCAGGCTGATGCGCGGATCGAGGCGCGCCATGGGTATCGCCAGCAGAAAGCCGATGCCCGAGCCCATACCGCGATAACCCACGATTTCCCCGATCGCGGAATCGGGATAGCCGGCGTGCTGCTGTAGCAGCGGCGGCAGCAGCACAACGGTGGCGAAGTTGAGCATGCCGAACAGCGTCACCAGGATCAGTCCGAGACCGTAGTTGCGGTCGGCGAGCAGCTTCAGGCGCACGAACGGCCGCTCGCTGGTGAGGCTGTGCACGCAGAACATGTAGAGCGCGATGCCAGCCACCAGTGTCGCAATCACGATCTCGCTGCTCTCGAACCAGTCGAGCCTCTGTCCGCGCGAGAACACGAGCTGTGCTGCCGCGATGCCGGCCGACAGACTGAGGAAGCCCACCCAGTCGAGGCGGGCCTCGCGTACCTTGTCGTCCTTGGGCAGCACCAGCCAGTTGCCGACGAAGGAAAGAGCGGCGACCGGCAATATCATCCAGAAGCCCCAGCGCCAGCCCAATGCCTCGGCGATCTGCCCGGCAAACATCGGGCCGATGGACGGACCGATCATGTTGGCCATGCCGTAGATCGAGATCATCAAGCCGTGCTGCCGGCGCGGGAAGCTGTCGAGCAGGATGGTCTGGCCGAGCGGCACCAGCGGCGCGCCCGCGGCACCCTGCAGGATGCGCCAGCCGATCAGCTCCTCCAGCGAGCCCGAGGCACCGCACATGAAGGTGGCGATGGTGAACACCAGCGTGCACCAAGTCATGGTCGCGCGCTGGCCGAAGCGGTCCGCCAGCCAGCCGGCCGCCGGCGTCGCTACGGCGGTCGCCACGATGTTGAAGGTCATCACCCAGGACACCTCGTCCTGCGTGGCCGAGAGCGCGCCCTGCAGCTGGGGCAGCAGAGCCGAGGAGATGAGCACGGAAGCCGAATAGATGGTCGTGCTCGACACCAGCGTGAGCACCAGCAGCACCCGCTGCAGCACGGTCAGGCTGTGGACTGGTGCGTCTTCGCTCATGCACAGGCCTTGCCTTGACAAACGTAGCTATGGGTACAGTAACCTAGGTCACTATTCTCCGCCAGTGGCCGCCCAGAGGCTGCAAATGACGCCCGATGACGAGAACTACATCGGCTACACCATCACCGATGTGGCCCGCCTGATGCGCACCGTGTTCGAGCGGCGGGTGCGCTCATTCGGCTTGACGCGCGCACAGTGGCTGGTGGTCGCCCGCGTGCACCGCCGGCCAGGGCTCAGCCAGTCTGAGGTGGCCGACCTGTTGGAGATCGAGAAGGCCCCGGCCGGCCGCCTGATCGACCGCATGCAGGCCAAAGGCTGGCTCGAGCGCCGCGACGACAGTAGCGACCGCCGCGTCAACCGGCTGCACCTGACCGCGGAAGGAGAGCGCCTGCACGCCGCCATCTGGCCGATCGCGGAAGCGACAGTCGACGATGCGCTGAGCGACCTCTCGGCCAAGGAGCAACGGCAGCTGACCAGCCTGATGACGCGAGTGAAGGCAAAGCTGCAGGCGCTCGCCGAGCACGACCAGGCCGCCGTCGCGCGCAAGAGCGATGGCGCAGCCGACGAGGACGAGGCACGCACACCATGACTTCGCTGCTGCGACGTCAGGCGTTGAGGCCGGTGCTGCTGATCGCGGTGCCGGTTGCGATCGTGCTCGGGGCCTTGCTGTTCTGGCTGTGGGGCGGCCGCTATGTCACGACCGAGAACGCCTATGTGAAGGCCGATATCGCACAGGTCTCGGCCGAGGTTGCGGGCCGCGTGCTCGAGGTGCATGTGCGCGATCACGCCCAGATCAAGGCCGGCGACCTGCTCGTCCGCATCGACCCCGAGCCGTTCCGCGTGGCGCTCGCCAAGGCCGAGGCCGAGCTCGACGCGACGCGAGGCCAGGTGCGCACTCTGATCGCCACCTGGCACGAGGCGCTGAGCGAGCTGCAGGAAGCGGAGAGCAAAGTCGCGTTCTGGCAGGCGCAGCTGGAGCGCCAGAAGACGCTGTCGGTCCGCGGCATCGTCGCCTCGAGCAAGCTCGAAGAGGTGGAGAGCAACGCCACGGCGGCGGCGGACCGGGTCGGCGTCATGCGCAAGAAGGTCGAGCGCGTCGCAGCCCAGCTCGGCAACAATCCGGCGCGGCCGGTGGACGAGCATCCCTTGGTGCGCGAGAAGCGGGCGGAGCGGGAGCGGGCCGAGCTCGAGCTTGCGCGCACGGTGATCCGCGCGCCGCTCGGCGGCACCACCGTAAACGTCCGCCTGCAGAGGGGCGACCAGGTCAAGACCGCAACCGTCCTGTTCGCCATCGTCGCCGACACACGGCCGTGGGTGGAGGCAAACTTCAAGGAGACCGAGCTCACCCACGTCAGCAAGGGCCTCACTGCCACCGTGGTGCTTGACATGTACCCGGACGTGACCTGGCAGGCGGAGGTCGAGAGCATCAGCCCGGCGACGGGCGCCGAGTTCGCTCTGCTGCCGCCGCAGAACGCCTCCGGCAATTGGGTGAAGGTGGTGCAGCGCCTGCCGGTGCGCCTGCGGCTGGCGCCGATGCCGGGGGAGCCCATGCTGCGTCCCGGCATGACCGCCAGCGTCAGGATCGACACCAAACGCGAGCGCAGCTTGAGCAGCCTGTTCGGCGGCGGCACGGCGCTGGCGACGGGGCCTTGACGCAAGCGGCGGCGCTGCGGCGGGTGCCTCCAAATACGAGCATCAACTTCTCAAAGCCCGCTCTGATCTTCTCGGCATCATGAGTAGACCGGGACCCGGCCTCACGGCTTCTTGGGGCCCGGCTGCCCGTCCCCGGCGCCGAGGCCCAACGCTTCGGCGGCAGCGGCCTCCATGGTCATGAAGGTAGCGCCCTCGGCCTCCAGCTTCCCCACCAGGTCCTCGAATGCCAGCATGCGATAGCCGCGCCCGATCACGTAGGGATGCATGGTGTAGGTGAGCACGCCCCAGTCGACCGACTTCTTCATGTAGAGGAACTCGTCGAGCCAGTTCTGCATCACGGCGCGCGCCGACTGCAGCCCCGGCAGGATCGCCGCCGGGGTGCGGATGAACTCGAAATGCGGGTGGTCGTCGAGCGACCAGCTGATCGGCATCTCGATGAGCGGGGTTTCCGCGCCGAACCGATAGGGCTTGCCGAGCTCGGCAACATCGCCGCGCCGCGCCCGGTAGGGCAGATAGTCGCCGCCCATCAGGCTGCTGTCGTATACGAAACCGTGAGCGAGCAGCAGGTCGATGGTGTGCTCGCTCAGGTCCCAGGCGGGCGAGCGGTAGCCGCGGGGCTTGCGGCCGGTGAGACGTTGGATGGCCTCGCTGGCGCGCACCAAGTCGGCCTCCTCCTCCTCGCGGCTCATGGCAGCGTTCGGGATGTGCGCCCAGCTGTGGTTGGCGACCTCGTGCCCGCCATCGACCACGGCCGCGCATTGCTCGGGGTAGCTCTCGATGGTGAAGCCCGGGACGAACCAGGTGGCGCGGATGCTGTGCGCTTGCAGGAACGCGAGGATGCGGCGCGAGGCCAGCGCGCCGAACTCACCGCGCGACAGCGGGGTGGGCGTGGTCATGCCACGCGCGATGAAGCCGGACTGGGTGTCGAAATCGAAGCTGAGACAGACGATGTGACGGGGCATGGCGGCCCCCGAGCGTTGGGTCATCGCTACGCTCGACCCAACCTTTGCGCGTCCTCGAGCATCATGGCGGCCGCCTTCTCCGCAATCATCAGCGTCGGCGAGTTGGTGTTGCCTGACGTGATGGTCGGCATAATGGAAGCATCGGCCACCCGCAGTCCTTCGAGCCCGCGCACCTTCAGCCTTGCGTCCACGACCGCCATGTCGTCGGCGCCCATCTTGCAGGTGCCGACGGGGTGAAAGATGGTGGTGGCGATGTCGCCGGCCGCCTTCGCCAATTCCTCGTCGCCCTGCACCTCGAGCCCCGGCCGAAACTCCTGCGGGCGATACTTCGCGAGCGACGGCATCGAGACGATGTTGCGGGTCACACGAATGGCATCCGCTGCCACCCGCCGGTCCTCCTGCGTTGAAAGGTAGTTCGGCCGGATCTCCGGATGGGCCTCAGGGTCGGGCGCGGTGATGCGCACGAAGCCGCGACTCGTCGGGCGGATGTTGGCGACGCTCGCCGTGAACGCCGGGAACGGATCGAGCGGCTCGCCGAACTTGGGCAGCGTCAGCGGCTGCACGTGATACTGCAGGTCGGGCGTCTCGCGGCTCGGATCCGACTTGACGAAGGCGCCGAGCTGCGAGGGCGCCATGGTCATGGGGCCGCGCCGCTGGAAAACGTACTGCGCGGCGAAGCCCGCGCGCTGCGTCAGGCTCTGGAAGCGCTCGTTCATGGTCTTGACGCCCGATACCTTGTAGGCACAGCGCACCTGCAGATGGTCCTGCAAGTTCTCGCCCACCCCCTTGAGCTCGTGGCGCACCTCGATGCCGTGCGCCTGCAGCAGCGCCCCAGGGCCGATGCCCGACAGCTGCAGGATCTGCGGCGAGCCGATGGAGCCCGCCGACAGCATCACCTCGCGCGTCGCAGCGATCGTCCGGCGAGCGCCGTGCTGGCGCACGACGAGCCCCGTCACGCGCTTGCCGTCGACCACCAGCCGTTCGACCATCGCGTCGGTCTCGACATCGAGGTTGGGCCGGTGCCGCACGGGCCGCAGGAAGCCCTTCGACGTATTCCAGCGCACGCCTGTCTTCTGGTTGACGTGGAAGTAGCCGCAGCCCTCGTTGTCGCCGCGGTTGAAATCGTCGACCTTGGGGATGCCGGCTTCCGCCGCCGCCTCGCGAAACGCGTCGAGGATCTCCCAGCGGATGCGGGCCAATTCAATGCGCCATTCCCCCCCTCGCGCGTGCACGCCATCGAACGCATCGGGCTCCAGCGCCCACTGGTCCTCGTGCTGCTTGAAGTAGGGCAGCACGTCCTCCCAGGCCCAGCCCGGGTTGCCCATCTGCCGCCACAGGTCGTAGTCGCGCGCCTGGCCGCGCATGTAGATCATGCCGTTGATGGACGAGCAGCCGCCGAGCACCCGCCCGCGTGGATAGGCGAGGCTGCGGCCGTTGAGGCCTACCTCTGCAGCGGTCTTGTATCCCCAGTCGGTGCGCGGGTTGCCCATCAGGTAGAGGTACCCGACCGGAATGTGGATCCAGTGATAGTTGTCGCGGCCGCCCGCCTCCAGAAGCAGCACCTGCGCCCTGGGATCGGCCGACAGACGGTTGGCGAGCAGACATCCCGCCGTCCCGGCACCGACGATGATATAGTCGTAGATGTTCGATGGCATGTGGCGCATCCTCCCGGCCCAAGCCTAGTCGCCATGGCCGGAGAGGCAAGCTTGGGTCGCGGCCGCTGCCATAGGATCCCGAGTCATGCTCATGACACAAGGCAATGACAACGTCCGCAGATGGGCGGATGCGCGGGCGCACGTCATTGGGGCAAGGATTGGGGACAAAGCCGATGAAGCTGCGGGGGGTGGCGTTTGCGCTTCTATTGCTTGGCTGGACTTGCGCCGCCGCTGCGCAGGCCGTGGTGCATGTCCCCAACAACGACCCCGAGATGGCCGCGGCGCAGGCAAAGGCGCAGGTCACGCTTGCCGAGTTCTGGCGGGTGTTCGACCAGCCCGGCGCCAACGAGGAAGGCTTCGCAGTGAAGGTGGCGATCCCGTACGGGGCGAACAGCAGCGAGCACATGTGGTTCAACGGCATCGAGCGCAGCGGGGGCAAGCTTTTCGGCACTCTCAACAACAATCCGGTACACGTAACGGGGCTGCGGCGCGGCCAGCGCATCGAGATCGACGGGCGCCAGATCAGCGATTGGATGTATCTGCGATCCGGCAAGATCGTCGGCAACTACACCATGCGGCCGCTGCTGAAGCGGCTGCCGCCACAGGAGGCGGCGCGCCATCGAGCGATGCTGGCGGAACCTTAGATGCGGGTCGAACAGGCTCAACCTATTGATTGGCACAGCGTTTCTGGATTGCTGCTGCGAGCGCCGGCAGCGGTGAGGGGCGCACGCATGTTTGCTCCTGCGCGCCCCCTGGCATGCCCTCCGCTTGCGCCCAGCGCGCCGAGCCCAGCCTGCAGAGTTGGGCAAGCTCTGCCGGTCATCGTGTCCCGCGAGCACTGGCCCTACCGCGTTGGATCCGTCACAAATTCTCCTTGGTTGCGCCCTTTTTTGCTTAGTGTGCGGGTGTTCGGGCAGGCGAGTGGGAGCGCATGCGCAGCACCATAACTGTGATGAATGCCAAGGGGGGCGTCGGGAAATCGACAGTCGTCCTTGCGCTCGCCGAAACGCTATCCGCCTGCCACGAAAAACGCGTCCTGGTCATCGACTCCGACGCGCATGCCAGCATATCCAACATGCTGATGCGGCCCGACTGGGTGCAGGCCTTCCAGGCGCAAGGCCGCACCATGGTGGACTATCTGATTGCGGTGGTGCTCAAAGACGAGCCGGTGCCGTGGACATCGTTCGTATCTACCGGCGTTTCCGACGTGGACGACGCGCGATCGGTCGATCTGATGCCGGGCGGGGGCCACCTCACTCTGTTCGAGCGCGAAGTCTCCAAGACCGGCTTCGAGACGCGACTGCGCCAGGCCGTGCGCAACCTGCTGGCGCGCGCCCGCAATTCCTATGATCTGATCTTGATCGACAGCGCGCCGGGTCTGTCGATTCTGACCGAATGCTGGCTGCGCGAGGTCGACTTCTATTTGTCTCCGACGAAGCCCGACTACATCTCGACGCACGGCCTGCAGTTCCTGGGCCAGTTCAGCCAGCGCGACTCGGAGATGGGCTTTGCCGAGTGCTTGGGCGTAATCATCAGCATGAAGGACAAGACGGCCTTCGAAGATGCGCAGTACGAGCGCTGGCTGCGCCACAACTGCAAGCACCCCTGCTTCGATCAGGTCATCCCGCGCGCCACATCGCTACAGACCGCGGCCCATTTCTGTCCGCGGCCCAGGTCCTATTGGGCGAAATACCCGGGCGAGACCGGCAAGGCTTTGCGCCAGCTCGCAGCCGAGCTGCTGGTTCGCACCTCGGCCGCGCAAACCAGGAAGGCCCATCGCGAAGGACGCGCGGCCGAGTAGCCCAGCTCCGCTTGGTTATTTTTGCAGCGACGTGGTCTGGAGGAACGACGGCAGCGGAACTCTCGACAGATCGACGTTGTTGAGCACCCAAAGTCCGGCCAATGCGATCAAGCCCGCGATCATCACGCTCGGCAACGTCCGCACGAGAACGCCAAGCAGGGTGGCGAAAGCGGCCAATATGCGCTCGCCTGCTTCCCACAGCTCGACCGCGACCTTGTAGAGCGCGTACGCGATGCCTGCGATGAGCAGAACGAGAAGGACCTGCTTCCATAGCGGCCAGTCCTGCCAAGGCACGCGCGTCAGGGTGCTGATCTGGTCGACCGACCAGGTCCAGACCAGCTGTACAAATTTGAAGATCGCTGCGATGCCCTGCTGGAGAAACTGCAAGAGCTGATTGAAAAATTGCTGCATGACCGTGGCCCTCCTCGGCCCAGGGTTTGCTCACGCCATGATCCAGGGGCGCGAGCGCGCACTAGTCAGGTGGCCGAGCCAACGCGCGCACCAGCAGCCCCTACCGGTGGCGACGATCGCCCGACCAAGCCTGAAACGCGGCCATAGGCCGTGGCGTTCCATCATGGTCAATCGCGCGCGACGCGCCACGCGGACTGCCGGTTGCCGCAAACGGCAGGTGGTTCACAGCGCCATTGCGAGGAAAACGAGCTCGCGCCCGTTCCACATGCACTTGTCCGCGTGGGAAAAACCGCAGCGCCGATAGAAGCTTACGTTGCGCGCGTCCGCCCGCGTCACGACGTGCATGCCGGCAGCACCGGCGTCGCGCGCATGTGCGGCAAAGGCCGCAACAAGGGCCGCGCCCACACCCCTGCCGCGGAATGCGGGCGCGAGATTGACGTGCAGGTGCGCGGGATAGTGCCGGCACAAGTCGCGAAATTCGCCCGTCAGATAACGCAGATCAACGAAGCGCGACTGCGAGGCGGGATCCTCCAGCGCGCCGACGAGATAGCCAGCAACAGCATCCTCGCCGCTCATGGCAAGCAGCACGACGTCCGAGCCGCCATCGAGATAGCGCCCGAGCCACCGCTCGCGGAACTCGTCGCGCTCCACGCGAGACGCAAACGTACGCCCGCTTGCCTCGAAAAGGACGGCCTCCATTTCGGCAACACGACGAGCAGCGACGGGTCGCACGGGGAACCGCACAACGACCAAGGGGATGTCGCCCATGCCCGCCATCATGGCCCCCATTGTGGGCCAGTTTCGCCCAACGGAGCCATGACCCAGCGGTCGGCCGCAAGAAGCTTGGCGGCCACCCTGGCTGAGTTATGCGAATTGCGCATAAGAGCTCGCTCCATTGCTGCATTGCAACGTGGCATGCCATATACCATATTGCAGCACACAAGCGCGGTGCGGGAGTCGATCACAGGTCGAACCGCGCAAAAAGGAGAACAAGATCATGGGGACTATCGACAGCTTCAACGATGCGCTGGATTTCTACCCAGCGCCGGCCCACCGCTCTGCGCTTGCGCGCTTCGGCGGTTCGCTGCGGATCTACTGGAATGCAATGCGGGACGGATTGGCCGCGGCACGCGCCTACCACGAGATGACCTCGCGCGGGATACCTCACGATGACGCCGTGCGGCGCGTCTTCGACGCACACTTCGAGGCCCGCTAGGGACAGAGCAGACAATCAGAGGGGGGCGTTGGCGCGCCGTCCCGTCGCAGGCGGGGCGGCGCGCTGCTTATTTTCAGCGCCAGCCCATGGCCCGCGATAGACTGTGGAGCTGCCATGTCCACAGACCCGCACGCTTCCGTCCAGACAAACCCGCAGCCGCACCCCAAGGCCTCGTTGGCTCCACGGACCAACTTTCTCCTCTACGACGGTGACTGCCCGGTGTGTAGCGCCTACGTGGCCATGTCGCGGCTGCGCCAGCTCTACCCTGACCTGCGAGTCTTGAGCGCCCGCGAAGAGCCCGAACTGGTGGCCGCGTTGCGCCAGGCCGGCTACGAGATCAACGAGGGGATGGTTCTCTCGCTCGACCGCAAGCTTTACTTCGGCGCGGAAGCGACGCGCATGATCGCCGTCCTCGGCCGAGCCTCGTCGTCCCGGTGGCGCAAGGCTCTCTTGGCGTCGATCGGCACTGCACCCTGGGCCCGGCCGCTCTATCCCTGGCTCAACCGGGCGCGGCAGGTCCTGCTGTGGCTGCTGGGCCAGCGGCCGATCACCTGACGGGCGGTCAGGCCCGCTTCTTGAAGTCAGGCGCGCTTCTTGAAGTCAGGCCCGCTTCTTGAAATACGAGTCGATCTCGCTCTGCAGCTTGTCGGTGGCCTCGCGCCAGGCGCCGCCTTCAACCGAGCGCAGGCGCGCGTTGCTGGCGGGCAAGGCGGCGCGCCCCTCGGCCGCAGCGGCATCGCTGACGGCAGCCCGCGTCTCCCGCGCAACCGGGAAGGCGCCCATCCGCGACGCGAGGCTTTGCAGTTCGCTCAGAATGACACCGCGGCGCGACTCGTGCTCCGCCGTGATGTTGCGTACATCCTGTAACAGTTTCTGATCGTAGCGGTTGAGCGCCTCGCGCAACTGCGCCACGAGCTTGTGCTCCGTGTCGGCAACTGTGGTGAGCCGCTCACGAAACTCGTCGACCAGTTGTACCATTTTCGACATTCCTGAACCCCCATATGCGCCAGGTTTGCGCCGAATCGAACGAGCCAGGACTTTCATTGTCGTTTCCGTCATAAATGAGGAGATGCTTGCTGGCGCAACGCGTGGGCGAGAGACCGCGCCGGCACCCGCGCGCAATGCTCACAAAGCTGATAGACTGCTCACCCGACGCGGTGCGCGGCGCTATTAGCCCGAGGCCGCCGAGGCATCTCGTCGAGCTCCTGAGGTGGGCGCATGCGTGCCTTCTTGCCGGTAGCGATCGCTGCGAGCGCGGCTCTTGCGGCCGCCGCCAGCAGCGGTGCGCGTGCTTTCGACAACACGCAGTTTTGCCAGGCCGTCAACCAGCTGGCGCGCGCCGCGGCGGGAGACGTCGGCACCTGGGTCGATCGCTCCACCCGCAACGACGGCGTCGAGATCGTCTGCGACCGCAAGCTCGTGCACTTCAAGCGCACCTCCAACGCGCCGGCGGGCACGGTGCGCGGAAATTGGCGGGAGGCCAAGACGCAGGAATGGCGCGGCGCCTACTGCGCCAACCCGATCTGGCGCGAGGCCGTCGACAACGGCTGGCTCATCTCTGCCACGGTCACAACGACTACCGGTGAGCGGATATGGTTCGCCTGCGCAAAGGGCGGACAGGGCTTCCACCGGGTGCTCCCCTAGTACGACGTTCGGAATTGCCGACTACCGCAGCAACCAGCTGGTAATCGGGAATTCCAACGCAGCACACCGAGCCATGTATTCAAATGCGAGGCGCCAGTGCCGGCGACTTGGTAAGGTCACTTGCTCCGAATAGCGGACCAATCGATGCCTGATGCATCCGCCTCGCTCAAAAATCGGTGAGCGAAGGCCACCGTCGCCAGGAGCCATCCATGACGGAAGGATCCTCGAGCCAGGCCGACAGCGGCGCAGGCACATCATTTTCCGAACGCAGAGATGGGCCTGCCACGTGCGACTTGTCGGCGGTCTGGACCGTTCTGATTTCGACTTGTCCGCCCGACTGCTTGGCTGCGGCGGGATTGGCGTCCTGGTCGGCCGCAAGTTTCGCCCCGGTCGTTATCATGAGGAGGAACGTGAGGCTGGCGGCAATCTTTTGCATGTCACTGTCTCCTGGGCTCAGCCCGGCTGCGGATAGCCCGGTCCAATAAATCGGGCGCCGATTGCAGCGAGAGCTTGCCAAACGGCGTGTCCGCCGTGAATCAGTCATGCGCACCAGTACCTGGGGGCGTCGCAGCGTGCGGTGAGCGCGGAAATCGCAGCAAGTCGAGGGAATTCAGCCAACCTAGGAACGTACTGCGGTACTAGTTCTCAAGTATGCTGCCGACAGTTCCTGCCTAGTGCTCAACGTGAGCACGCCAACCAATCTCTCAACATAATTGTCCTGCACTCCCGCGCCTGGGGAACGCATCACCGGTTGTTCGTCATGCGCAATGCATCGACCCTGCGGTCAGTCGCCGCCGGGCACGGGATCTCCACTAGGCAACGCAGGCCGTCGGCTGCGCGCATGCTGCGCATGGCCGCACTCCTGACCACCTGCGCGCTAGCAGGTTGCGGCTCGGAAATCGGCGCTGAGCCCTTGGCGTCGCTGAAGCCCAAGCTGGTGCGCCAGCCGCCGCCAAATTGCGAATACCGGACAGCAAGTGCCGACAAGTCGGGGGCGCGCCAGACCGACGGGCAGCCCAAAGCAGCCGACGCCGACCCCGACATGGTGCTGCGCACGAAGCTCGACTACGAGCGCCAGTGCTACCGCCATTCCGAGATAATCGCCCGCACCCGGCTTCGCAGCCTGCAGGACGCCGTGGAAGTCAAGGCGAAGCCCGTCAAGCCAACCGAAATCGTCCCGCCTCCGCCGCCGCCCTGAAGCCCCTTACGTTCCTACCAACTCCCGTAGTTGGCAACGAGGCCACGCCACAGCGCGTCACGCTCTCGGCCCAACGGCTCCTTGCCGACACTGGCCGATTTTGCCACCGCCGTAATCGCCATCACCAGCTTGAGCTCGGGATCGACGAAAATTGATTGGCCGTAGACGCCCAGCAGGGCGAACCTTCGCTTGGCGCCGGGGAAAAGCCAGAACTGATAGCCGTAGCCGAAATACGGCGTGGCCCGCCCGGGGGCGAACGCGGCGGGCTGCTTGTGCCAATCCGTAGCTTCGAGCAGAAAATTCTTGGGTAGGATTTGCTTTTCCCCAACCGCCCCATCATTGGCGAGCAGCACGCCGAGGCGGCCGTAGTCGCGCAAGACGGCATTGAAGTTTCCCAACGCCAGCTCGAGGCCGTTGATGTCCCTGATCCAGGTGGCATCGGCCTCGGCCCCCATCGGCTGCCACAGCCGTTCTGTGAGGTACTCGGAAAGTGTCTTGCCCGTCACCGCGTGGACCACGAGGGCGAGCACCACGGTTTCGCTCGACGCATAGTGAAAGCGCGTGCCCTCCTGAGCCTGTCGTACGGTAAAGGCCTGCAGTGCCGCCAGAGCGCCTTTGCTGTTGCGAAGGCTGACGAACCGGGACAGGTCGTCTTTGCCGTCGTAGACCTCCTCGAAGCGCACGCCCGAGGCCATTCTCAGGATGTTGCGGATCGACGTCTCCCCGTAAGGGTGGCCGGTGAGCTTGGGCACATACTTCGAGACCTTGTCATCCAGCGTGGCGATCTTCCCCTCTGCCAGCGCGAGGCCGATCGCCAGGCACACGAGGGACTTGGCCATCGAATGAGACAGGAAACGATGCGTCGGCATGCGGTCGTATTGATAGCGTTCGAGGAGAATTTCGCCGTCCTTGACGATCAGCAGGCCCGTGACGCGCTGACGCTCCAAAAACTCTTCCACGCTCAACGTGCGGTTCTCGAACCGGTAGCGGAAGGTCACCTCGGAGGCCGCTTTGCGGAGGGGGAGAGGCGAGACTGCCTTGGCGAGACGGTTGTGCGCAAACAGCTTGTCGAGATTGCTGAACGAACCGACCCTTACGCGCTCCTCGAAGAACCAGTTCGCGCGGGTTCCGATCGGATAACCGGCAGACTTCCCGAGCTTCGCCTCATCCGGCGCGGCGACCGCAGACGACACTAGGAGAGCAAGAGCAGCATATCCCGCAAGGTGGCGCGACGCCGTCGTGTTCATCGGCACAATCTCCATCGCTTTTCCGACCGTCGTTCTACACCACGGTGCCCAAGTCGGTCATGGCGTGCTTCTTGAGCCCATCAAGCCGACCAGATAGCAATGGCCCAGGGTTGCCTTCGGGGACCCTGCCACGGCCCCCCCAATGGCGCCCTTGACTGCAACGCTCCGCGGCCGTGTGATGCGGCTCGCAACCGGCCAATTCCGTTACGAGGTCCCCGATGAGCAACCGCATGGTCAAGCTGGCGCGGCGCCCCAGGGGCATGGTCACGCGCGAGGATTTTCGCGTCGAGGACGGCGCGGTGCCGGAGCCGGGCCCCGGCGAGTTCCGCATCAGAATAGAATACATCTCGCTCGATCCCGCCATGCGCGGCTGGATAAACGAGGGCAGGTCGTATGTGCCGCCGGTCGGCATCGGCGAGACCATGCGCAGCTACTCGGCCGGCATCGTCGACAAGTCGAACAACCCGGGCTTCAAGGTAGGCGACGCCGTGCAGGGCGTGCTGGGCGTCCAGCGTTACGCCATTTCCAAAGGCGAGCGCGTCGTCAAGCTCGACCTTTCGCAGGCGCCGCTGCAGCGCTGGATCGGCGGCCTCGGCATGCCCGGCTGGACGGCCTACTTTGGCCTGCTCGAGGTTGGCCAGCCCAAGGCCGGCGAGACGGTAGTCGTATCGGCGGCCTCCGGCGCGGTGGGCTCCATCGTCGGCCAGATCGCCAAAATCAAGGGCTGCCGCGCGGTCGGGATTGCCGGCGGTCCCCTCAAGTGCCGCTATGTCACGGAGGAGCTCGGCTTCGACGCCTGCGTCGACTACAAGGCCGGCAATCTCGCGGCCGACCTGAAAGCTGCCGCCCCCAACGGCATTGACGTCTATTTCGAAAACGTGGGCGGCGAGATCCTCGACACCGTTCTCACGCAGATGAATCTGCGCGGCCGCATCCCGGTGTGCGGCTTGATTTCAGCCTACAACGCCACGTCGCTGCCGGAGGGGCCGAAGAACCTGCGCTACGTTCTCATCCAGCGCCTTAGAGTGCAGGGCCTCCTGGTCTTTGACTGGATGGACCGTGTGCCCGAGGCCATTGCCCAGCTCGGGGCGTGGCACAAGGAGGGCAAGCTCAGGATGCGCGAGGACGTGCGCGAGGGCGGTCTCGATGCATTCCCTGACGTGCTCAACCTGCTCTATACGGGAGGCAATCAGGGCAAGCTGGTGCTCAAAGTCTGATGCTCGCTGCAGGCGTTACGCTCTACTTCGTGCGGCACGGCGAGACCGACTGGAACCTGGCGCAACGCTACCAGGGCCAACGCGACATTCCCCTCAATGCCACGGGCCGCATGCAGGCCAAGCGTAACGGCGGCGTGCTGCGCGACTTGCACGGGGGCGATCTTCTCGCGCTCGACTACGTGTCGAGCCCCTTGCTGCGCGCGCGCGAAACCATGGAGATCATTCGGCGCGAGCTGACGCTTCCGGCGCAGCACTACCGCATCGACGCGCGGCTCGCCGAGATCGACTACGGCCACTGGGCCGGGCAGCTGTGGAACGACCTGCCCGTCACCGATGCGCAGGGGTATGCCGCCCGCAAGGCAGACCCGTGGAACTGGCGCCCGTTGGACGGGGAGAGCTATCGCATGCTCTCCGACCGCGTCGCAGGGTGGCTGCGCGAGGTCGAGCGCGACAGCGTCGTCGTCGCGCATGGCGGAGTGAGCCGCGTGCTGCGCGGCCTCGTCCTGCAGCTCGAGTACAGCCAGATCCCCACGCTCGAGGTGCCGCAGGACAAGGTGCTGGTCGTCAAAGACGGCAGTGCGCGCTGGCTGTAGCCGGCTTACTTCTTGGCCGGCGTCTTCTTCTTGGCCTTCTTGGCCGGCTTCGCTTCAACGGCCGCCGACTTCTTGTCGGTGTCGGCTCGCTTCCACTTGGACGTGCCGGGCACGCACTTGCCGGCGCCTGCATTCCACACTTCCGTGCCGATCTCGCATCCCATCTTGCTCTTGGCGGCGCCGGCGGGACCCGGCGCAGCTACCAGCGCCACAAGAGCCAGCACGCTCAAGGCCGACGCAAAGACTGACAAACGCATGACTTTCCTCCATCCGATCCCCACCCTTGGCCGGCCCCTATGCGATTTTATACGCCCCAATCAGGGCCATTGTCCCCGACGATTTGCGCGGCGCCGGCGCGAGCTAGAGGGCATGCGTGACCGGCAGGCAACATCCCCTCGGCCAGGGCGACCACGTGCCCGTGCGGCGACAAAATAGATCTGGTCTCGCCTCAAACGAAACTCATACATAGGGCGCCGCGCGATCCGGCTGCCGAGACCAAGGATCCCCGAACCAAGAGGTGTGTTGCATGCGAGCGCGGTGTCATCTGGCTGGCCTTTGTCTGGCCCGGCTGCTGGCCGCCACGTGGCTGGTCGGCGTTGTGGCCCTGGCGGAGGCGCAGACCGCCGGAGAGCTGCTGGGAACCTGCTACGCCGAATCCGAGCCGGTGGCGAAGCGCTTGGCCGCCTGCTCGCGCATCATCGAGCAGAAGGGCGACAACGACAGCCGCGTCGAGGCATTCTTGCAGCGAGGCGTGCTGCAGGAGCTGGCCGGCGAGAAGGAAGCGGCGGTCAGAGACTACACCGAAGCGATCAAGCTCGACGCCAACAATGCCTTGGCCTTCTTCAACCGCGGCAATGCCCACGATCAGCTCGGTCGGCACGACCTGGCGCTTGCCGACTACACGCAGGCCATCAAGCTCGATCCAACCGATCCGGATTTCTACAACAATCGCGGACAGACATACGACGGCCGCGGCGAGCATGACCTTGCCATCGCCGACTACACGGAAGCCATCAAGCTCGACGCAACAAGTGCCCGGCCGCTCTACAATCGCGGCCTGTCCTACGCGAACAAAGGCGAATACCTCCGCGCGATCGTCGACTTCGACGCGGCCATCAAGCTGGCGCCCGACGATATCGATCTCTACGTTGCACGCGGTGCTGCCAACGAGGAGCTTGGCAACGATGCGGCGGCCCGCGACGACTATCGCAAGGCACTGGAGATCGAGCCCGGCAACGAGGATGCCCAGGAGGGGCTGAGCCGCGTCGGAGGCAACTAGTGTGATGATCAAGAAGTCCGCTACATCGCGCTAGGCTAGGTTCGTGAGCGGCCTTCAGATCGCGAAATTCGTGACCGCGTTCGCCGCCCAGTGAGACGAATTTCGCAATCAAGGCACTAGGCGGCCGGTTCAGCTCGGCAATCAAAAAGAAACGGCCGGAGCGCAGGCTCCGGCCGTTACCTTGGGTAAGATCGAAGAAACGATTCGCTTCTGCCGATCAATTTACTTGGACAGGCACTTGCCCTTCTTCCAGTACATGCCGGTTCCGCAACGGCCGGGGCCCTTGCTGCCCGCCTTCTTGCCTTTGGCCTTGGCCTTCTTCTTGGCTTTTGCCTTGCCCTTGGCTTTGGCCTTCGCCTTGACCGTGTAAGTCAGATTCTCGGTCCCGGGCTGAGCGCCAGGGCCGAAGCTCGACGCCGCCTGTACGCCCTGGACGGGCGAGAAGGCGATGGCGATCGCCACCGCCAGGATGGCAATAAGGGTCTTTCTGATCTGCATTTCGGAGTACCTCCCGATTTCAGCTAGCGTTACCGCAGATGCACGACAGCAGGCGACCAGCAGCCCCCCTGCCCGTGCGCGACACCGCACCACCTCACCCTAAGAAGCCGTAGATGAACGGCACATGACTAAGGTCTGGTTGGAAGGCGTTCGTGGCAGATTGGCCACGTTCGTTAACCATCATCCAGGGGAACGATATTTCTGCTTCTTGGCGAACCGCAGTACAGAACTGCAACGCTCTCCGTGTACCCTCGGTTGCACCCCTGGAGCGGCATCTCTATGAGTGCCTTTGCGCCGCGAAACGGACGACAGCCCAATGTCACACAACACTTTCGGCCATCTGTTTCGGGTCACTACCTGGGGTGAGAGCCACGGGCCCGCGATCGGCTGCGTGGTGGACGGCTGCCCGCCAGGCATCCCGCTGACGAACGAGGATATTCAGGTTTTTCTCGACAAGCGCCGGCCCGCCCAGTCGCGCTTCACGACCCAGCGTCGCGAGCCCGATACGGTGCGCATACTGTCCGGCGTGTTCACCGACGACGCAGGCAAGCAGGTCACCACGGGAACGCCGATCTCGCTGCTGATCGACAATGTCGATCAGCGCGGCAAGGACTACGACGACATCAAGGACAAGTTTCGCCCGGGTCATGCCGACCTGACCTACTGGGAGAAGTACGGCATTCGCGACTATCGCGGCGGTGGCCGGTCGAGCGCCCGCGAGACGGCCATGCGGGTTGCGGCCGGCGCGATTGCCCGCAAGGTTCTCGAGGGTGTGACGATCCGCGGCGCTCTCGTGCAAATCGGCACCCATCCAATTCACCGCACCCGCTGGTCGTGGGAGGAAGTCGACCGCAATCCCTTCTTCTCGCCTGATCCAGGCATCGTGGAAACGTGGTCCAACTATCTCGACGGCGTGCGCAAGGCCGGCTCGTCGGTCGGTGCGCTGATCGAGGTCGTGGCCGAAGGTGTGCCGGCGGGCTGGGGTGCCCCCATCTACGGCAAGCTCGACCAGGACCTGGCGGCGGCGATGATGAGCATCAACGCCGTCAAGGGCGTCGAGATCGGCGACGGCATGGCGGTGGCAGGGCTCACCGGCGAGGAGAACGCCGACGAGATCCGCATGGGCAACGACGGTCGGCCGCATTTTCTGTCCAACCACGCCGGCGGCATCCTGGGCGGCATTTCGTCTGGGCAACCCATCGTGTGCCGTTTCGCGGTGAAGCCGACGTCGTCGATCCTCGCGCCCCGGCGCACCATCGACCGGTTCGGCAACGAGACCGAGATCTCCACCAAGGGCCGGCACGACCCGTGTGTCGGCATTCGTGCCGTGCCGGTGGGCGAGGCCATGATGGCGATCGTGCTTGCCGATCATTTCTTGCGCCATCGCGGACAGATGGGCACTGGTACCTGATCTGCGGCATGCGCGTGTCGATTGCTAAGGCGACCCTTGTTAGGCCTCGCCCGGCGCTGCATGATCCTCCATCCGAGCGTGAACACTGATCTCGTGAAGGAGCCACGAATGGCCGGCAAGGCGGACGTGCAGGCGCTGCTGTTCGATGTGTTCGGCACCGTGGTCGACTGGCGCATCGAGCATCATCGAGGAGCTGACCCGCTTCGGCGCCGACAAGGGCATCACCGCCGACTGGGCCCAGTTCACCGACGACTGGCGCGGCCTCTACCAGCCGGCCATGGAGGAGGTGCGCTCCGGCCGGCGCGCCTGGACCATCCTCGATGTCCTCCACCGCGAAAGCCTCGAGACGCTGCTCGCCAAATACAAGATCAGCGGCCTCAGCGAGGCAGACAAGGACCACATCAACCGCGTCTGGCATCGCCTGAAGCCATGGACCGACGTCGTGGACGGGCTGACGCGGCTCAAGCAGCGCTACATCATCGGCACGCTGTCCAACGGCAACGTCGGCCTGCTGACGCGCATGGCCAAGCACGCTGGCCTGCCGTGGGACGTGGTGCTCGGCGCCGAGACGGCGCGCGCCTACAAGCCGTTGCCGCAGGCCTATCTCGCCAGCGCGGCGCTGCTCAATCTGGAGCCCGGGCAGGTCATGCTGGTGGCGGCCCACAACAACGATCTCTCCGCCGCGGCTGCGGTTGGCCTGCGCACCGCCTTCGTCGCCCGCCCCACGGAGCACGGCCCGCATCAGAAAGCCGACTTCAAGGCCGAGCGAGATTGGGACGTGGTGACGGACAGCTTCGGCGGCTTGGCCTCCGCGATGGGCTGCTGACGGAGAAACACATGGCGCAACAGAAACACCCGTTGGCCGATCTGATCGTCCGCCAGCACCACACGGCGGTGAGCTGCCGCGACTGGGACACGATGAAGGCCTTCTTCGTCGATCTCCTCGGCTTCAAGGTGCTGGGCGAGATGGAGAGGCGCGACGAGGAAAAGCTCGCAATCGTCACGGGCCTACCTGCCGGCGCCGCCTGCCGCTGGGCCATGCTGGAGCTTGCCGGCTACCACATAGAGCTCTTCAAGTGGCTGAGCCCCGAGGGCAAGCCGATCCCGATCCGCCAGTGCGACCTCGGCCTCACCCACATCTGCTTCCAGGTCGAGGACGCCGAGGAGGTGCGCCGGCGCATGATCGCGGCGGGCTACGAGCCGCTGTCGGAGGTGCTGAGCCTGCGCGGCGGCCGCGCCAAGCCGTTCTACTGCCGCGGCCCCGAGGGCATCATCGTCGAGTTCATCGAGTATCCGTTCGGATCCTGATTGAGCACACCTTTGGCCTCGCCGGCCTTTGGCCTCGAGGTTGAGAAGTAGAGAGTAGGAGGAGCAGGGCGCCCTGCGCCTTGTCGACCCAAGAGTTGCGCGTTGCACAGGCGCTCCGAGCGCCCTGCTCTGCCAACATCCGGGCCCCTACATGGCGATCCGTGGGGTCTCACGGCCGACCCGCAGAGGCTTGCGGACTGCGGCCCCCGGCTCCTAGTTCTGAGACGCGGCCTCTAGGTGACGCGCGTCCCATCTCCGGGGGTGAAACGCACATAGGTGCGCTCACCGCGTTTGTCATCCCTCCGTAGGCAACATTAAATTTGCCGAATCCCTATCCCCGCCCGCCAAACCTGTGGATCTGCATGCGCGCCTTGCTGCGTTCGCTCCCTCAGCGTTGCGCTTCAGCGCTTCACGCGCACCATCACTTTTGACAGGAACGGCGTGCTGGTCATATCGGCCTCGAGGCCGGCCGTGCTGAACATACCGTCAAGATCGTCGGTGGCGTAGTGGCGGTAATAGGGCTCGTGGAAACGGTGCGGGAAGGCCTCGAGCAGCCCGTCCCAGCCCGGCTTGTCGCCCATCTGCAGGCTGTCGATGAACACGAACAAGCCGCCGGGCCTGAGCACGCGCGCGATCTCGGCAGTTACCTGCCGACGCACGTCCGGCGGCAGCTCGTGGTAGAGGAAGATACACGTGATGATATCGACGCTGGCGTCGGCGAGCGGCATCTTTTCGGCCGGCGCCTCGATCAGCTCGGCGGCGCGCAGGCCGCGGAGCTGGCGGGCCGCCTCATCGAGATAGGGCCGCGACAGGTCCACTCCCTTGAGCGTCATGGCAGGATAGGCAAGGCGCACCTGGCGCAGGAAGCGGCCCGTGCCGCACGCCACGTCGATGAGCGTCACCTTGCGCTGGTCGCGCCCGCGCATGTGCTCGGCGATGGGAGCCAGCGCGCTGCGGCGCATGGGGCCGGCCGCACCCATGAACAGCGACTCCACCTGCACGTCGTAGAGCCGCGCCGATTCTTCCGTGAGATAGCCGCCGGTCTGAAAGTGGAAGTCCTGCGCATAGTAGTCCGGCACGCTTGCCGCAGCAGGCTCGGCCTTGACGGTGGTGGCATCCTTGTCCGCGCGCCGGGCGTAGGCCATGGGTAGGTCGGCGAACATCTGCCGCACGCGCGCCAGATGACCGAGCGGGGAGGCCGCGTCGTCCTCCATCGGCGGATATAACCCGTCGCGCACCGCCAGCGCATCGCTCATCAGAAGTTGTGCCTGGTCGGCCAGCAGCTCGCGCAGCGAAGGCACCGGCCGGCTCGGCTTGTAGCGCGGCGTCGAGCCCAGCTGGGCGCTGCGCCAGTCGAGCGCGCGGTTGAGCGCGAAATACCAGCCGAACCGCAGCGACTGTCCCGCGAGCTGCGTGGCCATTCCGAGATTGTTCGCCATCCGGGCCTGCCTTGCCTGCGATGTCTGTGCCTACTCACGCCACGATCACGCAGTCTTGCAAATTACTCAACGCCCTGAACAGAAATTGTCATGCACTCTACTGTCGCACCGCGCCTACATCCTGTTGATCCCTTGGCTTTGGAAGCTCGCCATGACCCGCCCCTCCAGCGACGTCGCCTTCACGCCCGCCGTCAAAGCCATCCAGGAGAAACGCGGCTCGCGCAGGCACTATGCCAGGGCCGAGGAGCGGGGCGGCTGGCGCACCACCGTCACCCCCGATCTGGCCCAATTCCTGGCCGAGGCCCGCTCGTTCTATCTGGCCACCGCCAGTGCCGACGGCCAGCCCTACATCCAGCATCGCGGCGGCCCGCCGGGGTTCCTGCGCGTCATCGACGAGCGCACGCTGGGCTTTGCGGACTTCAAGGGCAACCGCCAGTACATCACCACCGGCAACCTCGCCGAGAACCCCAAGGCCTACATCTTCGTGATGGACTACGCCCAGCGCCGGCGTGTGAAGCTGTGGGGCCGCGCACGCGTCGTCGAGGACGATGAGGCGCTGCTCGCCCGCCTCTGGCCCGAGGGCTACAAGGCCCGCCCGGAGCAGGCGATCCTGTTCGAGATCGAAGCCTGGGACACCAACTGCCCGCAGCACATCCCGCAGATGTTCCACGCCGAGGACGTGGCGCACACGCTCACGCAGTTGCAGGCCCGCATCCGCGAGCTGGAGGCCGAGGTGGCCGCCCTCAGGGGCGATGCCTCGGTCTGAGCCGGGCCCGCATGGGTGGGGTCCAGGCGACCACTGTACTGTCCGCACCTTGCTCGTCTCGGTAGGCGGCGACCACAGCAAGCGAATCCGTCACTGCCGGGCGGTTGCTCGCGACAGTTACACCCGGACCCAAATGGCGACCGGTGCCGATCCATTTGTCGGGAATATCCAGCCGGCAGCGGACACCCTCGGATCGTACGTGAGATTGACTGCGCCGCCGAGCTCATAGGGGATGAGCTCGGTGATGACAGTGGTGCCATAGCCCGGTCTCTTTGGGGTCTCACTGTCGGGCCCCCACTTTCCACCCAATCGACCGCGAGCCGGCCAGTCCCGTGCCCGTTTGGTGAACGATACCAGTGGACCGATACTCGCCCCCGCCGCGAGGAAAGAGCGCCGTATTTTGCCGCGTTCGTCGTCAGCTCATGGAAGACCAGCGCTATCGTCTGGCCGGCTTCCGCGCTGAGCAGCACATCGGGACCTCTGATGCCGGTGTTGCCGTTCGAGGCATATGGCGCCAGCTCGCGACGGAGCAGGTCCGCCAACGGGATGCCCAGCCACCTGCGGCCGCTCAGGAGCTCGTGCGTGGACGCCATCGATCGAATGCGACCGTCGAGGGCAGCCACGAAGTGAGACATCGAGCTGCTCGAATCCATGGTGTGGGCAGCGACCGTGCTGACGGTTGCGAGCACATTCTTGACGCGATGGTCGAGCTCGGCGAGCAGCGTCCCCTGATGCTCCTCTGCCCGCTTGCGCTCCGTGACATCGATATCGACGCCCACGACCCGCTTCGGACGGCCATCGCCGTGGTAGGAAACGAAGATGCGCGCATCGATCCACCGAACCTCGCCACCCGGGCGAACAACACGATAATCCACGCCGTACTCGTCCGACCGCTCTCGGAAAACGAGCCGGCGAAGCTTTTCCAGCCGCGCCACATCCTCATGGTGCACACCGGCTATCCACTCCTTGCGTGCGACCTCGGTCGTGCCATCGGGGAAGCCATGGATGGCCGCATAGCCCGCAGATACCTGCATCCTCTCCGTATCGACGTCGTAGGCGAAGCTGCCGACCAGCGCGGCCTGCTCGGCAAGCGCGAGTTGCAAGGTGCGCTCGGCCAGCGCCAACTCGGCTGTCTTGCGCTCGGTGATGTTTCGCGTCAGCCCTTTGATCCGCAGCAGTCTGCCTGCGGCGTCGAATTCGCCCTCTGCCGTCTCCTCCAGCCAAACCTGCCGGCCGTCAGGTCCGCAAAACCGGAAGCTCAAAGCATAGGATGCGTTGTCGGGGCGAAGCTCATGAATATGGGCTTTGAAGCGCTCGCGGTCGTCGGGGTGGACCCGACTGAGGAACTCATTGCAGTGCGAACAGCCAACCGAGTGTCCCTCGTCTCCGAGAATGCGACGCGCGTTGTCGCTGCGTCGTGACTGGCCCGTTCGAGCATCCCACTCGAAGGCGATCACCTGGCCGGCAGCCAATGCATCCGCCAGCCGGGCTTCACTTTCCTTGAGGACAGCCTCCGTTCGCTTGCGCTCGGTGACATCGATGTTGGCGCCGACGGCCCGCCGTGCGCTACCATCGCGGTTGTAGGATGTGCGACTGCGCAACTCGATCCACCGCAACTCGCCATTGGGCTGGACAACGCGATACTCCAAGAAGAGTTCGCGCCGCCGCTCAGCTTTCGCTCGCTCAATCTGAACTTCGACACGAGCCGCATCGTCGCTGGGAACTCGGGTTCGCCAGTCCGCGTAGTTGGTTTCTGCCGTTCCATCAGGGCAGGCCGTGGATCGCCGCATAGCCTGGCGAGACCTGCATCCTCCCGGAGGACGGAATCCAACGAGAAGCAACCGACCAGAGCGATCCTACCGGCAAGGTCGAGCTGTGCGTTGCGATCCGCCAGCGCCTGCTCCGCTCTTTTGCGCTCGCTGATATCGACAAGCATGTTGACGAGACCGGTCATGTTTCCGGACGCGTCGAAGATCGGGGTCGGGAAGGGGATGATAGGAACACGCGTGCCGTCGGGGCGCTCCACTGTCGCTTCGATTCCCCGGACGGGCCTTTTCTCTCTGAGCGCCATGGCCACAGGCGATTCATCCGGTGCCATGGGTGTCCCGTCGGACCAGTAAATCTTCCACGACCCACAGATCCTGGTCGTGCCCAGCTCCGGGCGAACGCCCCAGAGTGCCACCGCGGCAGCGTTGTAGTAGGTGATATACCCGGAGGCGTCGGTCACGCAGACGGCGGCCGGTAGCGCCTCGATCAGCTCGCGCAATTTCCGCTCGCTCTCGAGCAGTCGTTTCTCGGCCAGTTTGCGCTCGGTGATGTCGCGGGTGACCCCGAGCAATCGAACAGGCCGGCCATCGGCATCCCGCACCACCGAGCCTTCCACCGCGACCCAATGCTCTTGGCTATGCTCCGCTGCGTTGCCGGGGATTGGCGCAAGGCGGTATTCCGCCTTTATGTTCTGGCCCGCGCGCTGCGAGCCCGCAAAAGCGGCATCCAGGCTCGGCAGATCGTGTGGATGTATGTAGGGACGCGCTTCCGCGAGCGTTTTGGGTAGCGAGTCTGACCGGTATCCATGAATGCGCCTATCCCGGCTGTCGCTTTCGAATTGGCCGGTCTTGACATCGACCGTCCAAACGCCGAGCTCGGCGCCGTCGAGAGCCAACTGCAGGCGATTGTTGCTCTCCTTCGCAGCTGCTGCGTGTCGCCGCCTCTCGGCAAACAGAACGGTGAGCACGAGGGTGTAGATGGTCAGCATCGTCACTGCGAGCTGCGCCCCCTTCACCCGCTCGTCGATTGGCACACTCGCATCGCCATAGCGGCCAATGCCGTATGTCGTCGCCATGATGATCGTGCTGCAAGCGATGAACGCGCCGGCAACCGCAAACGGTGCTCGGCAGCGGGCCGCCAGCCACAGGAGCAGCGGCAGCGCCAGCGCGCTGGGGCTGAACGTGATCCAGGACGCGGATGACTGCAACGCAACGAAAGCGCTGGTCGACGCCAACAGGAAGAGTACCCCCAATCCTTCGACCAATTCGCTGGCGGACCAGCCTTCACGCCGCGCCCGACCGAGCTCGATCACGATCGGCGCGACCACGACAGTGCCGATGGCAGCGGACAGGAACCATGCACTCCAGACCTCCCAGAAAGGTGCTGAGGAGTGCAGCAGGGTCATTATTGCTGCGCCCCCGAACCCGGCTGCCGCCATGGCGATCGCAGTCGCCAAGACAAATCCCGGTACGTGGCGCAATTCCCTGAAGGTGAATGGCCGGCCGAACCAGCGCTCGAGCAGCCAAACCACCACCACTGGCCCACCGGCTGCGCAGACGCCCTTGAGAACCGAAGTCAGAAGACTTCTGTCGCTCATGATGTTGGCCGCGATAGTGCCGGCTATCACGCCCACCACGAGGGCAGGGCGCACAGAGCGGCCGAGAACGATTAGAAGGCCGACGGCAATCCCAGCGGCGGGCCAGAACACTGCGACGTCGCCTTGCTCAGTGCGCAAGGCGAGCCCAAGCCGTGCTGCGAGGAAATATGAGACCGCAATGGCGGCGGCCAGCAGCGCGAACGAGCAAAGCCGTTCGAGGCCCGCGCCGACAGACGCGTACCAACTTGCACCGAAAGGTCGCCAATCGCCCTTCAACGTCTCAATGTCCCCCGAAATCAGCGCTGAAAGCACATTGATCATCGGTCAGGGCCAGCAGCTCGGCTATCGGGTGTTGTCTGTAGTTGAGGGACTTGACGATCAGGCCCTCGGCTTGCAGTCAGCGTCCAGTTTTCGGGTGCGGCCCCGGCCCCGTAAGCTGCTGACGGGACGAGCAAAATTCCGCCCTACGGTGTCAAGGTTCGACTTGCAACACGCCAGTACGAGGGCCTAGCCCGCACTCGCCGCGCGCCTGCAGTAGAGCCGCTTCACGGCGTCGACCAGCAGCAGGTAGGCCGCAACGGTTGCCACCAGAAACAAGTAAAAGCCCGGCGGTGGCATCACGAAGCCGAACAGGCCGCCGAGCGGTGAGAGTGCGATGATGAGCCCCACAGCAACCACGCCGATCGAAAGTGACGCCAGCAGCGCGTGCGGCCGGCTGTGCCATGGGCTGCCGCGCGTTCTGATGACAAAGATGACGAGCGACTGGGTTGCCAGGGACTCGAGAAACCAGCCGGTCTGGAACACCGCCTCGCTCGCCCCGAACAGGTAGATCAGCGCGAAGAACGTGAGAAAATCGAAGAGCGAGCTGACCGGGCCGAGCACCAGCATGAAGCGCTCGATGAACCGCATGTCCCAGTGCACCGGTTGTTGCAGCGCCTCCGCATCGACGTTGTCGAACGGCACGCCGACCTCGGACAGGTCATAGAGCAGGTTGTTGAGCAGCACCTGGGTCGGCAGCATCGGCAGGAACGGCAGGAACAGCGCCGCTCCGGCCATGCTGAACATGTTGCCGAGATTGGAGCTCGAGCCCATTAGGATGTACTTGGTCACGTTCTCGACCGTGCGGCGGCCCTCGGTCACGCCATCGAGAACCACGCCCAGGTCGTGCTCCAGCAGCACCAGATCGGCGGCGGCCTTGGCAACGTCGGCGGCGCTGTCGACTGAGATGCCGACGTCGGCTGCATGCAGCGCGGAGGCATCGTTGATGCCGTCTCCGAGGAACCCCACCACGCTGCCCGTCGCCTTCAGGGCCAGCAGGATGCGCTCCTTCTGCTGCGGCGTGACCCGGCAGAAGAGGTTGACCGATGCCAGCCGGGCCCTGAGCGCGTCCTGACCCATCTCGGCGAGCTCGCTGCCCGTCAGCACGCCGTGCACCGGCACGCCGATCTCGCTGCAGATGTGGCGTGTGATGCGTTCATTGTCGCCGGTCAGGATCTTCACCGCGACGCCAGCGCGCGCCAGGGACCGGATGGCGGCCGCGGCGTCGGGCTTGGGCGGGTCGACGAAGGTAAGGAAGCCGGCAAAGGTGAGCGCGGCCTCGTCGCCGACCACGGCATCGTCGTGCGTGCGGGCGACGCTGCGGCTGGCAACGCCCAGCACCCGATATCCCTCTTCCCCGAGCTGCTCGAACTGTCGCAGCACCGCTTTTCGCGCCTCGTCGTCGAACTCGTGCCGTTGTCCATCCGGCGCCATGTAGTCGGCTGAGAGCCGGACGACATCCTCCGGCGCGCCCTTGACGACGAGCAGCCGCGCCTTACCGTCATCGACCAGCACCGACACGCGGCGGCGCTCGAAATCGAACGGCACCTCGTCGACTTTCCTCCAGCCGGCGACGTCGACTTTGCGATGGGCGAGGATGGCCTCGTCCAGCGGGCTCTTGATGCCGCTCTCGAAGGCGCTGTTGAGATAGGCCAACCGCAGCACCTCCTCGCTGTCGTTGCCGTCGGTGCCCAGGTGGCGCACCAGCCGGATGCAGGATTCGGTCAACGTGCCGGTCTTGTCGGTGCACAGCACGTCCATGGCGCCGAGATCGTGAATGGCGGCGAGCCGCTTCACGATCACCCTGCGTTTGGCCAGCCGCTGCGCGCCGTTCGCGAGCGTCACCGTGACCACCATGGGCAGAAGCTCGGGCGTGAGGCCGACAGCGAGCGCCAATGCAAACAGCAGCGAGTTCGAGCCACGGGCGGTGGAACAGCACATTGGCGGCCAGCACGAACAGGACGAGAAACACGGTGAACCGCAGCATGAGCAGCCCGAACCGCTGGATGCCGTGCTCGAATGCGTCCCGTGGCCGCTGCGTGGCGAGCGCGCCGGCAAGCCCCCCGAGCTCCGTCCTCCGTCCGGTCCGGCACACGACCGCCGTGGCGGTGCCGCTGATGGCGGATGTGCCCATGAACAGGAAGTTCCCGGCCTCGGAGACCTCGCCCGCCGGGCTCGGCAGATCGCCGGCATGTTTCTCGACCGGGTAGGGCTCGCCGGTGAGAAGGGCCTGGTTGACGAAGAGGTCGCGGGCCGCCAGCAGCCGGCAGTCGGCCGGAACGACGTCTCCGGCTGCCAGCCGCACCGCATCGCCGGGCACGAGCCGCTCGATGGGGATGGTGCGCTCCTGCCCGTCGCGGATGACCTGGCAGCGAAGTCCGACCGATCGCCGCAGTGCCTCGACCGCGTTCTCCGCCCGCAGCTGCTGGACCACATCGAGCACCACGCTCAAGAGGATGATGACCGTGATGATGACGAAGCTGGTCACCTGCCCGGTCCATGCCGAGAGGCCGGCTGCGAACAGCAGAATGAGAATGAGCGGATTGGCGAAGCGATCGAGGATCTGCCGCCAGAGCGGCCGCCGTCGCCGGGTCAACGCGTCGTTGGCCCCGAATTTGGCCAGCCGCCGTTCCGCCTCCTCACTCGTGAGACCGCGCTCGGTCGCTCCGAGCCCGGCCAGCAACGACGCGAGCGGAATGTTCCATGGCGGGCAGCCGGTCATGGCAAGCTTCCTCGCCGCTGCGATGCGTGCGAGCGCCGCGGCTCGCCTACCTAGCACGCGATTGCCCCGACGAGCCTTTGACCCAGCGCAAGGCATGGCGGCTGGCGGCCCATTTGCGCCGTCATCGGCTGTGCGCGGTGCCGCGCGGGCGAGCGCCCGGTCAGAAGTCCGCGTCTTCTTCGCCGGCGGCGCGCTTCTGGTGGCGGATGTGCTGCCAGATAGCCAGCCCTACGGACAGCGCGGCGGCGACAAGCAGCCCGCCGGAGATCGGCCGTGTCAGGAACAGCCAGGGATTGTCGTCGGTCATGATGGCACGGATCAGGTTGATCTCGATCTGGTCGCCGAGGATGAGACCCAGGATCAGCGGCGCCAGCGGGAAGCCTGCCTTCACCAGGATGTAGCCGAGCACCCCGAAGATCAGCAGCACGTACACGCTATCCATCGTGTTGTTGAGCGCATAGGCGCCGATCACGCACAGCACCAGCACCACAGGCGCCAGCACGGCAAGGCGTATGGTGGTGAGCCGCAGCACGAAGAACGTGCTCAGCCAGATGATCATCACCATCAGCGGGTGGGCCAGGATGTAGGCCGCATAGATGCCATAGGCGAGGTTGGGGTGCTGCGACACGAACAGGGGGCCCGACTGGATGCCATGGATCGTCATGGCGCCGAGCATGACCGCGGTGACGGCATCGCCCGGGATGCCGAATGCCATGATGGTCACCAGCGAGCCGCCGACATTGGCGTTGTTGGAGGCTTCCGACGCGATTATGCCCTCGGGGTGGCCGGTGCCGAACAGCTCGGGCGTCCTGGAGAACTTCTTGGCCTGGTCGTAGGCCAGCACGCTGGCCGCGCTGCCGCCGATCGCGGGCAGCACGCCGATGACGATGCCGACCACCACTGACCAGAGAAACAGGAAAGGCCGGGTGAGGATCTCGCCGATCACCTTGAGATGGTTGACCACAAGGGTGGGCCGCTTGGCCAGCACTTCACCCTGCGCGCCCGGCTGGCGCATCTTCTCCACGTCGGTCATGATTTGCGCGAAAGCGAAAATGCCGATCAGCACGGGGAGGAACGGGAAGCCGCCGCCGATGAACTCCGAGCCGAAGGTCAAGCGGGGGACGCCACCGATCGGATCGGTGCCGATGACGGTGATGAGGAGGCCGATCGCCGTCGAGACCAGGCTCTTCACCAGCGAGGCCTCCGCCAGCCCGGCGACCATCGCCATGGCGAGAATGAAGAGCGAGAAGTACTCCCACGGCCCGAATGCGAGCGCGATCTGCGCCAGCGGCCCGGTCACCAGGATGAGGAACAGCCCGCCCACGAGGCCGCCGAGAAACGACGCCCACACCCCGAGCCACACCGCGCGTCCAGGCTCGCCTTTGCGCGCCATGGGAAAGCCGTCGAAAGTGGTGGCGATGGCAGAGGGAGTGCCGGGAATGCCGATCAGGCAGGCGGTGATGAGCCCGCCGGCCGACCCGCCGACGTAGACGCCGGTCATCGCCGCCAGCCCGGCCAGCGGCTCCAGGCCGTAGGTGAAGGGCAGCAGCACGATGATGGTCATGGTGATGGTGACGCCCGGCAATGCGCCACCGACGACCCCCGCCAAGGTCCCCATGAACAGCGGCAGGAGATATTTCCATTGCAGGACGGTGATCAGGCCGGTGCCGAGCAGCTCGAGCATGCCCTCACCAACTGGTCCAGGTGCCGCGCGGCAGCAGCACGGTCAAGTAGCGCTCGAACACCAGATAGCCGATCGCCGACGTGCCCACCCCCACCGCCGCCAGCGTCGCCCATTGGCGCAAGGTCGACGGCCGCTCCAGCAGGATCTGGAACGCGACCGCGAACAGCACGGTGGCGATGCGGAAGCCGAGGAACGGCAGCAGCGCGATGTAGCCGGCCACCACCGCGAAGGCGGCTGCCACCAGGCCGTAGGCACGCGGGGGACCGGCTGGCGCCACCTGCGCGCCGGCGGCCATCCCGCGCTGGGCGATCACATCCTGCAGGACCAGCAGAACGCACGTCAGCGCCATGAACACCAGCACCAGGGCCGGATAGAAGCCGGGACCGATCGGCACAATGGGGAGTTTCGGCAGCCCGAACGCAAACGGCAGCAGGATGAGGCTGACCGCGAGGCCGACCAACCCCGCGATCCCATCTCGCCCGAGTTTCATTTCGTTTTCATGAGCCCGAGGTCGGCCATGATGGCCTTGTTCTCGCCGTCGATCCGGTCGAGGAACGCGCCGTACTGTTTGTCGTCGAGGAAGGCGACGCGGGTTCCCTGCAGCTTCATGGAGTTGGCGAACTCCGGCTCCGAGGTAGCCTTGCCGCAGGCCTCGACCAGCTTGGCACGCACAGGCGCCGGCGTGCCCTTGGGCACCACCAGGCCGCGCACCACCTCGTAGACGATGTTGTAGCCGAGCTCCTTCAGGGTCGGCACGCCGGGCATCTCGGGATCGCGCTTCTCGGTGGCGATGGCGAGGAACTTGAGCTGCCCGGCCTCGACCTTGCCCTTCTGCGTGAGATTGGAGTCGGTCAGGTCGATATGGCCGCCCAGGATCGCCGTCATGCGCGGCGCCAGCCCCTCGTAGGACACGTACTTGAGCTTGATGCCGGCTGCCTTCTCGACCGTGGCCGGGAAGATGTGGCTGGTGGAGCTGAGCGTGGCGCCGACCGTGATCTGGCCGGGTCGGTTCTTGGCGTCGGCCAGGAACTCCTGCCAGTCCTTCCAGGGCGTCTTCGGGCTGGCCGTCAGCACGGAGGGCGTGGCCGCCACCAGGCAGATGGGCTCGAAGTCCTTGTAGCTGATGTCGGTGAGGCCCGAGTAGTGCACGAGGTGGATGTAGTCGTGCATGGCGTAGACGGTGTACCCGTCGGCCGGCGAACCCTTGGCCTCGCGTGCGCCGACGGTGCCGGACGCGCCGGTGACATTGGCGATCACGACGGCCTGGCCCAGGTGCTTCTGCAGCAACGGGGCCAGCGGGCGGAAGATGTTGTCGGTGTCGCCGCCGGCCGCCCATGGCACGATCATCTTTATGGGACGGTCGGGGAATTGCTGGGCGCCGGCGGAGGTTCCGAACGTTGCGGCGAGCAGCGCGGCAGCGGCCGCGAAGGCTAGTCTCTTCACTTGAGCTCTCCCTGGATGATGGTTTGGGTATTGTTATTGACGCCAACACTAGTGTCCTGATCGCGAAATTCGTCACAGTGTGCGGCGGGCTAGGAACGAATTTCGCGATCTGAAGGACACTAGAAAAAGCATGATGCTAGTGTGATTTAGATCGAGAAGTCCGCTCACGAACCTGGCCCAATGCAACGTAGCGGACTTCTCGATCATCACACTAGCGAGGGAATTCCCAGGCGACAATCAGCCTCCCACCGAACCGCCGGGTGAAATGGCCACGCGCAGCGTTGCCCGGCGCTCGGGGCTCGCCTAATCTGCCCATTCAGCGCGCAGGAGGACGCATGTCGACCGCCGATCTGCACGGCCTTCCGCTCTCCACCGGCTCCGCCGAAACGGCGAGCTTGTTCAATGATGCGGTGCTCGGCTTCCTCAAGTACCGGGCGGATACGCCAAAGCGCGCCGGCAAGCTGATCGCCGACGATCCCGACTTTGCCTTCGGGCACACGCTGCGGGGCTATTTCCTGATGACCCCGTTCAATGCCGCGAACCTGCCAGCCGCGCGCGAAGAGCTGGCGAAGGCGCGCGGTCTCTCCGCCGGCACTAGCCGCCGCGAGCAGGCCCATGTCGAGGCTTTGGCAACCTGGGCGGCTGGCGACATCGATGCCACGCTCAAGGTCTGGGAGCAGGTCCTCGACGAGCATCCCCTCGACCTGCTGGCGTTCCGGCTGCACCATTTCAATGCGTTCTGGCACGGCCGGCCCGACCTGATGGGCGCCCAGGCCGACGCCGCGCTGCGACATTGGGGTCGCGAGCTGCCAGCCTTCGCGAGCCTGCTCGGCTGCCATTGCTTCGCCCACGAAGAGCTAGGCGACTACGCAGTTGCCGAGAAGTCGGGGCGCGAGGCCGTCGCGCTGGCGCCCGACGACATGTGGGCCACGCATGCCATCGCCCACGTGCTGGAGATGCAGGGCCGGCACGAGGAGGGCATCGCCTGGCTGGAGACGCTCGAGCCCAACTGGGAAGGCGGCAACAACCTGATGCACCATCTGTGGTGGCATCGCGGGCTTTACCACTACGAACGCGGCGAGTTCGACCGAGTGCTCGACCTCTACGATCGCCGTTTCCGCAACCTTGCCTCGCCCCTCACCCAGTCGCAGCCCGACTTCACCACCGACGTGCAGAACGCGGTATCGATGCTGTTCCGACTCGAGCGCCAGGGCGTCGACATCGGCAACCGCTGGGGCGAGCTTGCCGATCGGGCGGAGGCGCGCATCGGTGACGTGCTCTCGCCCTTCACGCAGCCGCATTGGATGCTGGCGCTCGCGGCCGCCGGGCGCTGGGATGCAGCGCAGCGCATGATCGAGGCGCTCAGCACCGCGCCGGAGCGGCCCGAGGGCGGCGTCGGGCCGCTGGTGCGGACCTACGCGCTGCCCATCGCCCAAGCGATCCTGGCCCGCGCCAAGGGCGATCCCTCCTGCGCCTGCGACCTGATGCGGCCAGCGCTCGCCGGCATGAACCGGCTCGGCGGCAGCCACGCGCAACAGGACGTGCTGGAGCAGTTCTTTCTCGACTGCGCCGTGCAGGCGCACAGGAAGGACGACATCGCCAGCCTGATCGATCGCGTGAGACGGCGCTTCCCCGTGCCGCCAGAGAAGCGCATCGGCTACCGCGACGCGCTGCGGCTGCTGAACTGAGACGGAAGCACATGGCTCCCTTGAAAGTTGCGATCGCCGGTATTGGCGCGATCGGTCTGCCGGTCGCCCGCAGTATCGACGCAGGCGCCATACCGGGGCTCACTCTTGTTGCCGTCTCGGCGCGCGATGAGGCGAAGGCCCGCGCCGCCATCAGAAGATTTCAAGGCGCCGCCGCCGATCGTCGGACTTGCCGCGCTGGCGGAGGCCGCCGATGTCGTGGTCGAATGCCTCCCCTCCGCACAGTTCGCTGCCGTGGCCCGGCCCGCCATCGAGCGCGGGCGCATCTTCATGCCGCTGTCGGTCGGCATGCTCATCGACCACATGCATCTGGTCGACCGGGCGCGCGAGACCGGCGCCCGCATCATGGTTCCGACCGGCGCGCTGGTGGGCCTCGACGCGGTGCGCGCGGCCGCCGAAGGCAAGATCACATCGGCCAGGATCGTCACCCGCAAGCCGCCCAAGGGGCTCGCCGGTGCGCCCCTGCTGGTGGAGCGCGGCATCTCGGTCGACGCGCTGACGGAGCCGCTGCGCGTATTCGAGGGCACGGCCCGGGAGGCGATCGCCGGGTTTCCGGCCAACGTCAACGTGGCGGTTGCACTGTCGCTCGCGGGCATCGGCCCCGATCGGACGCGCATCGAGATCTGGGCCGATCCCGGCGTCACCCGCAACACCCACACCGTCATCGTGAAGTCCGACAGCTCCGACCTCACCATGACCATCGAGAACATCCCGTCCGAGGAGAACCCGCGCACGGGCAAGATCACTTCGCTCAGCGTGCTCGCCGCGCTGCGCCGCCTGACCGCCCCGCTGGTGGTGGGGAGCTAGCCCGCTCCTTTGCGTCAGCGGCGAGCGCCGCCTTCGCCTCCTCGATCAGCCAGTCGACGAACGCTCGCACATGCGGGCGGTTGCGCGTGTTGGCGGAGCGGATGACGAAGTACGAGCGCGAGCCGATCACGCTCTTGGAGAACGGCGCCACCAGCCGCCCTGCCTCGATCAGCCCTGCCACCAGCCGGCCTATCCCCATGGCGACGCCCTGGCCGCTGAGCGCGGCCTGAATCATCTGCTCGTAGTTGTCGAACCGGATGGAGGCCGCAGGCTTGAGCCCCGCATGGCCCTGCGCGGCGAGCCAGGTGTCCCAATCCAGCGGCCCTCTCGCCTCGTCGATGTGGAGCAGCGCGTGGTGCTGCAGGTCGCCCAGCGTCTTGATGGGATGCGCATTGTCGCTCTGCAGCGCCGGGCTGCAGATGGGAAACAGCTCCTCGCCGAACAGCCGGATCGCCTCCTCCGGGGCCTCCTCCGCCTGGCAGTAGCGCACGGCCACGTCCACCAGGCTGCGTTCCAGGTTGATGGTCTTGTAGCTGGCCGAGATGCGCACATCGACGTCGGGGTGCAGCGCGGTGAAGGTACGCAGGCGCGGGATCAGCCACAGCGAGGCAAAGCCGCCGGTGGTGGTGACGGTCAGATTGGGCGCCCCGCCGTCGCTGCGCAGGCGGTTGGTGGTGTCCTGCAAGCGCTCCAGGAACTCGGTCGCCGCACCCTGCAGGATGCGGCCCTGGTCGGTCAGCGCCAAGCTCCTTGGGCGCCGCTCGAACAGCGTTACGCCCAGGTGCTCCTCCAGAGCCCGGATCTGGCGGCTCACGGCCGACTGGGTGATGAATAGCTCCTCTGCAGCCTTGGTGAAGCTCAGCGTCCGGGCCGCTGCCTCGAAGCCCTGGATCAGGTCGAGAGGGGGCAGGTTGAAGCGCTTTCTATGCATTCCTGGTGCTCATGCATTCAGTGAGAAATCATCGTTTGTTCCGGTGCAAGAACCCGCCTATTTCCAATGGCAGAGACGCGATCTGATCACGGATTGCCGAACTAATCAATGCGCCAGGATCATGAATATGGCGCATGAATACTGGAGACAGGCCATGCAACACGTCCTCGACATCCAACCGGTGCAGCTTAGCGCCCAGTCCATACACCGCATCGACGGCGGCAAGGGTCTACAGATCACGGCCGTGGATGGAGTTGTGTGGGTCACCCAGGCCGACGACCCGCGCGACATCATCTTGAGCCGCGGCCAGTCGTTCATTCTCGACCGCAAGGGGCTGGCCGTCGTGTACGCCCTCAAGGATGCCGCCTTCGTCGCCGGTCCCGCCGGCCACATCACGGCCGCCGCATTCGATCCGTCCGCGGTTCGGAAGGCCGCGTGACCTCTGCTCGAGAGGGACCCATGCTCTACCAGATCCATCGCTACCCAGCCGAGCTCATCGACGTGGTGAGTCTCGCCGGCGGCAGGCGGCTGGTGGTCAGGCCCGTGCTGCCCCAGGACGAGGACGTAACAAGGGCGTTCTTCGGCAGCCTGCCCGGGCCGGACCGCTACGCTCGGTTCATGAGCCCGATGCGTAGCCTGCCGCCGGACCTCGTCAAGCGCTTCACCAACATCGACTACTGCGATCACCTGGCCTTGGTTGCCGAGGTGTTCGAGGACGGCCGCGAAATAGTGGTGGCCGAGGCGAGGTACGCGCGCGGGAAGGATCGCTCCGCCGCCGAGTTCGCCGTCTCGGTGGCCGAAGATTGGCAGGGCCAAGGGCTCGCAAGCCTGCTGTTGGGAAAGCTCCAGCGCCAGGCAGCGACCGCCGGCGTCCGCCGGATGACCGGCGAGACGCTGGCCACCAACGACAAGATGTTGCATCTCGCACGCAAGGCGGGCTTTGCGATCAGGCCCAGCCCTGACGCGCGCGGGGTGATGCTTCTCGAGAAGGCGATGGACGCGGCCGAGCCGGTGACGCCGTGCGGCGGGGCTGGGGCCGAGCATTTGGCCGCGGCGTAGGTTTCGCGTGTTCCCGCGGGTTCTGACTGACCCGCAGGCCGGCAAGCTCTCATTCCTGCTTCAACCAGTCGGGCGGAGGCTTCCAGTCGGCCATGGCGCTTTCGGTTTGAGCCCGTAGCGCCTCGTCCGGGTCGGCGCCGTCGAAGCGTTGCATCAGGTTGACGAGGCTCGCGTCGCCGCGATGCTCGACGGGGTGGTTGGTGCCGAAGGGCGTCGCCGGCTCGGGCAGGCCGGCGATGCGCAAGACGGCAACTGCATCGATGCTCATGGGGGCCCCGTCCAGGGCCGGGCGATTTCCGCAAGGTCGGCGCTCGCCCGGCTGCAGCTCAAGAGCCCGTCCTCTGAGTCAACTAGAGGCCGAGCAGCCTAGCGGGATTCTTGCGCATCATTGTGTCGATGTCAGCGTCGGAGACGCCCTCCTTCTTCATTGCGGCGATCGCCGTCTCCAGGCCGTCGGGATGCACCATGTTTCCACTCTGCCCGAGGTCGGAGGAGATAAGCACGCTGGTGGCGCCGAGTTCCTTCACCGCCTGTGCGACGTGCTTGGCGTCGACCTGCGTCCAATGCGTCAGGAAGGGCAGCGGCGCATTGGGGCCGGCGAGGAACTGCAGGAAGCAGATCTCGATCACCGCGCCCATCTCCGTCACTTGCTTCGCCTGCGCCATGGTGAGGCCAGGAACGTTGGTGAGGGCATGGTTGACGAGCATGTTCTTAACGCCGAGCTCGCGGCCGCGCTTCACCACCGCGATGATCTCCTCAGGATGCACGTGGCCGGTGGCGAGCACGAGATTCTCACGCGCGACGATCTTCAGCACGGCCTCCATCTCGGGCGTTACCTGGCCGTTGGGAGCGACCGTCAGGCCTACCGCGTCGGGCTTCGACAGAGTCTTCACATGCTTGTCGGACTCAAATGTCGGCAGCCACACGATCTTGCCACGACCCCCGTAGGTGCGGTGCATCCATTCGACCGCGTCCGGATTGATGCCGCCGACCGCCCTGTTCAGCACCACCCCGCCGAACACCTCGACGCCGGGCACGACCCGCATGGCGATGGCGGCACGGCTTGCGGTCTCGGCGACATGGTTCTTGAGCACGATGCCGCGCATTCCGCGCGACTTGGCGAGCTGGGCGACGTCGATGTCGTCCATATTGCGGCCGAATACGTCCGGATGGGAGTGGACGTGCATGTCGATCACACCGGCGGCTGGACTGACCTTCGGCGGCGGCGGCGGGAAACCCGCCTGTGCCAGCACGTCGCTGCGCGCAAGTAGGGCTGCCGAAGCAAGCGACAGGGCGAATACGGCTACTCTTCTCATGGCTTTCCTCCCTCGCAGTCTTGTTGTTCTGCAGTCGGACGCACAGAGGCCCGTTCACCGCCCGCCAGAGACGGCGCTTGGGGCGCTGGCGATGCGCCTACTTCAGCTGCTCACGACTCTGTCAGCGTTTCCTGCAGCGCCTTCACGAGGCGCTTGGCCCTTTCCAGGGCCTCTTCTTCTTTTTCCTGGTCGGTGCGGGTGTCAGGCCATTTGTCGTCGCGCACCGACACGCGCACCACGATCGCGCCGTCGTCGGTGAAGGTTCCAATCTCGTACTCGGCGCGAGGGCGCTTCTTGATGATCAACCTCGGTTCCGACATGGGCACACACTAGGCCTAGACGAGCACAAAAGCCAGGGCACGAACAGAATTCCATGCGGCCAGCCGCTTCCAAGGCCAGCCGTTTCAGATCCAGGCTCCGCAGCACGCATTCCAGTTCGCGGCAACGGCATGGCATGAGCAGCGCTGAAGGCCCAGCGTGCGAGGACTGCGCGGGCGCGGCGCTGGAACTCCGGGCGGACGGCGGTGTTTCTAGCCCATTGGACAAAATGCGGAGACCGTCACATGACCGGTAACACCAATACGACACTGTTGAAGCGTCTCGGACTTGCAGCGGTGGGCGCAGGCCTGCTGGGGCTGTTGCCAACGTCCTCGTTCGCGGGGCCGATCGGCGGGGCGAACCGAGTGGAGGCGCCCTCATCCGTTGCGAAAGTGGACTACCGGTGCTGGTGGAGCGATGGCGAGCGCCAGTGCGCCTGGTTCGACGATGACGCCGCGCCGCGTGTCTACGGCCACTATTACGAGCCTTACGAAGAGTATCGCCCTGCATATCGCTCCGGGCGCCCGAACCCGCCCGAGGCCTACTGGACGGGCTCGCGGCGCTGGTGGAAGTCGATGGATGAGTGGGGCCGAACCGGCAATCAGTAGTCTGGACCGAAAAACGCGAGGCCAGCCGCTGCAGAGCAATCGCTGCGATTGCTCTGCAGCATTTGTGTCGGCATCAACGTGGCAAGTGCGGGGCCACCGTATGGCAGTTGCGTGATCTCAAGGTACCTCTGCGCCGATAACCGGCGAGGCGAAGCTGTTTCCAGCGCTGGGATTTGATATATGGACTGCGAAGGGGGTGCACGACCGGGAATACCTCCGGCATGATGGGGAGGGGAAGCGGGCGGCTCGTTCACGACCAGACCTTCAGCGAAAGCGGATATTAGTTGGGTGAGCAAATTCGGAGACTGATCTTATGAAAGGCAAGACCAATACCGCACGATTGCAGCATCTCGGCCTTGGAGCGGTGGGCGTGGGCCTGCTGGCTTTGTTGCCGACGACCTCGTTCGCCGCCCCGATCGGTGGAGTCGCCGACGTGCGAACCCCCTCGGCTGTTACGCGTGTGGAATACCAGTGCTGGTACGCCGACGGCGGTCCGCACTGCGCCAACCTCAATGTTCCAGCCGGCCCGCGGGTGTACGGCTACCGGCCGTACTATGATTACTACGATTACTACAGGCCGTATTACCGCTACCGCCGCCTCAAGCAGCCCGAGGCCTATTGGACGGGCTCGTCGCGCTGGTGGAAGTCGATGGAGGCCTGGGGCCGCACTGGCAACCAGGAGTAGCCCGACCAGATCGACCGCAAGAGCGGCCCGGCCGATCATCTCGGCTGACCGTGGAGTTTGCGCGGCCGCCGTCGCCACCCGTGACGGCGGCCGGTGCTTTGCATGATTTCGATGGTAGTGGTAGCGGAGCCCGGACTTGAACCGGGGACCTACGGATTATGATTCCGCCGCTCTAACCAACTGAGCTACTCCGCCAGAACGCAAGTGTCGCTGCCAGGGAACGCTCAGGCCCGCAAAACGCGCAGCGATCGGGCCTGAGCGGCGCGATATAAGAAGCGGTGCCTGGAACTGTCAAGGCAAGCGCGCCCAGCACCGCCCGCGCCGCGCGCCCTATCTCCGTTACCGCCGACCGCAGGCGCGCACACCCCGCCAGGCCTGTCGCGCATGGCCTGGCCGCCAATCAAGACGTCAATCGCCTACCGCAGCCGGGACGCTGCCTTTGCGGATCGCGGGCACCACCGGCGGCTGGCCGGTCTGCAGCAGTATGCCCTGCCCCTCGGCGGACAACACGAAGCGCACAAAGCTGGTCGCTTCCTTGGGGTTCTTGGCGGTGCCGGGGACGGTGGCAGCGTTGCGGATCGCCTCGCTCATGTTGACGCTTGCGGGAAAGCGGACGATGTCGACGTCGTTGCGCGCGGCGACGGCCGCGGAATAATAGACGACGCCGGCGTTGGCGGCCCCTTCGCGGACGGCGCGCACCGTGTCGGGCACCGTCATCGCCTTGGCGGGATCGATCGGGGCGGCATCGATGATCTTCTGGGCCAGCTCCGCCTTGCCCTCGAGTGTCGCCGCCCGCTTCAGGAACTCGATGGTGCGGCCGGTGGCCAAGTCCTTCTCGCCCGTCACGCGCACGAATTTCAGGCCAGGCTTGGCAAGGTCGCTCACGTGGCGAATGGCGAGCGGATTGCCCTTGGCTGTGATGACTACCATCTCGTTGGCGGAGAAGACCACGTACCAGGCCGCGGCGTCCTTGCCGGAGTCCCCGAGCTTCTTGCCCATCAGATCCTGATCGATCACCGCAGGCGACGAGGGGGCAAACACGTCGCAGGCTTCGCCCTTCAGGATGCGCTCTGCCAGCTGCTTGGATACGCCGGAGGTGAGGCTGATGGTGACGCCGGCGTTCTTGGCCTCGAACGCCTTCTTGAGCTCGCGCATGGGTCCGGCGAGGGAATCGGCGTGAAACACCTCGACGGTTCCGGCCATCGTTCCGCCGGCAGGCAGGGTGCTGAGCGCGGCTGCCAGGCATAGCGCGACGGCTGCCCGCAGCAGCGCGACGTTTGTCATGTTTTCCTCCCGGTCGACGGGCTGCTTTATCAAGGCTTGCGGCGCCGTCTTATTTCATGACCCGGAGCATATCTGCGATTGCGGGTTGCAAGCGAGGCGAAACCGGTTGCTGCACCGCAACCGCGCTTGGCGGTCGACCAGGACAGCCTTTGTCCTCGACTGGGAAGGGTGGACCCAGCGCTTCGCGAGCGGCAACTGCCGGATAACGAGCAAACCCAGGCGAGCTACGCCGCTGCGCGCTGCTCACGCGCCTTTCTGAAGCGCATCATGGTGAAGAGGCCCATCGGCCTGAGCCCGCGCTTGTCGACCAGCTTTAGGTCGTCGCACACCAGCACACGCTCGACCTCGAACACCGGCCGCCAGCCGAGCTTGTCGGCAAAGGGCGCCATGCGCCGCTCCACCCAGCCGCGCATGCCTTCCTCGGTGGAGAAATGGTTGACGATCATCACCTCTCCCCCCGGCCGGCAGACGCGGGCAAGCTCGCGCATGACCTTCTCCGGATCCGGCACCACGGTCATCACATACATGGCAACGACGGTGTCGAAGGAGGCATCGGGAAACTTGAGGTCGCCGGCGTCCATCTCGTGCAGGCCGGTGACGTTGGTGAGGCCGAGCTGCGCGACGCGCTCGCGCGCCTTGGCCAGCATTTCGGGCGAGAGGTCGATACCGACGATCTCGAGCTGGCGCCGGTAGGCGGGCAGCGAAAGGCCGGTGCCAACCCCCACCTCCAGCACACGCCCGCGACTCTGGTTGATGATCTCCACCGCGTGCTTGCGCCCTTCCGAGGCGACCCAGCCGAAGGTGTTGTCGTACACTGGCGCCCAGCGCCGGTAAGCGGTCTTGATCGCAAACTCATCCATCTGCGCCGTCTTGCCCCTTGTGCCCGTATAGCGCCGCGCGCGCTGTCCCTCAGAACCCAACATCGACGCCAACTCCCTCCGCTTCGACACCGCACTCAACCATGCCGCTCGCGCTCCAATTCGGCAACTGCCGATGCTGGGTCGCTGCCCAGCCTTGCGCTGCCCGCGTGCTCGCTGCGGCTCAAGGCGCGCTCTATCCACCCCCCGCCCAGCACGCGGGCCCGGGGTGTCGCCTCGGCATAGAAAACGCAGGCCTGCCCCGCGGCAATCCCATATTCGCCGCCGCACAGCAGCACCTTGGCGCCGGTGCCGCTCGCAAACAATGTCGCCGGCTGCGGCGTGGCGCTGGAGCGCACGCGCGCGGCGATGTCGAGCCCCGCTTCGGGTACCGGCGCGTCGCCCAGCCAATTGACGTCCCTCAGGCCAATCCAGTGCGTGCGCAGGCTCTCGCGCGGACCGACGACAACCCGCTTCGTGTCAGCCTCCAGGCGTACGACGTAGAGCGGCGAGCCCCCGGCGATGCCGAGCCCGCGGCGCTGCCCAATGGTGAAGTTGATGATGCCGTCATGCCGGCCCAGCACGCGTCCGTCGATGTGGACGATATCACCAGCCTCGACCGCCCCGGGCTTCAGGCGCTCGACGATGGAGGTGTAACGCCCCTGCGGGACGAAGCAGATGTCCTGGCTGTCGGACTTGTCGGCCACCGGCAGCGCGAAGTCGCGGGCGATGGCACGCACCTGAGCCTTGCTCATGCCGCCCAGCGGAAACATGAGGGAGGCGAGTTGAGAGCGCGTAGTGGCGAACAGGAAGTAGCTCTGGTCGCGATCTGCATCACGGGCGCGGTACAGCTCCGGGCCAGCGGGGCCTGGGCGCATCTCGATGTAGTGACCGGTCGCCAGCAGATCGGCGTCGAGCTCCTTGGCGGTCGTCAGCAGCTCGTGGAACTTGATCTGCTGGTTGCATATGACGCACGGGATCGGCGTTTCGCCAGCCACATAGCTCTCGGCGAAGGCCTGCATCACCGTGTCCCGGAAGCGCTGCTCATAGTCCAGTACGTAATGCGGGATGGCCAGCTTGTCGGCCACGCGGCGCGCATCGTGGATGTCCTGGCCGGCGCAGCAGGCACCCCGCCGCCCCACGGCCTCGCCGTGGTCGTAGAGCTGCAAGGTCACGCCGATGACTTCGTGTCCCTGCTGCTTGAGCAAGGCTGCGGCGACCGAGGAGTCGACTCCCCCCGACATGGCGACCACCACGCGGCGCCTTTGTGCGGCGCGCGAGCGTGCACCTAGAGGTTGTGGAGGACTGAGCATGCTAGCATCTAGGGTTAACGGCGAGCGGGCAATATGGTGCGGAGCGCACCATGCTCCCCACGGCCGCAGAAGCACTATGGCGTCGGTGGCAGGCACAATCAAGGCGATGCGGGTAGCTTCGGCGCATGTGGCGGCCGCTGGCGGGGTGTCCATTGCACCGCCGTGCCAACCTGAAACACTTGCCCACGCCCGGCCAGGCTTTCTCGCTCAAGACATGAACGAGCGGCCCAAGACTCTACGTGCCGCGACCGCGTTAACCATAAGCTTACCGAATATTGGGTCATGCCTTCCCCAAGTATTTACCCAATGGTTTAGGTCCATTTTAATCGCGTTCAGCTAGTGTGATTGTCAGGTCTGACAGAGTGTAACGAGTATCATGACCGAACAACAGTACAGGGCGCGTGTGCGCTACGTCATCGGGCCGGATGGTAGCCCGTTGACCATTGCGGACCTTCCGCCCAAGGAAACCAAGCGCTGGGTGATCCGGCGCAAGGCAGAGGTGGTGGCCGCGGTCAGGGGCGGGTTGCTGAGCCTTGAAGAGGCCTGCGAGCGCTACAAGCTGACCGTTGACGAGTTCCTCTCATGGCAGCGGTCGATCGACCGGCACGGCTTGCCCGGCCTGCGCGCGACCCGCGTCCAGGAGTATCGTGACTGAGCAGATGCCGGCTCGACCGGCATCAGCGCTTCTTGCCACCAGCGCTGCTTGATTTTGCCTTGGCCGCCTCCTGGACCGGTGCCGGGGGCGGTAGCATATGCGCGCGCAGCTGACAGCCGCTGCCGCCCCGGGCCCACACTTCCACATCCTTCATCATGTGCTGAGCCGTTTGCGGGTCCATCCGAATAACGGTGGTGCCCACGCGGACGTTCGTGGAGGAGCTGGCGATCGCCACGCGCAGCGCGCGTGCGCCGCGCTTGTCGCGCAAGGTCTCATCCCGCTCGTAGAGCACGATCTCGGCGGCGCCGCCTTTTGCGGGGGGCTCGGCTTCCGCCTCGAACACATGGCTCGGCTTCAAGGGCCCGTCTGCGCCGAACCAGCACTGAAGCGCGCCGCGCGCTACGAGCGCATATACGCCCGTCGGCGTGCCTGGAACGATCACGGCCGTCTCCAGCGGAGCTTGTGAATTGGCCGCTACTTCGGCCTTGGGCTGGCCTGGCGGCGGAGGCGGCAGGGTCATCAGCGAGGTGTTGCTGCACGCTGCCGCAACCAGCAGGAGCGCGGGGAGGACTAAGCGGAGGTCTGGCCCAGGCATGACACGACCTTGCCGAGAGGTGCACTGGCACCAGCCGCGGCAGCTCTGACGGAACACTTCTTGGCACCAAAAGGCGTGGTGACACGCCTCGGCCCGCACTGCAATGCCGGGCGCTTTGGGCGGCGCTGTGGCAGGAGAGGCGCTGCCTGTGAGCGGCGATGGACCTAGCCGGCCACCGCGCGCGGGTCGCCTTTACGCAGCTGCTGGCGATCCTCCGCCGGCTCCAGCTTGGACAGCTCGATTACCGCCTCGTCATGGTCACGCTTGGCAGCGTCGAGCTTGACCTTGAGATCGGCCACCGACGTCAGAAGGTTGCAGCGGCGCTGCGCAGCAGCCTTGGCAAAGGTGGAATACGAGAAGTGAGCGGGGTCCTTCACCCCGGTCCGCTCTTCCTCAGCGACGATCTGGCGGGAGAGATCGGCCGCCATCATCTCGAAATCGAGGATCATGGCCTCGAGCGAGGCGACCTTGCGGGCTTTTTCTGCGGCCTCGAACCGCTTCGCCTTCAACGCAGCGTCACGCGACTTCATCACTCGATACCCTCAAGCACCGTGCAATCTGGCTCGTCCCGGCGTTCATGCTTTCGTTTCATAGTTGACGCCGTCCCCTTGAACAGCAAGCCATGTGCCAAGGGGCTGTACCGCGGTGGGCCGATATCCCTTCCGCATTGCGCAAATATACGCGGCGAGCGTTGAGTTGCGGTTAAGCAACGCGGTCTGATCTTCCCTCAAGCCCCGGACCGGGGACCGGAAAATTTTCTTCCAACCCTCTAGGGCGCGAGTCGCAAATCAGTTAGGTATGCCGCAATGGCAGCATGAGTCAGCCCTGTTCGGCACAGCAGCAGTCACAGAGCCGAAACGGGACAGGACTGGATCGGGTTGTCGGGCGGGGGGCTCACAACATTACGTTTGGAGTGTCCGACGGCAGTCTGCCGTCGCGGGTGTCGATTGCGTGCGCGGGCGCAGACGCCGACCGGCCGGCGTTAGGCGAATCCGGCGCATACTGCGCGATTGATGCGAGTGTGCAGGAATGCACGGTTGCGTAAGGCTAAATTAGGGTTTGTTAACCTGTGGCGTCTAGTTTCCGGAAGATGATCAGGCTGAGGGTGTGTCCCCTTCGGGCAGCGGGACCAAGACGGGTCTGGAAGAGAGGAAGCACATGCGAGTCCTTTTGATCGAGGACGATAACGCCACCGCGCAGAGCATCGAGTTGATGCTTCAATCCGAAGGCTTCAACGTCTACACGACCGACCTCGGCGAGGAGGGCGTGGACCTCGGCAAGCTCTACGACTACGACATCATACTTCTCGACCTCAACCTGCCGGACATGAGCGGGTATGAGGTGCTCAAGACGCTCCGCGTGAGCAAAGTTTCCACGCCCATCCTGATCCTTTCCGGCCTGGTCGGCATCGAGGACAAGGTGCGCGGCCTCGGCTTCGGCGCCGACGACTACATGACCAAGCCGTTTCACAAGGACGAGCTGGTCGCACGCATTCACGCCATCGTCCGCCGCTCCAAGGGCCATGCCCAGTCGGTGATCGAGACGGGCGAGCTCAAGGTCAATCTCGACACCAAGACGGTGGAAGTTCACAACCAGCGCGTGCATCTGACGAGCAAGGAATACCAGATGCTGGAGCTGCTCTCGCTGCGCAAGGGCACGACGCTGACCAAGGAGATGTTCCTCAACCATCTCTACGGCGGCATGGACGAGCCCGAGCTCAAGATCATCGACGTCTTCATCTGCAAGCTCAGAAAGAAGCTGCAGGCCGCCACCGGGGGCCAGCACTACATCGAGACGGTGTGGGGCCGCGGCTATGTCTTGCGCGATCCGGGCAGCACCCACGTCGCCGCCTGAGGGATCGACCCCTTTTCCAGAGCCTCATCGCAAACCTCGAGCCGCAGCCCCCAGCTGCGGCTTTTTCGTGCCCTTCGGCTGAAGTTGCAGAGCCTGCCCGGACGGGCGGTGGCACCATTACTTGCGGCCCTGCGGCATGGCGTCGGCGTTGCTTGCAATTCCCCCCGAACAATGCCATCTACCCATCCGTAACGGGCGCAGGGGACTGCTTTCATTATCCCTTTCCCCAAGCTCACGCTTTCCCGTTAGGCCCTTTGTGGCGAAATCCCCCTGCGCTCTCGATGCCGGCAGCCGCGCCCCTGGTGCGTTGCGCGAACGCTGGCGCACGACGATGCGACACGGAGAGATTTTCGTTTGCAACCAACCACCTTCGCTGAGCTAGGGCTCAGCGCAAAAGTGCAGGCTGCCATTCAGGCCGCCGGCTATACCGAGCCTACCCCCATTCAAGTCCAGGCCATCCCGGTTGCAGTGAGCGGGCGCGACGTGCTCGGCATTGCCCAGACTGGCACCGGCAAGACCGCAGGCTATGTGCTGCCGCTCCTAGCACGCCTGGAAGCCGGCAGGGCGCGGGCGCGAATGCCGCGCTCGCTGATCCTGGCGCCGACGCGAGAGCTAGCCGCCCAGGTGGAGCAGAGCTTCGAGAAGTACGGGATCAATCACAAGCTCAGCGTGGCGCTGCTGATCGGCGGCGTCTCGCCAGACGAGCAGCTCAGAAAGCTCGACCGCGGCGTCGATGTGCTGATCGCCACTCCAGGCCGCCTGCTCGATCACTTCGGCCGCGGCAAGATCCTGCTCACCGGAGTCGAGGTCCTGGTCATCGACGAAGCCGACCGCATGCTCGACATGGGCTTCATTCCCGACATCGAGAAGATCTGCAAGCTGCTGCCGCCGCGCCGGCAGACTTTGTTTTTCTCGGCCACCATGCCGAGCGAGATCCAGAGGCTGGTCGATACCTTCCTCAGAGACCCGGCCCGCATCGAGGTGGCCAAGCCCGCCACCGCTGCCAAGACCATAACGCAGCTCTTCCGCTATTGCCCCTCGACCGAGGATTGGCAAAAGCGCGAGATGCTGCGCGACCTGATCCGCTCCGAGCACGTCAAGAACGCCATCATCTTCTGCAACCGCAAGCGCGATGTGGCGATACTGCTGAAGTCGCTGCAGAAGCACGGCTTCAATGCCGGCGCCCTGCACGGCGACATGGATCAGTCGAGCCGCACGGCGACGCTGGACGCCTTCCGCGAGGGCCGCCTCACCCTGCTCGCGGCGAGCGACGTGGCGGCGCGCGGGCTCGATATTCCGGACGTCAGCCACATCTTCAATTTCGACGTGCCCTGGCAGTCGGACGACTACGTGCACCGCATCGGCCGCACGGGCCGCGCGGGCAAGGAAGGACGCTCGCTGACGCTCGTCACGCCCGAGGACATCAAGCAGCTCAAAGACATCGAGAAGATGCTGGGCGCGTCCGTCACCTGGATCGGCGAGCCGCCAAGCGCAGACGACATCGCCAACGGTGCGCGGCGGCGCGGTCGCGGCCGGCGCGGCAGTGCACGCAGCGGCGCCGGCGAGCGCGAGGCGCGCGGCGGCGGCAGGTGGCGGGCGCGGCGGCGAGCGACATCGCCCGGAGCGCAAGGATGGCGCGGGCCATGGCAACGGCAGCCAGCCTCGAAGTTGCACTTGCAGTACCGCAGGACAGCCGCGCCCAGCGCGTCCCGAGCGCCGTCCGCGCGCGACCGGCCGCAACGCTCCCCTGAACGGCAACCGCGACAGCCAAGGAGGCGCGGGCCGCAAAGCCGCAGCGTCAACCCTGGGAGCCGCGCGAGCCACGACGCCAGCCCCGCCGCGAGGCGGCGACGGCGGCCGACGCCGGTCGGCCTCGGCGATCACGTCCCGGCCTTCCTGAAGAAGACCACGCGCTCGGCGCAGTAGTCCCAGAGTTTGCGACGTAGGGGTGCCAAGGCTTCCCGTGTGCGCGGGAGTGATGGCCACGCATCCGCCACCATGACGGTGTGTAGGCTGTGGGGCATGACGACCACAGCCACTTCCTCCCAAGCACCCGCCGACGTCCTGCGCGATCTTTGGTCTGCGGCAGGCGGTGATCTATCAGCGCTCTCCTGCGTACTGCTCGCCGGAAGCGAGCCCGCACTCCCCTCCTCGTTCCGCGTAGGCGCAGCGGCCCAGGCCTCCATCGCCGCAACCGGTCTCGCCGCCGCCGAGGTCTGGCGCCAGCGCAGGAAGCGCAGGCAGACCGTCGCCGTCGACATGCGGCATGCGGCGATCGAGTTCCGCAGCGAGCGCTACATGCGGCTCGACGGCAAGCCGCCAGGGCCCGCCTGGGACAAGATCGCCGGCGTCTATTCGACGGGCGACGCCCGCAAAGTGCGCCTGCACACCAACTTCCCCCACCACCGCGATGGCATGCTGAAGCTGCTCGGCTCAGCCTACGAGCGCGAGGCGGTGCAGGCGGCGCTCGCCAAGTGGGAGGGCGAGGCCTTCGAGACGGCGGCAGCGCAAGCCGGCCTCGTCGCCACCATGATGCGCTCGCCCGCCGAGTGGGCAGCCCACCCGCAGGGGCAGGCGGTGGCAAAGCTGCCGCTGTTCCAGATCAGCAAGATCGGCGAGGCGCCGGCGCGGCCGCTGCCCGGCTTTCCCGAGGAGGACGAGAAGCGGCCGCTCGCCGGCATCCGCGTACTCGATCTCACGCGGGTGATCGCCGGCCCGGTGTGCGGGAGAACGCTCGCCGCTCATGGCGCCGACGTCATGCGCATCACCGCGCCACACCTACCCGGCCTGCCCGAGCTCGACATCGACACGGGCCGCGGCAAGCTCTCGGCAAACGTCGACCTGCGCGCCACCGACGATCGCGACTGGCTGCGCTCGCTCGTGCGCGAGGCACACGTGTTCGTGCAAGGCTACCGGCCGGGCGCTATTGCGGGGCGCGGGTTCTCGCCCGAGGCGCTCGCTGAGATGCGGCCCGGGATCGTCGCGGTATCGCTGTCGGCCTACGGCCACGAGGGTCCCTGGGCGTCCCGACGCGGCTTCGACTCGCTGGTGCAGAACGCCAGCGGCATCAACGTTGCGGAAGCGGTAGCCCTCGGCGTTGCCGCGCCCAAGGAACTGCCCGCGCAGGCGCTCGATCACGCGTCCGGTTACCTGATGGCGTTCGGCGCCATGATGGCGCTGCTGCGCAAGGCGCGCGAGGGCGGCTCCTGGCACGTGCGCGTGTCGCTGGCGCAGACGGGACATTGGCTCACGGGCCTTGGCCGCCTGGAGAACGGTTTTGCCTGCCCCGAGCCAGGCGCGGGGGAGATCAAAGGGCTGGCCGATGCGATGGATACGCCCTTCGGCCGCCTCGGCTTCATCAGGCATGCCGCAATGCTCTCGGAGACTCCGGCGCACTGGGCCCGCCCGCCGGTGAAGCTCGGCACGCATGCGCCGGTGTGGCCTGTGTAGGCCGCACGCAACTCACCGCGCGCCCACGGCGGCCTCGTCGGCCAGGGTCTCGAGCGCGGAGAATATCGTCAAGCCGCAGCAGAGCATCGCTCGGCATGAGCTGGCACCACGTGAATTTCCCAATGCGCAACGCGTCGCCTTCCTGCTACCATAGCGTGCAACCGGCATGGGCGCTGAGGTGATTCAGACTTGAGATGGTCCCTCTCTCCTGCAGCCCGGCGCGATGTGGCGGACTTCGCGATCATCACACTAGCATCATGATTCTTCAGGATCTTTAGATCGAGAAATGCGTACCAAGCTCGATGCAAAGGGGGACGGATCTTCCCGGTAAAGACAACTACTGCGTGAGGAGGGGGCTATGAGAGGGGCGCGCTGTCTTTTGTTGTTGCTGGTGGTCGCTGCGGCATTGCCGGCCATGGGTGGTGCCGAGGCCGCTACCCTCAGGGTGAGCCTGCAGATCCCCGCCTCCAATCCGATCATGGGGCGCGGCGTGGTCCTCTTCAAGGAGCAGGTGGAGAAGGAGACGCAGGGGGCGCTGCGCGTCGAAATCTTCGACAGCGGCAAGCTTTACAACGACGAGCAGGTCGTCGGCGCCGTGCAGTCGGGGGCGATCGAGATGGGCTCGGCCGTCATCAGTCAGATTTCCAAGCGGCTGCCGGCTGCGGATATCATGGAGCAGCCTTTCCTTTTCAACTTCGAGGCCCTGACGCGAGCCGCCCTGAGCCCCGAGAGCGAGTTGAGGCAGCTGATTGACAAGGCCGTCCTGGAAACCATCGGCGTGCACGTGCTGTGGTGGCAGAACGCGGGCACGCAAGTGCTCCTCTCAAAGGGGGTGGACATGACGGAGCCGAGCCGGCTCAAGGAAAAGAAAGTGCGTGTGTTCAGCGAAACCATGGGGAGTTTCACCCGCCATTGCGGGGGAATTCCGCAGGTTCTCTCGATCACGAAGGTCCACGATGGGCTCAAGCAGGGCACCACCGACGTGGCAATGATCGCCACCGTCGCCGTGGAGACGCGCGAGCTATGGAAGGTTGCCGACACCATCACGCGCACGGATCACACCGGGACCGAGTTCCTCGTCATCATCAACGCCAAGACGTGGGCTGGGCTGAGCGACCCGCACAAGGACGTCCTGACGCGAGCGGCCAGGGCGTCAGAGCGTGAGATCCGCGACAACACCTCCAGGCTGGAGCAGAAGGCCTACGACTTCGTGCGCAGCAAGGGGATGAAGGTTTACGCGCTCACCCCTGACCAGGTGGCGGAATGGCGCGCGTGCAGCGCCGACGTGATGGACGGGTACATGAGCCGGGGCGGGGAGCTGGAGCACCGGCTGCTCAGCGCCTACGGCAGGCTGCGCACCGACCCCTGTTGCAACATGGGTCCAGCCGGCACCTTCACTCGGCGGTAGAGGCGGGCAAAGCTATTGGCCGGCGCCCACGCGCTTGATGCCGGCGTCGGTCACGACTTTGCTCCACTTGGCAACGTCGGCAGCCACGCGTTGCTTGAAGCCCTCAGGCGTCGATGCCAACGGCAAGGTACCGAGCACCCGCAACTTCTCCACCACTTCAGGCTCCTGCATGATGGCGGCGATTTCGGCGTGGAGCAGCTTGACGATGTCGGCCGGCAGCTTCGGCGGGCCAGCCACACCCAGCCACGAGGTCGCCTCATAGCCCCGGATCGTCTCGCCGACGGTTGGGACATCGGGCAGGGCAAAGAACCGCGTCGGGCCGGTCGTTGCAAGCGCGCGGAGCTGGCCGCTCTTCACCAACTCCAGAACCAAGATCGGTGACTCGAACGCAAAATCGATGTGCTTGCCGAGCAGCATGGTCGACACCACCGCGCCGCCTTTGGTGGGAACGTGCTGGAGGTTCGCCTTCGCCATGGCCGCGAACAGCGCGCCGGCCAGGTGCTGGGTCGTACCTGTCCCGGGAGACCCGTAGAACATCGAGTTGGAAGCAGAAGACTTGGGCGTCTTGATCAGGTCGGCAACCGACTTCACCGGGTGGTCGGGATAGGTTGCCAGGATGAGCGGGACCTGCGTTGCAAGGCTGATGTAGGTGAAGTCCTCGAGCGTGTCGTAGGCCAGCTTCTCGTGCATCGCCGCAGTGACTGCGTGCCCGCCCGCGAGCACGATCAAGGTGTACCCATCGGGCGCGGTGCGAGCCACCTGAGCCGCTGCAATTCGCCCGCCGGCTCCCGCCCTGGCTTCCACGACTACAGACTGGCTCAGGCGCGCCGACAGTCGCTCGGCGATGATGCGAGCGACCGTGTCGATATTGCCTCCCCCGCCGAAGCCGTGCACCAGCGTAATGGCTCGTTCCGGCCAGGCCGCTGCGGCCAGCACCGGGAAGGCCGACAACAGACAAGCCGCACAGATCAGTAAGCGCAGCGATTTGGAGACGACCATACGACCCTCCCTCTTGCGCCTGCCGCCGCTCTGCTGCGAGGAATTCCGATACCCCGCACCGGCTTAACTGCCGCGGCCGCTTACGCGCCAGCTCGAGAAATTCCTTCAACACACGCTCCAGTAGTATTCTAGATAATAGCGCTACCCATAAGAGGCGGGCTCGCCGGCAGGCCGCTTCCAACCGCAAAATTAGTGAACAGGGTTAAGCGAGGGTAAGGCGCTCACAGGGCACAACGTTTTCCGTTCCACATCCGGCAATGAGATGTGAGAGGCCGCCCCCGCTCGCGTGCTGGGCTATCGCAGGGCCGAGCGATTGAGACGCGGCCTAGGTCAGGATGAGAGGGATCGCGATCTTCTCGGCTTCTTCTTTGCCGCCGCCCGCTGTCCGGCTGCCAGGGCGGCGCGGGCCCAGTCGAGCATCTCGTCGGGGTCGTCGAAGAGGCGCTCCGGCACGTGCCAGTAGGCCCCGACCTGCACCTTCCGCCCCTTGGCCTCGTAGTTGAAGGGCTCGAGGCCCTCGGCCTCGTAGGCCGACCGATTGGCCTCGTCCACCTTGAAGTACAGCGTGTCGCCGCGCAGGACGAGAGCGAAGATCACGCCATCGCAGTAGATGCCGGCACCACTGAACATGCGCCGGGTGGTGACGTGCCCGAGCGGCGCCAGCTGGTCGGTCAGAAAGGCCAGGAACTCCTTGCTCGCCGCCACGTCACGCGCTGCCCCCGGCTCCCGTCAGGCCGAACTTCTCCACGATGGAGCGCGCCATGTAGGGGGGCGGCATGGCGATGCCGACCACCAGCGCCCGTTCCTCCGGGCCCGGCTCCTCCAGCGCGGCGAACTGGCTCGCCAGCAACTCGGCCGGCATGAAGTGGCCTGCACGCGCGGCCAGCCTGCCGGCGATCATCTCCTGGCTGCCCAGCAGGTACACGAGCCGCACACCCTGGCGCCTGACGCCGATGCGCGTGCGATAGGCCCGCTTCAGCGCCGAGCACGACACGATGCCCGGCTCGCGCCGGGCGAGGCGCTCACCGATCCAGCTGCCAATGGCATCGAGCCAAGGCCAGCGGTCGTCATCGGTAAGCGCAATGGCCTGCCGCATCTTCTCGATGTTGGCTGGCGGGTGGAAACTGTCGGCGTCGCGAAACGGCCAACCCAGCATGCGCGACAACTCCCCGCCGATGGTGCTCTTGCCGCTGCCCGATACGCCCATCAGCACGATCACTGTCGGCTTGCCCTCCGTCATGACGGCCTCGAACTCGACATGGCCGCCGAAGCCCTTGCGCATGGCTGATAGCACCTTTTCGGCAAAGGTGTGGTCCTGGCGCGAGCGAAAGCGCGCGTAGAGCGCGGACGTGAGCACCTCGGCCGGCACCGCCTCCTCGATCGCCGCCTGCACCGTCCATCGACCCTCGCCGGAGTCGGCCACATGGCCCGAGAAGCCCGCAAGCTCCGGGTCCTCGGTCAGCGCCGCGGCGGTGAGATCGAGCAGCCAGGAGGTGATGACGCTGCCGCGCCGCCACACCTCGGCCACCTCGGCGACGTCGATTGCGAGCCGCAGCTCCTCGGGCAGGCTCGGAGAGTCCGCGTTCTTGAGGATGTCGAAGCCCTCGGCCATGGCCTGCATCATGCCGTACTCGATACCGTTGTGGATCATCTTGACGAAGTGTCCGGCACCATTGGGGCCGGCGTGCAGATAGCCGCGCTCGGCGCGCGGGTCGCGCCCCTTGCGCCCGGGGGTTGCCGGTATGCCGCCCTTCCCCGGCGCGAGCGCGGCGAAGATGGGATCGAGCCGGTCGACGCCGGCTTTCTCCCCGCCGATCATCAGGCAGAAGCCGCGCTCCAGACCCCATACCCCGCCCGAGGTGCCGACATCGAGATAGTGGACGCCCTTCTGCTTCAGCTCGCCAGCGCGGCGGACGTCGTCCTTCCAGAAGGTATTGCCGCCATCGATGATGGTATCACCGGGATCGAGCAGCCCGCTCAACTCGGCGATCGCGGCTTCCGTGGCCTCGCCGGCGGGCAGCATGATCCAGACCGTGCGCGGCGCGGCCAGGGCACCTGCCAGCTGCGCGAGGCTCGCCGTCGCGATGGCGCCCTCGGCCGCCAGCTGGCGTCCGGGTTCCGGGTTGAGATCATGAACCACGCAGGCATGGCCATGCTGCATCAGCCGGCGCGCGATGTTGGCGCCCATGCGGCCGAGGCCGATCATGCCGAGCTGCATTGACAACCTCCCCGAGCGGCCTGGAACTGGTGGCCGCCGGGGTGGCTAGTTGCTCGGCGGCATATACAGGCACAGCAGCCTACCCTGATAAATGCAGGCGTGCATCCTGCCGTCTTTGCTCTGGCGGATCTTGGTCATGGGCGTGACCGGCTTGGTGCCCAGGCTGGTGGTCACCACCATCACCGGGACGACGCTCGGATCGCTGGCGACGAACGAGACGGCGCTCACGGGCTCGCAGTCGTGGTCAGAGCAGCAATCTGCATCGTACCAGGAATGCGAGCTTGCTGGACTCGACAAGGCCGCGGCGATCAGCAACGCCAAGGCGACAATGGCCAGGCAGCAGCCGAGCGGATCTCTGCGGGTGTGTTGGAATATTCGCATGGGAGCCTCGCGCCAGTGCTCCCCTGCCGCACCATTGCGAGCAGGGCGCCACACCTGAGGCCTCCCTAGCCATTGCAAAAACGTAAGCGATTCGAGACCCAATGCAACATCAGTGCGACAGAAGCGGCCCGCGGGTGCGTCTACCGCGCAACACGTAGGGCGTGTGCAAGCAAGTCAATACATACCAAGCAGCAATTTGGCCTCGTCGGACATCCGCTCCTTGTCCCAGGGCGGGTCGAACGTGAGCTTCACCGTGACCTGGCCTACGCCGGCGATGGAGCCGATGGCGTTCTCCACCCAACCCGGCATTTCGCCCGCCACCGGGCAGCCCGGTGAGGTCAGCGTCATCTCCACGGCCACGTTGCGGCCGTCGTCTACGTCGATCTTGTAGATCAGCCCCAGCTCATAGATGTCGGCCGGGATCTCGGGGTCGTACACGGTCTTGAGAGCCGCCACGATGTCGGCGGTGAGCTGCTCCAGCTCCTCCTTGGGAATCGAGGAGCCGGGCACGGGCTCGGGCGTGGCGGGGGTGGGCTCCGAGGCTGTCACCAGTTCCGCCGGTGCGCGTTCGATTTGCGGTGTCGACTTGTCGTCCACGGTTCAGCACTCTCAACGTCATTCCCGCGGAGGCGGGAACCCAGTTCACTTGTCCACGTGCAAGCGGGACGCCGCATGGATCCCCGCCTCCGCGGGGACGACGCCTACTTGAAAAACGCCCGCGCCTTGATCAGCGCCTCGGCCAAGACATCCACCTCGGCCTTGGTATTGTACATCGCAAACGACGCTCGGCACGTGGCCGTGACGCCGAGCCGCTCCATCAACGGCATCGCGCAGTGATGGCCCGCTCGCACCGCCACCCCGGAGCGATCGATGATGGTCGAGATGTCGTGGGGGTGCAGCCCCTCGATGCTGAAGGTGACGATGGCGCCCTTGTCCCGGGCGGTCCCGTGGATCTTGAGCCAGTTGAGGCGGCCCAGGCGCTCGTGCGCGTAGTCCTTGAGCTCCGCCTCGTGGGCGGCGATGCGGTCGCGGCCAACCCGCATCATGTAGTCGAGCGCGGCGCCGAGCCCGATGGCCTGTACGATCGGCGGCGTGCCGGCCTCGAATTTGTGCGGCGGCTTGCCGTAGGCGATGCGGTCGGTGTGCACGCTTTCGATCATCTCGCCGCCGCCCATGTAGGGCGGCATGGCGTCGAGGTGTTTCCTCTTGGCGTAGAGCACGCCGATGCCGGAGGGACCGTAGGTCTTGTGCCCGGTGAAGGCGTAGAAGTCGATGTCGAGGTCCTGAACGTCGAGGGGCATGTGCACGGCGGCCTGCGCGCCGTCGGCCAGCACCGGAACGCCGTGCGCGTGCGCGATGCGCACGATCTCCTTGAGCGGCGTCACCGTGCCCAGCACATTCGACATGTGCGTGATCGCCACCATCTTGGTGCGCTTGCTGAACAGGGCCTCGAACTTGTCGAGCGGGAACTGGCCTTCGTCGGTGACCGGCGCCCACTTGAGAACCGCGCCGCGGCGCTCGCGATGGAAGTGCCAGGGCACGATGTTGGAGTGGTGCTCCATGATGGAGAGGATGATCTCGTCACCCTCGCCGATCGCCATGCCGCCGTAGGAGCTCGCCACCAGGTTGATGGCCTCGGTGGCGTTGCGGGTGAAGATGATCTCGTCGGTGCTCGCGGCGTTGAGGAAGCGGCGCACGGTCTCGCGGGCGTCCTCGTATTTGGCGGTGGCGGCGTTGGAGAGGAAGTGCAGCCCGCGGTGAACGTTGGCGTATTCGTTCCTATAGGCGTGGTCGATCGCCTCGAGCACGGCGCGGGGCTTCTGCGCGGAGGCACCGTTGTCGAGATAGACGAGCGGCTTGCCGTGCACCTGGCGGGCCAGGATCGGGAAGTCGGCGCGGATGCGCTCGACGTCGTAGGCGCCGCCGCCGGTGAGGTCCGCTCCTTTGATCATCGCGGTCATGGCCATTCCCTGGGCCGTTCCTTCGCGGGCCTCGAGCCCGCATTGTCTCATTGGGCGAGGCCGGCAAGCTTACCCTTGGCGATCGCCGACAGCGCCTCGCGCAGTAGCTCATCCTCGATCTTGTCCAGGGCCTCGCCGACGAAGCTCTCGATCAGCAGCGTGCGCGCTTCCTCGAGCGGGATGCCGCGCGCGCGCATATAGAACAGCATGTCGGGATCCAGCTCCGCCGCCGTCGAGCCGTGACCGCACACCACGTCGTCGGCGTGAATCTCGAGCTCCGGCTTGGAATCGAACTCGGCATCCTCCGACAGTAGCAGCACCTGCGCCATCTGCTTGCCGTCGGTCTTCTGCGCGTCGGGGCGCACGATCACCTTGCCCTGGAACACGCCACGCGCTCTGTCGGTCAGCACACCTTTGAACAGCTCGCGGCTCTCGCAGCCGGGCACCGCGTGGTCGACGACAAGCGTGGTGTCTATGTGATCGGAGCCGTCCCCGAGGAAGCAACCCGAAATGTCGAGCTTCCCGCCTTCGCCAGTGAACGTGACCCAGAGCTGGTTGCGCACCAGCGGTGCGCCGGCAGTGAGCTGGAAGGCGCGATACTGGGCCTCCGCGCCGAGCCGCGTCAGCCAAGTGCCGACATGGGCGGAGCCCGCCGCTGCACCAGCGGTCAGCTTGATATGCTGCACGCGGGCGCGATCGCGGACGCTCAGCTCCGTCACGGCGTTGGTCTGCTTCGCGCCCTCGCCGATGGAGACGTGGGACTCGAGCACGGTGGCTTGGGCCCCCGCCCCGATTTCAACGAAGCAACGCGTGGTGACCGCTGCTTTCTCCGCTCCAGTGGTGGCAAACACCAGATGAATGGGCCTGCTCGGGCGCGCGCCGTCGACGACCCGCAGCAACGCCCCGTCGGTCATGAAGGCCGTGTTGAGCGCGACGACGGCGGTGGACTTGGGGCCCTCGGTTTCAACGACGAGAGCGGTCAGCCAATCGAAGCCCTGGTCCAGCCCCCGCGTCAGCGGATCGAAATGGTAGGTCTTGCCCTGCTCAGGATCGAGGCTGGATAGGGCGGGCGCGAAGGCGCCGTCGAGGAAAACCAGGCGCACGGCATCCAGACCCGCGAGCGCCGGGCCGAGGCACGCCTCGAGCGCGCGCTCATCGACTTGAGCGCCGCGATCCAGCGACGGGCTGAAGGCTTCCTTCAGCATCGCTCTCAAGTCGGTGTACTTCCACTCCTCGACGCGCCGGTGGGGCAGCCCGAGACCGGCGAAAGCACCGATGGCGGCCTTGCGCGCCTCTGCGACCGCGCGTCCGCCCGGCAGTCTCGCAGCGACCGCCTCGAACATCCCGGAGTAGGCCTGCTCGGCCTTGGTCCTCGTCACTGCTAGGGTCATCTCGCGTCGTTCTTCTTGGGAAGGCTCACGCGCGCTCGAGCGCCTTGGGCTTGAACTCGGCGTAGCCTGTCTTCTCCAGCTCCAGTGCCAGCTCCTTGCCGCCGCTCTTGGCGATGGCGCCGCCGGCCATGACGTGCACCTTGTCGGGCACGATGTAGTTCAAGAGCCGCTGGTAGTGAGTGATGACCAGCATGGCACGCTCCCTGGAGCGCATCGCGTTGACGCCCTCCGAGACGACGCGCACGGCATCGATATCGAGGCCGGAGTCGGTCTCGTCCATCACGCACAGCGACGGCTCGAGCATGGCCATCTGCAGGATTTCCATACGCTTCTTCTCGCCGCCCGAGAAGCCGACGTTGAGCGGCCGCTTCAACATCTCCTCCGAGATGCCGAGCCGCGACGACGTCTCACGCACGCGCTTGAGGAACTCGGGCGTGGTGAACTCCTTCTCACCGCGCTTCTTGCGCAACGAATTCACCGCGGTGCGCAGGAACGTCATGGTGGTGACGCCGGGGATCTCCATCGGGTACTGGAAGGCGAGGAAGATGCCCTTGGCAGCGCGCTCGTCGGGCTCCATCTCCAGCACGCTTTCGCCGTTCCAGAGAATGTCACCCTCGGTGACGACATAGTCTTCGCGGCCCGCCAGCACGTAGGCGAGCGTCGACTTGCCGGAGCCGTTGGGCCCCATGATCGCGTGCACCTGGCCTTTCGGCACCGTGAGGCTGACACCTTTGAGGATGGGCTTGTCCTCGCCAGCCAGCTTCACATGCAGGTTTTTGACTTCCAGCATTGCTCAGATCATCTTTCGCATCGACGGACCCCGCGAGGCCCTGGCCACTTGGGCCTAGCGCGGGTCCACCATTTCGATCTCGGTGGGATAGAGCACACCCAGCCAATCGCACTCGCCTTTTGCGGCCTTGCCGTTCTTGTTGAACTCGACCAGGAACGCCTCGTTGTTGCCGAGCGTTTCCAGCACCGTGCCGACATCGCCCGTCTGCAGAGCGAAGCCCGGCGTGGTGGTGGAAAGCGCATTGCGCCGCTTGCACTCGCGCTCGTCCAGCTCCCGCCGCAGCTTGGCTGCCCTGGTAATTTCCGCCGCATCACGCATCTAAGTCTCTCCTCCAACATCCGGCCGGCCTACCCGCCGACCGGTTTTCTCCCTTGGCGTTTACTCCGTCACCTCTACGGCCGGGTTGACCCGGCTCGAAACATTGTTCGCAAAACATCAACCTAGTTTCCCCAGCGCCACTTCCATTGTCCATCTGTCTTCGCCCGCGTGAAGCGGGCAAACCAGAGCGTCAGCCCTGCCACAAGAATAGTCCACGTCGCAATTTGCCAAATCTTTGGGCTGACCGGCATGTCGGCGGGCCAAGCCAGCAGCGGCAACGTAAGCGCCATGACCACGGCGACATAGGCCCCAACTGCGGCCCAACCCTTCCAACTTGTGGGTGTGGCGCCGTAGCCGTGCGTCTTGGGCTTGAACCAATACTGGGACATCCTATCCCACCGACCCCTCGAGCGAGACGCCGATCAGCTTTTGCGTCTCGGCCATGAATTCCATCGGCAGTTGCTGCAGCACGTCGCGCACGAAGCCGTTGACGATCAACGCCACCGCCTCTTCCTCGCTAAGTCCTCGCTGCATGCAATAGAACAGCTTGTCGTCCGAGATTTTGGACGTGGTGGCCTCGTGCTCGAAATGCGCGGAGGCATTCTTGGCCTCGATATAAGGCACGGTGTGGGCGCCGCATTTGTCGCCGATCAGCAGGCTGTCGCAATTGGTGAAGTTGCGCACGTTCTTGGCCTTGCGGTGCGCCGAGACGAGCCCGCGATAGGTGTTCTGCGAGTAGCCCGCAGCGATGCCCTTGGAGATGATGCGGCTCGAGGTGTTGCTCCCCAAGTGGATCATCTTGGTGCCGCTGTCGACCTGCTGATGGCCGTTGGAGACGGCGATCGAGTAGAACTCGCCGCGCGAGCCGTCGCCGCGCAGGATGCAACTCGGGTACTTCCAGGTGATGGCCGAGCCGGTCTCGACCTGCGTCCAGCTGATCTTGGAGTTGCGGCCGCGGCAGTCGCCCCGCTTGGTGACGAAGTTGTAGATCCCGCCCTTGCCGTTCTTGTCGCCGGGATACCAGTTCTGCACGGTCGAGTACTTGATCTCGGCATCGTCGAGCGCGATCAGCTCGACCACGGCGGCGTGCAGCTGGTTCTGGTCGCGCATCGGCGCGGTGCAGCCCTCGAGGTAGCTCACGTAGGCGCCCTTGTCGGCGATGATGAGCGTGCGCTCGAACTGGCCGGTGTCGCTCTCGTTGATGCGGAAGTAGGTGGAGAGCTCCATCGGGCAGCGCACGCCCTGCGGCACGTAGACGAACGAGCCGTCGGAGAACACCGCCGAGTTGAGCGCGGCATAGAAGTTGTCGCCCTGCGGCACCACCGAGCCCAGATACTTCTTCACCAGCTCGGGATGCTCGCGCACCGCTTCGGATATGGAGCAGAAGATCACGCCGGCCTTGGCCAGCTCCGCCTTGAAGGTGGTGACCACGGACACGCTGTCGAACACGGCGTCGACCGCCACCCTGGCGCCGTTGACGCCCGCCAGCACCTCGCGCTCCTTGAGCGGGATGCCGAGCTTCTCGTAGGTGCGCAGCAGCTCGGGGTCCACCTCGTCGAGGCTCTTGGGCCCCTCGGTCGACTTGGGCGCGGCGTAGTAGTAGAGGTCCTGGAAGTCGATCCTGGGATACTTGACGTTGGCCCAGGCCGGCTCCGTCATGCCGAGCCAGCGGTGGTAGGCCTCGAGCCGCCACTCCAGCATCCAGCCGGGCTCGCCCTTCTTCTGCGAGATGAAGCGGACGGTGCTCTCGTCGAGCCCCTTCGGCGCCTTGACCGTCTCGATGTCGGTCTCGAAGCCGTACTTGTACTGGTCGACGTCGATCCGCTTGACCTGGTCGATCGTCTGTTGAACTGCGGGCATTTCTTGTCTCTTCGCTCTTGATCTCAGGCCGCTTGAGCTGCGGCACGGGCGGTGCGGCTCGGGGCAACCTTGCTCCAGGCCGCGATGAAGGCTTCGATATCGGCTTCGGTGGTGCTCCAGCCGAGGCTGACGCGGACAGCGGCGCGCGCGAGATCGCCGTCGACGCCCATCGCCGCCAGCACCTTGCTCGCACCGACCTTGCCGGAGGAGCAGGCCGCGCCGGCACTCACGGCGACGCCGGCGAGGTCGAAGGCGATCACCAGCGTTTCTGCGGTTGCGCCCGGCAGCGCCACGCACGTGGTGTTTGGCAGCCGCGCCACCTCGCCGCCGATCGCGACCGCGGACGGGGAGATCGCTTTGAGGCGGGCTTCCAGCGCGTCACGCAGCGCGCGCACGCTTTCCACTTGAGCCAAGTCGCGCTGGGCTGCGGCCGCCGCGGCGCCGAACCCGGCAATGGCGGCAACATTCTCGGTGCCAGCGCGGCGGCGGCGTTCCTGTCCGCCGCCCTTGATGAAGGCCGGCAGGCTCTCGCGCTCGTCGATCACCAGGGCGCCGATGCCCTTGGGTCCGCCGATCTTGTGCGCCGACAGCGTCAGGCAATCGGCGCCCAGCTTGCGCAGATCGATCGCTACGCGGCCGGCCGCCTGAACGGCATCGGTGTGAACGAATAGACCCTGCGCCTTGGCCGCAGCGGCAAGCTCCGCAACGGGCTGCAGCACGCCCGTCTCGTTGTTGGCGAGCTGGATGGAAAGCAGCGCGCGGCCTGCGGCCCCGGGGGCACTGCTACCCAGTCCGTCGGCGCGCACGACCCCGTTGCGGTCGACCGCGAGATCGACGATGCGCGCTCCACTGGCGCGCGCAGGGGCCAGCACCGAGTCGTGCTCGACGCCGGCCACGACGATCGTATCCCATCCGGCCGACAGCACCGCGTTGTTGGCCTCGGTACCGCCGCTGGTGAAAACGACCTCAGCGGGCCTGGCACCCACGAGCGCCGCCACCTGCTCGCGTGCGTCCTCGACGATGGCGCGCGCGCGCCGCCCTTCGGCATGCGGCGAAGAGGGGTTCCCCGTCACATCCAACGCGGCGACGGCGGCAGCGCGCGCCTCCGGGCGCAGCGGCGCCGTCGCGTTCCAGTCGAGATATGTGCGCAAAGCGCTCATTTGCTGGCCCACTGCGGTGGAGTGGCAGAGGCGCGTGTGGCCTGCTTGGAAGGGGGAATCCCGTCCAGCACCTCCTGCAGGGTCACGCTGTCGAGGAAGACCGCGATCTGGTCGCCGAGCGCGTCCCACAGCCCGTGCGTGAGGCAGCGCTGGCCGGCCATGCAGGGCGTGGAGTCCTCGCCGCCGCAGCGGGTCATGCGGATGCCTTCCTCTACGGCCTCCATGATCTCGGCGACGGTCACGCTCGAAGCCGGCCGCGCCAGACGGTAGCCGCCGGCGCGCCCGCGCTCGCTTTCCACCAGGCCCGCGCGGCGCAGCTTGGCGAACAGCTGCTCCAGATAGGCAAGAGAGATGCGCTGACGCTCGGCGACCGCCGACAGCGGCACGGCCTCGCTTGCGCCATACTTCGCCAGGTCGGCCATCGCGGTCACCGCGTACCGGCCCTTTGTATTCAACTCCACGACGCCTCACTCCAACTCTGCATTGGTGGGAGCTCCGGGGGTGAAAACCTGGCCTCTTGCGCTACACACCCGGGCCCGTGCTATGACACCGGCACTCGAACAGTCCGGCCGAGCACTTGTCGGCCTCTTTCGAACTGTTCTAAACTCTAGCGGATATATGGAAATTCCGAGCGGGCAAGTCAAGAATATTTGCTGCGCCGGATCACTTGTCTACTCGCGGACCGCGACGAGGCCATCGCGCGCCCTGGCCCGTCCAGCAACGAGCCACCAGCGGGAGCCCCAACACGCATGCCTGAGCTGATCATCAACGGGCCTGCCGGACGCATCGAGGCCCGTTACCACCACGTGAGCGCCTCCGACAGCCCTATCGCCCTGATACTGCACCCCCACCCGCAGTTCGGCGGCACCATGAACAATCAGGTGGTGTATGCGCTCTACTACATGTTCGTGGATCGCGGCTTCTCCGTGCTGCGGTTCAACTTCCGCGGCGTGGGGCGCAGCCAGGGCTACTTCGACAATGGCCCGGGCGAGCTGGCGGATGCCGCATCCGCTCTCGACTGGCTGCAGCTGCAGAACGCCGATTCACGCTCGTGCTGGATCGCCGGCGTCTCGTTCGGCACCTGGATCGCCATGCAGCTGTTGATGCGGCGGCCCGAGATCGACGGCTTCGTATGCGTGGCGCCGCCCGCAAACCTTTACGACTTCTCCTTCCTCGCCCCGTGTCCCTCCTCGGGCCTGATGGTTAACGGCGACAAGGACCGCGTGGTGCCGTCGGCCTCGATCGCGGAGCTGGCCGCCAAGACCAAGGTGCAGAAGGGTGTGAAGATCGAGCACGCCATCGTGCCGGAAGCGAACCATTTCTTCCAGGACCGGATCGAGGACCTGATCAAGGTCGCCGGCACCTACGTCGACCGGCGCATGGTCGAGATGGAGGCGGAGCGCAAGGAGTAGCGCTCTCGCGTCGGCTGCGCGCGCTGGAGTTTCCTACAGAAGGTCTTCGATCCTCAAAGGCAGCTCGCGAGCGCGCACCCCGGTCGCGTGGTAGACGGCATTGGTGATTGCAGCGGCCGTGCCCGCCAAGCCGATCTCGCCGACGCCGCGCGCACCCAACTCGTTCTGGTAGAGATCGGGATGCTCGACGAAGTGCACGTCCAACCCCGGCACATCGGCGTTCACGGGCACGACGTAGTCCGCGAGGCTTGCATTCATCGGCGCGCCGTTCTGCGGGTCGTACTCGGTCCCCTCGAACAGGGCCATGCCAATCCCCATGACCAGCGCGCCTTCGATCTGGTTGCGCGCCGCCAGGGGATTGATGATCCGGCCGGCGTCGATCGTGGTGACCATGCGCGAGACGCGCAGCCGCGCAATCTCGGGCTGCCAGGTGACCTCGACGAAGTGGGCGCCGAACGAGTGGCTGGAGAATTTCGGCGTCTCCCTCGGGGGGAATGTGCCGTCGGCAGCGCCGTTTCCGGAAACCGATGCCGTCTTCAAGGCGCGCAGGACCGCCCCGAACGGCTCTCCCGGCCGGTTGTCTCCTTTGGCCGCGATGCGCCCGCCATCGAACAGCAAATCGGCAGGGTCCTTGCCGCTAAACGGGCTGCCTGAGGCGGCGCAGGCGGCGGCAATGAGCTTTTGTCCGGCGGAGGCAACCGCCTGGCTGATCGGCGTAACGAGCGACGACGTCAGCATCGATCCGCCCGAAAGCGGCCCGGGCGTCAGGTCCGTGTCGCCGAGCGCGACCTCGACCTTCTCCACGCCGATGCCCAGCATCTCGGCCGCCATCTGTGCCATCGCCGTGTAGGTGCCGGTGCCGATGTCCTGGACGGCGGACGCAACGCGCGCGGTGCCGTCCTCGCGCAGCTCGATCGAGGCCGAGCAGTCGAAGCGGGCGGCGATCCACGAGCAGGCAGCCATGCCCCACCCGATCGTCATCCCGTCGCGCTGCATGGCGCCGATTTTCGGATCGCGCTGCGACCAGCCGAATTTCGCCGCGCCCAGCGCCAGGCATTCCTTCAAATGGCGCGAGGAGAACGGCAGGCCGATGCCCTCGTCGAGGCTCGGCTCGTTGACGAGGCGAAGCTCGACCGGGTCCATGCCGAGCTTGATCGCCAGCTCGTCCATCGCCGATTCCAGGGCGAACAGCCCCGGGACGGCGCCGGGTCCCCGCATGGAAGTGGGGGTGCCGATGTTGCGCTTGGCCAGGCCCGAGGTCACGCGCAGGTTCGGCACGCTGTACATATGCGGCGTGGCCTCACCGCAATTCTCCACGTAGTCGTCGAGGATCGACGTGGCATTGACGTAGTCGTGCTGCAGCGAGACCAGCTTGCCGTCGGGCTTGGCGCCGATGCGCAGGCGCTGCTCGGTGCGCGGGCGATGGCCGACATTGTGAAACATCATCGGGCGGCTGAGCACGAGCTTCACGGGCTTTCCAAGCGCGACGGCCGCCGCTCCCGCCAGCGGGGACTGCGACCACGGAAACAGCTTGTTGCCGAAACCCGAGCCGAGGAACTTGCTGATCACGCGCACCTTGTCGCGCGGCAGGCCGAGCATGTCCGCGACAACGTTGCGATGGTTCACGACGCCCTGCGAGGTCTCGTACAGGGTCAGCGTATCGCCGTCGGGCACGGCGATGGTGGCGTGGGTTTCGATCGGGTTGTGGGTCTCGGTGGAGATGCCGTAGTGCACATCGATCGTCACTGGCGCACTGGCGTAGGCCGCATCCGCATCGCCGCGCTCGCTGGCGATGTTGGTCTGCGCGGCCTCGAGGCGGTGATCGACGTTGGGTGTGCCGGGCTTGTAAGACACGGCGACGGCGTCGGCGGCTGCCTTGGCCTGCTCGAACGTATCGGCGATCGCCAGCGCCACATACTGGCCCCAGTAGTGCACGACATCGTCGTCCAGCGGCGGCCGCGGCTCGTCCATGTAGACACTGGTGAAATCCGGAGTGATGCGGACCATCTTGCCCAGATCACCATGCTTGAAGACCGCGCGCACGCCCGGCATCTGCCGCGCGCGGGCGGTGTCGATCGAGGCGATCGTGCCGCTGGCGATGGTGGCTCCGACGGGCACGGCGTAGAGCATGCCCGGGAAACTATGGTCGGAGGTGTACTGTGCGGTCCCCGTGACCTTGAGCGGCCCTTCGACGCGAGGCCGACCCTTGCCGATGACGGTCATAGGGCCAGCGGCTGAACCAGTCATTGATCGCCTCCCGGCTGTTCAGCGCGTGGCACGCTTGAGGGTCTCGACGACGCACCGCTTCGCCAGCTCGACCTTGAACCCGTTCTGGCTTTGCGGTTTGGCGCCTGCGAGCGCGAGCTCGGCGGCTCGGCGGAAGCTCTGCTCGGCCGGGGCCAGCCCAATCAAAGCGCGTTCAGCGTCGGGCGTGCGCCAGGGTCGCGTTCCGACGCCTCCCAGTGCGAAGTGGACAGCGGTGATCTTGCCGTTGGAGACGACCGCCGCCACTGCCGCAGAAACCAGTGCGAACTCGTACGACACTCGGTCGCGCAGCTTGAGGTAGACCGACCGTTCGCCGGCCGGCCGCGGGGGCATCGTCACATGCGTGACGAGATCCCCTGGCTCAAGCACGTTTTCCCTGTCCGGCCGATCTTGCGGCAACAGGAAAAAGTCTTTGAGGGCGATGTTGCGTGCCCCCGATACCCCTTGGACGTGCACGGTGGCGTCATAGGCCAGCATTGCCACGGCCATGTCGGACGGATTGCTCGCAATGCAGGCTTCGCTCGCTCCAAGGATGGCCATCATGCGGTTGGCACCCGCAATTGCGGGACAACCGGAGCCGGGCTCGCGCTTGTTGCAGGGTGTGGCGATGTTGCGGAAGTAGACGCATCGCGTTCTCTGCAGCAGGTTGCCCGCGGTGGTCGCCGCATTGCGCAGCTGGGTCGAGGCGCCCGCCAGGACCGCTTCGGAGAGTGCCGCGTACCTGCTCTTGACGAGCGGATGGTGCGCGAGATCGCTGTTGGTGACCGCAGCGCCTACTCGCAGGCCGCCATCCGCCTGCTCGTCGATGCCGTCGAGCCCCAGGCCATTGATGTCGACCACGCGCTCGGGCTGCTCCACGCCGAGCTTCATGAGATCGACAAGCGTGGTTCCACCGGCGAAGAAGCGCACGCTGGCCCCTTGCTGGGCCGTGGCGGAAGCAGCCCCGGCCGCGATGGCTGCCGCACGATCGGTCGCGCGCTCGAGCGCGAAGAGCTTCATGGCTTGCCTTTTGGGGGTTGGGCGCGGCGCACCTGCTGGACGGCGGCAACGATGTTGGGATACGCCCCGCATCGGCAGATGTTGCCGCTCATGAATTCTCGAACGTCGTCATCCGACGGGCCGCAGGGTTCGTTGAGGAGCGCCACCGCAGACATGATCTGACCCGAGGTGCAATACCCGCACTGATACGCGTCCTTTTCCAGAAACGCAGCCTGCATCGGGTGCAGCCCGCCGGGCGATCCCAGCCCCTCGATGGTGGTGATCTCGTGACCGTCCTGGACCGCCGCCAAGGTCAGGCAACTGTTCGCGCGACGGCCGTCGATGTGGACGGTGCAGGCACCGCATTGCCCGTGATCGCAGCCCTTCTTGGTGCCGGTAAGGTGCAGCACCTCGCGCAGACAATCGAGCAAGGTCATCCGGGGGTCCACACGAACGGAGTGTTGCTTGCCATTCACCACCAAGCTGACTGGCATCAATCCGTCATCGCTCATCCCAGTGCTCCGAACGTCGGTCGAGCGTCGTGATTAGCGGGTATTTGTGAATGCAGCGAGAAGAGATTTCGAGTCACTTCTTTGTGCAACGACTGATCGCAAATTGTGCAGCAAGCGGACGACCGGAGTAAGTACGGACCGACGTCAGCTTCAGGGGCAATTGCCCCCGACCAGTTCAGGGCGTCGACGTGGTGGCCGGCCCATACTCGTCGAGACCGTCGCGGGTCGGCGGCGCAGGCGTTGCCTCGACCGACAGCCTCCTGATGATCGCCACGATCTCGTCCTGCCGCGGCGACGTGGGCCGCAAGTTGATCAGCTCGATGATTGCGCGAGCTGCAACCTCTCCGTTGCGAAGCGTTAGGGTAGGCATCAGCATTCCTTGTAGGTAGCCGCAGCTGGTCTCTCGAACCTGCTCCAGCCGCTTGGCCGCTGGAAGCAACCGAGGCTCAAACGCGGATGATCTGGCCCTTCAGCGAATAGACGATCGCCAGCATGTCCTAAGAGGCACCGCCGAGACTGCTCAGCTCAGGCCGTGGTGCGGATCAGGTCGGCCGCCTTCTCGCCCACCATGATCGACGGCGCATTGGTGTTGCCCGAGGGCATGGTCGGGAACACCGAGGCGTCGGCGACGCGCAGGCCCTGGAGCCCGTGCACGCGCAGCCGCTCGTCGACCACCGTGTTCGGCCCCTGGCCCATGCGGCACGTGCCGATCGGGTGATAGGCGGTCTGCGCGTTGTTGCGCAGCCAGTCGATGATCTGATCGTCGGTCTCGACGTCCTTGCCCGGCAGGAATTCCTCGCCCCGCAGATGATCCATGGCGCGCATCTCGACGATGCGCCGGGCGATGCGGAACCCGTCCGCCAAGGTGCGCCGGTCGATGCTGTCGGCGAGGAAGTTGAAGCGGATGGCCGGCTGCGCGTCTGGATCGGAGGAGCGGATGTGGATCGAGCCCAGGCTCTCGGGACGTAGCTGGTAGCAGCCGACCGACATCGAGGGAAAGTCCTGCAGCTTGCGCTGTTTGGGGTCCTTCACCGAGAAGGGAACCAGGTGCAGCTGGATGTCGGGGGTCGCGAGCTCCGGTCGCGTCTTAAGGAAGGCAACCAGCGGCGCCGACGGCAGGCCGAAGAAGCCGCCACCGGTGGCCGCGTATTTGAGCGCCTGCGCCGCCGCACCCAAACCGCGGGCCTTGTGATTGTAGGAGACGCGGGGGTCCTTCACGCGCCAGACGAGCCGCGCGGCGATATGGTCGCGCAAGTTCTCGCCCACCGCCGGCAGTGCATGCGCGACGGCGATGCCGTGCGCCTTGAGCACGTCCGGCCGGCCGATGCCCGACAGCTCCAGCAGCTGCGGCGTGGCGACCGCGCCCGCGGAGAGAATGACCTCGCGCCCCGCGCGTGCCTCGATCCTGCGGCCCTGGTGCTCGTAGACGACGCCGGTGCAGCGCTGCCCGTCGAGCAGCACGCGCCGCGCTGGCGCCTCGGTGAGGATGCGCAGATTTGGGCGCCGCTTGGCCGGCTCCAGGTAGCAGTAGGAGACGCTCATGCGCCGGCCCTTGCGGATATTGGCCTGCGTCTTGGCGATGCCTTCCTGGTTCTCGCTGTTGTAGTCGGGATTGACCGGGTAGCCCGCTTCCGACGCGGCGCGGAACAGCGCGTCGTAGAGCGGGTTCTGGTCGGGCGCGATGGATACGTGCACCGGTCCGCCGACGCCGCGGCCGTTGCTGCCGCGTTTCTCGAAGTTCTCCATGCGCGAGAACAGCGGCGCCACGTCCTGCCAGCTCCAGCCGCGGGCGCCCATCTGCGCCCAGGTGTCGTAGTCGAGCGGCTGCCCCCTGACCCAGACGAGGCCGTTGATGGCGCTGGAGCCGCCGAGCAGCTTGCCGCGCGGCACCGGAATGGGGCGATTGGCGGTGCCGGGCTCCGGGTCGGACTCGTAGAGCCAGTTGGCGGACGGATCGTATATCAGCAGGCCGAAGCTGATCGGCAGGCGCGAATAGATATGGCTGGCGCGGCCGGCCTCGAGCAGCAGCACCGTCGTGCGCGGATCCTCGGTGAGGCGCGCCGCCAGCACGCCGCCGGCCGATCCCGAGCCGACGACAATGTAGTCGTACTGCTCCATGGCGTTCGATCCCCCAAGTATTTGTCGTTGCTACTTCCTCGCCAACTTACCGCCGGTCATCGGCCGAGGCACCCCCGTAGTGCCCGGGAACGTGATGGGCCAGCCCTGCAACGAGCGCACGGCAAGGTAGGCCCATGCCTCCGCCTCGACCGCATCGCCATCCAGACCCGCGGCCTCGGCCGGAATGACGGCATTCTCGACGCGCCCGGCGATCATTGCCATCAAGGTCTTGTTCTTGCGCCCGCCGCCGCAGATCACCCAGGTGCTTGGTTGCTCGGGCATGTTGGAGCGCGCGGCTGCGATTGCAGCCGCCGTGAAGGCCGTGAGTGTTGCGGCGCCATCCTCGATGGACAGGTGCGCGACGGGGTCGGCCGAGAAGGCGTTGCGGTCGAGCGACTTCGGCGGCACCAGGCCGAAGTAGGGGTGGGTGAGCAGCGCGGTCAGCGTATCCTCATCGGTGCGGCCGCGGGCCGCCGTGCTCCCCTCCTCATCGACGGCTCGCGCTGTGTGTTGCAGCATCCAGTCGTCGATCAGCGCGTTGCCGGGGCCGGTGTCGAACGCGAGCAATGTGCCGTCGCGGCCGATCCAGGTGACGTTGGCAACGCCGCCGACGTTCACTACCGCCACCGGCCGCTCGGGAAGCTTTGCAGCCAGGGCCCGATGGTAGACGGGAGCCAGCGGCGCGCCCTGGCCGCCGGCTGCGGCGTCGGCCGCGCGCAGGTCGTACACGACGTCGATGCCAATGCGCGCCGCCAGCCGCGGCCCGTCGCCGATCTGCACCGTGAGAGCTCGTGCCACCTCACCGGAGATGAGCTGCGCGACGCCGAACGGCTTCACCATCTCGACCTTGTGCAGGACCGTCTGGCCGTGAAAGCCGACCACGGCCACTGCGGAGGGCTGGAGCCCGCTGGCCTGCATGAACTGGAGGACTGCATCGGCATGGCGGTTCGTCAGCTCCGCCTCCACGCGCGCCAGGCAGCCCGGACGCGCCGATCGGTCTGTTAGATGAGCCGCATCCGCCAGTGCCGCCGCCAGGTCAGCGCGGAACCGGGCATCGTACGGAACCGTGCTACAGCCCAGCCGTTCAACGCGGTTTTCGCCGTCCGTCTCGATCAGCGCCACGTCGATGCCGTCCATGGAGGTGCCGCTCATGAGGCCCAACGCGCGCATCATCTTGCCCATGGACGGGGTCCTCGTGCATGTTCCGCCAGCCTTGCGAACCTAACCGCGGACGCGAGCCCGCACAAACGGCGCTGACCGCCATGGCCAAACATAGTTCCGATTTTCTCAACGTGCTCGACGAGCGCGGCTTCATCCACCAGTGCTCCGACTTCGCCGGGCTCGACGCCCTGGCTGAGAAGGGCGAGGTGGTCTCCTATGTCGGCTACGACTGCACGGCGCCTTCGCTGCATGTCGGGCACCTGATCTCGATCATGATGCTGCACTGGCTGCAGCAGACGGGCGGCAAGCCGATCGCGCTGATGGGCGGCGGCACCACCCGCGTCGGCGACCCCTCCGGCAAGGACGAGACCCGGCGCATCCTGCCGATCGAAACGATCGAGGCCAACAAGGACGCCATCAAGGGCGTGTTCGCGCGCTTCCTCAAGTTCGGCAAGGGCCGCACAGATGCGATCATGCTCGACAACGCCGAGTGGCTGGCGCCGCTCAACTACATCGATTTCCTGCGCGACGTGGGACGGCATTTCTCCGTCAACCGCATGCTGACCATGGACTCGGCCAAGCTGCAGGCTGGAGCGCGACCAGGAGCTGTCGTTCATCGAGTTCAACTACATGCTGCTGCAGGCCTACGATTTCGTCGAGCAGGCCAAGCGCTACGGCTGCAACCTGCAGATGGGCGGCTCGGACCAGTGGGGCAACATCGTCACCGGCATCGACCTCGGGCGGCGCATGGGCACGCACCAGCTCTACGCGCTCACCTGCCCGCTGCTCACCACGTCGTCGGGCGCCAAGATGGGCAAGACGGCGGCCGGCGCCGTGTGGCTCAACGAGGATCAGCTTGCCGCCCTACGACTACTGGCAGTTCTGGCGCAACACCGAGGACGGCGATGTCGCGCGCTTCCTGAAGCTGTTCACCACACTGCCGATGAGCGAGATCGCCAGGCTGGCGGCGCTGCAGGGCGCGGAGATCAACGAGGCCAAGAAGGTGCTGGCGACGGAGGCGACGGCGCTGCTGCACGGCCGCGAGAAGGCCGAAGGAGCGGCCAGAACGGCGCAGGAGACCTTCGAGAAAGGCGCCACTAGCGAGGGCCTGCCGACGGTCGAGGTCGCGGCCAGCGAGCTCGGCGCCGGTCTCGGCGTGCTGGCGGCCTTCGTCAAGGCCGGGCTCGTCAAGTCCAACGGCGAGGCGCGCCGCCAGATTCAGGGCGGCGGCCTGCGCGTCAACGACGCTGCGGTAACCGACGAGGCGCTGAAGCTCACGCTGGCCGATGTCGCCAACGGCGTCATCAAGCTCTCGCTAGGCAAGAAGCGGCACGTCCTGCTCAAAGTGGTATAGCGCCGCGTGCGCTCACCGGTCCTTTTGCGGTATCAGCATGACCGCGGCGCCGCTGTAGAGGCCGGCGACCAGGGTGGCAAAGCCGAAGACGAGCAGAGCGATCGGGGTGGCAGCGTCCGGCGACTGCCGCACAAGGTCGTGAAGCCCGCCCACGTTGGTCAGGACCAGCAGAAGTGCGAGCGCCGCACCGAGCAGTGCGCCCATCGCCCAACCTCGCACGATCAACCTTGGAACCGGCGGCAACCGCGCGGTCGGGTCGAAGCGGTTGCGTCTCTCGGGGTGCGCCATGGCTACACCTTTGGAGAGGTGGCGCCGCTATCGGCGGCGATTGTCCCAGAGTAGCGCGCCAGCGCGCCGGGCTGAAGCTCGGCCGCCAGCAGGCGGTTGGGGTCGACGGGGCCCGGCAGCGTGATCTGCCCCCAGGGGAGGCGGCGGAAGCCGAGCCTGCCGTAGTAGGGCTCATCGCCCACCAGCACGACCAACGCGATGCCGGCCGCGCGTGCATCCTCCAAGGCTTTCGCAACGAGGCCGCGACCGTAGCCCTGGTTGGCCCAGGCGGGATCAACCGCCAACGGCCCCAGCAGCAGTACGCCGGCCTTGCCGGCGATGGTGACCGGCGTGAAGAGCACCGCCGCCGCCAATCGTCCGCCGATCAGGCACACGCGGCAGAACGGCGAGAACTCGCGGCTGCCGCCCTCGCGCACGCGATAGGCGGTACGCGCAAAGCGGCCGGGCCCGAACGCACGCGCGTGCAGGGCGGCGATCTCTGCGCCGTCCTCGGGCTTGACCGGGCGGGTGATCGGCTCTGGATGCATGGCGCAGTCCGATACGACATCGAGCCTGCGACTACGAGCGGAAAATCGTCGCCAGGTCGCGGGCGCCGTGCAGCACCCTCACCACCTCGATGCCGTCGCTGCGCGGGATGTAGAAGATGAGATACTTGCGGAAGCCCTTCACCGAGTGCCAGCCCAGCCCGGCCAGCGCCGGATTGCCGTAATCGCGAGCAGTGCCGATGCCCGGGGGACTCGAGCAGCAACTCCTCGGTTGCGCGCACCCCATCGACGAAGCGGATCGCCGCCGTCGGATTGTTCTCGGCGATGGCGAAGGCAGCATCTCTGACGTCGCGGTCAGCGGCAGGGCGGCGAAAAATGCTGCGCTCTGTCACCTCGAACGCTTGCGCCTGCCCTTGGCGATCCGGGCATTCACCTCGCGCTTGAGATCTTCCCAGTAGGCGTCATCCGCAACGACGGGCGGACCGGATTCGAGGCCCTCGAGCAGCTTCGCCTCGAGCGTGGCCTGCGCCCGCTTCGCACGGTCGTCGCGAATGAGCGCGCGCACGTAGTCGCTGGCATTGGCGAAGCTGCCCTCGGCCACCCGCTCCTCGACGAACTCGCGCAGCGCCTCTGGCAGCGAGACGTTCATAGTGGTGTTGCTCATCCAGCATACTTAGCAGCAATGGCAAAGATTGGCAAAGTTTGCCAACAGCCCTGGACGAGATTTTGCCCACCAAACAGTTCCGGCAGCGCGGAAAGAGAAACGGCCTCGGTGGTGCGGGCAACCGAGGCCGGCAACAGCCATTTGTGCCAGGATCCCCCGTCGGCTGCTGCAGCGTGAGCATGCCTTCTTATCGCCGCCGGTCCAGTCACGTTGCAATTCAGCGCATTGCATGTGCACACGGAGACCTGCTGGGCTTGCGAAACTGAATTGAGTGCCTACGTAGATTAGGCGTCATGCGCGGGGCGCTGGCTCCGACATTCCCAAAACGGGCTGGCGCCCACCCTCTTCTCCTACAGCCACGCCGCAGCCTTGGTGGTGGCATCGGCACGAGGGCCGCGCAGCGCGCTCAGCAAAGGGCACTGCATGAATCAGCATGTGAGACGCAGGACCGGCCCGCAACGGCCGGCGGGGGCGCGGCGACCGAACGGCGGCGCGAACGCGAGGCAGAACTACGAAAGATACCTGGCGCGCGCGCGCGAAGCGCAGGTCGCTGGGGACGTCGTGGAAATGGAGAACTGCTACCAGCACGCCGAACACTACTTCAGGCTCATGAGAGGTGCGGGCGATGAGCGGTGACATCAGCTACAAGACCCATATTCTTATCGGCATCCGGCCGAACGGTGTCATGACGGTCATCGCGGATTGGCCGCACGTGCCGAAGCAGGCCGAGGTCCAGCTGGAGATCGATGCGGCGCGTGACGGCTACGCAACGTTCGTGCTGTGCACGCCCACGTCGATACAGGCCGCCGGAGATGAGGGCGGCGGCGTTGCGCGGGACGGACCGTACGGAGGTCACCCGAGGGGCTGAGAGACTGCGTGATGCATGGATATTGCGGGGAACGTAGCCAATGCCCGCCGGCTCAAGCCGATGGCCCGGTGATGTCGGTCCTGTTCCAGTCCTGCCAAAGCTCGAACAGGGCAAGGGCTGAAACGATCGCGCCGAGCGTCCAATGCCAGAACCGAAGATGGTCTTGATGGGCGTAGTCGAAGATGAACGGCGAAGCGGATATCCAAAGGCCACATGCGAGCTGAGCCAGCTCTTCCCAGCGGCGCAAGCGGATCAACTCAAGCTGGGCGAGCATGAGCACCGCCAAGCCTATCACCGCCGAGTTCAGCAGGACCGCCGGCACCACCGGCTCATCGTAGAGCCAGGGACTGAGACCAATCAAAAGACCCAACATGAGACCGACGCCGTCTTCCCACGTGCGATGCGTTTTCAGGATGTCTCTGATTGCCATGATTCCTCCCGAAGCAGAGGAGTCTTGCTGCGATCATGTCTGCCCGACCATGCGGGGCGCGCTACGGCGAACCAGGGGAAGCGCTGCGTGATGACACTGTAGCGACCATCGCGCGCAATCGCATGTGGGCAATCCCTATCACGGGTTTGCGACGTGCAGCTCACGAATTCCGGGATGACCAGCCCATGCATTTTCTAATGCAGTCTCGGGATCACGCATTCCGGCTCACCACAACGGGCTCCGCGCCGCGCCGCCGAGCACCTCGGCGATGCGCCGGCGCACGCTGTCCGTAGCCTCGGCCGGCAAGGCGTCGCAGGGAAAGAAGCGCTGCTCGCGGACCTCCATGTTGGGTGCCGGCGCTTGCGGCTGCTGCCAGTCGCGCACCACGTAGAGCGCAATGTGGTCGCCAGGGAAAGCCTCGAAGTTGGCGTAGAGGCCGAAGAGTGGGGGAGGCCCGTTGAGCGCGATCCCCACCTCCTCGGCAAGCTCGCGCGCCAGCGCCTGCTCCACCGTCTCACCCCATTCCACGCCGCCGCCCGGGAAATGCCAGCCGGGCCGATAGCCGAGCCGCACCAGCAGCACGCTGCCGTCCGTGCGCAGCACCATGCCCTGCGCGCCTATGGTGACGCCCCGCTTCAAGCGCCAGTAGCGCTGCACGGCTTTGGTAGCGAGTTGCAGGAACACCTTGCTGGCCTCCGGAGTGCTGCGCAGGCTGGTCTTTCAGGCGGATCGGCAGATTTGGCAAGCGGCTCGATAACGGTTAGGTGACTGGCGCAATGACGACGGCCATCACCATCGCGCACCTGACTGACGTGCACCTGGCGCCCCTGAAGGGTTTCGGGCCGCGCTACTGGAATGTGAAGCGCGGGCTCGGGTACGCCAACTGGATGCGCAAGCGCCGCCACGCGCATCTGAGCGGCGCGCTCGACAGCATCGTCGCCGACATGCTGGCGCAGGCGCCCGACCACATCGCCGTGGGCGGCGACCTTTGCAACATCGGGCTGCCGCAGGAGCATATCGCGGCGCTGCGCTGGCTCGAGAGCCTGGGGCCGCCGTCACGGGTGAGCGTCGTGCCGGGCAATCACGACATCTATTGCAGCATCGGCCGTGACCCAGGGGTGCAGCGCTGGGCCGCCCATATGGCGTCCGATGCGCAAGGGGGCCGCTTGGCGGCGGGCGCGGCGGAGTTCCCATTCGTGCGGGTGATCGGCAGCGTCGCGCTCATCGGCGTCAATTCCGCAGTGCCGACGCCGCCGGCCATGGCCTGGGGACGGGTCGGCGAGCAGCAGCTTGCGCGGCTTGGCGCTGCTCTCGTCGCGCGCGCGACGCCGGCCTGTTCCGCCTGGTCATGATCCACCACCCGCCGCTGCCGGGGCAGGCCTCGCGGGCGCGCGGGCTTAAGGATGCCGAGGCGCTGAAGGCAGGTGCTGATGGAAAAGGGCGCCGACCTGGTGGTGCACGGCCACAACCACACCAACATGGTGACGTGGCTGCAGGGACCGTCGGGGCCAATCCCCGTGGTCGGCGCACCGTCTGCTTCGCTCGGCCGGCGCTACAAGGAGGAGCCGCTGGCGCGCTACAACCTATTCCGTATCGAAGGCGCAGGCCCTTGGGCGATCGAGATGGTGGGACGCGGCCTGACCGAGCCGGGAGGCCAGGCCGTCGAGATCGAGCGCCGCCTGCTGGTCCCTAGCGCTCAGCTGTAAGTCGCGACAACCCTCCTTGGGAATCCGGCAGCGGCAGTACACAAACTGTATCGCTGATGACCCCACTGGCCCGCAATCCCACCCCGGCGCCGGCCACAGGTACAGATTGTGAAGTTGATGGCAACCGTGCGGGGACTGACAATTGCCGCCGCTATCCCAGCGCGCCCGCGCCGGGCAGAAAGCGGAGGAAACCATGTCAAGACATGCTCGCACGCTCGTCAGATCGGCCGTTGCAGGTATCCTGTTCGCGGCTTCACCCGCGGCCTTGGCAAACGATCACCAGATGATAAGCCCGCCCGACCTCAAATGGTCGGACGTGCCTTCCCTGCCTCCAGGCGCGAAGATCGCCGTCATCGAAGGCAAGCTCAACGAGGCGCAGGCGTTCACCTTCCGCCTGAGCTTCCCGGCCAACTACAAGATCCCCGCCCACTGGCACCCCGCGGTGGAGCGCGTAACCGTGCTCTCAGGCACTTTCAACATGGGCATCGGCGACAAGCTCGACGCGACCAGGACTATGCCGCTGCCGGCAGGGTCGATTGCGATCATGCAGCCCAAGACCAACCACTTCGCCTGGACCAAGGAGGCGACGGTGGTGCAGCTGCATGGCACGGGACCATGGGGCATCACCTATGTGAACGAAGGCGACGATCCGAGGAAGAAGAAGTAGGCGAGGACCCGCTGGCGCCGATGCATGAGCAGAGGTCATGGGAGGTCTGAGAAATTCTCGCCTCCCGGCCGGCGATACAGCTTGGGCCGCGCCCGCCGCTCGCATATATGCTCTGCACAATCGGGCGAATCCGACAAGCGAAAGACCCCCTCATGCAGAAACATGTGCCTTCGCCGCCGGCCGCCGCGCGGCCGCTTTGGGTGGTGGTGCTGTGCGCCGGAACCATCGTCGGCATCGCCATAGGCATTCGCCAGGTCATGGGCCTCTACCTGCCGCCGATGACGCGCGACCTCGGCATCGGCCGCGAGCCGTTCTCCTCCGCCATGGCAGTCGCCAACCTGATCTGGGGCGATCGGCGCGGTGTTCGCCGGCATGATCGCCGACCGCTACGGCGCTGGCCGCGTGGTGGTAGGCGGCACCTTGGCGACGATGGCCGGGCTCTACGTCATGTACGCAGCGCAGGGGCCCGCGGACCTGATGGTGAGCGGCGTGCTGCTCGGCATCGGGGTGAGCGGCACTGGCATCAACGCGCTGGTAGGGGCCGCAGGGCGCGCGGCACCGCCCGAGAAGCGCACGGCGGCGATTGCATCCCTCGGCATGGCGGGCGGCATCGGCGGCTTCGTGGCGTTCCCCTATACGCACCTGGCGATGGACTATTTCGGCTGGCAGGCCAGCCTGCTGCTGCTCACGGCGACCATGGCCCTGCTGCTGCCGCTGGCGTGGCCGCTCTCCGGCAAGCCCAGCGCGTCGAGCCTGATGGACGACCAGACGCTCGGCCAGGCCGTCAAGGAGGCGTTCACGCACCCGAGCTACCTGCTGCTCGTGGTGGGCTTCTTCGTGTGCGGCTTCCACGTGGCGTTCTACGGCGTGCACCTGCCGGCGTTCGTGGCCGACAAGGGGCTCGACGCCAGCGTCGGCGTGTGGGCGCTGACGACGGTGGGGCTCGCCAACCTGGTCGGCACCTTCATTGCGGGCCAATCGGGCCGTTTCATCGAGAAGCGCAAGGGGCTGTCCCTGATCTACTTCGGCCGCTGCTTCGTGTTCCTGGGGCTGCTGTTCCTGCCGATCACGGGCCCGACCATCATCGCGTTAAGTGCCGTCCTGGGCCTGCTGTGGCTCTCCACCGTGCCGCTGACCTCCAGCCTGGTCGCCACCTTCTTCGGCACGCGCTGGATGTCGATGCTGTTCGGCGTGGTGTTCCTGTCCCACCAGGTCGGCTCGTTCGCCGGCCTGTGGCTTGCCGGTGTGCTTTACGATGCGACCGGGTCTTATGATATGATGTGGTGGATATCGATTGCGCTGGGCCTGTTCGCGGCGGCCGTGCATTGGCCGATCCGGGAGCACCCGGTGCCGAGGCTGGCAGCCGCCGGCGCAGCGTGAGGACTATGGCAACGCAGTTCCAGGTTCGCGATGAGGCCGCGCGGGCGCGAATGCCCGCCGGCGTGCGCTGGGCGCTCGTGGGCGTGGTGGGTGCGCTGCTCGCCAGCACGTTTTATCTCATTGCCGTGCGCGGGGAGGCTCTGCTGGTCGACCTGCAGGGCCTGTCGCAGCGCATCTTCTGCTTCTGACCTCGCAAGGGCGGAGCGTAGGGCGCAATAAGGCGATAGCCGCATTGCGCCGTTCACGGGCGCATCGGTGCAATTCGGCTGACGCCTATTGCACCCTACGACTCCCGCAAGCGGGGAGAGGGAGGCCTCCTCGGCCGGCGTTGCGCGCGCGCCAGCACGCAATTGAAACCAACTCTGGCGATGGCGCTTTCTGTTGACAGAGCACCAACGCGATTGCTTCGATCATCCCGCGTGACGGTCTCGTCGCGGCTCGTTCGGGCCGCGGCGGTGAAAAGGGAACGCGGTGCGAGGCCTAAGTCAGCTTCAAACCCGTGGCTGCCCCCGCAACTGTAAGCGGCGAGCGTCGCCCCCAATGCCACTGCCGGGCAACCGGCGGGAAGGTGGGGCAACGCGCCCGAGCCGCGAGCCAGGAGACCTGCCGGCACGAGTTGCCCATCATCTGCGCGGGGCGCGCGGCTGAGCGGACCACCGTAGTGGCGACGGCTCTGTGTATGAGTTGAGGGTCGTGCCGGTGATGTCTGCCAAGGGGGCAATCGCAGTCAGCTGAGATCGGCTAGTCGCGCGGGCGCTTCGATGGCGCCGGCGGACGATGCTGTTTTTCTGCTCGCCCCCGAGTCGGTGTGCCGTCCCGCCCTCCGCTCCTTGTGTTCGGAGAGGCGTCATGCGTTCGTCGTCAAAGCTTGCGATTGCTGTGTTCTCGGGCCTCGCGCCCATCTTGCTTCCCACAATCAGCTCCGCCCAGCAGCCGATGCAGCTGCCAGGCATCTACGTGCAAAGCCCCACGATATCCGCCCAGCCAGTCGCGCCCGGTGCCCCGACCGATACCGCGCAAACCGTCGCCGGTATCCCGCAGGAGCAGGTCGGATCCGCCGTGACCGTCGTCACTGCGCAGGATATCGAGCGCCAGCAGATCCAAAACGCGCACGACGCGCTGCGCAGCCTGCCCGGCGTCTCCGTCGGCCAACAGGGTACGCCTGGAAACCTCACTGTGGTCCGCATCCGCGGCGCGGAGAGCCGGCACACGCTGGTGGTCATCGACGGCGTGGAGGTGAACTCCGGCACCGACGGCTTTTTCGATTTTTCCAACCTGAGTACCGCCGATATCGAGCGGATCGAGGTGCTGCGCGGGCCCCAGAGCGGCCTTTACGGCAACTCCGCCATCGGCGGCGTCATCAGCATCACCACCAAATCGGGGCGCGGCCCGCTGGCCTTGAGCCTCAAGGCGGAGGGCGGCACGCAGCGCACCGGATCGCTCACGGCGCAGCTCTCGGGCGGCAACCAGGCGGCCTGGGGATCGGTCGTGGTGCACGGCTTCAACACCGCAGGTTTCAACACCTCGGCGCTGGGGGGCGAGGACGACGCCACCCGCATCGGCAGCTTCGCGGCACGCGGCGGATTTGCGCTATCGCCGAACTTCAGGATCGAAGGCATCGTGCGCGAGCACAACACGCACGCCGAGTACGACCGGGGCTTCGCCCAGCTCTACAAGGGCTTCTTCGCGCCGGCCGACGCGCCGTTCTACGGCGACGCGCGGCTGAGGGTCGGCAGCGTGCAGGCGACGCTCGACACCCTCAACAAGCTCTGGATCCACAACTTCTATGTCCAGGGCAGCGAGACGCTGCGCGAGGACACGACGACGTCGCCTCTCGAGACCAACAGCACCAACTCCAAGTTCGGCTACAAGTCGACGCTCGAGATCGCCGGTGCCGGACTGCCGTTTCGCCATTTCCTGACGGGGATGATCGAGCGGCGCCGAGAGACCTTCGAGCAGCCGACCTTCTCCAAGACCGTGTTCGAGCGTGAACGCGACACGCTGGCCGCCGAGATCCGCGGCGAGTACTTCAAGTCGCTGTTCCTGAACGCGACCGTGCGCCACGATCAGAACAGCACGACCGAGGATTTCACCACCTGGCACGCCAGCGGCTCCTACTTGGTGCCGGGCAACGTGTTCCGCGTGCATGCCAGCATCGGCACCGGCGTCAAATACCCGAGCTTCGGCGACCTGCACGGGTTCTTCCTCCAGTTCGCGCCCAATCCCAATCTGCGGCCCGAGGAGTCGACCGGCTACGACTTCGGGGTGGAGACCAAGCTGCTCGGTGGCCGCGCCGCAATCGACGTCACCTACTTCCATGCCGATCTCACTCAACGAGATCGCGCTTGCCTGCCCGCCGCCAACGTTCATCTGCTCGCCCTTCAACCGGTCGGGCGTGAGCACCAGGAGCGGCGTCGAGGTCGCCGGGCGCTATGCGCTGACGCCCCAGATCACGCTGGGGGGGGCCTTCACCTACCTAGATGCGCGCGAGGATACGGGATTGGAGGAGGTGCGCCGGCCCCGCCATTCCGGCCGTATGGACGTCAACTATGCCTTCCTGCAGGGACGCGGCAATTTCAACCTTGCCGCCATCTACAACGGGCAGACGAAAGACCTGGTGACGGACGCGTTTTTCGTGGACCAGCGCACGACGCTCGATGCCTACTGGCTGATCCGCGCGGCGGCCTCCTACAAGCTGCAGCCGGGCGTGGAGGTGTTCGGGCGTGTGGAAAACCTGCTCGACCAGCACTACCAGGAGGTATTCGGCTATAACGCCACCCCAGGCATCGCTGCCTTTGCCGGGGTGAAGCTGACCTTCGGCGGGCCCGAGGGCGTCGGCGGCAGCTGGGCCAAGTAGCCGGAGAGGCCGAACCAGGCAGGGCGTCTCTTTGAGGCAGACATTGGCGATCGAACTCCACGCGCGGACGGCGCTGCACACGCTTGCAGCAGCCGCTGCGCTTGGAGCTTGCCTGGGGCTGCTGGCCGTGCCGGCTCGCGCCCAAGACGCGGCCAAGCCCAAGGCGGGGGCGGCGGACAAACCAAGCCGCATCGTCTCGCTCGATCTGTGCACCGACCAGCTGCTGCTCGATCTCGTACCGCGCGAGCGCATCGCGGCGGTGACGCACCTCGCCGCCGACCCGGCCGTGTCGGCCATGCCGGAGAAGGCGCGAGGGCTGCCCATCACCCGCGGCGAGGCCGAGGACGTATTGCGGCACGATCCGGATCTGATCCTCGCCGGGCCGTTCGGGGTGTCGGCGACGGTCGATCTGCTGGGGCGGCTGAAGCGCAACGTGGTGATCGTGCCGCTGGCCTCCGACCTCGACGGCGTGCGGGCCTCTGTCCGCGCCATTGCTGCCGCCGTTGGCGAAACGGCGAAAGGTGAGGCGGTCATTGCCGATTTCGACCGCCGCCTCCGGCGCCAGGCGCCACCGCAAGCAGAAGTTGCCGCCCCGCCGACGGCGCTGATCTACCAGGTCGGCGGCTCGGTCTCGGGCGCGGGCAGCCTGGCGGACGCGGTGCTGGCGGCGGCGGGATTTCGCAACATGGCCGCGGAGTATCGCCTGACCCGCGCGGGACAGGTGCCGCTCGAGCTGCTCGTCGCCACGCCGCCGGACCTCATCGTGCTGGCGACCGCGGCCGACAGCTATCGCACCACCGCCGCCGACAACCTGCGCCATCCGGCCCTGCGATTCCTGCGCCAGCGGCGCGCCTCGATCGAGTTGCCGTGGCAGCTGTGGCTGTGCGGCACGCCGGTCATCGCCGAGGCGGTGGCGCGGCTGGCGGAGGCGCGGGCCAAGCTCACGGCCGCGCGCACGCGATGAGCGGGACCGATCCTCGCCTGACGGTCGAGCCGCCGGCTCTGCTTTGGGCGCTGGCGGCACTGGCGGTTGCGGCGTTTCTCCTCTCGCTGGCAGTCGGGCCGTCGGGCTTCGGCCTGGGGCTCGGCTCCAGGCTCGGCGGCGAGGCCGGCGCGCTGATCTTCTGGGAGATCCGCCTGCCGCGCGCGGTGCTCGGCGCGCTGGTCGGGGGGGCGCTCGGGCTCTGCGGCGCGGCGTTGCAAGGCTACCTGCGCAATCCGCTGGCCGAGCCGAGCCTGATCGGCGTGTCGGGCGGGGCGGCGCTGGGCGCGGTGCTGGCGATTCACCTGGGCCTGTCGCAGGCCTTCGCCCTGGCACTGCCGGTCGGCGGATTGGTGGGGGCGGCTGTTGCCATGCTGGCGGTGGTGGCGCTGGCCGGCGTCCAGGGCGGGCCGATCACGCTCATTCTGGCGGGGCTTGCGGTGTCGGCCATCGCCACGGCGCTGATCTCGCTCGCCCTCAATCTGTCGCAGAACCCGTTCGCCTCTGTGGAGATGGTGTTCTGGATGATGGGCTCGCTCGCCGACCGCAGCCTCACCCAGGTCTATCTGGCGGCGCCGCTGATCCTTGCCGGCATGGGCGTTCTGCTGCTGCTCGGCCGCGCGCTCGATGCGCTCACCCTCGGCGAGGACGCGGCGCGGAGCCTCGGCATCGAGCTTTCCCGTACCCGCAGTCTGATCGTCGCCGGCACTGCGCTCAGCGTCGGCGCCGCGACCGCGGTCACCGGCGTGATCGGCTTCGTCGGGCTGCTGGTGCCGCATGTGCTACGGCCGCTCGTGGGGCATCGCCCGGGGCTGCTGCTTTGGGCGAGCATGCTGGGCGGCGCCACATTCTTGCTGATCGCCGATACAGGACTGCGCCTGGTGCAGCCGTGGGTGGAGCTCAGGATCGGCGTGCTCACCGCGCTGATCGGCGCGCCGTTCTTCGTGTGGCTGGTGCTCAAGACGCGCTCGGAGCTTGCGCCATGAACGGCGGCGGCGTCAGGGTCGAGGCGCGCGGCCTCAGAGTGAGCCTCAAAGGCCGCGAGGTGCTGCGCGGCCTCGACGCGGCTGCCAACCCGGGCGAGGTCACAGCCGTCATCGGTCCCAACGGCGCCGGCAAGACCACGCTGCTCAGGGCGCTGGCCGGCCTCATCGTTCCCTCCGGTGGCGCGGCCCTCGTCGACGGAAGGGCCAGCACCGAGTGGGAGCCGCGGCTGCGGGCGCGGGTGCTGGCCTACCTGCCGCAGGAGCGCACCGTGCACTGGGCTCTGACGGCGCGCGCGGTGGTGGGTCTGGGGCGGCTGCCCTATCAGCCGCCGGGTGCCGGCGAGAGCGCCTCCGATGTTGCCGCGATCGAGGCTGCGCTTGCCGCCATGGATGTCACCCAGCTGTCGCATCGGCCAGTCGTCGAGCTGTCGGGCGGAGAGCGGGCGCGGGTGCTCGTGGCGCGGGCACTGGCGCAGGAGCCGCGCGCGCTGCTGGCGGACGAGCCGGCAGCTGGCCTCGACCCGGCGCACCAGCTGGCGCTGTTCCGCCATCTCGCCGAGCTTGCGGCGGCGGGCCGCACGGTGATCGTGGCGCTGCACGATCTCTCGCTCGCTGCGCGGTTCTGCCACAGCGTCGTGCTGGTGCAAGACGGGCGGGCAATCGCCGCGGGGCGGCCGCAAGATGTCCTAACACCTGAGCATCTTGCCGCCGCCTACGGCATCGACGCCCGCTATCATGTGCTCGACGGCGTGCCGGTTGTATTGCCCCTCGGCGTGCTGCCATGATGCCGCCCTCTTGCTTGCTCTTGATGCCCGCGGCCGTCGACAAAAGGGCTTTTCAATTGGCGATGTTCAGGAAGAATCGGCGCCTCAATCTGGCGCTCGAAGGCGGCGGCGCGCATGGCGCTTTCACCTGGGGCGTGCTCGACCGCCTGCTCGAGGACGAGGCGCTCGACATCGGCTGGATCAGCGCCACCAGCGCCGGCGCCGTCAACGCGGTGGCGCTCGCCGCGGGGCTCGTCGAGGGGGGACGCGCGGGCGCGCGCGCCAAGCTGCGCGCGGTGTGGGAGGCGGTGGCCAAGGCAGGCGTGCCCGATCTGTTGCGCCTCAACCCGTGGCTTGCAAGCATCAGCCGCTCCAACACGCTGGCCCAGGTGGCAGCGCTGTTCTCGCCCTACGACTTCAACCCGCTGGGCTTCGACCCGCTGCGCAAGCTGCTCGAGGCCCACGTCGATTTCTCCACGCTGCGCACTTCCTCAGGCCCCGAGCTGCTGATCGCCGCCACCGACGTGGCCACCGGCCGCGCGCGCCTCTTCCGCCGCCGCGAGATCACGGTGGAGGCCGTGCTGGCCTCCGCGTGCCTGCCCACCCTGCACCACGCCGTCTCCCTCGACGGCCGCGCCTACTGGGACGGCGGCTTCTCGGCCAACCCCGACCTTCTCACGCTCGCCCGCGAAAGCCCGGCCGGCGACACGCTGATCGTCAAGCTCACCGCGCTCGACCGCGACGGCTTGCCGACCAGCGCGCGCGAGATCGCCGCCCGCGTCAACCAGCTCACCTTCTGCCAGCCGATGCTGCGCGACGTGGAGGTGATCGCCACCGTGCGCCGGCTGCACGGGCGCTGGGGCTGGACCAGCAGCCCCGCCGATGTCCGCCTTGCGCGCCACCGCTTCCACCTGATCGAAGCCGGCCGTTTCACCGCCGCGCTGGCGCCCGAGAGCAAGGGCAAGCCCGACATCGAGCTTCTCACCTACCTGCACGGCGCAGCCCGCAGCGAGACGGAGAAGTGGCTGGCCCGCCATCGCGCCAGCATCGGGGCCAGGGAGACCGTCGACCTGGTGAGGCACTTCCTGACGCCGCGCACGGGAGCTGCCGCCGCTGCGTCTTCCGGCGTCAGCTCGCCGACCGAAGCTGCCTAGACCCGGGGCCGATGGGAGTGACTAGCTCGACACGAAGCTGCGCGAGCGGCTGCAGGATATTGCGGCGGTCCCATCAATCCACGGGCACAGCCGAATCTGAATTCAAGTATTGAAGCTCGCCGTATGCTGCCGTGTCCTTGTTGACCCACGCGGCGGGAATTTCCAATCGGCATCGCAGGCCATCGCGAGCAAAGTCGAGGTCCACCGTCCCACCGAGCTCGAATGGAATGAGCTCGCGAACTATGCATGTTCCGTAACCGCATCGGCTGGGCGGTGCGACGGAGGGGCCACCGGTTTCTTGCCAGACGATGGCCAGCCGGTCACCCGATCCGTTGTGCAACCAGCGCCACCTGAGGAGCACGTATCCGCCCTGGTTGGAGAATGCGCCATATTTTGCGGCGTTGGTGGTCAGTTCATGCAGCACCATGGCCACCGGCTGAGCCGCGTCGGCCTTCAGTGTCACGCTAGGGCCGTCGATCACGGTATTGCCCCTGGCAAAGGGTGCAAACTCACGTCGCACGATTTCGGCAAGCGATACGCCATGCCACCGCATCTCGCTGAGCAATTCATGCGTGCTCGCCAGCGACCTTATCCGGTGATCGAGTCCGGCCACGAAATCCGCGTGCGAGCGGCTGGCCTCCTGTGTCTGGTTAATGATGGCGCTGACAGTTGCGAGCACGTTCTTGACGCGATGGTCGAGCTCGGCGTTCAGGGCGTGCTGATGCTCCTCGGCCTTCTTGCGCGCACTTATGTCGCGGGCGATCTTGGAGGCGCCGATCACCGCGCCCGTGGCATCGCGCAGGGGCGAAACCGTGAGCGAAACGTCGACCAAAGTCCCGTCCTTGCGACGGCGGACAGTCTCGAAGTGGTCGATGTGTTCACCGCGCCAGATGCGCGCCAGAATGGCCCGTTCCTCGCGCTCGCGGTGGGGAGGAATCAGGATCGAAACCGGTCTGCCGACGATTTCTCTGCTCGAATAGCCAAACAGCCGCTCCGCGCCTTTGTTCCAGCTCTCGATTATGCCGTTGAGGTCCTTGCTGACGATCGCATCGTCGGAGGACTCGACGATGGAAACGAGCCGCTGGGCAACCTGCTCGGCTTTCTTGCGCTCAGTGATGTCGCGGGTGACGCCGAGCCACCGGATGGGCCGGCCCCCGGCACCGCGAACAACGGTACCCTCGACCGAGACCCAGCGCTCCTGACCCGTGCCGGCGGCAGCTGGCGATAAACGGTATTCGACCCTGCAGCTGCCGCCTTGCCGCTTCGAGACGCTGAAGGCAGCGTCGAAGCGTGGCACATCATCCGGATGCATGAGCGCCCGCGCGTCCGGCAGTGTTTCGGGCATGGCTTCGGGCGGAAACCCATGAATGCTTGTGTTGCGATCATCGGTAACAAAGCGGCGGGTTTTCGCGTCGAAACTCCACACGCCGAGCTCCGCACTGTCGAGAGCCAATTCCAGCCGGTCGTTGGCGTCCTCGAGTGCTGCCTCCTTTTGCCGCCTCTCGGCGAACAGGGCTGCCAGTACCAGCGTGCAGGTGGAAATAGCCAGCAAGGTCGCTCGGGCGGCATAGGCGCGATCATGCAGGTCCGCAATCTCCCCGAGGTCACCAATTCCGAACGTCGTCGACCACACAACCGCAATACTGACAATGAGCGCGGCGGCTGCAGCGAACACGGGACGGCAGTGGGCAGAGACCAGTATGGGCAAAAGAATGCCGGCAGGCAGAACAGTTAAGGCATAGTGCGCTGGAGCCGTGAAGGCGATTGCACTCACTATGGCGAGGGCTGCCAGGGTCACCACGCCCTTCAGCAACTCCCGACCGTCGGGACGTTGACCGCGAAAGCTGCTGAGCCCAATCAGCAGCGGCGCTACCATGACGATGCCCAGCGCATCCGAGGCGACCCAGTTCAGCCAGGTGCTCAACACCGATGCGCTCGAGCTGTAGAACAGGACGAACCCGACCGTCGCCAAACTTCCCGAGATCGCCGTTCCGACGCCGGCCGCCGCAAACAAGCCGAGCACGCTGCGCAGGCTCTCCAACCGGAAATTGTCGCCGAAGTGGCGTCTGACGAGCCACGCCACCAGCAGGGGCTCTGCGCCATTGCACAGGGCGAAGATGATGCCGGCCGCGAAGTTACGGTCGCCAAAGACACTTGCGGTGGCGCTGGCAATGATCACGCCGGCGGCTACCGGCACCCGTGCTCCGAAGCCAAGTGCAATGATCGTTCCCGCGGCAATACCTGCGCCAGGCCAGAATACCGCCACCCCATCCGGCTTTGTCAGCAGGGCAAGGCTAAGTCGGGCGGCGAAGAAGTAGGAAACCCCCACGGCGATGGCGAGCGCAACCGGGTGTACCCACGATGGCCAAGTGCGGCTGTTGCAAAACCCACCGCGGCCCATCTTCCGGCGAAGGCTCTGCATGCCCACACCCCCTCCCTCACGCATCCAGATGGCCGCTCCTGCCTCTGCATTGCGTCCTGACGGGAGTCCCACAGGAGTGCGAGGGCATTGGGCATCAGTGGATATACCGATATTGGGCCGCGGACAGTCTGTAGCCGGATCGGAGTTAACTTGCCGGGCGCCGGGCAGGCGATGTGCCGGTTCGAGACATGTGGCTCAGGGTCGCCTTACCCAATGCACATGTGGCCGGTCGTCCGCCGACCTCGGCGAGCCAGCTACGCCTGCCCGGCTTTGCCGGGTATCGAGGCGCAGACAACTGCGCTCGTCCTCGCCATGTATGCCTTGAAGCGCCGGCCTCAATCCTGGAACGGATCGCGCATCAGGATGGTGTCGTCGCGCTCGGGGCTGGTGGAGAGCAGCGTCACCGGGCACTCGATCAGCTCCTCGATGGCGCGCACGTATTTGACGGCCTGCGCCGGCAGCGCGCTCCAGCTGCGCGCACCGCGCGTCGATTGCGACCAGCCCTCGAAGCTCTGGTAGATCGGCTGCAGCCGCGCCTGCGCGTTGTGCCCGGCCGGCAGGCGGTCGATGCGCTCGCCGTCGAGCATGTAGCCGACGCACACCTGCAGGGTCATCGAAGCCGTCGAGCACGTCGAGCTTGGTGAGCGCGATGCCGTCGATGCCGGCCACCTTGATGGTCTGGCGCACCAGGCAGGCGTCGAACCAACCGCAGCGGCGCTTGCGCCCCGTGACCACGCCGAACTCGTGGCCGCGCTCGCCGAGCTTCTCGCCGATCGGCGTCGGTGAGCTCGGTCGGGAACGGGCCGGCGCCGACGCGCGTGGTGTAGGCCTTGGCGATGCCGAGCACGTGGCCGATCGCCCCGCGGGCCCATCCCTGAGCCCGATCGCCGCCTGCGCCGCGACCGTGTTGGAGGAGGTAACGAACGGATAGGTGCCGTGATCGATGTCGAGCAGCGCCCCCTGCGCGCCCTCGAACAGGATGCGTTTTCCCGCGCGGCGCTCGCGGTCGAGCAGGTCCCAGGTCACGTCCATGTAGGGCAGGATCTTGGGCGCGATCTCGGTGAGATCCGCCATCAGCTTGGCCTTGGCAAGCTCCGGCTGGCCGAGACCGCGGCGCAGCGCGTTGTGGTGCACGAGGATGCGGTCGACCTTGGGACCCAAGGTGTCGAGGTTCTTCAGATCCTGCACGCGGATGGCGCGCCGGCCTACCTTGTCCTCGTAGGCCGGGCCGATGCCGCGCCCCGTCGTGCCGATCTTGCCCGTACCGGCAGCCGCCTCGCGCATGACGTCGAGTTCGCTGTGCAGCGGCAGGATCAAGGTGGCGTTCTCGGCGACGCGCAGGTTGTGCGGGCCGACCGCCACGCCCTGGCCCTGCAGTCGCTCGATCTCGCTGCAAAGCGCCCAGGGATCGATGACGACGCCATTGCCGATGATGGCGAGCTTGCCGGGGCGGACCACGCCCGAGGGCAGCAGCGACAGCTTGTAGGTCTGGTTGCCGATCACCAGCGTATGGCCGGCATTGTGGCCGCCCTGAAAGCGCACCACCACGTCGGCGCGCTCGGAGAGCCAGTCGACGATCTTGCCCTTGCCCTCGTCGCCCCATTGGGCGCCGATCACCACGACGTTTGCCATTGTCCTACTCGATCCACGTCACGGCCGGCCGACCCGCTCCGTGACCTCGTGCCGCGCAACAGCGCCGGCAGCCGGTCCGTGCCGTTGCCGCCGCGCGCCGCTGTCCTGTCACTTTCCTAAATCATCGGCCGGTCGGAAGGAATAGTGCACAAGGCGATGCGAGCACGATTGCTTAGCCAACACGCGCGCGCCGACCCACCTACGAACCTTGGCCGTAGGTGACCTTCTTGGCAGCCGGCCAGGTCGCACGGTAGCCGAACTCGATTGCGCGCTCCTCGTCCGGGTTCAGCGTCGTGTCCCAGGCGAGGATGCCGCGCTTGTCGTCGACGTCGCGCCTGGAGGGCGCGGTGCGGCCCGTCAGCTCCACCTTGATGTCGGCGTTGAGCGAGACCGGGATCTGATCGAGCACCGTCACGGGAATGGGCCGCTCGTGCAGGTTCTTGACCGTGATGCGATAGGTGCGCGTGTCGGTCTTGGCGGTGGTGATGATACCGCTCTCGCTGCGCTTCTCCTCGACCAGCACGTGGCGCACGACCACCTGATCGTCGACGCCGAAGCCCGAGCTCGTGCTCCTCGCCGCCAGCCAGCAGCGGGATGCGGCCGTTGCCGACAAAGGTGGCGTCGCGGAAGAGGGCGATCTGCCCCGGCAGCAGCGGCGTGCCGCGGGCGACGTTGAGCTTGGCGTAGAGGAAGGCCTTCTCGCCGCGCTTCGGCACCGTGCGCACGGTAAGCGCCGGATCGAGCTGCATGTCGTCGATCTGCACGCGCTTCGTCTCGCCCGTGTCGAGCACAGTGACGCGGCCGGCTATGGAATAGATCGCCTGGAAGGCCTGCACTTCCACTGTCGCGCGTACCTCTTCCGCCTTCGCGTAGCGCTCAACCGCGCCGGACAGCTTGTCCTGCTGCTCGGAGGCGGGAGCGGGCGACTGCGCCGTCAGGCCCCTCGGCTGCAGGGGCCGGGCGACGGGGGCGTCGGCCTCGTAGTCGACGACCAGCGGCTGCAGAATGGGAGCGGCGGTGCCGGCAGCGGGCTGCGCGGTCGACAGCGCGAGTGCGACGTTCTCCCACACCTCGCCGGTGCGCTGCTGGATCGCTGCGCGGCGCACCAGCTGCAGCTTCGGTGCCTGCTGCTTGGTGCCGGTGGTCAGGCGCGCGTCGTAGAACGGCGTCCACGAGGCATTGCGCACCTGGTAGCGGATGGTGACGTCGGCATCGAGCGCGCCTGCCGCATTGACGAACACCTTGACCTCGGTGCGCGACTGCTGCGAGGGCGCGAGCAATGCGAGCTTGCCCTCCAGGTCCCTGACCTGGCGATCGACCTCGCGTACCTTGACCTGGGTGTCGAGGATGGTGCTTCTGAGCTTCCGCGGCGCGCTCGCCGATCAGTCCGAACAGCTGGCCCCAGTCGGGCTGAGCGGCGGCAGCGCCGTTCGCCGGCGCGGGCCTGCCAGGGAGCTGGGTGAGGTTATCGATCAGCTTCTTCTGCGTCTCGGCGGCAAGTACGGTCGCCTGCAGGCGGGCGCGATCGTCCTTGAGCTTCTCGATCGCCTCCTCGAGGCGCCGGCGCTCGCTGGCCGCAACTGCCTCGTCCGTGCGCGGCACCGACACCCTGCGCGTGTCGACCGAGCCGATCTCGAGCTTGCCGGTCGCCTTGGCTTCGACACGGATGGAGGCGGCCACGGCCTCGGCCGGCAGGTCGGCGAACAGTAGCGTGTGCTCGCCCTTCTCGATCTTAACCTTGCCAATGCGGCTGATCTCCGCGCCCGATGGATAGAGGGTGACGGCATCGATGCGCGAGGTGCCTTTGACCTCCGCGGCAAGCGCGCCAGTTGCAAGCAACGGCAGAACCAACAGAGCAATGATGAAACGCATGAGTGTTTCCTCCAAATGACTCGGAGCATCCGCAAAGTCGTCAGGATGCATCCGGAGCATGCCAGCAGCGTAGGGGCATTCGTGACGCGAGTGTGACGCGGCACGCTCGGATCTGTGACGTTACTGCAATGTAATGGTGCGGTGTCAGACCCTCCGGGCTTGACGCCTAGAACTCCAGCCGGTTCACGCGCACCACCTGCGGAAGCGCGCGGATCTTGGCCATCACCTCGTCGGACACCTGCTCGTCGACGGCCACCATGCAGATGGCATCTCCGCCGGGCCTGTCGCGGCCGAGGTTCAAAGTGGCGATGTTGAGCCCGGCCTCGCCCATCAGCATGCCGAAGCGGCCGATGAAGCCCGGCTTGTCGGCGTTGCGGATGAACAGCATGCGCGGCGCCACCTCGAACTCCATGTCGATGTTGCGCACCTGGATGATGCGCGGGCGGCCATCGGAGAACACGGTGCCGGCGACCGAGCGGTCGTACACGTCGGTCTTGACGGTGAGGCGGATGTAGCTCTCGAAGGCGCCGTCCTGGCCGCGTGTGACCTCCTCCACCTGCATGCCGCGCTCTCTCGCGCTGGTGGCGGCCGAGACCATGTTGACGTCGGCGAGCAGGGGCCTGAGCACGCCCGCCAGCGCGGCTGCCGTCATCGGCTTGGTGTTCAGCGTCGCCACCTCGCCCGAATACTCGATGCGGACACCCTTGATGCTGGTCTCGGTGAGCTGGCCGGCGAAGGAGCCCAGCTGCTCGGCGAGTTTCACCCAGGGCGTGAGGCGCGGCGCCTCCTCGGCGGTGATGTTGGGGAAGTTGACGGCGTTGGAGATGGCGCCCTTGAGCAGGTAGTCGGACATCTGCTCGGCCACCTGCAGGGCGACGTTCTCCTGCGCCTCGCCGGTGGAGGCGCCCAGATGCGGCGTGCAGATGACGTTGGGCAGGCCGAACAGCGGGCTGTCCTTGGCTGGCTCCACCTCGAACACGTCGAGGGCGGCGCCGGCAACCTGACCCGACTTGAGGGCAGCCGCCAGCGCGCGCTCGTCGACCAGGCCACCGCGCGCGCAGTTGATGACGCGCACGCCCTTCTTGGTCTTGGCGAGTGCGGCGGCGTCGATGATGTTGCGGGTCTTGTCGGTGAGCGGGGTGTGGAGCGTGATGAAATCGGCGCGGCGCAGCAGGTCGTCGAGCTCCACCTTCTCGACGCCCAGCTCCATGGCGCGCTCGAGCGACAGGAAGGGATCGAAGGCGACCACCTTCATCTTGAGGCCGATGGCGCGGTCGGCCACGATGGAGCCGATGTTGCCGCAGCCGATCACGCCCAGCGTCTTGGCGTAGAGCTCGACGCCTAAGAACTTCGACTTCTCCCACTTGCCGCCCTGGGTGGAGCGGTCGGCCTCGGGGATCTGGCGGGCAAGCGCCATCATCAGCGAGATGGCATGCTCGGCGGTGGTGATGGAATTGCCGAAGGGCGTGTTCATCACGATGATGCCCTTGGCGGTGGCGGCCCTCACGTCGATGTTGTCGACGCCGATGCCGGCGCGGCCGATCACCTTGAGCTTGCCGGCGGCGGCGATGATCTTCTCGGTGGCCTTGGTGGCCGAGCGCACGGCAAGGCCGTCGTAGCCGCCGATGATCTTCTCCAGCTCGTCCTTGGAAAGGCCGACCTTCACGTCGGTGGCGACGCCGCGCTCTTTGAAGATGTCGACGGCAGCGGGCGAGAGCTGATCGGCGATGAGTACGCGGGGGGCTGTCATAGGTGTGTCTTCCATGCAGGAGTGTGCGCGTGCCACGGATCAATTCCCCTCCCCTTGATGGGGAGGGGTTAGGGGTGGGGTGAAGATGCGGGAGATAGCGTGCGGTTGCCCAAGACGTTCGAACGCGCTCGGCTGCATCCCCCCACCGCCATCCCCTCCCCACGAGGGGGAGGGGAGACGCTGCAGCTCGCTTGACGATGAACATAGGCCGCGGCCTGCCGGATAGCGCTATGCGGCTTTGGCGAGGCTGGCCTTGGCCTCGGCGAAGGCCCAGTCGAGCCAGCGGGTCAGCGCCTCGAGGTCGGCGGTGTCGACGGTGGCGCCGCACCAGATGCGCAAATGCGGCGGCGCATCGCGGTGGCCAGCGATGTCGCGCGCGGCGTTCTCCTTGTCGAGCATGGACTCCAGCTGCTTGACGAAGGCGCGCTGCGCATCCTCGGACAGCCGCGCCACGACGGAATCGACGATCTTCAGGCACACCGAGGTGTTGGAGCGGGTCGCGGGATCGGCGGCCAGGCTTTCGAGCCACGGCGTTCTCGCGGCCCAGTCGTAGAGCACCTTGGCGTTGGCATCGGCGCGTGCGAGCAGCGCCTTGAGCCCGCCGATGCTCTCCGCCCACGCCAGCGCATCGAGGTAGTCCTCCACGCACAGCATGGACGGCGTGTTGATGGTCTCGCCCTCGAACACGCCGGCGATCAGCTTGCCGCCCTTGGTGAGGCGGAAGATCTTGGGGATCGGCCAGGCGGGCGTGTAGCTCTCGAGCCGCGCCACCGCGCGCGGCGATAGAATGAGCATGCCGTGCGCAGCCTCGCCGCCCAGCACCTTCTGCCAGGAGAAGGTGAGCACATCGACCTTGTCCCAGGGGATCTGCTGGGCGAACACCGCCGAGGTGGCATCGACGAAGGTGAGGCCTTCGCGATTGGAAGGGATCCAGTCGCCGTTCGGCACGCGCACGCCCGAGGTGGTGCCGTTCCAGGCAAAGAGCACGTCGCGCGTGAAGTCGACCTGGGCGAGATCGGGGAGCTTGCCGTACTCGGCCTTGATGATGCGCAGGTCCTTGAGCTTGAGCTGCTTGGTAGCGTCCGTCACCCAGCCTTCGCCGAAGCTTTCCCACGCCAGCGCATCGACGCCGCGCTGACCCAGCATGGTCCACATCGCCATCTCGAAGGCGCCGGTGTCGGAGGCCGGCACGATGGCGGCGAGATAGCCCGGCGGCAGGCCGAGCAGCGCCTTGGTTTTGTCGATGGCGAGCTTCAGGCGCGCCTTGCCTTCCTTGGCGCGGTGCGACCGGCCGAGGAACGCCTTTTCGAGGGCTTTGGGGGACCAGCCGGGGCGCTTGGCGCAGGGGCCGGAGGAGAAATGGATATTGGCCGGCCGCTTGGCCGGTTTGCTGGCGGTGGTCATGATCTACCCTTCCAGATAGCTGCCCCTCGTTGGGGAGGGGTGTCCCGCCGGCGCCTCTAGAGGCAAAGCGCGGGGATGTCAATTCGCGCTTTTGTCATCGGGCGGGGAGGGTAGGGCGGAATAAGGCAATAGCCGCATTGCGCCGTTTTGCGGCAAGGGTGCATCGGTGCAATACGGCTTACGCCTATTGCACCCAACGCGGTCACCAGAGGTTGACGCGGATGCCGACGCGGACCTGGTGCTCCCACTGCGAGCCGATGTCGACGGCGCTGACACTGCCGTTCGACAGCGTCGTCGTCACACTGCCGCCGGCCATGTAGAGCGCGCGGTAGCCCACATCGAGCGCCCAGCGATGATCCCACGACATGGTGACGCCGGCCATCAGAGCGCCGGCAAGACCGTAGTTGTCGTCACGGCTCGAACCGGTGACGGTGAGGCCGGCCTGCGTCGCAGAATAGTTCCGGCTGATGTCGTTGTAGACGAAGCCGAGGCCGCCGCCGATGTATGGCGTGAACTGGCCACGCGGCAGCAAGTCCCAATAGATGTTAGCGAGGCCCACCGTGCCGCGCAGCCTGACGCTGTCTCGCACCGTTCCCGAGACGGGCCCCGCATCGGTGTAAGCGGCAGTCGCATCGATGCTCTGCTCGCCCCTGAAGTCCAGGGTCAGATCACCGCGGAAGCGGGGAGAAAAATAGGCGCCGCCGCCGATGGACCCAGAGAACACCCCGTTGGTGTCGTCGACGCTTCGGCTGTCGAGGGGCACGCCAGCGTTGCCGTAGATTGCACCGCTCTCAGAATTCGATGGATTACCGGAAAAGCCCCACTGGATGTCGCCGCGCAGGTAGTAGGCGAAGGTCTCGGGGATCGGCACGGGCGCCGGCACCGGGATGGGTGCGGGAACGTTGCGGCCGTAGCCGTCGGCAAGTGCCGAACCGCTCGCCACCAGCGCGACAGCGAGAGCGCAAAACCGTGCGATTTTGATCATGTGTGGACCCCAGCCAGTCCGCGCAGCGGCCAGGCGCGCTGCGACAACGCCAATGCTTGTGTTCGAAGTACGCCGGCGACGCGCAACACAAGGAGCCGGGCGGAAAGCGACGCTACGCTACGGCAGTCCTGGGAAGGCCGCCCTCGCGCGGTGCGGCGAGAGCCGGCCTTCCCCTGTCTCACGGGCGCTGAGGCAGGTCGCCCCACCCCGGCCCTTAGTCGTCGGGCGCGGCAAGCCTGGGGCCAAGCAGCCTCGAGTTGCGCGCAAATGTCCGCCGTCAGAATGATGGAGAAAACTTAACAAGGCCTTAAGGGGCGGGTCATTCGTGGGGCTGCAACCGCCCACGACCGCAAGGCCCGAGCACGCCTATCCTGTGCCCAGCACGTCGCGCACCTTGAGCGCCAGCTGCTGTAGGGTGAACGGCTTGGTGATCAGGTGCACGCCTGGATCGAGCACGCCGTTGTGGATGATGGCGTTGCTGGTGTAGCCGGTGGTGTAAAGCACCTTCAAAGCGGGCTTGCGGCGCACGGCCTCGTCGGCGAGCTTGCGGCCGTCCATGTCGGGCATGACGATGTCGGTGAACAGCAGGGTGATATCGGGCCGGCTGTCGAGCACGTTGAGTGCTGCCATCGCGCCCGGCGCCTCCAGCACGGTGTAGCCGAGCTCCCGCAAGGCCCCGGCGCTGAGCTCGCGCACCTGCTCCTCGTCCTCGACCACCAGCACCACCTCTTCAGGGCGCCCGAGCTGCAGCTCGATGTCCCGTTTCTGCTTGGCGGCCGCCTCGTCGGCACCGCGGAAGCGGGGCAGGTAGAGCTTGACGGTCGTGCCGTTGCCGATCTCCGAATAGACCTTCACATGGCCCAACGACTGCTTGACGAAGCCGTGCACCTGGCTGAGCCCCAGCCCCGTGCCCCGGCCCGCGGCCTTGGTGGTGAAGAACGGATCGAAGGCCCTGGCGATCGTCGCCTGCGACATGCCCGAGCCGGTGTCCGTGACGGCGATCTGCACGTACTGGCCGGCCGGCACGCCCGCGTGCTGCGCGGCGTAGTCGTCGTCGAGGTGCGCGTTGGCGGTCTCGATGGTGACGCGTCCCCCCTCGGGCATCGCATCGCGCGCGTTCACCGCCAGGTTGAGGATCGCCGTCTCCAGCTGCGCGGCATCAGCATGGACGCGCCACAGGCCCGCCCCCAGCACGGTCTCGAGCTTGACGGTCTCGCCCAAGGTGCGGTGCAGGATGTCGGAGATGCCGCCGACGAACTTGTTGGCATCGATCGACTCCGGCGACAGCGGCTGCTGGCGCGCAAACGCCAAGAGCCGATGGGTTAGGTTTGCGGCCCGCTGAGCGCCGTCTGCCGCCGCATCGATCAGCTCGCGCACGTTGGCCTCACCGCGCTCCATGCGGCGCTTGAGCAGATTGAGGGCGGAGATGATCACCGCCAGCATGTTGTTGAAGTCGTGCGCCAGCCCGCCGGTGAGCTGGCCGATGGCCTCCATCTTCTGGGTCTGGCGCAACTGCGCCTCGACGTTCACGCGCTCCTGAGTTTCCTGCACCAGCTTGGAATGGGCCGACTGCAACTCGGTGTTTGCTGCAAGCAGTCCGAGCGCCTGCTGCTGGACTTTCACCAGCGAGAACCCGGCGACGCCCAACAGGAGCAGGAAGGCCAGCACGGTGCTCCATTGCACGCGTGCGTTCGCCGTATCCGCCCACTCCTCCTGCTGTCGCAAGAGTTGGACCTGATGCTCGAGCATGACGCCGACGATCTGGCGCGTCTGCTCCATGAGGCGCAAACCCAGCCCCTGCTTGACCGAGGCGAACGCGTCCTGGAGCTTGCCAGCGCGGCGCAAATCGAGGGTTGCCCGCAGCTCGCGGAACTTGTCGTCGATGATCTTCTTAAGGGCGGCCAGGTTGCGCTTCTGCGTCGGGTCCTGCACCACTGCGGCAAGCGCATCGATCTCCTTGGCAATGGAGCGCGTAGCCTCTTCATAGGGGGCCAGATAGGCTTCGTCGCCGGTCAAGAGATAGCCGCGCTGGCCCGTCTCGGCATCCTGCACGAGCGTGAAGACGCGGCTCAGACCCAGCTGGATGGCAAGCGTGCGCTGCAAGGCGGCGTTGGCCATGCCGCGCTGCACGGTGAACCAGGCACTTGCCGCGACGATGCCGAGGAGAAGGAGAAATCCGATCCCGAGGGGCAGGACGACCGAACGCCACTCACGCAGACGAAATATTGGCATCGCACCCCTGGCGCCACGCAGTACTAGCCGGTGATGTTTATCAGAGCCCCTGCTTGGGCAGCAAACAGCCGACACGGCACAGCTTGAGCTTTGAGCCTCGAGCTGCAATGTTGCGCCCTCGATCGGCCAGATGGCGAGCACTCGCAATGAGCGACCACAAGGAGAACCTTGGTGCGTCCGCCTACGTCGTCGGTGGACTGTCGTTCATTCCGCTGGTCGGAGTGCCCTTCGGCGTCGCGGCAATCGTCTGGGGTTTGGTCACGACCAGGCGCGGCGGCAAGCTTCTGGCTCTGATCGGCGCCGGCGGCATCGCCTTTACGGTGCTGATCTATGGCTCGCTCTTCTATTTCGGCTTCGTCCACCGCGGCGGCGTGTTCGACGACCTACGCCGGCAGATGGCGCAAAGCCAGCTCAACGCGCTGGTGCCGGCGATCGAGTTCTACAAGGTGGGCCACGGAGGCTACCCTACATCGCTCGCGGAACTTCAGAAGGCGTTGCCGAAGAACTCCTTCTTCTCCGTCTTCAATTCCTCGAGCATGAAGCTAGGGGTGCCGCAGTATTACTTCTACGAACGGGTCGGCACCGACCATTACTATCTGCGCGGCGCCGGGCCGGACGGCGTGCCGTTTACAGCCGACGATATCGTGCCGGAGGTCGACCCGTCTGTCGCCGGCAAGATCGGCCTGCTGATCAACAAGCGCTGACGCTTCGAGGGGCGGTCGGGCTTCAGGGCTGGGCGGCCTTGCGCACGGCCTCGGCGATGTCGCCCACCACCAGCCGCACGAGGCGCTCGTCGTCGCCCTCGGCCATCACGCGGATCACGGGCTCGGTGCCCGAGGGGCGGATGACGAGGCGACCGGCGTCGCCGAGCCGCGTCTTGCCGAGGTCGATGGCGCACTTGACCGCGTCGTGCTCGAGCGGGGAGCCGTTGGCATAGCGCACGTTCTGCAAGAGCTGCGGCACGCTGTCGAAGCGCTTGCACGCCTGGCTCACGGGGCGGCCGGTGCCGACCACGACGGACAGCACCTGCAGGGCGGTGACGAGGCCGTCGCCGGTGGTGGTGAAGTCGGACAGCACGATGTGGCCCGACTGCTCGCCGCCGACGTTGTAGCCGTGCTTGCGCATGTGCTCCACGACGTAGCGGTCGCCGACCGGCGTGCGCACCATGGCGAGCCCCAGCCCCTTGACGTAGCGCTCGAGCCCGAGGTTGGACATGACGGTGGCGACCACGCCGCCGCCCGCCAGCTGGCCGCGGCCGTGCCAGGTCTCGGCGATCACCGCCATGATCTGGTCGCCGTCGACGATGCGGCCCTTCTCGTCGACGATGACGACGCGGTCGGCGTCGCCGTCGAGCGCGATGCCGATGTCGGCGCGCAGCTCGCGCACCTTGGCGCACAGCGCCTCGGGGTCGGTGGAGCCGCACTTCTCGTTGATGTTGCGGCCGTTGGGCTCGACGCCGATCTTGATCACCTCGGCGCCCAGCTCCCACAGCACGTCGGGCGCCACCTGGTAGCCGGCGCCGTTGGCGCAGTCGACGACCACGCGCAGGTCGTTCAGGCGGATGTCGCGGGGCAGCGTGCGCTTGGCGTACTCGATGTAGCGCTCCTGGGCGCTGTCGATGCGCTTGGCGCGGCCGATGCGGTCGGCCGAGACCAGCAGGCTGTCGGTGTCGGCATCGATCAGCGCCTCGATCTCGGCCTCGGCCTCGTCGGAGAGCTTGTAGCCGTCGGGATCGAACAGCTTGATGCCGTTGTCCTGGTAGGGATTGTGGGAGGCGGAGATCATCACGCCGAGGTCGGCGCGCAGCGAGCGGGTCAGCATGGCGACGGCGGGCGTCGGCATCGGCCCCAGCAGGAACACGTCCATGCCGACGGCGGTGAAGCCCGACAACAGGGCGGACTCGATCATGTAGCCCGACAGGCGCGTGTCCTTGCCGATGACGACGCGGTGCGGACGGCCGCCGCCGTTGGAGAAGATCTTGCCGGCGGCCATGCCGACCTTGAGGGCGATCTCCGACGTCATGGGCACGCGGTTGGCGAGGCCGCGAATGCCGTCGGTGCCGAAGTATTTGCGCGCCATGGGAAGCCTCACAGGGCTCGTGGTCGGTTGCGACGTTGCCAGAATGCGCGAGACGGGTTGCAGAAGCAAAGGATGGGCTCCGCTGATCTATTATGCAATGCCGGCTGCCGACGCCAGCACATCAAAAGCAGTAAGCAAAGATTACACCACGCATCCGGCCGGAATTCCTGGCCCGGACTTGTGGATATTGTTCCATGCCGAGGCCGGCGAGAGGCGGCGTGTGCCGGAACGAAACGGCAGGGGCCCTTCACCCGCCAGCCCTTGCCGGCACTGCGCCCTGCCACACAGTGAGCGCCTGGCGGGTGGCGGCGACATCGTGGACGCGCAGGACCTGCACGCCTTGGGCTGCGCCCAGCAGCGCGCCGGCAAGCGAGCCCGGCAGACGCTCGCCGGCTCCGGCGCCGGTCAGCCTGGCGATGAAGCTCTTGCGCGAGACGCCGAGCAGCACGGCACAGCCCAACCCTTGAAACACCGAGAGCGAACCAAGCAGGGAGAGGTTGTGGGCGAGCGTCTTGCCGAAACCGATGCCGGGGTCGACGATCAGCCGCTCGGCGGGAACGCCCGCGGCCTCGCAGGCGGCGATGCGGGTTTCCAGCATATCGTAAACGTCGAGCACCACGTCGGCGTAGGTGGGGTTGGCCTGCATGGTGCGCGGATCGCCCTGGGCGTGCATGAGCACAACGGGCAGGCCGCTGCGTGCCGCGAACTCGAGGCTCGCCGGGTCATGGGCGAGCGCCGACACGTCGTTGATGATGCGCGCGCCGGCATCAGCCGCCCGGCGCATGACCTCGGCGTTGCGGGTGTCGATCGAAACCGGGACGCGAGCCTGCTTGGCCAGTGCCTCGACCACGGGGAGGACCCGCCGGCACTCTTCCTCGAGGCTGACGGGCTCGGCGCCGGGCCGCGTCGACTCGCCGCCGACGTCGAGGACGTCGGCACCCTCGGCCTCCAGCTGCAGCCCGTGGGCGATGGCCGCCTCCGGCTCAAGGTATTGGCCGCCGTCGGAGAAGCTGTCGGGCGTCACGTTGACGACTCCCATGATGCGGGGCCGATCGAGCGTAAGCCCGGCAATCGGCGGACGCGGGCGCTGCAATCGGTGCAGCAGCTCCGGCGCGCCGCCGGCCGCCTGCGCGACCTCGCCCGCCGGCACCAGGCGGCGGCGCACGACGCCCCCGTCGCGTTCAATGATCTCGGCGGCTGCGAACGACAGGTCCTCGCGGCCGGCGAGCGCCAGAGCCGCTCCGTCCCGCGCTTCGCGCGCGGAAGGCAGCAACCCGACAGGGCGAATGTAGAGGCGTGCCGTCACGCGGCGTCCCGTTGCTGATGCCCGCTACGCCAACCCCAGATCAAGGCTCGGCGGTGCGAATGCCTGCCGGCCCGCCCTTGGTCTTGATGGCGCCAACCTTCTGCAGCGAGCGGCCGGTGAGACCCGAGAAGCGCACAACCGTGATCTCCTCCTCCACCATACACTGCACCAGCAGGGTGCGACTATTCGAGGACCAGGCGACGCCGCGGCACCACTTGCCGATCGGCAGCTCGGCAGCCTTGGTGAGCTGCGTACCGTTGCGGCCCCACACCTGCAGGACGGCGCTGTCCTTGAAGAGCGGCGAGTCGGGCGCCTGATTGCTGCCGTTGTTGACGACCACCGCGACGAACTTGCCGTCGGGCGAGATCTTGATGCCTTCCGGTGTGGGACCCACGCTGTAGGTGCCGACGACGCGCGGCGGGTCCAACTTGAGATCGATGACGCTGATGGTATCGGCGTCGCCGCCGCCCATGCCTGCGTTCGCCACCACCGCCACCTCGCCCTTGCCGGGAGCGATGTCGAGGCCGTAGGGCCTGAGCCCCGCAAATATCTCGCGCTTGGTCGGCTCGACCTTGGTGCCGTCTATGGCGAGCTGCACGATCTTGTTGTCGGCATCGAGCGTCACCAGCGCCGACTTGCTGTCGGGGGCAATGGCGACGGCGCTGGGGCCCGACTTCTCACCACCCACGGTCACCTTGCCGGCGGCCTCCACCTTGGCTCCGGCGATGGTGAACACCGACACGGTGCCCTCGGCCCGGTTGGCGACGAGGGCCAGCTTGCCGGCCTTGTTGATGGCGATGCCCGAGGCGCCCCTGCCCGCTTGCAGCGTGGCGATCACCTTGGGCGCCGTCTCGCCACCTTTGTAGATGCCGAGGCGCTTCAACAGCCCGGGCTTCAAAGCCATCATGTCGATCACGGTCAGCTTGTCGTCGGGGATGGTGGCGGCCGCGTTGGCGGGATCGACCTGCGCCGCCCCGGTCACCAGCACGATGTCTTCCCTGGGCGACAAGGCGACGTTGCTGGGCGGTCCTGCCACGCTGTTCGGCACATTGAGCTCGGCCATCACCTTGGGAGGGGAGGCCCTGAGGTCGATGAACGCAATCGTGTCGGCGGGCGGGCTCGGTACCAGCTCGATCTTGCCGTTGACGAGCTTGACCTTGGCGTCGTTGGCAGAAACGGCAATCTGCGCGTGCGCCACCGTGGCGGTTGCGGCGGCCAATGCCCCAGCCAGAACGGCGGCGCCGACAAAACCCCTCATATCGACCTCCGGAAAAGTGCCGCTCCCCTCGACGGGCGCGAGAGTAAGCACGTTTGCCAATCTTCGCCAACACTTGCCTGGTGCGTCCCGCGTCAGCTTGTCAGTGTTCTGTTCCTTGCTGAGACCTCCCAGCTGTTTCAGCTCGATGTCATCGCGGCGCCACATGCCACGCGCGATTCGACCGAGCTGTTCTTGCGTCCATGCGAATTTTGGGCGTATCCAGATCGTGGGCGAAGCGGGGCGAGCCTCTACACTCAAGCGGCGCTGGCCCATTGCTGCTGGTCTGCCTTCCCACCACAGGGAGTAAGCATCATGGCGCGCACCTCCGCTGCCCCGGCCGTACCGCTCAAAGCTGTCAACGCCGGCTCCGGCCGACCGCTGAGCAGCACGGGCGCAGTCGAGCCCGGCAAATCCGTCATCGGCAACGATCTCAAGATCACCGGCCAAGGCTTGAAGATCATCAGCCGTGGAGTGCTGCAGGTCGACGGCGATCTTGAAAGCGACGTGGCCGGCGCGGAGATCATCGTTGGCGAGCAAGGCAGGGTGACGGGCACGATTGCTGCCGAGCGCGTGATCGTGCGCGGCACCACGTCCGGCGCCATTCGGGCCAACATGGTGGCGCTGCAGGCGTCTGCCCGCGTAGAGGGCGACGTCCACCATCTATCCCTCACCATCGAGGAAGGCGCCGTGTTCGAAGGGCGCTGCCGCCGGCCGGCAAACGCGGCGGAACTGCACGTCGACCTAGACGCACAGAGCTAGCCAAGACGCGCCGCGCGCGGGCGGTTAGAGGATTCACGCTCTCAAAGAGCGCAGCACCCAGAGGGCGCCGATTGCCCCGCGCGCAGGGTGTGGGGATAAGGGCGCGGCGGAAGGGGCATATCGCTCGGGCCTCGGCGATTGCTCGCCTTCCGCACCCGAGAGCGAACGGCAAAGTGGCTGGGTCCCGGCCGATTCCCGCTCGCACGCAAGCGCGCGAGCGGCGCCGGATGACTGGGTCGCGAGAGCGGTGCCGAACCCCTACGTCTGCGGGTAGGGCTCCAGCCCGCCCGTGCCGGGCTCTGGGCGCGGACGCGACTTGCCGGCGGCAGGAACAGCAGGGCCGGCCTGGGTCTTGGAGTCGTCGTCGTCCTGGGTGCGCACGATCTTCTCGCCACGCATCAGCGCATTCACTTCATCGCCAGTGATGGTCTCGAACTCCATCAGGGCCTGGGTAATCAGCTCGAGCTTGTCGCGATTGGCGGTGAGGACCTCGCGCGCCTTCTTCTCGCCAGCGGTGACGATGCGGCGCACCTCCTCGTCGATCAGCCGCGCCGTCTCCTCCGACATGTGCTGGCGCTGGGTGATGGCGTGGCCGAGGAAGACCTCCTGCTGGTTCTCGTTGTAGCGCAGGGGGCCCAGCTTGTCGCTCATGCCCCACTCCGTCACCATGCGGCGGGCAAGCTCGGTCGCCTGCATGATGTCGCTGGACGCGCCGGTATTGAGGTGGTCCTCGCCGTAGACGAGCTGCTCGGCGACACGGCCGCCGAACATGGTCGCCACCCGCGCCTCGCACCACTGCTTGGAGTAGGAGAGCTTGTCGCGCTCGGGCAGGCTCATGGTGACGCCCAGCGCCCGGCCGCGCGGGATGATCGTCACCTTGTGCAGGGGGTCGTTGCCGGGGGTGAGGATGTTGACCAGCGCATGCCCCGTCTCGTGGTAGGCGGTGGCGAGCTTCTCCTCCTCGGTCATGATCATGGAGCGGCGCTCGGCGCCCATCATGACCTTGTCCTTTGAGTCCTCGAACTCGGTCTGGGTGACGAGCCGCTTGTTGCGCCGCGCCGCCAGCAGGGCCGCCTCGTTGACGAGATTGGCGAGATCGGCGCCGGAGAAGCCGGGCGTGCCGCGCGCGATCACCTTGGCGTCGACGTCGGGCGCCAGCGGCACCTTGCGCATGTGCACCTTCAGGATCTTCTCGCGACCGGCGACATCGGGGTTGGGCACCACGATCTGGCGGTCGAAGCGGCCGGGCCGCAGCAGCGCGGGATCGAGCACATCGGGCCGATTGGTGGCGGCGATGATGATGATGCCTTCGTTGGCCTCGAAGCCGTCCATCTCGACGAGCAGCTGGTTGAGCGTCTGCTCGCGCTCGTCGTTGCCGCCGCCGAGGCCAGCGCCGCGGTGGCGGCCGACCGCGTCGATCTCGTCGATGAAGATAATGCAGGGCGCGTTCTTCTTGGCCTGCTCGAACATATCGCGAACGCGGGACGCGCCGACGCCGACGAACATCTCGACGAAGTCGGAGCCCGAGATGGTGAAGAAGGGCACGTTGGCCTCGCCGGCGACCGCACGGGCGATCAAGCGTCTTGCCGGTGCCCGGGGGGCCTACCAGCAGGCAGCCGCGCGGGATGCGCCCGCCGAGGCGCTGGAATTTCTGCGGATCGCGCAGAAACTCGACGATCTCCTGCAGATCGGACTTGGCCTCGTCGACGCCGGCCACGTCCTCGAAGGTGACGCGGCCCTGGCGCTCGGTAAGCAGCTTGGCCTTGGACTTGCCGAAGCCCATGGCGCGGCCGCCGCCCGACTGCATCTGGCGCATGAAGAAGATCCACACGCCGATCAGCAGCAGCATCGGGAACCAGTTGACCAGCACGCCCAGGATGGAGGGGACGTCGTCCTCGGGCGGCCGGGCCGTGATTTTCACGCCCTTTTTGTTGAGCCGCTCGACCAGGTTCGGGTCTTCCGGAGCCACCGTGTTGAAGGTGCCGGTCTTGTCGCGATAGACGCCGGAAATGCGGTGCTTGGCGATGGTGACCTCGGAGACATTGCCCGAACTCGATGCCGGCGAGGAACTCCGAGTAGCTGATCTCGTTGCCGCGGCGGCCTTGGCTGGGATTCTGGAACAGATTGAAGAGTGCGACCAGCAACAGGACAATGACTACCCAGATGGCCAGATTACGAAAATTCGAATTCATCGGGATTCCTTCTGCCCCAAAGGCGCCCTATGCCGCCGCGCCCGGGGGCTGGCGATTGCCCGCTCCGCCGCCGGCGCGGGCCCGTCGTGGGTCTAACATAGGTGTGTAGAGGATCTTTGCCAAGTTTGAGGCCTGGTTCGAGGCCAAGTTCCAGGCCAAGTTTGAGACCTGGGGCGCGTTTTCCGCACATGCCACGGGGTTGGGCGCGACGAGTTGGACGGTTTGCGCCTGCTCCAAGGCGCCTCACGGGAGTGCAAATTTCCCCTCGGGGCCATTCCCCTGGGGACCATTTCCTTGGGGACCATTTCCCTGAGGACCGGCAAGTCCGATGAACCGGGCATCGAGCGTTTGCCGATGGTGGGGCGTTGACCAGTAGCCCAGCGGCGGCACAGCCAGCAGCGCTTGCCCGCGCCAGAACGAGGGGACCAGGGCCGCGGCGCCGGCGCGAACTCGAGTTGCCAGGGCGCCCTGCCGGCGCAATTCGGTGAGCGCCGCGCTGCCGAGCGGGCGGACTTCGACGGGGCCGGCCTGCAACTCGGCTTCGGCCTTCACCCTGAAGCGGCCGTCCCAGCGGGCTTGCTCTCCCGGGGACAGTGCAATGTGCGGCAGCGGCTCGCGAGGAGGCTCCCGCTCGATGGTGACGGATTCGCCGTCGTTTTCGATCATGGCCCGCGCCAGTGTCCACTTGCGAGCCTGCGTTTCTCCAGCAAGCAGGGCCTCGGTAATGGTCTCGAGGCTGGCAAACGGCACCGGCTCGTCGCTGCCGCCGGCAGCCGCGATCGTGCGCTCGAGGACCCTGAGCGCGATCTCGCTTTCCTCCGCGCGCAGCCTCGCGAGATCGACAACGAAGGTGCCGGTTGCGTCCGCAATGACGGCACCGGTTGCGCAATCGCAGAACCGGTCGGCAGCCGCATCGAGCGCCCGGCGGGCGCGCTGCAGGCGCCGCGCGCTGAGTGCGAGCATGGCGTCCGTGAGCCCCAGTGCAGCGAAACCGGCGCGTGCCGCACGCAGCCGCGCGCGCTCATAGGCGGGCGACTGGTTGGAAGGGTCCTCGATCCAGGCGAGACCGCGCGCGGAGAGCGTTGCCACCAGGCGCGCCTTCGGCACATCGAGCAAGGGGCGCACAACCGAGATCACGCCGTGCTCACGCGCGGCATCCCGATCGAGATCGGCGAGATCGACACTGGGTGCGATAGCGGCGAGCCCGTCGAGGCCGCTGCCGCGCGCCAGGCGCATGATGAGCGTCTCCGCCTGGTCGTCGCGCGTGTGGGCGGTGAGCAGCAACGGGACCCTGTGCGCGTGCATGTACGCGCCCATCAAGCGGTATCGCGCGCGACGCGCCGCTTGCTGGATACCGGTAACGGGCTTGTCCTCGCGCCAGACAAGCGTGGCATGGCGGTATCCGAAAGCGCGGGCCTCGGTTGCAACAATCTCGGCCTCCGCGCGCGACTCCGCACGCAGACCGTGATCGACGGTAAGCACGGTGTCGCGCGAGATGTCATGGCCACCGCGCGCGCGCCACTCGGCGAACAGCACCATCAGCGCCATGCTGTCGGCCCCGCCGGAAACGGCAAGCGCCGCCGGCAGCTCGGGGTCCGGGAAGAAGGGCGCGAAGAGGCCGTCGACCTCGTCAGGCCCCAGCGGGTGGTCAGTGGCTGACATGGCAGGCTGGCACGGGCTCAGGCAAAAGAGTGAAACGCTGCCCCCACTCTAGGCAAAAAAATCGTTCCGTGGCGTGCTGATCCGAAGGCCGATTGCAGCCCGGCGATTGCAGGGGGAGTGCAAATGACGCTGTCGATGCGCCGGATCGTCCTGTTCACCGCCGGCATGCCCGCCATGATGGCCTTCTATGGCGACGTCCTCGGGCTGGCGCTCTTGAAGGATGAGCCCGGCTGGAAGGAGTTCGACGCCAACGGCTGCGTAATCGCGCTGCACAACGGCCGCTCCGAGGTCGGCAGGCGGCCGCCGAAGATCGGCTTCTGGGCCGCCGACGTCCCCGCGGCCAGAGAGGCGCTGGTTGCCCGCGGCGCCAGGCCCGGCAAGCTGATGTCGGGGGGCGGCCTCATCCACTGCGAGGGCAAGGACCCCGACGGCAACCCCTACTCGATTTCCAGCCGGCCCTGAGCAGATTCTTGTCGCTGGTCCAACGCCGCCTGCTTCGCCGCCGGCGCCGGTCACGCTTCACCTCTTTCGGCATGTTCGCGCGTCTCAAACTCTCCCCCAAATGGGTGATTAGCAGAGCCGCAGCCGCTGCTATCTGGCGAGGTTCTGGCGTTCCTCCAGCGATGCCGACCACCGAATGAGCTGCCCGGCCATTAGCAACCGTCAGGGCTCGACACATTCAACTGGCGGGGCTGCGCCCCCCTTACTCGGTGTGAACCAACAAAGATTACATGAACTGAGAGATGATGGATCGGTCCCCGCTACACCTGCTTCACAGGGCGACACAGCTGGCTGACGACGTGTTCTTATCCGGCATCCCTGGGACCACGCCGAGGCAACTCGCGGTCCTTGTTGCCATCGCCGAGAACGAAGGAGCCAGTCAGCGAACACTGTCTGAGCGGACGGGCATCGATGGGGCGACGCTGGGGCAAATCATTCGACGCCTCGTTGTGCGAAACTTGGTGCGTCGCCGCCGGACCGATAGAGATGGTCGAACCTACGCCACCCAGCTCACCAGCAAAGGCCAACGTCTCCTGAGGCAGGTGGAACCGTTGGCAAGAAAGGTTGACCAGCGCGTGCTTCGCGCTTTGCCGAAAGACAGGCGCGCACGGTTTCTCGAGCTTCTTGCGGCATTGGCGCGCAAATTGGCTCAGACCGGACGACCTAGATCGAAGCGGCCGTGAGCCGCCTGGCACTGCCAATACCTGCCGTGCCCGACGAGCGTCTCCCCGCAGCGCTAGGCCGTGTACTCAATTTGAGTGGACCGCCCAGAGACAGGCCTGGACAAGCTTGGGCCGCAAGTCTGTTGCTGGGTGTAAATTGGAAATGCTGTGCTCACCCAGAAACTTAGCGGGTCTGACCCTGAGCAGAAATTACCAGCCAACACCCTGACCCTGTAATGGCGCCTCTCGTTCGTGCCGGCATCCGGTTTGGCGCAGTGATTTGCCTCTCCTCAGCAATACACAGAAAGCGGTGCACCGATTCTAATATTCGTTTGTGTGGTGAGGCAACTCATTGTGTACATCCCATCTGCCGATATCCTTTTATCTTGTTGCGGCGATTTGAGATGATTTGGAATCAAAGGAACCAGCATGAGAACCGCCTTATCAGCACTCGCTGCCGTCGCGCTCATCGCCGGCGCTGCGGTGGCCGTGGATGCGCAATCCGACCCAGCTAAGGAACAGACGAAGATATATTCCTACCAGAAGCGAACTCCTGGCAAGGCGAGTCCTGCCATCAACGCCAATCCTCCGCCCCAAGCGACAGTAACTTCACCGCAATTCTCAACGACCCCACCTTATGGGTCGTCGGTTTGGTGGATAGAAAGGGAGACGTCCGCCACGATCAGTGATTGACGGGCCGGTGGCCGCAAGCGAGTCAGTAGTCGGAGGGGAGCCCAGGTCTAGCGATAGGCTGATAGCTGTCTTCCGCACCGAACAGCCAATTCGGCTGGGCGCCTCCCTTTGAGAGGCGCCCTTTCATTGTGCGACATCAGCAGTCGCCTGCCATCCAGGTTCGGTCTCGCGCAGACACACGGTAGCCTTCAGGGGTTAGCGTGCACCCTTCCGCCAGCTCGGGAAACAACTCTAGCTGCGCCTCGGCCCGATTGCGCGACGGCTCATGCCTGGGGCTTGGCCCTTCACCGCCCCGACGACGTGATAGAATAGATCTGGATTTGTTGCAGTGCATGAGTCCGAAGATGGCACTCTTGCCCCGTGTGGCTCGATGATCGCCCACGTCCGTTGCTGGGGCTCTTACTGCCGTAGCATGGCATGGCCTTGCGTTGGCAGATGCGAAACGGCATCTCGTATTTGAGTACACACCCTAGTGCACGATCGCGGACATGAGGCTGCGCAACCTCGCCCCGCGCACCCAGGAAACTTACATCCGTGGCTGCAAGAAGCTGGCAGCGTACCTGCGCCGTTCGCCCGACGTGGCGCTCTGTTGAGCCATCGCTGTCGCAAGCTGGTCAGCCAACCCGCAGCCTGGATCCAGTGTCCGCAAGTGATTGATGCGGATCAAGGCGGATCGCGTGGTGAGGCGCAAACTTCCTAATGCAATTTTGGGAACGTGCCATGTCCGATGGTCAAACTTACATTTGCCCCATGCACCCGGACGTTCGTCAGCCGAGTTCCGGCAAATGCCCTCAGTGCGGCATGAACTTGGTGCCCGAAGGCACTAGGTTCGCGATGCTACGACACATCATGAGCAACCCTGTGCACCTGGTCATCATGGCCGCGGTGATGTTGGCGCTGATGGTGGTCGCGATGATGATGATTCGCTGACTGGCGATCGTGATGCCCCTGCTGGTCATCATCCTCCTGGGAGTGCCGGTCGCAAACGTCTTGCACAGAGCGGGCCGCAGCCGATGGTGGACGTTGCTGGCATTTGTGCCCGGCCTCAACCTCATCGCCTTGTGGGTGTTCGCCTTCAGCCGCTGGCCCTCGCTGCAGAAGTAGCAAGCTATGCCGGTAGGTGTTGCTACCCCGGAGCGGTGTAGGTTTGCCGACGCCGGCCCATGCACCGCTTGGTTGCGGCCGAGACGGAGGCATCCGCAAACCTTCCCAACAGCTGTCGTCAGGCACCAACCTCCGGTGGGTCCAGCCACCGCCCAAGGAGCATGGCGGCCGCTGCACCCACCAGCTGGGCAAGAATGAAAGGTGCCGCATCAGTTGGCCGGATACCCGCGAACGTGTCAGAGAAGGCCCTTGCGATGGTCACGGCAGGATTGGCGAACGAAGTCGAAGCAGTGAACCAGTAGGCGGCCGTTATGTAGAGGCCGACCGAGGCGGCGACAGCCGCCGGATTGGCCCGAAGCGTCAGCAGAATGGTGAGGACCAGGCCGAATGCCGCCACCACTTCGGACAGCCACTGCGCCGGTCCCGATCGCGCCTTGGTGGAAATCTGCAACAGGGCTTCGTCGAACATGCCGTGGGCGATGAGCACGCCGGCAACGCCGCCCGCGACCTGCGCCAGTATGTAAGCGGCCAAGTCGCCCGGCGCCAACTCCTTCCTCAGAGCGAACACGGCACTGACGGCTGGGTTGAAGTGCGCTCCTGAGATCGGACCGAACATGGTGATCAGCACAACCAGGATCGCGCCGGTGGCAAGGGTGTTGCCGAGCAGGGCCAGGGCGACGTTGCCGCCCGCCAGGCGCTCGCCCATGATGCCGGAGCCGATGACCGTTGCCAGCAGCAGGCCGGTGCCCAGCGCCTCTGCGGCGATGCGCTGCGCTCTCATGCGACCTTCGGGTTGGGCGAAGTGCTGCCTTCGATGCGGCCGATGTCCTGGAGATGGCGCGCGAGAGCCAGCCGGCTCAGCGACTCCACCGGCAGATTGACCAGCAGAGAGATGCGATTCCTGAGGTGGCGGAAAGCGGTGACGAAGGCGCGCTCCTTGTCCAGGTCGCTGCCTTCCACCGCGGCGGGATCCTCGATGCCCCAGTGCGCGGTCATCGGCTGGCCGGGCCACAGCGGGCAGGCTTCGCCCGCGGCGTTGTCGCAGACCGTCAGCACGAAATCCATGGCCGGTGCGTCGGGACCGGCAAACACCTCCCAGCTCTTGGAGGCGAGCCCGTCGGTCGGATAGCCGTAGCTCTCCAGCACCTCGAGCGCGAAGGGATTGACCGCGCCTTTCGGCATGCTGCCGGCCGAGGAGGCTTGGAAGCGACCCGCGCCATCCTTGCGCAGGATGGATTCGGCCATGATCGAGCGCGCGGAATTGCCCGTGCACAGGAACAGCACATTGAAGGCGCGATCAGGCATGCGAAACCTCCCTCATCGAAGGCCAACCAGCAAACGGGCGCGGGGTCAGAGCCGCTCCTGCCTCATTGACAGCATGTGGGCGCGCAGCATTCCGCTGCCGGGCGCCGCTGCAATTCGTTTGCGGGCTTTTCGGCGCGCACGAACGCGCTCATGAACTTGCCGCCGACCTGCGGCGCGAGCACGTCGACGTCGATGCCCTTGCCGGTCAGAAATTCGCGGGCATCCTCGATGTCGTAGACCCTGGTCGGCTCGACCGTGATCGACTGGAACCCGGCCTTGGCCAGCTTGTTGCGATATTCGCTGTCCTGCAGCGCGCCGGCGATGCAGCCGACCCAGAGCAGCATGTGTTCCCGCACCTGCGCCGGGACCTCGCCGCACGTCACGACGTCCGCTACGGCGAAGCGGCCGCCTGGCTTCAGCACGCGGAAAGCCTCTGCGAGCACCCGGTCCTTGTCGCCCGACAGGTTGATGACGCAGTTGGAGATGATCACGTCGACGGAGTTGGCGGGCAATGGAATGCGCTCGATCTCGCCCTTGAGGAACTCGGCGTTAGCGACGCCGGCCTTGCGCTGGTTCTCGCGCGCCAGCGCCAGCATCTCGTCGGTCATATCGAGGCCATAGGCCTTGCCCGTCGGCCCGACGCGGCGCGCCGACAGCAGCACGTCGATGCCGCCGCCCGATCCGAGGTCGAGCACCGTCTCGCCGGGTGCGAGCTCGGCCAGCGCCGTGGGGTTGCCGCACCCGAGCGACGCCAGCACCGCCGCTTCCGGCAACGCCTCGGTCTGGCTCGCCTCGTAGAGGTTCGACGTGATGGGGCTGCAGTAGGGAAGCGCCGTCGAAGCGCTGCAGCAGCCGCCGTCCGCGCCCACGCGGCGCGCGGCCGCGCTGTATTTCTCCCGCACGGCTTCCTTGACGTCGATCTCGGCCATCGATTGTGCTCCTCATTGCTGCCAAGGGGACAGGTCAGGCAGCCTGCAGTCTACGATTCATCGGCGCGTCCAACGTCGAGCGCGCTCCTCACACGGTCTCCTTCTTGCGGTTGCGCGCGGGTTTCGTCGGCTTGCAGACGGCGGGCGCGCACAGGTCCGGCTTGCCGCCGCAGCAGTTCTCGGTGAGGTAGCCGAGCAGGTTGTTCATGGTCTCGTAGCGCGCCGCGTAGATCAGCGAGCGGCCCTGGCGCGCCACGCTGACGAGGCCGGCGTGGCGCAGGCGGTCGAAATGGAACGACAGCGTGTTGGGCGCGATGCCGAGCGCGGCCGCCACCTCTCCCGCCGCCATGCCGTCAGGCCCGGCCTGCACCAGCAGGCGGTAGACATCGAGCCGGTTCTCCTGGGCAAGCGCGCCGAGCGCCGCAACGGCATCCATCTTTTCCATATTTCAACAATTATCGAAATGACGTATGAGAGTCAATACTGCGAGCGAGAGAATACTGTTCGGAGGAACGCGGGATGGCATTGCACGGGCGCGCGCTCGTCGCGGCGATGTGCCTCGGCCAGGTGGGCAACCTGCTGCCGCATGTGGTCGTGCCCGCTGTCATGGCGCAGCATCTCATCCCCGCCTGGAGGCTGAGCGCCAGTGAGGCGGGGCTGATGGCGAGCTCGTTCGCGCTCGGCTACATGCTTGCCGTGCCGTTCCTGACTGCGCTGACGGACCGGATGGATGCCCGCTCCATCTTGATGACCGGATCGACGGTGAGCGGACTGGCGACCCTGGCCTTCGGCTGGCTGGCCGAGGGGTTGTGGTCGGCCATTGCCATCTGGGGAATCGCGGGCATCGGTTTCGCCGGCGCGTACATGCCGGGTTTGAAGGCGCTGGTGGATCGCCTGCCGCCGGGCGACAGCTCACGCAGTGTTACGATGTACACGGCGACGTTCTCCATCGGCGTCGGCCTTTCGTTCCTGATCGCCCAGCTCGCCGCGGACGCGCTGGGGTGGCGCTGGGCCTTCTTCATCACCGCGCTTGGGCCGCTGGCAATGATCGCCGCATGCCTCGGCATGGCGCCCGTTGCGCCGGCTCCGTCCTCGCGGCGGCTGCTCGACTTCAAGCCGGTGTTTCGCAATCGCCCGGCGATGGGTTTCATCCTGGGCTACGGCGCGCACTGCTTCGAGCTGTATGCGCTCAGGACCTGGATCGTTGCGTTCTGGACCTTTGTCGCCGCACGCAACGGCGGCTCGGCATTGCTCGAGCCGATTACGGTCAGCGTCATCGCGGCAGTCCTGGCCATGCCGTCCAGCATCATCGGCAACGAGACCGCCATTCGCTTCGGCCGGCACCGCGCCATCGTTCTGTTCATGAGCATCGCCGGGATAGTTGCGATCCTGATCGGGCTGACCGCAGGCGCGGCGCCGCTCCTGCTCTTGCCTCTGCTGTTCCTCTATTCGATTGCTATTCCGGCCGACTCCGGCGCGCTGACCTCGGGCATGACCTTGAGCGCGCAACCTGAGTACCGCGGCGCTACGATGGCGATGCATTCGACCGTTGGTTTTGGATTGTCAGCGGCGGGGTCCTGGGCCATTGGCATTGCTCTCGATACGGGCGGCGGTATGGACACCTCGGGAGGCTGGCTCACTGCTTTTCTGGTTATGGCTGCAGGCGGGCTCATGGGCCCGCTCGCGATCTGGTGGTCGCGACGCAGAAGCAGCGTCTAGCTGGGGACGCAATGTCGGCTCGGGTCAGAAACGGCGGCCAGATGCTCCTGCCTGGGGCTTCAGCTCCATGTTCGGCGGCCGCGGGACGGGACAGTGCGAACCTATTCGCTCGCCCTGTTGCTGCGCTGGCCCTCTCGCCGCAGAAGCTGTTCCTCGGCCTGCGTCAGGCTGCGCGGCTGAACCCTGATCGTCACCTTGTTGAGCTTGCCGTTGAAGCGGAACGGCACCTGATAGTCCCTGTCGTCCACCGGGGTGCCGGTATCGGCGCCGATGTCGAAGGTCTCGTCCCACTGCAGGATGAGCGGGATGGTGCGTTCCATGGTCTGGCTGGCAACCACCCTGCCGTCCACCTTGAGCACGCCCGTGCCGCCGCGGCCGACGCCGCTCGTATTGTTGAAGGCCAGGGTGGCAAAGCCGAGCCCATCGTACTTGAAGTCGAACTCCAGCGTGTGCTTGCCCGGTGACAGCGCCTCCGCGCCCTCCCAGCGCACCCGCTTCAGGTCGAGCAGGTTCCAGACATAGACGGGCTTGCCCTTGAGCACATAGAAGCCCCAGCCGCCGAACCGGCCGCCCTGGGTGGCGATCATGCCATCGCCGGCCTGCGGCGCCCCGAGCCCGAGCGGGCGACCTTCCGGAATCTCGACCTCGGCCGTGATCGTGTAGGACGTGCCGAGGAGCTGCGGAGCGTCGCCCATGGGGATGCCGGTGAGCTCGCCGGAATAGGTGAACACGTTCCGGCCGGCGGTCACGCTGGGCCGCGGCGTCACCATGCGGGTCGCAATTGAATTGTCCAGCGGGAAGACCTGGTACTTCGCCGCCTCGACCATGAACAGCTCCTGCATCTGCTTCAGCTTGGCGGGATTGGAGGCGGCCAGGTCGTTGTCCTGCGTCCAGTCCTTGGTCAGGTCGTAGAGCTCCCACTTGTAGCTGTTCATCACGTCCGGGTTGGGCGTTGCGCCGAGATTCCACGGCGGACTGATCGGCCGCGTGTTGGCGTACCAGCCGTCGTGATAGATGCCGCGGTTGCCGAACATCTCGAAATACTGGGTCCGGTGCGTGGAGGGCGCGTTGGCGTTGGCCCTGTCCCACGTGTACGCCATGCTGACGCCTTCGATGGGTTTCTGGGCGATGCCGTCGACCATCACCGGCGCTGAAACGCCGGTCGCCTCCAGGATGGTCGGCACGATGTCGATGACGTGGTGGAACTGGTGGCGGATGCCGCCAGCGTCCTTGATGCGAGCCGGCCAGGCCACGGCCACGCCCTGCCGCGTGCCGCCGAAGTGCGACGCCACCTGCTTGGTCCACTTGAACGGCGTGTCGAACGCCCAGGTCCAGCCCACGGCCATGTGCGGGTAGGTCCGGTCTGAACCCCACGCGTCGTAGAAAAGCTTCAGCTGGTCGGCGACCGGGACCTCGACGCTGTTGAACTGCGCAACCTCGTTGGGCGTGCCGTTGGGCGAGCCTTCCGGGCTCGAGCCGTTGTCGCCGCTGATGTAGATGATCAGCGTATTGTCGAGCTTGCCGATGTCCTCCACCGCCTGGATCACGCGACCGATCTCGTGGTCGGTGTAGGCAAGGTAGGCGGCATACACGTCGGCCTGACGGATGAAGAGCTTCTTCTCGTCGGCCGAGAGAGTATCCCATCGCTTGAGCTCGTCGGGCCATGGCGTGAGCTTGGCGTGCGGAAGGGATGACGCCGAGCTTCTTCTGGTTGGCGAAGATCTGCTCGCGCAGTCGTTCCAGCCCTTGTCGAACAGGTGCATGTCGCCGATCTTCTTGATCCACTCCGGCGTCGGGTGGTGCGGCGCATGCGTGCCGCCGGGCACGTAGTAGACGAAGAACGGCTTCTCAGGATCGACGGCGTTGAGCATCTTCACGTGGCCGATGGCGTCGTCTGCCATCGCCGTGGTCAGGTTCCATTCCGGTTTGCCCACGTAGGGGTAGATGGCCGTGGTGTTGCGGAACAGGTTCGGCTGCCATTGACTGGTGTCGCCGCCGACGAAGCCATAGAAATAATCGAAGCCCATGCCGATCGGCCACTGGTCGAACGGCCCGACCTGGCTGGCCTGGAAGGCCGGCGTGTTGTGGTCCTTGCCGAACCAGGAGGTGGCGTAGCCGTTGTCCTTCAGGATCCGGCCGATGGTCGCTGAGTTCCTGGCGATGATGCTGTCGTAGCCCGGAAAGCCCGTGGCGGCTTCCGAGATCACGCCGAAGCCAACGGCGTGGTGGTTGCGCCCCGTGATCAGGGCCGCCCGCGTCGGCGAGCACAGCGCCGTGGAATGAAACTGCGTGTAGCGCAATCCGGCATTGGCGATGCGGTCGAGCGCCGGCGTCGGAATGACGCCGCCGAACGTGCTCGGCGCTGCGAAGCCGACGTCGTCGGTCATGATCAGCAGCACGTTGGGCGCGCCCTTGGGCGGCACCACACGCGCCGGCCAGTAGGGCCTCGACTGGGCGGCGTTGAGGTTGATCTCACCGCCGAACGCCGACGGCGGGTTGGGAAGGTACTTTCCGTCGATGGTCGTGGTGGCGTCGGGCGAGCCTGGGACACCGGTCCTCTGCTGGGCTATTGCCGAACCGGCAACCGCCGCGCTTGCGACGACGCCTGCGCCGAATTGCCGGCGCGTCACGCCCTTGCGTGCCATGGTCCACCTCGCTTCTTGCTACGATTGAATTCGAGCCGAAGCTTGAGCGTGGCAGCCGGGCGCGGACATGGGGCTCAATCCCGATCTTGCACGGGAGCAAACCCTGACCCTCGGTCCCCCCGCCCTTCCGGCACGGTGAGCGAGCGGCAGACGGCACGAGCGCGACGCGGCCGCTACCTCCCCCCGTTGCGTGGCCCCTCGGGCGGCTCGAAGAAATCCTGATTGGAGAGCGCGTCGCGGCAGGGCCTGCTCAACCGGTCGGCATTCTGCAGCAGGCAGGCGACGCCGCGTCCTCCACCGGGCGGCACGTCGCGGCAGAACCTCTGCGCGTCGGGCAGGCACGCCTTGAAAGCGTTGGCGGCCACCAGCCCCCACGCGGTGAGCGCCTGAAAGCACCTGGGGGAGAGCTTGTCCGCATTGAGCTGCATGCACAGAATAATGCGGCCGCCGCCCGGCGGCACGTCGCGGCAGAAGCGCATGTAGTCGGCGGCGCACGCGATACGCGGCCCCTCGGGCCGCAAGGGCTGCGCCACGGCCGGCAGCGGCAACGACCCGACGATGAGGCTGATTGAGAGCAACACTGGCAGACAGCGCTTCACGTCGAGAGGCTCTCCAATCCCACTGCGGCTTGGCAAACAGCAAACCTTGTACCCGAATAGATGGAGTGTGAACCATCAAGCATGCACGACCGTTTCCCCTCCCCTTGATGGGGAGGGGTTAGGGGTGGGGTGGAAAAATGCGAAGGCCACCTCTGTTCATCACCCCCACCCCCGACCCCTCCCCGCAAGGGGGAGGGGAGATGGCGCGGCTCGCTCACGACCAGACCTTCCGCGAAATTGGACACTAGCATAGCAGCGCGGCTGCCTCGCCCCGGACGCAGCCTGAGCCTCGACCTCGGCCGATGCCGCAAGATCAAGCGGCCGGCGGGGCCGGCCGCTTGATCGCACTGGCGTGGGCATTGGGGGGAGGACACCAGGCCTCGCCCACTACCAGCGGCAGTGCCGCACGCCCCAGCCGTCGACCCAGCAGCGGTGGGGATGGACGGCGCGCGGCCAGCACCCGACCGGCGCGCAGGCGGGCCCGACGTGCCGGTGCCAGCGCAGCACAGGTCCCCATTCGCAGGAGCGGTGGCAGCCATGCGTCTTGGTAACGAGGGTCTCGGCCGCGCCGGCGTCCTTGACGGGGCCGACGGGAGCCGCGGTTGCAGGCAAAGCCCCGGCTGCCAGGGCCAATGCCAGCAAGGGGCCGGCAACAAGCGATCGATAGGTCATGCGTTCATTCTCCGTGTGAGCTTGAGACCCCGGCGTGGGCTCCCAGCCTGGGATTGCTTTGCGCGCGCATCAGTCGCGTGTGAACGAGCCCGAGTACGTGCCGGTGTTGCCCTTGGGGCCCGTGACGGTGCCGCCGTAATTGCAGGTGCCGCCCGAGCAACTGCCGCCGCCATTGCGGTTCCAGGTGTTGCCGTTGGGTCCCGTCACCTTGCCGGTGCTGGTCCAGCCGCCGTTGCCGGTGCCGGTGACGCTGCGCTCGCGCGTCCAGGTGTTGCCGTTGGGGCCGGTGGTGGTCTTGGTGCCGGTGCAGGTGCCGCCCGAGCATTGCCCCGAGCGCTGCCAGGTGGTGACGCCGCCGTAGGGGCCCTTGAAGCTGCCGCTGCCGCTCCACGAGCGGGGGCGGGCCTCCGCGTCGGCGACCATCGCCATGCTCAAGAGTGCGGCACAAGCCGCCATCGCCAGGGTCTTCTGCATCCGTCCGTCTCCTTCGGTTAAGGCAAGTGCCCCTGCACCCAGGCCGACGCTAGCGGCGGCGCTTTGCTGCGGGTTGTCGGTGCGGAAACGTCTGTTGGCGTTTGTTTTCAGCGGCGTAACGATTTGTAACGACGGCGCGCAGCGGCTTGCCTTGACGGCGCGTTGCTCACTATCGTGTTGGCATGACGGGGGTTTCCGACGCGCTGATCGTCCTGGTGGAGGACGACGAGGACATCCGGCGCCTGGTGCGCAATCTGCTGGCGCGCGAGGGCTTTGCCGTCGAGGTGGCCGACACGTCGGTGGCGCTGGAGCAGGTGCTGGCACGCAAGCGGCCCGACCTGGTGGTTCTCGACCTGATGCTGCCGGGCGAGGACGGCCTCTCCATCTGCCGCAAACTGCGCAGCAGCGACGCCGGCGTGCCGATCCTGATGCTCACCGCCAAGAGCGATCCCGTCGACCGCGTGGTGGGGCTGGAAGTCGGCGCCGACGACTACGTGACCAAGCCCTTCGATCCGCGCGAGCTCTTGGCCAGAGTGCGGGCGCTGCTGCGCCGCGCGCGGCATCAGCCGGAACCTGAGCGCTCGCGCCGCTATGCCTTCGAAGGGCTGATCATCGACCTCGATACCCGCAGCCTCACCACCGACGGCGGCGAGCCGATCCCCGTCACCAGCGCCGAGTTCGAGCTGTTGGCCTGCCTGGTGGTTCGCCCGCGCCGCGTGCTGACCCGCGAGCAGCTGCTCGACTGGACCCGCGGCCGCGACGCCGATCCCTTCGACCGCACCATCGACATGACCATCTCGCGGCTGCGCAAGAAGATCGAAACGGCGCTACCCGGCCTCAATCTCATCACCACCGTCCGCAACAACGGCTATCTGTTCGTTCCCGCCGTCAAGCAGCTGCCGCCCGCATGATCCGACTTGGCTTCTCGACCCGCCTGTTCATCATCTTCGTCACCAGCCTGGTGGCCTTGCAGCTGCTCGCCGTCCTCGCCTTCTTCGTGCAGAGGAGCCGCGACACCGATACCGGCTTGCGCATGCCGCTCCCCGATCAGGCCGCCGCGCTGGTCGAGCTGCTCGAAGGCACACCCAAGGCGCAATGGCCGCTGCTGCTGCGCGCCACCAGCAGCACGGATTTGCGGGTGCGCGTCGCCGATACGCGACCCGAGACGCGCGAGCCGGCCTGGTACGAGATGCCGCTGGTCGACTTTATTCTGCGCCGCTATCTGGCCTCGCTCGGCGGGCGCGAGGTGCGGGTGCGGGTGGAGCCCTCCTCGGAGCTGTTCGCCGGCCCTCTCAAGGCGCTGGCCTGGGTGTCGCCGGGCGCAGTCGAGATCGAGGTCGGCTTGCGCAGCGGCGAATACCTGATCGTGGCGACGGGCGGCATCCTCAGTCTCAGCGCGCTCGGCTTCCCGCCGGGATTCTGGGCCGGCGTGCTGGGCTTCGCCGTGGCGGTCATCACGGTGCTGATGGTGCGGCGCGAGGCGAGGCCCTTGCGCGATCTCGCCGATGCCGTCGACCGCATGATCCTGCCCGGCAAGGCCACCGCGCTTGCCGACGTGCCGCGCGGCGCGCCCGAGATCCGCGCGCTGATCGCGGCCTTCAACCGCCTGTCCCAGCGCATCGCCGATCTCCTCAAGGCGCGCATGGCGCTGATCGGCGGCATCTCGCATGATCTGAGAACCTACGCCACGCGGCTCAGACTCCGCGCCGAGCTGATCGCCGACCAAGAGGAGCGCGCCAAGGCCATCCACGACCTCGACGACATGCAGCGCCTGCTCGACGACTCGCTGCTGGCGATCGAATCGGGCGCCTCGCGCCGGGCGGAGGAGCTCGTCGACATCGCGCCGATCCTGGAGCGGGAGGCCGAGGACCGCCGCCGCGCCGGTGCCGCCGTCTCTCTCTCGATTGCGCCCGCCGCGCGCAGCGCCCAGCTCATCGGCGACGGCCTCGCCCTCAAGCGCCTGATCGCCAACGTCACCGACAATGCGCTGGCTTACGGCGGCGAAGCCAAACTCTCGGCAAGCATCGAAGGCGAGACGCTGATCCTCACCATCGACGACAAGGGCCCCGGCATCGGCGCGGCCGAGCGCGACATGGTGTTCGAGCCCTTCGTGCGGCTCGAGGCCTCGCGCAACCGCCGCACCGGAGGCGCCGGCCTCGGCCTCGCCATTGCCCGCAACGCGGCGGAGGCACATGGCGGGCGCATCTCGCTCGATGCCAGCCCCTCGGGCGGCGCCCGCGCCATCATCGCTCTGCCGCTGTTCCGCGCCGCGGCGGGGGGCGCTCACTCTTAACGATCAGTCGCCTGCGACGCGCCTGCCGGGCCGAGGGTCGCTCTTGCCCCAGGAGCCGACGATCCGACAGCAGCTCTTCGACGGAGCCAGAGTGGCAACAGCGGAAATCCACCATCGTTGACAATCTTTTGACAGCAATGCGGCTCCATGCCACGTTGCCCGCGCAGGGGCACAGTAAAGTCCGTCAATGCCGTGCGTCGAAGCGGTAACAAGAAGCACGAGAAGCCCCAACAGCCGTGCCGTCGCGATGCGCGAGCGGATTTTCGGGGAGCGCAGCAAAAAAGCCTGCGCTTCTGAGTGTCCCTGTTGTTGTGCCAAGCACAAAAACAGGGAGGAATGCCTATGTCGAGAAGTCTGCTGAAGCTCGGGCTGGCGGGGGTCGTCGCCTTCGGCTTGTCCGCACTGAGCCTAGTCGCGGCCACCAGCGAGGCTGCCGCCCAGGACAAAATCCGCTGGAAGATGCAGAGCGCCTTCGGCAGCTCGCTCCCGCACCTCGGTCCTTCAGGCGTGCGCTTCAGCAAGGACATCGAGCGCATGTCGGGCGGGAAATTCGAGGTCAAGTTCTACGAGCCTGGCGCGCTCATTCCGCCGCTCGAGTGCTTCGATGCTGTTTCCAGAGGATCGATCGAATCGTGCTGGACAACGCCCGGCTACGATACCGGCAAGTATGCCTCGCTTGCCTTCTTCACGACCGTGCCGTTCGGCCCAGGCATCGGCGAGTTCCTGGCGTGGAAGTGGTTCGGCGGCGGCGATCAGCTGCGCGACGAAGTCTACGCCAAGCACGGCATGGTGGCGCGGGACTGCTTCTGCATCGGCCCCGAGACGTCGGGCTGGTTCCGCAACGAGATCAAATCGCTCGATGAGCTGAAGGGCCTGAAGATGCGCTTCTTCGGCCTCGGCGCCCAGGTGATGGCCAAGCTCGGGGTCTCGACGCAGCTGCTGGCGGCAGCCGACATCTATCAGGCGCTCGAGCGCGGCGTGATCGACGCAACCGAGTTCTCGATGCCCAAGATGGACATGAACCTCGGCTTCCACCAGGTCGCCAAGTTCAACTACTTCCCGGGCTGGCACCAACAGGTGTCGTGCAGCCATTTCTTGATGAACAAACAGGCCTACGATGCGCTGCCCGACCAGTACAAAGCCATGATCGACGTCGCGGGACGGGCCCAGATCGCCTACACCTACGCTGAGAGCGAGGCCCAGCAGTTCGACGTCATGGCCGAGATGCGCGACAAGCACAAGGTGCAGGTCAAGCGCTGGAGCGACAAGGACCTGGCGACCTTCGAGAAGGCATGGCTCGAGGTGCTGCAGGAAGAATCGGCGAAAGACCCGCTCTTCAAGAAGATTGCCGATCACTACCTCGACTTCCGCAAGCGGTATGCCATTTGGGGCAACGCTCAGGCCATGAAGGCGAACTATCAGGCTAGCCAGTAGCCGCCAGCCGGCGCAGCCAGTGCTGCGCCGGCCCGGCCCGCTATGGCGGACGTCGTTCGCTCCAACCGACGGGACAACACATCGTGCGGTACCTTGTTGCTCACGTGCCCCCCACGGCGTCGGGCGCGTGGCGTGGGCGAGGCACGCCGCATTCGGCGCGGACCAGCCGGCGCTGGACCGCCCGCCTGCAGCAGAAGGTTTGAGTGGAAGCAATGGGCGCTTTGCTGAAGTTGTCGGAAGCCTTGCGACGCCTGCTCGAATTGATCGCCCTGGTCTCCGGCTGGCTGCTGGTCATCATGGCCTGTGTGACGACCTTCGACGTGGTCGCACGCAAGTTTGGCGTGCAGCTGCCCTACACCAAGCTGCAGGAGCTGGAGTGGCACTTCCACGCCGCCGTCTTCTCGCTGTGGATGGGCTATTGCTACACGATCAATGCGCATCCTCGGGTCGATACCTTCACCGAGCGGCTGACCTATCGTAACAGGGCCTGGGTCGAACTGGTCGGCTGCCTCGTGCTGGCGCTGCCCTACATCGCCTTGGTTGCTTACTACAGCCTGGATTTCGTGGCCTCGTCCTACGCGCTGGGCGAACGGTCCGACAGTACGGTCGGGCTGACGCACCGCTGGGTCATCAAGGGCATTTACGCCGCCGGCCTCTGGCTGGTGGTGCTCGGCATTCTGAGCGTGCTGCTGCGCGTGATCGTCTTCCTGTTCGGTGACAGATCGGAAGCCGAGGTCAATCTGCAGATCGGCCATGTCGTGACCGACGTCTAGCCCAACTCGGGAGAAAACATCGTGTTTGACTGGCTGGCTAACAATCTCGCGATGGTCATGTTCGTATCGATGTTCTTTTTCATTTTTCTGGGCTACCCGGTGGCCTTCATCATGGGCGGCCTGGCGCTCATTTTTGCCGGAGTCGGCGCCTATCTCGGCGTGTTCCGAATGATCGGCATCTCCGATGTCGTCTCGCGCATGTGGGCGGGAGTGGCCGCCGATCCGGTGCTGGCGTCGATCCCGATGTTCATCTTCATGGGCGCGATCCTGGAACGATCCGGCTCCGCCAAGGACATGCTCGACGCAACCGTGGTGCTGCTGAAGCGGTGCCCGGGCGCGCTGGCGGTCTCGGTCATGGTGATGGGCACCATCTTGGCGGCGCCGATCGGCGTGGTCGGCGCGGCCGTTATCACGCTGTCGGTGATTGCCCTGCCGAACATGCTCGCCGCGGGATACGACAAGCGGCTTGCCATCGGCACCATCGCCTCGGCCGGAACGCTCGGCATCCTCATTCCGCCCGCGATCATGCTGGTGGTGATGGCGGAAATGCTGGCGACCTCGGCAGGCAACCTGTTTCTGTCCGCCATCATGCCGGGCTTCCTGCTGTCCGGCTTGTATCTTGTCTACATCATAGTCGTGTCGATATTTGTGCCGGGGGCGGCGCCCAAGCTGCCGCGTGAGTACGGACCCCAGACACGCGGCGAGTTCTGGTACGCGCTCTGGCGCGGCCTGTTCCCCATGACGGCCCTGCTGGTGATAGTGCTGGGCTCCATCTTCGCCGGCTGGGCAACGCCGACGGAGAGCGGTGCTGTGGGTGTGCTCGGCTCCATGTTCATCGCCGCGCTGAACAGGCGCCTGACGTTCAAGATGATGAACGAGGCGATCTACGACTCCTGCCGTGCCAACGGCCTGGTGTTCCTGATATTCCTCGGCGCCACCGGCTTCTCGTATGTGTTCCGCGTGCTCGGCGGCGACGACCTCATGCTCTCGACGCTCACCTATTTCGGCATCGACACCAAGTGGGAAATGCTGACCTTCGTCATGGTCCTGATCTTCTTGCTCGGCTTCCCGTTCGAGTGGATCGAGATCTGTCTCATTGTTCTGCCGGTGTTCGGACCGATTCTGGCGAGATACGACTTCTCAGATCACATCGGCAATAAGGAAGCCCTTATGACCTGGTTCGGCACGCTGGTTGCGGTCAATCTGCAAACCGCGTTCATGACGCCGCCGTTCGGGGCGACGCTGTTCTACATGAAAGGCACCGCCCCCCCGGGTGTGACCATGACCGACGTGTTCAGGGCCATGTATCCGTTCGTCGCCCTGCAGGTGGTGGGCCTGCTGCTCTGCATCTACTTCCCGAACATCAGTTTGTGGCTGCCGAGGCTGGCCGGCTTCCTGCCTTAGATGGGCCGTCTGCACCGGCCGGGGGCGAGCCGCGCTGCCGGTCCAGTCGGCGACAGGCTCAGGCCCCGCAGCCGCTGCGCTGACGCTCGCTCTGGGCGATGCTCTTCACGTGCGCGGGGGGATTTGGATACTTGGTCGCCAGCTCGTTGAAGGAGGTGCAGGCGGCATCCTTCTGCCCCAGGCGATTGAGCGACATGGCGAGCTTCAATAGGCACTCGGGCGCTTTCGGGCTCCTGGCATAGGTCTGGTAGCCCTTGAGGAAGGCAGCGGCGGCGGCGCGATACTGCCCCCGCACGTAGAAGCTCTCGCCCAGCCAATACTGCGCGTTGCCGGCGAGCTGGTGCCCGGGGTGGCGCTGCAGGAAATCCTCGAACCCCGTTTGCGCCGAGGCGTAGTCCTTCTGCAAGAGATAGCCGTAGGCCTGCTCGTAGAGCTGCTGCGGTGGCGTCGCATCCGCCTGGCCGCCCGGCTGAGGCGGCGCAAGCAGGCGATCGATCTCGTCCTTCGGGGGGGCATTTGGGGCCACTGTCACCGAGCCGAAGGCCGGCGGCGGCGCATCGTCGTTGGAGGGCGTGTTCTTGCCGCTGCTGCTGGCAAGCCCGCGCACCTGCTCCTGCAGGCTTTCCAGCTGCGAGGCCAGTGCCCTGATCTGCGTTTCGATGGCATCGAGCCGGCCCGCATCCGCCGCACCCACCGCCGTGGAGGGTCCAAACCCGCTGCGCGGACCGGCGGGCGGCGGGGTGACGCCGCCCTTGGCCAGCGATTCGAGCGTGCCGATGGTGACCTGCAGGTCGACCAGCTGCTCTTCCAGCTGCTCGACGCGCCGCTGCAGGGCCTGATCCGAATCGGGCGAGCCCATCGGCACCTTGGCCTGGGGCTGCACCCGCGGTGGGGGCCCCTGCTGGGCTTGCGACAATGAGACCGCCAACAGCAAGGCGGGTGCCGCCACAGCAACCACCCGCAGCCAGCCCTTCGCCGCCAAACCCTTCACCGCCAACCCCATAGGCCCACGTCTCGACCAGAAAGCGCTCACAGGCGAGCGCCGCAAGTGCTTCCAAGTGCGTTCAAGCACGCCTCTTGAGCACGACTTCGCGACACGAACAAGGCCGGGGACGCAGGGTCTTAGGGGAACGCTGTGTCTCGGAAGGCCGGATCCTCCGCTCTTGCGGGATCTTTACCCCCATCGAGCCAGGCCCGCCCGCTACCCGCACGCGCCCGCCAGGAGAAAGACGAAAGCCCAGCCCCCTCCTCAGCACATACCCCGATATCCAGCGGCAGCGGCCGCAGCCACGATTCGCGCTTGGCTTGGACCACGCCAGGCTTGGACCACAAGGATGGTGTCATGAACTCTCGAGCGACTGTTCTCTGTGCCTTTGGCATGGCAGCCGGATTGGCGGCGGCTACGCCCGCTCTCGCCCTGACGATGAAGCAGTGCGGTGCGAAGTACGAAGCCGCGAAAGGCGACGGCACGCTGCAGGGAATGACGTGGCGGCAGTTCCGCAAGGCCAATTGCGGACCGGGTGCCGCTCCCCTGGCAATGCCACAGACCGGAAGCGGCTCTGCGGCTCTGAGCCCGGGTGCGACGTTCCCCACCGCGGTCTCGCCGAAATACAAGAATGAGAGCACCGGCAAGGCACGCATGCTCACGTGCCTCGATCAGTACCGAGCCAACAAGGCGGCTAATGCCAACGGCGGCTTGCGCTGGATCGCGAGAGGCGGCGGCTACTACAGCCAGTGCAACAAGCGCCTGAAGGGCTGACGCGCCCTGGGCGCCGCGCCGGGCGCCGATTCGGCGGCCTGAGCCAGCCGTCGCAGCCGGCCTACGAGCGCGCCTCATGCCGGCTGTTGAGCACGGTCTGCGCCCTGCGATTCTGCGACCAGCAGGAGATGTCGTTGCACACCGCCACCGGGCGTTCCTTGCCGTAGGACACCGTGCGGATGCGCGCGGCATTGATTCCGTTCCGGACCAGGAAATCGCGCACCGCCTGGGCACGCTTGGCCCCCAGCGCGATGTTGTACTCGCGGGTGCCGCGCTCGTCGGCGTGGCCCTCGATGAGGATCGTGTACTGGGCGTACTGCTTGAGCCAGCGCGCCTGATTCCCCAGCGTCTGCTGGGCCTCGGTCGACAGGTCCACGCTGTCGGTCGAGAAGTAGACGAGGTCGCCGGCATTGACCGCGAAGTCGCGGGGCGATCCCGGCGCCGCCACTCCGCCCTTGTTGTTGGCCAGATCCTCGGGCGTGGGGTTATTGGCACAGGCCGAGAGGGCCATGCCTACGACGATAGCCGCGCAAAAGCCCAGTGCATGCTTGCGCCAACCCGTCTTGCGCCATGCCGTAAGGTGCATACCTCTTTCCTTCCCCGAACCTTCTGGGGTGTGCGGTGCTTCGAGTCGCGAAAACTGAGATCCCAGAGGGCTCTTAGCCAATACTTCGCGCCAAAATATGACCGCCTGGATTGGAACGCCCATAGGGCGATTCGGGCGACCCCGGCACCCCGGAACTCCCCGACAATGCACAATAGAGGTGAACAGAACCACAAAAAAGGCAGGGCCGCATCACGGCGGTGTGCGCCGAATGCGGCCCAGACTAATCGGCATCTCAGCCAACCTAGCGCCCCAAAGGGGCTCAGGTTGAGCTTACAGTGCTCAAGTTAACTCAGCGGGCAACCTCAGCCTGCACGTCGGCACCGAGCTTCATCGGCTCGTGTACGACCTCACGGCGGCACGCGCCCAAAGCAACCGCGGCGACAAGCGCCGAGATAACGATCACGTTCTTGACCTTCATAGTCTTGTCTCCTGACACGTGTTCGGCAATCGCACCTACTTGGCTACCGATGTGGACCGCCCAGATCAAGGACGCAGCTGCTGATCCAAGGGTTTTGCACGTCGGTTGATGCGGAAATGCCACTTGGCTTTTGATCGCATCGGCATGCCGGAACGCTGTACAGAGGCTGCGTGCAGGCCCACCGATGCAACCGGGCCTCACTCCCTGCCAGCACACACCAGCTGGGTTAAAACGCGGTAAAGTAGCGTTCAGTTTCGCAACGGGCCCCAGGCCGGGTCGGAGCCGAATGCCGGGGTAGCTACCTGGCGCTCGTTGTAGCCCGTCAAATCGATGGAAAAGAGCCTCGGGCCGCCATTGGGGCCGGGACTCTCGCGGAAAAACAGAATCACCCGGCCATTGGGCGACCAGGTGGGGCCTTCGTTGTGGAAACCCTCGGTGAGGACGCGCTCGCCCGAGCCGTCGGGCCGCATGACCCCGATCAGGAAGCTGCCGCTCATCTGCTTGGTGAAGGCGATGAGATCGCCCCGAGGAGACCACACCGGGGTGGCGTAGCGGCCCTCGCCGTAGCTGATCCTGCGGGCGCCGCCTCCGTCCGTGCTCATGACATGCAGCTGCTGGGCGCCGTCGCGGTCCGATTCGAACACGATTCGCCGCCCGTCGGGGCTGTAGCAGGGGCCCGTATCGATCCCCGAGGACTGGGTCAGCCGCCGGGTCTGACGGGTGCGCAAGTCCATCTCGACGATTGCGGTAGCGCCGCTCTCGCCGATGCTCATCACCAGGCGCTGGCCGTCCGGCGAGAATCGGGGGGCGAAGGTCATGCCGGGGAAGTCGCCCACCATCTCCCGCTTGCCGGTATCGAGGCTCATCAGGAACACGCGGGGCTGCTCGCCCGTGTACTGCAGGAAAGTGATCTCCTGGGCGGTAGGGCTGAACCGCGGGGTCAGCACCAGCTCGCCGCCCTGGCTCAATAGCCGCACGTTGGCGGCATCCTGGTCCATGAGGGCCAACCGCTTGCGGCGCCGGTCCTTGGGGCCGGTCTCGTCGATGAAGGCGATCTGGGTGTCGAAGTAGCCCTTCTCGCCGGTCAGCCGCTCGTAGACCTGGTCGGCGGCCCGGTGGGCAAGGCGGCGCCATTCGTTGGCATCCGCCGTGAAGCGCTTGCCGACCAGCTCCCGCGCCGAGAGCACGTCGTAGACGCGAAACTCCACGAAGTAACGGCCGTCGTTGGCGCGGCCGCCTCGGCCCACCACGAGGGCCTGCGCCCCGATCACGCGCCAGTCCTGGAAGCGCGGAGCCGTATTGAGATCGCGGGGGCGATCGATGAACGAGGCGGGGTCGAGCGGCCGGAACAGTCCCGAACGCTCCAGATCGGCGGAGATCACCCCCGTGACCTCGCTGGAGAAACGCCGCTCTTCGCCCAGGAACTCGGGGATGGCGATGGGTATCGGCGCGATGGTGCCTTCGCGCTGGGTGCCGCGCAGCCCGTCCTGGGCAACAGCGATGGGCACCCGCGCCAAAGTCACGAGGGGCGCCAGTGCCACGGCGCCCAGACCCAGGGCGACCCGGCGGCGCCCCAGATCGGGGCCGAAACCTTTCTGTTGAGATGCCATCTGCCTTCGCCCTCAGACCGCGCCGCTGCGTCCCCCTCTCCCCGCCTGCGGGGAGAGGGTCGGGGTGAGGGGCAGCGGTACACTCCAACGCTGGAGCCCACGGCCGCCCCTCACCCTAACCCTCTCCCCATGCCGGAAAAGCATGGGGAGAGGGAATATGCACGTCACATCATCTGGCTGGGGTCGAATTCCCACGTGATCGTCCTCCAGGTGCTGTACTTGTCCGGCGGCAGGGCGAAGGGTGAGCATTCGCGAACCGCGCGCACGGCGGCCTCTGCCGCGATTCGGAACAGCGCGTCACCGCGCGGCTGCTCGATCTGCGGGTCTCCGTCGAGGCTGCCGTCGAGCTTCAGGCGCCATTTGAGCGTCACCACCGGCGTGTCGCTGCCGCCGCCGCCCGAGGGCAGGCGCCAGCATCCCTTGAGCCGAGAGCTTATCATGCTCCTCAGGATGGCGGCCTCGCTCGCCGAGATTTGCTTGTCCTTGCCCTCCGGAGCGCCGAGTGCCGGCCCTTTTGCCTTGGTCGGTTGCTCGGGAGGTTCCGACGGCGGCGGCGCGCTGGCGTTGGGCACCTTGTTGAGAAGGGCGGCGATCTTCTCCGCGTCGAACTGCTTCTGCTTGGCCTCTGCTTCCTGACGCTTCTTCTCTTCTTCGCGTTTCTTCTTGAGCGCGGCCTCCCGGCGTTTCTTCTCCTCGTCGGCCTTCTTCTTCAGCTCCGCCTGCCGGCGCTCTTCCTCCAGACGCTTCTGCTCCTCCGCCCGCCTCTGCTCCTCGGCTCGCCGCTGCTCTTCCTCGGCCCGCTTCTGCTCCTCGGCCCGCTTTTGCTCTTCGGCCAGCTTCTGTTCCTCCGCCTTGCGTTGGTCTTCGGCGCGGCGCTCTTCCTCCGCTTTGCGCTGCGCTTCCAGCGCCAGCTGCTCCTCGGCAGCTTTCTTCTGCTCCTCGGCCACCCTGCGCTGCTCCTCGGCGCGTTTCTGCTCCTCCGCCTTGAGCTGCTCCTGCCGGCGGGCCTCCTCGAGCTTCTTCTGCTCATCGACGGCAGGCGGCGGGGGAGGCGGGGGAGGCGGCGCGGAAGCCAGCTTCTCCGCGATTGGATCAGTCTTGGGCGCCGGCGGATCGGGCGGAAGGTCTGGTGCGGTGGCCACCGGCTTGGGCTTGGCCGCTTCCTTCTTTGCAAGGTCCGCCTTGGCCGCGTCCTTGGCCGCGGTCTCCAGCTTCTTGGCCGTGCGCGCACCCTGCCTGAGCTTGGTGAGCTCGCTCTCGCGTCACCAGGCCCGTGATGATGGGATCGGGCTCGGGCATGCGCAGCTCACGCTGCGATTGGATGGTGATGAATGCCCATCCCAGAATCGCGGCATGCAAGATGACGGAGATGACAAGCCCGAACTGCACTGGGCCTCCCGTGCCTCAGGCTCAGCCCTCCGTTTCGGTGACCAGCGACACCTTGTTGAACCCGCCCTGCTTGATGCGCGCCATCACCCGCATCACGGTGCCGTAGTCGATGCCCTTGTCACCGCGAACGAAGATCGGCTCGTCGTACCCGCCCTTGGCGATGGCCTTGAGCTTGCCGGCGATATCGTTGATCTGAACCTGCGTCTCCTGGATGAAGACCTTGCCATCCTTTTGCACGCTGATGGTGAGCGGTTCCTTATTCGCCTGCAGCTGCTGGCCCTTGGCCTCGGGCAGCTCGAGCGGCACGCCTGAGGTGAGCAGCGGCGCCGTGACCATGAAGATGATGAGCAGCACCAGCATGACGTCGACGAACGGGGTGACGTTGATCTCGTGCATGGGCGAATGCCGGCGCGAGCGGCTGCGGCGGCCGCCGCCGGGCCGGGCTGCGCGATGCAAACTGACGGCCATGGGGCCTCTCCGCTAGGTTCGAACGTCGATCTGGCGCGACACGATCGCCGAGAACTCGTCGGCAAAGGCCTCCAGCCGCTGGGAGAGCCGCGACGAATCGGCAGCGAACTTATTGTAGAAAACCACCGCCGGTATGGCAGCCAGCAGCCCGAGCGCCGTGGCAAACAAGGCTTCGGCGATGCCGGGCGCCACCACCGCCAGGTTGGTGTTGCGCGACACCGCGATCGCCTGGAAGCTCGTCATGATGCCCCATACCGTGCCGAACAGGCCGACGAAGGGTGCAATCGAGCCCGTGGTGGCCAGAAACAGGAGCCGCCGGTCCAGCAGCTCCATCTCGCGGCTGATGGTGACATCCATCACCTTCTCCACCCGCATCTGGATGCCGCCCAAGGCGCGGATGTTGCCTTCCACCGAGCGTTTCCATTCGCGCATGGCGGCGACGAACAGCGAGGCCATCGAGAAGGTGCGGCCCTGCGCCAAGCCCGTATAGAGCTCGTCCAGCGACTGGCCGGACCAGAACATCTGCTCGAAGCGGTCGGCCTCGCGGCGGGCGCGCCGGAAGGCGAACAGCTTTTCGATGATGATGGCCCAGGCCCACACGGAGGCCAGCAGCAGCCCGATCATCACGAACTTGACGACGGGATGCGCGGTGAGAAAGAGCTCCAGGAAGGAGAAGCCGCTCGATTGAGGCATTGTGCGATATCCGTATCCCTTGTCGCGAGGCTGCGGGCCTTCAATGCTGCGGCCGTCAATGGCGAGGCAGCACCAAACGGCCGGTTGCCTTCGGTGGCAACCGACGTTCCGGCCCGATGTCAATGGCGTACCCGTTTCCCGCCGTGCGAACCAGGGCCATACTGCCGCGCAATGTGGCCAGACTTGGACTTTTTGTGGAGCGCCGCTGTCGCCTTGGAAGGCTTCGACGTGCGTCAAAGTCGCTGTCGTCCGCGACACGTCGCTGCGTCCTCTCCCGCCCGGCGCATCCAAGCAGAAGAAGTGCACTACCTCGGCATCCACGCGGACGACCCACTCGACGAAGCTCGGCTCGCTGCCTGGGTGAAGCAAGCGAGCCGTTTGCCTGGGGAACGCACGTGAGCGGGAAGTCCGAGGGGCGTGCGTGATCGCCCCCGTCAATAGCTGGCAATCATGATTTCAAGGATAGACAATGCGTCTGACAGGCATCTCCTAGCCGAGCCGGTCTGCAAATTGCCGTCTAGCGCTGCACAACAACGCTAAGTCTCAACAAGAATGATAGAAAACCGCCCCGCCGCCCTGCTTGCTGACGTAGCGTACCGCACTCTGCCAAAGCCACCGCTTTCGCTGGACTGGACCTCTGTTCCTGAGCTGATTCGCGTCGCGATGCTCGACCTCAGCGGCGTTCAGCCGGTTACAAAGGCAATGGCAGAAGCCGCTGGCGGAACGCTCCACGACAACCTCAGCGACGGTGAAATTCAGCTATTCCGAAAGCGCGGTACGAAATTTCAGCTGGTTTCTGTTGTGCTCAGTTGCGTATCTGCAGGCGAGTCGGACGGGGTCCTGCAAGTCAGACCCTTCGCTGTTACGTTGATACCCGCTTCGAAGCGGGGCAACGTCGAACATCAAACTATCGACCTTGTCGCCAAGCTCGACGTCAGCAAGTGGCTGGAGGTTAGACCGATGTATTCGGGCTATGACCCGTTTTCCGGAGAGTGGCAACTCTACGGAAATTTGCCCGGGTATCTCGACGGAGACCGCGCAGGTTTCCTCGACGAGACTGGTCTCGTGGTCGATCAATTCTTTCTGCAAACTGATGTCCCTGACGAAGACAAGATCCTGATGATGGACCTGCGCATGCCGTCAAAAGAGATGAAGGCCAGGTACGAAAAGCATCGGAAGAAGCTTCTCTTCACTCCCTTCAAGAGGGTCCAGGCGCGCCGGGTATGGGGCGCTGAAACGCCCATCGAGCTGTTCCTAATTCAGGCGCTAGCTAGTGAGAAGCTGTTCCCTGAGTGTCAAATGCTGATCATGGAGGACGGCACGACATTTCCCGCTTTGTATTACCTTTGGCACGACATCGAGTTTAGTCAGAGTGCCGGATTGGTAACCGAAGCCGATCTCTATTTTCCAACAGAGCGCGTTGCCATCTTTTGCGACGGTGCTCATCACATGCGAGGGAGGCAGAAGGCGAAGGATGCTGCGATAAACGCGAAGCTTGAGGCGGTTGGAATACACCCGATCCGGATACCCGGCAGCGTAATAAAGTTCGACCTCCCCCAAGCGGTTTCGCGTGTGAAGGAGGCACTGACCTAACTCGCGGAGGCGTGGGTTGGAAGTGGCCACAATTGCCAAGAGCAACAACCATGAGGCAAACGACATTGCCGTGAGGAAGCCGACGAGCGCAAAGAACCCAAAGGAGGAGCCTCTCCCTCTCAGCTGATCGACGCGAGAATCGAGGAGCTGAAGTCATGACTCCTTGCTTTCGCGATGACCGTCGCCTATACATATGACCACTATGGTCATATTGGAGGATGACGGTGAAACAGCTGCAACTCAAGGACGCAAAGGCGAGCCTATCAGCCGTCGTCGATGACGCCGTGCGCGGCGAGCCCTCGATCATCACACGCCACGGCAAGCCCGAGGCTGTCGTTCTTGGGATGAAAGACTGGGAGCGCCTCTCGCGCGTGCCGTCCTTGGCGCGCCTTCTGATGTCGGCGCCCATCGAGAAGGGCGACCTGCCGCGCCGGAGCAAATCGCCGATGCGCCGCCTCGGCGGCTGAGGCCTTGTACCTCGTCGATACCAACATCATTTCTGTTGGCTCGCCCGTTTGGGAAGCCGCGCCTTCCGCGCTGGTGTCGTGGATGGAGGAGAATTCCGCAGCACTCTACATTTCGGCAGTAACGATCGCCGAAATCGAGGACGGCATAGCAAAGCTGCGACGCGAGAAGGCGGGCCGCAAGGCTGAGGGACTGTCCACGTGGCTTGACGCCCTGCTGCATCTCTATGGCGAGCGCGTCCTATCCTTCGGATTGCAGGAAGCGCGCATCGCCGGTGCGCTCTCTGATCGCGCTCGTGCCAAGGGTCAGTCGCCGGGATTTGCGGACATCGTTGTCGCCGCGACAGCAAGCGCTCACAACTTGATCCTCCTCACGAGGAACGAGCGCCATTTTGGACCTCTGGACGTGAAGACCATCAATCCCTTTGACGGCTTGCCTTGACGAAGTCGGTTGCCTCTCAGGCCCCCTCACCCCGCAGGCAGCACCATCTGCGTCTGCGTGACCACCGCGCACAGCTTGCCGGCTTCCGAGCGGATGGTCGTCTGCCACACCTGCGTGGTCTTGCCACGATGCAGCGGGATCGACTCGGCGGTCACGCGCGTGTTCGCCGGCGCCGCGCTCATGAAGTTGGTCTTGGACTCGATCGTCGTGGTGCGGGTGTTGGGCGGCAGGTTCACCACCGTGCCGATGGCGCCCACCGTGTCTGCGAAGGCCATGAAGGCGCCGCCGTGGCAGACATTGCCGCCGGTGCACAGGTCGGGGCGCACCAGCATGCTGGCGACGATCTTGTCCGGCGTCGCCTCCTTGATCTCCACCCCCATCAGGCCGGGAAACAGGGGGCCGATCATTTTCTGAATTTGCTCGGTCGTGGGCAACTGGCTCCTCCTCGTTGCAATGCCGGAGCCATGTTTAGCCCATCATGACCGCTCCGGAAATTGCGGTTTGGCACCCTTCGGCACGGTTTCCAGCAGCGGCGGGCTCGACTTGTCGATCCGCAACGTCTCCAGATAGGCGATGATGTGCAGCAACTCCTCGCTCGACAGGTGGATATCGGGCATGGGTGCATGCGGTTTGATCAACACGTTGATGATGCGCTGGCCCGTCTGACCGGGCCGGTTGGCGATGCCGCGAAAGGTCGGGACGCCTGCGGGCAATGTCGCGTCCGTGCGGTCGTCGACAAGGTGGCAGCCCTTGCAGAACGTCTGCGCCAGCGCCAAGCCCTTCTCCGGCGAGGGAACGGGCCGCTCCTGCGCCTGGCCGTTCCTTTGCGGTAGCAGCCACGCCGCGGCAAGCACGAGCAGAACCGTGCCGCACGCAGACGCCAATCGCCAGCCATTCGCCATTGTCACCGTCCCTTGGCAGTTCGCGTGGCGACCTTCATCGCAGGCAGAAGGACTGCTGCAATTGCGCCAGATCAATCGCCCCCGATCCATCGGCCGTCCCGGAAGCCGAGCCCCGGCTCCGTCCCTCACCCTTCAAGACCTGAGCAAGGCCACGGCTGACCGGTCCTGGCGATGAGGGTTCCTGGGATGCCAGCGTTGTCATGAGCGGCTCGGCAGGGACCGAATGAAGTCGACAAGCGCGGCATTGACCTCGTTCGGTCGCTCCTGCTGGGTCCAGTGGCCACAACCGGGAAGCATCTGTATCTTGCGCAAGCCGGGGACGAAGCTCTTCAAGTTTGCGAGCAACTGGTCCGTGCCGGGGAAGGCAACCACGAAGTCACGATCACCGGCGACATAGAGCGCTGGTACGGTCACTTTCAAGCCCGCCATTGCTCCGGTGATTTCCCAGTTGCGATCGACGTTGCGGTAGTAGTTCAGCGCTCCGCGGAAGCCGCTTCGCTTGAATTCCTCGCCGTAAAAATCGATATCGCTTTCGCTGATCCAGGATGGCAGGGTTGCCGGCGCGCCTGGGCCTTGCAGGAAGCCGCCGCCCCTCGGCACCATTCCGAGGTTCGGCGCGGGCCCGCCGGCAGCGACGCGTGCGCGGGCCGCAGCCACACCATCACCGGACGCGCCAAACAGCATGTTGCGAATGGTCGCGCGCGGATCGCGGCCCAACTCCGCCTCCGCAGGACCCGGCTCCTGGAAATAGAGCTGGTAGAATTGCGCGTTCTCCGTACGGGGCATCAGGCTGGTCGGCGGCGCCTTGCCGCGCGGTCGGAAGGGTACGCTGAGTGCAGCTACCGCCCTGAAGCGGTCGGGCCGCGTGAGAGCGGCCTGCCAGGCCACCGTGGCACCCCAGTCATGACCGACAATGACGGCGGTCGGCGCACCGAGGGCATCGAGAACGCCCACCATGTCCCCGACCAGATGCAGGATCGTGTATTGGTCGATCGCCTCCGGCGCGTCACTCTTGCCGTAGCCGCGCAAGTCGGGGGCGACAACACGGAAGCCGGCGGCAGCAAGGGCTGCAATCTGATGCCGCCAGGAGAGCCAGGATTCCGGGAAACCGTGCACCAGAAGCACCAGCGGCCCCTCGCCCTGCTCGGCAATGTTGATGTGGATCCCGTTGCTCTCGATGATCCGTTGCGTTGGTGTGCTCATTTTTCCATCTCGCTCCGAAGCTGCCGCAAATGCCTTTGATGCAAGCGCGTCAGGGGCGACCCGCAATGCGAGCGGCGCCAATGCCGCAGCCAGTAGCTGGCGTCTGTTCATAGCTTTCCCTCTCGACTAAGCCGTCGCGCTGACAACGATCCTTTACATCGCAATCGGCTCTGGTACTATCCGGTACCCTGGAATTCGCCATATGGTACCACTAAGTACCAAGTCAAGGGGGAAATGCCGCCGAAGGATCTGAGAATGAAGGCACGCGAAGAGGAGGCCGATGCGACCGAGGTCCGCAAGAGGATTCTGGGCGCGGCCTTTTCAGCGTTCATGGAGGGTGGCTATGCGCAAACCAGCACGCTGGAAATTGCCACGCGCGCGCGCGTTTCCAAACGGGAGCTTTATTCGCTGTTCGGCAACAAGGAGGCGATGCTGGTCGCATGCATCACGGAGCGCGCCCAGCGTCTGAAAGCACCGGCCAATCTACCCGAGCTGCACGACAGGCAGACTTTGTCGAAAGTGCTGACCGCCTTCGGAACGAAGCTTCTGACGGAAACGAGCGATCCGGTAGTCGTCGCTGTATTCCGGCTGGCGATATCCGAAGCCGTGCGCGCGCCGGAGATTGGGCAAGCGCTGAATTCGATCGCCCGCAAGACCACGCGTGATGCATTGCGAGGGATAATGGCAAACGCCAAGTCGGCGGGGCTCGTCCTCGGCGATCCTGCCGCGATGACCGAACAATTCTTGGGGCTGCTCTGGGGCGACCTCATGACCGGCCTGCTGCTTCAGGCAGCCAACCGGCCGAGCGCCGGCGTGATCGCGCGGCGGGCGAGCGACGCAACGGCAGCGTTCCTGCAGCTTCATCCGGAGCCCAGTTAGCACCGGCTTGTCTTAGCTGGCCGCAACGCCACCAACATCATGTCTTACACGGCGGGCGGCTTGTCCTGCAAAGCCCCCCGCAGCGCCGCCGACAGCCGCAGCGGCTTGCCCGACACCGACACCAGCACCACCATCACCTCGGCGGCAAAGAGTTCCACGCCATCGCGGCTGATGCGCTGGTCGAGCGTGAGGGTGGCCGCCGTCGTCTCCTTCACGCGCGTCACCACCTCCAGGATCTCGTCGATGCGCGCGGGCTTCAAGAACTCGAGCCCCATGCGCCTCACCACGAACGCCGCGGGCTCCCGCCCAGCCGCACCATCGACCAGCGCACGGTGATCGTTGCCCATCAGCCGCAGGAAATCCGAGCGGCCGCGCTCGCACCAGCGCAGATAGCTTGCGTGATAGACGAGCCCGGAGAAGTCGGTGTCCTCGAAGTAGACGCGGATGGGCAGGACGTGGCGGCGGCCCTCGGCATCGGCAACGATGCGCCCGGCGATATCGGGCCAGCTCTCGTTGGGCGGCCGATCAGGCGGCGACATGGGCTCCGGCGACATGGACCATGACGATTTCGGGGGGAACGCCGATGCGCACGGGCAGGATCGAGCAGCCAAGCCCGCCCGAGACGATCAAATTGCGATTGCCCTCGACGACGTGGCCATAGGCGAAGCGGTTGCCGTAGCGCGACGGCACGCGCGGGGAATAGCCGAACAGACGCACCTGGCCGCCATGGGTGTGGCCGGACAAGGTGAGCGAAACGCGATCCGGCACATGTGGGAAGATGTCGGGCTCGTGTGCCAGCAGGATCACCGGCGCATCGTCCGTCACCTTGGCCAGCGTGCCCGGCAGATCGTCGACGCCCTCGAAGCGGCGCCAATGCTTCTTGCGCCGGCTGGTGATCAGCGCCAACTGGTCGCCGAGGCCGGCAAGCCAAAATGGTTTGCCACCCTTGTGGAGACGCACCGCATCGTTCTCGTAGACGGGGATGCCCACCGCCTCCAGCGCGCGCCGGCCGATCACCGGTCCCTCGCCGTCTGCCTGCGCGCGACGATCGTCCCACCAGTCATGATTGCCGAGGATGGCGTGCACGCCGAGTGGAGCCTTGAGCACGCTCAGCGCCTCGGCCCACTCCTCCGGCGGGACGATGCGGGTTCTGAGCTTGTGGCTTGCCGCGAAGTCGCCCAGCAGCACGACCATGTCTGGCTTGAGCTGATTGGTGCGCTCGGCAATCGCCCTGATGCGCTCGGCGGGCATCAGCGGACCGCCAGCATGCACGTCGGCGATGACGCCGATGCTCAGGCTGAGGCCCGGCGTCCATTGCGGCGGGCTCACGCGATAGCGCGTGACGCTCAGGCGGTAGCCGGCCTCGCCGGCGACGCCGTAGGCGGTGAGCCCGACAACGCCGGCCCCGGAGATGCCGACGGTCTTGAGGAAGCGCCGGCGCGAGATTGTGTGCAAGTTTGCTTCGTTCCCCTGAGCGGCCAGACGGCCCCTGTCCCCGACAAAGTCCCCCATCGAGCGCTGCGGCTCACCTTTGGGCGCAAAGCATGGTGAAGTTGCGGCAGCAATCGGCGCTATGCAAAGCGGCGCAGCCGCGCCCCTCATTGCCCACAGATCACGCCGTTTCAGCCCTGCCCTCGTCGGTATCATCGCCGGATTCGTCGAACAACCCAATCTGCGAAATGGCCGCGCCGCGGGCCGGCCCGCTGAGCCCCAGATGCTTGTAGGCATGCAGCGTCAGCACGCGCCCCCTCGGGGTGCGGCCGATGAACCCCTGCTGCAGCAGGAACGGCTCGACGATCTCTTCGAGCGCGTCGCGGGGCTCGGAAAGGGCAGCTGACAGCGTCTCGATGCCCACGGGGCCGCCGCCATAGTTCTTGGCGATGCAAGCGAGATAGCGGCGGTCCAGCGCGTCGAGGCCCTCGCCGTCGACCTCGAGCTGCCCGAGCGCCCGGTCGGCGACTTGCGCCGAGACCACCTTGGCGCCTTCCACCGCGGCAAAGTCACGCACGCGGCGCAACAGGCGCCCGGCGACGCGCGGGGTGCCGCGCGAGCGCCGCGCGATCTCGGCGGCGCCGTCGGGGCTCATGGCGACCTTCAGCACGCCGGCGCCGCGCGTGACGATCGTGGTCAGCTCCGCATGATTGTAGAAGTTGAGCCGCACTGGGATGCCGAAGCGATCGCGCAGCGGCGTGGTGAGCAGCCCCGTGCGCGTGGTGGCGCCGATCAAGGTGAACTTGGCGAGGTCGATCTTGACCGAGCGCGCCGCCGGCCCCTCGCCGATGATGAGATCGAGCTGGTAGTCCTCCATGGCGGGATAGAGGATCTCCTCCACAGCCGGGTTCAAGCGGTGGATCTCGTCGATGAACAGCACGTCGCGCTCTTCCAGGTTGGTGAGCAGCGCGGCAAGATCCCCCGCCTTCGAGATAACAGGGCCGGACGTGGAGCGGAAGCCGACGCCCAGCTCGCGCGCCATGATCTGCGCCAGCGTGGTCTTGCCGAGACCCGGCGGTCCTGCGAACAGCACATGATCCAGCGCATCGCCGCGCGCTTTGGCCGCCTCGATGAACACCTTGAGGTTGGAGCGCGCCTGCTCCTGGCCGATGAACTCGCGCAGATATTGCGGACGCAGAGACTGCTCTGCGTCGTCCGCATCGCGCTTCGCCGCGGTGACGATACGGCCATCGTCGGTCATGGTTTGTTCGTGGGCTTATTCGCCGGCCGCGTCAAGACGGACGCCCACAGCACCTACAGTTTGCCCGGTGGGTTTCGCAGCGAAAGCTTCTGCCGGCGATGCGATGAACAGCGGATAAACGCGCCGTTGTGCGTCCCTTCAGGCTGGTTGGGGTGCAATAGCCTGGGACCAAGCAAGAGGCCCCATACTCGTTCTGCGATGGAGCTTGAGATGATCAAGAAGATGACACTCGCCGCGGGCTTGCTCGCTCTCGGCACGCTGGCTGCCCCGCAGATGTCCGCTGCGGCCACCTTCTCTCCCGTGCCCGGCGTCGTCGCCGGCGACAGCAGCCTGGTGGAAACCGTGCAATGGCGCGGTCGCTGTCGCGCCTGGCGGCGTACATGTGCGCGGCGCCATGGCTGGGGCGGCTGGCGCTATCGCAGTTGCCTTGCGCGGCACGCCTGCCTCTGACGCTCCTGCGCCCGAAGAGTTGGCCGGCCTCCTAGTGTCCTGATCACGAAATTCGTCTCACATTGCAGCGAGCCTGGTCACGAATTTCGCGATCTGAAGGACACTGGCAGAATCATGATGCAAGTGTGATTCAGATCGAGAAGTCCGCTGACGGACCTGGCCTCACGCGATGAAGCGGACTTCTCGATCATCACACTTGCGAGCGCCGGCCTTTATCTTTTCTTGCGCGCACCCCTTCTCTTTTGTGACCCGATTGCGTCGTTGCGATGAATACAGAGTGAGCTTTGCATTGGGTTGGAGTTCAGATGCCGCGTGCATGATCGGGCGCATCAGGACGTTTTGGACCTGATGAGCGTCTGAACCGCAAACGGAGATTTATCATGATTGCGAAGACCATCCTGGCAGCGGCGTTGGTCGCGGCAGCAGCTTTCACGCCGGCGACGGCCTCACCTTTGACGCCGCTCGGCACGCAAGCCGGAGCCGGCGAAAGCGGGCTCGTCGCCCAAGTGCACCGGCGCCACCACCACTGGCACCACCGCCATTTCCGCCACTGCCGCCGCGTCTGCCACGGCCATCTGCACTACAGCTACCGGCACGGCCATGTTCACTGCCACGGCCACTGGCACACCCAGTGCCATTGGCATTGAGCCTGCCGGCTGAGGCCGGCGTGACGTCACGCCGGCCCGGCTGCACCTCTGCAGGCAAGCACCTGCGCCGGCCTCCTCGCGAGCGCCGGCTTTCTTTTTTTTGCGCGCCAGCCAAATCCGCGAGCGGCATCGCGTAATCTCAAACAGCAGCCGCCACGCATCGCGCCGCTTCTGTCGGCGCTGCTTTGACCTGCGTCAACCATACCGCCTGTGACTCCTGGCTGAATGTTCGGCGGTCCGGGTTGACCGCACGGGGATTGGCACAGGAGAGACGCGTCATGCTTCGCAGAATTTCGTTTGCAGCAGCAGTACTCGGAGCAATGGCTTTCGGCGCGGCCGTCGCCGCGCCGATCGCACCACAGAGTGAGATTGCAGACGACGGCCGCCTCGTGACGCTGGCCAAGAAGGGCGGCGGCGGCAAGGGCGCCAAGGGCGGTGGCGGCGACAAAGGCGGCAAGCATCATCACCGTCGTCGCCATCGCGACGGCGTTGGCGTCGGCGGCGCCATTCTGTTCGGCATCACCTATTGCGCCATTCAGGCCGAGAACTGCGCCGACGAATACGGCTCGGGCACCCGCCGCTACTACCGGTGCCTGCGCGACGCCGGCTGCTGAAACGAACTCACTCCATTGAGGCGAGGTGCCCGGTGTCAATCGGCGCCTTGCCCTTCTCGCTGGGTGTCAGACGGACGCGCCTGTGCCAGGCGCTGCCGGCAAGTAGTGCGCCCGCGTGAGGGCATGGAATCGCCACAGCAGCAGAACGGCAAACAGGCTCGTGCCCATCGACAGGCCGATCCACACCCCGATCGCGCCGTAGCCCAGCATAAAGCCGAAGGCGTAGCTGGCGGAAAAGCCCACGACCCAGAAGCTGAAGGCGGCGATGATGAGGGGCACGCGCGTGTCGTTGAGCCCGCGCAGCGCGCCCGCGATCACCGACTGCGCGCCATCCGCGACAAAGAACGTCGCGCCGACCACCAGCAGCGTCGCCGCGAGCGCGATCGTCTCGCTGTTGGCGGCGCCGTCGCCGCCCAGATACAGGAGCGGGATGGCATGGCGCGTGAAAGCGATGGCAATGGTCATGACGATCATGAATCCCACGGCCAGCAGCATCGCCGTAAGACCCGCACGCCACGTCGCCTCCGCATCGCGACGGCCCACGGCGTGGCCCACACGCACCGTGGCGGCCATGGAGATGCCGAACGGCACCATGTAGAGGACGGCCGCCGTCTGCAGCGCGATCTGATGCGCGGCAACTGCGCTCGTGCCGATAGTGCCCATCAGCAGCGCGGCCGCGGCAAACAGACCGAACTCGAGCAGAAAGGCGCCGGAGATCGGCACGCCGATCAGGAGCAGCTGCCTGAACAGCTGCCGGTCGAACCGCCAGAAGCGGCCGAGCACGCGATACTTCTTGAACGGACGGCGCGTGTAGGTGATCCAGACTGCAGCGGCGCACATCAATGTGTTGACCAGCGTCGTCGCCAGGCCGGCGCCGAGCACATCGAGGCGCGGCATGCCTAGCTCGCCGTAGATCAGCGCGTAGGCCAAAACAGCATTGAGCGGGATGGCGGCGAGCGTGATCCACAGCGCGGGCTCCGGCCGGTTCACCGCGCTCATGAAGTTGCGCAGCGCAATGAACGCCCAGGCCGGCGCCAGGCACCAGCACAGGCCCATCAGATAGCGTTCAGCGAGCTCGGCCGATTGCGGCGACTGGCCGAGGGCCAGCAGAATCTCCTCGCCCCAGAACTGCGCCGCCGTCAGCGGCACGCCGGCGAGCACCGCCGCCCACAGCCCAACGCGCAGCGAGCGACGCACGAAGCGAGGGTTGCGTGCGCCGAAGGCCTGCGAGGCGAGCGGCGCCACCGCCGAGACCAGGCCGACACCTAGGGTGAAAGCGATGAACAGCACCGTGTGCGCCAGCGCGGTCGCAGCCACGACGTGGTCGCCGAGCCGGCCCAGCAAGGCGAGATCGGTCGTCATCATGGCGATCTGGCCGAGCTGGCTCACGGCCAGCGGCATCGCCAGCTTGAGCGTCTCGGCAAGCTCGCTGCGCCAAAGCGCTGCTGCCGCCGGCGCGCCCGCACCGGCGGTGGGAAGGGTCTCAGCTCTGGTCATCGGCGCAACATAGGGCGCAAAGACGAAAAGAGAAGCCTAAAGGCCGGCAGCGGGTACTGCACGGCACAGTTGGTGCCGAGTTACATCGGCGCGGCCTGCGCCGACTTCACGCAATCGTCATTGAGCCCCGCGAACAGTGCGTCAGCGCGCTCGAACAACTTGGGCAGGTCGGCCGCCATCGTGCGCTTGGCTTCGCCCACCGCCTGCTCCAGCTGCCGCGACAGCTCGGTGTAGCGGCGCCGGATGGCGTCGTCGCGCAGGTTGGCGAGATACGTGCCGAGCGCGGCGAACTTGGCGACGGCGCTGGCTGCTTCCACTTCGGCCGCGGAGGGTACGCCAGGGATCGCACTCGCGCTGCCGGCCGTTGTCGCCACCACCCCGGCACGGAACTTGACCTGGAAGTAGGTGTCGATCGCCTCCTTGCAGGTGCGCATGTACTCGGTGCGGCCGACGTTGCGCTGGATGATGTCGATGAATTTGTTGTTGAGGTAGCCGTTGAAGATCGCGGTCAGCAACGACAGCACGGCGATGAACATCGGGAAAAAGGTGATGAGCGCCGTCTTGATCCTCTCGCGTTGCTCGCTCATGACCGGCTGCCCGTACGCTCCCGCCCGGATGTCTCAGGCGGCCGTCAGCTTGGCCAGCACTGCATCCGACACCTCGAAGTTGGAATAGACGTTCTGCACGTCGTCGTCCTCCTCGAGCGCGGCGATCAGCTTGAGCACGGATGCCGCCTTCTCCTCGTCGACGGCGGTGGTCTGCGCGGGCTTCCACACCGGCTTTGCCGATTGCGCCTCGCCGAGCGTCTTCTCCAGCGCCGCCGACACGGTGCCCAGATCCTCGAACGCGCAGGTGATGAGATGGCCGCTGGCATCCGACTTCACGTCGTCCGCGCCGGCCTCGATGGCTGCATCCAGCACCGCGTCGGCGGAGCCTGCCGACAGCGGATAGGCGATCTCGCCCACGTGCACGAACATGTGCGCGACGACGCCGGTGGCGCCGAGGTTGCCGCCGTACTTGGTGAACACGGCGCGCACCGCCCCGCCGGTGCGGTTGCGATTGTTGGATAGAGCTTCGACGATGATGGCGACGCCGCCGGGCCCGTAGCCTTCGTAGCGGATCGCCTCGAAGGTCTCGGTGTCGGCGCCGGCCGCCTTCTTGATGGCGCGCTCGATATTGTCCTTGGGCATATTCTCCGCGCGCGCCGCCTGGATGGCGAGGCGCAGGCGTGCGTTCATGCCGGGGTCGGCCAACCCGGTCTTGGCCGACACCGTGATCTCGCGGGCGAGCTTGGCGAACAGCTTGGAGCGCACCGCATCCTGGCGCCCCTTGCGGTGCATGATGTTCTTGAACTGCGAATGACCGGCCATGCGACGTCTCGTGGGCAATTCTGGAATAGCGGACTGCTTATAAGCGCCCCAACCGGCCGAAATCCACACTCCTGCCGCCGGCACTGGCCAACGCCTCCATCCGATGAACCTGGGGTTCCGCCGGGAACGCATGGGGCCACATGGCGTTTCCGATCCGATGCTCCAGGCCCAACGCCTCGCCGTGGCGCTGACGCTCCGGCGAGCCAAAGGAGTGATGGTGATGAGAAATCTATTGATCAGCGCAGCCGTGGTCATGGCGGTAGCCGGCGCGGCGGCGATCGCAACCGCACAGGATGACAAGGACAAAGCACCGGCGGCGGAGGGCAAGAAGAGCCCTGGCGCCGGTCAACAAGGTCCTGGCGCGGGCAGCAGCGAGCACCCAAAGCGGCAGCCCGTACCCAATCGCGCCGAGCAGCCGAAATCGGAGGCCCCGAAGGGCGTGCAGCGCGAGCCGGGCCCGCAGCAGCCCAAGGCCGCGCAGCAGCCCGCTCGGGACAAGCAGAAGTCCACCCAGCAAAAGCAAGAATCCGGCAAAGAGCAGCCCAAGGCCGCGCAGCAGCCGTCGGCACCGGAGAAGCAGAAGTCGACCGAGCAGAAGCGTGAGCCCGGCAAGGATCAGCCGAAGGCCGCCGAGCAGCCCCAGCCCGGCAAGAGCAAGTCTGCCGAGCAGGGTACGGACCAGGCCGGCGGTCGCGCGCAGGTGAGCCAGGAGCAGCGCACCAACATCCGCGAGCGGCTGGTGAAGGAGACCCGCGTCGAAAGGACCAACATCAATGTGACGGTCAACGTCGGGCGCACCCTGCCGCGCTCAGTGCGGCTGCACCCGCTGCCGGTCGCCATCGTCGGCATTGCCCCGGCCTATCGCAGCTACCAGTACGTGCTGCTCGAGGACGAGACCATCGTCATCGTCGATCCGCGCACCTATGTCGTGGTCGATGTGATCTCCCACGGCGGGCCGGGCCACGCGACGCTGGCGCTCTCCGCCGCCGACCAGCGGTTCCTGTTCGCCTCGCTGCCCAAGAACCGCAGGGCCGACGTACGCGTGCGGCTGGCGCTGGGCGCTGAGGTGCCGCGCAGCGTCGAGCTGCTGCCGTTCCCGAGCGTCGCGGTCGAGCGCATTCCGTCGGTGCAGCGCTACCGCTACATCGTCTCCGGGGATGACATCGCCATCGTCGACCCCACCGACTACAGCGTCGTGCTCGTCATCAGCGAGTGACGTTGGTCGACGTGACGAACTCAGCAAGCCCCGGCACGCTCCGCCGGGGCTTGCGCCGTCTCAAGCGATGATCTGCCAGAAGATCATGGCTATGCCGACTACCGAGACCAGCCACGCCAGCGTGCGCAACCACGGGACGCCGATGATATAGAGGATCGCATGCGCCACGCGGGCGAAGAAGAACAGCTGGGCGCCGAGCAGGGTGACGGCATTGCCGACGTTGGTGAGGCGGGCTGCGAACACCACGATGGCGAACAGCACCAGGTTTTCCAGCATGTTTTGGTGAGCGCGGGCGGCGCGGCCTGCCCAGCCGGGCATCTCCGGCATATTTTCCCGGTTGCCCGCGAGCCGCGGCAGGCCGACCTCCAGCGTGGCTGCCGAAGCAGCAATGACGGCCAGCAGCAAAGTCAAGGCCGCCGACCACAGCAGAAATATCATCTCGGGTGTCATGGCGCTTCTCCCTCATTGTCGCCGGAGATCACAGCCGGCCTTTAAAGTATGCGTGCATTCTATGAAGGTTCTGCGCGCCGGTGTCGAGCGCGCCGCTGTGCCTGCGGCGACCGAAGAACGCGGCTTCAAAGGCGCTGGCGCCATCATCCTCGCTGAGCCATTGTTGCTCCACATCTGCGCATTCGGCTCATCGAGACCAGCACGAGGACGCACGCCATCATGGACGAGTTGTTGATGCTTGCCGCCGACCCGGCTGCCTGGGCAGCGCTGGTGACACTGGTCGCGCTGGAGGTGGTGCTCGGCATCGACAATCTGATCTTCATCGCCATCGTCACCAACAAGCTGCCCGAGGACCAGCGCACGCTCGCGCGGCGGGTCGGCATCGGCCTGGCTTTGGTGTTGCGGCTGCTGCTGCTCGGCACCGTCGCGTTCATCGTGCAGCTGACCCAACCCGTGTTCACGCTGTTCGGCCATGGTTTCTCGTGGCGCGACCTGATCCTGATCGCCGGCGGCCTGTTCCTGGTGTGGAAGGCCACCAAGGAGATCCATCACCGCGTCGACCCCGATCCCGCGCCGGACCTGTTCGACCGGAAAAGCGCAAGCCTCGGCTTGGCCGCGGCGCTCGGCCAGATCGTGGTGCTCGATCTCGTGTTCTCGATCGACAGCATCATCACCGCCGTCGGCATGACGCGGGATATTCCGATCATGGTGATTGCCGTCGTCGTCGCGGTGATAGCCATGATGGTGGCGGCGACGCCGCTGTCGAACTTCATCAGCGCCAATCCCGACCGTGGTGATGCTGGCGCTCGGCTTCCTGCTGATGATCGGCATGGTGCTGATCGCCGACGGCTTCGGCGCGCACGTGCCCAAGGGCTACATCTACGCGGCCATGGCCTTCTCGGTGGGAGTCGAGGTGCTCAACATGCTCGCCCGCCGCGCCAGGCACAGTCGGCAACAGCTGGGCGCCAATGGCTCCTCGCAAACGCAGCACTAGTTCCGCAACCCCGTCGCCTGTGCTTTCGATTTGGTTGCGGCTAGTCTGCCCCCACCTCACCGCACAGCCGGCGAAGATTCTGCGCCGGTGAGCGCTTCGGCGTCAGAGTAGAGGACCAGGCCCCTCGTATAGTCACCCTGTCTGCAGGCCGCGCGGGCCTCGATCACCTTCATGGCGGCGAGGGTCAACCGACGTGCCGGGGCAGTCGACGTGCCGTGCTCGTCTGCGAGCTTGTGCATGAGCGCCAGGTCGACCTTGGCGCATGCCAGTGCGGTGTTCGGTTGGGCGGCAACCGAAGAGAGGGTGCCGGACAGAGAGCACAAAGCGGCTCCGAGAACTGCAGCCAAGTAAGCAGAATGGAAACGAGACACAGCGATAGTCTCCTCTGTGAAAAGGTCCGCTTATGTCTTCTGCTTTGCCCCAGCGCCGACCCACCGGCTGTGCTCTACGGCACACGCCGGAACTCTGCGCGGGCGGGCGACGTTTGGAACTTGCGTTCCCGGGTCCTTACCCCCGGGCTCAGGCTCTAGCGGCCAAGCGCCGCCAGCACCTCGGGCAGGATGCGCTCGGCCAGCATGGCGTAGCCGGCCGGCGTGAAATGCACACCGTCCTCGCGCAGCTCGCTGCGCGGGAGGGCATCGAGCACACTGTTCTCCATGACGAGGAGCTTGACGCCGCGGGCATCCAACAGTGCACGCATCTTCTCGATATTGGCCGCCCGCTCGCCGGCAACGCGCATGCGCTCGTCATTGGTGCCGGGCTGCAGGATCACGAGCCTCGTTCCAGGCCGCACGACACTTTCCAGCCTCGCCAGCATCCCCCCGGTAGTGTCGCCTGCTATGCCGCGATTGCGCACCACGGCATCGATGCCCTTCGCCTGCAGCAGGGCCTGCAACTGGGCGGGGTAGGCCTGGTCAAACGGCACACCCCAGCCGGCCGTATTGCTTGCGCCGAGCGCGACGATGGTCACGGTGTCCGCCTGCGCGCGGGCTTGCGCCAGCGCGAACGCTGCCACGAGAACGGCCGTAGCAAGCCGCAGCACAACTGACACACGCATCAACAATCCTGATCCAACCTGCGGCAACGGATACTGCCACGTCCATCCTGCAGGTGCCACGTAAGGTCCACCGCTCCGTCATCGCCCTGCCACGATGGCGGCCAATGCTGCTGTCCGTTTTTTGCACCAGCGAGCGGCAATATGAGCTGTGGCCGTTGCACTTGCCTGCCAAGCGCTAGTCCGATGCTATAGAGGTTCATTCGCACATCGTTCAAGGGGAGCCCCGGGGTCAGGTGCTGACGCACGCACCTCGGAAAACACTCACGCCGGGTCGTCGACAAGTTGAGAAATGCATCGCCGGTTGGGCCCGCACGGGCCGGCCTGGTGAGGCACAAGGGAGGTGGGACGTGAGGATTGCTCATGCCGGGATCACGTGCCGGGCCCTGCTTCTTGTATGCGCGGGCGCTGCCCTGCTTTGGCGCACACAGCCCGCACTCGCCCAGACCGACGCGGCTGCCGCCGCCGAGCCGCCGCTCTCGATCGCGGTCTTCGTCAGCTCGCGCAACGACCAGTGCTACGATTCCGGCATCGTCACCGCCATCCAGCAACTGATGAAGGCCGAGCAGAAGCGCATCAACGCCTCGGGCGGCGTCCTTCGCCGCACGCTGGCGCTGCAGTTTCTCGACGACAAGCAAGACGACGCGCGGGCCATAGCCAACGTGAAGCAGGCGCTCGCCAACCCCAACACCGTAGCCATGGTCGGTCTGGCCCAGACCAACCGCGCCCAGGCGGTGTTCAATGCGGTCGGCACCGAGATCGGGGCGAGCGGCATCCCGTTCCTGTCGGATATCACGGTCAACAGCATCTTCGGGAAGCAGGCCAACGTGTACACCATCCGGCCCTCGCAGGACGACGAGCGCGTGCCGGTGATGGCGGCCTTCATCAAGGCCCGCGGCATCCAGCACCCGGCCTTCGTCGGCCTCAAGGACCAGCTCTTCAGCACCAGCCTGGCCGACGGCTTGAAGAATGCCGACGGGGTGAGCCTTGTCGCCGACCACCGCCTCGCCTTGCAGAACAACAAGATCGATCCCTCAGCCCTCGCCGCAGTGGTCGCCGACCTCAAGCAGAAGGACCCCGACCTGGTGGTGCTCGCCATCGGTGGCGCGCGGACGCCCGAGATCCTTGCCGCCTTGGCCACCGCCGGCTTGAGCCCGCCGCTGTTCGTCACCGGCCGCATCGAGAGCATCATCGAGCGCGCCGGCCAGGAATACCCCGGCGACATCTTCCAGCTCGGCTGGGACAACCTGCCCGACATCTCCAGCGACCGCCTGCGCGAGCGCATCGCCCGCAACGGACTGGAGAAGTGGATCTTCGAGGGGACCAAGGTTGCCGAGGCGCCGGGCTGGAAAAGCGGTGAATGCAAAGCCCGACCCGAAGGCGGGACGCCGGACGTGTTCGACCTGCGCAACATGATCGCCGTTGGCCGCGGCACCCAGTATGCCGACATGGTCGCGCTGGTGGCCGAGGCGCTCAAGACCGCCGATCCCAGAGCCAATACGGCGGCACTGCGTGCGCATGTGCTGAAGCAGCTGCAAACCAACTATGCCGCCGGGCGGGGCGCCTTCCGCGGGAGCTTCGAGAACTGGTCGTTCCGGCCGGGCTCGCGCGCCGCCGACCGCACCCCGTTCATCGTCATGCGCCCGAACGGGCTCGGGGCCTCGCAGCTGGCGCCGCTGCAGTTCCTGCGCCTGCGCACCGACACGCTGCGCAAGATCGATACGCTCTATCTCGACATCGACCTGATCCGCACCTACCGCGTCGACGACAACGACAAGAGCTTCTTTGCCGACTTCTACCTGTCGATGCGCGGCAACAATGCCTCGATCAAGCAGGTCGAGTTCGTCAACGCCTTCCTCGACCCCAAGACCAGCGACCGCCAGATGACCGTGCGCACTCTGCACGAGGCGGCGCCGAGCCAAGTCTACCCGCCCGAGATGAACATCTACCTGGTGTCGGGCAAGTTCACGTTCGATCCTCGCCTTGCTTCCTACCCCTTCGACACGCAGCGCTTCGCCATCCACATTCAGCCGAAGTCGGGCGACAACCCCTTCATCGTCCAGCCGCCGCCGCACTCCCTGCGCGACAAGAACGTCGAAACCGACGGCTGGGTGCCGCGCGACCAGTACGTCGCCTACGACGAGGACTTCGTGCCGACCATCGATGCCTGGACCTTCCGCCAGAGCATCGTGCCCTTCTACAAGGCGAGCTTCGTGTGGCTGATGCAGCGGCAGACTACCGATTACTATTTGCGCGTGGTGGTGCCGCTCGCGTTCATTCTGGCCGTCGCCTACACGTCGATCTTCATTCCATTGAGCCACTTCGAAGCGATCGTGACGATCCAGGTGACCGCGCTGCTTTCTGCCGTCGCCCTCTATCTGGCGCTGCCCAAGGTGGACGCCGGTGACGGCACCACCATGTCGGACAGGATCTTCCTGTTCATCTACACGGCAGTGAGCCTCATGATCGTCCTGTCCATCCTCAGGATCACGCGGCCCATCGCGCACGTGCGCTGGCTCAGCAAGGCCATCGGACTGGTGCAGGTCGTCGTCATCCCGCTGATGGTGGGGGCCATGGCGCTTTACGTCTATCGCGCCAGTCTCGGCGAGGATGCGGGACCGCTGCTGCCACGGCTCGGCGGCCTTGCGCAGTTGTTCGGGTAGGCGGCGTGTTGCCGTGCCGGGCGGCGTGGTGACCAGGTTTGGCCGATGACACGGTTTGATCCTAGGATGGCCTGAGCCGCAGGGGGAGGCTCCTGCGACGGGTGGGACTGGGGACCTACTGGGGGAACCTGATGGACGGCGCAACCGTGCTCGAGCAGATCGGGCGCACCCTGAACGGGCCTTTGCTCACGCTCGGCGCGCTGGCGGCCGCCATCATCCTGCTCGTTGCTCTTTTCGTGCTCGCGGGCCGCTACACGCGCCTCGCACGGGAGCTCGCCGAGCGCGAGCGGGCGGCCGGTCCGGCCGCCGCCCTGTCGGCCGGGCCGCAGGCTCAGATGATACGCACCTCGGTCGATCGCCTGCTGCTGCGCAATCCCGTCGTCTTCTATGTGCTGGTTGCCCTAGTCGCGATTGCGTGCTGGCTCGCGGGATGGGCAATCGCGCCGAGCAGGGAGCGCTTCCTGGCCTCGAGGGAATGGCACATTCAGCCCTTCTATCTGGCTGCGCATCTGATTGCTTTGAGACTGTTCGTCAGGCTGTTCGTGCGCAAGTACGTGGCGGGCGCCGCTCAGCTCGACATTGCCCCCGAGCACGTTGCTCGAGGAATTCGCCGCATCCTCGGCCCGCCCGGTGTCCTGCTCGCGGTGGCGATCGCCGCTCCCTTCTGCGTCCTCGACTTCCGCTATCTCGTGAGCGATCGCTACGAGAAGCTGAGCGAGGATCAGGCACTTCATGCCATCGACTATCTGATGTGGGGCATCTGGTGCACCGAATGGGTGCTTAACGCCATTATCTGGGTGACGCTGGCCGGCTTCCTGGCCTTGAGCTACATGGCGCTGAGCACTTCGCGCTTCCGCGCTCCGATCGCCACCGTGGTGCAGGACAAGCTCTACCGCCCGTTCCTGCAGATGAGCTCGCAGGGCGCCAGCATCGTCTTGAGCTTTGCCTGCGTCACCGGCCTCTACATCTGGTATGCCGGCGGCACGGCCTCCGATTTTCTGGGGCTCGCGGTGACCGGCGTGCTGCTGGTCGTGGGGTTCGTGCCCTCTTGGCTGCTGCTCAACGCCAAGGTCAAGCGCACCGTGCAAGAGGAGATCGAGGCGCTGCGCCGCGGTGTCTCCGCGCCGGTGGCGGAGACCGTGCTTGCGGGCGGGGCGGCCGCCGCTGCTGCGGACGGACGGCCGCGGAGCGTGGACGAGCGGCTCGACGAGGTGCTTGCGCTGATGCGCGCCTGGCACCTGGAGCGCCTGCAGACCAATCTCGGGCGCACGGAGGCGCAGGCGCTGGCGGTGCGGCTCGCTGCTCCGGCGGCAACCGCCGGCTGGCAGTTCTACAACAACCTGCAGAGCATCCTGGGCGCGATCGGCCGCACGCTCGGATCGATGTTCTCGGCGATCGCCGGCCTCTTCGTGTAGGCCCCGCGCCGGCCGGGAACGCCGCGCACTCTTGACCCACGTCAATGTTCGAGACCCTCCGGCCGACCATCACTGGGTTCCCCGGTCGACCGAAAGGCTAACGTGCTGGCACCACCCTCAGACCGCAGCGCGACCGTGCCGCCACGGCTCAGCATCGGGCCAAAGCTCGCGAGCTGGCTCGGCGGTCGTGCGCGCATCGTCTCCGCCCTCGTGGCGGTGGTCGCACTTGCGACAGCTGCCTTCTCCTATGTGTCGCGACAGCCGATCGCAGTGCCCGTATCCGGCGCGGAAGCAAACGTCCCGATCCGCGTGTTCGGACTCGGCACGGTCGAAGCCCGCATCGTCTCGCGCATAGGTTTTGAGGTGGGAGCCGCCATTACCGAGCTCAACGCCGACCATGGCGACACCGTCAAGCAAGGCCAAGTGCTGGCCAAGCTGCATGCCACGCAGCAGCAGGCCAAGGTGGCGCGGGCCAAGGCCGCGGTGCTGAGCGCGGAAGTCGCCGTCCGCAAGGCCGAGGCCACCGTTACCAAGGCGCGCGCCATCCTCGCGCAGCGCTTGGAGGTCAACAAGCGCAAGCAGCAGCTGGCGACCCGCCAGGTCACGTCTACCCAGGTGGCCGAGGAGGCGCAGCGCGACGAGGACGTCGCCAAGGCCGACGTCCTGGTGGCAGAGAACGATATCGAGGTCGGCACCGCGCAGCTCGCCGACGCCAAGGCACAGCTCGCTTACGAGAGCGCGATCCTCGAGCAGCACACTCTGCTGGCCCCCTTCGACGCTTTGGTCGTCGATCGCCAGAAGGAGCTCGGCACGGTCGTCAAGGCCGGCGACACGATCTTCTCGCTGGTCGCCGCCGATTCCGTGTGGGTGCTGGCCTACATCGACGAGTCGCGCTCCGGAACGATCAAGGAAGGTCAGACCGCGCAAGTGCGCCTGCGCTCTCTCCCCCACCAGGTGTTTTCCGGTCGCGTGGTCCGCATCGGCATCGAGAGCGACCGCATCACCGAGGAACGGCGCGTCTATGTCAAATGCGAGCAATGCCCAGTGCGCTTCCATCTGGGCGAGCAGGTCGAGGTCTTGATCACGGTCGCCATGCTGCCACAGGCGCGGTTTGTGCCCGAGGCCGCGGTCACGGGGTACAACGGGTCGAAGGGCACGGTGTGGAGCATCGAAGATGGGCGCCTGATACGCCGCGTCGTATCCTTCGGGCATCGCACGGAAGATTCACGCCTCGAGATCAGGGACGGGTTGCCCTCCGATGCCGAGGTCGTCACCGCGGTGACCCCGTCGCTGCAGGAGGGCCGCGCCGCCAGGGCGAAACCGGAGCAGCAACGGTGAACCTGGCCTACCGCGACGTCCGCCACAACCTGTTCCGCTTCCTGCTCACCTGCTTCGGCTTGAGCCTGCTGTTGAGCGTGGTGATGGCCATGATCGGCATTTATCGCGGCATCGTCGTCGACGCACTGACGGTGGCGCGCAACCACGGCGTCGATCTTTGGGTCGTCGAGGCGGGCTCGCGCGGCCCCTTTGCCGAGGCGTCGCGCATTCCCGGCGAAGCGCGCGAGGGCATTGCCCGCCTCGCCGGCGTGACGGCGGCGGGGTCGGTGACCTATCAGACCGTCGAGGCCGAGCGGCTGGGCCGCAAGGTGAGGCTCTACGTGATCGGCTTCGAGCCGGGGCGGCCAGGTGGACCCATGCATGTCGCCGCCGGCCGGATGATCGGCCAGAGCCACTTCGAGATGGTCGCCGACCAGCGTGCCGGACTGGAGCTCGGGGACCGGATAAGGTTGGGGCGCACCACGTTCTCGGTCGTGGGCCTGACCGAGAACCAAGTGGCATCGGGCGGTGATCCCGTTGCGTTCATCACCCTGCTCGATGCCCAGAAGCTGCAGTTCGATCTGGCTCCAGCCGCCGCCCGTGTTCAGCTGGCCAAGGGCTCCCAAGGAGCGAGCAGGGACACCGTCAATGCCGTGGTGGCGCGCGTTGCGTCCACGGCCAATCTGGAGAGCGTCGCGGAGGCCGCGCGCCGCTGGAAGCATCTTGCCGCGCTCACGCAGGCAGAACAGGAGGGCATCCTCGCCGAATCCCTGGTCGATCGCGCCCGACGGCAGATCGGCATGTTCACCAGCATTTTGCTGCTCGTGTCGGCAGTGATCATTGCGCTCATCATCTACACCATGACCATGGAGAAGCTGCGCCAGATCGCCATGCTGAAGCTGATCGGAGCGCCGGATCGCACCATCGTCGGCATGATCGTGCAGCAGGCGCTGGCACTCGGCCTGACGGGCTTCGCCTTCGGTGCCCTGCTGATCGCCAACATCAAGGACTATTTCCCGCGCCGCGTCGTGCTCGAGCCGGACAACGTGCTGGCACTCGGTGGCGTCGTGGTCCTGGTCTGCCTGCTGGCCAGCGCGCTGGGCGTGCGGGCCGCACTCAAGGCCGACCCAGCTACCGCGCTTGGAAGCTGAAACCCATGATCACCGCCACGCCCGACAACGCGCTCGTGAGCCTCAGGGGCATCGCCAAGCATTTCGGCGAAGGGGAGACCCGCATCGATGCCCTGCGCGACATCTCGCTCGAGGTGGCGCCGGGCGAGGTGGTAGCCCTGCGCGGGCCGTCGGGCTCGGGCAAGACCACGCTGCTCAATGTCATCGCCTGCATCCTCGATCCTTCGGGCGGCAGCATGAGCCTCGACGGCGAAGTCGTCTTCGACGGCAGGTGGCTGCGGCGGGACCTGCGCCGGCTTCGGCTGGAGAAGATCGGCTTCATCTTCCAGTTCCACAACCTGCTCCCCTTCCTGAATGCCACCGACAACGTGGCGATCGTGCTGCAGCTGGCGGGGCACGAGCCTGCCGAGGCACGCAAGCGGGCGAGTGAACTGCTGGACTATCTCGAGGTCGGCAAGCGCCAGCACGCCTTCCCCGCCAAGTTGTCGGGGGGCGAGGCCCAGCGTGTGGCTATCGCCCGGGCCCTGGCCAACCGGCCGCGCATCATCCTGGCCGACGAGCCGACCGCCGCGCTCGATTCAAAGCGCGCGGGCATCGTCATGGACCTGCTGCGCAAGCTGGCGGTCGATCAGAATGCAGCGGTCATCGCGGTCACGCACGACGAGAAGATCTTCGACCGCTTCGACCGCATGTTCATGCTGCGCGACGGCCGGCTGGACGACATCGTGTCGATGCCCGTCGCCGCGTAGCGTCGTTGCTTCCAGGCTTGCCGCGTCGGCCTCTTAAACTATATTCTAGTAGTAAACAATTGCGAGGCCCACCATGCGCGTCTCTGAAGCCCGTATCCCGACCGCCGCCGCCAGCCGCTACCTGCAGCAGCTGTGCAAGCACTGGAGCCACAAGTTCGCGGTCGAGTTCACGCCGGAGAAGGGCGCCATCCCGTTCGCCGCCGATCGGCGGTGCCTGCTGGAGGCCACGTCCGACCACCTGGCGCTGCGCATCGAGACCGCCGACGAAGCCTCGCTCGAGCGCATGGAGAGCGTGGTCGTGGACCACTTGAAGCGCTTCGCTTTTCGCCAGGACTTGGGCGCCATCGCCTGGCAGCGAAGCTAGCGCGCTAACCCGCCCGTCACGGGCCTGGGGCCGCCGCCGGCGGGTCCAGGTTGTCGCCTGCCCCGCTGAAGCCGTGCATCCTGAGCGCCCACTGCAGACCCACCAGCGCGCCCTTCACCCGCGGCAGTAGCAAGAGCGACAGCAGGAGCGTCATGGGCAGCCAGATTGCGGCGTGCACCCAGCTCGCCGGGTGGAACGCGCGCTCCACCGTCAGCACGCCGCCGACGATCACGTGGCCGACGACGACGATGGTGAAATAGGCGGGCGCATCGTCGGCGCGTTGATGGTAGAGCGCTTCCCCGCACGCGGGGCACCGGTCTCTGACCTTCAGGAAGTTGCCGAACAGCCGCCCCTCGCCGCACGAGGGACAGCGCAAGCCAAACCCGCGCCACATGGCCTGCCAGACATGCCGCGGCGCTTCGCTGCTGCCGGAGCTTTCGATCATATCCAGGGCCATGAACCACCACTGCCGCGACGCCCGCACGCCTTGCCAACATAGGCGCTGGATGCAGGCCGTCGAGAATGACAAATGCGCACGGGGCGCGCGGCTGCTCCGCTGCCTGCTACTCCGCCGCCTGACGGTACTTGCGTGCGAACTTCACCAGCGCATCGTCCTCGCACGCCTCGATCGGCGCGAAGTCGCGGTGGGCGATGAACTCCGGCCGGTTGAACTTGGTGATGTGGTTGGAGACCGCGCACAGCGTCAAATACACGATCTTGCGCGGGTAGGGCGTGATGTTGGGCGGAGAGGCATGCGCCAGGTTGCCGTGGAACATCAGCACGGTGCCGGGCTTGCCGGTCGGCGCCACGATGCCGCCCTCCTCTACCAGCCTGGTCACCGTCGCCTTGTCCAGCGTCCACAAGGGATAGCTGGTGGTGGCCTTGTCGTGGCCCGCTTCGAGCGTGCCGCGCTTGTGGCTCTTGGGGATGAACATCAAGGGGCCGTTCACCGCCATCACCTCGTCGAGGAACACGGCGATGTTCATGGCGCGGGCTTCCGGCATGCCGTCGTCGCGCCTCCAGGTGCCGTAGTCCTGGTGCCACTGCCACACCTCGCCATCGAACGGCGCCTTGGCGTTGATCTTGAACTGATGCATGTAGACCGGCTCGCCGAAGAACTGCTCGAGCGGCTTCACCAGGCGCGGGTGGCGGCCGAGAATCGCGAACGCCTTGTTGTAGGTGTGAGCGGCGAACGCCGTGCGCGGCGCGCCGGATTTCTCGCGCCACACCTCCTCACGCTCGGTGTCGAAGATGCCCTCGGCCTCGGTGCGCAGGGCGGCCACCTCCTCCTCGCTGAAGCAGTTGGGCATCACGAGATAGCCCAGGTCGTCGAACTCCTTGAGCTGCTTGGCAGTCAGTTTCATCGTTGCCTCCACCCTTCCTTGTTCTTGATTGCTTGACCAAAGTTGTAGGCCATACCCGGCGTGCGAACAACGGGAACGGGTGCTGATGATTTCGGGCGTGACGATGTCTGCGGCCCGCACTGTCGGCACCTCCCGCGCTCTCACAATAGGCTCGACGGATTTGCCGGCGCCCCGGCGTTGTCCCTACGAACACCGCCCGTGTTGCCTCATTTGGCCACAGGAATCGGCTGAAGCGGCCACATTGGCGACCAACGCGCGCCCAAGTGCCCTGCTTCGCTTCTCTCAAGCGCATGGACACGGGGGCTGTGCAGCGACAGAAACGGTGTGTGGGATGAGACTTAGGCTGCGGGTAGCAAAGCGGCGACGGCTGGTGCGGGGCGCTCTCGACCTGCTGGTATGCCTGATCCTGATCTGGGTCGTTTCGCTCGCCTCTTCGGCACATCACGGCAAGGTGTTTTTTCTCCTAAGTCTAACCGTTGCCGGCATAACCGCCTGCAATCTTGCGATTTTGCGCCATCTGCGCCGCGCCTACGCCTCCCCGCGGCGTGGTGTGTGGAGGAGGGTATGACGATACTGGGTGGATTTCTCCCCCTTCCCTCCTCCACACTTTGACCCATTTCTCCTATATACGGGACGTGAGAATCCGATTGGAGCGACCCATGCCGCAGAGCGCCATGCAGAAAGGCCGACTGACGATACTGGCCGGCTGTACTGCAGCGCTTGTGGTTACTCTCTGCGCGCTCCGCGCCGATCTGATGGTGAGCCATGGCTTCAACAAGGCGTTCGGCACGCAGGGAGCCCCCCAATCCTTTGACGTCACCGCGCTCAGCGGCACGCTCGAGCACGCCGGTGACCTTTATTCCTTGACCCGCTCCGAGGATGGGGCGCTGCCGCACTTTGCCAAGCGCATAGCCGTCGGAGACCGCATCACCATTTCCGGTCGCGACGGCCGCGAGCGCGTGCTGGTAGTGGTCGATATCAAGCCGCTGAGCAGCCCGATCACGCGCATCGCCTCCGATACGGCCTCGCAGCGCCTGCTCGTCGTTTGCCGCCTCGTCGGGGGCAATGACGCTGAGCAGCAGGCGCGGATAGAGTTCGTCATCCAGGGCCATATGGCCGAGCCGCCGACGGTGTCGGCTTCGGCACCCAAGGCATTGTAGAGCCCGTGACGGCGCTCACCGGCCGTTGCACTCCCGAGCTGGCGTCGCGTCATGAGCGGTAAGACCCATACCTACACCTGCAACGTCACCTGGACCGGCAACACCGGCACGGGCACCTCGAGCTACAAGGCCTATTCGCGCGATCACGTGATCGCCGGTCCGGGTAAGCCCGATCTGCCGGGTTCCGCCGATCCCGCCTTCCGCGGCGATGCCAAGCGCTACAATCCCGAAGAGATGCTGCTGGCGGCCATCTCCACCTGCCACATGCTCTGGTACCTACACCTTGCCGCCGACACCAAGGTGACTGTGATCGCCTACAGCGACACACCGGTCGCCACGATGGTGGAGGATGCCAAGAAGGGCGGCTGGTTCACCGGCGCGACGCTGCGCCCGCGGGTGACGGTCAGCAAGGACAGCGACGCCGCCAAGGCGCGGGAGTTGCATCACGCCGCGCACGAGAAGTGCTACGTCGCCAACTCGGTCAACTTCCCGATCGCCTGCGAGCCGGAGATCATCAAGGCGTAGCCGATAGCGCCTCACCAACCGATCGCGCGCGGCAGCCAGGTGGCGAGACCGGGATAGGTGTAGACCAACACCAGCGCAATAATCTGCAGCAGTATGAAGGGCACCACGCCCTTGTAGATGGCGAGCGTCGGCACCTCCGGCGGCGCCACGCTGCGCAGATAGAACAGCGCCCACCCGAACGGCGGCGTCAGGAACGAGGTCTGCAGGTTGACCGCGATCAGCGACGCCACCCACACGAGATCGACGTTCAGCTTGAGCAGCAGCGGCAGGAACAACGGCACGACGATGTAGCTGATCTCGATCCACTCGATGAAGAAGCCGAGCACGAAGATCAGCAGCATCATGAAGATCAGCACGCCGTTGACGCCACCCGGCACGACATTGAAGAGGTCTTCGACCAGTTTCTCGCCGTGCAGTCCGCGGAAGGCGAGGGCGAACACCTGCGCGCAGATCAGGATGAACATCATGCCGGCGGTGATGCGGGTCGTTGCCAGCGCCGTCTCCCGCAGCACCGAGAAACTGAACCGCCCCGCCAGTACCACCACCACGATCGAGCCGAGCGCACCCATGGAGGCCGCTTCGGTCGGCGCTGCCACCCCGCCGATGATCGAGCCCAGCACCGCCAGCACGAGGCTGATCGGCGGCAGCCCGATGCGCAGCGCGGCACGCGAAGAGCTGGCCGCCCGACATCGCCTGCCGTTCCTCCAAGGCCACCGGCGGCACCATGTTGGGCCGAACGATGCCGAGCAGGAACAGGTAGATGCAGAAGATGCCGGAGAGCACCAGACCGGGGAACAGCGCCGCAGCAAACAGCGTGCCGACCGACTGGCCCAGGATGTCGGCGAGGAGGATCAGGATGGTGCTGGGCGGGATGATCTGGCCGAGCGTACCCGAGGCGCAGATGGTGCCGCACGCGGTCGGCAGGTGATAGCCGCGCCGGATCAGAGCTGGCAGCGTGATGAGCCCAAGCGTGACGATGGTGGCGCCGACGATGCCGGTGGTGGCGCCCATCAGCACGCCGACGATGATGATGCCGATCCCCATGCCGCCGCGCAGGCCGCCGGCGAGATGGCCGATCACGTCCATCAGGTCGTCGGCGATCTTGGATTTCTCCAGCATCACGCCCATGAAGACGAACAGCGGGAATGGCGATCAGCGTGTAGTTGGCGGTCACGCCGTAGATGCGCGCCGGCAGTAGGTCGAACAGGCCGGCGCCGAAACCCAGATAGCCGAACACGAGCCCGCTCACGGCCAGCGTCAGGGCCACCGGCAGGCCGATCGCCAGCAGCACGAAGAACGAGACGATGCACAGGATCGCCAGCAGCTCGGTGTAGGGCATGTCACACCGTGTGCGTGGCGCTCTTGACGTGCGCGCTGGGATCAAGAATGGGGATGAGCGCACGCAGCATCGCTGCAACGCTCTGTACGAGCAGTAGGGCGAAGCCGATGCGGCAGCATCGCCTTCAACGATCCAACGATGCGTCAGACCGCCGGGGTCGGGCGACTTCTCGCCGATGTTGTAGGACTGCAGGACATAGGGAATGGAAAGCTTGAGCAGGATGGCGATGACGATCACGACCAGCACGGTCGAGATGAATTGGATGAGCCGCTGCACCCGCTCGGGGAAGCGCCCATAAAGGATATCGACCTGAACGTGGCCGTCCTTGAGGATCGCGTACGACAGGCCCAGCATGCAGATGGGCGCCATCAGGTGCCACTCGAGCTCCTGCGCTGCGACCGAGCCGGTGCGGAAGAAATAGCGCAGCAGCACGTTGAAGGCCATCACCAGCACGATGGCGAAGGAGCACCAGCCGGTGATGCGCCCGATGCGGTCGATGACCACATCGAGCGCGTCGGCGATGGCGGCAAGTGCCTTTGTCACCGTTCGCCCCGTTGCCGGCTGCTCTCAGCAATCCGTCGCCGGTGCACGGGCCGGCGACGGCCTAGGTCCAGCGATCAGACTAGCAGCATCCAACTAGATCTGCCCGCGGATCTGGGAGTGATAGACGCCCTCCGAAATGGCGGCCCACTTATCCCAACCCTTCTTGAAGCCCATGTAGCTGTCGTGCACTTTCTTGACGAGCGCGTCTTTGGAGGCGTTGTCGTTGAGGGTCTGCACCGTCACCTCCTTGAGTCTTGGCGAGCACCTCGGTTGGCAGGGGCGATGCCTTGACGCCCTGATTGTTGACGAGATCCTCGAGTGCCTCGGTGTTGGTGGCGTCGCACCAAGACTGGCTGATCGCCTGGCAGGCGCCAGCTGCAGCCTTGACGATTTCCTTGAGGTCTGCCGGCAGCGACTCCCAGGCAGCCTTGTTGACGATCAGTTCTGTCACCGTCGAGGACTCGTGCCAACCCGTGGTGTGATAGAATTTGGCGGCCTTGTGCAGGCCGAGGCGGCGGTCCTGATAGGGCCCAACGAACTCGGCCGCGTCGATGACGCCGCGCTCGAGCGCAGGGAAGATTTCGCCGGCCGGCAACAGCTTCACGTCTACGCCGAGCTGCGCGTAGACCCGTCCGGCCAGACCCGGAATACGCATCTTCAAGCCCTTGAAGTCATCCACCTTCTCGATCGGCTTCTTGAACCAGCCCGTCATCTGCACGCCCGTGTTGCCCATCGGCAGGGGCACCAGATTGAACGGCGCGTAGACCTCTTCCCACAACTGCATGCCGCCGCCGTGATAGAGCCAGGCGTTCATGCCCTGGAAGTTGAAACCGAAGGGCACGGCCGTGAAGTACTGCGCGGCGAAGGTCTTGCCGGCCCAGAAGTACGCGTTGGCGCAGTTCATCTCCACCGTGCCCTTCGAGACCGCGTCGAAGCCCTCCAGGGCGGGGATGAGCTCGCCGGCTGCGTAGTGCTGGATCTTCAACCGGCCCTGCGACATAGCGTCGACCATCCGAATGAAGTCGGTCGGACTGCCGGGCCCTTGCACGTAGAAAGGTGCCCCCGGGCCATAGGCATTCGTCATCTTCCAGTTGAAACTTCGCGCCTGCGCGGTGACGACATTGGGGGCCGTCACGGCGGCGGTAGCTGCGGTTCCGGCAACCAGACCGGTCTTGATGAACTTGCGACGATTCATGACAAGCACTCCCCTGCACGGCCGCGTCGGCCCAGCCTTGCTTAACCGCAAACCGCGTGCCAGCGGGGCGAAAGGGTGGGCCGCAAACTAGGAAACCTGCCGATGGATGCATCCCCCTTCGCCGCGCCGGGCCCAACCAGCCTAAGCTATGGGCATCAGCCTGCATACGGAAAAAGCAGATCTTCTCATTGCCTTTCAAACGAGCAGGTATGGTTGTCGCTGGAGTGCGACACAGTCCTCTCCCCCTGATCACGCAAGGTCCATGTCCCGCCTGCACGCCGACATCGCCCTGCTGTTTGCCGCCGCCGTGTGGGGCGTGGCGTTCCTGTTCCAGAAGTCGGCCATGGACCACATCGGGCCGCTGGCCTTCGTCGCCGCCCGTGGCGCGGTTGCCGCGCTGGCCCTGGCGCCGCTGGCGCTCGAGGAAGCCCGGCGGGTGCCGAGAAGCGGCAACGACGGCTTCTGGAGGATCGCGATCGCCGGCGGGGTGGCATTCTTCATCGCCGCCTGGCTGCAGCAGGCAGGCATCGTGACTGCCACCGTCACCAACACGGGGTTCCTCACCGCGCTCTACGTCGTCATCACGCCGTTCATCGCCTGGGGGTGGAGCGGCAAAGTGCCGAACCTAGTCGTGTGGCCGGCGGTGGTCTTGTCGGCGGTCGGCACCTGGCTGCTCGGGGGCGGCACGCTCAGCGCCTTCTCCCACGGCGACGGGCTGGTCGCCTTGTCGGCATTCTTCTGGGCGACGCACGTGGTTGTGACGGGACGCGCCTCGATATACCGCCGCCCCATCGCCTTCACGGCCGTCCAGTTCGCCGTAGTGGCGGCGCTAGCGGCGGTCTGCTCGGCCCTGATGGAGACGACGACGCTCGAGGGGCTGCAGGGTGCCGCTATCGACATCGCCTACGTCGGCCTGCTCTCCAGCGCCCTCACCTTCACGATCCTGACGATTGCCCTGCAGCACACGCCACCGTCGGAAGCGGCCGTGATCGTGAGCATGGAAACGGTGTTCGCCGCGCTTGCGGGCTACCTGCTATTGAGCGAACGGCTGCCCCCGATCGCCTGGGCAGGTGCTGCGATCATCCTTTCGGCGACGCTATTGCTGCAGCTGTGGCCCGCCCTTGCCACCCGCCGCCGGCGTCTCTTCCGCTAGCAACGAGGCAGGCCCTTCACTCGGCAGCCGCGCGCGGCCGCTCGGCCACCGGCTCGGCGGCTTCTGGGATGTGCTCGCGGCGGCCCGCACCCAGCTTCTCGCCGAGCCTCTCCATGAACAGATAGACCGACGGCGTGATGTAGAGCGTCAGCAGCTGCGATACGGCGAGCCCGCCGACCACCGCAAGGCCAAGCGGCTGGCGCAGCTCCGCGCCCGAGCCCCAGCCGACGGCAATGGGCATCGTGCCGAACAGCGCCGCCATGGTCGTCATCATGATCGGGCGGAAGCGCAGCAGGCAGGCTTCGCGGATGGCATCCTTTGCGCTTGCCCCGCGCGACCGCGCCTCGATGGCGAAGTCCACCATCATGATGGCATTCTTCTTGACGATGCCGACCAGCAGGATGATGCCGATGACGGCGATGATGGTCAGCTCCACGTCGAACAGGTGCAGGATCAGCAGCGCGCCGAGGCTTGCCGACGGCAGGCCCGACAGAATTGTGATCGGGTGGATGAAGCTTTCGTAGAGGATGCCGAGCACGATGTAGATCGTGAGGATGGCGGCGAGGATCAGCAGTGGCTGGTCGCGGAACGAGGTCTCGAACACCTGCGCGGTGCCGGCAAACTGCCCGGTAATGGTCGGCGGCATCTTCACGTCGCGCTCCAGCTCGCGCATGGCGACGACGGCTTCACCCAGCGTATACCCGGGGGCGAGGTTGAAGGTGATGGTAACGGCCGGCAGCTGGCTCTGCCGCGCCACCGATACGGGGCCGGGCTGCAAGGTGACGGTCGCCACCGAGTCGAGGCGCACCTGCTGCCCGGTGTTGCTGCGGATATTGATCTTGGAGAGCACGCTCGGGTCGAGCGTGCGCAGCTTGTCGGTCTCCAGGATCACGGCGTAGTCGTTGGAGGGCGTATAGACGGTCGCAATCTTGCGCGTGCCGAATGCGGAATAAAGCGTGGAGCGCACCACATCCATCGTGAGCCCAAAGCGCGCCAAGGCATCCCTGTCGACATTGAGCCGCAACTGGCGCGCACCCAGCGTGAGGTCGCTGGTGACATCGGTGAAGCCTGGCGCCGCCTTCACCCGCTCGATCAGACGCTGGGCGTTGTCGTAAAGCTCCGCCTGGTCGACGCTCGTCAGCGTGTATTGATAAAGCGCAGCACCGCCGCGGCTGCCGATGCGCAGGTTCTGCAGTGGCACCGGGAATGCGCGGATGCCCGGGATGCCGGCGAGGCTGCGGCGCAGCCGGTTCTGCACGTCGCTGATGGTGCCGCTGTTCACGCGCTCACCGCGCGGTTTGAGCTGCACGAAGACCGAGCCGCGGTTGAGGGTGGGATTGAAGAATGTCTGCTGCACGTTGGAGTTGACGTAGAGCACGTCGGGATCGGTGCGGATGCGCTCGGAGACGATGCGTTGGCGCTCCAGCATGGCCTCGAACGAGATATCGGGCGCGGCCTCCGTGCGCACGATGATGATGCTGGTGTCCTCGGTAGGCAGAAAACCCTTCTTGACCACGCTGAAGGCCCACACCGTTGCAACGATGGTGCCGAACGTGACGATTAGCATCAGCCACGGCACCTTGAGCGAGGCGTCGAGGGTGACGCGATAGGCCGTGGCCATCAAATTGTAGCCCCCCTCGAAGGCGCGCGAAAGCAGTCCCGGCTTGCGTTCACCCGCGTGATGCACCTTGAGCATGCGCGAGGCCAGCATCGGCGTCAGCGTCAGCGAGATGAAGCCCGAGAGCAGGATGGCGATGCTGATGGTCATGGCGAATTCGAAGAAGAACCGCCCGACGATACCGCCCATGAACAGGATCGGAATGAACACCGCCACCAGCGAGATGGTGATGGAGATCACCGTGAAGCCGATCTCGTTGGCGCCGCGGATGGCTGCCTCGAACGGCCGCATCCCCTGCTCGACATAGCGCACGATGTTCTCGAGCACGACGATAGCATCGTCGACGACGAAGCCGAGAGCCAGCGTCAGCGCCAACAGGCTCACGTTGTCGAGCGAGAAGCCGAACATGGCCATGCCCGCGAACGTGCCGATGATCGAAAGGGGCAGAGCGAGGGCAGGAATGAAGGTCGCCCGCCAGGTTCGCAGGAACGCCAGGATGACAAGAATGACCAGCACCGCAGTGAGCATCAAGGTGAGCTGCACGTCGTGCACCGAGGCCCGGATCGACTCCGAGCGGTCACTCAACACGCTGAGCGTCACCGTGGGCGGCAGCAGCCGCTGGAATTCGGGGATCGCCTTGTGGATGGCGTCGGTGACGGCGACCGTATTGGCGTCGGGCTGGCGCTGCACGGAAAGAATGATCGAGCGGGTGCCGTTGAACTCGGCGCGGGCCTGGTCGTTCTCGACCAAGTCCTCCACGCTGGCAATGTCCTGCAGCCGCACCGGCGTTCCATTGCGCCAGGCGACGATCAACGGCTTGAAGTAGGCAGCGGTCGGCTCCGCCCCCTTGACCTCGAGGATATACAGCTGCTGCTGGGTGCGTATGGTGCCGACCGGCGCCACGGTCGACTGCGCCGCTACCGCCTGCCTGATCTCCTCCACCGAGATGCCGCGCGTGGCTAGCGCGTCGAGGTCGTACTTGATGCGCACCGCCCGTTTCTGCGCCCCGTTGATGTTGATCTGCGCCACACCGGTGATGGTCGACAGCCGCGGACTCATCACCTTGTCGGCGAACTCGTTCATGTCCTGCGACGGCGTCGTGTCGGAGGTCAGCGCCAGGAAGATTATGGGTGCATCGGCGGGATTGACCCGGCGATAGGCGGGTGGAGTGGGCAAGTCCTCGGGCAGCCGCGCCGCCGCCACCGAGATCGCCGACTGCACGTCGAGGGAGGCCGCATCGATATTGCGATTGAGGTCGAACTCCAGCGTGACCTGGGAGTTGCCCTCGGTGTTGAGCGAGGTGATCGAGGTGATGCCGGCGATGGTCGCGAACTGCCGCTCGAGCGGAGCGGCCACCGACACTGCCATGGTGTCCGCGCTGGCGCCCGGATACTGCACGGTGACGGTGATGGTCGGCACTTCGATGCGCGGAATGGCGGCAATCGGCAGCTGGCGGTAACCGAAGAAGCCGGCAAGCAGCAGCGACGCCATCACCAGCGTCGTCATCACGGGGCGGCGAATGCAAACCTCGGACAGCCGCATGGCCCCTACCCCGGGCCGCCGCTGGAGCGGCGCTCCTCGCCTAGAGGCGCGGGCGGCCGCGGACGGCGAGGCTCTTCCACCGTTACGCCCGTGCCGGGTGCCAGCCGCAGCTGGCCATCGGTCACCACACGGTCGCCCGGGGCCACACCGCCGGAAAGATATACCGTCTGGCCGACGATGCGCTCGACCGTGACGACGCGCGGGGCCACCTTGCTGTCCGGCCCGATCACCCAGACGATCATGCCCTGCTGGGCAGGCAGCACCGCGCTCGCCGGCACCGACAGCGTATTCGGTTTGACCTCCACGGTCAGCGCGACCTCCACCGAGAGACCCGGCCAGAGCGCCTCGTCAGCGTTTTCGGCCATCACCTTCACCATGATGTTGCCGGTCTGCTTGTCGACCTGGTTGTCGATGAAGCTGATGGTGCCGCGCACGCCTTTGCGCGGGCCGCTGCCGGGCATGAAGACCTCGGCCACAGCCTTGGATTGCAGAGCCCGTCGCAGCGCCGGCAGCTCGACCTGCGGCACGGAGAAGCCCACCAGGATCGGTTTAGTCTGGTTGATCGTTACGAGAGGCAGCGTGTCGCTGCCGCGCACGGTGGCGCCGACCTTGGCGTTGAGGCTGCCGGTACGGCCGGTTATGGGCGCGCGGATGGTCAGATAGTCGAGCTGCGTTTTCTGCGAACTCGAGCAGCGCCTGACCCGCGGCGATGCTGGCCTTGAGCCCTTCGACCGCAAACTGTGCTTGGTCGCGCGCGGCCTCGCTGACGACCTGCTTGCCGATCAATGCCTCTCGACGCGCCAGCGTGGCCTCAGCGTCCCGCAGGCCTGCCTGGTCCTTGGCGATGCTCGCCTGCGCTTGCGCGATCTGCGCCTTCACCAACCTGTCATCGAGGCGGAACAGCACATCGCCTTCAGAGACGGCATCGCCTTCCTTGAAGAGCACCTCGACGATCTGCCCGTCGGTGCGGGTCTTGACCGCGACATTGGCGAGCGGCTCGACGGTTCCCGGTGCGGAGATGATGACAGGCATGTCCGCCACCACGACGCTTGCGGCGGTTACCGGCGCCGATTGAGGCCGGCCCTTGCTGGCGGCCTGGCCCTTGCCACGCCCCTCGCCCTGAAATGCAGAGTTACCGCCCGACTGAAGCCAAAAAAAATATCCCGCGCCGCCAACAATGGCCGCGCACGTCACATACGCCAATAGTCGCCCAATCCGCATGCCTTTTGGACCGGTCTCTCGGCAACGCCAGCAGCAGCCAGTCTAGGGCCTGCTAGCGCCGGGGGCGAGAGGGCAAGAGTGAAATAGTGCGTTCGCGAGAACCCCGTGACCAGGGGAAACGGCCGCCGCGATCGGCTTCCGTCGTTGGCGCGCCGCTGCTGGCGGGCCAACGACGGCCGATACGCTCGGGGCGCACGCTTTGGTCGGCGTGGAAGCTCGTTGCAAGCCTACAGGCGGTAGCGGATCTGGTCGGACCAGAAGCGCTCGAGGCGCACGAGCGCCTTGTTCAGGCTCTTGAACTCCTCGACGCCGATCTGGCCCACCTGCTCCACCGATCCAAGCTGGCGCTGATAGAGCTTCTGGATGACGTTGCGCGCCTCCAAGCCCTTGTCCGTCAGGCTCACCCGCACCGACCGGCGGTCCTTGTCCGACCGCTTGTAGTGGATGTAGCCCATGTCGACGAGCTTCTTGAGGTTGTAGGAGACGTTCGAGCCCAGATAATAGCCGCGCGTCTTCAACTCCCCGGCCGTCAGTTCGCTTTCGCCGATGTTGTAGAGGAGCAGCGCCTGAACGCTGTTGAGCTCGGCCCCGCCGAGGCGGTCGAACTCGTCCTTGATGACATCGAGCAGCAGGCGGTGCAGGCGCTCCACCAGCCGCAGCGCACGCAAGTATTCGCTCTTGAGCAAGTCCTCGCTTGCGGGCGCGCGCGAGCGCGCAAGGTCCAACGCAAAACTCATAACACGGCCTCGATCTGTTTGACGCTTCCCGGTGTTCCGGGTTGAGCGAGAAGCTAATCGAAACCTTCTAAATGTCGCTTAAGTTAATCGGTTAACGCAGCAAATCGCGGCATCCCACGATGACACGTTTCAGCTTCGGACCGCCTGCATCTCGGTGCGGCTGGCCAGTTGCAGCTCATCCGGGCCAAGCGAAGCGAAGTGGGCATCGACAACCGCCTCGCTCACGTCCTCGAGACGGCCAGGGCGCCAGCGTGGAGCCTGGTCGCGGTCGATGAGGCTCGCCCGCACGCCCTCGTAGAAGTCGTGGCCCTGCATGAAAATGCAGGCGAGGCGGAAGTTCTCCTGCAAGGTCGCAGCCGAGATCCAGTGCACGCGCGGACCGTACGTGCCGGTGCGTGACCTTGAGCGAGGTTGGCGAGGCCCGGTTGAGATCGGCGAGGGCGCCTTGGGCCCACGCCTCGGCCGCTCCCCGCTCCGCCTCCAGTGCCGCGACGATGGCTTCGACACTGTTCTTGCCGAAGCACCGGGCAATGGCGGACTCCACCTTTTCGATCTCGCCTGGGCCAGGATGCTCATGCCACCCATCGAGCAGCGGATCGACCGGATCGGCATCGCTGAGGGCCGCGACAATGCCCTTGAAGCTCTCCGCCGGCACACAATGCGTGACAAAGCCCAAGCGAAAGGCGTCCGCGCGACCGATCTCCCGCCCCGTGAGCGCCAGGTACATGCCGATGTTGTTGGGCATGCGCGCGAAGGCCCAGCTCACCCCGTCGTCCGGGAAGAGGCCGATCCGCGTCTCCGGCATGGCGAAGCGATAGCGCTCGCCGGCGACCCGGTGCGTGCCGTAGAGCGTGATGCCGACGCCCGAGCCCACGACCATGCCGTCGATCAGCGACACGGTGGGCTTGGCAAAGCAGTCGAGCTGCCAGTTGAGCGAGTACTCCGCAGCAAGAGAGCGGCGCGCATCGTCCGGCCGCTCCCTGCCCCAAGCCACCATCTCGCGCACGTCGCCGCCGGCGCAAAACGCCCGGTCTGTGCCGGAGAGGATGGCGGCGGCATACACTTGAGAATTGCGCGCCCACTCGGCGAAGGCGGTTGCGATCTCGGCCCGCATCGCCGTCGTCAGCGCATTGAGGGCGCGCGGCCGGTTGAGGGTGACGACGCCGGCCGATCCCACCACTTGGGCGGTGATCTCGCGGTCACTCATGCTGATCGGATCCGTCTTGAGCCCACCACGCCGCCGTCCACAGGTTGTTCCTGCACCTGGTCCCTCTGACGCTGCGCTCTCGCGGTCGCCATTTTTTTGCGCTATATATGACAGTCAATTCAGTCAGTACCAGATCCTGATTCGTGTGGGGCGTCGCGCCGGGATCCCTGACTGACTGTAGGGGTGTTTCCAACATGCATGTGACTCGCTGGGCGGCAGCCGCCTTGTGCGCGGTTGTCGTCGTGCCTAGTGGTTCTGCGCAGCAGACTGCACAGACGCCCGATGCCGGCAAGCTGCCGGCCTCCGCCGCACCCTACGCCGCACCCTACAAGGGCGTGTGGCCGAAGCTGTCGCCGCACGCCAAGCCTGCCGATACGGCTCCTCCACCCACCGAATGGTCCAAACAGGATATCGAACTCGCCAACGCCCGCTGTACGGCGCTGCTCAAGGACCTCGACCTGGTTGCGGTACCCGAGGCGGCGATCCGCGAGGGCAGGGAATGCGGCACGCCGGCCCCCATGAAGCTCGTCAGCATCGGCACTAGCCCGCAGATCGCCTTCTCTCCCCCGCCGGTCCTCACCTGCGACATGATCGCCGCCCTGCACAAATGGCTGCAGAAGGAGGTGCAGCCGCTGGCCCGCAAGCACCTGGGGGCTCCCGTTATCAACGTTGCGACCATGAGCTCCTATTCCTGCCGCAACGCCTACGGCCGCGCGAAAAGCCGTTTGAGCGAGCACGGCCGGGTCAATGCGCTCGACATCGGCGCATTCGTGACGGCCAAGGGCCAGACTGCGATGGTAGTTGCTGACTGGGGCCCCACCGCCCGCGAGATCGCCGCCCAGAAGAACAACGAAGGCAAAGTCGAAGGGGTCGCCGCCAGCGAGGCCAAAGACCCCTCCCCGCCCGCAGCATCTGCGACCGCGCCGCCGCCCGCTACTGGTCCGTCGCTGCGCCCGAGCATTGCCATCGAGGTGCCCGGCATCACCGTGCAGATACCCCGGGCCGACCAGTCGCTGGGCCTCGGCATAGCCCCGCACCGGCTCGGCGGGCCCAAGCCACCTGACGCCGCGCCCGCGGCGCCACCCGCCCCGCTGACGGGAAAGGCCGCGTTCCTGCGGGCCACGCACCGGGCCGCGTGCCGCATCTTCGGCACCGTGCTGGGGCCGGAAGCCAATAGCTGGCACAAGAACCACTTCCACGTCGACATGGCCGAGCGCAAGCACGGCGTGATCTGCGAATAGTGACCAGCCCCTTGCGTTGCGGGCGCGCTCCGGACAAGCTGCCCGGCGGGGCCTGACGTCGACCGGCCCCTTCGCTAGGCTCGACCCATGAACATAGCCGCCCGGCGCCGGCCGATGCCGGCCAAGAATGCTGCTGCCCCCGCACCGGAGAGTGCCGCAACCGGCCAATACCCTCACGTGCGCATGCGCCGCAACCGGCGCACCGGCTGGTCCCGCCGCCTGGTCGCCGAGACCGTGCTCACTGCCGACGACCTGATCTGGCCCATGTTCGTGGTCGAGGGGCGCGGGGTGAAGCAAGCGGTCGACTCCATGCCCGGCATCGATCGCCTTAGCGTCGATCTCATCGTCGAGGCGGCCGAGCAGGCCGTCAAACTCGGCATCCCCGTCATCGCCCTCTTTCCCTATACCGACCCCAAGCTGCGCACCGACGACGGGCGCGAGGCGCTCAACCCCGAAAATCTCGTGTCCCGCGCCACCCGCGCCATCCGCGACCGCAAGCTCGACGTGGGCGTGCTGCTCGACGTGGCGCTCGACCCCTACACCAGCCATGGCCACGACGGGCTGATGCGCGACGGGGTGATCCTCAACGACGAGACGCTGGAGGCCCTGGTGCGCCAGGCGCTGGTGCAGGCGGAAGCCGGCTGCGACATCATCGCTCCCTCCGACATGATGGACGGCCGGGTCGGTGCCATCCGCAAGGCGCTGGAGGCCGCAGGCTACAGCGACACGCAGATCATGGCCTATGCGGCCAAGTACGCCTCGGCGTTCTATGGCCCCTTCCGCGACGCAGTCGGCTCATCCGCCACGCTCGTCGGCGACAAGCGCACCTATCAGATGGACGCCGCCAACTCCGACGAGGCGCTGCGCGAGGTGGCGCTCGACATCGCCGAAGGCGCCGACATGGTGATGGTGAAGCCCGGCATGCCCTACCTCGACATCGTGGCCCGCGTGAAGGACGCCTTCGGCATGCCGACCTTCGCCTATCAGGTGTCGGGCGAGTACTCGATGCTGATGGCGGCGGCCGAGCGGGGCTGGCTCGAGGGCGACAAGGTGATGCTGGAGAGCCTGATCGCCTTCAAACGCGCCGGCGCCGACGGCATCCTCACGTATTTTGCCCCCCGCGCCGCCCGGCTGCTCAGGGGGTGACCCGCTGTCATCCCGGTGCTTGTCACCGGGATCCATCGATCCACAAGCGCCGGAGCATGCTGCGGGATCGATCCCGGGCACGTGGCCCGGGATGACAACCTTCGGCCACCCCAGCCAGGTTGCATAGACGATATGATGCGGGTCCGCTCGCCGCACTTGATTGTGCGCTTCCCCCTCACTTATCATCGCCCGCAAGATGCGCAGTCGCGTGGCGTCAAGAGTTAGTGATGACAGAGCAGCGTAAGCACTTCCCCGAGTTCTACGTCACTGCTCCGCAGCCCTGCCCCTATCTGTCCGGCCGCCTCGAGCGCAAGCTCTTCACCCATCTCACGCACGACAAGGCGCCGGCGCTCGTCGACAACCTGCTCAAAGGCGGCTTCCGCCGCAGCCAGAACATCGCCTACATGCCCTACTGCGAGGGCTGCCAGGCGTGCGTGTCCGTGCGCGTGCTGGTGAGCGAGTTCGAGCCGACGCGCTCGATGCGCCGCGTGCTCGACGCCAACTCCGACATCGTTGCGCGGCGCCTGCAGGCGACGCCCACCTCGGAGCAGTATTCGCTGTTCCGCGCCTACATCGACGCCCGCCATGCCGACGGCGGCATGGCCGACATGACCGTGCTCGACTACGCCATGATGGTCGAGGACAGCATCATCGACACCTTCATGACCGAGTACCGATTGGCGCCCGACCCCGGCGCCAAGACACCGGCTGAGAGGCGGCCACTGACGGCAGTGTCCCTGTGCGACCGGCTCTCGGACGGCATCTCCATGGTCTACAGCTTCTACGAGCCGGAGGCGGCCAAGCGCGGGCTCGGCACCTACATGATCCTGGAGCACATCGCCTACGCGCAGCGGCTCGGGCTGCCCTACGTCTATCTCGGCTATTGGATCAACGGCTCGCCGAAGATGAGCTACAAGCGGCGCTTCCAGCCGCAGGAGCAACTGACCGGCAACGGCTGGACGCGCGTATAGGCTTGCGCGCCCGGCCTCCAGGGTGGGAGGGCGGCATGGCCAGAACCGCAATCGAGGTGCGCCCCATCGCCGGTGCGATCGGCGCCGAGATCTCGGGCGTGGACCTCGCGGGCGAGGTCGATGACGATACCATCGCCCAGATCCGCAACGCCTGGCTCGAGCATTGCGTCATCTTCTTCCGCGACCAGGACCTGCCGCCGGCGTGCTTCCTCGCCTTCGCCAGACGTTTCGGCACCGTCATCGAGTATCCGTTCATCAAGGGGCTCGAGGAGTTTCCCGAGATCATTCCCGTCATCAAGCTGGAGCATGAGAAGACCAACTTCGGCGGCATCTGGCACTCCGACACCTCCTACCTCGAGGCACCGCCCATGGGCACCATGCTGGTGGCGCGCGAGGTGCCGCCCTATGGCGGCGACACCATGTTCGCCAGCACCTATCTCGCCTACGAGATGCTGTCGGACGGCATGAAGCGCCTGCTCGACGGGCTCGTCGCCATCAACACCTCGGCCAAGGCAGACGTGAGCCGCACGCGCGAGGACCGCGTGCGCCAGAGCATGCGCGAGGACGCCAAGAAGGAGTACGTCGGCGAGCACCCGGTGGTGCGCACACACCCCGAGACCGGGCGCAAGGCACTCTACATCAACGTGGGCCACACCCTGCGCTTCAAGGACATGAGCGTCCAGGAGAGCCAACCCATCCTGGACTATCTCTTCCAGCATCAGGTGCGGCCCGAGTTCACCTGCCGCTTTACCTGGCGCCCGGGCTCGCTCGCGTTCTGGGACAATCGCTGCGCACTGCACAACCCGGTCAACGACTACCATGGCTACCGCCGCGTGATGCACCGCATCACGCTGGCCGGCGACAAGCCGCGCTGAGCCTGACGTTGCAAGCCGCTTGAAGAGCGGGTGCCCGCGTCAGGCGGTGCGCTTCAACGCAAGAAATGTCCGGCTCAGCAGAGCCTTGCGAAGGCGACCCTCGCTTGCGCGCACCGGATTGCCTGCGGCCAGCGATTGACCGAGCGCAAAGCGCGCCCGACCCGCCCATACGAACAATCCCAACCTCTGATCTCTACGTAGGGCGCGCGCATGGACACGGTTGTCGAAACCCGTCGTGGCAAGCTGCGTGGGCGGCTCGGCGATGGCGTAGCCGTGTTCAAGGGTATTGCCTACGCCGCCCCGCCCTTCGGGGCGAACCGCTTGCTGCCACCCAAGCCCGTCGAACGGTGGGATGGCGTGCGCGACGCGCTCGCCTTCGGACCGAAGTCGCCCCAGGTTGCCTACCCGCCGGGGATAACCGAGGCTCTGGCCGAACTGGCCGGCCCCGGCGAGGACTGCCTCACCCTCAACATCTGGACGCCCGATCCCGGCAAGGCGGGGCTACCGGTGATGGTATGGATCCCCGGCGGCATGTTCGAGTTCCACGCCACCGGCGCCTCGGCCATCTACGACGGCAGCCGCTTCGCGCGCGACGGTGTGGTATGCGTCACCATCGGCTACCGGGTCGGTGCTGAGGGCTTCCTCTACCTCGGCGACGGCATCGCCAACCTGGGCCTGCTCGACCAGATCGCCGCGCTCGAGTGGGTACGCGATAACATCGCGGCCTTTGGCGGCGATCCCGGCAAGGTCACCGTCTTCGGCGAGTCGGCGGGCGCCATGAGCGTCGCCACGCTCCTGGCGATGCCGCGCGCCAAGGGGGTGTTCCGCCGCGCCGTCGTGCAGAGCGGCAACACGCCGAATGTCAACTCGGCCGCGACGGCGGAGCGGATCGGCCGGCGGCTCGCGGAGAAGCTGGGCGTGGCGGCCACCCGGCAGGCCATTGCCCCGGAGCGCGTGCTGCAGGCGCAGGCTGAGTTGCGGGAAGAGCTTCTGACCCGTCCCGACCCGGCATTTTGGGGCGAGGTTGCGCTCAGCTATCTGCCGTGGGCGCCTACAGTCGACGGTGAGACGATCCCGGAGCCTCCGATCGAGGCCATCCGTGCGGGCGTTGCGGTGGATATCGACCTCTTGGTCGGATCGAACACGGAGGAGACGCGGCTGTTCCTGCTGTCCGACGGCAGCATCGACCGCTTCCCCAACGAGGCGCTGGTGGCGATGGCAGCCGCCTACGGCCTGCCGGCGGAGGGTTTGAGCGCCTACCGCGCGGCGTACCCGGGCGCCAGCGCCGGCGAGCTGTTCTCGGCGATCCAGACCGACTGGTACTGGCGCATCCCGGCCCTCCGCATGGCCGACGCCCACGCCGCCAACGCCCGCGCCGCCACCTACATGTACGAGTTCGCCTGGCGCTCGCCGCAGATGGGCGGCCGCCTCGGGGCGGCGCACAGCATGGAGATACCGTTTGTGTTCGACACCCTCGGTCTTGGAACCGAGCCGATGCTGGGCGGCAACCCGCCACAGCCGCTGGCAGACGCGATGCACCGTGCTTGGGTGGCTTTCGCCGCCGCTGGCGATTGCGGCTGGCCCAGATACGATCTCGCCCGCAGGCGAACGATGCGCTTCGACACGGAATCCCGCGTCGTGGACAATCCCCTGGCCCGCGAGCTCGCCCTGTGGAAGGGCGCGCGGTAGCGGCTCAATCCATGACAAGACGCATCGCCATCATCCAGGGCCATCCAGATCCGGCAAACGGTCACCTGTTGCACGCGCTGGCCGACGCCTATGCAGAAGGTGCACGTGCCGGGCGCCATGAGGTGCGCCGCATCGAAGTTGCCAAGTTCGAATTTCCGCTGTTGCGCACGCAGGAGGAATTCGAAACAGGCGCGATGCCCCCTGGGCTGGTCCAAGCTCGTGACGACATGCGCTGGGCCGAGCACTGGGTGTTCCTGTTTCCGCTTTGGCACGGAACCATGCCGGCGCTGTTCAAGGGGTTTCTCGAGCACATTTTCCGTCCCGGTTTCGCTATGGAGTACAAGAAGGGCGGCTTCCCGAAGAGACTTCTCGCCGGACGTTCGGCCCGCATCGTCGTAACGATGGGAATGCCGGCGCTGATGTACCGTTGGTACTTTGGCGCCTACGGCGTGCGCGGCCTCGAGCGCAGCATATTGAGCTTCGCCGGGATCAAGCCGATCCGCGAAAGCCTCTATGGGCTAACCTTCGCTGACGAGAGAAAGCGGGCGCGGTGGCTTGAGGATATGCGCAGGCACGGCCAGCGGGGCGACTGAGAGCGCGAGTGCACAAGCTAGTAGATCGTCTCCTTGAGCCGCTGCGGATAGGCCTCGTCGTAGGCCTTGCCGTCGATGCCGCCTGCGGACAGCGTCTGCAGCATCTCGCCTGCGCTGGGCAGCTCTGAGCGGTCGATCTGCGCGTCGGCGCTCCACAGCCGCGACCGCACCAGCGCCTTCGGGCACTGAGTGTAGACGCGCTCCACCGTCACCTCCAGCACGCACCTGGGCAACTTACCGTTCATTGCGAAGCTGGCGAGGAGATCGGGCGCGGTCGAAATGGCCGCACGTCCGTTGATGCGCAGGGTGTTGCCTATCCCCGGAATCATGAACAGCAGCGAGATGCGGGGGTCGCGCACTATGTTGCGCAGGGCATCCACCCTGTTGTTGCCGCGGCGGTCGGGGATCAGCACTGTCTTCTTGTCGACCACCCGCGCGAAACCCGGCGGATCGCCGCGCGGCGAGCAGTCGAGCCCCTCGGGCCCAACCGTGGCCACCACTACGAAAGGCGCCTTGTCGATGAACGCCTTGTAGTGATCCGAGATGTAGTCGATCTCCTTGACGATCGCGGCCCGAACCGGATCTCCGTAGAGTGCGTCGAGCTGCTCAATGGTGGTGATCTGGTGCGTTGTGGTCATTGCTAGCTCACTCAATTTCAGTTCAACGCCGCCGCGACCGGCCCGATCCCGGCGGCATGCACGCGAGGCTTCAGCCTTGCGCTGCAGGTCTCACTGGTCGGCGAGGTCCTTGATGACCTCGATCACCTCTTCCTCGCCCGCTTCCTTCGACTCCACCAGCCACTGCGCAATCACTTCTTCGCCTTGCTTGAAAACAACCTTGAAGGGCAACTCTTCGCCCGCGGCCGGAACGACATCGACAGTTACAAACGGCATGTAGTCCTCCTGATCTACGCTGCGCGCACACCCTTAGCATCGGAGCGTGGGCGAAGCGAGCCACAGTTGGTCGCGCCGTGCCTTGGGCCGAGTGGTAAGCCACCAGCGATCAAACAAGTTTGGCGACCCAGCGGGCGCAAAGCACGTAGCTGAAGCCGGACTCGCGGTATACTCGCGACATGGAATGGTCTGACGAAGGCGTGGTCCTGAGCGTGCGGCCGCACGGCGAATCGGCTGCGGTGCTCGAGCTCTTCACGCGCCGGCACGGCCGGCATCTCGGGCTCGTGCATGGCGGACGCTCGCGCAAGCTGCGGCCGATCCTGCAGATCGGCAACCACGTCGATGCGGGATGGAAGGCGCGGCTCGCCGACAACCTCGGCCATTTTTCGGTGGAGCTGCGCAAGGGCTTCGCGGCGCTCCTGATGGAGGATGGCGCCGCACTCACGGCGCTCACGTCCATGGCGGCACTCGCCCGGCTGTTGCCCGAGCGCGATCCGCATCCCAACCTGTTCGAGATCACCCAGTTCGTGCTGGGCTTCCTGGACGACAGGGCCGTGTGGCCGGCACTGATCGTGCGCTGGGAGCTGGCGCTGCTGGACGAGCTTGGATTCGGCCTCGACCTTGCCTCCTGCGCGGCCACCGGCAAGAGCACCGACCTCATCTACGTCTCGCCCAAGTCTGGCCGCGCCGTGTCTTCGGAGGCCGGCGAGCCCTACAAGGACCGCCTGCTCGAGCTACCCCAGTTCCTGCGCGCCGGCACCTCCGGGCCGGTTTCCGCCAAAGACGTGCTGGCCGGGCTGGCGCTCACCGGCCATTTCCTCACCGCCCGCGTGCTGGCCCCGCGCGACCTCGAGTTGCCGGACACTCGCAGCCGCCTGTTGACATACCTTAGCCGGCCATAATCCAGCGATAGCTTGCCTCCTTTGCAGGACGCGGAGTTCTTCATACATGAGTTCCACGCGTTTGATCGGCGACTGGCGTGCTCGACCTGAGATCGCCATAGCTGCGCTCGGGCTGATTTCGGGGCTCCTCTCCGCCACCATTGGCTTCGATTTGGAGCTTCCATGGCTCAAGCCGGTGGCGGTGATCTTCTTCCTCGATGCCGGCCCCGTTCCCATCGGCTTCTTTTTCGGCGCGATCATCGCCTTGAGCCTGTGGACCTGGACCGGAAACTGGTTGGCCTTAGCGGTGCTGCCGGTGACGACCATGTACGCCTGGAGCGCGGCCATTCAGGTCGCGATCAGGCTGCAAAGGACCACTGACGACGACCCGCATTTGATTGCCGCCAGTCTCGCGTCGGGCGCGGTGGGCGCGGGGCTCACGCATCTAGGTTGCGCCCTCCTCGCACCGGAGCTGCGTCGGCCTGCGCGGATCGCGGTCACGTGCGCGGTTGGCGCAGTAGCGGGCATGCTGCTCTTCATGGGCCAGCGCAAGATGGTGGACGAGAGGCTGCTGTTCGTCGTCTGGCAACCCGCTGTGGCATTCTCCATCGGCATGGGACTCGCCGGCCGCGCCAAGGACGCATGAGCAGCAATCTGCGGCGGGTCTCCCCACTTGCACTTCCTATGCTCGATATCACACGCGTTGGGCGATGAAGCGCGCGAGCGGCGGGCCGGCAATCAGCACGATCAGAAAACGGGCGCCCTGCAGCGCCATGACGAACGACAGATCGGCATTGCTCGAGGCGCCGATGATCGCGACGGAATCCATGCCGCCGGGGCTCGTTGCCAGGTAGGCCGTGAGCGGGTCGATGCCGGCCATGTGCACGAGCATGAAGGCGAGGCCGCCGCACACCCCTATCATGATGAAGATCGCAAGCAGCACCTGCGGCAACGCGCGCCATGCGTGCGCGAGAATTTCCCGCGTGAAGCCTAGCCCAACGCTCCAGCCGAGGAATGCGTAGCTGATCGCCAGCAGCCATGGCGGCAGCAGGATCTTCACCAGCCCCGTCCCTTCGAGTACGCCGCCGGCGATCATGGGAAACAGCAATGCGCCTGCCGGGATTTGCAGCGCGACGCCCAACCCGCCCGCCACGGCCGCAATCAACACCGTCGCGCCGAAATCTCCCCAGTGCACCGCCGGAAACCACACGACGGCGGGGGCGACCGCATGGCCGACCCATAGCCGGGCGACGATGGAGGCAAGCCCCGCAACGCACACGACGCGCAGATACTGCATGAAGGCGACGAGCCGGGCGTCGGCACCGAAGGCGCCGGCCATGACAAACATTGCAGACGCCGCACCCGGTGCCGTGCCCCAGATCGCCGTGGTTCCCGGTAGCGCCCCGAAACGGGCGATCAGCCAGCCCAGCAACGCGCTGGTGGCAATGATGACGAGCACGGTACCGAGGAACAAGGGCCAGCCCTTGACGAACGCCAGCACCATGTCGGCCGTGATCGCGCGCGCCACTAGGCAACCGACGACCGCCTGAGCCGCAAACACCAGCGACCCCGGCGGCCTGATCTCGCCGCCGTTGGTCGCGATCAGAATTCCTGCGAGCATGGGGCCGAGCAGCCAGGCCGCCGGCAGGCCGGCCGCGTCGAGCAGGGCCGAGAGCAGCACCGAGAGGGCGACGAGGAGACCCCAAAGCACGTGCGGAGGGAGCCGTCCGAACAAACCCGAGGCCGTGGGGGCCGTCGCCTGCGTCATAGCTTGGCCGATTCCTGCACCATTCGCGGCTGTCTAGCAGGAGGCGGCCCTTTGCGCGACAGTTGGAGCGACAAGCTGCTTTGCTTGGTTGGCGTGTGCTGTCAGGCTAGGCAGAACGTTACCAAGGGAGGCAGTCATGACCGACCGAGCCGGCGCAACAGCACACGGCGCATTAGATGTCGCCATCGACGGTGGCATTGCGCATTTGAAGCTCAACCGCCCGGACAAGCTCAACTCCATGAACCGCGAGTTCTGGAGCACGCTGCCGAAGATCGTGCGCGACATCGACGACAACGCACGGGCCCGCGTCATCGTCATCTCGTCAACGGGCAAGCATTTCTCGGCCGGCATGGACCTGGAGGTGTTCGCCGAGAACGGCGCGCTCGCGGCCGCGCAGCAGGACCCGCATGTGGCCAACGAGGCCTTCCGCCACCTGGTGCTCGGCCTGCAGAACACGTTCTCCTGCCTGGACGAAGCCCGCATGCCGGTGATCGCCGCCATCCAGGGCGGCTGCATCGGCGGCGCCGTCGACATGACCTCCGCCTGCGACATCCGCTACTGCACGGCGGACGCCTTCTTCTGCATCCAGGAGATCAACATCGCCATGACGGCCGACGTCGGCACCTTCCCGCGCCTGTGCAAGCTGATCCCCGAAGGCTGGGTGCGCGAGCTTGCCTACACCGGTCGCCGCCTGCCGGCCGACAAGGCCAAGGCTATCGGCCTCGTCAACGAGGTCTATCCCGACCACGCCACCATGATGGCGCGCAGTGATGGAGACCGCGCGCGAGATCGCCGCCAAGAACCCGCATCGCTGTCACCGGCTCCAAGGTGATGATCAACTACGCGCGCGACCACACCAGCAAGGATGCGCTGGACTACATCGCGCTGTGGCAGACCGGCATGTTCGCGCGCAGCCACATGGCGGAGGCGTTCGCCGCCCAGCAGGAGAAGCGCACGCCCCGCTACCCCGACCTCGCGCCGGTGCGCAAGAAGCTGTAAACAAAGGCTGATTGGACGCAGCGCGACGCGCGGTTGCTGTGTGTTTCCGCGACTTGTGGCGTTGCGGCACTTGAGACAGCCCGTCCCTACCAGCTAATCAGCACCCATGAGCAAGACCACGATTCTCCCGCCGGCCCCGCCGCCCATCGAGCCCATCGGCCTGCAGGTTGCGCTGGAGGAGCGCTACCTCGCCTACGCGCTCTCCACCATCATGCACCGGGCCCTGCCCGACGTGCGCGATGGGCTCAAGCCCGTGCACCGGCGCATCCTCTACGCCATGCGCGAGCTGAAGCTCGATCCGACAGGGGGCTACAAGAAGTGCGCCAAGATCGTCGGCGAGGTGATGGGCAACTTCCATCCCCACGGCGACCAGGCCATTTACGACGCGCTGGTGCGCCTCGCCCAGGACTTCGCGGTGCGCTACCCGCTGGTCGACGGCCAGGGCAACTTCGGCAACGTCGACGGCGATAACCCCGCCGCCATGCGCTACACCGAAAGCCGCATGACGGCCGTGGCCGGCCTGCTGCTCGACGGCATCGACGAGGACACCGTCGACTTCCGCCCGACCTACGACGGCACCAACCAGGAGCCTGTCGTCCTCCCCGCCAACTTCCCGAACCTGCTGGCCAACGGCACGTCGGGCATCGCCGTCGGCATGGCGACCAGCATCCCGCCGCACAACGTCGACGAGCTGTGCGCGGCGCTGCTCCATCTCATCAAGCACCCCAACGCGCACATCGACAAGCTGGTGGAGATGGTGCCGGGGCCGGATTTCCCGACAGGCGGCGTCATCGTCGAGCCGCGCGAGGCGATCCTGGAGGCCTACAAGACGGGGCGCGGCGGCTTTCGCCTGCGCGCGCGCTGGGAGAAGGAGGAGACGGGCCGCGGCACCTATCAGATCGTCGTCACCGAGATCCCCTATCAGGTGCAGAAGGCCAAGCTGGTCGAGCGCCTGGCCGAGCTGATCGACGACAAGAAGCTGCCTCTGCTCGGCGACGCGCGCGATGAATCTGCCGAGACCGTGCGCTTGGTGCTGGAGCCCAAGAGCCGCACCGTCGATCCCGTGCTGCTGATGGAGAGCCTGTTCAGGCTGACCGAGCTCGAGGTTCGCTTCTCCCTCAACATGAACGTGCTCTCCGCCGGGCAGGTGCCCGGTGTGCTGTCGCTGCGCGATGTGCTGAGGTACTGGCTGGAGCACCGCAAGGTCGTGCTGGTGCGGCGGTCTGAGTTCCGGCTGAAGAAGATCGAGCACCGCATCGAGGTGCTCGACGGCTACCTGATCGCCTATCTCAACATCGACGAGGTGATCAAGATCGTCCGCTTCGACGACGACCCCAAGGCCAAGCTCATCGCACGCTTCAAGCTGACCGAGGTGCAAGCCGAGGCGATCCTGAACCTGCGACTCAAATCGCTGTCGAAGCTCGAAGAGGTCGAGATCAAGGCCGAGCACGACAAGCTCTCCAAGGAGCGCCGCGAGATCAAGTCGCTGCTCAAGTCGGAGGACCAGCAGTGGGAGCGCATCGCCGAGGAGGTGAAGGCGACGCGCGAGGCCTACTCCAAGAAGACCGATCTGGGCCGCCGCCGCAGCAGCTTCGATGATGCGCCGGCGATCGAGGTCGACCTCGATCAGGCCATGATCGAGAAGGAGCCCATCACCGTGATCCTGTCCGAGAAGGGCTGGATCCGGGCCATGAAGGGTCACATGGACGATCTCGCCAAGCTCGAGTTCAAGCAGGGCGACCAGCTGCTGCGCGCGGTGAAGGCGTCCACCACCGACAAGTTGCTGTTGCTCGCTACCAACGGCAAGGTTTTCACCTTGACGGGCGACCAGCTCCCCGGCGGACGCGGCCACGGCGAGCCAGTGCGGCTGATGGTGGATCTGGAGGAGAACCACGCGTTCGTGGAAATCTTCGTGCACGAGCCCGGCCGCAAGCTGGTCATCGCTGCAACCTCTGGCCATGGCTTCGTGGTGTCGGAGGACGAGATGGTCGCCATGACCCGCAAGGGCAGGCAGGTGATGAACCTGGACGAGCCCGCGGAAGCCTGCTGCTGCGTGCCGGCCGATGGCGACTACGTTGCGGCTATCGGCGAGAACCGCAAGATGCTTGTCTTCCCGCTCGAGGAAGTGAACGAGATGACGCGCGGCAAAGGCGTGCGGTTGCAGCGCTACAAGGACGGCGGCCTCTCCGACATTCGCGTGTTCAGGAAGGCCGACGGCCTCACCTGGCTCGACCCTGCGGGACGCACCTTCACCCTGCCATTTGCGGAGTTGAGGGACTGGCTCGGCGAGCGCTCCCAGGCCGGGCGGCTGGCGCCCCGCGGCTTCCCCAAGTCCAACAAATTCGGCCGCCAGCTCTGATCAGCGCTCACCGGGTCACCCGCGGCGTGGCGCAAGCGCTCTTGCGCGGGGCTTCAGACCGGGCCATGGGTAGGCCCGAAAGGGGCCGTGAGGGGAGCCTGGCGATGCATCGAGCGGCGTGGGGGGTGGCTGCGCTGCTCTTGGCGCTGCGCTGCGCCGGCGGCGAGACGCTGGCGCAGGCGCCCTCTTGTTCCAAGGCCGATTTCGAGGCGGTCGTGAACGAGGCCGGCGCCGCCCTGCGCGACCTCAACCGGCAGAATACGCCGACGTTCCAGGCCAAGCTGCGCCAGCTCAAGGACAAGCGCGGCTGGAGCAACGACCAGTTCCTGAAGGAGGCCGAGCCGTTCGTGCGCGACAACGAGATCGTAGCGCACGACCAGAAGTCCGAGCAGCTGCTGACGCGGATTACTGGCGCGGGCCAACAGGGCGCCGCAGGCGCGGGGCCCGACTGCGGACTGCTCGCCGAGCTGCGTGCCGCGCTCAAGTCGCTGGTGGAGACGCAGAAGGCGAAATGGACCTACATGTTCGCCAAGCTCGAGAAGGAGCTGGCCAAGTAGGCCGCCGCACTCCGAGGGTCCATCCACGACGCTATTGCGGCGGCGAGGAAGCTTTGCCCTCCGGTTTCCGGCGCTGCAGGCTCGAGAAGCGTATGGCCTTGGCGAGGTCGATGCGGTAGCGGCAGGCCGCCCGCAGGTCGTTGGTGTGGCCGCCGAAGCCGACGTGGACTACCTGCTTGCTGCGCATGTCCTGCACGAACTCAACGGCTGGGATGAAATCGCTGTCCTCGGACACCAGCAGCGCAACGTCGAAGGCATCGTACGTGGCATCGCCGATGAGGTCGGTGGCGATGTGGGTATCGAGCATCTTCTCGGGAGCAATGGGGATACCCCCTGCCGTATACTGGCAGCTCGATAGCTGGTCCTCGCGCGGCGTGCGCCTGTAGATCGGCACCATCACGCAGCCCACCACGTCGCGGATTTCGCGTGTCAGCTCGACCTTGTGGGCCTCGTTCTCCTCACGCCACCTGTCGATCGTCTCCTTGCGCAACCGGATCGGCAGGGCGAGCTTGTTGGGCGCCGTCTGCTCATGCCGCAGCATGGTCTCGAGCAAGGCGAAATAGCTCTCCTCGAACAGCGTGCCATAGACATGTATGCCGCGATAGACGAGCGCCTGGGGAGCCCTGCGCGCCTTCGTCAGCCACCCGCCCGTTTCCTCCAGCAGCACCTCAGGCAGCAGCCGCCAGTCTATGTCGTGCTCCAGGGGGCGGTCGCGCCCGTGCACGGCCACGTTCCACGTCTTGATGAAGTTGGAGTGGTCGACATAGATCTTGACTTGAGTGTGGTGGCCGGCGCGCATCCGCCTGAGCTGGGACTTCAACTCGTCCGCGGCGGCTCCGGTCCGGCGAACAAACGAGTCGATCTCGCCGATCTCTCGCGCCTTCCGGGTGGCGGCGGCGGAGGCAAGGAAGGCCCGCTGCACCTCGCTCTGCGCCGCGGGGCGGCGGCGCAAGGCCCAGATGGCAGAAGCCAGCAGCAAGCCCAGAGCGCCTGCGACCCACGCCAGCGGCGCGGCTCCAAACCCGACGAGGAGCAAGCGATTCACAGGCTCGAGGAGCGCGCTCAACGCCTCCATCGCGCAACCCCCTGAACCCGATCAAAGCACCCCAGAGGACGCCCTCGCTCTCGAGGACCGCGCGGCCGCCACGCATCGGCCGGAGCAAGCTAAGCGGTCGTTTTCGGGCCTTCAAGGTCAACTTGCTGAAGCAACCGCTGCTTTGGTGCGTCGGCTGGCCGAATTGCCACGCTGCCTCGACAAAGCAGCGCCCGCTGCCCTGCCGCGGGCGCCAGCGTCAATACCGAGGGCTTCACCAGCCGGGCCTACCTTGATGCCCGCTGGGAGTACGAGACGCTGAGCGGCATCTTCTTAGGGCTCGGTCTGGGCGGGACTGTCCACGATGGCCTGCTGGATCCGACCGATCCGCACAAGAAGGCTTTCGGCTCGCGCATTCTGTCCCACATCCCCTCGAAATCGGCCTGCGGCTCGACCAGCGCAACAGCATCTCGGTCTACTTCCAGCACATGTCGAACGCGTTTCCTGGCGCAAAGCAACGAGGGCCTGGACAGCATCGGCGTGCGCTACGGCTACCGCTTCTAATTCATGCCATAGCCACGGCGCATTAGTGGTGCTTCCTGCCCACCATCTGCAACCAACGCTGTCAGCCCATCATGATCACGCCTGCCCGCATCATCGTTGCGGCGTTGACGCTCGCACTTGCCGCCCTCGCGCCGCCGGCTGCTGCCGAGGACCCACCCGAGTTTTGGGCCGTGACAGGGGTCGCGCCGGGCGACGTGCTGCATCTGCGCGATGTGCCCTCGGCCGACAGCAAGAGCCTGGCGCAGAATTCCGCCCGGTGCCCGCGGCTTGAAGCACCTGGGCTGCCGCCGCAACCAGCCGCCGATGGACCTGTGGGCACGCATGAACGCGGCGCAACGGCGCGAGGCGCTGACGCAATGGTGCCGGGTGGAGTACCACGGCAAGCAAGGCTGGGTCGCCGGCCGCTATCTCAAGCGCGACGGTGGGCCCGCAAAGTAAGGGCGTTGCGTCTTGCCGCGGTTTTCCGCCCCACCGACAGGCGGCGATCTAATCCTTGGGGAAGATGAGACCGATGTCGCGATAGCGCTCGGGATCGTCGCCCCAGGCCTCGCGCACCTTCACGAACAGGAACAGGTGCACCGGCCGCTCCAGAATCTTGGACAGCTCCTTGCGCGCCTCCGTCGACAGCTGCTTGATCATGCTTCCGCCCTTGCCGAGCACGATGCGCTTCTGGCTCTCGCGTTCGACCACAATGGTCTGCTCGATGCGGATGCCGTTCTTTTGCTCCTTCCATCCGGTGGTCTCGACCGCCGCCTGATAGGGCAGCTCGTCGTGCAGGCGATCGTAGAGCCGCTCGCGCGTTACCTCCGCCGCCAGAACGCGCAACGGCGCATCCGAAACCTCGTCCTCGGGATAGTGCCACGGGCCCGGGGCGACGGAGCGCGCCAGATGCGCCTTCAGGTCGGCGACCCCCTCGCCCTGAAGCGCCGAGATCATGAACGTGGCCGCGAATGGCACCTGCGCATTGAGGCTGCCCGCCAGCTCTAGCAGACGCTCCTTCTTCACCCGATCGATCTTGTTGAGTGCGAGCAACGTCGGCGCCGTAGTACCCTTGAGCCCGCCCAGGATGCGCTCGACATCCTCGTCGATGCCCTTGGCCGCGTCGACCACCAGCAGCACCTGGTCCGCGCCGTGCGCCCCGCCCCACGCCGCATCCACCATCGCCCGGTCGAGACGGCGGCGCGGCTTGAAGATGCCAGGCGTATCGATGAATACCAGCTGACTGGCGCCCTCGATGGCGATGCCACGCAGGGGCATGCGCGTCGTCTGCACCTTGCGGCTGACGATTGCGACCTTGGTGCCGACCAGCGCGTTGACGAGCGTGGATTTGCCCGCGTTCGGCGCACCTATCACGGCGATGAAGCCGCACTTGGTACCCGTTTCGGCTGCCGCTTCAGGCATCGGCGCCGCGCTTCCACACGCCCTCGCGCGCGAGCAGCACGGTGGCAGCCGCCTGCTCGGCGGCCCGTTTGCTGGCGCCCTCCCCGCGCGCGGGCTTGCGGCCCTTGATGCGCACCTCTGACGTGAAGCGAGGGGCATGGTCGGGCCCCTGGCGATCGACCTCGACGTAGGCCGGCAGCTCCAGGCCCTGGCCCTGCGCCCACTCCTGCAGCAGGGACTTGGCGTCGACGGCTTCCGCGGGTGAGGTGCCGACCCGCGAGCCCCACAGCGCACGCACGACGTCGCGGGCGGTCAGATAGCCGGCCTCGAGGAAGATGCCGCCGAGCAGTGCTTCGCAGGCGTCCGCCAGGATGGTCTCCTTGTCGCGCCCGCCGCTCTCGGCTTCCGCTTCGCTGAGCACCAGGAACGGGCCCAGATTGAGCTCGCGCGCAATCGCGGCGCAGGTGCCCCCGCGCACGAGCCGGTTGTAGAGCTTGGCGAGCTCTCCCTCGCTGGCACTCGGATACACTTCGCTCAGCAGCTCGGCGATGGCGAGGCCCAGCACGCGGTCGCCCAGGAACTCCAGACGCTCGTTGTCGCGGCGCTTGTTGGAGCTCTGCCGCACGCTGGCGTGGGTCAGCGCCTTCTTCAGCAGGTCGCGGCTCGCGAATTGATAACCGAGCCGGGTCTCGAGCTCCTTGAGCTTGCGAGACGGAGCCACGGCCACCTCACCGCACGAGGCTGAAAATCCGGCGCCAGCGAATATCGAACGGCCAGGTCCAAGGGCTGGTCAGCCGGAATGCGTTGGGATCGTCGACGGCGGCGGAAAAGAAGATGACTTCGGCCCGCCCCACCAGGTTCTCGTAGGGCACATAGCCCACGCCGTAGCGCTGTGATTGCTCACGGCTGTCGGTGGAGTTGTCGCGGTTGTCGCCCATCATGAAGTAGTGACCCGGCGGGACGACGTAGGGCCCGACGTTGTCGAAGCGGCCGTCCGGCTCGGCATCGAGCACATAGTACGAGACGCCGTTGGGCAGTGTCTCCTTGTAGCGCGGAATGGGGCGGCCATCCTCTTCGGGCCCGACGTAGTCGCCAGCCCGCACCCGCGGCACGGCCTTGCCGTTGATGTAGACGATGCCGTTGCGAATGGAGATCTCATCTCCCGGCAACCCCATGATGCGCTTGATGAAGTCCGTCACGTTGTCGCGCGGCAGCTTGAACACCACCACATCGCCGCGCTTGGGCTCGGCGCCGAACATTCGCCCCTTGAATGGGATGATGCCGAAGGGAAACGAATAGCGGCTGTAGCCGTAGGAGAGCTTGGACACGAACAAGTAGTCGCCGACCAGCAGCGTTTCCTTCATGGAACCCGACGGAATATTGAAGGGCTGATAGAAGAAGATGCGGACGATAACTGCCAGGATCAGCGCATGGATGACGATCTTTATCGTTTCGCGCCAGCCGCTGTCGCCAGCCTTGGCCGTGTTGGAGTCCACGCTCATGCTCTCTCAGCTCTTTCCCACTCGCTTACGGCACGGCGCCCGGCCGGGCTCCGTATAGCGGGTAACGCGACGCGCCGCAATTCACGCAAAGTTGCCTCCGCAATCGCTGCCCGAGCCGGCGGAAGCTGGCACTGCAGATATCAGCACGACTGCGGCGGCGAGCGGGAAATCATCGGTCAGCGTCACGTGCACGTAGGCCTCGAAACCCTGTGGCGTCAAGCGATTGAGCTGCTCGGCGGCTCCGCCGGTAAGCATCATGGTGGGGCGGCCGGAGCGCACGTTAATCACGCCCATGTCCCTCCAGAACACGCCCTTCCTGAATCCTGTTCCCAGCGCCTTCGAGCACGCCTCCTTGGCGGCAAAGCGCTTGGCATAGGACGCTGCGCGGCCCGGGCGTCCGTCGGAACGGGCGCGCTCCACCTCGGTGAATATGCGCAACAGGAACCGGTCGCCGAACCGCTCGATGCTCTTTTCGATGCGGCGAATATCGACGAGGTCGTTGCCGATCCCGAGGATCATGTGCGCGCTTGGATGGTTTGGCGGACCTGGGCCCCCTGGCGCGCTTCGTCCATCAGCACGCGCATGCGTTCAATTGCCGGCCGCAAGCCGCTGAAGATCGCCTCTCCGACCAGGAAATGGCCGATGTTGAGCTCGACGATCTCGGGGATGCGCGCCACCGCACCCACTGTGTTGAAGGTGAGGCCGTGCCCGGCGTGCACTTCAAGGCCAACGGATGCAGCTCCCCGCGCTGCCCGCTCCAGCCGCGCAATCTCCCGCGCCACGCCGGCGGCGTCGTCGGCAAGCGCGCGCTCGCAAAAAGCGCCGGTATGGAGTTCGACCACCTGCGCGCCGAGCCGCGCCGCCGCCTCGATCGCCTTGGCCTCTGCCTCTATGAACAGCGAGACGCGGATGCCGGCGCCTTTGAGTGCCTCCACGTAGTGTCGCAGCGCGTTCTCGCCGCGCACCACATCGAGGCCGCCCTCCGTGGTCTTCTCCTCGCGCTTCTCGGGCACCAGGCAGCAGGCATGCGGCACATGGCGCAGGGCTATGGCCAGCATCTCGTCGGTTGCCGCCATCTCCAGATTGAGCGGCCGGGTCAGCTCGCTCTTGAGCCTGGCGATATCGGCATCGGAGATGTGGCGACGGTCTTCCCTCAGATGCGCCGTAATGCCATCGGCGCCGGCCTCGACGGCAAGGTGCGCAGCCCGCAAGGGATCGGGGTGACGGCCGCCGCGCGCGTTGCGGATGGTCGCCACGTGGTCGATGTTGACACCCAGGCGCAGGTGCGCGGCGGCAGCAGGTTTGGCTCTAGGCGCCATGGCCGTTCCAATGCTTCGCAAAGCTTCCGCTTGAGAATAGCAAATAGAGGGCGCGCAAGCCCAGGCCTCAGACGAACACGCGTTCGACCTGGCTTACCACCGACTTTCCCTTGAGGCCTGAGACGATCTGGGTGAGATGCTCGAGGTCCCAGACCTCGACCTCGATCAACATCTCCGTGAAGTCCGGCGCGCGGCGCACCATACGCAAGTTGTCGATGTTGCCGTCGGCCTCGCCGATCAGCTGGGCGATCTGGGCCAGCGTGCCCGGCTCGTTCAGTGCGGTGACGGAGAGCTTGGCCGGGAATCTCTCCGGCGCCTCGGGGTCGACATCCCAGGTCACGTCGATCCAGCGCTCGTGCTCATACTCCTTGAGTTTGGGCGAGTGGATCTGAAAGATGCGAATGCCCTCTCCTTCGGTAAGCACGCCGACGATGCGGTCGCCGGGAACCGCGCCGCTCTCTTCGAACGACACGGGCACATCGTTGCGCACGCCGCGGATGGGCAGCCCTTGCTGCTGCACGGCCTGCTTGTCTTTGCTGCTGCCGGGCCAGCGAAACTTCAGACCGATACCCTTGGCGATGTTGAACCAGCCGTCGTCGCTGTGGCTGCTCTGGGGACGGCCGGGCCGGCGACGGTCTGCAGAGATTTTGGCGATGTCGGCTTCCGGCACGGCGGCACGCACGACGTCAGTGGTCGGCAGCTCGCCTCGACCGACAGCCGCCAACACGTCCTCGATCGATTTCTGGGAGAGGCGATGCAGAGCCTTCTTGAGGTGCTCGTCCGTGACCTCCTGGCCGACCCGCCGAAACGCCGAGGCCAGCAGGCGCCGGCCGAGCTCGGAGTACTGCCTGCGCAGCGCCTCGCGCGCTGCTCGGCGGATTGCCGACCTCGCCTTGCCGGTGACGGCGATGCGCTCCCAGGCCGCGGGCGGCGTCTGGCCCTTGGCGGTCAGCACGTCAACCTCGTCGCCGTTCCTGAGCTCGGTGGTAAGCGGCATCTGTCGCCCGTTGATCACCGCACCGGTGCAGGAATTGCCGATGTCGGTATGGACGGCGTAGGCAAAGTCGATGGGGGTTGCCCCGCGCGGCAGCGCGATCAGCCGGCCTTTCGGCGTGAAGCAGAACACCTGATCTTGAAACAACTCGAGCTTGGTGTGCTCCAGGAACTCCTCGGGGTTGTCGCCCTCCAACAGCGTGTCGACGAGACGCCGCAGCCAGATGTAGGGGTTCTCCTTCGCCAGCGCTCCCTGGGGCGACGCACCGTTGCCGGCGCCGGCGACGCCATCCTTGTAGAGCGCGTGCGCCGCCACCCCGTATTCAGCGATCGTGTGCATCTCGGCCGTGCGGAGTTGCAGCTCGACGCGCTGGTGCCGTGGCCCGACGATGGTGGTGTGGATCGACTGGTAGTTGTTCTGCTTGGGCGTCGAGATGTAGTCCTTGAAGCGGCCCGGGACCGCGCGCCATGCGGAGTGGATGAGGCCGAGGGCGCGATAGCAGGCGTCGACGCTCGGAACCACCACTCGGAAACCGTAGACGTCGGAGAGCTGCTCGAGCGAGATCTGGCGGTTCTGCATCTTGCGCCAAATCGAGAACGCCTTCTTCTCCCGGCCGTGGACCTCGGCCTCGAGCCCGGCCGCGGCAAGCTTGGCCTCGAGGGCCGCGGCGATCTCTTCGACCAGTCCGAGGTTGCGGTTGTGCAGCTCGGTGAGCTTGTTGACGACCGCCTGATGCGCTTCGGGGTAGCCCCACTTGAAGGCCAGTGCCTCGAGCTCCTCGCGCATGCCTTGCATGCCCATGCGGCCGGCCAGCGGCGCATAGATCTCCAGCGTCTCCTCGGAGATACGCCGCCGGCTCTCGGGCTTCATATGCTCCAGCGTGCGCATGTTGTGGAGACGATCGGCGAGCTTGATCAGCAGCACGCGAATGTCGCTGGAGATCGCGATCAGGAGCTTGCGGAAGTTCTCCGCCTGCTCGGCCTTCTTGGTGATGAGGTCGAGCTTCTTGATCTTGGTGAGGCCTTCGACGAGGGCGCCGATCTCCTCGCCGAACTTCTGGTCGATCTCGGCCCGGGTGACGTCGGTGTCCTCGATGACGTCGTGCAGCAGCGCGGTGGCGATGGTGGCGTCGTCGAGCTTGAGCTCGGTAAGGATCGCCGCCACCTCGAGCGGGTGCGAGAAGTAGGGATCTCCCGACTGCCGCACCTGGTGGCCATGCGCCCTCATGGCGTACACGTAGGCGCGATTGAGCAATGCCTCGTTCGCGCTCGGAGCGTACTTGAGCACGCGCTCGACAAGCTCGTATTGGCGCATCATGGCACGCCTCGCTGTCCGCTCAGCGCGGACCCGTCGCACTCCTATGAGATCAGGACCGACTTGGCCAGCGGCTCGGCCGCATCAGCGCCCCGCACCCGAACCGGCTCCGTTGGCCGAGGGCTCCGTGGGCGTGAGGCTTTCCATGCCGCGCAGGAGCTGCTCCTCCGTGATCACGTCGACCTGCGTGTCGCTCGACTGGTCGTCGCGGCCGAGCACCGGACGGCGCTCTTGCGGCAGCGACGGCGCCGCGGCCTTCTCGGGCTCGTCCACCTCGACGTTCTTCTGGATCGAATGGATCAGACCCTCGCGCAGGTCGTCGGGCGGGATGGTCTTGTCGGCGATCTCTCGCAGCGAGATGACCGGGTTCTTGTCCTTGTCCGGGTCGACGGTGATGTGGGCGCCGTTGGCAATCGATCGCGCCCGATGAGCAGCGAGCAAAACCAGCTCGAAGCGGTTGGGGACCTTGTCCACGCAGTCTTCAACAGTCACGCGCGCCATGCGACGATCCTCATGTTGCGAAAAGCTGCACGCGCAACAAGCTCCGGTGCCAATGACGCGGAGCGCGGCCTCAGCTTTGTTGCTTGTGGCACGGGGGAGCCCAGAAATCAAGGGCTTGCCCTACACCCGCACGGGCGGCCGGCGCCAGGCGGGAGAGCAGCGTCTTGGCCGTTGCGCCCAACACCGGATGGCGCCACGCGGGCGCCACATTGAGCAGTGGCACGAGCACGAACGCGCGCGCATGCAGCTCGGGATGGGGGAGGATCAGACGGTTGCGCTCGCGCCGGCGCGGCGGCCAGCCCACGCGCCGGCCGCCATGGTCCAGGATGTCGATGTCGAGCGCTCGCGGCGCCATCGCGCGCGTGTGGCGGCGGCCGGCACGGCGCTCGATCCCCTTGACGACCCGAAGCAGCTGACCGGGGGACATGCTCGCTCTGGTCAACAGCACGGCATTGAGGTAGCGAGCCTGCCGTCCCGGGCCCAAAGGTTGGGTCGAATAGAGGTTGGACGCTCGAACGATTGTAATTCCCGCCCGGTTGAGCTCCTCCAGCGCCCGGCGCATGGTGGCGCGCGGCTCACCCCACAATCCGGTCGCATTGGCGCCCAGGGCAAGCAGAAGCGCTTCCGCCTGCCCCGATATGCCATGCTTGCCCATTCGCATCTCCTGCGAGGCAATGTGCCGCGCGTTTGTAATCTTAATAAGTAGTCACCCCAGCTTGGCAATTGCATCACGAGGCATTACGTGGCCTACTAACCGAATCGATCACCGGGCTGCAGGCCGTGCGGAGGGCCTGCAGGCCATTGCTATTCGAGGCACCAAATGCATTTTTATCCCTCCGAGCGCATGGCGCTGTTTGTTGACGGCGCCAACCTCTACGCCACTGCCAAGGCCCTGGGCTTTGACATCGACTACAAGCGCTTGCTGGCGCTGTTCCGCACCAAAGGTCAATTGGTGCGCGCGCTGTACTACACGGCGCTGGCCGAGGATCAGGAGTACTCCTCCATCAGGCCGCTGGTCGATTGGCTCGACTACAACGGCTACATGATGGTCACGAAGCCCACCAAGGAATTCACGGACTCCTTTGGGCGCCGCAAGATCAAGGGCAACATGGACATCGAACTCACAGTCGATGCCATGCGGCTGGTCGAGCATCTGGACCACGTGGTGCTCTTCACGGGCGACGGCGACTTCCGCGCCCTGGTCGCCGCCTTGCAGCAGCGCGGCCGGCGCGTCAGCGTAGTCTCGACGCTGCAAACGCAGCCGCCGATGGTGGCCGACGAATTGCGCCGCCAAGCCGATCAGTTCATCGACCTGGCCGACCTTGAGGACCAGATTTGCCGCGATCCGGCGACCCGCCCTGTCCGCGAGCCGCGCGAGCCAGGCCAGCGGCCAATTGGCCGGCGTGCCGCCGCGACGGCACCCGCCGCCTCCACACTGGATTTTCCCGACGAAGACGACGAAGGCCGCAGCTGACGCTGGCTGGGCGCCGTGTGATCGGATGCAGCAGCGGGGCTCCTCATGCAGGGGACAGCCGAAGCCCCGCGCGACTGTCGGCTTTGCCCGCGCCTTTTAGCGTTCCGCACCGCCAACCAGGCGAGCGAGCCTGCTTGGTTCAACGGTGCCGTTCCCTCGTTCGGTCGAGAGAAAGCCGATGACGCCCGGCTGCTGATCGTGGGTCTGGCGCCGGGCCTCAGAGGTGCCAATCGCACCGGCCGCCCGTTCACCGGCGACTACGCGGGCGACCTGCTGTACGAGACACTGCTCGCCTTCGGCTTTGCGCGCGGAAGCTATGAGGCGAGATGCGACGACGGCCTCGAGCTGGTGGATTGCGTCATCACCAACGCCGTCCGCTGCGTTCCCCCCGAGAACAAACCTACCCCGGCCGAGATCTGCGACCTGCCGGCCGTTCCTAACCCAGCGCATGGCTGCCATGCCGCAGCTTGCGGCCATCGTCGTGCTCGGGCGCATCGCACATGACAGCACGCTGGCCGCCCTTGGCATGCGCAAAGCGGGCTTCCCTTTCGCCCACGGCGCGCGCCACGACATCGGGCCAAAGCTGGCGCTGTTCGATAGCTTCCACTGCTCACGCTACAACACCAACACCGGCAGGCTGACGCCAGAGATGTTTCGCGCCGTGTTCGCCACGGTGCGGGGGCATCTCGGCAAGCCCTAGCCGCCGCACCAGCGTGACGACGCGTCTCGGCGGCTGACAGTGCCGGGTCACACGCGGCCGCCCTTGCGCAGGTCGGAGCGGTCGATCATGCCGAGCCAGGCGCACACCTCGCGGGCATGCGCATTGGGCGAGGGGATCGGATAGTAGATGCGCTCGATGCTGCCATCGCGGACGGCGAGCGTCAGGCGCTTCAGGTAGGTAACGCCGCCGGTTGCGAACGTCGGCAGTGCCAGCGCGCGCTGCAGAGCGAACTGCTCATCGCTCACGATCTCGAAGGGAAGCTTCAGCCGGTCCACCAGCTCGCGCTGATACGCGGTCGGCTGGGTGGAGAGCCCGAACACTGCCGCATCGACTTGCTGGAAGCCGGCATAGAGATCGCGGAAGCCTTGCGCCTGCGGGGTCGAACCGTGCGCGCCCGGGATGTCGTCCCAGTTGGGCGGATTGGGAAAGCCGGGCCTGCCGGTCCAGGGATAGCAATAGACGATCGCCATGCCGGCGGTTCTGGCGAAGTTGACCTTGCTCCCGCCGGTCGCGGGCAGTGCGATATCGGGCATGCGCTGGCCGCGCTTGAGGTGTCGCGCCCCGCCATCATCGACAGGAAGAGCGGCGGCAGGCGTCATGCGCGGCGGTACTTCTCGAGCCAGGCGAGCACGTCACCGGCATTCCGGTCGGGCGGGAAGACGGGATAGAACACCTTGGTTATCGCGCCGTCGTCGATGACGAGAGCGAGGCGCTTGATGAGCGTCATGCCGCCGACCTGCATGAGCGGCAGGCGCAGGGCGTTGCTCAAAGCCAGCTTCACATCCGACAGCAGTGGGAAGGGCAGGTGCAGGCGCTCGGCCGCCTCCTTCTGGTAGGCAGCGTCCTGCGTGGAGAGGCCGAACACGCGCGCCGCGCCTGCCGCGATCATGACCTTGTGCAGGTCGCGGAAGGCGCAGGTTTGCGGCGTGCACCCGCGCGCACCTGGGATCATGTCCCAGTCGGCGACGGGTGACGGCTGCCCGGGCACGCCGGTGCGGGGATAGGCGAACACCACGACGCGGCCGGGAACCTTGGCGAGCGAGACTTGTGTGCCGTCGGTGGCGGGCAGCGCGATGTCCGGCAATGCCATTCCAGCCAGGTGCTGTGCCGCGCCGTCGTCCTCGGGCGCGGGAATCTTCGACCAGTCGACCTCGAGCAGGTTGGGCTGGTTGGCGGAAACCATGGGGCGTGCCTCGAGCTCAGCGTTTGACGCGCAGATGGTACCTGCCCGCCACGCCAAAGCCAAAGCTTTCATAGAGCGCTGCGGCCCCTGTGTTTGCGCTCTCCACCTGCAGGTAGAGACGAGTGCAGCCCTGGGCGCCGACCCACGCGCCGATCGCCGACAGCACGGCCTGCGCGCAGCCCTGGCGGCGGGCGCTGGCGAGCGTTGCCATGCACTGCACGGAGGCGAGCGAACCGTCGGCGACAGACAGGCCGGAGCCGACTACGGCTCCGCCCCGCCGGCAGGCGAAGAAGCAGCGCTCGCGCGGCAGGCCGGCGAGGATGGCGGGTGCCACCTCGCGACGGTTGGGGGTGAGGCCCGAGAGATAGACGGCGAGCCATTCAGGCGTAGGCTCGCAGGACCACTCCACGTCTGCCGGCGCCTGGATCGAGACCCCGATGATGTCCTTAGCCATGGTCGCGTGCGGCTCGCCGCGCGCGTAGCCCATGGCCTCGAGTCGTACGTCGAGATCGCCGGGCTCGCTCACCTCGGTGATGGTGAATTGGCAAGGTGCGCCCCTCGCCCGATAACCCTCCTCGACGTTGCGCACGGCCGCTTCGAGGCTGACGCCGTGGAAGGCCAGGGCGGAGACAGAATTGGCGCGCATCGAGCCACCGGAGGCGTAGCGCCACAGCCAGCCGTCGACATCGGCCGTCTCCAATGCCGGCCAGGATCGGACCGCCGCGGCCTCGATCTCGGCCAACTGTTCTCGGGAGGTCGAGCTCACCCCTTCTGCCGCATCAGCCGCGCCTTCTGGCGCTGCCAGTCGCGCTTGGCGGTATCCTCGCGCTTGTCGTGCAGCTTCTTGCCTGTCGCCAGCGCCAGCCTGAGCTTCGCGCGGCCGCGCGCGTTAAAGTAGAGCTCGAGCGGCACCATGGTCATGCCCTGGCGCTCCACCGCGATGCTGAGCTTGTGGATCTCGTTCTTGTGCAGCAGCAGGCGGCGCGGGCGGCGCGGGTTGTGCTGGAAGAAGGCCCCCGCCTTCTTGTACTCCGGGATGTACGCGTTGATGAGGAAGATGCCGCCCTTCTCGGCGCTGGCGTAGCTCTCCGCGATGTTGGCCTGGCCCGAGCGCAGCGACTTCACCTCGGTGCCGGTGAGCTCGATGCCGGCCTCCCAGGTGTCCTCGATGCGATACTCGAAGCGCGCCCGCCGGTTCTCCGCGACCGTCTTGCGGCCGTCGTCGTTCTTGGCCGCCATGGCGCTGCCCGCTGGTCGGGCCGCCTACTCGGCGGCCTTCGCCTGCAACAGGCCAGTGCGGGCGAGCGCCTCGTCCACGGCCTTCTTGCTGGCCTCCGAGATGGGCGCCAACGGCAACCGGCACTCGGGCGAGTTGATCAGCCCCAAGCGGAACGCCGCGTACTTCACCGGCCCGGGGTTGGTCTCAACGAACAGCGCATCGTGCAGCGCCATCAGGCGGTCCTGCAAGGCGAGCGCGGTCTTGTAGTCGCCCTTGAGGCAGGCGGACTGGAAGTCGGAGCACAGACGCGGGGCCACGTTGGCAGTGACGGAGATGCAGCCGTGGCCGCCATGCGCCATGAAGCCGAGCGCCGTGCCGTCCTCGCCCGACAGCTGGACGAAATCGGTGCCGCAGGCGAGTCGCTGCTGGGTGACGCGCGCGACGTTGGCGGTCGCATCCTTGACGCCGGCCACGTTCTTGAGCTTGGCACAGCGCGCCATGGTCGCCACCTGGATGTCGACGATGGTGCGCACCGGCACGTTGTAGAGGAAGATCGGCAGATCGACGGCGTCGCTGATCGCCTTGAAGTGCCTGTACAGACCTTCCTGCGTCGGCTTGTTGTAGTAGCCGGTGGAATGCAGCGTGGCATCCGCGCCGACCTTCTTGGCGTGACGGGTGAAGTCGATGGCCTCCTTGGTAGAGTTGGAGCCCGCGCCGGCGATGACGGGCACGCGCTTCCTGGCGACCTTCACGCACAGCTCCACGACATGCTTGTGCTCGTCGTGGCTGAGCGTCGGGCTCTCGCCGGTGGTGCCGACCGGCACCAGCCCGTGGGTTCCCTCCGCAATCTGCCAATCAACCAGCTTCTCGAATGCCTTCTCGTCGACCGCGCCGCCGCTGAACGGCGTTATCAACGCTGTATACGAACCCCTGAACATGGGTCCTCCCAATCTGTGTGCGGGCCCTCAACCTGCGCCGCAGGCCGTCTAGCCATCTTGAACGCCGCCTACCCGCTTGCTAGCCTCGTCGAAAATCAACCAAGTGGCGCCAACGCCACACTCCGCTTGGTCGAACGACCATTATGCCGCCGCAGGTGAGACCCGGCAAGGTTAAGCCCACAACCTTGACGCCTTGGCCTTGCTGATGCCGCCTTTGGCGGGTCTTTCACCAGTCGCGAATCGCGCCGGGAACACGATTCGACCGGAAGGGACTTGATGCAAGCTCCTCTGAGGATTCTGGCCGCGCTCAGCCTCGTCTGCGCCGCGCTGACGGCGATTCCGACAGCTGCGCAGCAAGCACCCAAGAAAAAACCGCCGGTCAAGGGCGCCGTTACGGCGCCTCCAGCCAAGGTCGGAGCGCCGAAGCCGAACGACACCAAACAGAAGGCACCGGCGGACGCCCCCCAAACTGCGCCCGCGCCCCCTGCGCTGACCCTGTCACCCGAGGAGCAGCAGCACGTTGCGCGATTTGACGCTGCCATCGCCCAAGTCCGCGACCATCCCTTGAGCGCGGGGGATGGCGCGCGCATCCGCGATGCCGTGAAGGCCATAACCGAGACCGAGCTGCCCAAGGGCAAGATCCTGCGCGACGCCATCAGCGACCAGGCCGGCCGCAAGCTGGTGGACTGGTTCCTCTATCGCGGCGGCTATGGCACCGCCGGCGAGATCCGCGCTTTCATGGTGGCCAACCCGGCCTGGCCCGACCGCGAACGCCTCACGCAACGCGCGGAGGAGGCGCTGTTCAAGAGCACGGCCAGCCCGCGCGAGGTCAAGGCGTTCTTCGCCGACGCGGCGCCGACCACCGGCGTCGGGTTGGCAACGCTGGCCGCAGCGCTGGCCGCCGACAGTGATCAGGCCACGGCCAAGACTCTCGCCGCCAAGGCGTGGGTCGGGTTCGACATTCCGGCTGTCCAGGAGGCGGCATTCCTCAAGAAGGTCGGACCGCTTCTGTCCGAAGCCGACCACAAGCGCCGTCTGGACGTCTTGCTGCTGAGCCCCAGCCGTTGGGCCAGCGAGCGTAGCGAGCGTGCGGCGGCCGTCCGCCGGGTCATTGCCCTTCTGCCGGAGCCGGAAAAGAAGAAGGCCGAGGCACGGCTCGCGGTATTCCTGAAATCCAAGAATTCCAACCAGCTCTTGAACAAGCTGCCGCCCCTGGCGCTCAAGACGGAATGGGGGCTGGCGATCCAGAAGGCGCAGGCGCTGCGCCGCCAGAACAAGAACGAGGAGGCCTGGAAGATCCTCCTCACCGAACCTGAGCCGACCTTGCAGGTGATGCCTGATGGCTGGTGGCAGGAGCGGCGCGCTGCCGCCTACTCTGCGCTGAAGGCCGGCAAGCCGAAGACCGCCTACGACCTCGTCCGCAATACTGGCCAGCTCTCGATCAACGCCTACAACAGCGCCCTGTTCATGGCCGGCTGGATCGCCCTGCGCCATCTGCATGATGCCAAGACGGCGCTCGGCCATTTCGAGGCCTTTACCAAGTCCGCCGACGGACCGCTCGGCCGGGCGCGCGCCAACTATTGGCTCGGCCGTACGCATGAGGCCTTGGGCGACCAGGCCAAGGCGAAAGAGAGCTACCAGGCGGCCTCGGCCTTCTCCGACACCTTCCACGGACAGTTGGCGCGTCTCAAGCTCGATCCGCAGGCGACTGCGATGAAGATCGTCCCTCCGGCCACACCCACGGCCGAGGAGGTCTCACGCTTCAACAACCTCGACGCGGTGCACGCCGCGGTGCTGGCGCACAAGGCCGACCTCGACCGGACGCTGGTGCGAGCGTTCCTCAGCCAGCTGCGGTTCCATCTCAACAGCGAGGCCGAGTTTGCCATGCTGGCGCGCTTGGCCGAGGCGCTGGGCGACACGCAAATGGCGATCCGCATTGCCAAGACCGGCATCGGGCGCGGCATGAACCTCATGTACTACGCCTATCCCATCCACCGCCTGCCCGCTTACACGCCGCTGCGGCAGCCGGTCGAGACGGCCTTCATCCTGGGGCTGGCCCGGCAGGAGAGCGAGTTCAACACCGGAGCGATGTCGGGAGCAGGCGCACGCGGCATTCTGCAGGTGATGCCGATGACGGCCCGGCACATCTGCCGCGACTACAAGCTCAAATGCGATATCACGCGCCTCATGAAGGACTCGGCCTACAACACCATGCTTGGCAGCGCCTACGTCGCTGACCGGATGGCGGAGTTCAGCGGCTCCTATGTGCTGGCGCTGGCAAGCTACAACGCCGGCCCGGGCCGGGCGCGCGAGTGGATCAGCGAGTTCGGCGATCCGCGCCACGCCAAAGTCGACCCCATCGATTGGGTCCATCGCATTCCGCTGGAAGAGACGCGCGAGTACGTGCAGAAGGTGCTGTCCAACATTCAGGTCTACCGCGCGCGGCTGGGCGATGAGGCCAATGCTGTGCGGCTGCAAGCCGACCTGAAGCGTGCTTCGGTGACGGCTTCGAAGGCCGCGGAGAAGTAGGCAGCGTCGGCAAGCGGGCAGCGACTTGCCATTGCACGCGGGCGTCAACAGCTGATTTTGCCCCCGCTATTGCAGGGGCTGGCGCTCCTTTAGTATTTCAGCATCCGGCTTCTAGATGAGGGATCATAGGCTTTGGCCGATACGGCGGCACGGCGAGCAACGCCCATGCAGAACTGGAGCGACATCCGCTTTACTTCGCGCGACGGCCTCAGGCTCTTCGCACGCCACTATGCCGTGCCGGGGTCGACGCGCCGGCCTCTCGTGTGCCTTGCCGGCCTCACGCGCAACGGACGCGACTTCCACGATCTCGCAACGGCGCTCGCCCGCCCCGATCGATCCGGCCGCGACGTCTACACCCTCGACAGCCGAGGCCGCGGAAACTCCGAGCACGACCGCGACTGGAAGAACTATACCCTTCTCGTCGAGGTCAACGACGCGCTCGACTTCATGACCATGAAGGGCCTCAACGGCGCCGCCGTCATCGGCACGTCGCGCGGCGGGCTGCTCGCCATGATGATCGCAGTGCTGCGGCCCTCGGCCATCGGCGCGGTGGTGCTGAACGACATCGGCCCCGTGGTGGAGCGGGAAGGTCTGGCGCGCATCGTTGCTTATGTTGGGCGGATTCCGCTGCCTGCCGACTGGCGTTCGGCCGCCGAGATCGCGCACGACATGAACCAACGCCAGTTCACCGCCGTACCCGACGAGCAGTGGGCCGAGATTGCGCGCGCCTGGTTCAACGAGCAGAACGGTCTGCCCGCACCTGGTTACGATCCCAATCTTGCCAAGGCCCTATCGCTGATGGAGGGGCCGATCCCGCACCTGTGGCCGCAGTTCGGGGCGCTGGCACAAGTGCCGGTGCTGGTGATCCGCGGGCAGAACTCCGATATCCTGAGCGAGGGGACCGTGGCCGAGATGCTCGCCCGGCACCCGCGGCTCAGCACACTGACCGTTCCGGGTCAGGGTCATGCCCCACTCCTCAAGGACGGCCCCACCATTGGCGCCGTCGCCGAGTTCCTGGCTGCTGCCGACGGCGAACCCCAAACTGCGGCGCGGCCCGTTCACGCGCTGGCGTGAGCCGTTTCGCCGGTAATGCGTACCTCGAAGTGCGGACCAGTCGGTCAGGACGGGCCGCAACCCCTGCCAAATGCAGGCAAACACCGAGGCGGGCAGGGTACCGCCCCCCGAATTAAGGTTTGCACATAGTTAAGGTTGGCACCAAAGCGATCACGCCATAGCAAGGTCCTAGTTGGGGGGACCTTGTTATGAGAGTTGCGCTAGCCTGCTGTATCCTGGCGATCGAACTTGTTGGGCTGCCGGCCGAAGCCCAAGACAACCTCGGTGCGCCCGCCCCGACCAAGGTTTCCGTCAACATATCGCCCAATCCGGCGACCGTTGAAGCGGCGCCTGCGGCAGTCGGCGAGCTCTGGCGCTGGCGGGTGGTGCGCACGGCCTGGACCGAGCAGGACGAGCGCGCCTACGAGGAGTTCGTGGCGCGCATCGGCGAAAGCGACTGCAAGACCGTCCACGACTGCCTGTCGGACGCCAAGGCGAACCCGCTGTACCGCGCGTCCAACCCGGCCGACATGCGCTTCTATGCCGACTGCGCCGACCTTCCCTACATGCTGCGCGCCTATTTCGCCTGGAGGAATGGCCTGCCGTTCGCCTATTCGGCGGCCGTCTCCCCCACCGGCAGGTCGTACGACGCGCGCTACAACACCACCGGCAATCACGTCTCGAGCCGCCGCGACCTCACGTGGGCCAGTATCGATGCCCGTCAGGTCATTCCGCAGATGCTGCAGGCGGTGACCTCGGCGCACTACCGCTATGCCCCCAACTACTCGGGCAAGCTTCTGCCGGACCACTACCCCGTCAAGGTCACCCGCGACAGCATCAAACCCGGCACCATCCTCTACGATCCCAACGGTCACCTGGCCGTGGTCTACAAGGTGACGCCGGAAGGCCGCGTGCATTTCATCGATGCGCATCCAGATAACTCGCTGACGCGCGGCGTTTACGGCAAGGCCTACAAGCGCGACGCGCCGGCGGTCGGCGCCGGCTTCAAGCGCTGGCGTCCGCAGACCCTGGTGGGGGCCACCCAGCAGCCTGATGGCAGCTACCAGGGCGGCCGCATCGTGCTCACCCCTGACAGCCAGCTGGCAGACTGGTCGGACGAGCAGTTCTTCGGTACCGAGGTGAACCGGCCCAAGGCCTGGCAGCAGGGCCGCTTCGTGCACGAGGGCGAGACGCTCGACTACTACGAGTTCGTGCGCAAGCGCCTGGCCACCGCCAACTTCAAGTACGACCCGCTGGATGAGACCCGCTCGATGGTGCGCGTCCTGTGCAGCGACCTCAAATACCGCGTGGACGCCGTCGAGGCTGCCATCCGCGCCCGCATCCACCAGCGCCCGCAACCCGACCGGCTGCCCGACAACATCTACGGCACCAGCGGCGACTGGGAGGTCTATTCCACGCCGTCGCGCGATGCGCGGCTGCGCACCGCCTTCAAGGAGCTGCGCGACGAGGTAGCCCGCTTTCTCGACCTTGCCGCTCGCGGCGGCAACCGGCTGGCCTACTCCGGAAAAGACCTCGCCGGCGATCTGCGCAAGGTCTACGCCAGCGAGGCCAATGCCTGTCTATTCTCCTATACGCGCAGCAACGGCACGCAGCAGCAGCTCTCGCTCATCGAAGTGACGCGACGGCTGCCTTATCTCTCGTTCGACCCCTACCATTGCGTCGAGCGGCGCTGGGGCGCGCGCGAGGCAGCCGAGCTTGCCACTTGCACGGACGGCAGCGAGAAGGCCGACTGGTACGCGGCCGAGCAGCGCCTGCGCAACCAGATCGACCGCACCTACGATGTGCGCATGAACTTTTCCCTAGCCGATCTCAGACGCCGGGCACCGGGCAGCGGCGTCGACGAGCCGCCCCAGTTCGATGTCCTGGAGCTGCTGGGCACGGCCGTCGCCAACAACGGGCCGACCGGCGCCGAGTAGGGGCGGCGCTGGTACGTCACGCCTTGACCCGGCTGGTCTCCACCTCGCCGCGGTCGACGCGGCGCGAGAACTCCGTGTGGCCGCCAGCCGACAGGATGCGGGCCTGCTCGATCCAGTTCTCGCGCTCGATGCGTCCCTTGAAGTCGAGCGACTGGCTCACGCGCTCGATGTCGCGCGCCGTCCAGTTGGCGATGTGGTCGTAGGTGAGGACGCCCAGCTGGTTGAGCTTCTTCTCGATCAGCACGCCGATGCCGCGGATGCGCTTGAGGTCCTGCGGGGCGCCGGCCCGCAGCAGGCGGTCCTGCGAGGCAACACGCTGCGCCGCCTCGGGCCCGGGCTCGGGAGCCTCCTGGCCTGCCGGCCCGCGCACGGAGCGCAGGGAGGCGAGATCGGTCGGGGCGGCGGCTGCCACCGTCTTGGCCTGCTGCTCGCGTATGGCGTCGGCGAGCTTGGTGGGGCGCGGGCCATCGCCCAGCGCCCGGCGATCGAACTCGCGCGAGAAGCGCGTGTCGCCGCCGCGGCTCAGGATCTGCGCCTGCTCGATCCAGTTCTCGCGCGCGATACGCCCGCCGCCGGAAAGCAACTGCTCGAAGCGCTCCACATCGGATGGCGACCATTGCGCGATCTGGGCGTAGCGGGACACGCCTTGCGCATTGAGCAAGCTCTCGATCTCCGCCGTGATCGTGCTGATGCGTTGCAGATTGTCGTGCACAGGCGCCGCCGACGGGCGAACGGGCGATGCCGGTGCCGGCGCCTGTGCAGGCGCTGGCTCCGGCACGATCACGGCGGCGACTACGCCCCCAGGTGACATGGGCCGGGGCAACGGCGCAGCCGCTGGAGGCTGTGCATCTGGACCGCTCGCTTGCGCGGTGGGTGCTGCGCTAGCCACCTCGCCGCGGGCCCGGCGGGCGGAATAGTGGGTCTCGCCCCCTTTGGCCAGAATGCCCGCCTGCTCGATCCAGTTCTCCTGGTTGATGCGCCCGCCGATCCCCAGCGCCATCGCGATGCGGCGCACATCCGACCGCATCCAGCCGGCGATCTGATCGTAGCGTCTGATGCCCTGCCGATTGAGTTCGGCCTCCAATGCCGCATCGATGAGGCGGATGCGCTTGAGGTCCTGCGGGGAATCGTCAGGCGCCGGCGCCCGAGCTGGAGCCGCGACCGGTTGCGGGGCTGGCGGCGGGGAAGGCCTGGCCGCTGGCGCAGCCCTCGCCAGGGATGCTGCCTGGGCATTGCGCTCCACCACCTCGGGTAGCGGATCCACGCGTCGCTCGGCGGTTTGGTACGTAGATTGAGCGAGGCTGCGCCGGATCAAGCACGCGAGCGCGGCGCCGATGAAATACGCGGCACCCATGAGCAGCAGAGTCTGCACCGTCAACGCAACCATCGCCTACACCCAGCCCATGCCACTCGTTGACTATGACGGGTCGCGCCCGACCCGGCCGCACGACAGCCAGCCCACCACAAGACCGATGGCGAACGCCAGCAGCAGCCACCACATCAGCTGAAACGCGAGATAGTCCATTCCCTCGGCCTTTGCCCGCTCCCGCTATTGCTGCCGCACGCTGAACTCGATGCGCCGGTTTTTCGCCATGTTCTCCGGCGTGTCGTTGGGTACCGCCGGACGGCTCACGCCAAAACCCACGGCTTCCAGCTGGTGCCGGTCCGCTCCCGCCCTGACGAGGTATGCCACCACCGCCTGCGCCCGCCGCTCGGAGAGACGCTGGTTGTAGTCGACCGTGCCTTCAGCGTCGGTGTGGCCTTCGATGGCGATGCGCATGCCGGGGCACGCCTTGGCGGCAACGGCCAGACGATCCAGAGTTTCGAGGCTCGAGGGATCCAGCGTGGCACTGTCGGTGGCAAACAGGATGTGGCCCGCACTCGCAATCCGCCGAAGACTGTCCTGACACGCCATTTCAGCCGGCGAAAGCTGAGGAGGCGCGGGAGCGAGAGGCGCGGCCGCCCTCTTGGCCGGCGGTTCGGCGGGAGCAACCGGCGGCTGCGGCGCCGCCTGCTTCGGCTCCGGCTGCGCAGGGGGCAGCGTGGCCGGCGCCAGCGCGGTCTTCTGCTCGGGCTCCACAGGCGGCGGGGTCTGTGACGGCGGAGGCGGCGGCGTATCGGCTTGCCGGGGCAGGGTCTGCACCGGGGCCGGCTCTGGAGACTTGAGCTCGGAAGCTTTGCTCTCAGGAGGCTTTGCCTCGGGCGGCTTCGGCTCCGTTGCCTTGACCGGCTCGCGCACGCGGATCTGATCGGCAAGCGTGAAACCGGTCGGCAAGGCCGCGCGCAGGGCCGCACGCATGGCCTGCGCCTTGGCCTGATCGGGTGCCACGCCGCTCACGGTGAACGCGGCATCCTTCATCTCGACCATGCCGTTATCGAGCGCCGCCACCTCCCTCAACAGGGCAACAGCGGCACTGGCCCACCCCGGCGGGGCGCCTTCGGCCTGCTCCATGCGATCCACCACGCTGATGCCGGGCAGTGCCGCCTTGACCGCGGCGACCAGGCTTTCCCTGGTGCTGTCATTGCCCGCCACATACCCGGCCAGCACAGCCTGTCCGCCCGCGAGCTGAGCCGTCCACACAAAGGGGCTGACAGCGGGCGCCGTGATTTGCGCATTCGCCAGCTGAATGCCTTTCGGCAGGCCGCTCTTGATCGCCGCATTCACGCTCTTGAACGCCGCTGGGTCTTCCGCCTCACCCGAGATGGACAAGGCGAGCCCCTCGAAGCGTGCGTCGCCCTGGCGCATGGAGGAGAGCTGTTTGAGCGCGAAGCTGAGGCCCGCGAGCCACGTGTCCACCGGCGGGACCCCACGCGCGGTATTCATCCGATCGGTCACGTCGAGACCCGGCATGGCCGCCTTGGTCAGGCCGATCACCGTCTGTCGAGTGGCACGGTCCGGTACGTATCCAGTGAGCCTGATGCGATTGCCGCGGCGGCGTGCCGACCACAGGAAGGGCTCCACCTTGCGCGGCAGGATTGCCCGGTTGTCGACATCGCGCACGCCCCAGACATTGCGCAGCACAACCTCGACCTTGGGCGGCTCGTCATCCTGCAGCGCGCGGCCTGTGAGCAGGAGATCGCGGCCATTGACGGCCACGTTGGCCCACGGCGAGCCGCTCTCGGCCACGGCCCGATGGGCGCGCGCGGCCAAGTCCTGCTCGATGCGATCGCGCTCCAGCACGATGGCCAGCCAGCCAAGCGCGATGAGTGGTATCAGCCCCCACAGCCAGCGGTGCCAGTTGCATCGCATGTCGTGAAAAGTGTTCCCCAGACTTTGCCTTGCCAAAGCTCCGTGCGGGCTCAGCGGCAGACCAGGATAGGCCGACCGATGCCAACGAACCCCGCCTGCGTGCGCGCTCGCGCCCGTCCGCCAGCTTTGGCGGGCTCACTATAGGGCAACCCGGCAGGGCATTCCAAGCCGTTGCACGTATGCACCCCAACTCTCGTGTTCACCCGCAATCCATTGCGCTAGAACGGCATCGAGACTGTGGCCGTCAAGCAACCGAAACCGCGGCCGTTTGGAGGATTTGCAGTGAGCAGTGCAACAGTTCTCGTCTCCCGCCGGCGCGGCATCACCCGCCTCACCCTCAACCGACCCGACAAGCTCAACGCCTTCACGCGCGCGATGCATGCCGAGCTGCGCGAGGCGCTTATGGCCGCCGCAAGCGACCCGGATTGCCGCGTGGTAGTGCTGACGGGCGCTGGGCGCGCCTTTTCCGCGGGCCAGGACCTGGCGGACATAGGATCGGGGCCCAACACGGGGGGCGATGCCGGCAAGTTGCTGGAAGAGGCCTACAATCCGCTCGTCAACACGATCACCAGCCTGGAGAAGCCCGTCATCGCCGCCGTCAATGGCATTGCCGCCGGCGCCGCAGCAAATATCGCGCTGGCCTGCGACCTGGTGTTCGCGGCGCGCAGTGCCTCCTTCCTGCAGGCGTTCACCAGGATCGGCCTGATCCCGGATGCCGGCGGCACGTGGGTGCTGCCGCGCCTCGTTGGCCCCATGCGTGCCCGCGGTCTCGCCATGCTGGCCGAGCCGTTGCCCGCCGAGACCGCCGAACAGTGGGGCCTCATATGGAAATGCGTCGACGACGACAAGTTCGAAGCCGAGGTCGCAGCGGTTGCGGCAAGGCTTGCCGCCGCCCCCACCTATGCGCTTGGACTGGCCAAACGCGCGCTTGCCGCCTCTTCCACCAATACGCTGGCCGAGCAGCTCGATCTCGAGCGCGACCTGCAGCGGCTCGCCGGCGCGAGCCCGGACGCACGCGAGGGCATCGGCGCGTTTCTGGAGAAGCGCACGCCCAACTACACCGGCCGGAAGGCCTGACGCATGGCTCGCGACGCCGGCGAGATCGCGCGCCTCAGCGCCGAGGCCATGTGGGCTCGCGACCATTGGTGCCATCGCCTCGGCGTGCAGCTTCTCGAGGTTGCGCCAGGCTTTGCGCGCCTCGCTATGTCCGTCACCGATGACATGACCAATGGCCACGGCGGCGGTCACGGCGGCGTAACCTTCACGCTCGCCGACTCCGCCTTCGCGTTTGCGTGCAACTCGCATGGCCGGCCCGCGGTGGCGCAGCACTGCTCGATCATCTACGTGGCGCCGGTAAAGCCCGGCATGCGCCTCATCGCCGAGGCTAGCGAACGCCAGCGCGGGGAGCGCAGCTGCGTCTATGACGTCACCGTGCGCGACGAGATGGGCGCCGTCATTGCCGAGTTCCGCGGCCATTCGCGTACGCTGCCGGGAAGTGTCATCGACGGCGACGGATAGAGCGGCCAGGCCTCACATCCTGTCGGCAGCGCTCTTGAGCTCGGAACCGCGCGTGCCGCCCCGCAGCAGCCGTGCCGGATTGACCAGCGCGAAGGCCCGGACGATAGGCGCGACGATCCCCTCGTGGATACCGTGCACGTTACCCACCTTTGGCTCGACGCCGAACTCGAGCTTCTCGCGCGTCTTGCCAGGCACGTGCAGCGTGCCGAACAGCCAGTCCCACACGCCCAGGCACGCGCCCAGGTTCTTGTTGAAGTGCGCCGGATTGGTCGAGTGATGGATCTGGTGATGCGCCGGGCTCAGGAACAGCCGCCCCCACACGCCCGTGAAGACGATCCACAGGTGGGAATGCTGCAGGTGGCCGACGAGATAGGTGAAGATCAGCACCAGCGCATTGCTGCCCGCTATCGTGAAGGGCTGCGCGGGCTCGCCGAAGCCGTAGTTGACGAGGCCGCCCGTGATCCCCATCACCACCGCCTGGATATTGTAGAACACGATGCTGTCGACGGGGTGCACCCGGAAATTGGTCAGCGGCGACAGCACCTCCGCCTGGTGGTGGACCTTGTGGAACTCCCATAGGAACGGGATGTTGTGGGCGAGGTAGTGATCGATCCAGTAGCCGAGCTCATAGGCGAGGAACAGAGCCACGGTCAGGATGGCGATGGAGTACGTCTTCGGCAGCGAAGTCGGTGGCTGCGCTCCGAAGTGCGCCACCAGCATCTCGCCAACGGTGCTGCCGACAAGGCTGTAGGAGACGATTGCCCAGCTGAACAGCAAGCCCGCCAGAAAAAAGTTGAACAGGAAAAAGCAAACGTCCGCTGCGCTGGAGGGGCTCTGCAGCAGCTTGCGCGGAAACAGCGCACGAGCGAGCACCTTCAGGCGGATCTGCCGCCTGCTGCGCTGCCGCCGGAACCCGAGGAACAGCACGGCCACGCATAGTGCAGTGAACCAGGACGCCAGCGAGAACGTGCCGAGCGACAGGAACAAGGCTGCCAGCTTGGCGCCGACATGGGCGAAGGCCGCGCTGAAGAACTCGATGACGAGCGACAGGCCAGGCAAGCTCATAGGGCATTCCAGGACGGGTTGGGCGTCCGTTTCTGGTACAGACCCGATGCTAATTTCGTCTTAAGGTTTGGCACCCCTCTCTCCGGAGACACGCAGTCCATGGCCAGCGCCAGCCCTTCTCACCCAACCGGCACCCTGCCGCAGCAGACGCGGCGCGACTTCTCCGCTGTGGGCTATGACGAGGCCATGCGCCGGGCACGCGAGATCGTGCCCATTTTGCGCGAGCGGGCACAGGCCGCCGAGGATGCGCGCGGCCTCCCTCGCGACACGGAGCAGCTGCTGCACGAGACGGGGCTTTTCCGCTTCCACCAGCCCAAGGCTTTCGGTGGGATGGAGCTCGACTTTGTGGCCATAGTCGACATCCCGGCCGAGATCGCGCGCGGCTGTCCCTCCACCGCCTGGAACGTCGGCAACCTCGCCTGCCATCACTGGATCCTCGGCTACTACGACCCCGAGACCCAGCACGAGGTGTGGGACGCCAACCCCGATGCGCTGATCGCCTCCTCCATCGCACTCGCTGCCGGCCGCGGGCGCAAGGTCGATGGCGGCTTCGTGGTGAGCGGCCGCTGGCCGTTCTCCTCCGGCGTCGACAACTCGGACTGGAACATGCTGGCAGTCACCGTCTTTAGCGAGGATGGCAAGACCCCGATCGATTGGCGGCTCTGTCTGGTCCCCAAGTCGGACTACGAGATCATCGACACCTGGTACGCCATGGGCATGGGCGCCACGGGAAGCAAGGACATCAAGGTCACCGAGCTGTTCGTGCCGGAGCGCCGCGCGCTCGCGCTGCAGAGGTGCCGCGGCGGCAGCGAGCACCCAGGCGCCGCTCTGACCCCTGGGCCGCTCTATCGCATTCCCATCGTTGCCGCCTCCGGCCATCCCCTCACGCCCGCAGCGGTGGGCGGGGCCGAAGGTGCCTACGAGACCTTCCTCGCCTCGATGACCAGGCGCGTCGGCACCTATACCGGCGCCAAGGTCGCCGACTTCCAGGCCGTGCAGATCAAGCTCGCCCGGGCGCGCTGCCTGATCGACTCAGGCCGCGCGCTGCTGCGCCACTCGGCCATCGCGTTTCAGGAAGCCGCGGTGCGCAACGAGGTGCCGGGCCTAGCCACCAAGCTGCGCACCCGCGCGCACACGGCGTTCGCGGTCAATCAGGCGCGCGAGGCGGTGGAGGTGCTGTGGTCGTGCTACGGCGCGCAGGGGCTCTACAGGCGCGATCCCATGCAGCGCTACCTGCGCGACGCCCTGGCCATGGCCCAGCACTTCTCGTTCAACTTCGACATCGCCGGCGCTGCCTTCGGCCTCAACGCGCTTGGCGGCGCCTATGCCAACCCGACCATGTGAGCCGCAGGGCCCAGCAATGAAGCCGGCCCAGCCGCCTGGTTCGTCGCGTGTCAATTCTTAGGTTACCAACCTGCCGCGACTGTGCTAAGTGCCAGCCGCACCCGGATGGAGACGTGGCCGAGAGGCTGAAGGCGGCGGTTTGCTAAGACGCTTGGGTTCGTACCGACCTGTCTTTCTCTGTACCCGGATTTCCCGCAAAATCAGGGCTTCTCGTGGCATCAGACCTTCTCCGGTCTGACCCAAATCCCGCGCTTTCCCTCTCTGTCCCTGTCCGTCCGGTACCAACTCCGGTACCAATTTTCCCTCGATGATGGAGCGCGCAGGGCTGCGCCATCGCGGTGAACCAGGTGAACCAGCGCGTTACTCAAGTCGTCGACCAAGTAACCAGTGCGTGACTCGCCACCGCGGGCTGGTGACCCTGCAAGATGCTTTCTTTCAGGGTATGCCGCATTTCGGGCTACCCTCGTCTCTTCTCGCAAAATGGATCTCCAACGATGGCTGATGCAGATCGCCTCGGAAAAATCGCCTCGATCGGCCAAGACCTCATCACCACGCAGTTGACGATGGCAATGCAAACGCCGTCGCAAGCCCTCGAAGGCACCTGGGTACTCGGGTATTGCTTCGGAATCTTCGATGCGCTCGCTCAACAAGCCAACCTTGATGCTGGCGCTGAAGGTTTCAGCCTCATCACCCTCGGCTTCCTCGGTCTCTTTGCGGACGCTGCCGATCCCGAGGCGGCGGCATTCGTTCGCCGCTCCTTGGACAGTCAGGACAATCCGCGCTTTCAAGAAGGTGCTGCCGCTGGAGGCAATGACGTCTTCGTCTGGGTTGCTGACCGCGCGAAAGCACCCAACGAGCTGTTCGAACATCTCACCCGATGACCAAGAAGAGCGCCTAGTCGCACATCAGCGCACTTAGCTTCATCGCGGTGAACCAGCCCGCTAGGTGCGGAGGCTCACCATGCTGCCGAGCGTACGCCGCGCCGGGGCGTTGTCGATGGCAACCAGCTTAGGCGCGCTCACCAGCGCTATACGCCCGTTGCCCCGCATAGCCTTCGATGGGCAGGACCGACCGCGTAGAGCAGGTCTCTCCGACAATCCTCGCCGACCAGCGGTGATATACACAGGTAATGGCGTATAGCGGTATTGAACTGCTATACATTCCTCCTTATGCTATACTGGCGTCGAAGCGTATAGCCATGAAGGCACCTGCATGATCACCATAGCGGTCGTCAACTCCAAGGGCGGGGTCGGCAAGACGACGCTGACCGCCGCGCTGGCGGTATGCGCGGCCCAGGAGGACGGCGGCTGCCGCGTCGCCATCGTCGACCTGGACCCGCAACAGTCGCTTGCCCAGTGGTGGAAGCGTCGTGGACAGCCGGAGGGGCAAAAGGGAAGCCCCACCATCCTCGCGGGCCTCGACAGCGCCATGGAGGCCGTCGAGCGCGCCACCGAGAGCGGTTTCTATGACATCCTCTTTCTCGACGGGCCACCCGCCTTCCTCACCACCATGGAGGAGATGATCGCGGCGGCCGACTTCACGCTCATTCCCATGAAGGCAAGCGTGGTGGACCTCCTCGCCAGCGAGGATGCAGTCGTGCTCGCGCGCGAGCGCGCTGCCGGCTTCCTCGTCGCCCTCAACGATGTCGCCCCCAAGGAAAGGGCGGTGGAGAAGGCGAGGGCGATCCTCTTCAACAGCGACGTTGCCATCGCCGACACCCAAGTGAGGCATCTCGCGGCCCACGTCGCGGGCATGAACATGGGCAAGTCCGGTGCCGAGGTGAAGGGCGGGAGCGAGGCTGCCAAGGACATCACCGCCCTGTGGGACGAAATCAAGCCACTGGCGATGAAGGCTGCAAAGAAGCGGGCGCGAAAGGCAGTGGCCCATGGCTGAGATCGAGGACGACGAAGACTGGTCGCAGGTCTTCATCGGCGCGTTCGCCAAGTCGCGTGAGGGCTTGGAGGCGCGCATGAAGGCGGAGCGTCGCGCCAACAGGACCGAGAAGCAGCGCGAGCGCGCAAGAAAGGCAGTGCCCAAGAAGCAGGTCAACTTCCGCGCCTCGCCTCAGACCAAGGCGCTGATGGAGCAGCTGTGCGAGCATCTGGGCAAGTCGCAGACGGACATCGTGGAGCAGGCCATCGTCGAACTGGCCGCCAAGCAATTGCCCAAGGAGGTCAAGAAGTGAGGGGCGTGGCCATTGCCGTCGGGGCGGCAATCCTGGCCGCCGTCACGCACGTGAACATCGAGGCCGGGCCCGGTTACGGCACGCCGCACTCCTACCTGACGCTCGCAATCGCGGCTGGCGTTGGCGTCTCCGCCTTCGTTTTCGGACACGCGTGGGACAGCAATCGTCGCTGGCTGGCCGTGGCCCTGGTTCTCGCCGTAGGCATCGGCGAAGCGTTCAACCTCACGGCGACCGCCGAACGTTTGGTTGCGGGCCGGGAAGCATTGCAGGCTCCCCTGCGCGATGACCAAAAAGCGTGGGAAGACGCGGTGAAGCGGGTTGCCGACGCCAAGGCCGCCCACGAGAAGGCAAAGGCGACGACGACATCGAAGCGGCTCGATGACGCCACGGCCGCCAAGGTGGCAGCCGACCAGGCCGTTGTCGACAAAAGCGCTGAGCGCGGATGCCGCGAGAACTGCCGCCATCTGCTGCAGAAGGCGGTCGATGACGCTGCCCTCGAGGTAGCCGCAGCCAGAGATGATTTGGCACAGGCGGTTCGCAAGACGGAGGCTGGTCTTCAATCGGCGCAATCCGCGATGAAGACTGCAAAGATGCCACCGTCACCGACACCGCTTGCCGATCGGCTCGGCCTGCCGGCGTGGCTCCTCGATCTCCTCCACTCGGCTTTGGGCAGCATCGCCGCCAATGGGCTTGCCTTTCTGCTGATCGCGTTCGGTGCTCACCGGCCGGCCCCGGTGGTTCAGATCATCGAGCCGGCCGAACCCCAGCCAGTGCCTGAACCAAAGAGGTTGGCTCGCAAGAAGATCAAGGACCTGCCGACTGCGAAAGACCATGCGGCAAGGTTCGGAGCGGCCCGGCTGAGCGCTGGCGACGGCGCCACCGAGCTCAGTCACATCCGCCTTGAGTACCGCAAGTGGGCGGTGAGGGAGAAGGATGGGCCTCTGCCCGATGCCGAGATCGCCCCGGCGCTGGCCGAGCTGTTCGCCAAGGCGGGGATCGAGATCGACAAGAGCGAGACCGGCAAGCCGATTGCCATCGGCGTGACCATCAAGCCGAACCAACAGGCGATTTCTCACGGGACGTAGGTGAGCCGCCGACTTTGTCCCGCTTTTTCCCAACCAGCTGCAGTTTAGCCGGCGCCACCACCGGCTCGACGTTTTCTTGGTTGGAGGCACCCTTAAAGCGGGCACCCTCTTCCATGGTCAGCGTGTCATGATGTATGTCGCCTTCAACCTGGCCGCTCGCCTGAAGAATGACCCGCTTCGCTCGAACGGTCCCTTTCACCTTTCCGCGCACGACGACCTCAGACGCATTGATGTCGCCAAAAATCGCACCCTCTTCGCCGACAATAAGATGCGCGCAGGTGACTTGGCCCTCGATCTGACCGTCGACTTGAACTTCTCCCTCAGTATTGAGATCGCCGTTGATGCACAGGCCCGAATCAATGATGGCCCGAGGGGGGCCCGCGTTCGACTTGGTTGAGCTTATGCCGACAGCGGGCATTATGCTGGACAACATCGATGCACCACCTAATTCTTCGCCCTTTCTATTGAACATCGCCGCCTCCTGATTCGCCGATTGAGTGCGACACCTAGTACGATTTGCACTGCAATCGCGCGATTGCAGCGGTGCATTTTCTCAGCAGAGGTCAGGCACGTGCCGAACGCGTGCCGAGCAGGGACATGGGGCGTGTGTCCGCTTTCGGGGGTAGAACCGACCACTTCCCCCAGCCAGCGGAACGACTCCAGGCTCAGGCACTCGTCGCGGAACGTGCCATTGAGTGGGGCCCAGGCCCGCGCCAGGCCGGGTGCATGTCCATGGGCGCCAGTGTGCCACGCTGGTCGATCTTGCTGGCGGCGCCCGTGCCCGACGGGGGTGTCGTCGCTTCGTCCTGGCCCTTGAGGTCGCGGACCAGTTGGTAACCGAACTCCGCCAACGTTGTCACGCGCTCGAAGGCGCTCGTGGCGACGCTGTAGAGGCAGGCCTGCTGCTGCTGGTTGGCCGGCAGGAGGAGCACCAGGATAACGCCGAGCCAGAACGCCAGCCTGAACATGGATCTCCGCTCTGCTCACCCCGCGTTGGTCACGTCTTTTGCGCGGGCAGATGACGCCTAACGCCCAAAGCTTTAGATTGCGCGAAAGGGCCGCCGATATTTTTCGGCAGATTTGCCTCGAATTTTAGGAAATTCGGAACGCCCCGCTCTGCGCGCGGATATCCCGACGTTGGTGAAGCGCTTCGGCATATAGGCGTCAGCTCGCGGTAGCGGGTGTGCCCTGCAAGCTGACGCCCGACGACGCCAGTCGGGATCGCGATTGATCCGCAAGGCATCCAGCCCGCCCATGCCGGGGCGTGCTGGGTTATCGTCCGATATCGGACGGCCGCTGTCCAGCCCGATCGCGTGGCTGCTGGTCTTCAGCATCAACAATGGTCTGCATGCAGACGTTGGCGGAGGTCGTCGCCTGCAACCTCGCGTTGCCGCGCACCATTGCTATCTCCAGCAGCGATCAATGCCTCGGCCCAGGCTCCCACATAGCCGCGAACCATCGCCTGATCGCCCGGCCGGCGTCGTCGTAGTCGACGATCTCGTAGGGGGTGCCGGTCAGGTCGGCGATCGTCTCCGCCCGCTCTGGATCAAGCGGAATGGTGGAGCCGACCACCACGGCCGCAGCGCGCAACAGGTCCTCGGGATCGCCACCGTCAAGATAGGCCTCCAGCGCGGCATCGAAGTCGATTGCGCCTGCGGCCTCGCGGTCAACACGGCGGCGGGCGGCGGAGCGGGTCACAGCTGTGCTTCCTTCAGTACTATCTGTGTGCATCTTGTGAGTTTGCGGCAACAGTTTGACGAATTGCGCTCGAATGATCTGCCTCGGTCTCTAGGGGTGCTGCGCCAGCTGGGGTAAACCTCGGATGGCGCGCAGCCATTGCCAGGGGCGTGCTTCCTTGCTCTTGCCGTCAGTGCCTCGGCGAGCCCGGACATGCCACGTCAGCTTTGCCCTCGACAACTGACCTATCGCGTTCGGTCCGCGAACGGCAGAAAAGTGCCAGCAACTGAAAGACTTTTCGTTTCGGGAGCCGGCGCCGACCCAATGAAATCAGTTGCAAACCTACTTGACCGGCGACGCCAACGGTTTGCCCTTCTCCACGACGTAGACGGCAAATAGCTTGGTCGGCTTGTCGCGCGTCCCCTCATCGTGTACCGCCCCATTCAGCAAGGCGATGGATTCGCCAACAGTGAGTTTCTTCTCCGATTGGCCATCAATCGTGACGAAGAACTCGCCTTCCGACACATAGCCGGTGACGTTGCCAGGATGTGTATGGCGACCGGCTTTGAAGTTGGCCGCGATCTCGACCACGGCGACAATCGTCTCCAGGTTCGTGCCGGGCACATCCATCTTCTGCACGATAGTGCGCTTGATGCCTTGCGTGCCCTGCGTTGCAGGAACGGGCGCTTGCGCCACGGCTGCCGCTAGTCCTACTGCGGCGGCTAAGGCCAGTGCGAGGGCGGGCCAGATCACATTACGAGCACTCATATTTTCCTCCCTTTTCAACCAACGTGACGATGGTGCGTTGCGAACGAACAACGGCTCAGGGCTCTTCCTTAGGCCCCTCCAGCCGGTCGTTCAATTCCTTAAGAGTGAGGGAAAGCTCGATCCTGGTGGCTCGCTGCACAAACATGTCGGCCGGGATCGACACGGTGCGTGGCCCAATACCGCCAGGTCGCTCTATTTCTGCAATCAGCGTGGCTGGCTCGGTCACCACGTCAGTGACGCGGCCAATTTGGCGCCCATCAGAGGCGACGACAGGAAGGCCAATAAGGGCATCCGACACCCTTCCCGTGGGTTGTTGCGCCGCACCGGCCGCGATCATCAACGTGAACGCCACAGCAAAAGCCAACAGCCTCAGCATTGTGGACCTCTTTTGATGCCGCCTAGCCCACGTTCTCGTGCTGACTTTCATCGGCTCTCCGCGCCTTGCCGTGGGCATCAGCCGAATTGGCTTGCCCGGCTAACAGAAAACACGCTCCGAAGATGATCGGTGCGGTGCGTGAGGCCAATGATACGTCACACGTTCGCATGAACGGCGGTGGAGCCTTATCAGGTGGAACCCCGAAACGCCCATGGTACTGACGCGATGCAGACAGCCCGCCGCAGTAGGGCTGCTATTCGTGGGTCAGCGCATTCTGCCTAGTGATTGGCCGACGGGTCAGTGTGGGCCTCTTTCTTTGCCGACATACAACGAGCGCCGCACTCACGCCGAGATCCGGCGGTACGCTGCCCCCATCGTGACCGTGTTGGGTGAGTTGGGTGTTTTGCACGCCGCGCTATGGCTATGTCAAAATTTGGCAAGCTGGCAGTAGCTGCAGCCTCAACCATTTTTGTGGCTGCGCAGTTATTTTTCACTCCAGCAGGCAGGCGTCTGCTCGAACAACTCGGCCTGTACACTGAGTGTGCTGCGGATGTTTCGTTACGGAGAAAAAGCTGCACGGCGAAGCAACAAGTTCAAGGATCGGCGCTTGCGCGATCCCGGCCATTTGTGACGGCCCACCTGGAGCCCGTCATCAATGCCGCGTCCAACACTGCGGCCGAGATCCAGGCGGCGAACGCCAGCAGGCTCGATGTCGACACGGCCCACCAGCCCTTCGACTGCTCGGCCAAGGCCTTGAGGACAAAACGACACCCTCGATGGCACTCGAGGATGTCGTATGTTGTGAAAAGGGGAGGGGTGAGACGGGTGCTGAGTTCCCCTATTCGGCCACCAAACATTGTCTGTGGGCATCGGAAAGTGTTGCTATTCGGTTAAAGAGGCCGTTGGGCGCAAGCATGCGCCAACTCGCCGTCCTGCCTGACGACTGCGCGTGTCAGAGAACGGTATTACACCCACTAGGCCATTCGCTTGTGACCACGAGCGTGGCAGGTGGCCAATAGGTCGGAGCGTGACATCGGGCGGGAGGAGGCTGGAACAGGCGAACCAGTGTCCTCAATTGCTGCGCCTTCGCACAGGCGAAACAACCCAGGTGTATACTACTTTAGTAGTGATAACCTCGTCGGTGCGGGCCCCTGGTGAAGAAGGAGCTTCGCCATGTTCAACAGCATCGCGGACTGGATTTGCAACCTGATGGTATGGGGATCGGTTTTTGCGCTCGCTGCGCTTCTCTATGAGCGGTTCCTGTCGCCTGGGTTCCTAGCCGGTGAGATCGGCGTCGTAGCCGTCCTCTCGGCGATTGGCATCGCTGGAGTGCTGTCGTTGCTCTGGCCGAAATATTAGCGGCGACGCGCCGCATGCGGAATAAACCCTGACGTGCACCGTTGTCTGTGCGGCTGATCCGCGTTTTACCCCGCACAAAATGTGGAACGGCCGATGGGGGTATCTCATTCGTGAGGTGCCCCTTTTTCTTGGGCAGGGCGGCCAGCGCCAGTGCCGATGCCGAGACTTTGCACTCGGGCATCTACGCCGCCGATCAACTTGCCGATGCAGCCGAGCGCATCAAATCTTCATGGATGCAAAAGGCGCGCTCCGTGATCGGCTCGATCACCGGCGCCAGCATGGTGCTGGTGATGGTGAGCGCCGCCGCGCTCCGCCACAGCGCCTCGCGCGGATGCCTGGGGAACTTCCACTGGCGTGGCAACCAACCGCTACCCGGAGTAAGGTCTGACTTTGGTCGTTCCGGTTTGGGGGCGTTCGGTGCCGGGCAAGATATTCGTCAACTATCGGCGCGACGACGAGCGCGCGGTGGCTGCGCGCGTGCGCGACCGGCTGGCCGCCACCTTCGGCGACGCCAACGTCTTCATGGACGTGGACCACCTGCTTGCCGGCCAGCGTTTCGATCAGGAGCTGGAGAAGGCTCTCGCTGAACCTCAGTCTATCCACAAAAAGAGATGTGATGGAATTGATGGGCAGCGACCACGTTGTTGCAAATGCGTAGCTCAAGTCAGGGTCATGTCGCGTTGAGACGAAACTCCGCGATCCACCTCCAATTGCAGTTGGCTGACAATGCACTCGCAAAACCTCGCCGCTTTGAGCGGCAATTTGCAGGCCTTCCCCGTAGGAACTCCGCACAGCGACTATTCGCGTCACCGCCCAGCCGATCCCTTTGATGATGCTTGTCCGCTAACTGATCATGCATCCCGTGGGGGAGCGAACTGACGATGACGCCGCAACCGTGGCTGAAGCGCCACGGTGCAGTCACGCATTGGTCTTTGTTCTTGGGCAAATCCCGTCAGGCAACGGACCATATTTTTGGGGGGACCTCAAAGTATGACCAAGTTGACAAAGCGCGGTGTCGACGGCCATCAACGTCACCCTTGCCGCGCCATCTGGTTGCTGGTTGGCCAGCGGATCCGGGCTCGCCGCATGCAGCGCAGGGATCCGGTCCATCGTGTAGCCAAAGAACTCGGAATCTCACCTGATTTGTATCTGAGCTAGAATCGGGGGGAGCACAGGTGCCGGCGTTGCTGCTCACCCGACTTGCGGAATTCCTGAGCGTTCCTGTCATATGGTTCTTACAAGACGGGTCTTTGCCCGAAAGAGAAGGCGGTCACGTTTGTCGCGTTTCGCCCCCCACCTATCGGGTTGCTACTTTTGAGCAGCGTGTCGACGTACTGGCTGGTTCTTTTCGAAAGCTCGATGTGGAAGGGCAGCAACACCTTTTGGCCGTCGCCGCTGCTCTTTGCCGAACCAACGCAAAGGAAAGCCAGAAGTAGTGGCGGCCGATCATCGGCCACACGCATGATGCCCGGCCACCGGGCATCAGCGCATCTCGAACTTGCAGTGTCCGTCCTCGAGGCTGAAGTAGGCCGACGAGCCGTTCTTCGCGCGGTGGATGGCATCGAACCCGGGCGTTGCGCTTGAGCTCAACCGCAACCTAGTGGATTTCGACCGTCGGAGGCGGTGAGGATGCGGCCGCCGTCGGGCGAAAAACACCGCGCTCGTGATCCCGAAGGTTGCGAAGAGACCTAAATTGGTCAGCCGACTGCAGAGGCTTTTCGCTTCACCGCCGTGCGGTCTTTCTGGCACGGGGTGGGATCTTCAAGCATCTTGCGAATGGCCGCCTCTGTCAGCTTGTCAGAATCGCAAGTGCCGTCCTTGGTCAGGTTCAGCAACACTTCAAAAAGTGTGAGACGGGCAGCATCCACTACGTCGGCACTGGGGCTCACGTGAGGGCGAAGCCGTCGCCAGGCTTGTTGAAGGCCTTGCCGACGGTTCTCAGTCCGCTGGATCGTAGACTGCCTCCGTGGACCGCCCCATAGAGCGAGGCCTTTCTAAATCCGTCAGCGTCTTGCCTCGGCGCGCTCAGCCAGCTCCTCATAGGTCTGGCGACGGAATGATCCTGTGCTTTGCTTCCTCGTCCTTGAAAGTTGCCGAATGGCTCTCACTTCTGTAAGCTGATTTCAGCCATTCGTCTGTATTGTTAGTCAGGTCGCGCGAGAAGTCGTTACTGCTGACTGGCTGTAACGACCCGAAAGCGAAAGCAGCGAAACGTATCGTATGACGATGTCTGGGCGACTTGCTGGGGTAATGGTCCTTCATCACCGACGTTTCTGTGATGTAGGTGTGCGGGTACCCAGTGCCGATGTACTGGTCCATAGCTGAACAACCGGGGATGGCACGTCGTGCTCGAAGCAATAAATTGGGCGCGCGGATCGACTAGCCGGACTTGCCCCAGGCGTCGTTCGCAACAGTGCCGGCGGGCCCCGAGAAGCAGGGAAGATCGCCCGCCCAAGGCCCAGCTCTGAATGAGAGATTGCGGTGACCTCCGGCCGTAGTG
>CAWHUM010000011.1:0-197240 GCA_963832445.1 uncultured Alphaproteobacteria bacterium
CCCTTTTTCTTTGGGCAGGGCGGCCAGCGTCGGTGCCGGGGCTCTCGGGCATCTACGCCACCGCGCAACTTGCCGATGCGCACGAGCGCACCAGCTCGTCATAGATGCAAAAGGCCCGCTCCGTGATCGGCTCGACCACCGGCAACAGCATGGCGCTCGGTAACGGAACAATCCTGTTTTCGTCACAAGCGTCGTCGCGGCGCCCCGACTGCGGCGCCCCTGCAACAGCGCGGGGTGTGCGAGCCAGTCCGCGATCACGGCTGGCTCGCCCGGCAATTCCGGCCATGCCACTTTCCGTCCATGATTCGCCCTCGAATCCCATGCGGCTTTCAGTCTGGCGAGTTATGCGCGGCTGGCGTGGCGGCCACTGCTGGCCATAACCCTGCTCGCTGCTGGCCTCGGCCACGCCCGCGCGCAAGGCATCGTCGAGCCCGAGGTTGAGAAGGGCCAGGTGAAGCTTGAGAGCAACCACATCTTCCAGAACGGCTTCAACGGCGGCCTGGCAGGGGCCACGCGCGAGGTGCACAGCGGGAGCTACGCGCACAAGGGATCACCGACTTCTGTCAGGTCAAAGGCCTTATCGCCTTCGATCGCCAGGACAACGAGGGCTACGCGGCCGTAGCCGGCGTGATCGAGAACACCTTCTCCATCCTCGATGCCAAGAAGTCGGGGGGGGCTCGGCCTTGGCTGGTTCACCGGGATTTTGGTTTCGCTCGTCGATCGCGAGACCAATGCGCTCGTCTACGGGCCGATCCTGCACCTGGGGCCGGCCCCACCTCGCTTATCCTCAATCCCTTCCTAGAGACCACGTTCGGCCAGAACGAGGAAGGCACCGCTTTCCTCTATGGCTGGCAGCTCACGCACGAGGTGCGCAAAGGCTTCCTGATCGGGGTGGAGGGCTTCGGCCGGTATGCCGACATCGGCGGCAGCGGTGGGGACATCAGGCACAGGATCGGTCCACTCGTCACCTTCGAGTTCGAGACTGGGGAGAAGCGCACGCTGACCTTTGAGGCCGGCGTGCTGTTCGGTCTCACCTAGGCGACACCCGATACGACCTTCAGGGCACAGCTGACGCTGACGTTCGGCGGCGGGTGAGGCCACGGCCTACCGGATCAACGTGCGCGATGATGTGCACGAGCATGGGCGGGTGTGGGCGGGCGCGACCGAGAACGACTTCCGGGAGTTCCAGGGGCTCCCGGAGTCGGGACGCGCAGATGATTGTGTTTGTTTCCCCCTTACTCGACTGGTGCAGCACGGGCGCTTCGCAGTTCGGGCGAGGTCGGTTGAGCGTCAAGCCAACAAAGTGAACATTGCGCTGCACGAGACAGGGAGGAGTCACGCCCCTCGGCAGTCTCGCTTTACCAATTTACCCTGATGGTGGGGCCAAGGGAGTTCAGGCACAAAATGACAGGCTCGACGCCCTCGCGAGCGCGGACGACTGCACGAGGGCGCCGGGCCGCAGATGCGGCTTCGGTGCGATGCTTCTAGGTGCAGTCTTCTTTTCCATGCGGGGAGACTGCCCGCTGATCCATGAGGGCGTTCGCCGACCGGCTGGGGCTTGCCGCGGAAACACGGCGCCAACCCGCCTCAGTCATTGGGAGTTCACCGGATGAAAATCAGCGATGCGATGACAGATTGGCGCGCCGGCGCTGCAGGTGCTGCCTTGTTGGTTGTGATGCTGCCGACGGCCGCCGGCGCTACCCCCATCGGTGCGGCGGGTGCTGGTGCGGTGGCTGGCGACCGCCCGGCGCGGGTCGTGGAACAAGTGGCGGTACGATGCCGGTGGCGCAACGGCGTGCGACGCTGCCGTTGGAGCGGTGGCAGCCCGCGTGTCTACGGATACTACGGAAAGTACGAATACGATCCCCCCTTCGGCAACCCGCGGCCAGAACAGTATCGAACAGGCACGGCTGCGTGGTGGCGGGCGATGGAACGCTGGGGGCGGACCGGCAACCCCCCTCGCTAGAGATTCGCGACCACGACCTCGCCCCTGGCCTACGGGCTGGGGGCGCCTTGCTGCCAACGGACGGGATCGGATGGACCGGTCGCGCCTACTTCTTGGCGCGCGCATCCATACATTTGCGCGTCTTCTGGCTGTAGTACATGTAAGTGCCGCACGTGCCAGGGCCCTTGCTCTTGGCGTACTTGCCCTTCTTCTTCTTGCCTTTCTTCTTGCCCTTCTTCTTCGCCTTCACGACATGGGCAAGATTTTCCGTCCCAGGCTGCGAGCCGGGGGTGACGAACATCGCGGCCTGCAGGTCAGGCAGCGGCGAGAAGGCAATGGCGATCGCCAATGCCAGCATGGTCAAGAGCGTATTCCTCATTTCGAATCCCTTCGAATTCGGTGCCAACACGCGAGCGCGTGTTACGCAAGCTGCGATAATCTTGGTAGCGTGCGCGCGACAAGTGCTATCATTCAATCGGTAGCACCACTGAGTTCGAAATTGCGCCCTTTCGAAAAAGCCTACATGGTTAATCATGTATCACGAATAAATAAGCCTCCCTAGGCAATGGCGAGCCGGCAATTTTCATGCACCGACAAGATGCGCCCCCTCGCCCGGAGGCCAGAGGCGTTTCCTTTCTGGCGCTGCTACCGGTCATGTGCGTACCACGAGAATACGCTGACGCCGCGGTCTCATCGCCCACTGCATCCGCTGTGACTACGTTGCTCACCGCCGCGCCGACGAGGCAATTGAATAAGTCCAGCTCCGTACGCGCTTGCAGATGCTCGCGGCCGTTAATGGCACCTCTCAGCCGTTGGCCGCAACGCGCAAGTAGGTCAGGTCCTGAGGGATTAGCCGACGTCGCTCTAACGTGCGCCAGCGGGAGCTCATGACCCCAACCGGACGTTCGCCATTGAGCGGCGTTCAAGGGACAAGATGGTGTGTCCTTCTTGCAGGCTCCTGGACTTCATGGAACTACATGGGCTGCGAATCGGCCGGAGAAGTTACCGGCAATGTTCTATCGAGGCGAGCATGCTGTCGGATCGCGAGTTCCGATTTTTGGTTGCAATAAGGATCGCCCATCTGGCAACTGCCGACCGGGGCGCAATCCCCCATGTCGTGCCCGTGTGCTTCGTGGTGTCCGGCGACACGCTCTACATAACGATTGATGAGAAGCCGAAGCGCCGGCCCGTTACCACGCTCAAGCGCTTGAAGAATATCTCCGAGAATCCCGTGGTTGCGATTGTGGTCGATCGCTACGATGAGGACTGGGCGCGGCTCGGATGGGTCAAGCTACATGGGCGCGCAGAAATCTTGAAGCAAGGGACGGAGCACGGTGACGCGCAAGCGCTACTCCGCTCCCGCTACCCTCAACTGGAGACCATGCAGATCGCCGAGTTTCCGGTCATTGCTGTTCGTATAGAACACACGACGAGCTGGGGAAACCTTGCCGTTCAGGAGGCGCCTAAGCAGTAGGGCGCTCTCGGTTTAGATGCGTGGGTTTTAATGGCGCTCGGTCGTTGCGAGGAGGCACTCACGGATTTACATGAGGTGTTGAAGGGTCGGGGACCTTGAGCTTCGATGGATGCGCGAAGTCACCGAGACCGTAGTAAAAGGTTCCGGACAGGACAACCGCCGTGCGCCACTCGTCGGGACGCCAACTTGGCATGACCTTGTAACCTGGCCCACCGCTGCCAGCGCCCTGACGGGAAAGGCGGGCGCCGATACCGAGCCAACTGCGGCTTCACTCGGTTGTTCCGATCAGTCTTAACGCACCTGATGAGCTGTGTTCGCCTACATCCAAACAAACGACGTGAATACGGACGTGAATAGGAGGCGGCGGCTTTCAAGAACCCAGCCGAGATCGGGGGAAATCGGATGGTGTTCGAATCCCACCCTCTCCGCCAAGACAAATCGGGTCCATTCCGGTCACATAGGTGACGGTTTATGCTGGAGACATAGGTAACACCTTTGCTCCGAACGGGTTAGCGATGGGCTCGAGCCTGCAGGTCTCTTCGTCGAAGTATCCCAAGTCATAGTGCATGAAGCTGGCGAGCCAGAGCCGGTCGTCGACCTGCTTGATGCCGAGCATTTGGCCTGCGAAGACCTGGCTGAGGTTGATCTTCTTGCGGTTGAGGCAGATGCGGCCGCAGGTGGTGACAGTGACGGCCTTGTCGTGGAAGGGATAGTCGAGTTCGGGCAGGCCTGCATAGGAGCGCGGTGAGGGTCTGTAGTGCTCGGCCGGATAGGTCATGCCCAGCGCCTGATGCGGTCGCTCATTGTTGTAGCAGGCGATGAAGTCGTCGAAGCGGGCCTGCTGCTGCAGGAAGTTCTCTGCCGCCGGCCTTGTGGTCTCCAGCTTCAAGGTGAGGTGCATGCGCTCGTGGCGGCCGTTCTGCTGCGGGTGGCCCGGCTTGATGCGTTCGATCTCGATGCCGAGCCTGAGCCACCACACCGACAGCCTCGACAGGTTGAAGAGGGCGTTGGGGCTGGCGAAGGGGACGCCATTGTCGGTGCGGATGGCGCTCGGCAGACCGCACTCTTTGAAGGCGCTCTCGAACACGGAGAAGGCAAAGGCTTCCTTGGTGCTGTGAAGCGCCTCGCAGGCGATCAGATAGCGGCTGGCGAAGTCGGTGATGGTGAGGGGATAGCAGTAGCGCCGGTCGGCGAGCATGAACTCGCCCTTGTAGTCGGCGCACCACAGTTCGTTGGGTTGGCTGGCCGACGAGAGAGGCGTCCCCTTGGCCCGGTTGCGTCGTCCCTTGCGGGGTTTGACCAGGCCATGGCGGTCGAGCACGGCATGCACGGTTGAGACCGCCGGTCGGTGCACATCCGGGTAGAGCCGAGCGAGGCGTTCCCTGATCTTCGGCGCGCCCCAGCTCGGCTTCTCCCGCTTCAGCCGCACGATCAGCGTCTCGATCTGCAGCGGCAGCTGGTTGGCGTGGCGATAGGGCCGGCGCGAGCGATCGGTGAGCCCCTCGACCCCGCAGTCGCGGTAGCGCTTGAGGATCTTGTAGCCGGTCTTGCGCGAGATATCGAACGCTCGGCACAGGCTCGACATCGTCTCCCCGTCGAGCAGTCGGGCGATGAACCTCACCCGTTCGTCCATGACGTGACACTCCCTCCACGGCACCTTTGCTCTCCCGCAAAGGGCCAAAAGTGTCACCCATGTCTCCGGAATGAAATGTCACCCTTCTCTCAGGAAGGGCATTGAATGCCAAAGAGTTTTTCGTTCTCGTTGTGGCCAGCCCATGTCTCAGCACACGGCGCGTGCCCTTCGGTTCGACATTGGCATCAAGTGACCAGTGCTTGCTCTGCCCAATCGCAACCCAGCAGCCTTGAGAGCGAGGTGTTTCCGTGGGAAGGCGGGGACGCCGCTGTGGCGTTTTTCATCCGCACATCGGAGCACCATCCCAAATGTTCTCTACCCCGCGCTGGCTGAAGGCTTGGGTGTCGACGCTGTGGGGGGTGGCGGATCGGCCCCACGGTATGGTGGCTCGATCCCACAGAGTGGAGAGTTGCGCCAAGCTGTTTCCGCAAGTCCCCCACAGAGTGGGAACGCCTCAGTACAGCGGGCTGTGGAATTACCAATTGGCTCGGCGGGGAGGTCAGCCAATCAGCGATGTCGCCACCTTGTTGGCAAGCCCCACAAGGTCCACATTCAAAGGACGTTCGCTGACCTGCCGACCCGAGGAGCAGCCATTGCACGATCATGATCACGATGGCGGCCATAAGCATCCGAGCCGGCGCGACCTGCTGGGCAGTGCGACGGCGCTCGGCCTCGCGCTGCCGCTCTCGCGCCTTGCCTGGGCCGCGGCGCCGGAAGCAACGCGCGAGATGGGCCGCGCTGCGGCTGCCTGGCTCACGCTTCTCGACGAGCGCCAGGGCCGCGAGGCGCGGCTTGCCTGGTCCATCCGGCGCGAGGACTGGCACTATGTGCCGCGCAGCCGACCCGGCGTGCCCCTCGGCCGCATGAGCCCGCCGCAGACGGCAGCGGCGTGGGACCTGATCGGCACGCTGCTGAGCGCGCGCGGCCGCGAGCAGGTGCAGGGCCTGCTTCGTCTCGAAGGCATCCTGGGCGAGCTCACGCGAGCCCCGACCTTCCGCGATCCCGGCAACTACGCTCTGGTGATCTTCGGCGATCCTGCCGGCAAGGCCCCCTGGGCCTGGCGCTTCGAGGGCCACCACCTGTCGCTGACCGTCGTGGTTGCGCCCGAGCACGGCATCGCGGTGACGCCGGTGTTCTTCGGCGCCAATCCAGCCACCGTGCCCAAGGGCCACGCGCACGGCGGCTTTCGCCTCCTGGGCGCGGAGGAGGATTCGGCCTTCGGCCTGGTGCGCTCGCTCGAAGGCGAGGTGCGCGCCCAGGCCGTCATTGCCAACGCGTCGCTCGGGGACATCGTCGCGGGACCGGGCCGCGAGGCTTCTCTGCAGCGTTACGAGGGTGTGTCGCTGGCGCGGTTGAGCGAAGGCCAGCGCGACGGCATCGTGCGCATTCTCGAATTGTACGCAGGCACCCTGCGCGAGGAGGTAGCTGCGGCCAGCCTGGCGCGCGTGCGCGAGGCAGGGCTCGACCGGCTGCATTTCGCCTGGGCCGGCAGCCCTGCGCCCGGCCGTCCGCATTATTTCCGCGTCCATGGCCCGACCGCGCTCATCGAATACGACAACACCCAGAACGGCGCCAACCACGTGCATTCGGTTTGGATCGACCCGCAACGTCTGTTCGGCCGCGACCTTCTCCGCGCGCACTACCAGGGTGCGCACTGAGGCAGACCGTTCGATCGCGATGAAATACGTCCGGTTCACCCCACCAAACGCAAGTGGTGCCAGCATCCGCCGAACGGTGAGTTCGTGCCATAAAGCGACATCCCCCGGACATCGGCAAGCGGCTAACAAAGCAAGCAACTATTACGGTGACCGCGACAGCCTTGATAAGATGGCACGCTTGACGGCCTGACCGGCGGCGATTGCCAGAAATGCGACCACGGGGCCGGCTGATATCAAAGCGACAATGCCGTACGTCGGAGAAATCCAGTTGAACACGCTTGCGCCGAAGGCGGTCCCTACTAGTCCGAATACACTGTTTCCGATCAAGTGGCGGGCACCGTTGTCCGAGTGAATGGCGATCAGCCACGGCACACCGCTACCGATAGAAATGCACAGCGCTATAGTGAGATTATCCAAACAGCGTCCCGCTCTCCCCGCGTTTGCTCTTCCAACATGGGCTTTGCGTGGTAAGTGGGCTTAAAGCACAGAGTCACTGCCCACAACCTGGTAAGGCCACCCACTTCCGCTTGGGTCACGAACGGTCCTTGCGGCTACATCCGCCGACCGTCGCCCCGCACGATCATGGTCCTGGCGGAACTCACGTCGGCCGAGCGAATGGCATTAGGTGCCATTGTTGCCAACTCGCAGCGTCTTCAGCGCTTGGCTCCATGCTATCACCTCGTCGACCATGACGTGGACGGCCTTGTCATGGGCCGCGTGCGGCTTGAAGTTGGTGAAGTTCTCGAAGTCGGCAAATAAGGAAAGCGCCAACTGAGCGCGTATGTCGGCGACGCTGTTCGCCCATCACGAGCCTTGGATTCTCTGCTCCAGCTTCTTGCTCAGAAGCCAGGAGAGGCCCAGGAACGCCAACAACATCACCAAGCCCAGGCCTGACGAAGCTTCGCTCATCATTGCCTCTGAGACTTGGCCGAAGGCATAGCCGGCCGAGACAATGCCGCAGGACCAGAGGCCCGCTGCAACGAAATTGAGCACCAGGAAGGTGGACCAACGCAGCCGCGACATCCCATAGGCAAAGCCCGCCACACCTCGAATGCCGTACGGGTAGCGATGGAAAAGGATCATCCAGATATGGTGACGGTTTGCCAGCTGGGTTGCCGTGTGGACGGCGCGCTGAAAGCGTGGAAAGCGCTCGAGCCAGCGGGTGCCAAGACGCCGCCCTATCCAGAACCGGATCACATCGCCTGTGAAGCTCCCGAGCCAGCAGACCGCAATGAGCGTGCTGAAAGCCAGCGCGCCCGATTGCGCCGCGTAGCCCGCGAATAGCGCAAGCAGCAAGCTGTGTGAGGCCGCATAAGCAAACATGAGGCTGTAGGTCGCATCGCCGTGTTGGCGTATGAGGTCCAGGAACGAGGCGAGGGTGGTCGGGAACATCAGTCGCCTTGGGAGTGTGATGAGGGTCGGCCGTGTCGGCGGCCTAAGGATGAAGCTTCAAGGCGCCCGCCGCATGTAATTGCTGAACTCTCAGCAAGCGCGCTCACTAGTCTCACGTTCACTTTACTCAATGTCGACTCAATGTCGATCGACCAGCCACCTGCGGGAAGCGTTCAAGCAAAGTCGTTGTGCGGACGTAGTTGTTTGGCGAGAGCCCGGGTTTCGAGCCGGTCGAGTTGCCTGAGTAGATCCCTGACGTTTGGCGGCAGGTCTGTCATTAGTATGTCCTGCGTCGCCCATCGAAGCGACATGCCGATTCGAGGGAGGAAGTAGATATTGTCGATGCGAGCGGTGTACTTCTTCATGTCGAAGTTGGGGGCTGTTCCTGTACGTTGGCGGGATTGCCGTGTTACGGCGCGACGAGTAGAGCGCCTGCAAGGCATACGAGTGCAAACGCATCGACGATCGCGAAACGGATGCGCATGGCGGCCCTGTCGTTAGCTCGAACTCGTAGATGGACCTTTGCGACATTGCTCGGCTGCGGGTTGCCGGAAATGTAGTCTGAGTGGACGCGGCGACCTGGCAGGGACACCGTGAGGTCGAAGCATGAATGACCACGACGGTGAACGCCAGAATGCATCTGGGATGACGGCGCACTGAAAATGCCGGCCCTGACCTCTCACCCCAGGGCGCGCGGCGAAAAGCAGTGGCGTTGTGGGCTACCGGTTCCGGTGCTGCACGTAGCCGTCGACGATTTGCTTGGTGACGCTATCGGGGAACTCGATGGTCAGCTTGTCGGCATGGATAGCCGTCACGGTGCCGTCGCCGAACATCGGATGTGAGATGTGATCGCCAACCGTGTACTTGCTCACATAGGCAGTGGCAGGCGCGGTTGACTTCAGAGAGGGAGTGCGCGGAGCGCGGGCCTTTTGACTTGTTGATTTCTTGGCAGTTGCCATGGCGAGTTCCTGTCGAATTCTCCTTTGACTGAGATGGTGATGCTTCCACCTGCCCGCACCCCCAATTCGGGGGAGATTTGGGCCTGCTCACCCGTCCTGTCGGTGAAATTCCAGCTGATCAGGATGAACTGACCTGGATGAAATGCCATAGGCCGATGCGCTCCAGCACAGCCACGAATACCGTTACTGTGCGCGCCGCTAATGGCGGTTAGGCAGGGCACCAACGGAAGGGCGAACGCTTCCTATTGTGACAGGCATGTGACCGAGACACTGGGTCGCAGGTCGCCCCCAAAAAAAAGAGATGTGATGAACGAATGGACACCACCCTCGTTGTCGGTGCGCATGGCTTGAGTCGTGGTTGTAGGCGTCGAGACGAGAGCTTAACGACATGCGCTAACATATTGCACGCTACTGATGATGTGCTCGCAAAGCTTCACCGACATGAGCGCCAGTCCCCACGCCTTTCCGTGATGAACGCCGCACCGCGAGTATTCGCGTGACCGTCCGGCCGCTCCGGGTGTTCGTCCGAGAGCTGATCATATGTCATGTATACTGATAATACCGACGGTGCCGCAACTATGGCGGAAGCGCCACGGTGAAGCCACGCATTGGTCTTTGTTGTGGGGCAAGAGCTGTCCGCCATCGGACAGTGCTTCTTGGGGGACCTCAAATATGACCAGGATGACAAAGCGCGGTGTCGATGATTTCCAGCGTCACCCTTGCCACTCGATCTGGTTGTTGGTCGGCAAGCAAATTCGGGCTCGCCGCCTGCAGCGCGGGCATCCTGTGCGTCATCTCGCCGAAGAGCTCGGAGTCTCGCAGGCCGCCTATTTGCGTTACGAATCGGGAGAGGCGCCGTTGCCGGCGGTGCAGCTCAGCCAGCTTTCGAAACTCCTCGGCGTCCCAGTCATATGGTTCTTTCAAGACGCGTCCTCGCGCGAGGAAAGCGGCAGCTGCATTGATCGCGCCTCGTCGGTTACTTATCGCGTCGCCACTCTAGAGCAGCGAATCGGCGCCCTTGCCAATTCCTTTCTCAAGCTCGATCTGGAAGGGCAGCAGCAGCTCTTGGCCATTGCCGACGCGCTCTCCCGAACTGACTAAAACGCAAGCATAGCCGATGGTTAGGCGATGCTGGGGCCTCCGGTATGACCCGTGATCACGCGACCTTAGCGCATGTCGAACTTGCAGTACTCGCCGTCGAGACTCAAGTACGCGGTCATTATCTCGATGGGCTGATCGTCCGTATCGAAGGCAAGTCGCTCGAAAGTCAGCACCACCGAATCGCTGGCGAGGGAGAGAGCCGCTGCAGCCGCCGATGGCGCGGTCTCCGCCCTAACTTTGCCTTCGGCGCGGGCGACCAGTGCCCCCGTGATCTCGGCCAGCTCCTCAAAGTCATCCGGAACTGAACGCAATGCCGGGCTCGGGAAACGCTGCTCGGGAATGCAGACCAGCTCGTAGGCGAAGGGACGCTCGTCATGAAACCTCGTCCGCTCGAATCGGACCACCTGATCGTCTGCGTCCAGCTTGAGAGCAGCTCGCTCCCAACCCTTAGGCTGCGTCAGCCTCGTCTTTCCAGTCTTGACCTTGCCGCGCAGCGGAGAACCATCAGCGCTGCGAAGTGGATTGAAGCGATCGAGGGCACTTCCCGCTTGCCGGCCCCTTACAAAGGTCCCACGGCCCGGTTCCCTGATGATGAGGCGCTCTGCCTCGAGAACACCGAGGGCCTTGCGCATGGTTCCGAGACTCACACCGAGCTCGCGGTGCAGGTCCATCTCGCTCGGCAGCAGCCCACCTGGCTTCAGCTGACCGCTCTTTATGCGCTCGAGCACGGCATCCCGAACCTGCAAATAGAGGGGTCGTGTCTGAAACTTGCGATCTGGAACCACGCTGATTTTTCCGCCTCACATGTATTCGCCGCAGGGTTGCAGTAGCATAGGATCGCTCCAGAAGCACAGGTCGATCGCGCAAGAAACTGTGCATTCGGGACCCTGCGCAGCACGCACCTGCCAATGCATCCTGGAAGCTGTACGTGTGGTCAAAATTGCAGCGTTAGAGCATAAGACGGTCGGCTCGCATTATCCTGCGCACGTTATCCTGCTTAGGAATTCCTTTACAGGTTGCGCTCCACCTGTGTTATAGGTGAGTTGTTGCTTCGGTTGGACGGCGAGGACATTGGTGCACGCGCACCGAGCTTGCTGCTCCATTCGGAGGAAAGCAAACGCGGCCAGTTGGCCTAGACCCCTGTGACCTTGGGGGCTTTGCGTCTCGCCCTCGATGGGCAGGTCAGCCGCGTCCCTCCAGTCTTGTGCGTCTGTCGCCCGGCTGTCGAAGCTGGGGCTGGGCCTTCCTGTCGATTTTGCCCAACCGCATTCAGTGGCGTGCGTCACCCAGGAAAAGTGACCGCGACTGCACACGACTAACGCAACGGGCATCACGCAATGCCTTCTTTCGACCTGCCGAAATGTGTCATGCCAGCGATCAACTTCAAGGGCGGGACCGGCAAGACAACAGTTGCAATCGCGATAGCCGAGGGCCTTTGCCATACATTCGGAAAGCGCGTCCTGCTGATTGATTGCGATTTCCAGTGCAGCGCGTCCATAGCGCTGCTCGGCAGAAATACCCTGAACAGCTTGATTGAAGTTGGCGCCACGTTGGATCGCCAGCTGCAAAGGCAGATGTCCCGCGAGGACGGCTCGCCCTTGGTCGACGCAGTGGTCGAGGCGCGCTATTGCGTCAAGGAAGCATCCAAGCTGTTGTTCGTGTTGCCCGGCAATCCCGACATGCCGCGGCGAGAGCGAGAGATCCTTTCGTCGTTCTGGGCGGGGACAGATATCCACTCCGCCTATCAACGCGCGTCCGCCCACATCGCACAACTCTACCGTTCTCTCCTGGATGAGTTCGAGCTTGTGCTTATCGACTGTCCGCCGGGCCTGACGCTCTTCTCCGAGGCGGCAATCAGGGCAGCAGATGGCCTGATAGTTCCGACTTTGCCAAACGAAATCTCCTTTGCAGCCATAGATCACCTGCGCAGGGAGATTGTGAGGACGCGGCCGGATCGCACGCTTGAGGACCTGCTGGTCGGTACCGTCATATCGAAGCTGTCCGAACGCCCCGGCGGGGCGCACCATCGCTATCAAGCAAAGTCGATAGAAAAGCTGCTGGATCGCGTTGCGCCCGGATTTCGTGTTCTCAAGCCGTATCTCCCCTACTGCAAGGAACTCGAAGCAACGACGTGGCGCGAAGAGGACGCACGTCGCGTCGGCTTCGCGCGTCGCTACGGCCAGTCGTCCGCAATGATCGAGCAGCTTGCGCGTGCGCTTGTCGACAGGTGTGGGACCGTCATGGCGGGCCGCAGCGGCAAAGCCACGCTTACACAGGCATCACTTGCCAAATGTCTGACCCCGTAAACAGCAAGCCACGGATCGTGGTGATCGGCGTGGGCGGAGCCGGCGGCAACGCGGTCAACAACATGGTTGCGGCTGGTCTCGCCGGGGTCCATTTCGTGACCGCCAATACCGACACCCAGGCAATGATGTCGTCCAAGGCTCCGCACCGGATCCAGCTCGGCACCAAGCTTACAGAGGGCCTCGGCGCTGGATCCAACCCGGAGATCGGCGAGGCGGCCGCCGAAGAGGCTATCGACGAAATCACTGCCCAGATTGCCGGTGCGCACATGGTGTTCGTGGCCGCGGGCATGGGGGGCGGCACGGGCACGGGAGCCGCCTACGTGATTGCGCGCGTTGCGAAAGAGATGGAAATACTGACCATCGCAGTCGTGACCAAACCCTTCCAGTTCGAGGGCGCACAGCGGATGCGCAACGCGGAAGCTGGCATCGCGGCATTGAAACAGTACGTCGACACACTTCTTGTCATACCCAACGAGAACTTGTTCCGAGTGGCCACCGACCGGACGACATTTTCCGAGGCGTTCATAGTGGCCGACCAAGTGCTCTATTCGGGTATCGGCTGCCTAGTCGACCTCATTGTCCAGGAAGGGCTCATCAATCTCGACCTCGCCGACGTGCGGACGGTCTTGAGAGGCATGGGGCCAGCGATGCTGGGAATGGGCGAGGCCTCTGGGGAACAACGCGCCATCGTCGCGGCCGAAGAGGCAATTGTGAATCCCTTGCTGGACAACGTGACGCTGAAGGGCGCCCAGAGTTTGCTTCTGTCGATCTCTGGCGGGTCGGACCTCACGTTGTGGGAGGTTGACGAAGCTGCCAACCGCGTGCGCCAGGAGGTCGACGATGAGGCGAACATCATTGTGGGCGCGACCCTGGACCAGCGCCTCGGCGACAGAATTCGCGTGTCGATCGTGGCCTCGGGGATGCCGACTCCTCCGCAAACGCATTCAGCGTCTCCCTCTGACGTCCCGATGTGGATACCGAGATCCGCATCGGCTCCGCCCAATCTTGAGCCAACGGAGCAATTTGGACGGCGATTGACGGATGCGATCACGGAACGCGGTACCCGAGGCAAACCTCGATCTGGCGGGAAAGGTGGCGCGGGGAGAGCCCGTGCGGCCATTGGCGATGCTGCTAGGATCGCGGAAGGAGAGCCAAAGGCCTCCGAGCAGCCTTCAGCTGCTCGGACCAGGAGCAATGGCGCCACAAAGAAGCGCTCTCCGCCCAAAGCCGCGCGACCGCCGCCGCTACCACGTAGCATCATACGTGAAGAGATCAGCCACTTGGAGCGGGTGGCGCCGGCCGTCGAGGCAGTGGGCGGGAACGGCCACTTCGGTTTGCCCGAGCATTGGGCCAATGGTGAGGTCGCCGGCGAGGTCCACACGCGTCGGCCGCAACCAACGCCGGTAGAGACGGTCGATCCCGACGAACACGAGCAGCAATCGCACTCGCGACGGCCCACATTCTTCGAGCGCTTGGCTGGTTTGGTGAGCACCAAGAACGCGGATTGAACGAGATGAATGAGATTGTGGCGCCCGCCAGGGCCTCGGATTTGGACGCTACCGACCTCAGGCGGCAGCTCGCGACCAGCCTCGAGCGGATCGGGGATTTCTTAATCGAGCTCGACCGAACTGAGGATGCTCTGCGCGCCTATGATGCAAGCCTGAAGCTGTTCGAGAGCGATCGAGGCCGCGCCGGCTCGAGCGACGACTTTGCGGCAGTCAATCGAAAGCTCGCTCGGGTCCATAGCGAATTGGGGGATCTGAAGTCCGCAGTCCAGTACTCCGCCAGAGCGACGGAGGTTCGCACGCGGCTCGCCCGCGAGAACCCATCGCGAGCCGATTTGCAGCTGGAGGCGCTCAGGAGCCGGCTAGCTTTCGCGCACCTGCTGATGAGAGACGGTCAGACAGCGGCGGCACTGCAGCAGTTGAGTGAAACCGTCCATGCTTGCGGGAGCAGTGCGTGGGCCGGGATTGAAGGGGATCGTGTTCGCTACGGCGCGGTCCGGCTTCTTGGTCGGCTTCGGAATGAGGCGTCGCATCCCGATCGCGGCCTAGCCCAGCTGAGGGAGGCAAGATCCATCGCTTGGCGGATCGCGGCAACGGCCGGCAAGGGGAGCGGATACGACCTCCAGCTTGTCTCAGTCGCGGCCGAGGAGGCCGACGTGCTGATCGAGCTGGGCGACCCGGCAGGCGCATTGGCCCTGAGCGACGCCATCGTCGACGACATCAGGGGTCTTGTGAGGAGAAAGGTCGCGTCCAAGGCCGCTTTGGCGCAAGCGCTCGGATATCTGACGTGGTATGCGACTATCGCCAACCAATTCGCGCGAGCGCTGCAGGTTGCGGACGAGGCGATCGAGATAGTTGGCGACGACCATTGGATACAGATCAAACGAGGGCATGCGCTTCTGGCGATGGGTTCTCGCCGTGGGGCCATGGAGCAGTACAAGCGGATCGCGCCTAGTCAAAGACGCGACGGAAAAAAGTGGTCGGACGAGATCGTGCGGGATCTCATGTTGCTGAAAAGCAAAGGAGTTGCGATCGAGACCCTTTCCGAAGACGAGAGGGGCGACATTGCAGAAGCGGAGCTGGAGGCAAGTTAACGGGCCATAGGTCTTGCTTCGGCGATGGTCGGCCGGTGGACGCAGAGCGAAGCGCGCATCAAAGGCGCACCACACGCCGCGCACGAATTGTGGCGCCGCAATGTCCTGCAACAGACATAGTGCGCGCGTCCACATACAACTAATTGAGCGAAGAAACGTGCCCGCGTCTGCTAGGACGTTGCTATGCCCGTGCGGTTGATCAGTGAAGCGTACTTCGAAGCGACCGGCGCGATGGGCGTGACGCGAAGGGCTGCAAGGAGAGGGTGCAATGTCGACCCCTTGGATGCCTCAGCACGAGATGGGCGGACCCACGAAAGCCGGGCAGTGGTCGCTTGATCGCCTGGAACCGCTTCGAGAAAGTGCAGCGCCGCTGTATGCGGGTGCGCCCATGATAGTGGCGTCGCCGGTGGCGGATGGGCCGAAGCCTCTCCTTCCCACAATCTTGCAATTCCACAATTTGCCGCCGCGCCACCTTTATGTTGGCGGCTTTCTCGTCGGTTTTGCGCTATCGGCCGCAATCGGCGCCGTGCTGTACGTCTTCTTATCGGGTGGCCCGCCCCCTGCGGGGTGACCAAGCCTTGACATATGGCGAGCACCGAGTGCTGCCGCCCCTGTCGATCGGCTCGTTGCAACTGCCGCGCGAGGTTTTCTCAAATGACCGATCTGTATGCTGTATTGGCGCTGTCTCACAGGGCAACCAACGAGGAAGTCAAGGCCGCTTATTGGGCGTTGGCGAAACGATTGCATCCCGACATCAATGCCGGGGACGCGCAGGTGGAAAGCCGCATCAGAGAAATCAATTGCGCCTACGAAACTTTGGGCGATCCCGAGTTGCGTGCAGCTTATGATCTTGAATTGGCACACGAGCGCAGCCAGGCAAGGCGTGCATTCTGGACCTCGGCTGCAACAGGGGCTGCGACCTTCGTCCTGACAGTCAGCTGCGTTTCGATGCTGGTCATGTGGAGGCCAAATGGGCCGATCCACTTGATGCAGAAGCGCCCGTCCGTAGTGACGGCGACCGCCCCGTCGTCGCAGCCGACGATCGGCGCACCGCTGGCTGAGGCCTCGCTAGCGGTAGCCTCCCTGCAGGCCGTTGCTCAACGTGACATTGCCGCCTATGCAGCCGCGCCACAGGAAGGCAACTACCAGATGCGGGCAACGGTGGTTGAGAAGGTGGCTGGCCGCGCATCTGCGGGTCGCAATGCCGATCGTAAGTTTGCAAAAGCTGGGCCGGTCCACAATGGAGGCGCCCGGCAAATCGCCGCCGCCAAACCCACACGGAGCATGCGGGGCAAATCACCGCCGCTGCAACAGCCTCGTCTCGCAGCAAGAAGTGTTGCCGCTTTGGGATGGCCCAGCGCCGACGAGCCATTCATCGATTTGGGAGGCAGGCACTGATAGAGCGGCCGCATCGGGGTGGGCTTGTGCGTGCGCCATTCCGATCCGCCAACAGCGACACTCAACCCCAGTGATCGTCAGGGCAGCTTCTGACCCCCGAGCCGACATTCTCAGCATCCAGCTCTGGCGGTGCTGACTTCGACGCCAAGCTTCACCCGGCCTTGCCGCCCATCCGGTTCCTGGCGACGATCATTTTCATGATCTGGGCTGTACCGTCGCCAATCTCGAGGCCCATCACATCACGCAAACGCTGCTGGTGCGGCAAATCGAGCGACCAGCCATAGTGACCGTGAGTTAGGAGGCATTGGCGGATTACGTCGACACCGGTCTTGGGCCCCAACCATTTGCACATGGCGGCCTCGGCCGTGTGCGAGGCACCAGCATCGCGTAACCGCAACGTGTGATAACAGAGCTGGCGCACCGCCGCGATGAGGCCTTCCCCCTCGGCGAGCGGAAACGTAACGCCTTGGTTGACACCGATCGGTGCGCCGAACGCCTCACGCTCGCGCGCATAAGACCAGGTCTCATCGAGCGAGGCCTGGGCGGCGGCGCAGGCCTGGAGGCCGATCAAGGCACGGCTGAAATCAAAGCCTTGCATGACCTGCACGAAACCCATGCCCTCCTCGGCGAGCCGGTGGTCCATCGGAACCTCGACGTCGTCGAAGAAGATGGAACAGCGCCCGACCGCCTTTGAGCCAACATCGTCATACCGGGATGTCGATATCCCCTTGCTTCGCATGGGAACGAGAAATGCCGACACGCCCCGAGCGCGGCTCTCGGGCGTGCCGGTTCGCGCAAAGACAAGAACCGCATCGGCCTGGTCGGCGAGGCTGATGGACGACTTCTCGCCCTCGAGGACATAGCCCGCATTGGTGCGGCGGGCCGAGAGCACGAGGTTGGCGGCGTCGGACCCGCCGCGTGGCTCTGTCAGCCCGATGCAGACGATGGCGTCCCCCGAGACGATGCGTGGAATCCACTCGCCGGCGAGATCGGCCGAGGCGTGCCTGGCAATAATTTGGCCATTGAGTGAAGCGAGCAATTGCGCATAGCCGACGTTGAGGTCGCCGTAGGCAACTGCCTCCATCGCTATGCCGGTGGTCACACTCGGTTCGCCAAGGCCGCCATATTTCTCCGGCAGGTCCGGACCGAGCAGGCCGAGGTTGCCCATCTCTCGAACCAGCCCCCGATCAACATGGCCAGCTTTCTCGCGCTCCATATAGCCTGGGGCAATCTTCTCGCGTGTAAAGCGCTCCGCCATTTCCTGGAAGGCAAGCTGATTTTCGGTAAGGCTCATCGAGTACCTGTCCTTCTTGTCCGCGACTGCTGCGGCAACCAATCCAATCGGCAGATTTGCATGCAATCATCACGCTGCGTTGCCTAATCACTCGATGTTCCAGAGTGACGGGGTGGTTTACCACCGCAACGGCGTCAGGGTGATCGCTTTCGAAGTGGACCACGGCGACGCCCGTAGTGACCATGCGGTGTGCGTCGTCGAATGGCTGGTACGCGCGCCACATCGCAGATCGCTGCGGCGACTGCCACCGCCATGGGAACGCCATTACCTCTTGTTCGATCGCAGTCCTGCCTCGATGTAGGCGATCGCGCCGGTAAGCGTTACGAGCTTCGGATAGTCGACCTCGGGGATATCGAGACCGAGGCGATGGTGAATTGCGGTGACGAAGTTCAGGAAATCCATGGAGTCGATGTCGATAGCTTCACGCAGGTCCGCGGCCGGGTCGACCCTTGCCAAGTCGACTTCAGGCGCGATGTTGTTGAGTTCTTCCTGCACCACTTTTCGAACGTCGATGTCGGTCATAGCTTGTCCGGCTCCTGCAGCAGCTTGCCGACCTCGGCCAAGAACAGCGCGCCGGCATGTCCGTCGCTCACCCGATGGTCAGCGGAGAGTGTGATACTGATCACCGACCGTGGCCCGACCGCGCCGTCGACGATCCACGGCCGCACCACCGTCTTGCCGAACCCGACGATCGCCACCTGCGGCGGATAGATGATGCCGTACAGAGCCTCGACGCCGCGTTCCCCGAGGCTCGACACGGTAATGGTCGGATCGGAAATCTCGGAACTGCGGATGCGCCCGGAGCGTGTACGTTGCACCAGATCGCGCATGCGGCTCATCAGCTCATCGAGCGATAGCTGATCGGCATCGTGCAATGCCGGCGCTGCCAGCCCGCCGCCGCGGATGGCAATTGCTACGCCGACATGCACCGCCTGCGCCGGCTCGAACTTATTGTCGCGGTAGAGCCCATTGAAAGCGGGAAAGCGGCGCCCTGCCAAGGCGGTGGCCTTGACCGCGAGCGCCGCGAATAGCAGCCGTTTGTCTGGCGGCCGCGCCACGTTCTTCTGCGTCAGCCATTGCTCGCACTGGGTCACGTCGACCTGATGCGCGAGATAGTAGTGTGGAATTTCTCGCTTCGATCGCGCCATCGCCGCAGCGATGGCCGTCCGCATCGCCTCGAGATCAAGCCACGGCCCCCGTTTCGTCTCCGGCGCACCAACAGGCTCGGCGATGCGGCGCTCAACGTCAGCGTAGGTGACCGCCCCCGCCGGGCCGCTACCCGTTAGCGTGGAGAGATCGATCCTGTGCGCCTCGGCAAGCCGCCGAGCAGCGGGCGACGCCCGCGCACCGCTCACAGCTCCCACGGCAGCAGCGACTGGCGGCACTACAGCCCGAATGGGCGCAAGTGGGACGGCCGGCGCTGTCGGCGTCAGGGGCGGCACCATAACGGCAGGCTTGACCTCGCCTTCGGCGCGAATCCGGGCCAGCGTGGTTCCCACGGGCACCTTGCTATCCAGATCGACGAGGATCTGTTCAATCTGGCCGGATTGGAAGATTTCAATTTCGATGGCGCCTTTCTGCGTTTCGACCACCGCGACAACATCGCCGCGCTTGACCCAGTCGCCAGGCTTGACCAGCCATTCCACCAGCGTACCCGCTTCCATATCGGGACCAAGGGAAGGCATGCGAAATTCCACCACGGCGCCTCCCTATGCTCGCCCGACCGCGGCTTTTGCGGCCGCGACGATCTTCGCAGCCTGCGGGATCGCCGCATTCTCGAGATGGCTGGGATAAGGAACCGGCACCTCTTCGCTGCAGACGCGGCCGATCGGCGCGTCGAGCGACCAGAACGCCTGCTCGACAATGCGCGTGGCGATCTCCGCCGCTAGGCTGCCGCTGCGCCAGCCTTCATCGACGATCACCGCACGCCGAGTCTTGGCGACCGACGTCATGATGGACGCGTCGTCGAGCGGCCGCAAGCTGCGCAGGTCGATCACCTCGGCCTCGATGCTCTCCGCTGCCAGCGCCGTCGCCGCTTCCAGGGTCTTCCATAGCGATCCGCCGTAGGTGATGAGCGAAATGTCACGGCCAGGGCGGCGGACAGCCGCTCTATCGATATCGACTGGACCAGCATCAGCGGCGAGCTTGCCCGTCATGTTGTAGAGCATGACATTTTCGAAAATCAGCACCGGGTCGGGATCCTGCAAGGCCGTCCAAAGCATGCCCCGCGCATCCTCGAGGGTCGCGGGTGCCAGCACCTTGATGCCGGGAATATGCGCATACCACCCTTCGAGGCTATGCGAATGCTGGGCGGCAAGCTGGCGCCCGGCGCCGGTCGCCATCCGGATCACCAGCGGCACGCCGAACTGATTTCCTGACATGTGACGCACCGTGGCCGCGGTGTTGAGGATCTGGTCGAGCGCGAGCAGGCTAAAATTCACCGTCATGAGCTCGACGATTGGGCGCATGCCAGCCATTGCCGCCCCGATACCGGCGCCGGTGAAGCCGGACTCAGAGAGAGGCGTATCGCGAATCCGCTCAGGGCCGAACTCGGCGAGCAGTCCTTTGCTCACCGCATAACAGCCACCATAGCGGCCGACATCCTCGCCCATCAAGAATACGCGCTCATCCCGCTTCAGCGCGTCGCGCATCGCCTCGCGCACCGCTTCGCGGTAGGTGAGCTCGATGGCCTGCGCCTTGGCTTCTGCCGTTGCCATAGGGGTTCAAGCCGCCTTGTCCGAGTAGGTGAAGCGCGTCAGCTGCTCCACGGGCTCCCACGTGCCGGCCTCGGCAAAGGCGACAGCGTCGGCAATCTCGGCGGCGACCTCGCCTTCGATGCGCGTGAGATCGTCGGCGTGGACCATGCGGTTGGCCTCCAGCCATCCCTGGAAGCGCACGATCGGTTCTCTCTTCCGCCACGTCTCGACTTCGGCCTTGTCGCGATAGAGCTGGGCATCGAACATCGAATGCGCGCGCAGCCGATAGGTGCGGCATTCGAGAAAATACGGCTTGCCCGCTTCGCGGACGGCATGCACGGCCCGGCGGGCAGCGGCCTCCACGGCGACCACGTCCATGCCGTCGACGGTCTCCGCTTGCATTCGGTAGCAAGCTGCCTTGCGCTGGATATCCGTCTCCGACTCTGAGAGCGCCAGCGCCGTCCCCATGGCGTAGAGATTGTTCTCGCACACGAAGAGAACCGGCAACCCCCACAGGGCCGCCAGATTCAAGCTTTCATGAAACGCACCTTCGGCAACAGCGCCTTCGCCAAAGAAACACGCAGTGACGCGGTCACTGCCTTGCATGTGGTCGGCAAGCGCCAAACCGACGGCGAGCGGCAACCCGCCACCGACAATGGCGTTGCCCCCGTAGAAATTGGTGGCCCGGTCAAACAAGTGCATAGAGCCGCCACGACCGCGGCTACAGCCTTCCTGCTTCCCATACATCTCGGCCAGTATCGTGGTCATCGGTACGCCGCGTACCAACGCTTGTCCGTGCTCGCGATAGGTGGCAACGATACGATCGCGTTTCTCCAGCACCGGGATGACGCCGACCGCGATCGCCTCCTCGCCATTGTAGAGGTGCAGGAATCCGCGGATCTTCTCTTGCGTGTAGAGCTCGGCGCACTTGTCCTCGAACCGCCGGATCCGGATCATCTGCTTCAAGAGGCTCAGTACATGCTCGCGCGACAAACGCGGCTTGTCGGCTGGCGCGGTCATCGTTCCTCGCTTTCGAGCGTCGAGATATCACCCTCGGGCAGGCCGAGCTCGCGGGCCTTGAGCAATCGTCGCATGATCTTGCCACTGCGCGTCTTCGGCAAGTTCTGTCGGAATGCAATATCTTTTGGCGCTACAGCCGGCCCGAGACGCTGCCGTGCGTGGCCGAGCAATTCCTTGCGCAGCGTTTCGCTCGGCTCGAACCCATTCTTGAGCGCGACATAGGCCTTGACCACCTCGCCAGCGGTTGGCTCGGGAATTCCGATCACCCCCGCCTCCGCAACGGCCGGGTGTTCCATCAGCGCGCTTTCGACCTCAAACGGGCCAATGAGATGGCCGGCGCTCTTGATGACGTCGTCGGCGCGGCCGACAAACCAGTAGTATCCTTCGTCGTCGCGCATCGCGAGGTCGCCGGTGAGATACCAGCCACCGACGAAGCATTTTCGGTAGCGTTCCTCTTCGTTGAGGTAACCGCGCATCATCGACGGCCAGCCGGGTCGCAACGCGAGCTCGCCCATGGCCATCGGCTTCGTGACTTCGCGCACGGTCCCACCCTCAACACGCTCAACGATGCCAGCCGTGACACCTGGCAGCGGGCGACCCATCGAGCCTGGCTTCACGTCCATCGACGGATAGTTGGAAATCATGATTCCGCCGGTCTCGGTCTGCCACCAATTGTCGTGGAACGGCTTGCCGAAGGCCTCAACCCCCCATACCACCCCCTCAGGGTTGAGCGGCTCGCCGACGCTCGCCATCAAGCGCAGTTTGGAGAGGTTGAACCGTTTGGGGATCGCGGCGCCTGCTTTCATCAGCATCCGGATGGCGGTCGGGGCCGTGTACCAAACCGTGACCCTCTGGTCCTGCAGAATGCGGTACCAGCGTTCGGCGTCGAACTCGGCGTGGTCGACAATCATGGTCGCGCCATTCGTCAGCGGCGATATGATGCCGTACGAAGTGCCGGTCACCCACCCCGGATCGGCGGTGCACCAGAAGACGTCGTCTGGATGCAGGTCGAGCGCAAGCCTGCCGGTGACATGGTGAGCAACGACCGCCTCGTGCACGTGTACGGCGCCCTTCGGTTTCCCGGTCGTGCCGCTGGTGAAATGCAGCAAAGCCATATCTTCGGGACTTGTCCGAACGGTCGCGAACGACTCGGCAGCTTGCGCCAGGGCTACGGCAAGATTGACGGTATTCGGCGGGAGTGTCGTTGAGCATTCGGTCAGGAATACTTCTTTCAGGCTCCCCAGCTCCCTCCGCCAGGGTTCGATCTTGCGGCGGTAGAAAGCCTCGGTGGTGATCAAGACTCTGGCATCGCCGATCGTCATGCGAGATCTGATAGGCTCCGGCCCGAACGCCGAAAACAACGGCGAGAAGACGCTGCCATTCTTTAGCGTGCCGAGCGCGCCAATGTAGAGCTCCGGCACGCGGCCCAGCAGGAAAAATACACGCTCGCCTTTGCCGATGCCGCTTTGCGACAGAACATTGGCGAAGCGATTTGCCGCCGCGCCAAGCGCCGCATACGTGAAATCGCGGATGGTGTCGTCGCGGCCGATCCAACGCAGGGCGAGTTTGTTGCCGCGCCCGGCCTTTACATGCCGGTCGATCGCTTCGTGCGCAATGTTGAGGCCACCCTCGGGAAGGCCATCGAGCAGGTCACGCGCCTGTGTCCAAGAGAACGTTCGCGCGAGTTCGCCATAATCACGAAGGTTGACGCCGACGCAGTCTTCAGGGCGCTTTTGGATCCTCTTCCATTCCATGGCCGGCGCCTTGGGCTTGGTCAGACTTGTTGAACAACTAGGACACGGAGATCGGGGCAGCCTTGACCTGCATCAACTCCGCGACGCAGTGCCAATCGGTCCGCACGCAGCAATCAGGCTTGCGCGGCAACTTCCTGACGCCCGTCGCTGTGACCAGGAGCGGCACTCGCGCCGTCGACGGCAAAGATGGCATCGCTCAGGCGCTGGAGCATCGGCACGCCGCGGACCTCGGTCTCGAACAGCGGCACGATGGCGCGGACGCTGTCGTCGAACTCCCGCCAGATCGTCTGCATGTGCTCCTGCTGCATGGCCACGCGGTTCTTGACGAACTCGGCGGAGCTCGGACCAACCGATGAGGCGTCAATGACCATGTTGACCAGGACGCCTCCGACGGGGATGCCGAAGTCCTTGAACCACTGAATGAAGCGCGTCACCACCGCGATCGGCAGCGCTTCCGGCAGCGTTATGAAGAAGAAAGATGTAAGCGCGGGGTCTGAGAGGAGCTTGCGCGCGTTCTCCATCCGGTCGCGGAAGGAGACGAGATAGTCCATCAGCGGGTCCGTCTGTTTCTTTTTCGTGAAGGACAGCAATTCCCGAAGGGTCCGCGCCTCTTCGCGACTCTTGAGCATCTTGTTGACCCACAGCGAGTAGACTGTGGACATGCCGAGGAGGCGCCGCGCATTGGCGGTGGGCGCTGTGTCGAAGACATAGACGTCGTACTCGTTCTTGAACATGACATCGATCATGTTCTCGAACATCGCCGACTCTTCGAACGCGGGATTCATCGTCGCCGACTCGACGAAGTCGTCGGCCTTCGTGGTGATGTCGGCAAACTTGAGGAACCATCGGATTTTTTCCCGAATCTCGACCTTACTGCGCTCGATGCTCTGTCGGGTGTCGATCTCGTAGGCCCAAAGATTGGGCACGCCCTCGATGGCAACATGCTTGCCGAGCATGTCCCGGCTGAACAGACTTGTCAGGCTGTGCACGGGATTGGTGGACACGAGCAGCGTGCGGCGTCCTTGCCGGGCGAGCCCGATGGCGGCTGCGGCGGCGAAGACGGTCTTGCCGACGCCGCCCTTGCCGCCGAAGAAGAAGTACTTCAGCGTAGGGCGCTCGCGAAGATATTGGCCCATCGGTGTTGTGATCTTTGACATCGCGATTCTCCGCTAGGCGAACATGGCTGCGGCGAGCTTCTCGATCATCGCCAGCCCGGTGACGTCGCGGTCCATTTCCGGCACACGGGCCAGAACCTGGTCGCCGAAGGCCTTCTGCAGGTCGCCCATATGCTGATCCTGCATGGCGATCCGGCGGCGCAGGTACTCCGGAATGTTTTGGTCCAGCAATTCGCGCGGGATCACGCGGTTCACCACATAGCCGGCGACCGGCACGTCGAACTGCGCAAACATCTTCGCCGCCTTCTGCGTGTCGTTGATGATTGCGAGCTCAGGAATCACCACGAAGAAGAAGGCCGTCTTCGCCTTGTCCGTGAGGATGCCGGCCGACGTGTTGATGCGATTCTTGATGTAGAGAAGCTCCTGGAGGATTTGGTCCTGCTCGGTTTCCTTCTCGCGCCGGAGCCGGCTCACCATCTCCTCGTATTCGCGCATCTCCTCCCGCAGCTTCGTGACCTTGTTGATCCACTCGTCGTAGACCTTGGCCATCGACAGGTAGTAGAGCGCGTGGCCGAGAGGAACGAGATCGTATATGTAGTAGTCGTAGTCGCCCTTCATGACGACGTCGACGACGGCGTCGAACATCGCGCTCTCTTCCATCGCCGGCTCTGCGCTCGCCGCCTGGATGTAGCGTTCGATCTCCTCCGGCACGGCGGACATGCCGTACATGTCCAGAATTTTCTGGCGGATTTCCTGCTGGTATTTCTTGATGTGGCTGTCCGCGTCGATCTCCTGTGCCCAGAGGTTCTCCATGATCTTCACGGGCCCCTTGCCGAAGATGTCGCGCTTGAAGATGTCGGTGAGCGACGCCTGCGGATCTACGGAGAACACGAGCACTTTCTTGCCCTGGCTCGCCAGCCAATAGGCCGCCGCCGCGGAGAAAGTGGTTTTGCCGACGCCGCCGGCGCCGCCGAACATGACGTATCGGCGCTCGGGGTGCTGCAGGAATAGGTCCTTGAATCCCATCATCGCCCCCTAGAACATCGCGTCAGCGACGTCCTTCTCGCGCAACATGCGCCGCTTCCACGTGGCGATCTGCGGCACAACGTAGGGCAGAAGCCGCAGGCTGTAGTACGGCGGCAGGACCGGAATGCCCAGCAAGTCGCCCATCGTGATGAGTATGAAGAGGTGCTCCATCGAGGCACGCGTTCGCAAGGCGGCGCGGCTCATGTCGTGGGCGGCCATGCCATAGATGGTTTCGCGGATGGCCTGCAACCAGCTCTTCTCCGCCTCTGCCTTCTCTTGCTCGGTCATGGCCGTCTCCTTTCTCAAAGTCCGTGCAGATGATGCTCGTGGCTGTCGCCCAGCTCTCGTTCACGGAGAACTTCGCGCTTCCACGCCTCGATCTCCGGCACCACCCAGGGAAGCAGGCGCAGCGCGTAGTACGGGGGCAGCACCGGCACGCCGAGCATGTCGCCGAACACGCCGACCATGAACAGCTTCTGCATTGAGGCGCGCATTTCCAGCGCCTGCTGCACAAATTCATAGCTGATCATGCCATACAAGAATTCACGCACCGCCTGGCTCCAACCACCGGCGACCGGCGTGCTATCATCTCGCACGCCATGACCGAACTCATCGCCATTGCCGCCGTCGCGATTGTCGCCTGGTTTGCCGCCGGCACCATCTGGAACATCCGCAGCGGACGCGAGCTCATGCGCTGGATGCAGGACGGCTTGCCGGTACTTGGCGAGCGCACAACCGTGCGCTGGCTCGGCTCCAGTGCAGTCGAAATGATAATTCGCGAGGGTAAGGCTCCATTCAACACCGCAACGCTGATCATCTTCCTGGAGCCGCGCGACATGCCCTGGATGTGGGCGCTCACCCGAAGCCGCGGCCGCCGCGACACTCTGATTATCCGAGGTGTGTTGAAACGGGCTCCAGCGGTCGAGTTCGAGGCCCTCGATCCGTTGAGCTGGTCCGGTCGCGATGTCCTCCGCCGGGTGCCGCAGAATTGGACCGTTCGCCAGGGGGCCTTCGGGGGCTTGGTTGTGCATCACGCTGGCGCTGCGGCCCTCACTGATGCGGACGAAATGCTGAAACTCGCCCAGCAAACGGGCTTGTCCGTGATGCGGCTGTCCGTGCGCCGCAACGAGCCTCATTTCCAGGTTCATGTTGGCATCCCCGATCGCCAGCAACCCGCGCGCGCGTTCTTCGAAGCCGTACACAGTCTCGCCGAACGCGCGCTGGCCTGACACGATTGCACCCGCCTATTCGGCCGGCGCCGTACGCGGACGCGGGCCGGGCATCGCGTGGTAACGGCGGTAAGCCTTGTAGCCGTCCCAGCCGATGAGGACGGCCGCCACGAACAAGAGTGCGGAGACCGCGATCATGGCCCACGCGCCGTAGACCGGCAGCCCGGTTATCTTCGGGTTCGCCGCGATCGTCACATACAGGTTGCGTGCTGTGACTGCGGTGGCCGCCAGCGTGGTCACGTACATGAAGATCATGGGCAGTAACGCGTAGCTCGGGTTGCGTTTCTCCGACTTGAGCCACACGGAGACCACGAGCAGGCTCAGGGCCGCCATCAGCTGGTTGGAGGCTCCAAACATCTGCCAGAGGTAGACCCACGTACCGCTGAGCACGAGCGCGGCCGTGAGGACCATCGAGATCGTGCTTGACACGTGCATGTTCCGAACGGCTGGCATCGTGTCGCCGACCCACTCGGTAAGCGTCACGCGCATCACACGGAAGACCAGGATGGTCACCGTGAGCACAATCACTACGAAGGTGCCGAATCCCAGCGCGGTGCCGAAGGCCTCGGGGATGAGTTCGAAGGTTCCGGCGTAAACGAGCTTGCCGACCCCTGACGCAAACCGGCCACCACCGCCGCCAGCGCCGGCGATCGAGACGGCAGTGAGTGACAGAAGGGCCAGCGTATTCTCGCCGAACATTCCGCCCGCGCCGACGGGTAGGCCGTCTGTCTCATATTCGAGCTGCCGCGCGGTCCCGACCGAGCCGACTAGGGCGTGCCAGCCGGAGATTGCGCCGCAGGCGATGGTCACGAACAGCATCGGCCACAGCGGCTGCCACGCCTTGCCTGTTTCGATTGCGAAGCCGAGGTCCTTGACGGCGGGCAGCGCAAACGCACCGATAAGGTTGCCCGCTGAGTCCGTCGTTCCGAGTAACGGCGCGACAATCATGCCCACGGCGCTTAGGATCACGGTTATGAACGTGATCCAAAAGCCGATGTAGTTCACCGGCTGCGCGAACCGCCAGATCGGTAAATTCGCCCCCAGGTAGCTAAACGCGAACAGGAACACCATCCAGACCAGGTAATTCGGCAGCGTCTTGAGCTGACCGGTAACCGCGTCATATGCGGGCGTCGACGGACGCGTGCCATCGGCGCGCGGCGCCGGAATCCTCGGATCGGCCATGGTGGGATCCTGGACCGAGACGAGTGGCTGCTTGCCGCTGATTTGGTCCACCGTGTCGTTGACCCATGCCACCGCGCCGCCCACCGGACCATGCACCAGTACGCCAGCGGGATCCCGATGCTGCCCCCACGGTCCCAGCGCCATGGCGCCAAGCGTGATGGCGACGACGAGGACAGTGACGCTGGCAATGCCCATCCTCCAGCGGTACATCATTTGGCCGGCGAGAAGCCCCATCAAGCCGAGCATCACGATGCCGAATGGCACGTCCGGACGCGCGGAAAGGATGGCCGCCAGGATGCCGATGAACGCGCCGGCCAGCAGCATCAGATAGAAGAAAATGAATACGAACAGGATCGTGCGCGTGCGAGGCGCGATGAGCCGATGCGCGATCGCCGACAGGCTGTTGCCGTCATTTCGCACCGCGACCATGATCGCGGAGTAGTCGCTCGCCCAACCGATGAAGCTGACACCCAGGATCAGCCAGGCCAGCGATGGCGCCCACCCCCAGAGATTCGCGGCGGTGATTGGTCCTACGATGGGGCCCGCGGCCGCGATCGCCTTGAAGTGATACCCGAAGAGGACGTTCCGGCTGGTCGGCATGAAGTCGACGCCATCCATGTACATCCGGGCGGGCGTCGCCCGTTTCGGATCAGGTTGGATGACATTCCGATCCACGCGTCGAGCGTAGAAATTGTACACCAAATAGGTGGTCAGCACGCTGAGGACGACGATCCAAAAGCTGTTCATGGCGTTCCTCCCCAATAGACCCCCGGCAGACCCGAAGCCGCACCATATCGACGTCATTGCGAGGCACGCGCGCATTGATCTGCGTCAAGACCACAGAGCCTTGGTCGCGGCCTTGGCGTTCAAGCATTCACACCTCGGCTTGGGCGAGCTGAGGAGAGCACGCCGGTGCGACGACTTGGGGAAGTGCCGTCGCTCCAATCGCACACGATTGGCGCCTGTCGCTCTCAAAGGCTGTGGTCGCGCGATAGGCGGCGGGGGGCGCTCAACCCCGAGGACGACAGACCATGGTGAGCGCACGATCTCGATCGCGTGGGGCAGCCCAGTATCCGCATACTGGCGCAGTTTGAAGATCCCGGCCTTCGATAGCTATCGCCCCGAGTTGCAATAGATGCGCGGCCCCGGCCCGAGATGGCGCGAAAAGCCTGCGTCGAACGGCATGACAACGGCCGGAAGAATCAGCCGATGGCAGACCTCGCGTCAGCTGGCGCCATGCCAAGCGCTTCGGCCACCGCGCGATGCATGATCCGGCCCTCGTGAACATTCAGGCCCGCCAAGAGGTGCGGATCGTCCGCCATCGCTCTTTTCGTACCTTTGTCAGCTAAGGCGAGGATGAATGGCAGCGTCGCGTTGTTGAGCGCGAAAGTGGACGTGCGCGCCACGGCCCCCGGCATATTGGTGACGCAGTAATGAACTACATCGTGCTTGATGTAGGTTGGGGCGTCGTGACTTGTCGCGTGCGAAGTCTCGGCGCATCCGCCCTGGTCGATCGAGATATCGACAATCACGGACCCGCGCTTCATCTCCCGCACAAGCTGCTCGCTGATAAGCTTCGGCGCCGTCGCTCCTGGCACTAGCACGGCGCCGACTACAAGATCGGCGTCGAGCACATAATCCTCGATGGCGGAGCGCGTCGAGAAGATCGTGTTGACCGCAGCCCCGAATTGCTGATCGACGGCATAGAGACGTTCAACGTTGATGTCGAGCGTGGTCACTTGCGCTTCGAGGCCGATCGCCATACGCACCGCGTTGGCGCCCGACACGCCGATGCCGAGCACGACCACCTTTGCGGGGGCCACGCCAGCCACGCCGCCCAACAACATCCCGCGCCCACCCCGTTCCATCTCAAGGCAGTGGGCTCCGACTTGCACGCTCATGCGCCCGGCGACCTCGCTCATCGGGGCCAGCAGGGGCAGGCCGCCGTGCCTGTTGGTCACGGTCTCATAGCCGACAGCCGTGCAGCCTGATTCCATGAGCGCCTTGGCCAATGCAGGATCGGGCGCAAGATGCAGGTAGGTGAACAATGTTTGCCCGTGACCGAGCATCTTGCACTCATGGGGCTGCGGTTCCTTCACTTTAACAATCAAGTCGACGTTGGCGAAAATCTCATCAGCCGACCCGACGATTGTTGCGCCTGCCTTTCGATAATCATCATTGGTCAAATCCTGACGGATGGCCGCATCATGCTCCACCCAGACTTCGTGACCGTGCGCCACGCATTCGCGAACGCTACCGGGAGTCATCCCAATGCGGTGCTCTTGAACCTTGATCTCCTTCGGTACGCCGATGCGCATCCCTGGTCCCTCCGGCTCGCTCGCCAACTTTACCAGCGAAAGCCATACACATGAAGAAGACGTGCCGAGCAGAAAGGCTTCTGCATGAGTTGGGGCGAAGAAATATTTGCTTGAAGAGGAGGAGAGCCTGCCTACAGCATTCTATGGATCGCGCCCCAAGTTCAAGTCCCATTGGGTGCGCCTTCGCTTGCGGCATCCGTAGATCTTGGCACACCCCGAAAGTCTTCGGCGCTGCAGCAATTCTGTCAGCTTTCCGAGGAACTTCGACCGTGCTCCGCGACCGAGCGGTCAAGGCAGCCCGACACCCCTCCGTCGCGTTATCACGCGGCCAAGACCCAAACGAGACATGACGCGCCCCTCGGAGACCTCACGGTGGAGTTCTGTCCGCCGCGTGATCGGGAAGATCTCGCGGAGGTCCTCTGCCAGCACCCCGCGAACCAAACGGAATCGATCCGGTTTGATGAACATCAATGTCAGACTGGCGCCCAAAGAGTCCTTGGTGTAGCATTGCGGCCGTTCAGGAACAGTCAACATGCCCAAGGTGCTCGTACCCTTCGATAGTTCTGATAACGCAACGCGCGCACTCCGACATGCGATCGGGCTCGCCAAGCAGAACCCCTCGATTGAGCTACATATCGTCAACGCCCACGAGCCGCCCATCGTATATGGGGAGATCGCGGTATATCTCCCCGAGGAGAAGGCTCGCGAGCTTCAGCGCCGTCGCAGCGAGGACATCCTGAAGCCTGCGGCGGAGCTGGCCAAAGCTGCCGGAGTGAAGTTTTCTACCGAAATCCTGATCGGCGAGGTGGGGGGAGCCATCGCAAGGTATGCCCAAGAGCACGGATGCGACGCCATCGTGATGGGGACGCGCGGCATGGGCGCGGTTGGGAATCTGGTCTTAGGCTCCATCGCAACCAAAGTCATTCATCTGACGAAGCTTCCCGTAACGCTGGTCAAGTAGAGCGCTTCCTCGTTCGCCCGAGGCCTTGCTCGCTCGTAGCTTGGTCGCAGTTCCGATCCTGTTCACCCCAAAGTTCGGGGCCAAAAGAGGACCATCAATACAATTGCCCAAACAATACCCCAGCCTACCCACGTAGTGGTGGGGTGAGCTGCCTGCCATTCCAGGATTCGCTTGTGAAAGGTCAACCCGCACCCCCAATTTCAATCTTGCACTTTGTCACTCGATCCGATGACGACATTGATCTGTCTCAATCGCGATTCGCGCTCAGGAATGGTTTATCGCCTTTACGCTGGCATGCGGCGACTTCGGCAGAAGATCCCCATGCTCGAGAGGCACTTCTGCTGGCCGGCCAGGGGACGGGGCCAACCAGGCCATGTTCCACACTTGCGTCCCTGAAGTAAGAGCCCTCCGCATCGAGCCTCACGGCGGCGCCGGTTTGGCCCCAAGAAACAGGTTGAGCCGGCCTTACCAGATGACCTCCTTCAAATGCTCTTCCTCGTCCAGCCGATCGATTTCAATCCCGGTGAAGTCGCTGCGGGACACTACGCCCAGAATTTTCCCATTGTGGATGATGGGTAGATGGCGGAATCCGCCATCGTTCATGGCCCGCAATGCATCGATCGCGGAACCCTCCGGGGTGAGTGTCACTGGAGCCTTAGTCATGGCATCCTTGACCGGCGTCTCACCCGCATCCTTCGCCGTAGCCAAAACGCGTACCGCATCGCGCCCCGTGAATATCCCCGAAAGGCACCGCTGGCTATTGATCACAAGTGTACACCCGCACTTGCGTCTCCACATGCCTCGGCAGGCATGCTGAACCGGCTGGTCTTCTGCGATCGCCAGAGGCTTCCGGCCTTTGACCACGTCTGCGAGGCTCCGGAAGGCGCTTGCCGAACCTCGCGGCGGGCCGGATTGTTGCCAGCGGAAGTTTTCCAGTTCCATGCCTTTGAGATCACCTCGTGACACAACTCCTTTGATTACTCCGTCCTCGGTCACTGGCACGTGCCGGAAGCCACCCTCGGCCATTGCACGCAGCGCATCGACGGCCCGAACTCTTGGGCGCTATGGTCACGGGGTTGCGTGTCATCGCTTGTGCCAAAGGGATGCTGCCGGCGTCCTTGGCCTTGGCAAGCAGCCGCACGGCATCGCGGCCCGTGAATATGCCGATCAGGCGCTGCCGCGTGTCAACGACGAGGACCGATCCGCTTTGGCGTTCGCACATCCGGCCGCACGCCCGGCGTACCAACTCGTCTACGGGCAGCACCAGCGGTCTCTGGTCCTTGACGATATAAGCCAGCTGTCGATTGGTCATGCTGACATCCCCAATTGGGAATTGGGCGACTTACGACGCCATGCGACGGTCTTTCAGCTTCGTGAGGGTGTCCAACGTGGCCGCATTGGGACAATAGTTCCTCCAGACAGGGTCATCCGGGCGGTCCAAGAGGTCCTTCTCGCATCGGCCTTTCTCGTTGCAGCACGCGCATGTCCGTTGAAGATCGCGCAGCACACCCGTAGCTGCGTGCCCGACGTCAGCCTTCGAGAGGCCCAGCGCATGCATTCGTTCGTACAGATGGCTTGCCGCGTCGGGACCGCGCGCAACCAAATCCTCGAGGGCGCTGGCGCTCATGCCTAGTTCGTGCGCGACCCTCTCCAGCTCCTTGGGGTCAAGACCGCTAAGCTCGTTCTGCCTGCGCCACCAGTCACGAACGCGGCTAAGCAAGGATTCGACGCTAGCGTGGCTAGACATGATGACCTCCGGTGCGAACTCCGGCTTCGTTCGACGGCCGGAGCTTACTCATGCTCCCGGGTTCGCACATTGATTCCGGTCAAAGCTCCCTCTTCGACGCAAGTCATGCGCGCTGGCCCAGTCGAGTGCCGTGGGAGGGCACCCCTTTCTTGCCTCGATAACGAAGCGCGTCGCGGTCCGTGAACTCACGCTGCCGCACCAGCTCACGGCAGCTCGTGGCAGATTTCGTTGCGGAAGTGGGCGAACGACTGGGCGGAGCCAGAACCGAGGAACCGTCGCGCTGTCTGTGGTTGATCCAAGTCGGCGATGCCGCCGACGAGCGCCGCGCCTGCCAGACGCTTCCGGCGCACAGCTCCAACTCGGTAGGGGTGCACGACCTTATCCTGCCGGGTGAGCAATAATATCAGTTACAAACCGTTACAATTTCTGTCCTACGCCGCAAACCGCTGCGACAGGGCACTGCTTGATTGGGTCTACCGAATATTGAGGAGCCCGACCAAATGCAGACCACGTCTCATCTCGCCCTTCAGCCGGCCGTTGCCGCCCGATCAATGGGCGGGCTCGAACAAACCCTCGCGCAGGCGTCGCTGCGCCGGGTGGAGGCCAAAGAGTTCGTGTTCGCTGAGGGCGATCCCACCACTCACGTCTTCCGCGTCGAGACCGGTGCTGTCGCCCTCTACAAGATCCAGGCTGACGGGCGGCGACAAATCGTGAGCTTCGCGTATCCCGGCGATCTCATAGGGCTCGGCGCGCAAGGCGAGCATGTGATGAACGCACAGGCGACAAAGCCTACCCGCCTGCGCTGCCTGCCGATCGCGATGTTGCATCGTTCAGCCGCCAAAGACCCTGCGCTCGGTTTCAAACTCTATGAGGCACTGGCCAGGGAGTTGGCTGCTACCCGCGACCTCATGCTGACGACCGGACAGCGCAGCGCCACCGAGCGCGTGGTCAGCTTCCTGCTGGCTTTCTCCCGTCGCAGCGAGCGCAATGGACAAAGCCCTTCCGAGTTCGAGCTGCCGATGACGCGCGCCGACATCGGCGATTTCCTGGGCCTCACCATAGAAACTGTGAGCCGTACCTTCACCAAGCTCAAATTGCTTGGCCTTATCGAGCTGCCGCAGAGCAACCGGGTGAAGCTCGTCGACACTGATGAGTTGGAGAGCCTTGCAGACGGTGAGGACCGCGAGGGCTAGGGAGGAAGCCATGGCAATTGAACGCGTCAACCCTGACAGCCTTGCGAATATCCACTCGCGCCCCGTGCCGCGATGCTACTCGCGACGCACAATGTCGAACGCCGTTAGCGAGTCTCGCATCCATACGGAACACAACGTGGTACTGATCGGACTGAGCGTCGTCACCTGCGTCGCTACGTTTGTGCTCGTCTCCGGCGGCTGGAGCTTCTGAGGATTCTCGCTAGCGAATTCAGGCCGGGTAATACGGTCGCGCAAGACAGCACGATATGCTTGGAGGGAGCGACTAAGGCGAGGAAGGGTTGTCACTTTTCGGGTTGTCCTGCGAGGACTTCGAAGCCGACCGGCTCTGACGGGACGCAGGCGTCTTTTGCAGCGAGGTTACCATGTACAAGCACATCCTGATTGCGACCGACGGCTCCGACCTTGCCCAGCGCGCCGAGTTCGACAGGTTTGACGCTTGCCAAAGCGCTCAATGCCCAAGTCACGGCGGTCACGGTCACCGAACCTTGGGACGCATTATCCATGGCGGCGCTGGCCGAGCGCGGCATGCCCAATCCAGTGGCGGACTACGACGAATGCATGGCGGCGGCCGCAAACCGCATACTCTGGGGCGTCAGCGAGATGGCGAAGAAGATCGGGGTTTCCTGCGCAACACGACATGTCAAAGACTACTACCCTGCCGACGGCATCATCGAAGCCGCAAAGGAACGCGGATGCGACCTCATCGTGATGGCCTCGCACGGGCGCAGGGGCGTCTCGAGGGTCCTGCTGGGCAGCCAAGCGACGAAGGTTGTGGCCCTGAGCTCGGTCCCGGTTCTCGTCTGCCGTTGACGGCGCGCCACCAAACTTGGGCGAGCTCACTCATGGTGGCACCTGTAAACAGTGTTATCGCCGGCAAGTTGCGGGACATGGCGGACGTTCTCGAGCAGCAGCAGGCGGACGGGTTTCGCATCACCGCCTATCGCCGCGCCGCCGATATGCTCGAAGCGCTGAAGCAGCCGGTCGAGGAGATCGTCCGCGTCAACGGACTGCCGGGTCTAGTAGATCTGCCTGGAATTGGGCGCGGCATCGGCTCGGCGATCATGGAGATGGTGACCACCGGACGGTGGAGCCAGCTCGAGCGGTTGCAGGGCGAGCTCCAACCCGAGCGGCTGTTCCAGACCCTGCCCGGAATAGGGCCGGAGCTAGCGCGACGAATTGTTGATACCCTGCACGTCGACACGCTCGAGGCCCTCGAGCTTGCTGCTCACGAAGGCTCGTTGGCGAAGGTCTCGGGTATCGGACACCGGCGCGCGGCCGCCATCCGCGCGGCGATTGGGGATCGGCTCGGCCACCGACACATTCGGTCCGTTCATCCCTTGAAAGCCCCATCGATTGCTCTCCTGCTCGATGTCGACAGGGAATACAGGGAAAAGGCAACCGCCGGTGAACTGCGCACGATCGCCCCGAAGCGCTTCAACCCTGGCGGCGAGGCGTGGCTCCCGGTCTTCCACGCTGCACGAGACGATTGGCGGCTGACCGCACTCTTCTCCAACACGCGCAAGGCCCACGAGCTCGGAAAGACCCGAGACTGGGTTGTGATCTACTTTCACCTGGACACGGAGCCGGAGTCGCAGTGCACGGTGGTGACCGAAACGCGCGGGCCCTTGGCTGGACACCGCGTCGTGCGCGGCCGTGAAGGGGAATGTGCCGTTTACTATGCGGAACCGTCCTCAGGCGGGGGAGCACTGCAGACCAACGATGGGTCAACAGCTATTACTGATCACACAACGTAGCCGCTCGGCCCGAGCGGAGCTTGGCAGCCGTTGTCCCTCTGCCGTCGCAGGAACAGAGCGACACCGCGCCTTCAATCTCGGCTGTTAGTGACAGATCGGCTATTCTTGATCGGTATTGCTCCGCTCGAGCCCTGCTTGGGAGCACTGATACACAATTCGAAGGTGAAGCATGGACCGTGAGTTCCCCCGCGACTGGATGTGGTCAGAGGCGTTCGCGATGCTGGCCAGGGTCGACCGCCTGCATAGAGATTTCTTCCGGCCGGTCGGTTCTGCGTCGCATCAGCCGGCCTGGGAGCCACCGGTCGATATCCTCGAGACAGCGCGCGAGGTGCTGGTCTTCGTCGCTCTGCCGGGAGTCGACGCGGAGCAGGTGAAGGCGGCCATTGATGGGGCCGATCTGGTGATTGCCGGGACGCGCCTGCTGCCACACGAGTTGCGCACCGCCACCATTCATCGCCTGGAGCTGCCCCAGGGCCGTTTCGAGCGGCGCGTGCGCCTCCCCGGCGGTCGCTACCGAAACGTTCGCCGCTCGGCCGAACACGGCTGTCTCCTGATCACGCTCGACAAGATGGAGGCATCCCGTGGCTGAGGCAGGTGCAAAGCGCGAGGAGCCCACTGGCGCGACGTCGTCCCCGTTGCCGTCGGACGCCGTCATCATTGTGCCAGTGCGCAACACAGTGTTGTTTCCAGGCCTGGTGCTTCCGATAACCGTCGGCCGGCCCGCTTCGGTCGCCGCCGCCCAACAAGCCGTGCGGGAACAGCGCCAGGTTGGCATCCTCATGCAGCGCGACCCAGAGGCATCCGAGCCCACGCCCGATGCCATGCATCGGATCGGCACGCTTGCCAACATCGTGCGCTATGTCACGGCGCCTGACGGAGCCCACCACCTCGTTTGCCAGGGCGAACAGCGCTTCCAGGTCTTGGAGTTCCTGAGCGGATGGCCGTTCCTGGCGGCCCAGGTCGCGCGCATTCCGGAGCCGGATTCGCGCAGTCCCGAGATCGAGGCCCGCTTTCTCAATCTTCAGCGCCAAGCCGTGGAGGCCCTTCAGCTGCTGCCGCAGGCGCCGCCTGAACTACTGGCGGCGATCCAATCCATCACATCGCCGGCCCAGCTCGCCGACCTCGCCACGGCCTACATGGACGTCAAGCCGGAGGAGAAGCAGGAGATTCTGGAGACTATCGACGTGGCCGCGCGCATGGAGAAGGTCTCGCGCTTGCTGGCGCAGCGCATCGAGGTCTTGCGCCTGTCACAAGAGATCGGCCGCCAAACGAGGGCGGCCATTGACGAGCGCCAGCGCGAGGTGCTGCTGCGCGAGCAGCTGGCCGCCATCCGCCGTCAGTTGGGCGAGGGCGAGGAGGGCAAGGCCGAGATCGCGGAACTCAGCGCGGCGATCGGCAAAGCCAACATGCCGAAGGAGGTAGAGGAGCAAGCTCGCAAGGAGTTGCGCCGGCTCGAGCGAATGCCGGAAGCCTCCGCCGAACACGGCATGGTGCGCAGCTATTTGGATTGGCTGATCGAGTTGCCCTGGAGCCTGCCGGAAGAGGCGCCGATCGATATAGCCGAGGCGCGGCGGATCCTCGATGAGGACCACTATGGCCTCGACAAGATCAAGCGGCGCATCATCGAGTATCTGGCCGTGCGGAAGCTCGCGCCCCAGGGCAAGGCGCCCATCCTGTGCCTGGTCGGGCCGCCCGGCGTAGGCAAGACATCTCTCGGCCAATCGATCGCACGTGCCATGGGCCGCAAGTTCGTGCGCGTCAGCCTCGGCGGCGTGCATGACGAGGCCGAGATCCGCGGACACCGGCGCACGTATATCGGTGCGCTGCCCGGCAACATCATTCAGGCGATCCGCAAGGCCGACACGCGCAACTGCGTGATGATGCTGGATGAGATCGACAAGCTGGGCGCCGGCATTCACGGCGACCCCAGCGCTGCGCTGCTCGAGGTGTTGGACCCCGAGCAGAACAATACCTTCCGCGACAACTATCTCGCCGTGCCGTTCGACCTGAGCCGTGTCGTGTTCATCACCACGGCGAACATGCTCGATACCATCCCGGGGCCCCTGCGCGACCGCATGGAGGTCATTGCGCTCTCTGGCTACACCGCGAGCGAGAAGCTGCAGATTGCCCGCCGCTATCTGGTGCGGCGGCAACTGGAGGCGAACGGCCTGCAGCCGGGGCAAGTCGAGATCACCGATGCGGCCCTGGGCGAAATCATTCAGCGCTATACGCGCGAGGCGGGCGTGCGCAACCTCGAGCGTGAGATCGGCAAGGCACTGCGCCATACCGCTGTCCGCATCGCCGAGGGGCAGCCCGGGCCGATGCGCATCGATGCCGACGACCTGGCAACCATTCTCGGGCCACCGCAGTTCGAGAGCGAGGTGGCGATGCGCACCAGCGTGCCAGGGGTCGCTACTGGTCTCGCCTGGACACCGGTCGGCGGCGACATCCTGTTCATCGAGGCGACACGCACGCCGGGCAGCGGCAGGCTGATCCTGACGGGCCAGCTCGGCGAAGTCATGCGCGAGAGTGCGCAGGCGGCGCTCAGCGTCGTCAAGAACCGGGCCGCTGCCTTCGCCATTGATGCAGCCCGCTTTGAAAAAAGTGACATCCACGTGCACGTTCCGGCAGGTGCCATTCCAAAGGACGGCCCCAGCGCCGGTGTCGCAATGTTCATGGCGCTGGTGTCGCTCATGACCGAGCGCACCGTCCGCAACGACACGGCGATGACCGGGGAGATCAGCCTGCGCGGCCTCGTTCTGCCGGTGGGCGGCATCAAGGAGAAGATGGTGGCTGCGGCCCGGGCCGGGCTGCAGCGTGTGATGCTGCCGGCCCGCAATCGCAAGGACTACGAAGACATCCCCGACGAGGTACGGCGTACGATCGAGTTCATCTGGCTCGACACAGTGGACCAGGCTGTCGCAGCCGGGCTGGAGGACACGGCTTCAGACGAGAGCAGCCTAAGGGCGGCGTCCAGCGGGTAATAGTCGTGGCACTGAAGCGCGGAGGGAGCGGTCTTGATCGGCGTCAAATTGTGGACCGCCGAAGCGCTTAGGAATCGAACCTGAGGTTCTGGCCAGCTCGCGAGATTGCCATGTCATTCAAGACCATTCTCATGCACTGCAACGACAAGCGTCGCATCGAGGCGTTGTTGGCCCCGACCGTGAGCCTGGCCGAGAAATTCCAGGCGCATTTGATCGGACTTTCGGTGGTTCCGCCCGTCACGGTCATCTCGATGGGGGCGCCGGACGGGCCGCCGATCGTCGTGGATGAGCACTGCAAGCTCTACCGCGAAGAGAGCCCGGCCATGAAATCCGCGTTCGAGGCTGCCGCCCGCAGCCGGGCATTCGTCAGCGAGTGGAGAGACGACGAGGCCGATGCCTTCGGCGTGGCGGATCGGGTCCTGCAATATGCACGGGCGGTCGATCTTGTCGTCGCCGCGCAAGCCGACCCGGAATGGGTGAGCACAGACTGGCTCGACGTTGCCGATCGATTGACGATGGAGAGCGGCCGACCGGTTCTGATCGTTCCCAATGCGGGCACACATCCCAGCGTCGGCGAGAAGGTGCTGGTTGCCTGGAACGCCCGGCGCGAAGCGGCACGCGCGGTGTTCGACGCACTGCCGATCCTCCAGCGCGCCAAGGAAGTGAAGGTGGTCTGGGTCAATCCGCAATCGGAGCACGATCTTGCACAGGACGTTCCGGCAGCCGACATTTGCGCGGCCTTGGCCCGCCACGGCGTGAAATGCCAGGCTACCGAGCAGGTAAAACCCCGTGCCGGCGTCGGCGAAACGCTGCTGGCGTGCGCCAAGGACATGAGCGCCGATCTGCTGGTCATGGGATGCTATGGTCACACGCGGCTGCGGGAGCTCGTCTTTGGCGGTGCGAGCCGGCACGCGTTGGCGCACATGTCGCTTCCCGTGCTCATGTCGCACTAGCCCCTACCTTGTTAGCGGACCTTTTGCTTGTTTCGCTCTTTGAGCATCGCTTGAGCGGCCTCATATGCCATCTTCGCTGCTTCACTCGGCACATGGCCGCCCGCGCCGGCTTGGGCGGTATCCCTGCGCGCCGCGTAGATTCCAGCCAGCGCCGCCATCGCGAACCAATCCAGCAGCGTAGGCGACCCGTCAGGTTTCTTGCTGCCTTGAGCCATGGGCATCCTCCCGTCGAACTCTCGCGGCCTCCCGCCGATCTTCCCAGGGCGGATTTCCTTAGCCGCCGGGGCCTTTAGGGTTCTTGCGCTGGCGCAGCCGAGCTTGATGGGTGGTCTGCCGCACGCAGAAGACATGAGTGGCAGTCCCAAGCATGCTTAGACGTTTCCCAGATGAATCTCTGCGCCGTCCAACTCCTCGAACATGTCCTCGTTCAGCACTTCCATGAGCGCGCCGATGCTGGTGGTCTTCTGCAGGCGCCGATCCTGCAGCTGCGCCCATACGTCCGCAAACGCGCGCCCGAAGCTCTCTGCGTCGGTGATCTCGTGCATCCCCTCGTACAGGGCGATGCCCTTCTTCTTGATGACCAGCTTGGTTTTCATGGCCCACCTCACGACGGCCGCGGAAGTCCTCACTGCCAATAATGCGGCAGGCGTCCGGTTACGAATTGATTCCGATCAATGTTTCTGGGCATCAGCATTGTCCAACTGGCACCCTGGCTTTGCGCGGCCCGATTGATGGTATGCTGCGCGTTTGCTGCTGGTGCCGATATGAATATCGCAGCGAGCCCGCTGCTGACCGACCTCTACCAGCTCAACATGATCCAGGCGTACCTGGACCATGGGGAAACCAAGACGGCGGTCTTCGAATTCTTCGTCCGCAAGCTGCCGACCAGACGCGGATTCCTCGTTGCCGCCGGGCTCGAGCAAGCGCTCGATTTCCTCGAGGACCTGCGCTTCTCGCCTGAGGAGGTCGATTGGCTGAAAGGCAGCAGACGATTCGAGAAAGGGCTTCTCGACTACCTCGCCGATTTGCGCTTCACCGGCGACGTGCACGCGATGCCAGAAGGCACGGTCTTCTTTGCCAATGAGCCCATCCTGCGCGTGACCGCACCGCTGCCCCAGGCGCAACTCGTGGAGACGCGCCTGATCAACATCCTGCACTTTCAGTCGCTGATCGCAGCCAAGGCTGCACGGATGGTTCTGTGCGCTCCGGGCAAGCTGCTCGTCGACTTCGGTCTGCGCCGCGCACACGGCGCCGAGGCCGGCCTCTTTGCTGCGCGTGCGAGCTACATTGCGGGTTTCGCCGGCACCGCCACCATGCTGGCGAGCAAGCTCTATGGCATTCCGATCTATGGGACCATGGCGCATTCCTTCGTCCAGGCCTACGACGACGAAACGGCGGCGTTCGAGGCCTTCGCCCACTCCCGGCCGGAAAACCTGATTCTGCTGATTGACACGTACGACACCGAGAACGCGGCACGCAAAGTTACCTCCCTCGCTCCTCGCTTGAAGGCAGCCGGTATCGCCGTGCGCGGGGTTCGGCTCGACAGCGGCGACCTCCTTGCCCTCTCCAAGAGCGTGCGGCGCGTCCTGGACGAGGGCGGGCTTGGTGACATCACCATCTTCGCCAGCGGCGGCCTCGATGAGTATGAACTGGCGCGCTTCACGAGAGAACGTGCGCCGATTGATGGCTTCGGCATCGGCACTAGCCTCACGACCTCGTTCGACGCGCCGGCCCTCGACTGCGCCTACAAGCTCCAGGAGTACGCTGGGCTGCCGCGGCGCAAGCGCTCGACCGGCAAGGCGACCTGGCCGGGCCGCAAGCAGGTCTGGCGGCAATATGGCTCCGACGGCCGGATGCGCGGCGACATCCTGTCGGTCAAGGAGGATCACCGGCCCGGTGAGCCACTCATCCGGGCGGTCATGAGGAATGGGCGCCGCCTGCAGCCCCAGCCGACGTTGGCGGAGGTTCGCGCCCGTGCTGCGCGCGACCTCGAGCGCCTGCCCGAGCCTCTGCGCCGCTTGGAACCGGATGCTGGCTATCCGGTAACGGTGACGGAGGCTTTGCAGCAGTTGGCACGCGAGGTCGACAGCCGCCTGGCGAAGCAGGAACGGCCTTGAGCGCGTCCGCGATGATAGCAATGCAAGAGCCGACCCTTGCCGATAAGGTTGCGTTCCTGAGCCGGCCGGAGGCTTATTCGCATGCCGCCTACGACCTCGTTCGCAAGGAGACCCACATGTCGTGGGTGTTTCTCGCCGGCGACAGGGTCTACAAGCTGAAGAAGCCGGTCCGTTTTCCCTATCTCGATTTCTCGACCCTGGCGCGCCGCGAGGCGGCCTGCCGCGCCGAGTTCAGTCTCAACCGCCGCCTCGCCCCGGATGTGTATATCGGCGTTGTCCCGCTCACCGCCTCTCGCCAAGGGCTGTCGCTGGGTGGACAGGGCCAGACCATCGACTGGCTGGTGGCCATGCGTCGGCTCGACGAGCGATGGTCGCTCGAGCAGGTCGTGCGCGAGGGTCGGCTTGAGACACCGCAGCTGGAGCGGCTGATTGCGACGCTCGTTCAATTCTATCGCCGTGCCCGGCCCGTGCTGCTTTCCCCAGGCGGCCAGCTCGCAGCCTGGCCCAGGAATCTCGCATTGAATCGCCGCGTTCTGCTGGATCGGCGTTTTGATCTGCCGTCCGGGCGCATCAGGAGGATAGATCGCGCCCTGCAGAATTTCATTGTGGAGCGCAGGGACGTCCTGGAAGCCCGCGTACGTCATCGGCACATCGTCGATGGCCATGGGGACCTGCGCCCGGAGCACATCTGGATAGATCACCAAGTGAGGATCATCGACTGCCTCGAGTTCAACGCCAGTCTTAGAGCCGTAGATCCCTTGGACGAAGTTGCATTTCTGACAGTGGAGTGCGAGCGGTTGGGTGCGGCATGCGCCGGTCAATACATCCGCAAGGGCATCGAGCGGGGCCTCCACGAGGGCTCCCCGCCCGAGCTTTTCAGTTTCTACCGCGCCTACCGTGCCACGTTGCGCGCCCGGCTGGCGATCGCCCACTTGTTCGAGCCACAGCCGCGCACACCCGAGAAGTGGCCCCGCGTGGCCCGCACCTATCTCGACATCGCGGCGCGCGACGCCGCGAACATCGAAGCCGTTCTCAGAAGACGAGCAGGTCGGTAAGCGCGCGATGTTCGTGGAGCCGCGCAATGGCCTCGGCCAGCAGCGGCGCCGCCGGCAGGATCACCAGCTTGTCGCGCACGATCTCCGCCGGCAACTGAAACGGCGGTACCGTATCGGTGACGACCACCTTATCGATGGCCGGATCAGCCAGAACATCCGCCGAGCCGGCCATGAACAGGCCATGCGTCACCAGCGCCATGACCCGGTGCGCCCCCGCCTTGCGGGCAGCCTTGGCGGCGCGCAGCAGAGTGCCGCCGGTGCTGATCAGGTCGTCGATGATGAGCGCGGTGCTTCCCGCCACCTCGCCCACGAACAGATCACCGGAGACAACGCCCGCACTGCGGTGCTTGTCGGCAAATGCCTTGCCGACCGGGCGGCCGCACGCGGCCTCCAGTGTCTCGCGCAGCAGCTCCGCGCGTTTCGCTCCGCCGGTGTCGGGGGAAACAACGCACAAACTGTCGGCCCCGAGCTCTTTGGCATAGGCCACGAACAACGGAGTGCCTGTCAACGTGACGGTGCGGCACCTGAAGGCGTTCTCGAACGCCGTTGGATTGTGCACCTCCAAGGTGACGATCGCGTCGGTCCCCACGGCCTCGAACATCCCGGCGACGTATCTCGTCGTCACTGGATCATTGGGCTTGGTGCGGCGATCCTTGCGTGCGTAGCACAGATACGGCACCACGGCCGTCACCCGCGCGGCGCCAGCATCCTTCAGCGCGCCGATGAAGAACAGCAGCCGGCAGAGCTTGTCGTTGGCGCTCATGCTCGGCCCGCTGTGCAGGCTCTGGATTACGTAGACATCCTTGCCGCTCACGGGATCCAGCGGCCGCGCCTTGTGCTCGCCATCCTCGAATTCGCGCTCCTCGTGCAAGGACAAGGGCTGGCCGAGCCGGTCGGCGATGGCCTTGCCAAGCTCGGCCGATGCCTCGAGCGCAAACAGCCGCATGCGATCGCGCACACCGCGCGGCAAGGGGTCCCTTGGGGTCCAAAGCGACAGTTGCATGCTCATATGGCGGTGACCGTGCGTTGGCTCGCCTTTGATGCTGCGCAATGCCCGGGCAATCACCGGTCTCCCTTATGATTGGCCGGCACGGCTCTGGGACAAGCCCATATGACTTACAATTGTAATCTTGCGACGCTGAGCCATACAAACCTCATCAACGAGCTTACGCAACTCATCTGGCGCGCAGCCGCCGCTGTCCTTGCGATCGATCAATCGACGGCAAAATGGCGGGTGAAATCTGATTTCTCTCCGGTCAGCGCGGCGGATGAAGCAGCCAACGAGGTGATCACTCGGGGACTATCGCAGCTCCTTCCCGGCGTTCCAATCGTTTCAGAGGAGGGAACAGCACGTGAAAAGCCTTCCGCGCTGGCCGAATGCTTCGCCCTCGTCGATCCGCTCGACGGTACGCGTGAATTCCTGGCGGGCCGCGACGAGTTCACCGTAAACATCGCTATTGTCCTAGATGGAATGCCGGTGGTGGGGTTCATTGCTGCTCCGGCGCTTCGTTCGATTTGGCGCGGCATCGCCGGTCGGGGGGCGGAGCGTCTGCAGCTCGCCGCCGGTGAAGTGCCGCACCAAGCCTCGGATGTTTGCCCTGTGCGGACGCGGAGAGCGCAGGCAGAAGGTTTCGTGGCCGCGGTCAGCCGATCTCATTTCGATGTACAAACTGATGCCTTTTTGAAGCGGCTGCCCATTGCTGGCCGCATTTCTTGCGGGTCTTCGCTGAAGTTCTGTCGTATCGCCGAGGGCAGCGTCGATCTCTACGCGCGGCTCGCACAGACCTGCGAGTGGGACGCCGCCGCCGGCCACGCGGTCTTGGCAGCGGCCGGGGGCGTTGTCACAACGCCCGAAGGAGCCTGGCTGGCTTACGGTCGCAGCGAAGACTTCCACATCCCGGGCTTCATTGCCTGGGGCGATCCCGAGGCCGCGCAGAAATTCTCGAGGCTCGCCAAGCCGACCCCAAATGATCAGTGAGTGCGTGCCTCGGCGTTCACATCGCCAGCTCCGGCTCGGCCGCCGCTGCCCTCTTCTGCTCGGGCAGCTCGGTCATCGTGGCCTCGGTCAACAGCAGCACACCTGCGACCGAAACAGCGTTCTCAAGGGCGACGCGTACGACCTTGGTCGGGTCGATGATGCCTGCTTCAACCAGGTCGACGTAGGTGTTACGGGCCGCATCGAAGCCAAAATTGCCTTTGCCCTCGAGCATCTTGGCCACCACCACGCCACCATCGACAGCGGAGTTGTCTGCAATCTGCCGCGCCGGCGCGCTGAGCGCGCGCTTCAAGATTTGCACGCCCGTCTTCTCATCACCCTCGCTGCGGGCTTCCTCCTCAGTCACCACCTGTAAGCAGCGCAGCAGCGCAAGCCCACCGCCGGCTACAACGCCCTCGCTGACTGCCGCCTTGGTGGCGCTGATAGCATCGTCGAGGGCCTCCTTCTTGGCCTTCATCTCCGACTCGGAGGGGGCGCCGACGCGTATGACCGCTACCCCACCCGCCAGCTTGGCGAGGCGCTCGCGCAGCTTCTCCTTGTCGTAGTCGCTCGTCGACTTGTCGATCTCGCGACGGATCTGCTGCACACGGTCATCGATGGCCTTGCGGTTGCCGCCGCCGCCGATGATGGTGGTATTGTCCTTGTCGACGACAATGCGCTTTGCCCGACCGAGCTGGTCGAATGTAACGCTCTCCAGTTTGAGGCCCAGCTCCTCGGAGATCACCTGCCCGCCGGTCAGCACGGCGATATCCTCCAGCATGGCCTTGCGGCGATCGCCGAACCCCGGGGCCTTGGCAGCGCAGCTTTTAAGCGTCCCACGCAGCTGATTGACAATGAGCGTGGCCAGCGCCTCGCCTTCGATGTCCTCGGCGACCACCAACAGCGGCCGCGCTGCCTTCGCCACCTGCTCGAGCAGCGAAATGAGGTCCTTGAGGGTGCTGATTTTCCTATCGCAAATGAGGATCAGCGCATCCTCCAGCACGGCCTCCATCTTGTCGGCATTGGTGATGAAATAGGGCGAGATGAAGCCGCGATCGAATTGCATCCCTTCCACAACGTCGAGCGTGGTTTCGGTGGTTTTCGATTCCTCGACAGTGATCACGCCCTCGTTGCCGACCTTCTCCATGGCCTCGGCCACAAGCTCACCGATGATCGAATCGTTGTGGGCTGAGATAGTGGCGACTTGCGCCTTTTCCTTGCGCGCCTTGACCGGCCGCGACAGGGCTCTCAACTGATCAACGGCGGCCTTGGCTGCCCGTTCGAGCCCACGCTTCAAGTCTATGGCGCTGGCGCCAGCTACCACGTTGCGCACGCCGTCCGCGAAGATGGCATGTGCCAGCATCACCGAGGTGCTGGTGCCGTCGCCCACTGCCTCACCGGTCTTCTCTGCCGCCTGCCGGAGCATCTGCGCGCCAAGGTTTTCTTCCGCATCCTGTAAATCGAATTCCTTGGCAATGGTCACTCCGTCGTTACAGACGAGCGGCGCCCCCCACTTCTTCTGGATCAGCACGGACTTCGATTTCGGTCCGAGCGTCACCCGGATCGCATCGGCAAGCTGCGTGGCACCGCGCAACAGCTTTTCGCGGGCCACGGAGCGGAACAGGACCTGTTTGTGCGGCATGGTTGGACCACCAGTGTTTCTGAATGCAGCGTGCCAGTCCGGCTCGGCGCACACCAATCCGACATGCCCACTCTTAGGAGCACAACTGCCGCCAACCACTTTGACCCTGGTCAATGTCGCCGGGAGACATACGTCTGAGAAATGCCCCAGGGCCGTATCGCAAGCGTCGAAAGAAGAGGGTCGCGAATGCCCGAACGCAAGAAGGGCGACTCAAGGATCCTTCCCGTTACGTCCTCCGACGAGGTGCGGCACCTGGTTGGCGCAGTTGCCGATGAAACGGTCTTAGCCATCCTCAAGTGCCAAGCCTCAGCCGAGGACCTGGAAGTCGCAGCAAGCTACGTCCAAGGCGAGGGCAGCGCTTTGGACCGGGCCGGTCATCCTATGATCGGCAAGGTCGCACAGCTCTACGACATCTTGAGTTCCGATGCGCTTTACGCCAATGCGGGTGAGAGATGAAAGCCGATCGCAGATAGGCCTGAACAACGTCGTGAGGTCCTGGCAATCCAGGTGCCCCTTCAAATCGTCTTCGAGCGCTCCATCCGTCTGCCCGATACGATCGACGAGGGCAAGGTCGAGGCCAAGTTCGACAAGGGTGTGCTGAAGGTGACGGCGGCGAAGAAGCCCGAGGCCGTCACGGCCGAGCGCAAGATCGAGATCAAGAAGGCCTAGGCGCCCGCATCACAGGAGAGGCGGCCCGGTCCCGGCAGCCCACCGCGATCTTACATTGTGAGCACGCTGCGAGACATGGTCCCCGAAAAGACGGGGCGGCGCGGGTACCCTGCATCATGCATTACGTACTGATAGCTCAGCTGATATGCCTCGTGGCGGTGGCAAATACGGCACCCCTCCTTGTCAAACTGGTCTTCGCACATCGATGGGCGCATCCGCTCGACTGCGGGGTCGTAGTCCTCGATGGTCGCCCACTGTTTGGCAAATCGAAGACGATGCGTGGCATCGTTGCGTCTCTTGCGCTGGCGGTCGCAACCGCTCCCATTGTCGGCTTGGCATGGACGACAGGGCTCCTGATTGGCGCTGCTGCTATGGCAGGAGATCTGTTCTCCAGCTTCGTCAAGCGACGGCTGGATTTGCCTCCGAGCAGCAGAGCCACAGGGCTCGATCAGGTGCCCGAGTCCCTGTTCCCACTTCTGGCATGTCGGGCAGTGGTTGATCTGTCTGCGGCAGACATTATTGCGGCAGTGGGCGTGTTCTTCGTCGGCGAAGTCGTCTTTGCCCGCCTATTTTACGCTCTGAAGCTGCGCGACCGGCCCTACTGAGAGTCTGGCAGCATTCAAGCTCTTCACTCGGTGGTGACCTTCGGCGCCACCTGTGGGCGCTGGCTCGGATATGTCCGAACCCGGTTGATCCGGGTCAAGGCAAGGGCTCCGGCCAGGCGCTCAGTTTGGTGAATTCCGGGAGTCGTAGTTCCCAGGAGCTTCGCTTATGAGCTACAGAACGATCGTTGTTCATTGCAATGACGTGCGCCGTATCGACGCCGTCCTTGCTCCCGCGGTCGCGCTGGCTGAGAGATTCAAGGCTCGCCTTATCGGCCTGTCGATCGTTCCTCCCGTGCTGGTCCTGCCTGCTGGCATGCCAGGCACACCCGACTCGGTAGTGGTCGACACGCAATGCCAAGCCTATCGGCAGGCAAGCTCTGCATTGAAGGCGGCGTTCGAGATGGCAGCACGCGGCCGCAATTTGCCTTCGGAGTGGCGTGAGATCGAAGCCGGCAGCGACAGTGTCGCCAACGTGGCTCTGCAGCATGTGCGTTCGGCCGATCTCATCGTTGCCGGTCAGCCTGACCCCGAATGGGTCGGAACAGGACACCTGGATATTGCCGATCGCCTGGCTCTCGAAAGCGGCCGCCCTGTTTTGATCATCCCGAGGGCCGCGACGCAGCGCGATTTGGGCCAAAACGTTCTCGTCGCCTGGAACGGGCGGCGCGAGGCCGCCCGCGCAGTCTTCGACGCCCTCCCAATTCTCTCGATGGCGAGAACTGTTGGAATCATCTCGGTAAGCCAGCAGAGCGATGATGGGGAGGCTCAGGATATTTGCAGTTCTCTGAACTGGCACGGCATCAACTGCGAGCCCGTCCAGACCATAGAGGCATACGGCGGTGTCGGTCATACAATCCTCACCTGCGCCAAAGACAACGCCTGCGACCTGCTGGTCATGGGTTGCTATGGCCACTCACGACTGCGGGAGTTCATACTGGGTGGCGCCACCCACCACGTGCTGGGCCACATGACGATCCCCGTGCTTATGTCGCACTAGGGGGAGCCTATCAGGCGGATCGGCATTGGCATGGCCGTCGACACCGAGGGCGGGCTTATCGTTCCCGTCGCAGTGTCGCCGAGCGCGATGCCCGCGACGGGGGCGAGGCGGCGCGCTTTCTCGTTGCCCTGAGATCGGACCTCGAGCGGGCGACCTGATCACGATCAGCCTTTCGTCCCGTGTTCCCCGACCGGCCGCTTCGGTCGGACTCCTCCAATTCCAATCGCCCATCGGTCATGGAGCTCTACCAGCAGCCACGTCGACAGCGCAGCCAGCAGCACGCCGGCAAATAGGGTTCCGCTGATCGGCACAAGACCGAGCAGCGCCCGCAGCGGTTCGACAATGAGCGTTAGGGCCTGCAGGGCAACCCCGAGCCAGACGGCTAGGTGAACCCACACGTTGGCAAGAGGCGCAGATCCGATCCGGCGCGCAGGATAGGCAAACACCAGCTGCAGCACGGATTCGTAGAGGAACAGCGAGGTCCTGGTCTCCTCCAGCGAGTAACCCAGTTGCGGCAGGGTGGCAATGATGGCAACGCCGACAAGCGCCTTGGCCATGGCGCTGACCGCCACGAAACGGAGAGACGCAGCATCGAGCAGCTTGGCCGATGGTGGCCTGGGCGGCCGATCCATGACGCCGGGATTGCGATCGATCGCCATGGCCAGCGCCGGCGGCCCATCGGCAACGCAGTTGATCCACAGCAACTGCACCGCCGTCAGCGGCAGCAGGAACGTTCCGCCGGCGGGGTCCTTGATCCCCAGCAGGAAGGCCAAGCCGAGACCCGCAGTCATGAGAAGTATCAGAGCCAGGTCGGTCGAGAAGAAGAAGCGGATGAACTTCTGGATGTTCTCGTAGATGTTGCGCCCTTCCTCGATGGCGGCGACGATGGTCGCGAAGTTGTCGTCCATGAGCACGACGTCGGCCACTTCACGGGAGACATCGCTGCCGCGCTGGCCCATCGCGATGCCGACATCGGAGCGCTTCAGGGCAGGGGCATCGTTGACCCCGTCTCCCGTGACCGCGACGATCTCGCCCAGGTCCTTCAGGCTCTCGACCAGGCGCAGCTTGTGCTCGGGGGACACGCGGGCAAAGACGTTGACCGTGCGAGCCGCCTCGCTCAGCCCGTGGGGTGAGAGCCGGTCGATCTCCTCGCCCGTGAGCACTCGGTGTGTGCTGATACCGATATCGCGGCCAACCGCCTCGGCCGTCGCCGGATGGTCGCCCGTGATCATGAGGACGCGGATGCCGGCGGCCTTGCAGCGTCGGATGGCATCGGGCACCTCGGGGCGCGGCGGGTCCCACAGCAGCACAAGCCCGAGGAAAGTCATATCCTGCTCGCGCTCCCCCTTGGTCCACGCCAGGGCCACCACGCGGTGACCCTCTGCTGCGTGTCTCGTCACCTTGGCTTCCAAGTCGCGCTTTTGCCCATCCTCGAGCGCGCTGCGCGCAATGAGAACCTCGGGCGCGCCCTTTAGATAGCTGACACGCTGTCCCCCTTCCTCGACCGTTACGCGCATGAACTTGTAGGTGCTGTCGAAGGCGCGACTGGAGACCCTCGGGCGAGTTTGCAAGAGACGACCGGCGTCGATGCCCTGGCTCCCGGCGTAGTGGAGCAGGGCGACTTCCAGCGGATCTCCTGCACCCGTGCCGATCTCCGCGTCATTGGCCAGCACCATGGCTTCCAGCGCGCGCACCGGTTCGGCGGCATCGAGTGCGCGCACGTGCATGCGGTTCTCGGTCAGCGTGCCGGTCTTGTCCGTGGCAATCACGGTGACCGAGCCCAGCGCCTCCACTGCGCTCAGCCGGCGTACGATGGCCTTGCGCCCGGCAAGCCGCTCCACTCCGAATGCCAATGTAAGCGTCAGCACCGCAGGCAGGCCTTCGGGAACCGCTGCCACCGCCAGCGCCACCGAGAACAGGAAGACCTGGCCGAGGCGTCCGATGCCTTCGACCACCGCGCCACCGATCGTCAGGACCAGCCCCAGCGCGAGTATGGCGAGGGCAACCTGGGTGCCGAACTCGCCGAGCCGGCGCTCGAGCGGCGTCTTGCCTGCCTCGATGGTGCCGATCATCGTGGCAAGGCGCCCCATGGTGCTCTTGGCGCCCGTGCGGGCGACCTCGACGTAGCCCTTGCCCTTCACGAGCAGGGTGCCGCTGAAAAGCTCGGCGCCAAGATCCTTGTCGACGGGCAGCGACTCCCCCGTCAGGATCGACTCGTCGACGGTGACGCCTTGGCCCGCGGCGAGCGTGCCATCTGCCGGGACGCGGTCTCCCGCCTCGACACGCACAAGGTCACCGGGCACGAGGTCTTTCACCGGGATCTCAACCAGGGCGCCGTCCCGCACCACCCAGACGAACGGCATGGCGAGCGCCTTGAGCCGGGTCAGGGCCTCCTCGGCCTTGGCCTCCTGGTAGACGCCGAGGCCGGCGTTGAGGGCAAGGATCAGCCCGATGGCAATCGATTCCAGAGGCAGTCGATCGGCACCCTCCGAGAGCCAAAGGCCCAGATCCAAAATCAGGGCAAAGAGCAGGATATAGATGAGTGGGCTCTGGAACTGACGCAGCCATCGCTGCCACAGCCTCACACGCACGGGCTCGGGCAGCGCATTGGCGCCAAATCTGGCCAGTCGCTCCTCGGCCTCCAGCCGGGTGAGGCCATGCTCGAGAGGATTGTGCTTGGATGCGATCATGCCGCTGCCCCCGCTCGAACCCATGGGTGTGATCTCAACACTAGCCGTTCTCGAAGGTACTGCTCGCCAACGATGTCGAGGTAGCGGAAGTCACGCCTGACCTGGGTTGGTCGCTCTGGTACGTGGACCAAGACGTCGCTCGAGCCGATCAGGTCAGCTTCCGGGCGCAGAACGGACTACCCGTCCAAGCGCGCTCGTTGCGTGCTGATGAACCCAAGCAGACTCTGAGCGCGACGCGCACGTCGGAGCTATCCCGGATCAGCTTTTGCCTAAAGCGGCCTCAGGAACCGCGCCAAACAGTCCAAGCACGCGTCGGATTGGGCATCGAGGCGGTCGTTCGCCAAATCCCATTCGCAGCCAATCGTCAGCACGTCGTCGCGAACGTCATTCCAATCACGTCCGGGACGCGCAAGCGCGTGCCTCCGACAAAGCTCCGCCACATCCTTGAGGCCGGCGCGGCCGTCCAGCTCCGGCATCTGCGCCGCGATGGCGCGTCGAATGACCGCCAGATCACGCCAGCGGCGGAGCTCGGTCCCCGTTCTTGCGATCGCCATGACTGAACACTACGCCCGACGCACGCGTGCACGTCATCGCCCTGAACTTGTGCAAAGGACGATGCTGGCGTCCGATCCCCATTTTTTGCGACGCCAACGGGACTGCTTCCTCCAAAGGCGACCGTAGGTGCCGACCACGCCCCAAATGAGGCACGCGCCGCATCGGTCTTTCCCAACTTGTTGGATCTCATCCCCTTTTTCGGGGACCTCGTGCGCATTCGCTCGACGCCAGGTGGACCCGCTGAAAGGCAGCTCTTCACGAGCCTTCAGCTTGCGATATTCGGCGACATCCTCGCGCGTGAGGGCCTCGCCGTGTTTGCGTTCGGCGGGCAAGCCGACGGCCGCTTACCTCACTTTCAGCACCAGCTTGCCGCGGAAATGCCGCGCCTGGCTGATGCGGAGCGCCTCCGCAGCCTCGCGCAGCGGAAACACGCGCGTTTCCGGCACACGCACAGCGCCCATCGCCTGCAGGTGAACGATGCGCTCGAGGTGCGGGCGGTCGCGGCCGACTGCGGGGCGCAGGGACTGCACGTCAGAACGTGGCGAGGCCGGAGCCTTGGCTCCCGAAGCGATGAAGGCGGCGCGTCCGCCCGATCTCACGACCGAGAACGAGCGCATTGCCACCTCGCCGCCGACCGTCTCGAAGACGGCATCGACGTCCTTCACCACACGGGTGAAATCGTCTTTGTTGTAGTCGATAACCTGATCGGCACCGAGGCTCTCGACGTAAGCGTGGTTGGCCGCGCTGGCGGTGGTGATGACACGGGCACCAATATGCTTGGCGACCTGGATGGCAAATCCGGCGACGCCACCGGCGCCGCCCTGGATGAGAATGGTTTCGCCGCTCTTCAGCTTGATCGTATCCTCGATTGCAACGAGCGCCGTCAGGCCCGTGAGCGCAAGGGCCGCAGCCTCGACGTGCGAAAGAGAACCCGGTTTGGCGCAGAGAATTGCCGCCTTCTCGGCGACTTTCTCCTGGTAGGTGCCATCGCGTCCGCCTGCCAGCACGCCGAAGACGGCGTCACCGAGCCTGAAGTCGCTGACGCCAGCTCCCAGCGCACTCACAACGCCGGAGAAGTCGCGACCCAGCCCGTACGGAAACTTCGCAATAGGGGCATACGAACCCTCGAGGACCTTGATGTCGGCGCCGTTGACGCTTGCAGCGTGCACGTCGACCACGACCTCTCCCGCTCCGGCCAACGGGTCTGGCATGTCTCCATAGCGCAGAACGTCGGGACCTCCATGGCGATCCATGATGACGGCCTTCATCAGACGTTCTCCCTGATCGGATCGGAAGCCTTTACCTGGTGTCGAGCTTCAAGTTCATTTGTGTTTGTCGGATTTGAGTGTCGCACCGTGTCGCCTGGCGAGACAACAGGCTACTGTGCTGCCCCCGAACTGGCTCATCGCACGCGAATTTATACAGAAGCGGACATCGGCTCGAACGTCCACGACCAGATGCCTTTCGCAGTCAACACAGTGATGATAGGTAGGTTTCTGTTACGCCAGCCGACACAGGCAAACGTCCCCAGACGGTACAAGGGCGGACACCCTCTCCGCCACTCCCGGTGTCACCCCACCTACCATCTCGGAAGTGATCGATGCAGCACACCACGCTCGGCAGAACCGGACTGAAGGTCAGCGTGGCGGGGCTCGGCTGCGGCGGCAACAGCCGCATCGGGCTCGGCGCGGGCCTCACCGAGGCGCAGTCGATCGCACTGGTGCACGAGGCGCTCGACCTCGGCGTCAATTTCCTCGACACGGCGGCCGCCTACGAGACGGAGGCGTTGGTCGGCAAGGCGATCAAGGGCCGTCCGCGCGACAGCGTCGTCATCTCCACCAAGAGCCACGCCACGTCGGGACCTGCTGTGCTGGCCAATCTCGACACCTCGCTGCGCCAGCTCGGCACCGACCACATCGACATCTTCCACCTGCACGGGCTCGGGCCGGCGGCCTACGACAAGGCGATGGCCGAGATCGTGCCCGGGCTCACGCGCGCCAAGGAGCAGGGCAAGTTCCGCCACCTCGCGGTGAGCGAAACGGGCCCGCGCGACCCCGAGCACAAGATGCTGGAGCGGGCCGTGGCGGAGGGGCCGTTCGAGGTGTTCATGCTGGGTTTCAGCATGATGCATCAGAATGCGCGCAGGCATTTGTTGCCGCGCACCCGCGAGAAGGGCATTGGCACCTTGTGCATGTTTGCCGTGCGCAACATCTTCTCCAAGCCCGACGTGCTGAAGAAGACCTTCGAGGAGCTGGCCGCCGACGGCAAGGTGCCGGCGGAGCTGGCGAAGGACGCCAACCCGCTCGGGTTCCTGGTGCACGAAGGCGGCGCGGAAAGCGTGGTCGATGCCGCCTATCGCTTCGCCCGCCACGAGCCCGGCATCGACGTGGTGCTGTTCGGCACGGGCAGCGTCGATCACCTGCGCGCCAACATCGCCTCGATCCTGCGCCCGCCCCTGCCGGCCGGCGACGTGGCCAAGCTCCACGCCCTGTTCGGCCACCTGGTGGGCGTCGGCCTCGACCTGCCCGACCGCATCAAGGACGCCAAGGGGCGGTAGGTCGAGTACTCAATAACTCTCGCCGGCGGCATGCCGATGTCTGTTGCTCAGTGCGCAACGGAAATGTTTCGCTCAGCCAGAGCCTTACCGCCTTCGACCCACAAGAGAAGTTCCGAGCGAAAGGGCCAGCGCTGCCATTAACCTAGGGGGTGCAGTTGTCGGCGGGCGCGGCCCGCAAGGGCGGGTCTGCCCGGCGCTTTCACTCAACGGGCGAGTCGCGCTGGACAGGCGTGACAACAAGTCGCTACCCTACCCGGCAAGCAGGAGGGGGTTCCCCGATGCGGCATGCCCCGGCGTCGAAATTGCGGCCGAGGACTGCGCGGAGAGCCCAAGACACACTGCGCCGTCCAAGGGAGATCGAAATGCCCATCCTTGCTCGCAGTCCGCTGCATCCAATGGGGATTCCAATCGTCGCAGCGCTAGCCCTTGCTACGGCGGGGCTGGCCCATGCCCAGCAGAGAACCGATGTCATCTTCAGCGCCGGTCCGACCGGCGGTAGTTGGACGCCAATGGCGGCGGCTGCGTCGCAAGTGATCAACAAGCGCTTCCCCGAGCTCAACGTACAGGTCGAGCCGGGCGCTGCGCTCGTCAACATGGAGAAGATCCGCAGCGACAAGACCGACATCGGCTGGTCGATGACGACCGTCATGGCAGATGCACGTACCGGTACCGGACAGTTCGAAGGCAAGCCAACCGATAAGGCGCTCTATGTGGCGAACTTCTACCCCAATGTCTGGCAGCTGGTCGTTCCCGCCAACAGCGACATCAAGAGCGTCAAGGATCTGAAGGGCCAGCCGGTGGCGCTGCCGGCACGCGGCAACACCAGCCTGGTCTCGGGCTGGGAGTATTTGCTCAAGGTCAACGGCATGACGCTGAGCGACCTGGGGCCGAAGAGCTACGGGCCGGTCGCGTCCAACGCCGAGGCCATGAAGAACCGGCAGGCGATGGCGGCGGGATGGTTCACGGTGGTGCCGGCCTCGTTCGTCCTCGACCTCGGCTCGGCGATGCAGGTGCGTGTGCTTTCGGTCAACGACAAGGAGCTCGCCGACCTGCGCAAGCTCAATCCAGGCCTCGTGCGCCATACCATCAAGGCCGGTGTCTACAAGGAGCAAGGCGTTGCGGGGGACATACAGACCTTTCAGTCGCCCACGGTCCTCGTAGCGTCGTCCAAGACATCGCCCGACGTGGTCTACAAGATTACCAAGGCCGTCGTCGAAGGGCGGGGGGAATTCGCCAACGTCGCCCAGGTGATGAAGGGGGTGACGGCCGAGGAGATGGCACAGAACTTCGACATGCCATACCACCCCGGCGCCGAGAAGTATTACCGCGAAGCGGGGTTGCTCAAGAAGTAGGGGACCTGCCGTGCGAAAGCTTGCCGGCTACGCCGGTCTGGTCGTCGGCGTGGTGGCGGTCGCGATGTCCGTCTTCCACGCGTACGCGCGGGTGACTACATACGCTCCGGACCAGCAGGCGCTGCTGTTCATCACCCTCGCTTTCAGCCTCGTTCTCTCATTCCTGTTGTGGCCACGCCGCGAAGGTGCGACGCGCGATCGCGTACCGTGGACAGATCTCGCCCTGGCAGCCGTTTCGCTCGCGTGCGTGGGCTACCTGTTCGTGAACTACCATTACGTCGTGAACCGGTTTCCCACAGCGCACCCGCTCAGTCCGATGGACATGGTCGTCGGCATAACGGCCATCCTGCTAGTCCTGGAAGCAACGCGGCGCACGATCGGGGCGGCGCTGCCGATCGTAGCGATCGCTTTCCTCGCCTACGGGTTCGCCGGGCCCTGGCTGGTCGGCTGGCTCTACCATAGGGGCCTCAGTCTCGAGCTTACGGTCGACCAGACCTACTTCACGACCGAAGGCATCTTCGGTGTGCCGATGTCGGTGGCCGCGACCTACGTCATCCTGTTCATCATCTTCGGCACGTTTCTCGAGAAATCCGGGGCCGGGCAGTTCTTCATGAACTTCGCCAATGCCATCGCCGGCGGCGCGCGCGGCGGACCCGGCAAAGTGGCGGTGGTTTCCTCGAGCCTGTTCGGCACGATCTCCGGCTCGGCGGTTGCCAACGTGATGGTCGACGGCTGGCTGACCATCCCGATGATGAAGAAGACCGGCTTCAAGCCCGAGGCTGCAGCTGCCATCGAGGCGGTGGCCTCCACGGGCGGGCAGATCATGCCGCCGATCATGGGCGCGGCCGCCTTCGTCATGGCCGAGTTCATGGGCGTGAGCTACACGCAAGTGATGATAGCCGCGGCCATTCCGGCGCTCTTCTACTATGGGGCGCTGTTCGCGGCGATCCATTTCAACGCGGTGCGCGCTGGGCTAAAGGGGTTGCCGCGCGAGGAATTGCCCATCCTCGGCCACATCATCCTTCGCCAGGGGCATCTCTTCCTGCCGGTGATCGTGCTGCTGGCCCTGCTTCTTTACGGCTACACACCAACCTACGGCGCGATCATCGCCACGGTCGCCCTGGTCGCCATCTCCTGGCTGCGCCCGTCGACCGGGCTGGGCTGGCGAACCTGCATCGACGCCCTGCGCGACGGCGCGGTGAACACCGTGCCTGTGGCGATGGCGTGTGCGTCAGCGGGGATTGTGATCGGGATCGTGCTGCAGACCGGTCTTGCGCTTCGGTTCACCGCGTTTCTCGTCGATTTCACCTACGGCTCGCTGCTGGCGGCGCTGGTCATCACCATGGTGGCCGGGATCGTGCTCGGCATGGGGATGCCGACCACGCCCGCCTACATCATGCAGGCGGCGCTGCTGGTGCCGGCGATCATGAAGCTCGGGGTGGAGCCCATGGCGGCGCACATGTTCGCCTTCTACTTCTCGTGCCTGTCGGCGGTGACACCGCCCGTTGCACTGGCCGTCTACGCCGCCGCGTCGATCGGCGGAGCGGGCCTGTGGGGCTCCGGCGTGCAGGCAGTGAAGTTCGCAGCAGCCGGCTTCATCGTGCCGTTCTTCTTCGTCTACAACCCCGCGCTGCTTTTCGATGGGCCGTGGACTGAAATCCTGCGCGCGGTCGTGACCGGCTCGGTCGGCGTGGTCGCGCTCGCGGCCAGCATGGAGGGTTATTTTCTGCGCACGGCGACCTGGTTCGAGCGCCTGCTGTTCTTTGTCGCCGCATTGCTGCTGATCGACCCCAATGCCATTACCGACGTGATCGGCTTGGGTGTGCTTGCCGCGACCCTCTTGATGCAGAAGGTGTGGACGCCACGACCGGCTGCGGCACGAGGAGCCAGCCCGTGACCCGCGCGCAGCTCATAGCCCTGACGATCATCGCCTCCGCTGTCGTCATCGGCACCCTGGTGTTCGGGGTTCTGCGCTTGTACGCGTCCTAAGCGACTTTGCAGCGCCATCGGCAGCGGTCCGACCGGCGCAACCGGCAGCCGGAATGATTTTGGTTTTGAACGACTGGAATCGGCACTCAATCGCCGCGCGGGGCAAGTCATCGAATGGTCCGCTATTGGGGTGGATTGACGCGGGACAGCGCTCGTATTCGAGTACGCGCGCTGGCCGGGGCGCACGGGGCAGGCGGCGTATGGTGCAATAAGCGGCAGCGCATTGCACCGTTTGGACGGGTGCATCGGTGCAATGCGCCCCGGATCAAGTCCGGGGCTTATTGCACCCTACAAGTGCCGGCTGAGGCCCGTTGGCGGTCGAGCGCCAGCCAAGAACCCAACGCAAGGCGTCGCAGTGTGGTGCTGCCCCTCACCCCGACCCTCTCCCCGCAAGCGGGGAGAGGGAGGGCTTATCCCCGGTCGCCAAAGCTGTGCCTAAGATGCGGCGTCGCTGCTTGCGACGGGGCGCTCGGATCCAGCACCCAGCGTGGCAGCGATCGGCGCCTGGAAGGTAGGCCCTCGTGTTGGAGGACCGAGATCCAGGAGGCCCGGGAAACCCGCTGACGAGGAAGCGCCAGCAATGGCGGGAAATCGTCGGCCGCCCAATGGCTGCATGGCAACCGCGAAGCGCCAGCGATGGAGCGAAGCGGCAAGCCGAAGAGCGTACCGGGACAGAAATCGCCGCCAACGCGGGTGCCGCAAGGCAACCCAGGGGACCCCCAAGGTCCCGGAGGGCTCCCAGGAGAGCCCTCGAGCAGGCCCGGCCGGGTCTGCTGGGGCCGGAGGTCAACCGGCCCCCGGGTCGCCGATAAAGGCGCCCGCGTACCCGTCGCACTTCGCGCTGCCCCGGTGGGCCGCGCGGGACGCACGGCGCGTGCGCCGATGTCAGCAACCCAATCGCCAGCAAGCCAATCGAATGTGAGACACGATGAGAGAGCCGATACCCCAACTGACCGTCGACCAGGCGATCGCCGAGTTCCAGGCCGTCACCCGCGAAGAACTGGGCGACAGCTTTGCGAGCGCCCCGACGGAACCGCAGAAGCCCGCAGAAGCCGAGGACAGCCGGTTCCGCTTTGCCGAGTTCATCCTGAGCCTCGCCTGCCCCGACCCGAGAGCCTGCGCCAACGAGCGCTGTCGCCGCAACCGACTTTGCCGGCATTTCGAGCGCGTGCATGCCAAGCGGGCCTCCGGCCAGAGCGCGCACCCGCGGCGCACGCCAGGCGCCGAGGCTTGCCGCTATGCGATCTGGGTGTACATGAACAGCGGCAGATGAGCGGGCGGCAGCACGCAGGCTGGGTCAAGCGAAGCGATGACCCAAGACGATACCGTTCGGGCCCGCGGGTGTTGGGCTTCACTGCACGTCGAGCTGCTTGATGCCGAGGTCCTTGATGAGGCCGCCGAAGTCGCGCACGGTTTCGCCGATCAGCGCGGCCATCTCCTGCGGCGTCGACGCGGTTGGGATGGCGCCGGACTTCTCCATCACCGAGCGGTAGTCGGGGCTGTTCACCGCCGCCACCACGGCCTTGTTGAGCTTGTCGAGCACAGGCGCAGGGAGCCCCGCGCCGCCGCACATGGCCCACCAGCCGTAGTTGGTGATCGGCACGCCCTGCTCGACGAGCGTCGGCAGCTTCGGCGCCGCGGGAAGCCGCTCAGGGCTGGTGAGCCCGAGGATCTTCACCTGACCGCCCTCGTGCAGCGGCAGGCTGAGCGCCAGCGGCCCGACCATGAACTCGAGCCGGCCGCCCGCCACCTCCTGCAGCGCCGGGCCGGTGCCGCGGAAGGGCACGCCTACCATCGAGATGCCGGCCACCTTCTCAAGCTGCTTTGCGAGCAGCTCGGTCACCGATCCGGCGCCGACGCGGCCGTAGTTGAGCTGGCCCGGGCGGGCTTTGGCGTAGGCGATGAACTCCTTCATGTTCGCCACTGGAAGAGATGCCGGCACGGTGAAGGCATAGTAGGCCTTCGACACCAGGCTGATCGGAGCGATGTCCTCGAGCTTGTAGGCCACGCTCTTGTAGAGCAGCGTGTTGGAGGCATCGAGATAGGAGCAGAGCAGCAGGGTGTGCCCGTCGCGCGGCTGCGCCAGCATCTCGCTCAACGCAATCATGCCGGCGGCGCCGGTCTTGTTCTCCACCACCACCGGCTGGCCGAGCGACTGGCGCAGTTGCTCGGCGACGAGGCGGGCGGGAACGTCGCTTGGGCCGCCGGCCGGAAAGCCGACCAGCAGGCGGATGGTGCGGCTGGGGAAGTCCTGCGCCTGCACGCTGCCCGCGGCAACGGCGGCCGCACAGAGCGCAATCAGCGGCACGCACGCGCGCGGCATTCGGCGGATCATGCTTCCCTCCCTGGATGGCTCTATGCGTTGTTGTTGGTGTTTGCCGATAGTATAGGGGCGGAGCTTCTGTCGGGCGAGCCGTGGGCATCGGCCCACGCCCGCAAATCGGGGTGATCATCGTCATGGCAAGCCTTGCGCCACAGGAATTGAAGGCCCGGCTGGCGAGCGGCCTGCTGGCGTTCCCGGCGACCGATTTCGACGCCGAGGATGCGCTCGACACCAGGGCTTCGGCAGAGCGGCTCGAGTGGCTCGCGGCCTACCGGCCGGCGGCATTCTTTGTTGCCGGCGGGGCGGGCGAGTTCTTCTCGCTCACAGCCGAGGAGTACGGCGCGCTCATCGCCGGCGCGGTGCGGCAGCGGGCGGGCGGCATTCCGATCCTCGGCGCCGCGGGCTATGGCACGCGCATGGCCGTAGCCTTTGCGAAGGAAAGCGAGCGGGCGGGCGCCGACGGCCTGCTGCTGCTACCGCCCTATCTCACCGAGGCACCGCAGGAGGGCCTCGCCGCCCACATCGAGGCGGTGTGCAGGGCCACTGGGCTCGGCGTTGTCGTCTACAACCGCGCCAACTGCCGCCTGCAGGCCGAGACATTGGCGCGCCTCGCCGAGGCCTACCCCAACCTCATCGGCTTCAAGGACGGCATCGGCGACACCGAGCAGAACATGCGCGTGCGCGGCCTGTTGGGCGACCGGCTGGTCTATCTCAACGGCATGCCGACGGCCGAGACCTACGCACCGGCCTTTGCGGCGCAGGGCTTTGCCAGCTATTCCTCGGCCATCTTCAACTTCGTGCCGCGCACGGCCATCGACGTGCATCGCGCCGTGTACGCGGGCGATGCGGCAGCCTTCGCGCGCTTCGAGCGGGAGTTTCTTATCCGCTACGTGGCGATCCGGGCCCGGCGGCCGGGCTATGCGGTGAGCATCGTCAAGGCGGGTGCCGCCATTATCGGGCGCAGCGCCGGCAAGGTGCGGCCACCGCTCTGCGACCTGACGCCGGAGGACTACGAGGCCCTGCGATCTCTGATCGCCAAGCTGGGGCCGCAGGATTCGTTCTCCCTTTCCCCGCTTGCGGGGAGAGGGCTGGGGTGAGGGGCAGCAGCCAATTCCAACGTTAGCGCCTTTAGCCGCCCCTCACCCTAACCCTCTCCCCATCGTGAAGAACAATGGGGAGAGGGGATCCTCACTCCGCCGCGGCCTTGTGGGCTGCCAGCACGTTGTCCGCCAGCCGGCCTGTCAGCTCCGCCAGGTGATGAAACTTGGCCGTGTAGGTGCCCACACCCGCCGTCGCCGAGCGCAGCTCCACGATCAGATCGGCCATCTCGAACTCGGGCAGCTGCGCTCGCACCACGTCCCAGCCGGGCCAGCCCTCGCGCGCATCGAAGCCCAAGATCTGCCCGCGCCGCTGCGGGATCATGCCGTTGACGCGCGCGGTGGCGTCCGACGGGATGGCGATCTCCACCTCCATGATCGGCTCGAGCAGCACCGGGCTGCACTTGGGCATGCCCTCCTGCATGCCGATGCGGCCGGCCTGGCGAAACGCCATGTCGGAAGAGTCGACCGAGTGGTAGGAGCCGTCCGTGAGCGTCACCGCCACGTCGACCACCGGGAAGCCGCCGAGCGGCCCTTTATGCAGGAAGTCCTGCACGCCGATCTCCACCGAGGGGATGAACTGGCGCGGCACCACGCCGCCCGTGATCTTCTCCTCGAACTGGAAGCCGCTGCCGCGCGGCAGCGGCTTGATGTCGAGCACGACATCGCCGAACTGCCCGTGCCCGCCCGACTGCTTCTTGTGCCGGCCGCGGACATCCTCGACCCCCTTGCGGATGGTCTCCTTGTACGGCACCTGGCGGGGCTTCGACACGGCCTCCACGCCGTACTTGCGCTTCAGCCGCTCCAGCGCCACCCGCAGGTGCATTTCGCCCTGGCCCCACAGCACCATCTGGTGCGTGTCCTTGGCGTGCTCCAGCTTGAGGGAGGGGTCCTCCTCCATCAGGCGCGCCAGCGCGCCGGTGAGCTTCACCTCGTCCTTGCGGTCCTTGACGTTGATGGCCACGCCATAGACCGGCTGGGAGGGCTCCGGCGCGGGGATCTGCACGCTGCCGCCCTTCTCCGCCGACAGCGTCTCGCCGGAGAGGATCTTCTCGAGCCGCCCGAGCGCCACCGTCTCGCCGGCCTTGGCGGGCGCGCGCTTCTTGGCGTCCTGCCCGGCCAGGGAGAAAGCGGCTGCAGCGCGCTCCTCCGAGCGCACGCCCTGCACGACGGTGCCTTCGCCGAACTCGCCGGCCAGCACCCGCACCACGCTGATCTTGCCGCCATGCGGCGTGTACATCGTCTTGATCACATGGGCGGCCGACTTGGCGTTCTCGAGCTTCAGGCGCCTTGCGGTCGTCTCGACGAACGGCGCCTCGTGACGCAGCGCCTTCAAGAGCCGCAGAATGCCGTTGCCGTTCTCGGCCGAGCCCAGCAGCACCGGCACGATCAGTCCATCCTGCACCTCCTTGACGAGGTCGGCGAACACCTTCTCGCGCGGCGGCTGCACGTCGGCCAGCAGCTGCTCCATCAGCTCGTCGTCGTAGTCGGCGAGCTGTTCCAGCATTTTGAAGCGGGCTTCCGTCTCGCGGTCCCTGACTGCGGCAGGTATGTCGACGACCTCGGCATTGGCCTGCTTGCGGTAGACGAAGGCGCGCTCCAGCGCGAGGTCGACGAAGCCCGAGGCCGCGCCGTTCTCCCAGATCGGGATCTGGCGCAGGACGAGCGGCTTGGCGCTCGCGGGCTGCAGCATGGGGAGGATGTCGCGCACTTGGGCGTCGAAGGAATCGATCTTGTTGAGGAAGAGGAAGCGGGGGATGCCCCGGTCCTCGAGCTGCTTGAGGATGAGCTGCAGCGCCGGCACGCGCTTGGGATCGGGCTCGCACACGACCACGGCCGCATCGCAGGCCGTAAGGGCAAGCGCGCCTTCGTGCTGAAACTCGATGGAGCCCGGGCAATCGATGAAAGTAAACTTGTCGTCGAGAAACGTGGCGTCGGCGATGTTGAGCTCGACGCTCATGCCGTGATCGCGCGCCTCGGGCGTACCGTCGCCCACCGTGTTCTTGTCAGTTACCTTGCCTTGGCGCGTGACGGCGCCGGCGCGCGCCAAGACGGCCTCCAGCAAGGTGGTCTTGCCCGAGAGGTACGGCCCAACCAGTGCGATGCAGCGGGAGCTGCGGGCGGCTGAGCCACCATTCTGCCCCATGAGTTCCTCCGTGATGCGCTCAGGCAAAGGGAGGCTCAAGCTCGCGCGCGCCCGCGCCTGAGCTTCACGGGGCGCGTGACAGTATCGTGAACCCGAGCCCGAGCGAGCGCAAGCACTCACATCAAATTTTGCTCTTCAACCAAATGACAGCTTGTCGTGCACGACAGTGCTCGTATTCGCGACAACTACAGACGCATCAGGTGAAGGCGCAACACACCCGTTCGCGTTTTGCCGATGGCCCGATGCTGATGCACGTCGCGTGCTGCACTGGCCGCATGCAATTTTGCTGGATGCAGTGCGCCTGCCCGATCTCGCATCCGCGAAGTGCAGCGCAGCAAGCACCTGATCACGATCTATTGCGATATTTGTCTTGACCGGCGGCAGGAATGACGCGCAAATCGCCGACAACATACGGCAAGACGTGTCGGGCGCGGGGTCCAGGAGTTTTTGCCTGGACGGGACTTGAGCTTGCGAGTTTAATTGCCATGGGAATGGAGACGCTACAAAGCGCTGCGCGGGCGGCCGGCTTTGCAATGGCCACGTCGGAAGACTGCGAAGAGGAACGCTCACCCCGCGCAATCGAGCGCACGGAGTGGCGGCCGACGGAGGCGCTGCTTCTGCGATTGGCCGAGCCGCAGCAGCCTGGCAAGTTTGCGGACGCCATGAAAGCTGTGTTGGGTTTCTTCGGGCGCGGCGCTCCAGCCTCGCCGGCTTGACGCCGCAAACATGGTGATCGGATGGCAAGGGCCGCAGTAGCGGCCCTTCGTCGTTTCGGCCGAAATCATGGATCGAGATCGCGCTCGAACAGCAGCACTTGCGGCTCCGACGCGCTCACTCCGACTTGGGTGAACCCGAGCGACAGGTAGAGCGCTTGCGCTTCCAGCATGGTAGGCAGCGTATCAAGGCAAATGCGGCGGTAGCCCAAGTGCCTCGCTTGCGCCATGGCGGCCAACGCCAGGTGCCGGCCGAGACCTTGGCCACGCGCTGCCGCTCGCAGATACAACCGCTTCATCTCGCAAAGCTCGGGCGCGCCCGCGACGGGCCGCACTGCGACGCACCCCACCAGTGCGCCGCTGGCGGTGTCGCGCGCCAGAAGCATTTCTCCTTTGGGCGGGGCATAGTCGCCCGGCAGATTTGCCATCTCGGCGTCGAAGTCCTGAAAGCACAGGGAGACGCCTATGCCGGCTTCGTACTCCCGCAAGAGGGCCACGATTGCCGACCGCTCGGCCTCGTTGAACCCACGCTCGGTTCTAAATCGCATCATTGATAAAGGGTTGCCGCCCACACCAGCAGCGCAGCGGCGAGCAGCAGCAGGGCGGCGCGCCGGTAGAGCCGGCACTCCCCGCAGTCCCAGGCCGCGCGCAGGCGTTGTGAAAGCTGCATGGGATGACCTTGAGCGGGAATGAGCCCTCTGGCAAGATCGCTTCGGCGCAGCGTCAACGCAAGCATTTCGCCATGAAGGTCCTATCGTTCGAGGCTGCCCGTGCCAGGCTACGCCCGGCACGGCCGATGCTGCCGGTGCTGCCGCCGGCGGCGCTCAGCGGTTCCGTCTCCGCCAATGCACGCGCGCATCCGGCTGACGACGTCGAAGACCGCATCCGCATGCGGCAGAACATTGCAGCGATGGTGGTGATCGTTGCCATCGTCGGGTTGGGCAGCTGGCTCATGGACAGCCTGCGCCACTATTCCCGCATCCAGACGTGCATCGAAGCCGGTCACCGCAATTGCGTGCCGCTGGACCACAAGTATCAACCGTCGCCCTATTGATCCGCCTTGTGCCGGCTACTGTGCCTGCGGGCGCTCGGGCGTGGCCTTGGCAGCATCCTGAGCTTCGAGCTGCGCATACACGGTGTTGGCAAGGCTCGACAGCTCGTCGCGTGTCAGCCGGCCGGACAGTGCGTAGGCAAGCGGCCGGTCGATCCAATAGAACGAGCCGAAGCCATCGCGCTCATAGAAGCGGAACGACGTGTTGTTGAGCCCGGTCTCCTTGCGCACGTAGAGCGTCAGACGGCGCCCGCTGCCGTCCTCGTACATGAACTGCGCCGCCGGCAGGCCGTTCTGGTCGGGCAGCAGCCGGCCGCCCATCAGCCGCCAGCCGAGGTTGCCGAGAGCCGGCGCCCGCACGTCGGCGCCGACGCGCTTGGCCAGCCAGCGCACCAAATGCGCCTCGTCGGCCCTGACCTCGACCGGGTGGCGCACCTCCGGCACATAGACGGTATGCGCGCCGAGCGCGGTCGCCACGAACGCGACCTCGGCACCGCGCGGCTCGGCCAGCAGCCCCCGCCCGAGATAGCCGACTGCGCCCGCTGCGATCAGGAGAATGGCGGCCGCGACCCACCGGCCTGTCGACAGCAGGTCCAGGCGCCAACCGACGAAGCGGCCAAGGGCCTTGTTCAGCTGCGGCGGGAGGGGGGCCTCGAGCCGGCCAGCGTAGCGGTGCTTGAGGGCCTCGTTGAGTTCGCGCAACTCCCGCGCCAGCTCGAGGTCGGCGGGCGCGGCCGACAGCAAGGCCTCCAGCTCGGCGCGCTCTTCGGGCGCCAATTCGCCATCCACATAGGCATGCAGCTCGGTCTGGCTGATCCGGCGGGGCCCGCTCATTTGACCCTCCGCAACGATGGCCGGCTGTTGTTGTCGCCGCCCTGGTAGTCCATCAGCCCGCGCAAACGCTCGCGTCCGCGCGCGAGCCGCGACATCACGGTGCCGACCGGAATTTGCAGCACCTCTGCGGTCTCAGCGTAGCTCAAGCCTTCGAGGCCCACCAGCAGTACGACCCGCCGCTGTTCGCCGCTCAGACGCTGCAAGGCGCTGTCGAGATCGTGGCCGCTGGCGCCGTCGGCCGCCGGCTCGGACTGGTCCACCCCCAGGCTCTCCAGCCCCACGTGCGGCGGCCGGCGCGACCGGCGGCGCAGGCCGTCGACGTGCAGGTTGTGCAGGATGGAGAACAGCCACTTGCGCGGGCTGTCGCCTTCCCGCCACTGGCCGAGACGCGCCAAGGCCCGCTCCAGGGTATCTTGTATCAGATCGTCCGCCTCGCCGTCGTCGCCCAGCAAAGCCCGCGCGTAGCGGCGCAAGCGGGGTATTTCGGCTGCGACGGCTTCACGGCGCGAAACCAGGGCGCGGCTCCCTCAAGGCGTAACGATCACCCGCACAGACGCTCGGGGGGTCGAGTTTATTCCCGCTTGCCCGTCAAAACAAAGTGTGTGTTGACGGCATTTACACGTCACAACGCCCAAGTACTCTTAACAAGTGCGGTATTTCGGCCAAGCCGCGCCGCAAGCGGGCGGCGTCAATTGGACTTAGGGAGGAACTGCATGCTGAAGCGCGTAGGCTGTCTCATTGTGCTCGGAGCCGGCGCCATACTGGCAACCGGCAGTCTGGTCGCCTACGCCCAGGGCCAGGACGCCATAGCCAAGCGCCGGGCGGTGATGAAGGCTATTGCCACGGCTGGTACCGAAACCTTCAAGATGTCGAAGGGGGAGCTGCCCTTCGACCTTGCCAAGTTTCAATCCGTAATGAGCACCTACCAGACCCAGGCAGCGAAGCTGAAAGACCTGTTCCCCGACAGCTCCAAGACCGGCGATACCGATGCGTCGCCCAAGATCTGGACTGCGCGGGCCGAGTTCAACGCCGCCATCGATACCTTCATCGCCACGGCCAAGGCCGCAGCGGCAGCGATCAAGGACGAGGCCACTTTCAAGGCCGAATACCCCAAGGTCTTGCGCAGCTGTGGCGGTTGCCACAAGGAGGCGGACGGCTTCTCTCCAAGGCTGGCCGACAGCTTCAAGAAGCTGAAGTAGCAATCCCATCGGCAAGTTGCGGCCGCGCGCGCCCAAGCGGCGTTGCGCGATCGCCGCGCCACAGTGTACGAGCGACGCTACGCAAGAGGCTCCAAGCCGGAGATGCCATGCTCGCTCGTGCACTCGTTGTCGTTTGCCTGATCGCGGCGGCGTTGGCGGTCGCCCTCTATGCGCTGACCGCGCCTTCAGCCTGGTCGCAGCGGCTCGAGAGCCGCGCGGCCGATCTCGCCAACGGCGAGACCATGTTCAATGCCGGCGGCTGCGCCTCGTGCCATGCCACGCCCAAGCAGGACGACAAGCGCAAGCTCGGCGGCGGTCTTGCGCTCGCCACGCAGTTCGGAACCTTCAAGGTCCCCAACATCTCCCCCGATCGCACGCTTCGGCATCGGCGCCTGGTCGGAGGAGGCGTTCGTCAACGCCATGCTGCGCGGCGTCGGCCGCAACGGCGAGCACCTCTATCCGGCATTTCCCTACACCTCCTACCAGCGCATGACGCTCGACGACGTGCGCGACCTGTTCGCATTTCGTGAGGACCCTGCCGGCGGTCAGCGGTGCCTTCCGAGCCGCATGCGCTGCCCTTCCCGTTCAACGTGCGGCTGGGGCTCGGCCTGTGGAAGCTGCGCTATCTCGACGGCAAGGCGTTCGCACCCGATCCGAGCAAGAGCGCCGAGATCAACCGCGGCGCCTACCTCGTCGAGGGACCCGGCCACTGCGCCGAGTGCCACAGCCCGCGCGACGTCTTCGGCGGGATCATCGCCGAGCGTCGGTTCGCCGGCGGCATGAACGCCGAGGGCAAAGGCTGGGTGCCGAACATCACGCCGCACGCAAACGGCATCTCGTCGTGGTCGGCCAAGGACATGGCGTTCTTTCTCGAGCACGGTCTGTCACCCGATGGCGCGCCCGTCGGCAACGAGATGGCAGACGTGATCTCCAACACCGCAAAGCTGTCAGCCGCAGGACCGCGAGGCCATGGCGACCTACCTCAGATCGCTGCCGCCCCGTCCGGGTAAGGCACCACCGCCCAAGAAGTGAGGTGCAGCCGGAACTGTCTTGGCGGCCGCATAACCGATCTAATTCCTCTGCAGCGCATGTGTCTGCTTTCACAGTGCGAAGGCGCCTATGCAAGCTCCGGCATCTTTCCGCCCGATTGCGGCGGCAGTCATACCAATTGACGGTGCGCATCGCGCTCGGGGGTAGTAGCGCGCGTACGTTGGGGAGATTAGTCAGTCAAGAGGGCAACTTCTGTGATCGCGTCTGGATACTCCAGACGGGAAAGGGCGTTGATTCGAGGACGGGCGCGGCGAGGAAAAGCAGCAGGCAAAGGCACGATCGCATGAACTTCACGTTCGGGATCGAGGAAGAGTTCTTCGTCGTCTGCGAGGACACGCAGATGCTGGAGCCCACGACGCACGAGGCCTTTCTGGCCCGGGCCAAGCAGCTCTCCTGCGGCGCCGTGCGGCGCGAGCTGCTGCAGTCGCAGGTGGAGGCGGCTACGCCGGTTTGCAACACGTTTTCCGAGGCGCGCGGACACCTCTTGCGCTCGCGCAAAGCCTTGGCGGCAGCCGGGCGAGAGCACGGGTTGGCGGTCATTTCCGCCGGCACGCATCCGACGGCAGATTGGCCCCTGCAGCAGCAGACCGACAAGCAGCGCTACGACGCGGTGATGGCGGAGCTGCAGATTCTCGGACTGAGAAATCTCGTGTGCGGCATGCACGTGCACGTGGAGGTGCCCGACGACGATCTGCGTCTCGACGTCATGCGGCGCGCTATTCCCTTCCTGCCCATTCTGCTGGCGCTTTCCACGTCGTCGCCGTTCTGGCGCGGCATGAACACCGGCTTCTCCAGCTATCGCCTGACCTCCTACGACGAGCTGCCGCGCACCGGCCTGCCGCCGTTGTTTTCCGACTGGCTGCAGTATCGCGGCTATATCGAGACGCTGCGCGAAGCCGGCGTCATCCGTGATGCGAGCTACATCTGGTGGGCGATCCGCCCCTCGCACAAGTATCGCACCCTGGAGCTCAGAATTCCCGACGCGTGCACTTCGCTCGACGATGCCATCACGGTCGCCGCGCTCTATCGCTGCCTGGTGTGCGCTCTGATGGCGGACCGCACGATCAACAGCGCCATCAATTCGCCGACCCGCGCGCTCGCCAAGGAGAACAAGTGGCGCGTGCAGCGCTTCGGCTTGCGCGCGGAGCTGATCGACCCGTTCCGGGAGCGCGCCGCCATCGATGCGGCTGGCGCTGCGCGGCGACTGGTGGAGATGCTGCGGCGGCAGGCTGCGGCGCTCGACTGCCTCGCCGAGGTCGAGCACGTGGAGACCATTCTGCAGCGCGGCACCAGCGCCGACCGCCAGCTTGCGATATTCCAAGCGGCGGTTGGCGAAGGGCTGCACGGACGCTGAAGCATTGCAGAGGGTCAAGGCCTGGCTGCAGGAGGAGACTTCAGCCTGCTGCCATGAAGCGGCCGTATAGAGCCGGGTTGGGTTCCACCTATTGTTTGTTTCTGGTTTCTTGATTCTGGGGCCTCGATGCGGCGCGGGACGATGAGCAGGCAGAGCGTCGGCTGGTACGTGACCTTCGCCATCCTGGCGGTTGCTGTGTCGCTTGCCGTCTATGCGCTGACCGGCGACAGCGCCGTGGGCGCTGCCTCGCGCTTCCTGTGGAACGCTCTGGTCTTTCTGGTCAACGGCGCCATCCGGCTGTTTGGCGGTCTCGTGCTCGTACTGGCCAGGGGGGTCGGGCTGCGGCGGCTTTCGCGGCTCGCCACCTTGCTGACCGGCGTTGGCCTCGCCTACGCCGGCAACCTCATCCTCAGCGACGAAAAGCTCAAGCGCGCGCACGGCTGGCGCGGCAAGCTCAAGGCCGCCGTCACGCTCGCCAGCAAACGCTGGCGGGCCCTGCACCTCGGCTGGAAGCTCGCCATTGTCGCCCTCCTGATCGCCAGCCAGCTCTATCTCCATTTCCTGCTGATCGTCTTTCCCATCGCCTTTCTGGTGCCAGTCCTGCGCCGCCTTTGGATCCGGATCGTCGATCTCGTCTTCGGCAGCTGGTACTGGCGCACCTTCGGGCACCTGCATCGCACGATGGTGGCCGCGCTCGAGGCCATGCCGGGCCCCCGGCACGCGATCGGCGCGGTGCGGCTATGGCGCATCCGCTACCTGTGCGCCTGGCGGCTGTGGAAGTACGACCCGGCCTATCGCGACCCCCGATCCGGCCAACGCTGGATCAGCTTCGTCGAGCCCGTGCGCCTGTGGTGGCAGGGCAAGCTCGACCGCTACGTCGGCCGGCCACTGCTATCTGGCCGCAAGCAGGCGGGGCCGCCCACCTCGCATCGCGTCCGGGACGCGCTGGCTGTAGTGCGCACGGCGACGCCGAAGGCGTAGCCGCGCGCTTCGTGGCGAGGCATAGTTCCCTCTCCCCATGCTTCTTCAGCATGGGGAGAGGGTTAGGGTGAGGGGCAGCCACGGACTCCAGCGTTGGAGTGTGCCGCTGCCCCTCACCCCGACCCTCTCCCCGCAAGCGGGGAGAGGGGGAGAATGTCGCTGCAGGCGCAGAGCCTCGTCGGGCTCATCGTCATTCCGCTGATCGCGTGGGTGCTGTCGGAGCGGCGGGCGGCGATCGGACCGGCGCGGCTGGCCCGCCTGCTGCGTCGCCGGTCTCGGGCTGCAGCTTGTCATTGCCGGCATCATGCTGAACGTTGCTGCCGTGCGCGTCACGTTCGATTGGGCGGCGGGAATCGTGACGGCGCTGCAATCGGCGACCGGCGCCGGCGTGCAGCTCGTGTTCGGCTATCTGGCGGGCGGCCCGGCGCCGTTCCAGACCGTCGACCCGCGCAACAGCTTCATACTGGCGTTTCATGCGCTTCCGTTGATCCTGGTGATCAGCGCGCTCACCAAGCTCTTCTACCATTGGGGTGTGCTGCAACGCGTGGTCCACGCCATCGGCTGGGCGCTGCGGCGCACGCTCGGCGTGTCGGGGCCGGTCGGCACGTCGGCCGCCGCCAACATCTTCGTCGGCATGGTGGAGGCGCCGCTGCTGGTGCGGCCCTACCTCGAGGGCATGAGCCGCGCCGGTCTGTTTGCCACAATGACCGTCGGCATGGCGGGCGTGGCAGGCACGGTGCTCGCCGTCTATGCCACCATTCTGCAGCCGGTGCTGCCGGGCGCGGCGGGGCACCTGATCGTGGCCTCCGTGATCAGCGTGCCGGCGGCGCTGCTGCTGTCGGAGCTGATGGTGCCGCAGGAGTCCGGCGAAAGCGGGCGCCGCCGCAGCCCGCCGAGGGCGACGCCGACGGATCGTGATCGACGACCCGCCGCGCTCCAGCATGGACGCCATCGCGCAAGGGACCTGGGAAGGCGTGGTGCTTCTTGCCAACGTGACGGCCATGCTGATCGTCGCCGTGGCGCTGGTGGCACTTGCCAATCAGCTGCTCGCGCTGGTCGCGGCGCCCTTCGGGCTGCAGCTCACATTCCAGCAGATCCTGGGCTGGGCGTTCGCGCCGCTGGCCTGGCTCACCGGCATTCCCTGGACCGAGTGCACCGCGGCCGGCGCGCTGCTGGGCGTCAAGACCGTGCTCAACGAGTTCATCGCCTACCTGGAGCTCGTCGCCACCGCGCCGGCCGCGCTGTCGGAGCGCTCTCGGCTGATCCTCACCTATGCGTTGTGCGGCTTTGCCAACTTCGGCAGCCTCGGCATCATGGTCGGCGGCATCGCCGCCATGGTGCCGGAGCGGCGCGCGGAGGTGGCGAGCCTCGGCGCCAAGACGATGATCTCCGGCACGCTCGCCACCTTGATGACCGCCGCGGTTGTAGGGCTGCTGACGCCGGGATAAGAACAACCGCGGGTGGGAACGACATATGACCAGTCACAGCATGGTCGCCGAGACGGCGACGCGCATCTTCAGGGATCATTGCGATCCGCAGACCGTCAACCGCGCCAAGGACGATGCCTGGAAGGCACCGGCTTGGGCAGCGCTGGAGGAAGCCGGGCTGACGCTCGCCTGGGTGCCCGATGCGTTGGGCGGCGCTGGCGCAGGTATGGCCGATGGCTTCGCCGTGTTGCGCGAGGCCGGTCGCTTCGCCGTGCCGCTGCCGGTTGCCGAGACGCTGCTCGCGGGCTGGCTGCTGGGCCTCGCCGGCATTTCCTCGCCCAAGGGCGCGATGGCGTGCGCGCCCTCGCGCGACGGCGACCGGCTGACGTTGGCCAAGAACGGCACGCTCAACGGGCGGCTGCGCGCTGTCGCGTTCGCCGCGGATGCCAGGCATCTTGCCGTACTGGCGCATCGCGAGGCCGGCGGCGGTGCGGTCGCGCTGGTCGAGACGAACGCGGTCCGCATCGCCGACGGTACCGGTATGGCCGGCGATGCGCTGAACGCTGTGACCTTCGACAACGTGCGACCGGTGGCAGTCAAGGATGCGCCGGCTGGTTTCGACGTTGACGAGCTGCTGCAGCTGGGTGCTGCAACCCGGGCCATGCAGATGGCGGGCGCACTCGAAGCCATCCTCGACCTCACGGTCTCCTACGCCAACGAACGCGTTGCCTTCGAGCGGCCGATCGCCAAGTTCCAGGCCGTGCAGCACAATCTCGCGCGGCTCGCCGGCGAGGTTGCGGCTTCCATCGCCTCCGCTGGATCAGCAGCCGATGCGATCGCCAGTGCCGACCGCTTCGACGAAGCTGTGTTTCTCGAGGCCGCCTCCGCCAAGATCCGCGTCGGCGAGGCAGTGGGCGAGGGCGCGGCCATCGCCCATCAGGTGCTGGGCGCCATCGGCTTCACGCAGGAGCACACGCTGCACCGCTTCACGCGCCGGCTGTGGGCCTGGCGCGACGATTTCGGCAACGAGAGCTATTGGGCCGTGCGGCTCGGCAAGCTGGTCGCCGCCAAGGGCGCCGATGCGCTGTGGCCGATGCTGGCGGCACGGTAGGGGGGCGGTCATGTCGACACAACTCGAGTTCGATCAGATGCGCCTGCCGCCCGAGTGCGAGCGCCTGCGCGCCGAAGTGCGCGAGTTTCTCGCGCGGGAATTGGCGGCCGGCACCTTCAGCCCGCACGGCGGCGGCATCGACGGCGCCTACAGCGCCGAGTTCAGCCGCAAGGTCGGCGTCAGGGGCTGGATCGGCATGACCTGGCCCAAGAAGTACGGTGGCCAGGAGCGGAGCTATCTCGAGCGCTACGTCGTCACCGAGGAGTTCCGCGTCGCCAACGCGCCGGTGCGGCTGCACTTCGTCGCTGACCGGCAGAGCGGTCCGATCCTCATCAAGTACGCCAACGAACGCATCAAGTCGGACGTGCTGCCGCGCATCTGCAGGGGCGAGGTGTGTTTCGTCATCGGAATGAGCGAGCCGAACTCGGGCTCCGACCTGTTCGCCGCCAAGACCAAGGCCACCAAGACCGAGGGCGGCTGGCTTATCAACGGCACCAAGGTGTGGACCAGCAACGCGCACCTCGCCCACTACATGATCGGCCTGTTCCGCACCTCGCCGCCGACCAGGGAGAACCGGCGGCACGGGCTCACCCAGTTCCTGGTCGACATGACAACGCCGGGCATCACCGTGAACCCGATCTACCAGATGACCGGCCTGCACGACTTCAACGAGGTGGTGTTTCAGGACGCGTTTGTGCCCGAGGACCACGTGCTGGGTGAAGTGGATGGGGCCTGGAAGCAGGCGACGAGCGAACTCGCCTATGAGCGCAGCGGGCCCGAGCGGTTCCTGGAGACTTACTACGTCCTCTCCGAGCTGGTGCGGGTGCTGGGCGAGAAGCCCGATACGCGTGGCGCCGAGGGCCTCGGGCGGCTGGTGGCGCAGCTGCATGCACTGCGGCGCATGTCGGTGTCGGTCGCTGGCATGCTTGCCGCTGGCAAGGAGCCGGTGGTCGAGGCGGCGATCGTCAAGGATGTCGGCACCATCTGGGAGCAGAAGCTGCCGCACCGCGCGCGCGACCTCGCGGCGTTCGTGGAGGAGGGCGAGGCGAACAGGGCAACCTTCGAGGAAGTGAACGCGCTCGCGACCATGATCGCGCCCAAGCTCACCATCCAGGGCGGCACCACGGAGATCCTGCGCGGCATCATCGCGCGCGGGCTGGGCCTGCGCTGAGTGGGTGCGGTTGACCGACGGCTGCCGTCACACCACCACGAACTGACCCATCATGCCGGCATCCTCATGCTCGAGAATATGGCAATGATACATATAGGGGTGTCTCGGGTCGGCGAAGTCGGCGAACTCGGCGATCACCCGCACGGTCGATCTAGGATCGACAAGCACCGTGTCTTTGAGGCCCCGCTCGTGAGGAAGCGGCGGCTCCCCGTCGCGGTCCAGCACGCGGAACTGGACATCGTGGATGTGGAAGGGGTGAGCCAAGGGGGTCGTGTTCTCGATTTCCCAGAATCTCGATGCTGCCCAATGGCACGCGAACATCAATGCGCGCCATGTTCATGGGCCGGCCGTTGATACCCATCATCCCGTTCATGCCGTTGCCGCGGCCACGCATACCCATACCCATGCCCATGCCCATCATTCCCATCATGCTCATATCTAGCGTGAAGGTGCGGGTACGCGCGGCCTGCGCCGCAGTCCATCTCGGTACTTCGACGAGTCTCTCCGGCAGCACGATGTCGGATGCTTCCAGCCTGCCGGCCCGCAGCTCGAGGATGGCGAAGGTCTCGGTGTTGCCTGCCATCCCGCCCATCATCATCCCCGGTCCCATGCCACCGCCGGCGACGCGATCGGGATAGCTCATCAACTTGATTTTCTGCCCGGGCTGTGCGTCCACCAACAGCTCGATGCGCTCGCCCGGGCCGACACGAACCCGGCGTTGGCGCACAGGCCGCTCCAACAGGCTTCCATCCGAGCCGACAATGATCACGTCCATGCCGTCGTCACGGCCGAGCGTGTAGATGCGCGAGTTGGAAGCATTCAGGATGCGCAGGCGCGTCCGCTGCCTGCGCAGCACCAAGTGCGGGTCGACAGTGCCGTTCACCAGGATTACGTCGCCCTTGTAACCCATCATCGTGTCGTGCATCGCCGAAACGTAGTTGAAGCTGCCGTCGCGGTTGAAGCGGCGATCCTGGATGATGAGCGGAACATCGTCGACGCCGTACTCCGACGGGAGGCGAAGCGAACGGCTTTCTGCGTCCTCGATCAGGAAGAGCCCGGTGAGTCCGCGCAGAACCTGCTCGCCCGTGCGCCCCATCAGGTGCGAGTGATACCAGCACAGCGAGGCTTTCTGCTTGATCTCGAAGGACGGCTCCCAAAGAGCGCCCGGTTCGACAACTTGGTGGGGTCCGCCGTCGTAACGCGCCGGTATGTGCAGGCCATGCCAGTGCAGCGTGGTTCGCTCGGCGAGGTCGTTCTTCACCTGCAGCGTTACGCGTTCCCCCGCAGTGCAGCGAATGGTGGGGCCAAGATAGGGGCCGTTGACGCCGATGGTCGGGGTCGTGACCCCAGGCAGGAACTGCGATCTGCCTGCCCCAATGGCCAGGCCGAATGTCTTGCCTTGCCCGCCGGCCGTGCCCTCAAGCAGCGGCGGGATCTTCAGCGGATTGGCGAAACGCCCTGCTTCAGAGGCGGAGGCACGCGGCCCTGCAAGAACGGTTGCGGCGCCGGCGGCGGCCCCACCTCGCAAGAAGACGCGACGGGAAATGGTCATGCTCGCCTCCGAACTGAGTGTACAACCTTTCCTTTGGCATACTCCGGGCACGCACGGCGTTGATCCCCGTCAAGGCGTTCGCGGCGGTGAGTGGTTTGTTGCGCCCAAGCGGTCGACGTGTCACGCGCTGTCAGCGCCCTTCGACACAGTGAGGGGAGGGGCCCGGCGCCGCAAGATTGCGGCCCACGCTTCAAGAAGTCGCGCGCGAAGATTGTCGCCGGCGCGAGGCGGCGCGCTCGAAATGGGCGAGCGTGCCGGGCACCAGGGCACGGTAGATGCGCCGGTACACCCAACCCGGCAGGAAGCGTCCGCGCTCCTCGTAGGCGACCCGGCCGCGCGGATGCGCGAGCGTCTGGCGCTCGGCGCGGCCGCGGCGGTAGTCGGCGAGGAACTCGATGCCGCTCACATGCTTGGCGCTCTTGTAGCCGTAGAGCGCGGGGGCGATCACACGCAGCGGCGCGCCGTGCTCCAGAGATAGCGGCTCACCATCGAGCCGATCCGCCAGCAGGGTGCTGGCATCGACGTCGCGGCGGTCGATGCAGATCCTGTATCCGTCGAGCGAGAGGAAGCCGAGGTAACGTGCGGCGGCGGCCGGGCGCGCCTCGCGGCGCAACGATCCGGTCCAGCACCTCGGCGAGGCGGTATCCGCCCCATCTGAGGCCCTTGCTGGTCCAGGTCGTGACGCAATGGAAGTCGGCGACGATCTCGGCGCGTGGCAGGCTCGCGAGTGTGCGAAGCTCCAGCGTCAACGGTGTCTCGACCAGCCCGGAGATCGTCAACGTGGGCTCGTCCGGCACGCGTGGCCAGCGGTCGGCGTAAGCCGGAACCCCGAAGCGCGGGAAGTGGTCGATAGCACTTTGGCCGGCTGGGAGATCGCCTGTTGGCCTGAGCCCCACCGGACTACCGAAGTGAAGCTAGCGCGTCGGCACCGGTTTGTCGCCGCGGTAGTCGTAGAACCCGCGCTGGGTCTTGCGGCCGAGCCAGCCTGCCTCGACGTACTTCACCAGCAGCGGACACGGCCGATACTTGGAGTTGGCGAGGCCCTCGTAGAGCACCTGCATCACCGACAGGCATGTGTCCAGGCCGATGAAGTCGGCAAGCTCCAGCGGGCCCATGGGATGGTTGGCGCCGAGCCGCAGCGCCTTGTCGATCGACTCCACGGTGCCGACGCCCTCGTAGAGCGTGTAGACCGCCTCGTTGATCATCGGCAGCAGGATGCGGTTGACGATGAAGGCTGGAAAGTCCTCCGACACGGCGGTCACCTTGCCGAGGCTCTCCACGAACTGGCGCGCCGCCCCGAACGTCTCGTCCTCGGTGGCGATGCCGCGGATCAGCTCCACCAGCTGCATCATCGGCACCGGGTTCATGAAGTGCATGCCGATGAAGCGCTCCGGCCGGTCGGTAGCGGAGGCCAGGCGCGTGATGGAGATGGAGGAGGTATTGCTGGCGAGCATCGCGCCTTTTTTCAGCTGCGGCAGTAGGTCGGCGAAGATCTTGCGCTTGACCGCCTCGTCCTCGGTGGCGGCCTCTATGACGAGGTCTGCCGCACCCACCGCGGCCATGTCCGGCGCGTAGCTGATGCGCTTCAGCGCTTGCTGCATCTCGGTGTCTTTGATGAGCCCGCGCGAGACCTGGCGCGCCATATTGCGCTCGATCGTGGCCAGTGCCTTGTCCACCGCCTCTTTCTTGAGGTCGTTCATCAGCACGTTGTAGCCGGCCAGCGAGACTACATGTGCGATGCCGTTGCCCATCTGGCCGGCACCGATAATAGCGACCGTCCGGATCGCCGCGGCGGCGTCCGGCTCCTGGCCCTTGCGGGTACGCTCGCCGGGGTCGCCGGCCCTTCTGGTTTTGAGGCTCGTCTCCATGACCCCTTGCTCCTTCAACCCGCTCGATCCCGGTATCACTTGCCCATCCTCTCCAACTCGCCCTTCAGCTCGGGCAGCACCTGGAACAGATCGGCCACCAGGCCATAGTCGGCGACCTGGAAGATCGGCGCCTCGCCGTCCTTGTTGATCGCCACAATCACCTTGCTGTCTTTCATGCCGGCGAGATGCTGAATGGCGCCTGAAATCCCGACCGCGATGTAAAGCTCGGGCGCCACCACCTTCCCGGTCTGGCCCACTTGGTAGTCGTTCGGCATGTAGCCGGCATCGACCGCAGCACGGCTGGCGCCGACAGCGGCACCGAGCTTGTCGGCCACTGGCTCCAGGTACTTCTTGAAGTTGTCGCCCGATTGCAGGCCGCGACCGCCGGAAATTACGATCTTGGCAGCGGTGAGCTCGGGCCGGTCGGTCTTCTGGATTTCTGCCTTCTCGAAACTAGAAAGGCCCACGGGGGCCGGGGCCTGGATGGTTTCTATCGCTGCGGAGCCAGTGTTGCCTACGGCGGGAAACGCCGTGGTGCGTACCGTGATGACCTTTTTCTTGTCGAGGCTCTGCACGGTCTGGATGGCGTTGCCGGCGTAGATCGGTCGCTCGAAGGTGTCCGGCGACACCACTTTGAGGATGTCGGACACTTGCATCACGTCCAGCAGGGCCGCCACGCGCGGCATGATGTTCTTGCCGGAGGCCGTGGAGGCGGCGACGGCCGCACCGTAGTTGGCCATGAGGCCGGCGATCAGGGCGGACACTTCCTCTGCGAGCTGGTGCTCGAGATGAGGCGCGTCGGCGAGCAGCACTTTGGCTGAGCCGTTGAGTTTGGCGGCGGCTTCCGCCACGGGCTTGCAGCCGGCGCCGGCGACCAGCACGTGCACGTCTTGGCCCAGCGCCGTGGCGGCGCTCATGGCCTTGGCGACGGCAGGTGCGAGCGTCTTGTTGTCGTGGTCGGCGATCAGGAGGGTGGTCATGAAAGGATACCAGCCTCCTTGAGCTTGGAGACGAGCTCGGCGGCGTTGGCCACCTTGATGCCGGCCTTGCGGCCTGGCGGCTCTACCGTCGACACCACCTTGAGCCGCTGCGCGATGTCGACGCCGTAGTCGGCGGGCTTCTTCACCTCCAGAGGCTTCTTCTTCGCCTTCATGATGTTGGGCAGCGAGGGATAGCGCGGCTCGTTGAGGCGCAGGTCGGTGGTGATGACGGCCGGCAGCTTGATCTTGAGAGTCTCGAGCCCGCCGTCGACCTCACGAGTGACTGCTGCGGCGTCGCCCTCGATCACCAGCTTGGAAGCGAACGTGGCTTGCGGCCATCCAAGGAGCGCGGCCAGCATCTGGCCGGTCTGGTTGCAGTCGTCGTCGATCGCCTGCTTGCCGAGGATGACGAATTTCGGCTGCTCGGCGTCGATGGCGCCCTTGAGAAGCTTGGCAACCGCCAGCGGTTCCACGGTCGCGCCCTCGGGCGTCTCGATCAGCAGGCCGCGGTCGGCCCCCATCGACAGTGCGGTGCGGATCGTCTCTTGCGATTTGGCGGGGCCGATCGAGACAGCTACGATCTCCTGGACCTGGCCCTTTTCCTTCAGGCGAACAGCCTCCTCGACGGCGATCTCGTCGAAGGGGTTCATCGACATCTTGACGTTGGCAAGCTCGACGCCGGAGCGGTCCGATTTCACGCGGATCTTGACGTTGTAGTCGACGACGCGTTTGACAGCGACGAGTACCTTCATTGCCCCTGAGGCTCCATGTGAGACACGTCCGCTCTTCCCCAGCGCACGTGCTGCACCGCAGTCGGCGCACTCCCCTGTTTGTCACGTCACATATTTGACAGGCGTAAGCAGCGCTTCGCAATTGCGAAAGGGAAACCTAGGGCGGCGCTAGTTGGGTGTCAATTGGGCAACCCGCTAGGCACTTTGGACAAAGGATGTGCAACAGCAGGTGTGGCATGGACGCTGCAGCGGCGCGGCGCGCGAGACACTCCGCCGCACCCGCGTTGCTAGGAGACCCGCTCGCCGGCTCGCGCCAAACCCCGGTCGAATAGGGCGACGCCTGGGCGCCGCAGGATCAGGATGAGGACTGCGCCAGCCACCATGCCCCCCACGTGTGCCCACCAGGCGACCTGGTCGCCGGGCGCCAAGGCGATCATTATGATCTGGGTAACCGCCCAGACGCCCAAAACCCACGCCGCCGAGATGCGCAGCGGGATGAAGCGGAACGCCAGCACCCACACACGCACGCGCGGGTGCAGGATGAGATAGGCGGCGATGACGCCAGCCACGGCACCGCTGGCGCCGATCAGCGGCAGGTTCGAGCTTGCCAGCATCCAGGCATGCGCCAGGCCGCCGGCGATGCCGCCCGCGAGGTAGAACACCAGGAACTTGAAGTGGCCCACGGCGTCCTCGATGTTGTCGCCGAACACCCAAAGGAACAGCATGTTGGACAAGAGGTGCAGAATGTCGCTGTGGAGGAATTGATAGGTGAAGAGTGTCAGCGCTTCGGGCACCGGCAGCAGCTGATCGGGCCCCCAAGACCGCGCCCCCCACGATCCGCACCTGGAACAGCTCTGTTGGAATGAGGGCGAAGCTGGCGATCGTGGCTTGGCCCGCAGGTGTGTTCTCGAGGAAGAATGCGACGACGTTGGCCAGGATCAGGGTGACGGTGACCCATTGGAAGCGGATGGTCCGCAGGGGATTGTCGTCCGAAAGGGGAATGAAGACCACGCGCGAACATCCTTCAAGCTGAAGCGCTGCAGCAGGCTTGGCTAGCGGTTCTGGCCGGGCACCCAGAGAACATCGTTCCTGCCCAGTTCATTGACGTAGCGGCTGGCGACGAACAGCAGGTCGGACAGCCGGTTGATGTAGGTCAGCGCGTGCGGACTGACGTGCTCGCCTGGGATGTGGGCAAGCTCCACCATGCTGCGCTCGGCACGCCGGCAAACCGTGCGGGCCACATGTAGGGCTGCTGCCGCGGCGGAGCCGCCGGGCAGAACGAAGGAACGCAGGGGAGTGAGTTCGGCATTCAGGGCGTCGATCTCGGATTCCAACCGCGCCGTCTGCGCTTGGCTAACCCGCAGCCGCTCGCGCTCGGGGGCCCCGGCCGCCTTGTCCCGCTCGGGCGCGCAGAGGTCGGCGCCGAGGTCGAAGAGGTCGTTCTGGATGCGGCCCAGCATGGCGTCGATGCCGGGATGGGTAGCAGCCATGTGTGTGCGGGCTACCCCGATCGCGGCATTGGTCTCATCGACCGTGCCGTAGGCGGCGATGCGGGGCGCGTGCTTCGGCAGCCGCTCACCCGTGCCGAGCGCGGTGGTGCCGGCATCGCCGGTGCGCGTGTAGATTTTGTTGAGAACGACCATCGCGGCAGCCTTGCCGGGCTAGACCCGGTCCTCAAGTTGCGAACATACGGAGCAATTTGGACCAACCGGCGGCTGGCGGGTCTAATCTTACCGGGTTGTCACTGGCCCCACAGATAGATCAGCGCCATCATGAGCAGGATGGCAAGAAACTGCAGGCCGACCCGCCAACGCATCAGCGTCTGGCTCAAATTGGGGCTGGTGCCTCTCAGCATGTTCCAAAGCCCGGCCAGCAGCACTATGAAAACGGCAAGGACTGCCGCCCAGATTAGAAGCCGCGAGCCTTGTCCCATTGCATTGGTCCGGTTCGTGCAAAGCTTGCACGCAGAGGCCAAGCCGCTGCGAGCCGTCATGCCGACACTACCCCCTCAGGGGCGTCCCGAGAATGCTCTGCTCGGCGACCAGCCATTGCTTTTTGCGCGACGAACCGGCCACCGATGCCACAATTGCTTCGATCTTTTCATAGTGAATTGGCCGTATAGGGGATTGGCGGCCAAGGCCGCAGTGCAATATAGCAGATTGGGACAAGGAAGGACCTGAGTTAGACGTGGCCGCTCAGCTAACAGGCAAAACCCGGCTCTGGGTTGCTGCGGCAGCCGGCCTCGCGCTTCCTATGGCAGCGCTTGCCCAAGGCACGCCCGCCCCCGACGACGCCCGCAAACGGCTCGAAGCCGACAAGAAGAGCCTTGATGCGACCCAGAAGCGGTCGAAGGAAATCAAAGCGGACTTGGATAGGATTGCCGCCGAGCGGCAGCGCATCAACGCCCGCTTGCTCGAGACGGGCAAGCTCATTCATCAGAGCGAAGGCCAGCTCAATCAGATCGAGTCCAAGATGGACCAGCTGCAGGCGCAGGAGAGGCACCTGCGCGGCGCGCTCGAAGAACGCCACGGCACCATCTCGGCGCTGCTCGCCGCTATGCAGCGCATGGGGCGCAACCCGCCGCCGGTGATGATCACACGGCGCGCGGACGCGTTGTCGATGGTGCGCAGCGCGATGCTGCTTGCGGCTGCCTTCCCCGAGCTCAGAGGGCAGGCGCTGGCTCTCGCCGACCAGCTCAACGATCTTTCACGGGTCATGGCGAGCATTCGCACGGAGACCGACAAGCTCAAGGCCGAGACGGGGCGCCTCAACGAGGCACGCGTGCGGCTGGCGATGCTGCAGGAGGAAAAGCGTCAGTCGCAATCCGAACGGCAGGCCGAGTTCGACAGCGTGCTCAAGGCGGCAACGCAGATCGCCAAGAACGTGGAAGACATGAGCGAGCTGATCGGCAAGCTCGATCGCGAGGTGGCCGCGCGCACCGACCTCGGCGCCTACGAGAAGAAGGCCGCCGAGCAGCCGCCGACTTCCGAGGACCGCACGGCGGCGGTGCTTCAGCCCAACGCCGGCTCGGTGGCGATGCTATCGCCCGGTCGCATCATGCCGGGCATTGCCTTCGCCGCAACCAAAGGTCAGCTCCAGCTGCCGGCCCAGGGCCGCAGGGTTCTCGGTTTCGGCGACAAGACGCAGCACGGCGCCGTATCGAAGGGCCTCGTCATCCAAACGCGACACGGCGGGCACGTCGTGTCGCCGTGCGACGGGTGGATCGTGTACGCAGGCGAGTTCCGCACGTACGGCAAACTGTTGATCATCAATGCCGGTACCGGCTATCATATTTTGCTTGCAGGCTTGTCACAGATCGACGTGCAGTTCGGCCAATTCGTCCTCACCGGTGAGGCAGTCGGCGTGATGGGGGATGCTGTCAAAGGCACCCAGGCGGCCAGGTCGCAGGACAGTGGCCCAATCCTGTACATTGAATTCCGTAAGGACGGACGGTCCGTAGATCCCGACCCGTGGTGGTCGGATGCCTCTCGAAAGGTGCAAGGATGACAAGAAAATCCGACTTCGCTTTTTGGGCATTCATGATCCTCGCCGGTCTCGCCGGCGCGACGACCGTATTCAATGTGAGCCGCACATATTCGGCGACCTCCAACAACACCGAAATCTACAAGCAGCTCGACCTGTTCGGCGACGTGTTGGAGCGCGTTCGCGCCGACTATGTCGAGCGGCCGGACGACGGCATGCTGATCGATGCGGCCATCAACGGCATGCTGTCCGCGCTCGATCCGCACTCCGCCTACCTCAATCCGAAGAACTTCCGCGACATGCAGGTGCAGACCAAGGGCGAGTTCGGCGGGCTTGGCATCGAGGTGACGATGGAGCAGGGCTCGGGCGTGGTTAAGGTGGTCTCGCCCATCGACGATACGCCGGCGGCGAAGGCCGGCCTGATGGCCAACGACCTCATCACCCACCTCGACGGCGAGCAGATCGTGGGCCTCACCCTGGAGCAGGCGGTCGAGAAGATGCGCGGGCCCGTCAACACACCAATCACCCTCACCGTCGTCCGCCGGGGCCGCGACGACCCCTTCGACGTGCGTATCGTGCGCGACGTGATCAGAATCAACGCTGTGAAAGCGCGGCTCGAGGGCGACATCGTTTACGTCAAGATCTCGACTTTCAACGAGCAGACTCACGCCAATCTCGTGAAGCAAGTCGATGCCCTGAAGAAGCAGCTCGGCAAGGCTCCGCGCGGCTTCATCGTCGACCTCAGAAACAATCCAGGCGGCCTGCTCGATCAGGCGATCGCCGTCTCCGACGATTTCCTCGACAGGGGCGCAATCGTGCTCACCAAGGGCCGGGGCCTCGAGGAGACGCAGCGCGCCAATGCGCGGTCGGGTGATATCGCCGAGGGCAAGCCGGTCGTGGTCCTGATCAACGGCGGCTCGGCTTCGGCTTCCGAGATCGTTGCGGGAGCGCTGCAAGACCACAAGCGTGCAACCGTGATCGGCACGCGGTCGTTCGGCAAGGGCTCGGTGCAAACGATCATTCCGCTGGGCTCCAACGGCGCGATCCGGTTGACGACGGCGCGCTACTACACTCCGTCGGGGCGGTCGATCCAGGCCAAGGGCATAGAGCCCGACGTCATCGTCGAGCAGGAGCTGCCGCCGGAGCTGCAGACCAAAGGTCCGCAGCGGGCGCCGAGCGAAGCCGGTCTGCGGGGTCACCTGAAGAACGACGCCAAGGACGCCAAGGAAGGCGGCGGCTCTTCCAGCTACGTCCCGCGTGAAGTGGAAAAGGACACGCAGCTGCAGTACGCGCTCAAGATGCTGCGCGGGGAGTCGCTGCCGCCGCTCCAGCAGGCGCCGGCCGGCCCCGAGGCGTCGGTGCCGCCTGGGTCCAAGCAGAAGTAGTGTAGGCAAGGGAGCGCCGGCCCATGCGCCGGCGGTCCGAGCTTGGGCGCCTGTTTGGCGCCCAATGCTTTTGCAAGGCGACTTTGCCGGGCGACGCGTGAGGGACCCATGGCATCTGAGCAGCTCGCCTATCGGCCCTGTGTGGGCATCATGGTGCTCAATCGGGCCGGCCAAGTCTGGATTGGGCGGCGGCACGATGCGCCGGGCGAGCCGGAAGGCCCCGGGGCCTGGTGGCAGATGCCTCAGGGCGGCATCGACGAAAGCGAGGATCCGGGGAAGGCTGCGCTGCGCGAGCTCTATGAGGAGACTGGCATCCGCTCCGTTCGCATCATCGCTGAGAGCGCGGACTGGTACAGTTACGACCTGCCGGCCGCCTTGCGGCCTAAGGCCTGGGGCGGGCGCTATCGCGGGCAGAAGCAGAAGTGGTTCGCGATGCGCTACACCGGCAGCGACGACCAGGTGGCGCTTGAGCGGCCAGGGCACAAGGCGGAGTTCGACGCCTGGCGCTGGGCCGACACGGGCGAGCTGATCGGCCTGATCGTGCCCTTCAAGCGCGCCGTGTACGAGCAGGTGCTGGCCGAGTTTGCGTATCTGGCGAAGCCGGAGGCGTGAGGGGGCGGTGGCCTCTCGCGTGAGGAAACCGGAGTGCCGCCTGCCGCGGCTTAATATGCTCTTGTGTTTGATTCATACATAAGATTGGATTAGTGTTCCCACAGCCAATGGAGTTTGCCGGCAGATGGGGGAATTCTGTGTGGCACGTGGAGGGATTGGTCCCTGATCATTTGCAGCGCGCGATCGCCTCTCACCTGAAGGCGAACTGTCAGTTCGAGTTCGAGGGCGAGTGCAAGCTGCGCGGAGACGAGATCGCATTCTACGAGGACACACTGCTCTGCGAGTTGGTGTGTGCGCCAGGCACTCGCATCCGCAGTGGACGCAGACGACAGCAGATCGAGGTCACGCGAAGCTTCTACTTTCTCTTCAAGGCTGTTGCCGGCGATGAGGTCCTGATCCCACTCACCGGCGACCGCGGCGACATCCTGCTCGCCAACCGATGGCTGAACCGGCGGCTCGAGGACGACGAGCAGCGACTGGACTATGCGAGGTTCTTCTACGCCTTTGCTCGCACCGAGATCCCACCGAGCTTCCACAATGTTCCGCGCCAAATGTCCGAGATGCGCTTTGCCAACCCGGTCGCCGAAACGCGGGTCTGGGCTATCTACGGGGCGATGTGGCGCTTCCTCGACCCCAAGCGGCCTCTCTACGTGCGTGCTCGCTTCGAACGACGCGGCGTGCCGTGGCGCTCGCGACATCGTGCGCATCTACCCCTGCAAATAGGGAGCGAGATTTTCGATGTTGACCTGAAGATTTGGGCCGCCGACGGCCAAATCACCTACAGGAAGGCCGAACTCGTGTATCGCGACGAGGCTCTTGCGGCGGAGCCGCAAGAGCGGCCCGGCATAATCCGAATGCCCCGCTACGTGTGGTGGGGAGAACGAATACTCACCTTCTATCGAAACATGAAGGCCCACATCAACCAGGCATTCTACTTGGCGACGACGTCACTGTTCATCATCGCGTCCGCGTTCGCGTTTGTCTTTACGGCATCGATCTGGGGACAGCGCCTGCTGGATCTGGTGGCGCAAACCACCGGCTTGGGCGACTGGGCAACCTGGCTGAAGGTCGCCTGCTTCTACTGCATCGCCTATTTCGTGCTGACAACCTTGCTTATTCTCGATGCCGAGAAGGTCCGCAACGGATTGCTCATGTGGAACCGGCGCTTTGGGGGCTCATGGCTTGATCAGGTTCTGCATGGATGGATCCTCAAGCGGCGCCGGTCGGACAGCGGCTACCGGCGCGACTTGTCGAGGAGAATAGTCATGGCGGTGACCCTGCTCGCCTTCTGGACGGGATATCTCGTCATCGTCTTTACCTCCATGCAGATCGCGTTTCGGCCGCACCTGGCCTCGGACGTCAGGGCCATGCTCGATGTCATGGAAGTGTTGGGGGAACAGGCACCGCTCTACATCCCAATCGTGTTCTACTACATAGGCCGCAAGTCGGTCGACGTGCAAAAGCACGCCCTGATCGCATCCGGGATCATGGTCACGTTTCAGCTCATGATGGGGCTGCTGGTGATCCGGCGGGTCCACCGCTTTTGGGCCGGCACCGCGTCGCAAAGATTGACCTGATACGCCTCGCCCCGAATTCTCGATCGCAACGGCCGTTGCTTGGAGCACGAGATAGCGAAGTTGCGGCCACGTAGGTAAGCTTCCGAGCCTAGTGTGCGCGGAGCGGCAACTAACGCCCAAATGCCTTCAGCTGATCGACGGCCGAGGCGGCGGCGAGGCGGGCCGCGTCGCTGGTGGCGGCGGTGAGTTCGGCTTCCGCGGTCGCGAGCTCGGAGGAGATGTCGGCCGCGCTCATGCCATCGACCTCCAGCGCACGCTCGGCGAGCACGGTGAGGCGGTCGGCGTCTACCTCGGCGAATCCGCCCTTGACGAACACGCGCAACTTGCGCGCGTCGCCGAGCGTGGCGCTGACCACGCCCGGGCGAAGCGCGGAGATGACAGGCGCGTGGTTGGGGAGCACTGTGAACTCGCCTTCGAACCCCGGCACCACCACCTCGCTGGCGTCCTGCGACAGCACAATGCGCTCAGGCGTCACCAGCTCGAACTTGAATGTGCCTGCCATCCCTCGATCATCCTCGAATACGCATTTCCTGCCGCATCAGGCCGCAGCGGTCTTGGCCTCTACCTCTTCCTCGCTCTGCACCTTGGTGCCGCAGAAGGGGCAGAAGTACATGGGGTGGTCGACCATGTTGGGCTCGTCGTCGCCCTGGGCGTCGAGCAGCCCGACCGACATATAGAGCACGCCCGAATCATCGACGGCGATCAGGGGCTCGAAGTCCTCGCTGGTCAACGCGTCCTTCAGACCCTCACAGCAGTTGCCGAAGTTTCCAGTGTTGGCCATGCCCTCTTTCCTTCTTGGTTCAAGCCGCCTCGGCCAGCTTCTCGGCCTTGGCGACGGCCTCTTCGATAGTTCCGACCATATAAAACGCCTGCTCCGGCAGATGGTCGTATTCGCCGGCACACAAACCCTTGAAGCTCTTGATGGTATCGGCCAGTTGCACGAACGCCCCGGGCGAGCCCGTGAACACTTCGGCGACGTGGAACGGCTGCGACAGGAAGCGCTCGATCTTGCGCGCGCGGGCCACCGTCAGCTTGTCCTCCTCCGAAAGCTCGTCCATGCCGAGAATGGCGATGATGTCCTGCAGGGCCTTGTAGCGCTGCAAGATGACCTGGACCTGACGCGCAACCGCGTAGTGCTCCTCGCCGACGACGCGCGGCTCGAGGATGCGCGAGGTGGAATCGAGCGGGTCCACCGCCGGGTAGATGCCCTTCTCGGCGATGCCGCGCGACAGCACGGTGGTGGCGTCGAGGTGGGCGAAGGAGGTGGCCGGCGCCGGGTCGGTGAGGTCGTCGGCCGGCACATAGATGGCCTGCACGGAGGTGATCGAGCCCTTCTGCGTCGTGGTGATGCGCTCCTGCAGCGCGCCCATGTCGGTGGCAAGCGTGGGCTGGTAGCCCACGGCTGACGGGATACGGCCCAGCAGCGCCGACACCTCCGAGCCCGCCTGCGTGAAGCGGAAGATATTGTCGACGAAGAACAGCACGTCCTGGCCCTGGTCGCGGAAGTGCTCGGCAACGGTGAGGCCCGAGAGGCCGACGCGGGCGCGCGCGCCGGGCGGCTCGTTCATCTGGCCGTAGACAAGGGCGCACTTGGAGCCCTTGGTGGAGCCGTTGTTCTTCTGCGGGTCCTTGTTGACGCCCGATTCAATGAACTCGTGATAGAGGTCGTTGCCCTCGCGCGTGCGCTCGCCGACGCCGGCGAACACCGAGTAGCCGCCGTGCGCCTTGGCGACGTTGTTGATGAGCTCCTGGATCAGCACGGTCTTGCCGACGCCAGCGCCGCCGAAGAGGCCGATCTTGCCGCCCTTGGCGTAGGGCGCGAGCAGGTCCACTACCTTGATGCCGGTAACGAGGATCGCGGCCTCCGTCGACTGCTCGACGAAGGAGGGCGCGGGCTGGTGGATCGGCCGCTTGGAGGCGGTCTTGATGGGCCCGGCCTCGTCCACCGGATCGCCGATCACGTTCATGATGCGTCCGAGCGTCTCGTCGCCGACTGGCACGGCGATGGCCTGGCCGGTGTCGGTGACCTCCTGGCCGCGGGTGAGCCCTTCGGTGGAGTCCATCGCCACCGTGCGCACCGAGTTTTCGCCCAGGTGCTGCGCGACCTCGAGCACCAGGCGGACGCCCTGGTTCCTGGTCTCCAGCGCGTTCAGGATCTCGGGCAGATGCCCTTCGAACTGTACGTCGACGACGGCACCCATGATCTGGCGGATGCGACCGACTTTGTTGGTGGCCATCTTGCGTCCCTGTTTCTCACTGTCACGTCAAAGCGCCTCGGCGCCGGAGATGATCTCGATCAGTTCCTTGGTGATGTTGGCCTGCCGCTGGCGATTGTAGCGGATCGTCAGCTTGTTGATCATGTCGCCGGCATTGCGCGTAGCGCTGTCCATGGCGCTCATGCGCGCGCCTTGCTCGGAGGCCGCGTTCTCCAATAGACCGCGATAGATCTGGCTGGCGACATTGCGCGGCAGCAGTTCGGTGAGGATCTCGTTCTCGTCCGGCTCGAACTCGTAGGCGGCCTGATCGCCGGCTTCGGCCTTCCCCTCGGGTATCTTCGCTGGGATGAGCTGCAGGGCGGTCGGCTTCTGCGTCATTACCGACTTGAATTCGGAAAAATAGAGGGTAGCGACGTCGAACTCGCCGGCGTCGAATAGGGCGAGCACCCTCCTGGCGATGTCGGCGCCGACGCCGAAGCCGATTTGCTTGTGCCCGCGCAGGTCGACGCGATCGATGATCCTGTTGCCGAAGTCGCGGCGCAGGTTGTCAGCGCCTTTGCGGCCGACGGTGAGGATCTTCACCGTCTTGCCCTCGCCGCGCAGGCGGACTGCATCGGCGCGGGCGAGCTTGGCGATATTGGAGTTGAAGCCGCCGCACAGGCCGCGCTCGGCGGTCATGACGATCAGCAGGTGCACCTCGTCCTTGCCGGAACCGACGAGCAGCTTCGGGCCATTCGCGCGGTTGGCGCGCGCGCCCAGATTGCCGAGCAGCTTGTCCATGCGCTCCGCATAGGGCCGCGCGGCGAGCGCCGCCTCCTGCGCGCGGCGCAGCTTCGCCGCAGCGACCATCTGCATCGCCTTGGTGATCTTGCGCGTCGCCTTGACCGAGGCGATCCGGTTGCGGAGGTCCTTGAGGCTGGGCATCTCTAGGCCGCGAAAACCTTGGCGAACTTGTCGAGCGCCGCAACGAGCTGCTTCTCGGTGTCGGGCTTCAGTTCCTTCACGTTGCGGATCTCGTCGAGAATGCCGCCGTGCTGGTCCCGCAGCGTGCGCAGCATCTCCTGTTCGAACTTGCCGACCTTGTCGACCGGAATGGGATCGAGGTAGCCGCGAGTGCCGGCGAAGATGGCTACCACCTGCTCCTCGACCTTCATGGGCGAGAACTGCGGTTGCTTGAGGAGCTCGGTGAGGCGCGCGCCGCGGGCGAGCAGCCTTTGCGTAACGGCATCGAGGTCGGAGCCGAACTGGGCGAAGGCAGCCATCTCGCGGTACTGCGCCAGCTCGCCCTTGATGCGGCCGGCCACCTGCTTCATGGCCTTGACCTGTGCGGCTGAGCCCACGCGCGAAACTGAGATGCCGACGTTCACGGCCGGGCGGATGCCCTGGTAGAAGAGGTCCGTCTCGAGGAAGATCTGCCCATCGGTGATGGAGATGACGTTGGTCGGGATATAGGCCGACACGTCATTGGCCTGCGTCTCGATCACGGGCAGCGCCGTCAGCGAGCCCGCCTTGTGGTTCTCGTTGAGCTTGGCTGCGCGCTCCAATAGGCGCGAGTGCAGATAGAACACGTCGCCGGGATAGGCCTCGCGGCCGGGCGGGCGGCGCAGGAGCAGCGACATCTGGCGGTAGGCGACGGCCTGCTTTGAGAGGTCGTCGTAGGCGATCACCGCGTGCATGCCGTTGTCGCGGAAGTACTCGCCCATGGTGCAGCCGGTGAAGGGTGCCAGGTACTGCAGGGGTGCCGGATCGGAGGCGGTGGCGGCAACAATGATCGAGTAGGGCAGCGCGCCGCGCTCCTCCAGCACCTTGACGAACTGGGCAACTGTCGAGCGCTTCTGCCCGATGGCAACGTAAACGCAGTAGAGCTTGACCTTCTCGTCGCCCGTCTCGTTGAGCGGCTTCTGATTGAGGAAGGTGTCGAGGATGATCGCCGTCTTGCCGGTCTGGCGGTCGCCGATAATGAGCTCGCGCTGGCCGCGGCCGATAGGGATCAGCGCATCGATGGCCTTGAGGCCTGTGGCCATCGGCTCGTGCACGGATTTCCGGGGCAGGATGCCCGGCGCCTTGACGTCGACGCGCTTGCGTGTGTCGGCCTTGATGGGACCCTTGCCGTCGATGGGGTTGCCGAGCGCATCCACCACGCGGCCCAAAAGGCCCTTGCCGACCGGCACCTCGACGATGGCGCCGGTACGCTTGACGGTGTCGCCTTCCTTGATGCCGCGGTCGTCGCCGAAAATGACGATGCCGACGTTGTCGGCCTCGAGGTTGAGCGCCATGCCGCGGATGCCGCCGGGGAACTCCACCATCTCGCCGGCCTGCACCTTGTCGAGGCCATAGACGCGGGCGATGCCGTCGCCGACCGACAGCACCTGCCCGATCTCGGAGACTTCGGCCTCCTTGCCGAAGTTCTTGATCTGCTCTTTGAGGATCGAGGAGATCTCTGAGGCGCGGATGTCCATCAGCCGATACCTTTCATCGCAACTTTGAGATTGTTCAGCTTGGTTCTGAGCGAGCTGTCGATCATGCGGCTGCCGAGCTTGACGATGAGCCCGCCGAGCAGGTTGGGGTCGACGCGGGCGTTGACTTGCACGTCCTTGCCGACCTGGGCGCGGAGCGCGTCCTTGAGCGCGGTCATCTGGTCGGGCGTGAGCGGATGGGCGCTGGCGATGTCTGCGCCCACCTCGCCGCGCTCCGCTGCCAGCAGGGCGCGGAAATCCTTCAGCATGTCGGCGACGGCAAACAGGCGCCGGTTGCGGGCGATGAGCTGGAAGAAGTTGGTCGAGAGCGCGGAGATACCGGCCTTGCCGAGGAGGGCAGAAAGCGCCTTTGCCTGCTCATCGGCGGAGATCACCGGGCTGCGCACAAGCCTGCGCAGGTCCTCGCTTTCGTCCAGCATGGCCTGGAAAGTCTTGAGGTCAGTTTCGACCTGGGCGAGGTGGCCCTGCTCCTTGGCAAGCTCGAACAGCGCGGCGGCGTAGCGCCCCGCCATGCTTGCCGACATCGATCCGTCAGTGATCACGTGGAAAAGCTTCCGCCCGGAACATTGGGAGAACTTCAGTGCCGAAAAGCCTGCAACGTCGGCACGCTAGCCCGCAGGAAGCGCGCATAGCACGGGGCGGGCGGTGCAGCAACCGCGGCCCTGTGTATGGAATGCCGCACGAGTGCTGAGTTTGCCTGCTTCCGTTGCCAGGGACGGCCAACTGCGGGCAATATATACATGACCGTGCGAATTCTCCGCTCGGCCAGGTTGACCGCCACGTGTGCATAGTCCTCGCCCAGGAACGGTGCAGACGGCCTACTGGTAGAGCCCTCCTTTGGAGAGGGACCGCATGCCGCGCCGGTCGGCGCAGCAGCCTTCTCGGTGGCTAGTACCTCTCCGGGTTGTCGGTCCGCCGTTCTGCGGAAAATTGATCGCTGTTGACCAACGGCCGCAGCTCGGAAGGCGGTTTGGGCTGTGATGAGTGCCAGGCGCGCAGATAGGCTGCACGCCCAGCTCTTCAATTCCCTCGTCAGTGGGCAGCAGCGCTCGTGCCTCAGAAGTCCTGCCAGCCTTCCTCGGCAGGTGCGGGCTTGTGCAGCGTCGAGCCGTTGCGGCCGGCCGGCGTCTTGAGCTGGCGCTTGGGTGCCTGCGCGTCGGCCTTGGATGCGGCCTGGCGCACCGGCTCCGCCTTGTGGGCAGCCTGGGGCCGCCGCGCCGGCTGGAACTCGGCCACGTTGCCGAGCCGGAACTGGCCAACGAGGCTGGTCAGCGTCTCGGCCTCCTGCTCCAGCGAGCGGCTCGCCGCGGTGGCTTCTTCCGCCATCGCCGCGTTCTGCTGGGTCACCTTGTCCATCTCGTTGACGGCGGTGTTGACCTGCTGCAGACCCGTCGCCTGCTCCTGCGCACCGGCCGCGATGTCGGACACAACCGTGTTGATCTCCGCCACCTTGGACATGATGCTTTCCAGCGACTTGCCGGTCTCGGCAACCAGCTGCACGCCCTCGCCGACCTGTGTGGTCGAGGTGGAGATCAGGGCCTTGATCTCCTTGGCGGCTTCCGCCGAGCGCTGGGCGAGTGCGCGGACCTCGGAGGCCACCACCGCGAAGCCGCGGCCTGCATCGCCGGCGCGCGCCGCCTCCACGCCGGCGTTGAGGGCGAGCAGGTTGGTCTGGAAGGCGATCTCGTCGATGACGCCGATGATCTGGCCGATCTGCTGGGAGGACTTCTCGATGCCGCCCATGGCTTCCACGGCCTTGCGCACCACCTCGCCGCTCCTCTCGGCATCCTCCTTGGTGCCGGCCACGACCTTGCGGGCGTGCGTCGCACCTTCGGCCGCCTTCTTGACGGTGGCGGTGATCTCGTCGAGCGCCGCCGCCGTCTCCTCCAGGCTGGAGGCCTGCTGCTCGGTGCGGCGCGAGAGATCGTTCGACGCGGTGGAGATCTCCACTGTCCCCGATCCCATCGCCTGGGTACAGGTGGCGACGCCCTGCAGGGCCTGCTCGAGTTGCTCCAGCGCGGCGTTGAAGTCGGCCTGTAGCTTGCGGTAGGCCTCCGGCAGATCGTCGGTCAGGCGGAAGGTGAGGTCTTTCGCCGCCAGCTTGGCCATGCCGGCGCCGATCGAGGTCGACACCATGGCGCGCTCGCGGCCGATGGCTTCCTCCTCGGCCTTGCGGCGGGCCTCTTCGCTCCTGACGCGCTCCTCCTCGGCCTCGCGGTCAGCGCGCACCTTGTCGATGGCCGCCTCGCGGAACACCAGCACTGCCTTGGCCATCTCGCCGATCTCGTCGCCGCGACCGGCACCCTCGACCTCGACTGCGGTATTGCCGCCAGCAAGGGCCGCCATGACCCCATTCAACTGGGCCAGCGGCTGGGTGATGCCGCGCGCGATGACGAACACGGTGGCAAGGCTGACGACCAGCCCCACCACGATCAGAATGCTCAGGATGATCAGAGCTTCGACGGCTTCGGCGTATGTCCTGGAAGTCAGCGCCGCCAAGTCTCCCGTCAGCCTGTCCTCGACCGTCTTGATCGCCTCGATCCGGGCCGTCGCGGACTCGAACCACGTCTTGGCCTCGAGGCCCTTCAGATCGCCCGACAGCCCGCCGCTGGCGATGATCTCACGCATTCTGTGCACGGTGTCGAAAACCGGTCCGGACATCGTGCCGGTGTAGAACTCGCGCTGCCCGGGCGTCGCGACCGCCAGGAAGCTGCTGAAGTAGACGTCTTGAGCCTGGGCCAGCCCCAACACCCGGCTGTAGGCCGCTGCGTCGAACTTGCCCACAGCGATGCCGCCGGCGCCAAGGGCGCGCTCCTGGCCCGCCCGCTCCTTGCCCTGGATGAAGCTGACATAGGCGGAAACCGCCATCGCCACGTTGCCCTGGCCGCTGGCCTTGGCGATCTCGGTGGTCACTGCCAGGAGCTTGGTGATGGTATCAGTGTAGTAGGCGAACGACTGGGGCGGGGGAATCCTCAGCGCCTCGACATCTTGCCGACGCCCATCGAGGCCCGCGACAGCCTGCTCGGCCTTCTCTATCGCGTCCTTCAACTCGCCGGCGGCAGTGGCCCCAAGCGTCTTCATGATGGCGACAGCAGGGCTACGGTCCACATCGGTGCGATTGCGCTGCGTCGGCAACTCCGAGCGCATCTGTGCGCCCTTGCTGCCGATATACAATGCCGACGTGCCGCGCTCTTTCTGGAGCTCATGGATGAAGCGACCGATCTTGGAAACGCCGTCGGCTAGTGTGCCGAGCTTGCTCATTTCTGTGCGAGCTTGCGATTTGACCGACAGGTCGTATCCAGCCAAGCCAACGAGCAATATCACCGGGATGGCAATTGCTGCTCCAAGGCGATAGGATATCTTTAGATTTCCAAGCATTGCAGGTGAGCCTTTTTCTGTTCGCTTGTAGAGCGAGTCGGTTGAGCGCTGGTGCGACGTCTTCCTTGTTTTCAGCGTTTCGCTGTATTCGCCAGGGCGGCGCGCGGCCGGCCTGTTCAGTTGCCGTTTGTCGACGACTGGACTGGGCAGTAGTTTGCACAGAGCCGCAAACCACTGCACAATTCAATCAGTGCGACAGTTTCCCTCTCAGAATTGCCCCGCTGTGCGGTCACCCAAAGGGTGCCAATCAGTTGGGCAACAGCTTTTGATTTGAGCAGGTTGAGAGAACTTGCTTAATGTTCCGTGTAAATCTCGGTTATTATGATAACTGGCCTTGCGGACCCCACTAATACTATCTGCAAGTTTGCGCCAGGAGTAGAGATGCGCGATTACCAAGCAGGGATTTTCCGTTTATTGTTTGATCTGCATCCTTGGGTGCCGGAGATCGCTCAACTGCGGGCAATGTAGGCGACCGTGCGTATTCTCCGTTCGGTCAGATTGCGCACCTGATTGGCGGCCATCTGGGCATATTCGTCGCCAAGGAACGCTCTGAAACTCATCCTCCGGCGATCCGGCGCGCCCATGCGCGCAGCCATCTCCTTGAACCACGCGCCGCTTTCCTCGGTCGAATTGATCTCGCTGACGATCGTGAAGCCCGCGCCCTCCAGCAACCGGCGCATTTCATCTGGTGTTGCGAGATGGCTGATCGACGGCTCGCGTGCCCACGGCACCGGAAAGAGCACGTCGCCGCCCTCGCCTTGGAGAACATCGTAGACGGCGAATATGCGGCCGGGCTTCAGCACCCGATGCACGCCGGCGTAGACGGCATCCTTGGCGGCGATGTTCATGGCCACGTGGATGGTCATGGCTGCATCGAAGCTGCCGGCATCGAACTGGAGCGCCGTGGCGTCGCCCTGCTTGAAGGTGACCCGGTCGCTCAGTCCGACCCAACGCGACATTTCATTCGCCGCCGCGCAGAAGTCGGCGGTCAGATCGACGCCCGTGACGTGGCATTGATAGAGTTCCGCCAATGTCCGCGCCGGGCCGCCGAGGCCGCTGCCGACGTCCAGAACCAGCGAGCCGGGGCCGATCTCCATCTTGCCGGCAAGCTCCACGGTGGCCTTCCGGCCGCGAATGTGGAACTCGTCGATCGGCGCCAGATCTGCCGTGGTGAGTTTCGCCAGGTCCTTGCCGGCCGCACGAAGCTCAGTTGCGATGATGTCGGCAAGCCTGCCGGTGGCGCTGTAGTGCTCTTCTACCTTGCTTGTCATTGCAGACTCTCGCGATGGGCATCGTCAGAGGTTTACAGGGATCGATGTCCACCGTCAGCCGCAGATCGCGGCTCGGGCAGCGCGGCGAGCCAGGCGCGCAGACAGGCCGGCAGGGCGAACCAGCTGCGACCCCTTACCTAGTCTTCATCTTCGGAAAGAGGCGGTTGCGACGGATCGCGAGCGTTCGGACCGTATTCGACTGCACGAGCCCTGCCGGGGACACGAAGCAAGGAGAACTTGAATGGCAGTTTGGAAGGGATTGGTGGCGGGCGCATTCGCGCTGGCGACAGTCGCCGCACCCGTGTCGGCGGCTCCGCTCACGAGCTCATTTGCACCGCTGGCGGCCCAAGCGTCCGATGGCAGCAGCGTCGTGGAAGTCAGGCGCGGCTACCACCGCGGGCATCGTCACTACCGCCGTGGCGGCAACGTGGGCCTGGGCATCGGGCTCGGTATCATCGGCGGCCTGATCGCGGCGGAAGCCTATCGTTCCTCAGCTCCCGGCTACGACGACGGCGGCGATGCGCGTGCGCTGTGCGCCCAGAATTTCCGCTCCTTCGAGTGGGATAGGGGGATGTACACGACCTACTCGGGTGAGCGGCGGGTGTGCCCGTACCTCTGATAAACCTGCAGAACCGTCTAACAACACTTGGCGCCGCGCAGACCCTGCACGGCGTCATCTTCGTTTCCGGACGGGCATGCTCAGAGGAAATTGTAAGGATCGATGTCCACCGTCAGCCGCAGATCTGAGGGCAGCTTGGGCAGCGTGCCAAGCCAGGCGCGCAGATAAGCCTGTAGGTCGAGCTCGCGCGGCGCCTTGACCAGCAGGCGCCAGCGATGCCGGCCGCGGATGACCGCGATGGGCGCTTCGGCCGGTCCCAGCACCTCGATGCGGGCAGCCTCGGGTGCGTGTCGGGCCACGTCGCGGGCGAACAGCTCGGCCAGCTCCTTGTCGCGGGCCGAGACGACGAGCGCCGCGAGCCGGCCGTAGGGCGGCAGCAGGCCCGCCTGGCGCTGGCGGATCTCGGTATCGAGAAACGCATCGCGGTCACCGGTGATGATGGCCTGCATCACGGGGTGCTCGGGCATGTAGGTCTGCACGAAGCCGCGTCCTGCGGTCAGCACGCGGCCTGCGCGTCCCGTCACCTGATGCAGCAGCTGGAAGGTGCGCTCCGCGGCCCTGGGATCGGCGGTGCCGAGCCCCAGATCGCCGTCGATCACGCCGACTGTCGCAAGCTGGGGGAAGTGGTGGCCCTTGGCCACCATCTGGGTGCCGATGACGATGTCGGCCTCCCCCGCCTCGATGGTCTTGATGATCTCGCGCATCTCGGTGAGCGACGGCACGAGGTCGGAGGAGAGCAGCGCCAAGCGGGCGTCGGGAAAGCGTTCGCCGACCTCCTCGGCGATGCGCTCGATGCCCGGTCCGCAGGCTACCAGGCTGTCGACGTCGCCGCATTTCGGGCACTTCTCGGGCAGCGGCAGCGAGAAGCCGCAATGGTGGCAGTTGAGGCGGTGGCGGTACTTGTGCTCGACCAGCCAGGCGGTGCACTGCGGGCAGTCGAAGCGATGCCCGCAAGACCGGCACAAGGTGAGGGGCGCGTAGCCCCGGCGATTGAGGAACAGCAGCGATTGCTGCTTCTTCTCCAGGGTCTCGGTCATGGCGGTGACGAGCGCCGGCGCCAGCCACTTGCTGCGCTCGGGCGGATCGCGGCGCATGTCGATGGTGACCACCTCGGGCAGCTCTGCGCCCGAATAGCGCCCCGCCATGACGACGCTGCGATAGCGGCCGGTGCGCGCATTGACGTGGCTCTCGATCGAGGGCGTGGCCGACGACAGGACCACCAGGAACTTGCCGAGGCTCGCGCGCACCACGGCCATGTCGCGCGCCTGATAGTGCACGCGGTCTTCTTGCTTGAAGCCGCCGTCGTGCTCCTCGTCGACGACGATGAGGCCGAGCTCCCCGTAGGGCAGGAACAGCGCCGAGCGCGCGCCGACCACGACGCGGGCTTCGCCGCTGGCGGCCGCGCGCCACGCCCGCGCCCGCTCTGGCGATGACAGCGCAGAGTGCCATTCCACTGGCATGCAGCCGAAGCGGGCGGCGAAGCGATCCATGAACTGGCTGGTGAGCGCGATCTCGGGGAGCATTATGAGCGCCTGACGCCCGAGCTCCAGCGTGCGCGCCACGGCCTCGAAATAGACCTCGGTCTTGCCCGAGCCGGTGATGCCGTCGAGCAACGTGACGGAAAAGGCGCCCTCGGCGGCGGCGCGCATGGCGTGGACGGCCTGGGCCTGGGCGTCGGCGAAGTCGACAGCGGCGTGCGCGGGATTGGGCCTGCCGAAGCGCTTCTCGGGGATCACCACTTCGATCAGCACACCCGCCTCGATCAAGCCGTCGACGACGCCGGCCGAGCATTGGGCCTCGGCGGCGAGCGCGCTCTTGGCGCGGACGAGGCCGTCGCCGGCAATCTCGAGCGCGCGGGTGCGCGCCGGCGTCATGCGAGAGGGCCGGGCGGCTTCCGCGTTGAGCTGGATGCCGAAGCGCGGCTTGACCGGCTCGAACAGCGCCGACGGGCCCATCATCATGCGCACCACCATGCCGAGCGGAGCCAGTGTGTAGCGGGCGACCCATTCGGCGAAACGGAGCGAGATGGCGGGGAGCGGCGGGATCTCAGGCAGCGCCGCGGTGATGGCCTTGAGCTTGCGATCGCGCACCGGCTTGCCTGGCTCGCCCGCGGGCGCATCCCAGACCACCCCGATGCGGCTCTGGGGTCCGAAGGGGACCAGGACATAGCTGCCTGGCGCGGCTTGGATATCCGGAGGCAGGAGATAGTCGTAGGTCTGGTCCAGTGCCACCGGCATCAGCACGGGCACGCTTGGTCCCTGCGCTGGGAGGGGCGGGTGCTCAACGAGGCTTGCAAGCAGACTTTCCACGCGGCGCCCCTGGACCGAACGAACGGCGAATCATCGGGGCTATGGTTATAGGCCTGGCGGGGCGAACAAAAGGCGAATCGAGCGGGTCGGACGGCCTGCCCACAAGGAGCCTACCCTGATCTCAGAGACTGTGGAGTTTGGCGGCCGGGCCTGCCCGCTATGCAGCCCGCTCGGCGAGCTGGGCCTCGCTCACGACGCGCTCGAAGGCCTCGGCGGTGCACTTGATCCGGTAAAGGCGATTGCCGCCTTCAGTCGGCAGCTGTCGCACGATGGTGCACTCGCGGCTGGCGGCCGGAAAACCCATTCTGCTCGGCTTGAAATCGAGGGTCTGGCCGACGCTGAACTTGTGACCCGCCATCTAACGCTCCTCACAACGATAAAAAAGCGCCTTCCTCTTCGAAGGCGCTCACGAGTGTGGGCCCAACAGTGCACCGGATGCGGGGCCCACCCTCGAATGTGGCCGGTCTAGGCCTTCTCGATCTGGCCAGCCTGCTTACCACGTCCGCGCTTGTCGTCCTCCAGCACGAAAGTAACCTTGTCGCCTTCGTTGAGCGAACGGATGCCCGCAGCTTCGAGCGCCGTCGCGTGCACGAACACGTCCTTGCCGCCACCATCGGGCTGGATGAAGCCGTAGCCCTTGGCCGTATTGAAGAATTTGACAGTACCTGTGACGCGCATGTGGGAGTTCCTTATATCCCGTAAGCGTGGAGTCGCCGGTCACTTCGAGCCGCACACTCGGCCCGGTTGCTCAGACATGGGAAGCGCTGGGGATGACAAGCAGCAGAACCATGGGTCGTGAGGTTGCACCCCGTTCGGGGTGCACCGGCTGCGAGCGTATATGAGACACGATGGAGGCAGAAGCAAGACACAGATGTGGGAAGTGGCGATGCGTTTGACCCCTGTATCAGCGCGGTTTTCGCGTGATGTGGCCCTTGGCGCGGGCGTTCCGCCAGGTCCAAGCTTTACCTTCCGTTAAGTCGGCGCGGCGATGTTGCCGAAGCGTTCTTCTCGAACGAGGCCATGCGCATCACGACCCTCGCGGAAATTCTGGACGACGGCGGGCTGCCGCTGGGGAACGACCTGGGAGAAGCGGTCGAGGCGTGGCTTGCCCACCTCGCGCAAGAGCGCGGGCGTGCCGACAAGACGCTCGAGGCCTATGAGCGTGACGTGCGCCAGTTCCTGGGCTGGCTCAGAAGCAAGCTGAGCCATGCGCCCTGCATGGCCGATTTGGCAGCCCTCGACGCCAAGGATTTCAGGGCCTTCATGGCGGCGCGCCGGCGGGCCAAGTTCGCCGGGCGCTCGCTCGCCCGCACCATGTCGGGCTTGCGCACTTTCTTTCGTTGGCTCGAGTCGACGGAGATCGTGAGAAATCGCGCGCTTCTGCAGGTGGCCTCCCCGAAGGTGCCGCACGGCGTGCCCAAGCCGTTGACCGTCGAGAAGGCCGCCGCGGTGGTCGATGGCGGTGGCTTGGCGCAGCTCGATTGGGTCGCCGCGCGGGATGCTGCAGTGCTGCTGCTCTTGTACGGCTCCGGTTTGCGCATCTCGGAAGCCTTGGGCGTCCAGCGCAAGGACGCTCCGATTGGCGAGGGCCAAGAGGTCCTGCGCGTGACAGGCAAGGGCGGCAAGGAGAGGCTGGTCCCGGTCCTGCCCGTCACGCGCCAAGCCATCGCCCGCTACATTTCGCTGTGCCCCTACCCGCTGGCGCCAGGCGCGCTGCTGTTCTTGGGTGCAAAGGGCGGGCCCTTGAGCCCGCGCATCGTCCAGCTGGTGATGGAGCGCCTGCGCGCTGCGCTCGGGCTGCCGGACACTGCGACGCCGCATGCGCTGCGCCATTCGTTCGCCACGCATCTGCTCTCGGCAGGCGCCGATCTGCGCCAGATTCAGGAGTTGCTCGGCCACGCCAGTCTGTCGACCACGCAGATCTATACCGAGGTCGACCGCGACCGGCTGATTGCCGTCTATGAGAAGGCGCACCCGCGCGCCTGATCTGGCCGCGCGGGGGTCGCCACGATCATGTCACGCCGGTGGCTGATGATTTCTAACCGAGTTCTGTGCGACCTTGGTGTGACATCCTTGTGGAAGCTCCCGATGCGGGTCTCGAGTGCGTTGCCGTTCGTTTTGGCGCTCCTCGCTTCGCCGTCCGCCTGGGCGCAGGCTCCGACTTGCACTGGCAAGAACGTGCTCGAGGAGCTGCGTGCGAGCGACGAGGCCACGCATGCGCGGGTCATGGCGGCGGCCGCGAGCACCGAAAATGCCAACGCTATTCTGTGGAGGATTGAGAAAGGCCGAGCTGCCCCCTCGCACCTCTTCGGCACCATGCATCTGACGGATGCGCGCATCAATGCCCTGCCGCCAGGCGCGAGGGCCGCGCTGGAGGACTCCCGCCGGCTCGTTCTCGAGATCGAAGACATCTCGCCGGGCGGCTTCATGAAGTTGCTCACGACCAGCCCGCAAATGGTTCAGCTGATGCTGTTCACCGATGGTCGCCGGCTCGATCAACTTCTTGGAGCCGACGACTACCGCAAGATCATGGAGGTGCTATCGCGTTCAGGCGTGCCCCCGCAGATGGGCGGCGTGTTCCGGCCGTGGGTGGCGACGCTGATGCTTTCCGTCTCGGCTTGCGAGCAGCGCCGCATGGGTGCTGGCCTGCTGCCGCTCGATGCCAACCTCGCCAAGGACGCCGAGAAGCGTGGCATCAAGGCGGAGGGGCTGGAGACCCTGGAGTCCCAGTTCCAGGCGCTGGCGAGCGTGCCCGAGCCCGACCAGGTCGAAATGCTGAGAGTTGGTGCGCGCTTCTACGACCGCATCGACGACTTGCTGGAAACCATGGTCCAGCTCTATCTGCAGCGGCAGCTCGGCGCCATCTGGCCCCTGCAGTTGGCGCTGGCCGAGAAGGTGGGGGTGGCGGCGAAGGCATTCGACTCGGCGGAGAAGAGCTTGCTTGCGACGCGCAATCTCGCCATGCGCGACAAGGCGCTCGGCTATTTGGAGGAAGGCAACGCCTTCATCGCCGTCGGCGGGCTGCACTTGCCCGGCAAGCAGGGCCTCGTGACATTGCTGCGCGAGGCGGGCTACACCGTGACAGCCGTGGAGTGAGTGCGCCAAGTGACCGGAGTGACCCCATGACCAAGACCGCGTTGATCGTCGGCACCGGATCGGGCATCAGCGCTGCATTCGCGCGGGCGCTCAGGCACGATGGCTATCGCGTCGCCCTCTCCGCGCGCGATACGGCCAAGCTCGCTCCTCTCGTCAAGGAGATCGATGCGCTTGCCATCTCGGCCGATGCGACCGACGCCGGCAGCGTCGCCAAGCTCTTCGCCGAGGTCGATCGCGCCTTCGGCCGTCTCGATGTGGTGCTCTACAACGCCAGCTACCGCACGCGCGGACCCTTCCTGGACCTCGATCCGAAGGAGGTAGCGAAATCGATCGAGGTCTCTGCCTTCGGCGGCTTCCTCGTGGCCCAGCAGGCGGCCAGGCGCATGGTCCAGCAGGGCGAGGGCGCGATCTTCTTTACCGGCGCCTCGGCCAGTGTGAAAGGCTACGCAGAGTCGGCGCCGTTCGCGATGGGCAAGTTCGCGCTACGCGGCATGGCGCAGTCGCTGGCGCGGGAGCTGCAAGGCAAGGGCATTCACGTGGCCCACTTCGTCATCGATGGCGGCGTGCGCAGTGCCGAGCGCGGCCGCGTGGAGAGTGGCGGGGCCGCACCCGACAGCTTTCTCGACCCCGAGGCCATCGCCGAGACCTATATGGCGGTCTTGAAGCAGCACCGCAGCGCCTGGAGCCTCGAGGTCGAGGTGCGGCCGTGGGTGGAGAAGTTCTAGGCGTGCGCGATCCGACCTAAGCGACAGCCCGCTTGTCGACGTCGGGAAGCGCCGCGGCCGCGCCCGACAAGTGGCCGACGGTCAGAACCAGCACCGCGTGACAGAGAGCGATCGCCGCGGTGATCGCGAGAGCGAAGCGGAATGCGAGGCGATGCAGGGAAACGTTGGCGTAAAGCAGCGTCGGTATGACGACATACTGGTAGTGCTCGGCATAGCTGCTCGTGGTTGTGGCAAAGCCGTAGTCGATCTGCAGAATGATCACCAGCGGTATGCTGGTTGCCAGGACTTCGCGTGTGAAGCGACTGGGCCCTCTGGAGATGATCCAGGCCGCAGCCAGCATCCATGGGGTGACGACGCCGAAGTGGATTGCGACGGCGCGCCACAAGACATCGGGCACCAGCAGCCAATCGGCAATCAGGAACAGATTGTAGATGACGGCCGAAACCAGGATGCCAGTGGTCACGCGTTGACAGCGACGGGCCCGGGTATCCGCCTCGAACTGTTGTTCGATGGCCGCAGGAAACGCCAGGCCGCGCTTGCGCGTGGCCATGAAGCCCTCCAGGGCGTCGATCGTGACGGGACTGTGTGACACTGCGCGAGACCGCCCAAGATGTGGGCAGAGTATCGCTCCGGCTCCTTTCTAATCCGCTCGCCGGCAAGGTTAATATCTTGCTGTTGGCACTGCTCTTGGTCACGCGGTGGTTGCCTTACAATCTCCGCGTGAGCTTGAGCTCCGCATTGGCGAATTGATTGGTATCCCCATCGATTTTGACCTATAACCATTCCCGTTCCACATGGCGGCCATCAGAAGCTGTGCTGTTCTCCGGGAGGCTCCAACGATGGCAACAATTATCGAGCTGACCCTCAATGGGCGAAAACGGGTCGACGCGGTCCCCGGCAACCGGCTGCTGCTCGACTACCTGCGCGAGACGGCAGGCCTGACCGGCACCAAGACCGGCTGCGACGGCGGCGAATGCGGCGCCTGCACGGTGCTCGTCGACGACAAGCCCATGCTCTCCTGCCTGACGCTGGCCGGAGCGGTCTCCGGCAAGCGGGTTGATACAGTGGAGTCGCTCAGCAGGGGCGGGGCGCTTTCTGCTGTGCAGCGCGGCTTCCATGAAAAGCTGGGCTCCCAATGCGGCTACTGCACACCGGGGTTCATCATGGCGTCTGCCGGCCTGCTCCGCCGCAACCCCAGACCCAGCGAGAATGAGATCCGCGAGGCGCTCGGCAGCAACATCTGCCGCTGCACCGGCTACGTGAAGATCATCGAGGCCGTGCAGCACGCGTCCAGCCTGTTGGCATCGGGCGAGGCGGTCAGCCCATGAACGAAATCCCGCGCAAAACCCCCGTCGGCCACCCCATCGGCGGCTATATCCCGATGGTGGATGGGCCGGAGAAGGTTTCCGGCCGCGCCAAGTACACCGCAGACTTCATCGCCCCCGGCACGCTCGCGGGGCGCATCTACCGCAGCCCGTACGCGCACGCCGAGATCCTGGATGTGGATGTCTCGGATGCCCTCAAGCTGCCGGGCGTGCTGGCGATCGTCACCGGTGCCGATTGCGACAAGCCGTTCGGCGTGCTGCCGATCGCGCGCAACGAATATCCGCTGGCGCGCGACAAGGTGCGCTACAAGGGCGAGCCCGTGGCGGCGGTGGCCGCTATCGACGAGGCCACCGCGGACAAGGCCATCCGCCTCATCCGCATGCGCGTGAAGGAGCTGCCGGCCTATTTCAAGGCAGCCGACGCGCTGGCGCCGGACGCCGTGCAGCTGCACGCGAAGAAGCCCGGCAACCTCGAGCGCGATGTGCTGTTCGAGCTCGGCAATGTGGCGGAGGGCTTTGCCGCGGCCGACCTGGTCCGCGAGGCCACCTACAATTGCGCCGAGGTGTGTCAGAACCAGATGGAGATGCACGCGGCCGTCGCCGACTACGACGCTGTGCGCGATCGCCTCACCGTGCAGGCCTCTACCCAGGTACCCTACTACGTGCACCTGATGCTGTCGCAGATCCTCGACATGGACATGGCGCGCATTCGCGTGGTGAAGCCGTTCGTCGGCGGCGGCTTCGGCTGCCGCACCGAATGCCTCAACGTGGAGCTGATCGCGGCGCTGCTGGCACGCAAGGTTGGCGGCGCCGTGCGCATGGTCATCAACCGCGAGGACACCTTCATCACCCATCGCGGCCGGCCCGAGACAGACATCTGCATGAAGATCGGCCTCACCAAGGCTGGCAGGATCGCGGCGGTGGAATGCGAGGCGATCCAGCGCGGCGGCGCGCACTCGGGCTACGGCGTGGTGACGATCCTCTACTCGGGGTCGATGCTCTACGCCATCTACGACCTCAAGAATGTGAAATACGTGGGCAAGCGGGTGCTCACCAATACGCCGCCATGTGGCGCCTTCCGCGGCCACGGCACTGTCGACGTGCGCTTCGCCTTCGAGAGCCTGCTCGATGAGATGGCGGTCGAGATGGGCCTCGATCCGATGGCCCTGCGGCGCGCCAACTTCCTCAAGGCGCCGACCTTCACCGACAACGACCTGATGGTGAACAGCTACGGCCTGCCCGAGTGCATCGACTGGGTGGAGGCCAAGAGCGGCTGGAAGGCGCGCAAGGGCAAGCTGGCTCACCCCGGCGACGGCAAGCGCAAGGGCCTTGGCTTTGCCTGCTCGCACTACATCTCAGGCGCCTCCAAGCCCGTGAACTGGACCGGCGAGCCGCACGCCACCGTCAAGCTGAAGCTCGATTTCGACGGCTCCATCGTGGTGCTGACGGGTGCGGCCGACATCGGCCAGGGCTCCTCCACCATCCTGGTGCAGACGGTGGCCGAGGTGATGGGCCTGGATATCTCCCGCGTGCGCATCGTCTCGGGTGACAGCGAGGTGGTGCCCAAGGACAACGGCTCGTACTCCTCGCGCGTCACCTTCCTGGTCGGCAACGCTGCCATCGATGCGGCCAACAAGCTCAAGGCACTGATGATCGCGGCCGCGGCGCGCAAGCTGGACGCCTCGCCCGGCGACATCGAGTGCCTGGGTGAGGTCTACCGCGCCGGCGCGCAGGACAAGGGGCTCACCTTCGAGGAGGTGGTGGCCGAGGCGCTGAAGGACGACGGCACCATCACGGTGACGGGCAACTATTCCACCATCCCGGAGTCGCACGGCGGCAAGAAATATCGCGGCGCGGCCATCGGCGGCACCATGGGCTACAGCTACTCCGCCCAGGTGGTGGAGGTGACGGTCGACGAGGAGACTGGCGAGGTCAGCGTCGACAAGGTGTGGGTGGCGCACGACTGCGGCAAGGCGCTGAACCGCCTCACAGTGGAAGGCCAGGTGCAGGGCTCGGTGTGGATGGGCATGGGCCAGGCTATGAGCGAGGAGGCGGGCTACCACGACGGCCTGCTGGTGACGGCCAACATGCTCGACTACCGCGTGCCGACCATCCAGGACTCGCCGCCGATCGAAGTCGGCATCGTCGAGAGCAACGACCCGCACGGGCCGTTCGGCGCCAAGGAGGCGGGCGAGGGCTCGCTGGCGGCCTTCCTGCCAGCGCTTACCAATGCCATCGCCGACGCCACGGGCATGCGCTTCAACGATCTGCCGGTGACACCCGACCGCGTGTTCGCCGCGATCGAGAAGCGCGAGCGGGCGGCGGCCGGCAAGCGCAACGGGAACGCCTGATGGAGGCCCTGCCGGAGTTTCAGCTCGTCACCCCCACGACGCTCGCCAGCGTGCTGGAGGCGCGGTCGGCGCACCCTGAGGCGCAGCTGTTGGGCGGCGGCACCGACCTGGTGGTCAACATCCGCCGCGGCATCGTCGCTCCGCCGGTGCTGATCGACATGAATCGCGTGGCCGAGCTGCACACGATCCGCGCGGACGCAAACTCCCTCGAGGTCGGTGCCTCCGTCACGCTGGCCGAAGTGGCCCGGCATCCGCGCGTCATTGCGCACTATCCGGTTGTCGCGCAGGCGGCGGCGTCCATCGCCGGGCCGACCCAGCGCAACATGGGAACGGTCGGCGGCAACATCTGCCTCGATACGCGTTGCATCTTCTACAATCAGAGTGAATGGTGGCGCTCCGCCAATAACCACTGCCTCAAGACCGTGGGCGATGTGTGCCACGTCGCGCCCAAGAGTCGCGGCGTGTGCTTCGCCACCTACAGCGGCGACCTCGCTCCCGCCTTGCTGACGCTTTCCGCCGAGGTCGATGTTGCGGGCCCGTCCGGCCAGCGCTCGATGCCGCTGGACGACTTCTATACGGGCGATGCCAAGCACGACGGCTCGGGTCGCGGCGACGGCAAGCATTTCCTGGCGCTGCAGCCCGGCGAACTCGTCACGGCCGTGCGCGCCAAGGCCACGCCCGGTCTGCGCTCGGCCTACGACAAAATCCGCATCCGCCGCTCGATCGAGTATCCCGTGGCCGGCGTCGCCGTGGCGCTGCGCCGCGAGGGCGACTGGCTTGCCGACCTGCGCGTCGCCATCACCGGCACCAACCCGCGGCCCGTGCTGCTCGAGGGCACCGCCGAGCTCACCGGCGGCCCGCTCGACGAGCACGTGTTCAAGGGGCTTGACGCGCTGGTGCGCGACCAGATCATGTCGATGAAGACGACGTTCACGCCCGGGCACTATCGCCGCCGCGTCGCCGGGGTGCTGGCGCGGCGGCTGGTGCAGCGGCTGTTTGCTTCGGCCTGAGTGAGGTCGCTGTGCGGGGAGATGGTCGGCACGGCCAGGGTGACATGCACCCGGCCGTGCCATGAGGGCCGGGTACGCGATACTTCATCCGCGGCTCCTCAACCCGATCAAAGCGACTTTGGGTGAACTTTGAGTGAAGGTTATATGAAGCGCGCGTTATACCCCCCTAGGGCAGCTCGGCCCTGACCCAGCGATCGAGGAAGTTGCCTAGCCAGGCCTGCACTTTGGGTCCGTACGCGATATGGCCATTGATGTGCGCCTGACGCTCACAGGCGCCTTTCAGCTGCATGCGCGTGTTGTTGTGGCCGGTCCAGCGGTGCACCTGCGCGAAGGTGATCTCAGGGTGAAACTGTACGCCGAAGGCCGCAGGTCCGTACACGAAGGCCTGATTGGGAAAGGCATCGTCGGATGTGGCAAGTAGCCGCGCGCCCGCAGTCAGCTCGCAGCCCTCGCGGTGCCACTGGTAGACGTGGTCGGGGAAGGCGCCGAGCCGGTTGCCCTCGGGCGTCGTGAGAAGCGGGTAGTAGCCGATCTCCGCTCGTTCCTCAGGATGGAACTCGACCTTGCCGCCCAGATGGATGGTCAGCATCTGGGCGCCGAGGCAGATGCCGAGGAAGGGGGTCTTCTCCTTCAGCGCCACGCCGACCCAATCGATCTCCTTGCGAATGAACTCGTCCTTGTCGTTGGCACTCATCGGGCCGCCGAAGATCACGGCGCCGCTGTGGTTGGCGAGCGTTGACGGCAGCGGCTCGCCGAAGCGCGGCTTGCGGATGTCGAGGTGATAGCCGTTGCGCACGAACCACTGGCCGACGTGACCGGGGTTGGAGTTCTCCTGGTGCAGCACGATCAGGACGGGCTTCTTGCCCGGGGTGGCGCTTGCGGTGCTCGGCACCTGGCCGACCGCGCGTTCCTCGCCATGGGCATCGGAAGATCGGGCGTCAAGCATTCGTGCGGTCACCCCTAGTGTGATGATCGAGAAGTCCGCCACATCGCGCTGGGCTAGGATCGGGAGCGGACTTCTCGATCTGAATCACACTAGCATTGTGATTTTGCTAGTGTCCGTCAGATCGCGAAATTCGTACCGCGCTCGCTGCAAACAGAGACGAATTTCGCGACCAGGACACTAGCGCGGTTTCAGCAACCATCCAACGATGGGACTGAGTATTCTATGCGGCATGATGCGCATCGCCAGGGCCAGAAACGGATTGATCAAGCCGGGCACCACAACCCGCAATCCCAGCAGGAAGCCCAGATAGCCTGCGCGGGCCACGAACCGCGCGGAAGCCGGCACCACGAAGGTCCGATAGAAAGCGTTCTCCGCCCCCATGCGGGCATGGAAGGCGGTGTTGACCGGACCCGGCGCCAGGGCGCACACGCGCACGCCTTCCCCAGCCGTCTCCGCTGCAATCGCCTCGGTGAGCGAGAGCACGTAGGCCTTGGTGGCGTAATAGGCCGCCTGGTTGGGCCCGGGCGTGTAGGCGCCGAGCGAGGCCAGGTTGAGAATGCCGCCGCGCCCGCGCACGCGCATGGGCGGGAGGAAGTGGTGCGTCAGCTCAGATAGCGCGCGCACGTTGACGTCGATCAGCCGCACCACGTCCTCGGGCGGATGGGCATGGAACGGGCCCGAAATGCCGATGCCGGCGCTATTGACCAACACATCACAGTAGGCGCGGTGCTGGGTCAGCGACGCCTCGATTGCCGCAATCGTGTCGGCGGCCGTGACATCGGCGGGGACGGCGATTGCCCTGACGCCGGCCTCGGCGGAGATGCGTGCGGCGGCTTCCTGCAACGGCCCCTGGCGCCGCGCCACCAGCATCACGTCGTTGCCGGCAAGCGCAAACCGCCTGGCGAGCTCGTAGCCGATGCCATCCGAGCCGCCGGTCACGACCACCATGGGTGTAAGCCCTGCGTGGGCCGCCAGCGCCGCCGGGTCGGGGCGCCACCAGCGCCGGCGCCAGGCCTGGGCGAGCGCGCTCAGGGGGTTCTGCATGATCGATCCAAGGTTGTGCGCACGGCATGATACTTGGGAACGATTGCCTTGGCATTTAGGCGGCATGCGAGTAGGGAAGCGGCATGCGCACGCAAGTTGGCATTGTGGGCGGCGGCCCCTCCGGGCTTCTGCTGGCGCGGCTGCTGGGGCTGGCCGACATCGAGGCGATCGTATTGGAGCGCCGCACGCCGGAATACCTGCGTGCGCGGGTGCGGGCAGGCCTGCTCGAGCAGGGTACGGTGGACGCCTTGACGGACGCCGGCGTCGGCCAAAGGCTGGCGCGCGAGCGCCTGATCCATGACGGCGTGGAACTCGCCTTCGACGGCCGGCGCCATCGCATCGATCTGCGCAAGCTGTCGGGCAAGGTCGTCACCATCTACGGCCAGGCGGAAGTCCAGAAGGATCTGATGGACGCGCACGCCGCCGTGGGCACGCCCGTGGTGTACGAGGCCGAGGACGTGAGCATCCACGGCATCGCCGGCGAGACGCCGCGGCTGCGCTATCACAAGGGTGGCGCCAGTCACGAGATCGAGTGCGACTTCATTGCCGGCTGTGACGGCTTTCATGGCGTGAGCCGCCAGGCCATCCCGCAGGAAGTGATCCGCATCTACGAGCGGGTGTACCCGTTCGGTTGGCTCGGCATCCTTTCTGACACACCGCCCGTCAACCACGAGCTGATCTACAACAACCACGAGCGCGGCTTTGCGCTGTGCACCATGCGCTCGCCGACCCGCAGCCGCTACTATCTGCAGGTGCCTGCGGACGAGGACGTCGAGGACTGGTCCGACGACCGCTTCTGGAGCGAGCTGAAGCGCCGCCTGCCGCCCGACGCAGCTTCGAGCCTCGTGACCGGGCCGCGGCTGGAGATGAGCGTGGCGCCGCTGCGCTCGTTCGTGGCCGAGCCCATGCGTCACGGCCGCCTGTTCCTCGCCGGCGATGCCGCCCACATCGTGCCCCCAACGGGCGCCAAAGGCCTGAACCTCGCGGTCTCCGACGTGCGCTTCCTGACGCACGCGCTGGTGGCCTACTACAAATCGGGCCGCACGGATTTGTTGGACGGCTATTCGGACCGGTGCCTGGCGCGCGTGTGGAAGGCGCAGCGATTCTCCTGGTGGATGACCAATCTGACCCATCGCTTCCCCGAGGCGCTGCCGTTCGAGCGCCGCGCCCAGTCGGCCGAGCTTGCCTATCTCGTAAGCTCTCGGGCCGCGCAAACCGTGCTGGCGGAGAACTATGTCGGGCTGCCAGTGGATTAACCCGCTGGCACGGTATTCGCGGGTGGCCAACGCCCGGCAATTGCGATCTGCCCCGACCCGGCTTCGTCGGCTCCAAAGCATCCGCGGCGCCAGCATTGAGTGCGCGTCTAGCGCGTCCGGCCGCCTTCCAGCTGCGCTTGACTTGTGGGGGCCCGCGCCGGAACCCTTGTCACCGTCCCGCGGCAACTGCATGCTGCTGTTGTGTGGGTCGATTCCCTTCGTCGCCCTTGCGTCGTCGATCCTGAGCGCAACTTCAGTCCGCGAACAGCGACCGACCGGGGGCTAACGCATGCAATCTCCCTATCTCATCGAGCACCGGCACATGGCTGTGAAGCGATGCAAGCACGGCCTGTTCATGTACAACCGCAACGACGCGTTCGTCGGGCGCGGGCTCGACCTCTACGGCGAATGGTGCGAGTTCGAGATCCAATTGCTGCGGCTGTTCATCAAGCCCGGCGACATCGTTGTCGATGCCGGCGCCAATATCGGCACGCACACGGTGGCGTTTGCCAACATGGTGGGGCCCGCGGGCGTCGTGCATGCGTTCGAGCCGCAACGCCGCAATTTCCTGATGCTCGCCGGCAACGTCGCCCTCAATGGCTTGGAAAACGTGTTCTGCCATCAGGCAGCGGTCGGCGACGCGCTGGGCAAAATCCGCCTGCCGCCGCTGCCGGCCTCCGACACCAATTTCAATTTCTCCGCGGTGTCGATCGCGGGAGGTTCCGACGACGGAGAGAGCGTGCCGCTGGTCACGCTCGATTCCCTCAACCTGCCCTCGTGCCGGGTGATCAAGATCGACACCGAGGGTATGGAGCCGCAGGTGCTGAACGGCGCACGCTCGCTGATCGAGCGCTACCGGCCGTTCTTGTATCTGGAAAACAACGAACCGGGGGCATCGCAGCGGCTGAGCACACTGTTGGACGGCTACGGCTATACCGCCTGGTGGTCGATCTTTCCGTATTTCGATGCGCGCAACTTCTATTCCAACCCCGTCAATGTCTGGGAGAGGATCGTCCCGGCATCCAACCTAATCTGCGCCCCGAGGGAGCAGAACTTGCAAATCTCCAATCACGAGCCTTTCCTGGGGGCGCAGGACGATTGGATGAAGTGCATGCAGCGGATCAGCGGCCGCGGCCAGCAGGCGGCGAACGGCGTCGATCACGCACGATAGGCAGTCTGCGCTCGATGTAACCGCTGGTTTGCGCTCGCTCGCATCCTTGCCGGCTGACCTGCCTGCAAGGCGGTGTTGCACCTATTCGCGCGCGTCAGTGCGGTAGGTCGTGGACACGACCTTCCAGCCGCTGCGTGATTTTGCCGATCCCGAGGCCATGACCCCGGAGCAGCTGAAGCGCCTGGCGATCATTACCCACCATTGCTACGCATCCTACGACGTTGCCACCAACTGTGTGCACCAGCTGATGCAGCGGGGCGCGATGGCTGCCGATGCCATCGAACGCTATCTGGCAATGGTCAAAGGCAGCGAATAAGCTGGTGGCGACTGCCAACCGGTGAGGAAGAACCCCATGCTTACGCTGTATTACGCGCCCGGCGCGTGCTCGATGGCCCCGCATATCGTGATCGAGGAGGCGGGCGAGAAGTACGAACTGAAGCGCGTCGATTTCAGCAAAGCCGAGCAGCGCACGGAGGCCTATCTCAAGACGGTGCATCCGCTGGGGCGTGTGCCGGCGCTCGGCGGCATCGATGCCGGCGCCCCGCTCACCGAGAACACGGCCATCCTGCCCTACCTCGGCAAGCGCTATAAGCTGTGGCCCACGGACCCGATCGCCGAAGCCCGGGCGCTTTCGCTCATCGGCTTCTTCGCAGCGACGGTGCATCCCGCGCACGCGCACATCTCGCGGCCCGAGCGCTATGCCACCGACAAGGAACACTTCCCGGACATCCAAGCTCAGGGCCGCAAATCGTTTTACACCTACCTGCAGCAGGTCGACGGCATGCTGGCAGGGCGGCAGTGGCTCTCCGACGCGTACTCGGTGCTCGATCCCTACGCCTTCACGTTCTACGTGTGGGGCGTGCGCCGCGAGCTGCCGATGGCCGAGCTCAAGAACTATGGCGCCCACAAGGACCGCATGCTCGCGCGCCCCGCCGTGCAGCGGGTGGTGGAGGACGAGAAGCTCAAGGTGTAGTTTGGGCGGGCCGCAGGGGCGCGAACGCATTTGCCCTCGCATGTAAAAAACCCAGCATCGCCCTGTGGCGCATGGCTCTAGCCCCGCCGTGCCATGCACCCGGGGTTATGGAGGGAGGAGCAGGGCGCCCTGCGCCTTGTCGACCCAAGAGTTGCGTTGCACAGGCGCTCCGAGCGCCCTGCTCTGCCAACATCCGGGCCCCTACATGGCGATCCGTGGGGTCTCACGGCCGGCCCGCAGAGGCTTGCGGACTGCGGCCCCCGGCTCCTGATCGAGACGGCAGCTCTAGAACTGCCGCCCCGTTTCCGGGGTCAGGCGAACTCTAGCACGGGGCCAGGGGGGCGGGGATAAGGTAGGATCGGGCCAGGAGTGGAGGACTAGAAGCTCAAGGTGCAATCATCTGGCCGCGAGGCCCGTCGAGGGGTGGCGGAATTGGCACGAGGCGCCCTCACTGCTCTGTTGCTTTGCGTGCTCGCCGGCTCGGCGGGCGCCAGCGATGATCGCGCCCCCGAGCGTCATGCCATGGTCGAACTGATCGACGAGATGGCGCTATCCGCCGGCGGTGGCACGGGCTCCAAAGGCTTGGACCCCAAGGTGCTGGCGGCGATGCGCTCGGTGCCGCGCCACGCGTTCGTGCCTGTCCAGGTGTCGCCTCTGGCCTACGCCAACCATCCGCTTCCCATCGGCCACGGCCAGACCATCTCGCAGCCCTTCATCGTCGCGCTGATGACGGACCTGCTGCAGCTGAAGCAGAGCGACCGCGTGCTGGAGATCGGCACCGGCTCGGGCTATCAGACCGCCGTGCTGGCCGTGCTGGTGCGCGAGGTCTTCTCGATCGAGATCGTGCGGCAGCTGGGCGAGAGCGCGGCGCTCACGCTATCGCGCCTCGGCTATGCCAACGTCACGACCCGGATCGGGGATGGCTATCAGGGCTGGGAGGAGCATGCGCCCTACGATGCCATCATGGTCACGGCTGCGCCCAACCATGTGCCGCCGGCGCTGGTCGCCCAATTGAAGCCGGGCGGGCGGCTGGTCATCCCGGTCGGCGAGCTGTCTCAGGACCTGATGGTGGTGGTGAAGGCGGAGGACGGCACCACGACCACCACGCGCGTCATTGCCGTGCGGTTCGTGCCCCTCGTGCGCGAGGGGAAGCCGTAATGCGAGTATGATGAAAAGGGGCCGCCCTTGCGGGCAGCCCCTCTCCGTCGCCGTCCACCGACCGCCTCACGCCGCCGGCTTTGCCGCATCGCCGTCACCGCGCAGGCGGTAGAGGTTCTGCAGCAGGGCGTCGAAGCCAGCGGCCGCGCCGCCCGTGTGCAGGTCGATGCGGCCGACCTTCTCCACCAGCTTCTCCAGTGCCTCCAGCTCCTTCAGGCGCAGCAGCAGAGGGTTGTCCTCCATCAGCCGTGCCGTGTTGAGCAGCGAGCGCGTTGCCGCCGTCTCCTCCTGGCGGCGGATCAGGTTGGCCTTCGCCGTGCGCTCCGCCTCCACGACCTTGTTCAGCAACTCGCGCACGTCGCCCGGCAGGATGACATCCTTGACGCCGATCTCGCCGATCTCCACGCCGAGATCCGCCGCACGCTTGGTGACGAACTCGCGCACCTCGCGGTCGATGGTGTCGCGCGCCGCCAGGATCTCGTCCAGCGTGCGCGTCGCCACCGCCTCGCGGATGGCGAACTGCACCAGCCGGTAGACCGTGTTCGACACGTCACCGGCCGCCAGCGCCGCCTTCTCCGGGTCCACCACGCGGGTGAACGCCGTCAAGGTCACGCGGATGCCGACGCGGTCCTTCGTCAGGATCTCCTGCGCCGTCACCTCGAGCGGGACGGGGCGCGTGTCGACCTTGGCGATCTTCACGGTGCGGCCCACCGCCCAGAATGCGTGGCGGCCTGCGGCCAGGCGCTCGGTAAGCTTGCCGTCGATGAACAGCAGGCCCGCCTCGTGTGCCTCGACCTGGGCGTGCACCACCATCGGCGAGCGCGCCGGGTCGAGCTTGTCCAGGTGCCGCTTGGCGACGCGCACCTCGGTCTCGGCATCGATGCGCTCGACTTCTACGCGCGTGAGCGTCTTCCAGAACGCCCGCGTCGTGTTCGGCAGCACAAGGTGCTTCGGCTCGCCGTCGAGCGAGACGATCGCGACCTCGGTCGGACCCGCCTGCACGATCTCGAAGTGCTCCGCGGCGATTGCCGGGTGCGTCTTGGCGATCCGCAGCGCCTTCTCCGCCGGAACCTCCGCACGCACGACCTTCACCACCTCCGCCGCCAGGTGGCGGCCGAAGTCGAGCGCCACGAAGCGGCCCGGCTCGAGCACGCGCACGAGGCGGCCGTCGCGCGTCAGGAACGCACGCTCGTCGTCCTTCACGACAATCTTGAACTTGAACAGCACGACACGTCTCCAATCTGTTTCTTGTTATCTCCCCCTCTCCCCGTTCTTACGGGGAGAGGGCCGGGGTGAGGGGCGGCCGCACGCTCCATCGTAGGAGTCTATGTCTGCCCCTCACCCTAACCCTCTCCCCACGGAAGAGTGGGGAGAGGGAATCTCAGCAGGTCAGCCGGCCGCATGTCCCACGCCGAGGCCACGGGCCGGCGCTTGAGCCCGCGGCTCCGCACCGTCCGCGCCCGGCTGCGGCCGTGCCACATCCGAGGATGCAGGCACGCCGGTGCCAGGCCTCGGGCCCGGGGCCAAAGGCGGTATCCGCGCCGGCGCAGAGCGCCGCGACGTTTGCCTATCCGGCCGCAATCTCGGCCGGAGCCTCGATTGTCAGCAGAATGAGCTGGGAAGCAGCCGGCTTCCCCATTGCTTGGCTCGCTTATCAGGCGAGTGTTCGGTACTAGCGAACATTGGCTACGACGTGGGATTCGAACCCACGACCCTCAGAGTTGAAGTCTGATGCTCTACCCAGTTGAGCTAGTCGTATGGAGGAGTCCCGAAGGACCCCGAACCTATCGAACGCGGAACACACCACCGCAGAGCGGCGCGCGCCAGCCAGGATTCCGAGAACCCGGACATGGAGCGTTCGGCAGGGGCGCGGCTGATAGCCCAAGATTTCGGCGAAGTCAAAGCACGATTTGGGAAAGGTGATGGCGGGACCACCGATGACGACTACCGTGCGTCGCGGGTGTCTTTCAGACAACGCAGCAAATGGCGCTATGCCAGTGCCGAACCGCTCTGATGCTCGCGCATCACGGCCGCGAACGCCCGCTTCGCGGCAACGGCAACATCGGGGCGGCGCGAGATCATGGCGGCGACGATGGCGCCGTCGATCAGAATGCCGAGCTCGTTGATGACAGTGGCGGGATCGCGAACATCCGCTTCGCGCGCGATCTGGCCGAGATAGGCATCCACCGCCGACTTGTGCGCCAGTGCCAGCGCGCGCAGGCGATCATCCGACTTGTCGTGCTCGCCCACGGCATTGATGAACGGGCAGCCGGCGAAGTCGTCGTCGGCGAACCACGTCTGCAGAACATCGAACACGCCGACGAGACGATCGGAGGCTTCGCCGGGCAGGGCGTCGACCGAAGCAAAGAACCAAGTGCGCCAGCGCTCGCCCTCGCGATCGAGGAAGGCTTCCACCAGCTGCTGCTTGGAGCCGAAGATCTTGTAGAGGGTGGTCTTGGCCGTGCCGGCCTTGGCGACGATGGCGTCGACGCCCGTCGCGTTGATGCCGTGCAGACAGAAGAGCTGCTTGGCGGCATCCAGCAGGCGGTCGCGCGGTGATGCCGTGTGCGGCTCGCCGAGCGAAGCCACGGCCGCCGGCGCCTCGCTGGCGCTCGCTATCTCGCCGGATGCCGGATTTTCGCTCATGCGTTTTCGCTAAGCGCTCCGGTGGGCTTTGGCAAGGGAGCCGCCGTCATTGGTCTGGTCGTGTAGCGGGCATCGAACGAAGCAGACTGCCTCAAGAGTCGCCTTCCTGTCCTGGCTGGCCGAAGTGCCGATACCCCATTCTCTTGGCTTTCGAACTTGGCATACGGGTTGCTTTAGCACAGGAGGAAACAGACCGGTAGGTAGCCAAGGAGCGAACAATGTCGCAGAACGCGCAGACTATCGTCCTCACCGGATGCCTGGCGCCGGAGGAGGGGTTGGCGCCCATCGACAAGGTCGGCCTGGAGAAGCTGATCGAGACGGCCAAGGCCAATCCCAAGGCTGTCCGTACCTTGAAGTGCCGCACCGTCGCGGAGGGCAGGTTCCGCCACCTCAACTACATCCGCAACCTCGAACCCTACATCGTCGACGAGCCGCCGGGCCTGCTGGGCGACGACACCGCGCCCAACCCGTCGGAAGCCTCGCTTGCTGCGCTCGGCTCGTGCCTGGCCGTTGGGCTGCACGCCAACGCGGTGCATCGCGGCTGGAAGGTCAAGAAGCTCGAGCTGGAGCTGGAGGGCGACCTCAACATCACCGCGGTGTGGGGCACCGGCGATGTCAGCGAGAAACCGGTCGGCTTCACCGACGTGCGCGTGCGCGTCACGCTCGATTGCGACGCGCCCAAGTCGGAGGTCGATGCGCTCATCGCGCACGTGACCAAGTGGTCGCCGGTCGCCAACACCTTCACCCGCCCCGTGAACCTCGCGGTGCAGCCGGCGTGAGATCGCTCGGAGACATGGTGGCATCGGGCTTTCAGAGCCTGATTGCGCGGAGGAGTCTTTGCGATGGGCGCTTCGGCTTCGATGGTCGCGATTGCTGCCCCGGAGGCGCGCGAGGAGACGAGCGTACTGCAGGGCGTGCGTGACGTGGTGCGCAAGGATCTTGCGCCCATCGTCACCGACATCGACGAGAAAGGGCTCTATCCAGGCGCTGTTTTGCGCGCGCTGGGAGCGGCCGGCGCATATCGCACGCACCTGCCCGTTCCGGGAGCATCAGCCGCGCCGAACCTGGCGACCGCCATCGAGGCGTCGGCGATCGCCTCCGAATCCTGCCTGTCGACCGGCTTCATGATGTGGTGCCAGGCGACGCTCGCCTGGTATCTCGCCAACTCCGACAACGCGGCCGTGCGCGCCCTCTACCTGCCCAAGGTAATGGACGGCAGCTTGCTCGGCGGCACCGGGCTGTCCAACCCGATGAAGACCTTCTTCGGCATCGAGCGCATGCGGCTCAAGGGCAAGCGCGTCGCCGGCGGCTACACCGTGCACGGCGTGCTGCCGTGGGTGTCGAACCTGGGACCCGACCACATCTTCGGCACGGTATTCGAGGTGGATGGCGAACCGACGCGGCGAGTGATGTTCATCGCCGACTGCGCAGCCGAGGGCGTGACCATTCATCCCTGCGCCGGCTTCCTGGCACTCGACGGCACCGCCACCTACTCGGCCCAGTTCCGCGATGCCTTCGTGCCGGATGCGCAAATTCTCGCCGATCCCGTTGATGCCTATCTCAAGAAGATCCGCGCCGGGTTCATCCTGCTGCAGGCGGGCATGGGCATCGGCCTGATGCGCGATTGCATCGAGCTGATCGAGCGGCTGCAGCCGACGCTCGGCCACATCAACGTGTTCCTCGACGACCAGGCGGGCGACATCGCCGAGACCCTCACCTCGATCGAGGCCGAGGGGGCTGCCCTGGCGGCGACGCCCTACGACCCCTCACCGGAATACTGGCGCCGCGTGATCACCTTGCGCCTCCTCGTCGGCGAGAGCGCCGTGCGCGCGGCGCACGCGGCCATGCTGCATTCCGGTGCCCGCGGCTACGTCTCGGCAAGCCGCGTGCAGCGCCGGCTGCGCGAAGCCTATTTCGTGGCGATCGTCACACCGGCCACCAAGCAGTTGAAAAAAATGTTGGCGGAGATGAGCCGCTGACAACGGGAGGAAGCGACAGGCGAGTGCCCTGCGGCAACCTTTGACAGGAGACATCGTCATGGCGTCCCAAGTACTGATTACTCCGGAGCAGCTCTCCGCATTGATGGCGAGCGAGCCCGTGGTGCTGATCGACACCCGCGACCCCAAGAGCTACGCGGCCGGGCATATCCCCGAGGCTGTCAATGTGCACGACATCTTCACGTATCTCGCGACGTCGACGCCCGAGGGCATGGCGGCGCTGAAGGGCAAGTTCGCCGACGCGTTCGGGGCGGCGGGCCTGTCCGGCAAGGAAACCGCGGTCGTCTACGAGCAGTCGATGAACACGGGCTTCGGCCAGTCCTGCCGCGGCTACTTCATGCTGTCGTTCCTGGGCTACCCGAAGGTCAAGGTGCTGCACGGCGGCATCACCGCGTGGACGGCCGAGGGACGGCCGGTGACGACGGCGGTGAAGACGCCGGTGATGAAGACGTTTCCGGTCGATGGCAAGGCCGGCGACATCATGATCGACGCCAAGACCATGCTCGCCGCGCTCAATGATCCCAACATCATCAAGCTCGACGTGCGCGACGTGGACGAGTGGGTCGGCACCAGCTCATCGCCCTATGGCAAGGACTTCTGCCCGCGCAAGGGCCGCATTCCTGGCGCGCGGTGGCTCGAGTGGTATCGCATGATGAAGCCGACTGCCGAGGGCCCGCGTCTGAAGGCGCCGGAGGAGATCCTAGCCGAGTGCGCCACGGTCGGCGTCAAGGAAGACACCCCGGTCTACCTCTACTGCTTCAAGGGTGCGCGGGCGTCCAACACCTATCTCGCCCTGAAGGAAGCCGGCGTGAAGGACGTGCGCATGTACTTCGGCTCGTGGAACGAGTGGTCGCGCGATCCATCGCTGCCGATCGAGGAAGGCCGACCTTACTAGGTTGTCATACCGGGGCTTGTCCCCGGTCCAGCCACCCACGAACTCCGCAGCTAGCTGCACGATGGTCCCGGCGACAAGCGCCGGGATGACCGCGAGTGCACACAGTGAGCAGCCGCGCATCCGCAATCCAAATACAGGTGTGGTGACAAATGTCAGGAACCGATGAGCCTACCGGCACGCATGGGCAAGGCTGCAGTTGCGGCCAGCACGCAGACGAACTCGAGCATGAGCTCTCAGGCGCGCCGGCGGGCCTGACGCAGGACGAGGCGCGCCTGCATCAGCGAGTGGAGACAGGGTTGCTGCGGGCGCTCGTCCCGCACGCGCCGACGCGGCGCGCCTTCGTGAAGGCGGTGGGTGCCGGGACCGCGGCGGCAGCGATCTCAGCCGCGCTTCCGGTCGGTTTTGTCACCGATGCCTTCGCACAAGGCGCGGGCGCCATCGAGAAGAAAGACCTCAAGGTCGGGTTCATCCCCATCACCTGCGCCACGCCCATCATCATGGCGGCGCCGATGGGGTTCTATTCCAAGCAGGGCCTCAACGTGGAGGTGGTGAAGACGGCGGGCTGGGCGGTCATCCGCGACAAGACCGTCAACAAGGAATACGACGCAGCCCACATGCTCTCGCCGATGCCGCTGGCGCTGACCCTGGGGCTCGGCTCGCAGCCGCAGGCTTTCACCACGCCGGCGATCGAGAACATCAACGGGCAGGGCATCTGCCTCTCCATCAAGCACAAGGAGCGGCGCGATGTGAAGGAGTGGAAGGGGTTCAAGTTCGCGATCCCCTTCGAACATTCGATGCACAACTACCTGCTGCGCTACTACCTGGCGGAAGCGGGGCTCGATCCTGACGCCGACGTGCAGCTGCGCGTGGTGCCGCCGCCGGAGATGGTCGCCAACCTGCGCGCCGACAACGTCGACGGCTTCCTGGCGCCCGACAACATCTGCCAGCGCGCGATCTACGACGGCGTGGGCTTTCTGCACATCCTGTCGAAGGAGATCTGGGACGGGCATCCCTGCTGCGCCTTCGCGGTGAGCCGCGAGTTCATCTCGACCATGCCCAATACCTACGGGGCATTGCTCAAGTCGATCATCGAGGCGACGGCATTCGCCTCGAAGTCGGAGAACCGCAAGCAGATCGCGGAGGCGATCGCGCCGGCCAACTACCTCAACGCGCCGCTGACCGTGCTGGAGCAGGTGCTGACCGGCACCTACGCCGACGGCCTCGGCAACGTGAAGACCGACCCCAAGCGCGTCGATTTCGACCCGTTCCCCTGGGAGAGCTTCGCCATCTGGATGATGACGCAGATGAAGCGCTGGGGGCAGCTCAAAGCCGATGTCGACTACCAGGCGGTGGCGCGCCAGGTGTTCCTGGCGACCGACGCGGCCCGCCTGATGAGGGAGGCGGGGATGGCGGCGCCGGCCTCCACATCGAAGGGGTTCACCGTCATGGGCAAGCCGTTCGATCCGGCCAAGCCCGAGGAATACGCCAGCAGCTTCGCCATCCGCCGAAGCTGACGCGCCTGCAGGTGTACCAGGCCTACGATCTGATCGCTCAGCCGTCGTGCACGGGATGCTGCACTTGCCGGCGCGATTGGGGAGCGGCGAACCCCCAACTGGCGTCATTCCCGCGGAGGCGGGAACCCAGACCACCGTGCCGCGAGCGGAGGGTGTCTTGCAGTGGGATGTCCGAGCAGCGGGGCCTTTAGCTGTTCCCCTTGGGTCCGGTGACCTGGATCCCCGCCTATTCCAGCTCGTGCGCTCCGCGCCCGAGCGGCGCGGGGATGACGCAAATGGAGCTGCCTCGCATCGTGTTTCACCCATCAAGGATTCTGAGGGCTGGTTGCGCAGGGCTCTCTACTTGTTTGCCGCCGCCAAAGCGGCCTCGCGCGCCTGCATGGTCGAGATGTAGCCGCGGTTGTGGGTCGGGCTCAGCACGATCTCGTTGATGCACAGGTGCGGCGGCTGTGCGGCCACGAAAGCGATGACGCGGCCCAAGTCCTCCGGCAGCATCATGCGCGCCATCGTCTCCGGCGTCTCGGGGATCGGCCGGTTGACCAGGATCGGCGTTGCCACCTCGTTGGGGCACAGCACGCAGCTGCGGACGCCGTTGCGGCATTCCTCGAGGTTGATGGTGTGGCTCATGGCCACCATGCCGTGCTTTGCCGCCGTATAGGCAGGGCCCGAGACGGGCCCGATGAAGCGCCCCGCCCACGAGGAGGTGTGGATGAACACGCCGTCCTTCTGCGCGCGCATGATGGGCAGCGCCGCCTGCACCACGTAGAACGCGCTCGTCAGGTTGCCTTCGATGACAGCGGCGGCGCCCTGCGGCGTAACTTTGCTCCAAGCGCGGTCCGTCACGTTCATGCCGGCGTTGTTGACGACGATGTCGAGGCGGCCGTGCTCGGCCTTGATGGCGTCGGCCACTTTTTGAACGGCGGCTGCCACAGTCAGATCGGCCGCCTGAACGCTGGCTTTGCCGCCGGCCTTACCGATGTTGTCCGCCACCGCCTGCAGCGGCTCCCTGCGCCGGCCGGTGAGCACCACCGCTGCGCCCTCGCGCGCCAGGGCGATGGCCGCCGCCTCGCCGATCCCCGTGCCAGCGCCCGTCACCCAGGCGACTTTGCTGTCGAGCGCTCCCACCGAATTTCCCCCATGTCTTTCTTACCGTCGTGAATGCTCTTCGACCGCCGAAGGCTGCGGGCGTTCTGCGCTCGCCGGTCACAGTTCATCACGCGTCGGTGAGAACAGCTTCAGATCCAGGCAGGGCGCCCCCATTTGCGGTCGCGGCCGCCCGAAGGGCAAGGCCGGGAAGTGCATTCGAGGCATGAAACAAATGTTGGACGTTTCGGCAGGCAGGGCTGCGACCGCGGAGGTCGTCGTCGCCGACCCCGGCAAACTACCGCGCGTGCTGAGCGCGGTGACGCTGGCGTTCGCGGCCGATCCCCCGAGCCGCTGGCTGTTTCCGGAGGCGGAGGCCTACGTGCAGCACTTCCCCACTTTCATTTGCGGCCTTGGCGGCCCCGCTGTGGAGCAGGGCACGGCCTTCGTCACGCCCGACTATGCGGCAGTGTCGCTGTGGCTGGCTCCGGGTGCCGCGTCCGACGAAGCCTTGCAAGCGAAGCTCGTCGAGGAGCACATCGCACCCGAGAAGCAAGCGGACGTTGCCGCCGTAATCGAGCAGATGGGCGGCTACCACCCTCAGGAGCCCCACTGGTATTTGCCGTTCATTGCCGTTGAGCCTGCCAGGCAGGGCCAAGGCCTCGGTGCGGTGCTGCTGCGGTACGCGCTTTCGGTGTGCGACGCGGCTGGTCTCCCGGCCTATCTGGAATCGACGAGCCCGCGCAGCCAGCCGCTATACGAGCGGCATGGCTTCGAGGCCATCGGCGAGATCAGGGTCGGCCAATGCCCGCCGATCGTGCCGATGCTGCGGCGGGCGAGAGGCTGAACCGGCGAAAGCTGGTCACGGCCGTACGCGCACGGCTTCGACGTGCGTCGTGAAGCGGCGCGCGAGTTCTTGCCGCTCAATCTCCAGGTCCGCGAGCCAGGCTTCCGGCAGCCCCTCGATGGCGGCTCGTATTTGCTCTACGTCGATCACTAGGGCGGCGCGGCGTGCTGCGCGTATGTGGGTGTCGCTGTGCGCGAGGAAATGGTTGGCCGGGAGATCGAGCCGGGGCTCGAGGGCTCCGCGGGCGAGGCGATCGATCAGCAGGCAAGCGCCGAAGTCGATGGCCCACAGCGTTCCGGCGCGCTCGCGCAGGATGTTCGGATTGGACGCCGTGCGATCCATGTTCTGCAGCAGCGCATCGACGGCGGCCAACGTGTGCAAGAAATCTCCCGGCAGCGAGCCCAGCTCGCGCCCGGTCACATTCTCGGCGCCCGCGATGAAGGCAATGCCGAGGTTGGGACCGGCGCTGCGCTGCACGGCCTCGTAGAACTCGTCGGTGCCGGCCTGCCAGGGCAGATCGCGCGGCAGATCGAGCAGCTCCGGCTCCGGTACGCGCAGCCCCAGATGGCCCGCCAGCTTCAGGCCGACGAATTCCATCGCCAGCGCCCGCCTGCCAGGCCCGGCGCCCGCGAGTTTGAGGACGTATCGGCGCCCCGAGGTGGTCGTTACGACCGAGGGGAAACTGCTGCCGTGCGTGAGCACGCGATCGATGGCAGCTACGGTTTGGGGCATGGTATGCGCGCCGGCCTGATGGGCGGGCTTATCCAAATTGCGGCCTGAGCCCGGCCACCGTTTCCATGTGCCGCTCGTGGTCGCCGGCAAAGCGCAGCACTAGGTGGCTGGCGCCCGCTCCGGCATAGCCCGCGAGCCATTCGCCGAGGCCCGCCGCACTGCCTGCGTAGCAGGCCTGATAGCTGCGCATCGCAGCCGCGGGCCGGTCGTAGTAGCGCTCGAGGTAGGCATTGAGGCGCTCATTGGCGCGGCTCAGGTCCTCGTCGATGGCGATCGTCAGATACATGGCGCCTACGAGCGCGTTGGCATCGCGCCCGGCGCTGGAGGCTGCCGCGCGGACTTGGGCCCACTGCTCGGCCCAGCGTGCAGGATCGGGCGTGATCGGCAGCCAGCCGTCGAAGTATTTGCCCGCGCGCTCGAGGCTTGCCGGATGCGTGCCGCCGATCCACAGCGGCGGCCCGCCCGGCCGGTGCGGCATCGGCCCCAGGACCGCGCCTTCGACCTTCCATAGGCCGTCCCAGTCGACCGGCTTGCCGCTCCACAGCGCGCGGCACAGTCGCAGGCCCTCGAGCAGGCGCCCGACGCGCTTCTCGAACGGCACGCCGGCCGCCGCGAATTCGGCGCGGATGTTCGGCAGGTCGGCGGCGATGCCGACGCCCAGGATCAGCCGCCCCTCGGCGATCTGGTCGAGCGTTGCGACCTGATGTGCCATCACTACCGGATTGCGCAGCGCCGGCAGCAGTACGGCGGTGCCGAGCTCGGCGCGACGCACGCGCGCGGCGACAGCCGCCAGCAGGGTCAGCGGCTCGTGGCGCGGCCGTGCCAGCAGGGAGTCGCCGGCCCAGATGGAGTCGAAGCCCAGGTTCTCCGCCCGCTCCGCCAGGGCCAGAAGCGTGCTGGCCTGCGGCTGCCCGGCCATGATCTGCTCGCGGGTCGGCAGCAGGTATCCCAAACGTGGTGCCACGTCCTCCCTCCCACGCTGCGACAACAGCACTGCGGGTGCAGATGTTACACCAGGACGCTCACAGCGTGCGCCGGCTCTTGATGGCGGCGGCCAGCGTGCCTTCATCGAGATAGTCGAGCTCGCCGCCGATCGGCACGCCCTGCGCCAGCCGCGTCACGGTCACGCCGTGGCCCTGCAGTTGCTCGGTGAGGTAGTGGGCGGTCGATTGGCCCTCCACCGTGGCGTTGAGGGCGAGCAGCACCTCTTTCACCGGCGGAACAGTGCGCTCGATCAGCTTGCCGATGTTGAGCTCACCCGGCCCCACCCCGTCGAGCGGCGACAGATGCCCGCCCAGGACATGATAGAGGCCGTTCACCACGCCGGCTCGCTCCAGCGCCCACAGATCGCCGATCTCCTCCACCACCACGATCAGCGCCTGGTCGCGCTGTGGGTCGCGGCAGATGCTGCACGGGCTGACGGTATCGATATTGCCGCAGTTGGTGCAGGCGACGATCTTGACGGCCGCCTCGGCCATCGCTGCTGCCAACGGCTCGAGCAGGTCGGTGCGCTTCTTGAGCAGCGTCAGCGCCGCCTTGCGCGCCGAGCGGTGGCCGAGCCCCGGCAGCCGCGCCAGCAGCGCGATCAGCCGCTCGATCTCCGGGCCTGCGGTTTGCTTTGCCATCAACTGCATCCTGTTCCCTCTCCCCACTCTTCCGTGGGGAGAGGGCTAGGGTGAGGGGCAGCCACTAACGCCGACGCCGGAGCAAGTTTCGGCCCCTCACCCCAACCCTCTCCCCGTAAGGACGGGGAGAGGGAGACCCACTAGAACAGCTTGAGGCCCGGCGGCAATTGCAGCCCGCCGGTTACCTCCTGCATCTTCGCCTGCACGGCCGTCTCGGCCTTAGCTTTGGCGTCCTGGAAGGCGGCGAGGATCAGATCCTCCAGCATCTCGCCTTCCTCGGGCTTGATGAGGCTGCGGTCGATGGCGATGCCGCGCGCCTCCATTTTGCCGTTGAGCTTGACCTTGACGAGGCCGCCGCCCGACTGGCCCTCCACCTCGAGAGCGGCCAGATCCTCCTGCAGCTTCTGCATGCGGCCTTGGATCTCGCCGGCCTGCTTCATCAGTTTCATGATGTCTTTCATAGCCGCTCCTAAGAGGTGAGTGGTGAGAGGGCGAGTGGTGAGGATCGTGTCGAAACCTCACCTCACCCTGTTCCGGTGTCGTCGGTCTTGGAAGCCGGCAGTTGCTCGACGCGCGTGATCTCCGCGTCCGGGAACTGTTTCAGCACGGCCGCAACGGCCGGATGCTCCTTCAAGGCGCTGATCTCCGCTGCCTTGCGCGCGCGCTCGACCTCTCCCAGCGGCGCTTCGCCCGGCTTGTTACTGAGCGCCACCATCCAGCGACTGCCGGTCCAGGCGTTCAGCTTCTCTCGCAGCTCGTTGGCCAGCTCCTTCGGCGCCCCGGGCAGCAGATGCAATTCGATGCTGCCTGCGGGATCGAAATTGACGAGGCTCACATGCTCCTCGAGATGCACCTTGAGCTTCGCCTCGCGGTGCTTGCCCGCCAGCTCGACGACCTGCGGGAACGAGCGCACGACCGGCAGCGAGGCGGGCGCATAGTCGAGCGGGGCCTCGGCATCGTCGGGGGAGCTGTCGTCGCCGGTGTCGGCGTCGGCCAGGTTCGCCGGCGCCGTCGAAGGGACGCGGCTTTCGGACGGCGTGGCTGCCTTGCCGCTGCGCGAACCGACAGCATCACCGCCCAGCGCCTTGATTATCTCCTCGGGCGGAGGCAGGTCCGCGGTGTAGGCGAGGCGGATCAGCACCATCTCCGCAGCGGCGGTCTGGTCGGGCGCGTTGGCAGCTTCCTCCAGTCCCTTGAGCAGCATCTGCCAGGCGCGCGACAGGATCGCCATCGACAGCCGGCCGCCCAGCTCGGCCGCGCGACGGCGCTCCTCGCTCGGCAGCCCATCACCGGCAGCATCGGCCCCCAGCGTCTTGGTGCGCGTTACGGCGTGGACGCACTCGGCGAGGTCTGCCAGCACCTGCTGCGGCTCGGCGCCGTCCTTGTGCAGGCCGCCAAATTGGCGCAAGGCGTCGCCGGCGTTGCCGCCGAATAGAACCTCGAGGAGGTCGAAGATGCGGCCGCGATCGGCGAGGCCCAGCATGGCGCGGACGGGCGCGGCGGCGACCTTGCCGGAGCCCATGGCGAGCGCCTGATCGAGCAGGGAGAGTCCGTCGCGCACCGAGCCTTCGGCGGCGCGCGCGATCAGCAGCAGGGCATCGTCCTCGGCCGTGCCGCCTTCCTTGCCGACGATTTTGCGGAAATGCTCGGCCAGCACCGGCACCTCGACGCGGCGCAGATCGAAGCGCTGGCAGCGCGACAGTACCGTCACCGGCACCTTGCGCACCTCGGTGGTGGCGAAGATGAACTTCACGTGCTCGGGCGGCTCCTCCAGCGTCTTGAGCAGCGCGTTGAAAGCACCCTTGGAGAGCATGTGCACCTCGTCGATCAGGTACACCTTGTAGCGCGCGACCAGGGGCCGATAGCGCGCGCTCTCGATGATCTCGCGCATATTGTCGACGCCGGTGTTGGAGGCCGCATCCATCTCCAGCACGTCGGGATGGCGGCCCTCCATGATCTCGGCGCAGTGGCGGCCGAACTCGGGCATGTCGAAGGTCGGCTTGTCCACGCCCTCGCGCTCGTAGTTGAGCGCGCGCGAGAGGATGCGTGCCGTGGTGGTCTTGCCGACGCCCCGTACGCCGGTCAGCATGTAGCCCTGCGCAATGCGATCGGTGGCGAACGCATTCCTCAACGTCGTCACCATCGCCTGCTGCCCGATCAGGTCGTCGAAGGTAGCCGGACGATACTTGCGGGCCAGCACGACGTAGGGGGCGGCCTTCTCGGGCCCCGCGCCGCTGTCTGCGTTTGCTTTGTCGGCTGCTGGTTTCTTCTTGGCCATGCCGGGCTGCTGCGCGCTCCAACGTCATCCCCGCGGAGGCGGGGACCCAAGTCACCGGGCTTCACGGGGCTCGGAAATGCAGAGCACCTTCATTGCCAGGGTGGGCGCAAAACGCCTAGCACACCCGGGCGGCGACGTGATCTGGATGCCCGCCTCCGCGGGCATGACGACTGAGTGGGAGGCTGGACAACGACCCGCATCTGGCTCGTTAGGGCTGCTTCCTTCCGGACCTGACCCGGTTGGCGAGGGACACGTCCGCCGCCAACCTCCCGGGCGGACTATCCTACAAACGGACCCGAGATATCAACCCATGTCGTTTTGTTTGGCACGTGCACACGGAATGCATTGCGCGCCTCCTCACCCTGTGCTGATCTCCGCCCGCAAGTAGGGGAGCACGTGGATGCCTACTGTCGGTGCAACGCTCATGCTTGATCGGCTGGGGCCGAAGCGGAGCGATGCTGGGTTCTTGAAATCCAAGCAGGAAGCGCCCGGCGCGCGCTACCTGATCCTGGCCGACCTGAAGCCGGTAATCCGCTCCAATCCCGAGCGGACGACCGCCAGGCTGGCTTGGTTTTCGGGCGAAGAGCTGGCGCAGTTCGGCCTGCCCACGTCGGAAGCGCTGTTCCTGGGCGTCGACAAGGCGGACAACGGCCATTTTGCGGTGGCGGTGACCGAGCATCGCACGCGCCACGTGCCGGGCGCCATCGAGAAGCTGCGGCCCATCGTCGATCTCAGATCGCTCGCCATGCAGGGCATCATGTCGCCCGAGGAGCTGTCGCTGTGCGGCCAGGCACGGGCCCTGGCGCAGTGGCACGAGAACGCCAAGTGCTGCGGCCACTGCGGCGGCACCACGCTCGTCAAGGACGGCGGCTGGCGGCGCAAGTGCTGGGCGTGCGGGCTCGAATGGTTCCCGCGCACCGATCCGGTGGTCATCATGCTGGTGACCGACGACGACCGCTGCCTGCTGGCGCACGAGCACCGCTTTGCCGAGAAGATGTACTCGACGCTGGCGGGCTTCATCGAGCCCGGGGAGGACATCGAGCATGCCGTGCGCCGCGAGGTGCTGGAGGAAACCAATATCAAGGTGGGCGAGGTCAAGTACCACTCGAGCCAGCCCTGGCCGTTCCCCCATTCGCTGATGCTCGGCTGCATGGCCCGCGCCTTGTCGAGCGGCATCACCATCGACAGCGGGGAGATCGCCGAGGCCCGCTGGTTCTCGCGTGCCGACGTGCGGCTGATGCTCGAGCGCAAGCACCCCGATGGACTGAACGTGCCGGGCAAGCAGGCCATTGCCAACGCCCTGATCCAGACCTTTGTCGATGCAGCCTGAAATGCCACGTGACCGCGGCTTGCGGTCGTTGCGCCAACCCATTGCCACCATGCGCCGCTAGCATTGACGCCTCGGCTGCAGAGAAACCGTTACGTGGTCTGCCCACTGTCACGCCAGCTTAGAGGTTTCCATGCCTCGTAAGCCGAATGCCATCGACTTCTGGCGGGGCTTTGCCCTGGTTTCGATTTTCATCAACCACGTTCCCGGCATCTCCTATGAGCGCCTGACGCACCGGAACCTGTCGATCTCGGATTCTGCAGAGCTGTTCGTATTCCTGGCGGGTTGGTCGCTCGGCCTGCTGGTCGGCAGCAGCGATGCGCAAAGAAGCCTGTCCGGCCTAGGGTTCAGGCTCGGCGGGCGTGCGGTTCAGCTCTACGCGGCGCATATCCTGATCAGCAGCCTGGCGCTGGCCCTGCTGGCCGCGACCGCATATTTCCTGGACAATCCTCTCATCCTCGACTGGCACAACGCGTCGGCCTTCTTCCACGACCCGCAGCACGTGCAGATGGGCATCGTGCTGCTCACGCATCAGCTCGGCTACTTCGACATCCTCCCGCTTTACGTGGTGCTGATGCTGGTGGCGCCGGCGTTCGCCGTGATCGATCGATTGGCGCGCCCCCTGCTCGTGCCATTGTCGCTCGCACTCTACTTCGCCTCGCTTGTCGTGCCGTTCACGGCTCCGACGTGGCCGGTTGAGGGGCAGTGGTTCTTCAATCCTTTCACCTGGCAGGCGATCTTCGTGCTCGGCTTCGCCCTCTCGCGCGACCAAGGGCTCGGCGCTGTTGTGCGGCGCAACATCACGCCGATCCGCTATGTTGCGGCGCCTATCGTTTTCATCGCGGCCGTGCTGGTGCTGTTCAACTGGTTTCCCGATCCGACCAGGCTACCCGAGCCGCGCCTGCTTTTTCTCAATGGCAAGAGCTTTCTGACCCCCATGCGGCTGCTGCAGTTCCTGGCCCTGGCCGCCGTTTTTTCCGCCGCCTTCCCGCTGATTTTGCGCCTCGTGCCATGGTTAGCGGAGCCGATGTCCATTCTCGGACGCAACTCGCTCAACGTATTTTGCGTGGGATCGCTGCTAAGCCTCAGCGGGCAAATCGTTCGTTTCCTCTACGCGGGCTCTGTTGCAGTTGATACCATCATAGTAATGGTTGGGATCGGCTTGTTGTGGCTGACCGCATGGTTGTCGGAATGGCGAGAACGACAATAGGCACCGGCATTGGCGCCGTCGTCGCGGCGGCTGGCGCGCTGGCAATGGTGAGCGCGGTACTGGCGCAGACATTGCCGCCGCCGGAGCTGCCGCCGATCGCCAAGGAGTGCGGCGAGGCCCGCGCGAGCGACGCGCCCCTGCCCAACAGCACGGTCGCCCTTCAGCAGCGCAAGAAGATCAAGATTCTGGCGATCGGGGCGTCGTCGACAGCGGTTCTCGGCATGGGACGCGGTGGGTCTCCGCCGCTGCTCGAACGCATCCTGGAGCGGACCATCAAGGGCCTCGACGTCGAGATCATCAATCGCGGCTTCTCGGGCGAACTCGCCGAGGCTGCGGGCGAGCGGCTCAAGATCGAGGTGGCGCTCAATCATCCCGACATCGTGCTCTGGCAGGTGGGCACCAACGACGCATTTGCCCACGTGCCCGTCGAGGACTTCCAGCTCGCCGTCAGCAACGCCGTGCGCTGGCTCAAGGTGCACAAGATCGATGTGATCCTGGTCGGCCTGCACTACATGAAGAAGCTGGCCCAGGACGAGCACTATCAGGCCATCCGCGCCAGTCTGCGCAAGGTCGCGAGCTCGGAGAACGTGTTGCGCATCGGACGCTACGAGGCAATGGAGGTATTGGCCCGCACGATGCAGGTCGGCGGGCAGCTCGAGCCACAGGATTTCGGGCTAACCGAGGTCGGCTACAACTGCATGGCCCAATACATCGCGCGCACGATTACCGTTGGCCTGTTCGCCAAGCCGCCCAGGAACGTGCCCCCGCCCCCGGCGCAGTAGAGCGCTGTTGCCATGCCGCTAGAGCTATCCGCGCTGGGCGGCCTTGAAACCCGCCGACACCGCCTCCTCCTCAGAGCAGAACCAGCGCTCGCCACGGGCCTTCTGCACGCGGGCGCGGTCGTACTCGGGAGACCACGGCAGGACATAGGTGCGCGCCGCCCCGGCGATCTGCCCCTTGATGGGACAGCCCTCTGGGGCGCGCCGTTTGGCCTCCTCCCATAGCTTGGCGCGGTAGGCGGCAGGACGCTCGACATCGCCGGCCCACAGGCCAGCCTTGGCGGCGCGCGCTTCGCGTTCCTGGCTAGCGTAGCGCGCCAGGAAGCCGCCGCCGGCGAACACATAGCCCTGACGCACCAGCTCGGCGCCGATATCCTTGTCGCCGGCGGCGCATTGGCCGGGCACGTAGCCGGCATCACCGCTGGTGCTGGAGGCCAAGGTACAGGCGACATTGCGGCCGCTGACGAGGCGCGACAGTGCCGCCTCCGCGGCACCGCTGCAGCGCCATCCTCGGGCGGCCGTTCCGCAGCGCTGCTCGGCCTCGGGCGCGTCGATACCCGTCAGCTTCACCGTGGTGGTGCCAACGCGCAGGGTGTCGGCGCCGATGGGATAGGCCCGCCCCTGCACCGATTTACCGCCGACGAGCGGGAGGTTGGCGACGCCGGCGAGCCTGCCGAAGCCCGCCCCGCTCGCGAACCAGGCGGCGCCGCCAGCCACGACCAGCAAGGCGCCAACGGCCACGGCAGCCCGGCCGGAGAGCGCCGGCAGGCGCGGGATGCTCCAGCCCGTCGCGCGCGGCAGCATCGGCAACAGAGAGAGCATCAGCACCACGCCGATGACGAGCGTCAGCAGCGCCTCGCGATCCATCCCTAGTCCGCGCCAGCGCCCGACACCGGCGCCCAGGGCCAGGGCACCGGCGAGCGCCAGCGGCACGCCAACGGTGGGCCGCGACACCATCGCCACCAGAGGCCGCATCACGGCGCGCACCGCGTACGCGAGCAGCGCCCAGAGCCCTTGTAGCGCGAGCCCTGCCGCGCCCGCACCCGCCACTGCGCCGTCCCGGGCGGCGGAGCCTGCCGCACGCGAGCCCGCGACCAGGGCGGCGCCGGCGGCGTTCAGGTGCTCGCCGGCGGCGCGCCGCGCAGCATGCACGCGCTCGCGCCGGGCCTCGCGCCGGTGCCTGACGGCCGTGCGGATATACTTGTGCCACTCGAAACCGCCGTCGGACTTTTTGCGCCTGGCGAACATGCGTGCTCTCCCCTGAGCCTTCGCGTGTCGGTTTCCGCGTCGGCAAAGCTCACGCTGAGCAACCGACCCATCAAAGCTGCTGCCGAATCGTGGCGCCGATGGGACGCCAAAATCACCGCACGATCAATCGAAATGGCTCATCGGAGAGCGGGGCTGATGGCTGCTCCTGCGGGGGGCTTCTCGGCTTGGCACTGGCGCCCGCCAGCCCTACAGTCCCGCGCCAAGCAAGACTTTGGGGAAACGGCAGGGATGGACGAAGCAGTCTTCGACTATGTGATCGTCGGCGCGGGCTCGGCCGGCTGCGTGCTGGCAAACCGCCTGAGCGAGGATCCGTCGGTCAGGGTAGCCTTGATCGAAGCGGGTGGGCGCGATCGCGATCCGTGGATTCACGTGCCCGCAGGCTACTACCGCAACGTCACCAACCCTTCGGTCACCTGGCAATTCGGCTCGGGGCCGGAGCCGCATCTGGATAACCGCGTCATCTCCTGGCCGCGCGGCCGCGTGCTCGGCGGCTCGAGCGCCATCAACGGCCTGCTGTACGTGCGCGGACAGGCGCAGGACTACGACGTCTGGCGCCAGCTCGGCAATGTCGGCTGGTCCTTTCAGGACGTGTTGCCCTACTTCAAGCGGGCCGAGGATCAGGAGCGCGGCGCCGACGCTTACCACGGCACCGGCGGGCCGCTCGGCGTTGCCGACGTGCGCCTCAGCCACAACGAGATTTGCGAGGCCTTCATCGAGGCCTGCGTCGGCGCCGGCATACCCCACAACGCCGACTTCAACGGCGCCGAGCAGGAGGGCACCGGCTACTATCAGCTCACCAACCGCAATGGCCGGCGGTGCTCCGCGGCGGTCGCCTACCTGCGCCCCGCCCGCTCGCGCCGCAACTTGAGCATCATCACGGGAGCGCTGGTCGAGGGCATCGAGCTCGACGGTCGGCGGGCCACGGGCGTGCGCTTTGCCCGCAACGGGCGTTCCGAGACGGTGTCGGCTGCGCGCGAGGTGGTGCTGGCCGCCGGCGCCATCGGCTCGCCGCACATCCTGCAGCTGTCGGGCATCGGCCCTGCTGCAGTCCTGAAGGCGGCTGGCATCCGCGTGCAGCACGAGCTTGCTGGTGTCGGCGAGAACCTGCAGGATCATCTGCAGGTGCGCTTCATCTATGCCTGCAACACCACCGGCAGCCTCAACGACGTGTGGCACAGCCGCTGGCAGCAGCTGCTGACCGGCATGGAATACGTGCTCACCCGCCGCGGCATCCTCACCATCGGCGCCGGCGCGGTCGGTGCTTTCGCTCGCTCGCGGCCGGACGTGGACCTGCCCGACGTGCAGTTCCATTTCCTCCCCTTGAGCGCGGACCGGCCTGGGCTCGGCCTGCATACCTTCTCCGGCGTCACGGCGAGCGTTTGCCAATTGCGCCCCGAGAGCCGCGGCACCATCGCCATCGCCAGCGCCGATCCTGCAGCACAGCCCAGGATCGTCTCCAACTACCTTGCTGCAGATGCGGACCGGCGCGTGCTGCTCGACGGGATGAAGCTTGTCCGCCGCGTCACCAGCCAGCTGGCGTTCGCCAGGTACGTTGTGCGCGAGCACCTGCCTGGCCCGCAGACGGCGAGCGACGAGGAGCTGATGGCCTACGCCCGCGCCTATGCCACCACCGTCTTCCATCCCTGCGGCACCTGCAAGATGGGCAGCGACCCAAAGGCGGTGGTGGATCAGCGCCTCAAGGTGCGCGGGCTCGAGGGCCTGCGGGTGATCGATGCGTCGATCATGCCGACCATGACCTCGGGCAACACCAATGCGCCCACCATCATGATCGGCGAGAAGGCGGCCGACATGATCCGCCAGGATGCGCAGGGTGCCGCCCGCGCAGCATAGGCCACCGAGATCCCGCTGCCCAATCGCCGGCTGCGCTTGACTTTGCTCCCACCGCATTGCCCGATGGAGCCGCGGGAGAGGAACGCCGGTTACGCTTCGTGGCGGGCGCTGGGGGATGACAATCAGCAAATGACAGCAGCCATCGATTACGAGGCGCAATACAACAACCGCGCGCGCGTGCCGGAGTATGCCGAGATCACCGAGCGCTGGTCGATGCTGGCGGCGGCCTACCGGCTGGCAGCCGATGCCGACATGAACCGGCCCTACGGGACCAGGGAGCGCCAGCGCTACGACATCTTTCACGCTGCCGGCGACAATCCCCCGCTCGTCGTCTACATCCACGGCGGCTATTGGCAACGCGGCGATCGCAAGGACTATTCCTTCGTAGCGCGCGAGCTCAACGCCAACGGCATCACTGTTGCCATCCCCTCCTACACGCTCTGCCCCGCGGTCTCGGTGATGGAGATCGGCGACGAGATCCAGCAATGCCTTGCGGCGCTGTGGCGGCAGACCAAGACGCGGCCGGTGGTTGTCGGGCATTCTGCCGGCGGCCATCTGACGGCGGAGATGCTGGCGCGCGACTGGGGCGGCTTTGCCGGCGTGCCGGCCGACCTCGTGCGCCGCGGCTGTGCCATCAGCGGCGTGTTCGACCTGGCGCCGTTGATGGGCACCAGCCTCAACGAGGCGATCGGCCTCACCAGAGGGACGGCGCGTGTCGCAAGCCCGCTTTACCGCGCGCCGCCGCCCAAGGGTCGCCGGCTCATTGCCGCGGTCGGAGGCGACGAGAGCGAGGAGTTCCTGCGCCAGAGCCAGGCCATCGCCGAAGGGTGGAGCAAGGTGGGCGTGGACGCCACCTGCTTGGTGGTCGACGGCACCAATCACTTCACCGTCGTCGACGAGCTGATCCGCCCCGACAGCGAGCTGCTGGCGCTGGTCGTGGTGCTGGCCCGCGAGGAAGAGGCCAGTTCGACTAACTAGACTTGGATGGGCCGCACCACGATGCGATGGTTTTGTCTACTGCTCCTTGTTCTGTTGAGTCCATTCCCGGCCGTCGCCCAGGGACTCGTCCGTGCAGCCACGCAGGCAAGGGACCTTACATTTCCGACAGCACCATCCGTGCTGTCTGCAGACGACGTGCGCATGGCCTTGCTCAAGCCGGACGGCTCGGGACCCTTTCCCGCTATCGTTCTGCATCACCAATGTGCAGGTCTGCGCACCAAGGGCGGTCCCAACCGGTCGATGGCGACTTGGGCACAAGCGGCCGTCCGCCAAGGCTTTGTGGTGTTGCTGATCGATTCCCTTGGGCCGCGCGATGTCGATCTTGTGTGCTATGGGCCGAAGGGCGGCGTCAATTTTGCTCGCGGCGCGCGCGACGCTATGCAGGCAGCGGAGCATCTGCGGACGCTCCCGTTTGTCGACAAGAAGCGGATCGCGCATGTGGGGTTTTCTTGGGGCGCGATGGTCGCCCTTCTCGTCAGCAGCACCTCCTGGCGGTCGGTCCTACCTGGAGGCAAAGGATTTGCGGCGGCCATTGCGGTGTATCCGGGCTGCTTCACCATCAGGCCCCCGACTGCACCCCAGTTCGAGATCGTTCAGAGCCGAATTGATCGTCCCGTCCTGGTGTTGATGGGCGACAAAGATACCGAGACCCCGGCAGACGAATGCGTTGCGAAGCTTCAAGCGGTGAAGGCGGCGGGCGCACCTGTCGAGTGGCACGTCTTTCGAAACGCCACGCATTGCTGGGACTGCGAGCATCTGAACGGCTTTTCCAAGCAGGATCTCCGGGGCACCCACGTGACCTATCGATACGACCCTGGTGCAACACAGGAGACGAGGCGTCGAATCTTTGACTTCTTGGAGAAAGCCTTGTCGTCCACACGCTGAGGCCGCCCGCTTCGGACGCGCTCGGCGGCTCGTACGGGGTGTGGCCTAGTGCTTGCGCCGCAACATCAGGCGCGCGTCGATGATCGAGCCGGAGACGGGTGCCAGCCGGCGCCTCTCAGCCTCCGTGATCTCGGCCAGTGCCGCAGTCAACCGCTCGGCCGCCCGGTCGAGACCAGGCGCGCGCTGGAGGTCGTCGCGAATGTAGACGAGCGTTTCGCGGATCGTGTCGAGATCGACCAGCGGTACGTTAGGCTTCTGCCGCAACGGATTCCCCAAGCGCTCTTGAACTGCTGCCCTGTCCGCGGGTCTTCTGGCATGTACCGGGAAAAAGAAAGCGGCAAAGTCGAGAGCAGTTAACAGTCTGCCTTAATCGCCGATGTGGCCACGCCTCGGCTGCGCCCGCTGCCGATGCCGCTCGGCTGCGGTATGCTGGCGTAATCCAGCGTTTGCGAACAACTGGCGGAGCCGTGCACATGGAAACGCAAAGAGTCGTGGTGTCGCTCGGCACGGCAACTCCAGGCGGCGGTTTTCCCGTCTACGGCCAGGCGTTCGCCGACACCGTCAATGAGCTCGAGCCGACCCTGGAGGTGCGGCCGCAGAACACCAAGGGCAGCACCGAGAACGTGCCGCTGCTGGAGGTCGGCAAGATCGACCTTGGCCTCGTGCAGGGCGAAGCCGCCATGGAAGCGCTGAACGGCATCGGCCGGCCGCCCGCCGACTTGCGCATCCTGGCGGCCATGTACGCGAGCCCCGGCATGTTCGTGGTGCGGGCCGACAGCCCCTATCGCCGCATCGAGGACCTCATGGGCAAGCCGGTGGCGTTCGGCGCCAAGGGCTCGGGCCTGGTGATCCTGGCGCGCTACCTGCTCGACGGCCTCGGCCTCGACCGCGACAGGGACTTCGAGGCGATCTTCCTCGAGCGCGCCGGCGACGGCCCTGAGATGGTGATCGGCGGCAAGGCGGCGGCGCTATGGGGCGCCGGCGCCGGCTGGCCGGGCTTCACGGCCGTGGCCAAGGGGCCGGCGGGTGCGCGCTTCCTTGTACCCGACGCGGACGGCATCGAGCCGCATCCAGGCCAAGCACCCGCTTCCTGACGACGCTGACGGTGCCGGCCGGCACCTATCCAGGGCAGACGGAGCCGATCGTGTCGGTGGGCTCCTGGAGCTTCGTGATGGCCCGGCCTGACGCTGGCCGACGATATTGCCTACAAGCTGGCGCGGGCCCTCCACAAGGGCGAGGCCGCCATCGCCAGGCGGCTCGATCAGGCGCGTGAGACCACGGCTGCCAACACGGCCTCGGCTGCACCCGGGCGCGAGCTGATCCATCCCGGCGTGTTGCGCTATCTGACGGAGGTTGGGTTGGTCAAGTAGGCGTGTCATCCCGGTGCTTGGCACCGGGATCCATCGTCCCGCAGGCTCCGGAGTTTGCAGATGCCTGGATCCCGGCAACAAGTGCCGGGATGACATCGCTCACATATGAATGGCGCGCTTGTCGACGGCCAGCGCCGCCTCCTTCACCGCCTCCGTGAGCGTCGGGTGGGCGTGGCAGGTGCGGGCGAGATCCTCGGCCGAGCCGCCGAACTCCATGATGACGGCGGCCTCCGCGATCATCTCGCTCGCCGCCGCGCCGATGATGTGCACGCCGAGGATGCGCTCGGTCGTGGCGTCGGCCAGGATTTTGACGAAGCCGTCGGTGGTCTTGTTGACCTTGGCGCGGCCGTTGGCGGTGAACGGGAACTTGCCGACCTTGTAGGCGATGCCAGCCGCCTTTCAGGTCCTCCTCGCCCTTGCCCACCGAGGCGACCTCGGGGAAGGTGTAGATGACGTTGGGGATCACGTCGTAGTTCACGTGGCCCGCCTGGCCGGCCAGGATCTCGGCCGTCGCCATGCCCTCGTCCTCGGCCTTGTGCGCCAGCATCGGCCCGGCGATCACGTCGCCGATGGCGTAGATGCCGGGCACGCTGGTCTGGAAGTGCTGATCGACGACGATGCGCTTCCTGTTGTCGAGCTTGACGCCTGCCGCTTCCAGCCCCAGGCCCTCGGTGTAGGGCACGCGGCCGATGGCGACCAGCACGACGTCGGCCTCCACCATCGTCTTCTCGCCGCCTGCCGCCGGCTCGATGCTGACCTTGTGGCTCGCCGCATTCTTTGCGACGCCCGTCACCTTGCTGGCGAGCTTGAAGGTCATGCCCTGCTTCATGAGGATGCGCTGCAGGGTGCGCGCCACCTCGCCGTCGACGCCGGGCAGGATGCGGTCGAGGAACTCGACCACCTGCACCTCGGCGCCGAGGCGGCGCCACACGGAGCCCAGCTCCAGGCCGATCACGCCGGCGCCGATCACCAGGAGGCGCTTGGGCACCTTGGGCAGGGTGAGCGCGCCGGTGGAGGAGACGATCGTCTCCTCGTCGATGTCGATGCCAGGCAGCCGCGCCACGTCCGAGCCGGTGGCGATGACGATGCTCTTGGTCTCGAGCTGCTGCGTGGCGCCGCCGGCGAGCGCCACGCTCGACCTTGCCGGGCGCCCCGGATGGTGGCGGCGCCGTGGATGGCGTCGATCTTGTTCTTCTTGAGCAGGAAGGCGACGCCGTCGACATTGCCCTTCACGCCTTCGTCCTTGAAGGCCAGCATGCGGGCGAGGTCGAGCTTCGGCGCCGGCACTCCGATGCCCATGGCAGCCAGCGCGTGGCCTGCCTCCTCGAAGCGCTCGGAGGCGTGCAGCATGGCTTTGGAGGGGATGCAGCCGATGTTGAGGCAGGTGCCGCCGTGGGTGGCGCGCTTCTCCACCACCGCCACCTTGAGGCCCAATTGCGCGGCGCGGATGGCGCACACGTAGCCGCCTGGCCCGGTGCCGATGACGATCAGGTCGTAGGTCATTGCCGATTGCTCATGCATGCAGTTCGGCGACGAGTTTATGCAACTTCGCTTGGGCCTCGGCTTTGGCCCTCAGATTGTCGGAGCCGAAGTCGATCTCTTCACCCTTGTCATTGATCCAGCCAATCGAATGACCGTATTCCTCGACTTTCACTTTGTTGAAATTCTTGGGCTTCTGCAGGTAGGCGAAGATCTTGCCTCGGTCGATCGTCGGACGCAGATCGACGACACCCTCATACCCGTCGTTCCACACGATCTTGAGCACGCCGTGGATTACAGGCTCTGCACTGACGATGCGCGGCAGGCGCTTCATGGAATCTTCCCGGGGTTGCCGTCCGTCTGGCAGGTGTCCCATGCTTCGCGCAGCAGGACCTGTCGCGGCTTGGCCCACGCTAGCACCTTGCGCAATTGCGGGCGGGGCAGATATCCCTTGAGAACCGTCAAGGTATCGATGCCGATCATCGCCTCATGCTCCGCAAACTTTGCGTGAAAGTGGATGGGTGGGTGTTCATCGTTATAGAACGTGATCGTGATGCCATCCACTATCGCGACGATCGGCATTTGTCTTGTCCCACACCGATCAGCACCCAATAGCCCTTTCGATCAAACCTCCAGCAGGAACCGCTGCGGGTCCTCCAGGCACTCCTTCACCCGCACCAGGAAGGTCACGGCGTCGCGGCCGTCGACGATGCGGTGGTCGTAGCTCAAGGCCAAGCTCATCATCGGCCGCGCCACGATCTGCCCGTTCTTGACGACGGCGCGCTCCTCGATGCGGTGCATGCCGAGGATGCCCGACTGCGGCGCGTTGAGGATCGGCGTCGACAGCAGCGAGCCGAACACGCCGCCGTTGGTGATGGAGAAGGTGCCGCCCTGCATCTCCTCGATCGACAGCTTGCCCTCGCGCGCGCGGCGGCCGAAGTCGGCGATCGCCATCTCGATCTCGGCGAGCGACATGCGGTCGGCCTCGCGCACCACCGGCACCACCAGCCCGCGGTCCGTGCTGACCGCCACGCCGATGTGGTAGTAGTTCTTGTAGACGATGTCCTCGCCGTCGATCTCAGCGTTGACGGCCGGCACCTCGCGCAGCGCCTGGATGCAGGCCTTCACGAAGAAGCCCATGAAGCCGAGCTTCACGTGGTGCCGCTTCTCGAACAGCTCCTTGTAGTCGTTGCGCATCTTCATGACGGCGCTCATGTCCACGTCGTTGAACGTGGTGAGCATGGCGGCGGTGTTCTGCGCATCCTTGAGGCGCCGGGCGATGGTCTGGCGCAGGCGCGACATGCGCACCCGCTCCTCGCGCGCCGCATCGCTCGGCACCGAGGGCGCGCGCAGCTGCGCTGCCGGCACAGCCGCCGTCGACATGGGCGTCAGCGCGGTCTGAGGCGCCGCCGGCGCGGATGCCCTGCCCGCGGCCGGTTGCGCTGCGGCCGCGGCCATCACGTCTTCCTTCAGCACCTGTCCGCGCCGGCCAGACCCCTGCACGTCGGACGCCGACAGCCCCTGCTCCTCCATCATCTTGCGCGCCGAGGGAGCGGGCGGCATGCCGCCGTTGCCCGACGTGGCGGGCGTGGCCAGGGCGGCCGCCGGCTTCGGCGCTGCGGGGGACGGCGCTGACGCTGCTGCAGCGGCGCCCTCGCTGATCGAGCCAAGGATGGCGCCGATACCCACAGTCGTGCCCTGCGGCACCTTGATGTCGGAGAGCACGCCGGCAGCCGGTGCCGGCACCTCCACGGTCACCTTGTCGGTCTCGAGCTCGACCAGCGGCTCGTCGGCTTTGACCGCCTCGCCGGGCTTCTTGAACCATTGGCCAACGGTTGCCTCGGTCACGGACTCGCCGAGCGCCGGCACCTTGATTTCGATGGTCATCGCATCATCACCGCATCTCTAAGCCATCTCACGGGGCCAGCGCCTGCTCCACCAGCGTCTTCTGCTCCAGGGCGTGCTTGCTGGCGAGCCCTGTGGCCGTCGCAGCCGATGCCGAACGGCCGACGTAGCGGGGCCGCGTATTGGCGATCGGGGTGTGCTGCAGTACCCACTCGAGGTTGGGCTCGACGAAACTCCAGGCGCCCATGTTGCGCGGCTCCTCCTGCGCCCACACCACCTCGGCCTTGGGGAAACGCGACAGCTCCGTCACCAGCGCCTTGGCCGGGAACGGATAGAGCTGCTCGACGCGCAGCAGATAAACATCGTCGATGCCGGCCGCCTCGCGAGCCTCGTAGAGGTCGTAGTAGACCTTGCCCGCGGAGAGCACCACGCGGCGGATCTCGCCATCGGGCTTGAGCTTGATCTTGTCGCTCGCGCGCGACTGCGCATCGTCCCACAGCACGCGGTGGAAGGTGGTGCCGGGGCCGAGCTCGGCGAGCTCGGAGGTCACCCGCTTGTGCCGCAGCAGCGACTTCGGCGTCATGATGATGAGCGGCTTGCGGAACTTGCGGTGCAGCTGCCGGCGCAGGATATGGAAGTAGTTGGCGGGGGTCGTGCAGTTGGCGACCTGCCAGTTGTCCTCGGCGGAAAGCTGCAGGAAGCGCTCGAGGCGAGCCGAGGAATGCTCCGGTCCCTGGCCCTCGTAGCCGTGCGGCAGCAGGCACACCAAGCCCGACAGCCTGAGCCACTTGCGCTCGCCCGAGGAGATGAACTGGTCGAACACCACCTGCGCGCCGTTGGCGAAGTCGCCGAACTGGGCCTCCCACATAACCAGCGCATTTGGCTCGGCCAGCGTGTAGCCGTACTCGAAGGCGAGCACCGCCTCCTCCGACAGCATCGAGTTGATCACCTCCAAGCGGCCCTGGTCGGGCGACACGTATTTGAGCGGCGTGTACTGGCGCTCCGTCTCTTGGTCGATGAGCACGGAGTGGCGTTGCGAGAAGGTGCCGCGCTCGCTGTCCTGGCCGGAAAGGCGCACGGGGTAGCCTTCCTTCACCAGCGTGCCGAACGCCAGGGCCTCGGCCATGGACCAGTCGAGGCCAGTGCCCGTCTCCACCATCTCCCGGCGGCGCTGCAGCAGGCGCTGGATGGTCTTGTGGGCGTTGAAGTCCTGCGGGATCGTGGTGATGCGGCGGCCCACGTCCTTCAAGGTCTCGATCGCCACCCCCGTCTCGCCGCGGCGGGCCTCGTCCTCGGCAAAGCCCATCTTCGCCCAACGCCCGTCGAGCCAATCGGCTTTGTTGGGCTTGTAGCTGTCGGCCGCGCGCAGCTCCTCGTCGAGCTCGGCTCGGAACTTGGTCTTCAAGCCCTCCACGTCGCCTGCCGTGACGACCCCCTCTTCCACCAGGCGCTGCCCGTAGATCTCCACAGCGCTCTTGTGGCTGCGGATGGCGCGATACATGAGGGGCTGCGTGAAGGCCGGCTCGTCGGATTCGTTGTGGCCGTGCTTGCGGTAGCAGAACATGTCGATGACGACCGGCTTCTGGAACCGCTGGCGGAACTCGGTGGCGATCTTGGCCACGTGCACCACCGCTTCGGGGTTGTCGCCGTTCACGTGGAAGATCGGCGCCTCCACCATCTTGGCGACGTCCGAGCAGTAGGGCGAGGAGCGCGAGAAGCGCGGGGCCGTGGTGAAGCCGATCTGGTTGTTGATGATGAAGTGGATCGAGCCGCCGGTGCGGTGACCTTTGAGGCCCGACAGGCCAAAGCACTCCGCCACCACGCCTTGGCCGGCAAACGCCGCATCACCGTGGATCAGGAGCGGCAGCACCGGCGTGCGCTCGCCCGGCTTGCAGCCGTGCTGGTCCTGCTTGGCGCGCACCTTGCCGAGCACGACGGGGTCGACGATCTCGAGGTGCGACGGGTTGGCGGTGAGGGAGAGGTGCACGTCGTTGCCGTCGAAGGAGCGGTCGGAGGAGGCGCCGAGGTGATACTTGACGTCGCCCGAGCCCTCGACGTCGTCCGGCTTGAACGAGCCGCCCTTGAACTCGTTGAAGATGGCGCGCAGCGGCTTGCCCATCACGTTGGCGAGCACGTTGAGGCGGCCGCGATGCGCCATGCCGATGACGATCTCTTTGACGCCCAGCTGGCCGCCGCGCTTGATGATCTGCTCGAGCGCCGGCACCATCGCCTCGCCGCCGTCGAGGCCGAAGCGCTTGGTGCCCGTGTATTTGACGTCGGCGAACGTCTCGAACAGCTCGGTCTCGATCAGCTTGTTGAGGATGGCGCGCTTGCCTTCGGGCGTGAAGGCGATGTCCTTGTCCCGGCCCTCGATGCGCTCCTGAATCCACGACTTCTGCGCCGGCGAGGTGATGTGCATGAACTCGACGCCGATGTGGCGGCAGTAGGTGCGGCGCAGGATCTTCACGATCTCGCGGATGGTCGCCATCTCGAGGCCGAGCACCTTGTCGATGAAGATCGGCCGGTCGAGGTCGGCGTCGGTGAAGCCATATGTCTCAGGGCGCAGCTCCTTGTGGATCTTGCGCTCGGTGAGGCCCAGGGGATCGAGGTCGGCGGCAAGGTGCCCCATCACGCGGTAGGCGCGGATGAGCATCAGCGCGCGAATGCTGTCCTGGATGGCGCGGAAGGACGCTGCCGGGCTCAACTCCACCCCGCCGAAGCCGGCGCGGGCCTGCAGCTTGTCGCGCATGGCGGCGCCGGTGGGGCCGTAGTCGCCCGTGAGCGCGCCGATCAGCTCGGGGTCGCCGCTGGTCGTCTCGAGGAGGGCCGCCGGGTCCGCCCAGGATGGCCCCTGGTGGCCGTTTGCGGGGCTCTGATCCTCGTGCAGGCTGGCGAAGAAGTGGCGCCATTCGTCGCTGACGGAGCCCGGGTTGCGCTCGTAGCGCGCCTGCATCTCCTCGATGTAGGCGGCATTGGTGCCCTGCAGGAAAGAGGTGCGGGCGAAAGCTTCGTTCTTGGGTTGGCGGCTCATGGCTGATCCGGTTTGGCAATGGGCATCGGCGCAGGATCGCACGCAACGTTAACCAAACTAGGTACGCGGGAGGCCTACTACCACATCGCTCCGACTAGTACAGGCTGCAGATGACAAAATGCCGTGCGGGATGGTGTCGGATCCTGCTGGTCTGACACCAAGGGAGTGCCCGCGCTTTGGGCAGCGCCCCCGAAATGCTGCCTGTACAACAGTATCGAACCTGAGGACCCCTCAGCTGTGTTGGCGCAATGGTCTCAGACCCTCTGGGTCTGACCCGCTCACCGCGCGAACCAGCCCTTGCCGCCGTTGAGCACCTTGGCGAGCGTGGTGCCGAGCGACGCAGGGCTGTCGGCCACGGCAATCCCCGCCGACTGCATGGCGGCGACCTTGTCGGCCGCCTTGCCCTTGCCGCCGGCGATGATCGCGCCAGCGTGACCCATGCGCCGGCCCGGCGGGGCGGTCATGCCGGCGATGAAGCCGGCCATCGGCTTTCTGCGGCCCTTCCTGGCCTCGCTCTTGATGAACTCGGCGGCATCCTCCTCGGCCGAGCCGCCAATCTCGCCGATCATGATGATGGAGTTGGTGGCGGGGTCGGCGAGGAACATCTCCAGCACGTCGATGAACTCGGTGCCTTTGACGGGGTCGCCGCCGATGCCCACGGCCGTCGATTGGCCGAGCCCGGCGTCGGTGGTCTGCTTCACAGCCTCATATGTAAGCGTGCCGGAGCGCGAGACAATGCCGACCTTGCCGGCCTTGAAGATGTTGCCCGGCATGATGCCGATCTTGCAGGCGTCGGGGGTCAGCACGCCGGGGCAGTTAGGCCCGATCAGCCGCGACTTGGAGCCGTCGAGCGCCCGCTTCACCTTCACCATGTCGAGCACCGGGATGCCTTCCGTGATGCACACGATCAGGGGCATCTCGGCGTCGATGGCCTCCAGGATCGCGTCGGCGGCAAAGCGCGGCGGCACGTAGATGGAGGTGGCGGTGGCGCCGGTCTTGTTCTTGGCGTCCATCACGGTGTCGAAGATCGGCACATTGGCGAGCTTTGGGTCGGGGTGCTTGCTGCCGCCCTTGCCCGGCGTCACGCCGCCGACGATGTGCGTGCCATAGGCCAGCGCCTGCTGCGTGTGGAAGGTGCCCTGGCTGCCGGTAATGCCCTGGCAGATGACCTTGGTGTTCTTGTCGACGAGGATGGCCATGGCTCAGGCTGCCTTCTTCACTTCGTCGGTGATCTTCTTGGCCGCATCCGCCAGGTTATCCGCCGGCACGATCTTCAGGCCTGACTTGGCCAGGATTTCCTTGCCGAGCTCGACGTTGGTGCCTTCCAGGCGCACCACCAGCGGGACCTTGATCGCCATCTCCTTGGCTGCCGCCACCACGCCTTCGGCGATGATGTCGCAGCGCATGATGCCGCCGAAGATGTTGACCAGGATGCCCTTCACGTTGGGGTCGGAGAGGATGATCTTGAACGCCGCCGCCACCTTCTCCTTGGATGCGCCGCCGCCGACGTCGAGGAAGTTGGCGGGCTCGAGCCCATATAGCTTGATGATGTCCATGGTGGCCATGGCGAGGCCGGCGCCGTTCACCATGCAGCCGATCTGGCCGTCGAGCTTGACGTAGTTGAGGTCGTATTTGGAGGCCTCCACCTCGGCGGGGTCCTCCTCCTCGATGTCGCGCAGCGCCTGCACGTCCTTGTGGCGGAACAGCGCGTTGTCCTCGAAGTTGATCTTGGCGTCGAGGCAGACGACCTTGCCGGCCTTGGTCACTACCAGCGGGTTGACCTCCAGCAGCGCCATGTCCTTCTCAACGAAGGCGGCATAGAGCTGGTCGATCAGTTTCACGCACTGGTCGATCTGGTCGCCATCGAGCTTCAGTGCCGATGCGATCTTGCGGCCGTGAAAGGCTGAGTAGCCCGAAGCCGGGTCGATCGACAAGGTGACGATCTTCTCGGGCGTGTCGTGGGCCACCTTCTCGATGTCCATGCCGCCCTCGGTGGAGGCGATGAAGGAGATGCGCGAGGTGTTGCGGTCGACCAGGGCGGAAAGATAAAGCTCGCGCGCGATCTCCGTGCCGTCCTCGACGAACAGCCGTTTCACCACGCGTCCCGCGGGCCCGGTCTGGATCGTCACCAGCGTCTTGCCCAGCATCTGCCCTGCAAACGTCTTGACCTCGTCGATCGACTTGGCGAGCCGCACGCCGCCCTTGTCGCCGGCGTCGGCCTCCTTGAACTTGCCTTTGCCGCGGCCGCCGGCGTGAATTTGCGCCTTCACCACCCACACCGGCCCTGGCAGGCCCTGCGCGGCCTTCACCGCATCATCGACCGACATGGCAGGGGCGCCCTGCGCCAGCGGCACGCCATACTGCCGCAGCAGCTCTTTAGCCTGATATTCGTGGACGTTCATTTAGGATATCCGGGTGACTTCGTAGCTGGGCTCGTCGGGGCGCATGGCGATCATCTCGATCTCCACCTTGGCCCCCAAGGGCAAGGCAGCAACCGCGATGGTGGAGCGCGCCGGGTAGGGCTCTTTGACATAGGATTTATAAACTTCGTTGACGGCTGCGAAGTCGGCCATGCTGGTGAGGAAGATCGTGGTCTTGACCACGTCCGCGAACGTGAGGCCAGCGGCATCGAGGATGGCCTTCAAGTTCTCCAGCGATTGTGTCGCCTGCGCCGCGATATTGCCTTCGACGAGCTTGCCGGTCGCAGCGTCGAGCGGGATCTGGCCGGAAACGAACACGAGGCCGCCGGCATCGATGCCCATGGAATAGGGCCCGATGGCCTTGCCCTTGGGCGTGGTGATCGCTTTTTTCGGCATGCTTGCCTCCTTCACCGGCGGGTGTCAGACCCTCTGGGTCTGACACCATGGCTCCAACGCCGGTCTGCACAAGGTGTCAGACCCGGAGGGTCTGACACCACCTCACGCCAGTTGTGGTGCGATCTTTTTGCAGGCGTCCACCAGGCCTTGGACCGAGGCGACGGACTTCTCAAACATCTGCTTCTCGGCCTCGTTCATCTCGACCTCGACGATCTTCTCGACGCCGTTGGCGCCGATCACCACCGGAACGCCCACGTACATATTCTTCACGCCGAACTGGCCGGTGAGATAGGCCGCGCAGGGCAGCACGCGGCGCTTGTCCTTGAGGTAGCTGTCGGCCATGGCGATGGCGGAAGCCGCGGGCGCATAAAAGGCCGAGCCGGTGCCAAGGAGGGCAACGATCTCGCCGCCGCCGCCGCGCGTGCGCTTGATCATGGCGTCGAGCTGCTCCTGGCTGAACATGCCGAGCTTGACGCAATCGGGCAGGGGAACGCCGCCGATCGTGGAGTAGCGCACCATGGGCACCATGTCGTCGCCGTGACCGCCCAAGGTCATGGCGCGCACGTCCTCGACCGACACTTTGGCGGCCTCGGCCAGGAACAGGGCGAAGCGCGCAGAGTCGAGCACGCCGGCCATGCCCACCACCCTGTTGGGCGGCAAACCGCAGAACTTCTGCAGCGCCCAGACCATGGCATCGAGCGGGTTGGTGATGCAGATGACGAAAGCGTTGGGCGCGTATTTCTTGATGCCCGCGCCCACGGCCTCCATCACTTTGAGGTTGGTGCCGAGCAGATCGTCGCGGCTCATGCCCGGCTTCCTCGGCACGCCGGCCGTGACGATGCACACCGCGGCGCCCTCGATGGCGGCATAGGGATCGACGCCGGCGCCGCCGACTTTCGCGTTGAAGCCTTCGATGGAGGAAGTTTGCGCCAGGTCGAGCGCCTTGCCCTTGGCGACGCCCTCCATCATGTCGCACAGGACGATGTCTCCCAGCTCCTTGAGCCCCGCGAGGAGAGCCAGCGTACCGCCGATCTGGCCTGCGCCGATCAGCGCGATCTTAGTGCGCGCCATTGCAAGAGCTCCCGTGCTGTGAGTTCGCTTCGAGCAGGCGCGTCGGCCCGCATGCCGGATTTGGTTAACCCGAAAGACAGTGGCGTTCAAGGACAAGGGGGGTGCGACGCGGCAACCATGCACCCCCATATGGAGTTCAAGAGCGAGCGGACTATGCTAGCGCCACCCGCATGCAGCATCCCGACGGCACGACCAGGTATTGCATCATCGGCGCCGGCGCCTCAGGCCTGGCGGCGGCCAAGAATTTTGTCGAGCGCGGCATTCCCTTCGATTGCCTGGAACGCGAGCAGGACATCGGTGGTTTGTGGAACATTGCCACCGAAAGCGGCATCGTCTACGAGACCACCCACCTCGTCTCCTGCATAAGCTCCACCGGCTTCGACGACCTGCCGATGCTGGACGAGGACTACCCCGAATACCCGAGCCACACCCGCGTGCTCGGCTACTTCCGCGACTTCATCGCCAAGTTCGGGCTCGCCCCGCATATCCAACTCGGCAAGCGGGTGGAGAAAGTAGGCCCGCGCGGCAACCTCTGGGAGGTAAAAGTAGCCGGCGAGGAGCGGCCGCGCATCTATCGCGGGGTGGTGGTGGCCAGCGGCCATCACGACGTGGCCCGTATGCCCAGCTATCCCGGGACATTCTCGGGCGAAATCCTGCACTCGCGCCACTACAAGAGCCCGATCCAGGTGCGCGACAAGCGCGTGCTGGTGGTGGGCTGCGGCAACTCGGCGGCCGACATCGTGTCGGATGCGGTGCACGGCCGCTCGCAGGTGTTCCTGAGCATCCGCCGCGGCTACTGGTTCGTGCCGAAGTTCATCCTGGGCTTCCCCACCGGCGACGTCATGTCCTACGTGGAGATGCTGCCGCTGCCGCGCATCGCCAAGCGCTGGCTGTTCCAGGGCACGCTGTGGCTGCTGCAGGGGCCGCCCTCGCGCTATCGCATGCCCGACCCCGACTACGCCATCGACCAGGCGCATCCCACCATGACGGACGAGATCCCGCGCCTCGTCGCCCACGGAAAGCTCACCGTGAAGCCGGAGATCGAACGGTTCGAGGATGGCAAGGTCTTGTTCAAGGACGGCACGGCCGAGGCAATCGACATCGTGGTGTTTGCGACAGGCTACCAGCCGGTCATCCCATTCATGGATGAAGGCCTGTTGTTCGATGCGAAGGGCGCGCCTCTGCTCAACGTCAACGTGGTGCATCCCGAGCATGAAGGGCTCTTCGCCGCGGGCCTCGCCCAGGCCAACGGCAGCATGTGGCGGCTCGCCGACTACCAGGGAGAGCTGATCGCCAACCTGATCATCGCCGGCGAGCGCGATCCCGAGCGTGCGAGGCGCATGCGGGAGGTGCTGCGCACCGGCAACGGCGCGCGCGTGCGCGGCGTCGTCGCCTCCGACCGCCACCGACTCGAGGTGAACTACTACGACTATCGCCGCCTGCTGAAGCGGCTGATCCGCCGCTTCGGGCCCGTGCGCAATATGAAGCTCGGCTCCACGGCACCGCCCACAGCGCGCAGGATGCCCGAGACGGTGGCGCAGTAGATCAGGCCGGCTCGGGAGCCTTGAGGCGCTCGGCTCGCGCGGCGAGGTAGCTCTCCGAGCGCATCTCGATCAGCCGCGAGGCCGTGCGCTCGAACAGGAAGTGCACGTCGCCGGCAGGATAGAGCCCGTGCGGCTCGGCGGCTGCGGAGACGACCAGGCCGACGCGGCTGTCGTAGAGCGTGTCGATGAGGTTGACGAAGCGGCGCGCCACGTCGCGCTGCGCAGGCGCCATGCACCGGGATGCCGTCGATGAAGAGCGTGTGGAACTTGTGCGCCAGCGCCAGATAGTCGAGCGTTCCGAGCGGCTGCTCGCAGAGCTGTGCGAAGGAGAAGCGCGCGACGCCCATCGCCGCCAGCGGCACGGTGAGCTTGCGGCCTTTGATCTCCAGGGAAAGCGGCGCGCCTTGGCTGTGGCCGGTGAGGTCAGCCCACAGCCGGTCCATCTGCGCCTTGGCCTCGGTATCGACTGGCGTGAAGTAGAGCGGCTTGTCGGCAAGCTTCTCCAGACGGAAGTCCTTCGCCGCCAGCAGCTCCTCCACCTCCATGTTCTCTTCCAGAAGATCGATGAAAGGCACGAACAGCTGGCGGTTGAGCCCGTTGCGGTAAAGGTCGCGCGGCGGCACGTTGGAAGTCGCCACCACCACCACCTGGTTATCGACCAGGCCCGCGAACAGGCGGCCGAGGATCATGGCGTCGGCGATGTCGGTGACGTGCAGCTCGTCGAAGCACAAGAGCGTGGTCTTGGCGGCGATGGCAGACGCGACCTGCGGGATCGGATCGCCGGCCGCCGTCTTGCGCGCGGCGCCGATGCGGTCGTGCACCTCGGCCATGAACTCGTGGAAATGTGCGCGCCGCTTGTAGCGGAAGGTGGTGGTCTCGAAGAACAGGTCCATCAGCATGGTCTTGCCGCGACCGACAGCACCATGGATGTAGAGGCCCTTGGGGGCGGGCTGCGGACGCGAGAGCAGGGCCGCAATGCCGTTGCGGCTGCGGCGCCAGTGCCGCAGGTTATGGGCAAGGGCATCGAGCTTGCCGGCGGCGGCAGCCTGCGCGGGATCGGCCTCGATGGTGCCTGCGGCGATGAGCGCGCGGTGCTTCTCGGCAAGAGTCATGGGCGCCTCGGCTAGCGTGACGCAAGGGCCCGGTCAAGGCGACACCGGCTCCCTGCCGTGCCGAAGTGCAGGATGCCGGCGCTGTGCGCAGCGAGTGTTTTCGGGGTGTGCGACCGGTACGTGGCCGATGGCCGCATGTGGCGACGCAGCATCATCATATGCATTTGGCACATCACAATAATTTGCAATCATATCAGCGCCACCTTGAGCACGCATTGTGCAATGCAATAGCAGATCCCAAATGGAGATTCAGCCGCGCGAGGCAAAGCGGCCGACCGACTGCGATGCGGTAGTAAAGAGGGCTTGATCATGAGCGAACTGGAAGCCGGCGATGGGGTCATTCGCCGACTGTGGCCGACGGAAACAGACAAGTTCCGCGACCACCTGTTGAGACTGGACTGCGACAGTAGGCGCATGCGCTTCGCGCACGCGGTGTCGGATGTGTTCATCGAAGACTATGCGAGCCGGATGACCGAGTACGGCAGCCTGGTCTATGGCTACCTGGTCGACGGCCAGGTGCGAGGGGCGGCCGAGCTTCGCCGCCTGGGCGACGCCTGGGGCGAGGAGGCGGAGGCTGCGTTCTCCGTGGAGAAGCCCTTCCAGGACCGCGGCGTCGGCTCGGACCTGATGGGCCGCGTCGTGCGCGCGGCGCGCAATCGGCGCATCCGCCGGCTCTACATGAGCTGTCTGGCGGAGAACGCCAGGATGCAGGTGATCGCCAAGAAGCACGAGGCGGCGCTGCGCTTCGAGTACGGCGAGGTGATCGGCGAGATCCTGCCCGAGCAGCCCAACTACTTCTCGATCATTGCCGAGGCTGCAGAAGACCGCGTCGGCTTCATGATCGCCGTCCTAGAGCTACAGAGCCGGATGGTGCGGGCGGCGTAGGGCGCAATAGCGTAGCGTATTGCGCCGTTCTCGCCAGGTGATCGGCGCAATGCGGCTACCGCCTTATTGCGCCCTACTTCTTCTTGTCGTCGGGCTTGGCTTCAGCCTCGGCCGGCACCTCGGCGGCGGCTGCCTCGGCCACCAGGCGCTGCGCCTGTCCGACCCAGTCGTCCTTCTCGATGCGGCCGTTGAGGCCCAGCGCCTCGTCGACGTTGGCGATGTCGTCGTCGGAGAAGTTGGCGATCTGCTCGAACTTGATGACGCCGAGTCCGCCGAGCCGCGCTGCCAGCTCGGCGCTGAGGCCCTTGATCTGGGTGAGGTTGTCGGCCTCGCCCTTGGGCTTCTTGAAGCCCTTGAAGGCGGCGTTGAGGCGCTTGGCGCGGGCGTCCGTGCGCTCGAAGATGCGGGCCGACTTGCCGCGGCGGCCGCGCAGATAATAGAGCTTGGCGCGGCGCACCTTGCCGCGGCGCAGAACCTCGATCTCGGCGATGTAGGGCGAGTAGATCGGGAACACGCGCTCCACGCCCTCGCCGTAGGAAATCTTGCGCACCGTGAAGCTCTCGTTGATGCCGCTGCCGGAGCGGGCGATCACGACGCCCTCGTAGGCCTGCAGGCGGAAGCCCGGGCCCTTGGCCTCGTCCGGCTTGGCCTTCTTCTTGTCCTTGGGGTCGGCCTCGACGCCCTCGATCACCTTCACCATCACCTTGACGGTGTCGCCCGGCGCGAACTCGGGGATGATGCGCTTGGCGGTGACGGCGCGCATCTGCTCGCGCTCGATCTCTTGGATGATTGTCAGCGTCATTGGGGCCTCGAGGTAGTGCGAATAGCGCGCGGTTCGAGCCCGCCCAACAGGGACCAGGCACCCACGCGGCAGGTGTTCGGGAAAGCCGATGGCGCCGGGGTTCTAGCGCAATCGGGGGAGCCTTGTCGATGGGAAAGGGGGGTCTACCCCCGTTGCAGGCCGGGCCGGCGGCTTCTGAGGGCCGGCGGGGCACCTGCGACGGCATCGTGATTGCCCTGCCGCGGCCACTTGGTGCACAGCTTGGCCAGCGCATCCCCAGCGGGAAAAATCGGTCCAGGCAATGCCATATTCCGACTACCGCCCCGACCTGATGGGCTCGGCCAGGCTCCAGCCCTCCGGCGCCTTCGAGGCGGGCTCCATGCAGAGCTTCACCCTCGTCTACACGGCGGGGCGGTTCGGGGTGGACGACACCGGGTCGATCAAGATCGGCTTCCGCTTCGCCACCGACTTCGGGCCGGTGCAGTTCACCGACCCCATAGGGCTCAGGGCTACACGACGGTCGAGGCCTCCAACGGGGCCACCCTGGAGGCCAAGTGGGAGTTCAAGCGCAACATCCGCCCCTGGAGCCGGTCGCTCTATGTGGGCGTGGTGAAGGATTTCCTGGCCCCCGGCGACACCATCACCATCCGCTTCGGCGACCGCCGGCAGGGCTCGCCCGGCATTCGGCTGCAGACCTATTGCGAGAGCGAGTTCGAGTTCCGCGTGTTCGCCGACCCGATCGCCACCTACGACTACGTGGCGCTGCCGGAGAGCCCGAAGATCGCAATTCTGCCGGGGCCGGGCGTGCGCTGGCGCGCGGTGCTGCCGACGTTGGTGCGCGCAGGCGAGCCGTTCCGGCTTTCGATCAAGGCTGACGACAAGTGGGGCAATCCCTCCAATCTCGTCGATCGCACGCTGCGGCTTGCGAGCGAGGGCGCGCCGATCGCCGGGCTGCCGGACACGCTGCGCTTCGCGCCGGGCAGCTTCGCAGCGGTGGCGGATGGCCTGCGCGTGGAGACGCCCGGGCGATTGCGTCGTGCGCGTGCTCGACGAGGCGGGCAAAGAGCTCGCCCGCTCGAACCCGCTGCGGGCCGTCGAAGCAGCGACGCCGCTCGTGCACTTCTGGGGCGACACGCACGGCCAGTCGAACGAGACGCTCGGCACCAACACGGCGCGCGAATACTTCGAGTTCGGCCGCGACAAGGCCTTCCTCGACGTGATGGGCCACCAGGGCAACGACTTCCAGATCACCGGTGCGTTCTGGCGCGAGCTGAACGACTTGTCGAGCCGAGTTCGACAAGCCGGGCCGCTTCGTGTGCATCCCGGGCTACGAGTGGTCGGCCAACACGGCGGTGGGCGGCGACCGCAACGTGCACTACCGGCACGAAGGCGAGACCATCCACCGTTCCTCGCACGCGCAGATCGCGGACGCCGGCGATATCGTGGATGAGAAATCCGACGCGCACGATGCGCACGTCCTGTTCGAGAAGCTCACGGGCAAGGACTGCGTGGTGATGGCCCACGTCGGCGGGCGCTATGCCGACATCAAGTTCGCGCACGACCCGATGGAGACGGCGGTGGAGGTGCACTCGGCCTGGGGCACGTTCGAATGGATCGTGCGCGATGCCTTCGAGAAGGGCTACCGCGTCGGCATCGTCGCCAACTCGGACGGGCACAAGGGCCGGCCCGGCGCCTGCTATCCCGGCGCCTCGTTCTTCGGCAGCTACGGCGGGCTCACCTGCTTCCTGGCCGAGCGGCTCGACCGCGACGCCATCTTCGAGTGCATGCGGCGGCGGCGGCACTATGCGACCACGGGCAATCGAGCGGTGCTCACCGTTGTGGCGGAGACGACGGCGGATGCGGAGGTGTTCGTGCGCGACCCGGCCGCCGCGCCGACGGCAATCGGAGCGATCGCGGCGTCTGCATCATGGGCGACATCGCGCAGGTGGCGGACGACGAGGTGGAGTTGGCCATCGAGGTGGTGGGCTCGGCGCCCATCGAGCGGCTCGACATCTACGATGGGCTCGACCTGATCGAGACCGTGCGGCCCTATACGGCGAGCGACCTCGGCCGCCGCGTGCGCCTCGTGTACCAGGGTGCCGAGTATCGCGGGCGGGCGCGCACGACCAACTGGGACGGCTCGCTGACGCTCGAGGGCAACCGCATCGTACGCGCCGACGTGATCAACAACTGGAACCTCGACCGCGGCATCCAGAAGCAGGACTGCGACCAGCGTGACCTGGAAAGCGGTGACGACAGGTAACTACGGCGCCATCGACCTGTGGCTCGAGAGGAGATGGCGGACGGCTGGCATTCAAGACGGCGCCGGTGGCGGGAGAGGCGGCGATCGCCGAGCTAGGCGTCGAGCCCTTCGCGTTCGACGCCGGCGGGCTCGAGCGGAAGATCGAGCTGCAGCGTCTGCCCGAGGCGATGCGGGAGCGGCGCCTGGCGCTGCGGCGGAGGGTGAAGGTGCGCGGCCTGGGCGATACGCGGCTCTACGTACGCGTGCAGCAGGAGGATGGGCATCGCGTGTGGTCGAGCCCGATTTACCTTTTTCAAGCAAAAGAGTGAGTGTCGAGCGCGGGAGTGCGGCAAGTTGACTCGGGGCTGCCGCGGTAGCTCACCACACAGGTCAGTTGAAAAAGCGGTCGAGTTCCTTGAACGCAAAATGGTCCTTACCGCTGAAGATAGCGGCGAGCGGGCGGCTAGTCACACCGACCAGTTTGATCTCCTCTATTGGGCGGGGGTGGCCTGGGATCATAGCACCAGCCATCTTGGGGTCCTTCAGCACTCGGAGCCCGCTCGGGTCCACTATGTACGTGCCAAGCCCACGCTGACTGGATGCGCGCTCGATCACGTCGTTGATGTGGTCGTCCTGAAAGCTGTACCCGATGACCATGAGCTTTGAGTTCGGCTGATTGAGCGAGGAGCCGAAGAACTCATGGCAATGGCGCAGCACTTCGAACGACTGGATAGCACCTGACTTCGCGTTGCCCATGATGAGAATCGGCGCCCCTGAAGCTGCTCTCCAGTTCATGGAGCCATGCAGTTTCACGAGCGGCTGCATCCTGGGTGGTGGGGAGAATGATTGCTCTGGCTCCCAAATCTTATCCACGGCTCCGTAGTGATCGTGGCCTAGCGCCCTAGGTTTCATTCCAGCAACGACAGCTCCGCTCCACCTTCCGCCAAGCGGGAAGCGCTCCAGGTAGTGATTTTCCAGGAGCAGATCTTGGTTGAGGGAGAAAATCGCGTCGAACTTCGCCAGGAACCGCGCCACCTGGTATTCGACCGCGTTGGAGAACTCGAACGTCACATCGAGAAGTGCCACGTTCAGCCGCTGGAACAGGCCCACCACAGCGTCTTGGAACCGGCGCTGGCTCTCGGACGCTGGCGACTGGAAGCCCTGGAACGCGCTCTCGAACGGCCCCTTGCGCAGAGCGGCCGACAGCGCGTGGTCGTCATGCAGGGCGCCAAGAAGGCTGCCCGTCACTTCGTCTGAGAGCGGGCCACCCCAGTTCCGAGTGAAGCCCGCGCCGATCAGGAGATAGTGAGGCATATTCGTTTCCCCGTCGAAACAGCCATGGGCTGGTGGCGTTCGCTGGTGCGGATCCAGCGGGTCAATCGCGATTGAGGATCGTCACCAGCCCCTTGTCGGGCTCGATGCGCAATTCGTCACCGGTGCGAATGAGGTCGGTGGGATCGCCGGCCTCGAAGCGGTCGACCATGGTCAGCTCGGCGAAGGCGGCGCCCTGCGCCAGTATGGTGTTGGTGCGGTCGAAGACAATGGCCTTCGGCGCCATGCCGCGCGCCGCCATCTCGCGCAGCATCCACGCCGAGGCTACGCCGCCCTTGGCGGTCTGCAGCACAAGGATGCGGTCGAGGTAGCTCTGGCCGTAGAGCTTGTGGGCGGGGCGCGAGAAGGTGCCCTCGAGGCGGTCGAGGTCGTAACGGGCGGAGAAGTTGTCGCGGGCGACCAGCGCGGTGCCGGTCACGGCCGGACCCAGTCCCTTGTGGCACTTGAGGACGATCGGCATCGGACTACACGATCCTCCCGGCAACGGCGCTGTCGATGCAGCGCTGCATCGTCGCCAAGGTCGGCTTGTAGCCGTAGCCGGCGATGATGTTGACGAGCTTGGCGGAGTTGGTGAGCAGGCGCTGCCAGCCGTTGGCCTCGGCCATCTCTCGCGCATAGCTCTGATAGAAGCACACGCCCGAGGCGACGATGCCGCCGGCGTCCTCGATGGTGCGGGTCAGCCCCATGCGGTCGGCGGCAAACTTGATCTCGGGCGAGGTGGTGACGATCAGCGCAGTTTCGGCGTGGATGCGCCTGCCGCCGAGCAAGCCGGCCACCTGGCTCATCTCGATCAGCGAGAGCTGCGGGGCGGCGAACACCACCACGTCGACCTTGTCGCCAGCCGCGGCGTAGACCGCATAGAAGGCGTCGAAATCGGCAGCCGCGATGGGCGTGGCCTGCGGGATCGGCCGGTCGGCGAACGCGTCGGCGAGGGTTGGCGCCTCCGGCGTAACACCGGGCATATGGAACATGGCGACCGAGCCGAAGCTCGCCAGCGCCGCGCCGAAGTGCTTGAGCTCATCGGAGTTGGGGGGCTCCTCGATCCCGCTGACGACGGGCACCTCCCAGTAGCTGTTGGTCGCCTTGCCGACGAGGCCGCCGAGCGCGCCCCAGTCGGCGAGATCGCGCGGGCGATGGCGAAGCTCGAAATGCTTGGTGCCGACCCTATGCGCATCCAGATGGTAGCCGTAGCGCGGCGTCCGCCCGGTGAGGCCGGCGGCGAGCGCGGAGGGGCCGCCCTCGAAATTGCTGCGCGCGCCCTGCACGCTGTTGGAGTAGATCACGACGCCGGTGTCGCCCATGGCCAGGTGCTCGCCCCGCACCGGCGGCAGGACGGTCTGGTAGTTGATGCAGGTGTTGGTCATCAGCACGCCGAGCGCCTCGAACGCGCCGGTGGCGCGGGCCTCTATTGCTGCCATGGCGTCGGTCTGCCGGAGGCGCTTGTAGGAGGCGAAGTCGAGCCCGCGCGGATCGGTGATGGTGGGGATGCGCACGCGGCGCTCTGGCTGCGGCAGCGCGGCCAGCTGCTCGAGCCAGGCGACGCCGGCGTCGCCGAGGCTCTCGGTGTCGGCCATGATGTGGGCCTGGCCGACACGCACGAAATCGGGCGCGTCGAAGAATTGGCCCACAGCGATCTGGTGGCGCATGGCCCACTGGCGGGCGGGCCCGTGTGCGCCCGCCAGCATGGCCTGTTCCTCGTCGGTCAGCCGCATGCAATACAGCCAGGTTCGCGGCTTACTTCTTCGCGTCCCCGCCGGGCTCGGCGGCCATGGCCGCCTTCAGGACGGGCGTGATGCGCGCCATCTCGCTCTCGACCAGCTTCTGCAGTCCGGCCGGCCCGCGGTCGGCGCCCTGCGGTGCCGTGCTTCCGAGCTCGACGTAGCGCGCAATGGTGTTTGGGTCGTCGAGGGCTTTGTCGAGCGCGCCTACGAGCTTGTCGACAATGTCCTTCGGCGTGCCCTTGGGCGCGACCATGGCGTTCCAGGCGCTGAAGATGAAATCGACCCCCAGCTCGCCGGTGGTTGGAACGTCCGGCAGGCTTTCGAGGCGCTTGTGTGCGGCGACGGCGTAGGCTTTGATCGTGTCGCCCTTGATCTGCGGGATCACGTTGAGCGACTGATCGACCATGTAGTCGATCTGGCCGCCAACCAGGTCGTTGAGGGCCGGCGCTGTGCCGCGATAGGCCACCATGGCCGGCTTGAGGCCGAACTGGGCATTGAACAGAGTGCCCGACACGTGGCTGATCGAGCCGACGCCGGCGTGGCCGTAGCTCAGCTTGGCGCTGTTCGCCTTCAGATACTCGAGCAGCTCCTTGAGGTTCTTGGCCGCGGTATCTTTCTTCGCCACGATGGCCTGCGGCGTATAGTTGGCGATGCCGACCTGCTCGAAGCTGGTGGCGGGATTGTACTTGAGGTTGGCATAGAGGGCGGGCGCGGCCGACTGCGTGCCCATGTTGCCGACGCCCAACGTATAGCCGTCAGGTGCCGCCATGGCGACGCGCGTCATGCCGGTGCTGCCGCCAGCGCCGCCGACGTTCTCGACCACCAGCTGCTGGCCCAATGTGCGCGACATGTGCTCAGCCAGGATGCGGGTGACGACGTCGGTCGGCCCGCCGGCGGCGAACGGCACGATCACGTTGATGGGCTTTGTGGGGTAGGCCGTTTGTGCCGCGGCGGTTCCCGTGAAGGCGGGAATCAGGGCAGCCAGCACAGCAGCCGACAGTCTCTTGCAGATCACTACGTGTCTCCTTCCTTGCTCGAAGCGTCTCCTGCACCGGTTGCCTGCAACTGTATGACATTCGGGTGACTCTTGTAACGTTGCCGTCGTAGGCCCTACTCATTTGTCGCGCGCCGACTTGTCTCGGGAAAATGCCGCTTTGGGCGACACGGTCAGACCCCAGACGATGGGCTCGGCAAGATGCCGCATGCGATCGGCCGATCTGCTCTCCGCGGGCGTATCTGTTCGCATGAAAGAGCAATGCGAATCATGCGCTTAATCGACGGCGGACGCAGCGGGCACAACGATCAGGGTGCGCGCATCTTGGAACGGTATGAAACCCGCCCGCCATAGTGCCCCGGACAAAGCGCCGAAGCGGATTGCGAAGTCGTTGGGATTTGGGCACGTTGGACGCGAAATGATGGGCTAGGTCCGCTGCTTGTGGGCGTGGGGCGCCTTGCGGACGGCCAGTGTTTCGAAGGGAGTGGCGTAAATGACTCTGCGCATTATTTCCGAGGCGTCAGCGCGCAATCTGGAAAGAGGACTGCATACCGGCCGCGACATCGGGGGGAGCCTGCAAGACACCTACACGACCCGACTGGCTAAGCTGGTGCCGGCGGAGGCCATCACTGCCTATCCGATGTTTCTCAACTATTATCCGCCCCAGCAGCGCACCTTGAACTATATCTTGGCGGTGGCGGCCATTATCCTCGTTGTTGTCGTCGTATTGCGGTGGAGCGCTACCAAAGGGCCGGATGGCAAGGCGCAATGGCCGGCGATAGTTCTTAGCGCCATCAGCTTCGTGATTTGGGTGTTCGTGCTCAGCTCCAACACAGATTTCCAGGCACTTGCAAACCTAGCAAGCTACAGTCCCTTGCCGATGCCGTTGCTGTCGTCGCTGGTGCTGTTCGCGTGGACGGCAATTGCGCCAGCCTTGTACTCCGGCGATCGGCTCTGAGGCACAAGCAGTCAACAGTGCGGGAGGCGTCCGACACCATTACCTAGTTCGTTTGCGGGGGCAGCACCATTCGCACAGCCGCAGCTGTGCGACAGTATTTGTTCTTTGTGGGGGATGCCACCATGCCTGCCAACGGCGAGTTGGGGAACGAGTACGCGCTGACGGATGAGGAGCTGAACCAAGTCCGCTCCTACCGCGAGCGCTATGACGTCGAGCCCAGCGATGTGCGTGCCATCGGCATGCCGCCCGACGGCCTGTCGGCGGAAGAGCTGGCCGGCATCCTCGATGATGAAATCCGCGGCATGATCTCGTCGCAGGCCCGCGAGCTGGTCATCACCCAGGAGATCGGCAGCCGGGCCGCTTACGACCGCAGGTACAAGCACCCCGAGTGGCCTGGCGCGCAGTCGGGCGTCACCATCGGCCTCGGCTACGATATCGGGCAGTCGGGGCTCGAGGACTTCACGCACTCGTGGAAGGACAAGCTGCCGGCGGAAGCGTTCGAGCGCCTGGCGCAGACGGTGGGCGTAGTCGGCCCGGCGGCACGAGGCCTGCCCCGCACGCTGCAAGACATCGAAGTGCCGTGGGACGCGGCGGAAGAGGTGTTCACCAACTTCACCGCCCCTAAATATGCGAGGTTGGTGTTGCGGAATCTAGCCAACGCCAGAGAGCTGCATCCCCACTCGTTCGGTGCGCTGTTCTCGCTCGTCTACAATCGCGGCGCCTCATTCGGTAGTTCCGGCGAACGCTACCGCGAGATGCGCAACATCCGCACCCACATGCACGAGCGGAAATTCGACCAGGTGCCGGAAGAGTTCCGAGCGATGAAGCGGCTGTGGGAGGGGCAGGGCGTGCCCGGGCTGCTCAAGCGCCGCGATCTGGAAGCGGCGCTGTTCGTCAAGGGGCTGACCGCGCCGCCGATCCTTGCCGTCGCACCGCCCCCGGCGCCTACGCCTGCGCCTCAGCCCGCGCCGGTCGCCGTGCCACAGCCGCAGGCCGAGCCCGCCCCCGCCGTCGTTGCGGCTCCCGCGCCCGTACCTGCCGCCGCGCCGGCCGATCTTACCGGACCGGCGCCGCAGCCGGCCCCCGAGCCTGCTCGCGGTGCCGCGCGCACCCTGCGTCGCAGCCTGCGCATCGCGCCCGAGGCGGACGAGGACTGGATCACGCTGGAGCGGGGGGTAGAGCGCGGGCTCGAGGCGCCGGCGCCAACGCGCGGGGGGCCCAACTACACGGCCGACGATGTCAGCTGGAGCTCCCGACGACAAGAACCCCGAGTACCGCCATTTCGACAAGACGCTGGCCGACCGGGAGTTTTCGTTCACGGCCAAAGACCTCGAGCTCATCATCAGCGCCAGCGGCTTCCAGCCCACGCACGAGAACGGCGTGATCCTGTTCGGCCTGCGCGGGGTGGAACTCCTCGGGGGCTCGAGCCAGATCAACAGCGATGCACTGCGCCTCAGGGATGCGCGGCCCGACCATCGCGCGTTCCGCTGCGTCATCGGCGCCTACCACGTCGGCCGCCAGCAGCTGTCGGGCTTCATCGGCTCGACGGTGCCCAACAACGGCTCGGTCTTTACGAACTGGGCCCGGCACGCGAGCGGCGGACCGCCCTACGGCAACATGCTGCTGTCGGGATGCTACCGCTACAAGGTCGGCACGCACGTCGGCGGCGTCGAGGTGCCCGGCGCCTTCAGGCTGCAGGAGGACGACGAGGTCGTCGTGCTGCGCAGCAACCTGGACGTGGCCTACGACACACAGGACCATTGGGACCCGTGCGTGCCGCACGACAATCTGCACCCCTCCTTCCGCAACATGAGCTTCTCCTCGGCCGGGTGCCAGACGGTGCGCGGCACCTACAATGAGGGCGAGCACATCGGCGAATGGGCACAGTTCCGCAAGGCGGTCGGGCTCGGCACTAGCGACAACGGCAAGCGCTTCGACTACGTGCTCGTCACGGGGCTCGAAGCGGCAATCGCTGCCAAGGTGCGGACGCAAAACATCGCCGATCCGGCGGCGATCCAGGCTCGTCTGGCGCGCATCCGGTACGGTTCGCAAGGCGACGTCGTGAAGCGCCTGCAGAAAGCGCTCGGGCGGCCGGAAACGGGCTTCTTCAATGCCGACGACAAGGTCGCGCTTGCCGTGCTGCAGCGCGAGAAGCTCGGCTTCGCCGACGGCGTCTACGCGCCCGAAATGGATGCCAAGCTCGCCTTCAACGTGTTCACGGCCCCCGTAGAGGTCGCCGTCGTGGACACACGCTCAGTGGCCCCGACCACCCGCGTCGCCCTCGTCATCGGCAACGGTGCCTACCAGAACCCCGGCGCGCGCTTAATCAATCCCCCCAATGATGCGCGTGTCGTCAGCGCCGAGCTTGAGAAGCTCGGGTTCCGGGTGAATCTGGTAGTCGACAAGACCAGAGAGGAGATGAGCGAGGCCATCAGCCTGTTCGTCGACAGGATGCAGAGCAGCGATGTCAACGCCGACACCGGGCTCGTCTTCTATGCCGGCCACGGCGTGCAGATCGACGGCGAGAACTACCTGCTGCCGACCAACGTCTCGGCCAGAAACGTGGTGTCACTGATCGACAGCTCGCTGCCGCTCAACAACCTCATCCGCCAGCTCGAGCGAACCAAGAAGGCCGGCCTGATCTTCCTCGATTGCTGTCGCAACAATCCGTTCCCGGCAGCGACGCGCTCGCTCGGCGGCGGACTTGCCAAGATCGACGCGCCCGCCGGCACTTTCATCGCCTTCTCGACGGCGCCTGGCGCCGTAGCCCTCGACGGTGAGGATACGCCGAACAGCCCGTTCACGTCGTCCCTGATCACGCACCTCCCAGCGGCCGGCATCAACATTTCGCAGATGATGATCAGGGTGCGCCGGGACGTGTTCGAGAAGTCCAAGGGGCAACAGATGCCGTGGGACAGCTCGTCCCTGCTCGTAGACTTCGCCTTCGCTCCGACCACGACCACACGGTCTGCGCATCTCGCGCCAATGTCGCCCGAGGACGTGGACAAGAAGCGGCGCGAGGCGGCGGCGCAGACGGAGGCCGAGGCCTGGGAGCTGACCAGCCAGAGCAACAGCGAGCAGCTGCTGCGCAGCTTCATGACCACCTATCCCTACAGCCGGCATCGGGGCGAGGCGGCGCGGCGGCTCAGGCGGTTGCAGACGATGAGCCGCGTGTACGGGGCCTCCAAGGTTGCCGCCGCCCTCGTGGTGGTTGTGTTCCTGCTTGCGGTCATGCAATGGGCTCGGCTGGCGCAGACCAAAATGGAGCGCACTGATCTCGTCGGCGGTGACGTTGGTGTGATCCTGTCGGAGCTGAACATTAATCCCTTCGACACCACGCTGTGGTGGTGCCAGATGCGCTGCGTCTTCGGGTTCTGGTGGTGCAAGGCCTATAGCTACGACCACAGGGCGAGACTGTGCTACATCAAGGACGACGTCCTCTTCCAGCAGCCTGTGCCGCCTGATGAGGCTGAGGTCACGTCGGCCTATCTGTGGGGGAACAAAGCGCCCCAGCTGACGCCCTTCGTCATTTACTGGGACGTGATGTTCGAAAGCGGCAATGCGATCCAGCCGAACGGCGAGCCCGCGCCGGTTGCGATCGTGCCCAAAACCCCGGAAGAAGGAGAGTTTGGGGCCGACTACAACGCCTGGGGCCCGGATGTGAGCGCGGTTGAGTTGCCGGGCACACACAATCCGGGGATTGCCTGTCAGCGGCGCTGCCTGGATCAGGAGAGGTGCGTTGGCTTCACCTACAATACGCTGGCCAGGCGCTGCAAGCTGTTCAGCTGGATCCGGCAGGATGATCAAGGCGACCCGCGGGTAGTGACGCTGCCGCACTACATGCAGCCTGACGAGAATTCGAGAATGACGCTTATCGTGCCTATGGTGATCAGCGGCTTCTACAAGGCGCGCAACAAATAGTTGGCGGTCCTGACGGGACTCGAACCCGCGACCTTCGACCTGACAAGCCGTCGCTCTTGCCGCTGAGCTACAGGACCGGCAGGCAGCCCGCGGCGCTCACGCCGTGGGCATGCCCTTGCGATCGATGCGCTGCTTCTCCTGCAGCCACTCGGCATCGAGCGGCGGCTGATAGACCGCCGCAACGCGCCAGAGCCCGCCGTGCTCGGGGACTTCGACGCGCGCGCCGAGCTTGGCGCCGCGCGCCTCGATCCAGCCGATGGTGGTGATTCCGCCTTGCTGCAATTGGCATTGATAGAACCGCATGTGCTGCTCCTTTTGCGTGTGGGCTCGGAGTTGCGTTGGCGCGGGCGCGCTCGCCCGGCGATCCAAGCATCGATGTTCGAGAGTGGGAGTGGGCTGGCCGTGACGGCCTCGGCTCAATAGCCGGCTGCCGTCAGCGACGATCTCGCTGGCGCGGGAAAAAGAGCAGGCGATGTTCAACGGTGCGCAGCATGGCGCACTACATGATGCGCGAATGTGGCGCCGTCAAGGTTGAGGGTGATCCGGGACGACAGGTGGCCTGATCCGTCGCTCCCGCAGCATCTGCGGGCAAGTTGGGATGGCCGCTCACCCCAAAGTGCGGGGCCAAAAGAGGAGCAGCAATACAATTGCCCAAACGATGCCCCAGCTCACCCAAGTGATGTTGGGGTGAGCCGCCTGCCATTCCAGGATTCGCTTGTGAAAGGTCACACACCGCCCCCACGTACCTGTGGCTTTTCTCACCGCATGTCGGGTGACGACATTGACCTGCGTCAATCGCGTTTGGCGCTCGGGGCTGCTGATCGCGTTCGAGGCCGAGTGCCGGTCGCTTGACCATCGTCAAAGCGGACACCGCGTGCGCCACTACCGAGGTGCCAATCGCGTGCGGGACGAAGCAGGGGGTGTCGGCCGTGGTCTTATCAAAGCAGTTTTGGAGAGTGCTCGTCAGGCCAGCGGTCCTGCCGTTCTTCGTTCTGGCCATGGTCGATGGCGGGCTTACAGTCTACGGCACGTCCAGGGCGCTCGGCGGCCCCCTCGCCACGTCACTCATCGTCGGCTTGATTGTCGGCTGCGGTGTTCTGATCACGCTCCTGTCCACGTTCGACATTTGGGGGAGCTGGCATCCCGTCCTGCGGGAGTCCCCGGTCATGACTCAGCTCTTGCGGGGCCTCTGGGTGGTCGTATTCCTGTACGATTGGGCGACCTCGATGGTCGGCATCCTCGAGCTTGCCGCGCTCGACAACGAACCATTCAAGTTCTTGGATGGTCTCCCGCAGACCATCAGCCACAACTGGGCCTGGCTAATGCGGTTTGCCGCGGTGATGGTGGCGGGCCTTGTCGTCTGCGGGTCCACCCTCGTGGTGTCATTCATGGCCTACAACGAGCGGCGGGAAGACATGGGAGAAAGATGACTGCCTACTTACCCATGCTTGCACTACTAACAGGCTTGGAGGGCCTTACTTGGCGCACACGAGAGACGGCCTAGCTCGCGGCCCAATCCACGACACGGCCGAGGAAGCCCAAGCACTTTTCGATCTCTGCGACCTCGACGAACTCATTGGGCGTATGCGCCTGGGCGATATCGCCCGGGCCGATCACGACGGACGGTGCGCCGCCTTTCTGGAACAGGCTGGCCTCCGTGGCGTAGCAGACGGCAAAGGTGTCGTTCTGCTGGGCAAGCTTCTGGGTCAGGGTCACGATGCCGGACTTGGGATCGGCAAGGAACGCCGGCACCTCGTTGACGATGTCGATGGCAATCGAGGTCTCGGGCGCGGCGCGCTGCATCTCGGGCAGGCAGTGCTCGGCGGCGAAGGTGCGCAGGCGCTTGTCCAGCTCCATGCCATCGAAGCCCGGCAGCCGGCGGATCTCCCAGCCGAAACTACACGGCACCGGCACGATGTTGGAGGCCGTGCCGCCGGAGATCTCGGTCACCTGCAGGGTGGTGTAGGGTGGATCGAAGCGAGTGTCGGGCGGCAGCGCCTTCAGCTCCTCCTCCATGCGCTCTAGCTCGCCCAGCAGGCGCCCGGCATAGGTGATGGCGTTGACGCCCAGGTGCGGCATGCTCGAATGCGCCGCCTTGCCGACGAGCGCCACCTTCCAGCGCACCGGGCCCTTGTGCGCGTCGACCACGGTCATGCTGGTCGGCTCGCCGACGAGCACCATGCGCGGCATCTGCAGCGCCTTGCCGAACTCGGCGATCATGGGCCGCACGCCGGTGCAGCCCACCTCCTCGTCGTAGGAGAAGGCGATGTGGATGGGCACCCTGAGCGTGCGCGAAGTGAACGCCGGCACCAGCGCCAGCACGCAGGCGAGGAAGCCTTTCATGTCGCAGGTGCCGCGGCCATAGAGCCGGCCGTCGCGCTCGACCATCGAGAAGGGATCGCTGTCCCAGGCCTGGCCCGCCACCGGCACCACGTCGGTGTGGCCCGACAGCGCGATGCCGCCGAGCCCGGCGGGGCCGATGGTGGCGAACAGGGAAGCCTTCTGCCAGTCCGCGGTCGGCACGCGCTGGCTGGCGACGCCGTGGCTGCGCAGATATTCCTCGACGAACTCGATGAGGGGGATGTTGGACTTGTAGCTGGTGGTGTCGAAGGCGACGAGCCGGGCCAGCAGCTCCTTCGCAGTGGCGAGCTCAACGCTCATCTCATCCTTCAATTCACGCTGCGGGTCGTATGCGGGATGTCGAGGGAGAACGCCGGGATCGCCACCTCGATGCGCCCGCCGTCCTCGGTCGTCATCTGGTAGCTGCCGACCATGATGCCCGACGCCGTGCCGAGCGGACAGCCGGAGGTGTAGCGGAACGAGGCGCCAGGTTCCAGCACCGGAGTCTTGCCGACGACGCCCGGCCCGCGCACCTCCTCGGTCCGCCCCGTCGCGTCGGTGATGCGCCAGTGCCGGGTGCGCAGCTGCACGGTCTCGCTGCCTTCGTTGATGATATCGATGGTGTAGGCCCAGACGTATTGGCTCTCGTCCGGAGAAGACTCCTCCTCCAGATATTGGGGCGTGACGCGAACACGTATGCCTTGGGTCACGGCTTCGTACATGGGATCGCGCCGAAATCGCTGACAGCACCTTCAGCGGATTTTAGAGGCGGCGAGCGCGCGGTCAATGTCGGCGGCGAGATCGGCATAGGCCTCGAGCCCGACCGACAGCCTGAGCATGCCATCCGTGATGCCAAGCTCCGCCCGCGCCTCGGGCTTGAGGCGCTGGTGGGTGGTGGTGGCGGGGTGCGTGATCAGGCTCTTGGCGTCGCCCAGGTTGTTGGAAATGCGGATCAGCTTCAGCGTGTTGAGGAAGCGGAAGGCAGCGGCCTTGCCGCCATCGATCTCGAAGGTCACGACCTGCCCCGGGCCCGACATCTGCCGCTTGGCGAGCGCGGCCTGGGAAAAGTCGGGCCGCCCGCAAAACAGCACCCGCACGATGCCCGGTTGCGCGGCGATATGGTCGGCGATCCGCGCCGCGGTCTCGCATTGCGCCTTGACGCGCAAGGGCAGCGTCTCCAGGCCCTTGAGCATCACCCAGGCGTTGAAGGGGCTCATGGCGGGGCCCGTTTGGCGCAGGAAGGTGTGCAGGTGGTCCTTGAGGAACTGCTGCGAGCACAGGATGACGCCCCCGAGACACCGGCCCTGGCCGTCGATGTGCTTGGTGGCGGAGTAGACCACCACGTCGGCGCCGAGCTTCAGCGGTTTCTGCAGCAGCGGCGTCGCGAACACGTTGTCGACGATGGCGATGGCACCGGCCGCATGCGCGATCTCGCTCACCGCGGCGATGTCGACGAGGTCGAGGGTCGGGTTGGCCGGGGTCTCGAAGAAGAAGGCTTTGGTGTTCTTGCGCACCGCCCGCTGCCAGGCCGGTGTGTCGCGTCCGTCGACGAGGGTGCACTCGATGCCGAAGCGCGGACACAGGTCTTGGGCGACGTACAGGCACGAGCCGAACATGGCGCGCGCGGCGACGATATGGTCGCCGGCCTTTAGGAAGCAAAGAAGGGCAGAGGTGACCGCCGCCATGCCGGTGGCGGTGGCGCGGGAGGCCTCCGCACCTTCAAGCAGCCGCATGCGCTCCTCGAACATGGCGGTGGTGGGGTTGGAGAAGCGCGAGTAGATGAAGCCCGGGTCCTCGTCCTTGAAGCGGGCCTCCGCCTGCTCGGCGGTGTCGTAGACGAAGGACTGGGTGAGGAACAACGCCTCCGACGTCTCGCCGAAGGACGAGCGCAGCGTGCCGCCGTGCACCAGCAGCGTCTCGGGCGCCCACGCTTCATGAGTAGGGCCGGGCACGCCAGGTTGGCCAGGTTGGCCAGGTTGGATTGGTTTATCGGTCATCGCGCATACTCCCCTGCCTGCCCCGACCGCAGGCAACAAAAAAACCGGCTCAACATACGCCCTTTTCGGAAGCCGGGCGCCTGCTGGTCGGTTCGTGCGCGCGGCCTTTTAGCGATTTCTTTTGCGTGGCTGCAAGCCGGCCGGCCAAATCACCACGTAGTGGGCGTGGAATTACAGGGTGGAAGCGGGGGCGTCAAGTGAAAGGCGCCGGATCGGATTTGACGGGATTCTGTTAGTAAGGAAATGCCCTCCGATGAACGTGGGACGGGCACCGTGCTAATGTTCCCGTTCACACGGCTGCCTAGCTTGTCATGGTCGGGCTTGGCTCGGCCATCCGCCAGCTCTGCGCTTGCCGATTGCTGGATCCTCGGGACACCCGGAACTAGTCCGAGTGCAGGCAAGCCCGAGGATGACACCTGTGGCTTCTGTCGCGACAGATCACCAGGTGGCACACACCTGCCTCGGGAGGGGCGATGGGTCAGGACGTAGCGCCGCTGTTTCGCGCCCAGAGCGGCAGGGCGGGCGAGGACGAGAAGAACGGACTGCCGCGGGTCGAGGTGGGCGGCAAGCCCGGGCTGCTGCCGTTCCAGCAGATCGCCGCGTTGCGCGACCGCAAGAAGATCGATGCCCCCGACGGTATCGCGCCGGACCAGATCCAGCCGGCCAGCGTCGATCTCAGGCTCGGGCGCAAGGCCTATCGCGTGCGGTCGAGCTTCCTGCCGGGCAAGTCGCACACCGTGCTCGAGCAGCTGGAAGACTTGAAGCAGCACGAGTTCAGCCTCGATCAGGGTGCGGTGCTGGAGCACGGCTGCGTCTACGTGGTGAAGCTGCAGGAGACGCTCGACCTGCCGCCCAGCATCTCCGCCGCCGCCAACCCCAAGAGCTCGACGGGGCGCATCGATGTGTTCACGCGGGTCATCAGCGACCACAGCGAGGCGTTCGACTGGGTGGAGGCGAAGTACTCGGGCGAGCTGTTCGCCGAGATCTTCCCGCGCACCTTCAGCATCAAGGTGCGGACCGGCACCCGGCTGAACCAGCTACGCTTCCTGCGCCGCTCCGGCAGCCAGGACCGCTACTGGCGCCCCGAACTCAGCGACGCCGAGCTGCGCAAGCTCGACAAGAAGACGCCGCTCGTCGATGGTGAGGCGGGGCGGGCCGCGATCCGCAACGGGCTCAACGTCGGCGTCGACCTGAAGGGCGAGGGCAGCAAGGGCCTCGTCGGCTACCGCGCGCGCAAGTTTGCCGACGTGCTCGACGTGGAAAGGCGCGATCACGACAAACGCGACTTCTGGGAACCGATCCACGCCAGCAAGGACGGGCGGCTCATCCTGCATCCCAACGAGTTCTACATCCTGGCCTCGCGCGAGCGGCTGCAGGTGCCGCCCGAGTACGCCGCCGAGATGATCCCCATCGATCCCATGATGGGCGAGTTCCGCGCTCACTATGCGGGATTCTTCGATCCGGGTTTCGGCTATGCCGAGGGCAGTGGCTCCGGGTCCAAGGCGGTGCTCGAGGTGCGCACCCTGGAGATACCGTTCGTGCTCGAGCACGGGCAGACGATCGCCCGCCTCGTTTACGAAGACCTGGCGGAGCGGCCGAGCAAGATCTACGGGTCCGGCATCGCCTCCCACTACCAGGGGCAGGGGCTGAAGCTTTCCAAGCACTTCAAGTAGTTGCCTGGAGCGCACCCGGGGATGTGTCGTGCGCTGCGCCGCCGCGGGTGCCACAATGGCGGCACGGTAATGAGATAGTCAGATTTGGCCGAGGATGAGCCGCGTCGGGCTGGCCGACCGGGGCGTTGTGTGTTTACCTCCTCGGGCCTGCTTGCGATCGGCAAACGGAAAGTGACGGGATGAAGCGCGGACTTTGGGTGGTAACCGGCCTGGCATTGTTTGTCGCGCTGGCCGGAGCGGTGCGCGCCGACGATGGGCTCAACTGCTTTGGCGAGGACATTGAGCGGCGCATCGAAGGCTGCACCGCGCTGATCGAGCGTCGGGACCCGGCGGTCGGCGACCTGAGCTCGGTTTATGCCATGCGCGCGCTTGCCTACTCGCTGAAGGGCCAGTACGCGGTGGCGATCAACGACTACGACGTGGCCATCAACATGCGCCCGGATTTCGCTGTGGCGCTCAACAACCGCGCCTGGGCCTACTTCCGCTGGGGCAAGGCGGCGACCGGCCTGCCGGACGTGGAGAAATCGCTGCAGCTGAGCCCCACCAGCGCGCACTCGCTCGACACCCGCGCGCACATCAAGCAGGTGCTGGGCGAGCCGAAGGCGGCACTGCGCGACTACACCAAGGCGATGTTCTTCGGCGGCTCGCAGATGATCAAGCTCTATCAGTGCGGGCTGACTGAAGCCGGCCACTACCGCGGCGAGATCGACGGCATCTGGACCCGGGAGCTGCAGAACGCCTTCGAGGCCTGCGTTCCCGACCGCAACTGCGATCCGCTGCCCGCCGACGAGCAGTGCCGCGCTGCGACGTCGTAGGCGGGCGGGATCGGAGCGCGTGAGCGCGCAGAGCCGGAGTTCCTGCCGGGTTCCTGAGAAAGTAGTGCGAGAAGGTCCGGATAGCCTCGCCTCGGCCGCTGGGCCGGGCTCGGCTTCCGGGAATGCAGGTTGGAAAACTGCTACCCCAGCCCGCCCTGGCGCTCGAGGAAGGCGGTGACGGTGGCGACGCCATCCCCGGTCTTGAGGTTGGTGAACACGAAAGGTCGCTCTGCGCGCATGCGCTTGGTGTCGCTCTCCATCACCGCCAGCGAGGCGCCGACGTGGGGCGCCAGATCGGTCTTGTTGATGACCAGCAAGTCCGAGCGGGTGATGCCAGGCCCGCCTTTCCTCGGGATCTTCTCGCCCTGCGCCACGTCGATCACGTAGATGGTGAGGTCGGCAAGCTCGGGGCTGAAGGTGGCGGCCAGGTTGTCGCCGCCCGAACTCGATCAGGATCAGGTCGAGCTTGGGGAACTTGGCGCTCATCTCGGCCACCGCGGCGAGGTTGATCGAGGCATCCTCGCGGATCGCCGTGTGCGGGCAGCCGCCGGTCTCCACGCCCATGATGCGCTCCACGGGCAGGGCGCCGGCGCGCGTCAGGATCAGCGCGTCCTCCTTGGTGTAGATGTCGTTGGTGATGGCGCAGATGTCGTAGCGGTCGCGCAAGGCCTTGCACAGCGCCTCCATCAGCGCGGTCTTGCCGGAGCCGACCGGGCCGCCGATGCCGACGCGCAGGGGGCCGTTGGGGGATTTGCTCATTCGCGTTCCTTCCTGTGGAGTCGCCCTCGCGGGGTCTGACCGCTACATCGTCTACGATCTGAACAGCCGCGTGTACTGCGTCTCGTGCCGCATGGAGGCGATGTCGGCCATGATGGCCGCGCCGCCGATGTCCTCGAGGCTGGCGGCCAGCGCCGCGGCGACGAGGCGCGGGATCAGCGGCTCGAGCCGCGCGATGACGCGCAGCCCGTCGGTCTGGCCGAGCGGGATGAGGCGCACGCCGGCCGAGACGAGGTTGGCGGCGAATGCCTGCATGAAGGCCTGCGCCGTCGGGGATGAGCGGGAGTGCGTGCGCGGCGCATGCGGCACCAACGGCGATTGGATAGGCGATCTCCGTGGTGGTGGCGGCGAGCCGCTCGATGGCTGGATGTGGCCACACGGCCTGCACGGCACGCAGGAAGGCTGCGCCCTGCGCCAGCGTTTCGAGCCGGCGCTCGGCGGAGGGGGCGAAGGCTGCGGCCAACTCGGCGGCTTCGGCCAGCAGGCGTTCCTCGCCTGCCGCGACGGCGCGCCAGGCCTCGGCGAGGAAGATCGCGTCCGTGCGCCCGGCGCCGTGCACCAGCATGTCCTCGATCCAGTGACCGAGCGTGGCGGCGTCCTTCACCTTGCCCTGCTCGATTACCCATTCCAGGCCGTGCGAGTAGGAGAAGCCGCCCACCGGAAACGCCGGCGACAGCCACGTCATGAGGCGGGCGAGGGCGGGAGCCGCGTTGTCGCCGCCGCTGGTTTGGACCGCGCCTTCACCATGCGCTTCGTCATTCCCGCGTAGGCGGGAATCCATGCAACTGTCCAAATCCTCCCGGCCAGGTGACCTGGGTCCCCGCCTTCGCGGGGATGACGTTGTGATCTTGTTCACCGGCATCGCGATCAATGCTCGTGGTGGTGATGGCCATGAGAGTGCCCATGGCTGTGGCCCTGCACCGCGCCGTGGCCGTAGGCGCCGCCTTCCGGATTGAACGGCCGCTCCACGATCGCGCACCTCGGCGCCTAGCCCGCGCACCATGTCGGCGATGACGTGGTCGGCGCGGATATGGATCGTACGCTCGCCGATCTCGGTGGCGAGATGCCGGTTGCCGAGGTGCCAGGCGACGCGGGCCAGCGCGCGCTCGTCCGCGCAGGTGATCTCCATCAGCTGCTCGGGTGCGGCCTCCACCGCGACGATGCGGCCGTCCTCCAGTCGCAGGCCGTCGCCGGCCCGCAGCACCGGCGCCTTGTCGAGGTCGAGCAGGAATGCGAGGCCGCCCGCGCCGGTCAGCGCAATGCGCCGCCGCGTGCGCTTGTCGTAGTCGAGCCGCACGGTGTCGACGCCCTTGCCGTCCCAGATGCCCGCCGGCACGATCCTGGTCGCTCTCAGCATTCACGCTCCGTGTTCCCTCTCACCATCCTTCATCGGGAGAGGGCTAGGGTGAGGGGCGGAAGCATACTCCAGCCCTGCGCCAGTGGCTGCCCCTCACCCCGACCTCTCCCCGCAGGCGGGGAGAGGGGGTCAGAACAGGAAATACCGCTGCGCCATGGGCAGCACCTTGGCGGGCTCGCAGGTGAGGAGCTCGCCGTCGGCGCGCACCTCGTAGGTCTCCGCGTCCACCTCGATGTTGGGCGTGGCGTCGTTCAGCACCATCGACTTCTTGGAGATGCCGCCGCGCGTGTTCTTCACGGCCAGCAGCTTCTTCTGCGAGCCGAGACGCTGCGCCAGGTAGCCGTCGATCGCCGCCTGGCTGACGAAGATGACGGCAGAGGAGGCGATCGCCCGGCCGTAGCTGCCGAACATGGGGCGATAGTGCACCGGCTGCGGCGTCGGGATCGAGGCGTTGGGATCGCCCATGGGCGCCGCGGCGATGGTGCCGCCGAGCAGCACCATGTCGGGCTTCACGCCGAAGAACGCGGGGCTCCACAGCACCAGGTCGGCGCGCTTGCCCACCTCCAGCGAGCCCAGCTCGTGCGCCACGCCCTGGGCGATGGCCGGGTTGATCGTGTACTTGGCGATGTAGCGCTTGACGCGGAAGTTGTCGTTGCCCGGCGCATCCTCTTTCAGCTGCCCGCGCTGGCCCTTCATCTTGTGCGCCGTCTGCCAGGTGCGGATGATCACCTCGCCGACGCGGCCCATGGCCTGGCTGTCGGAGGAGATCATCGAGAGGGCGCCGAGGTCGTGCAGGATGTCCTCCGCCGCGATGGTCTCGCGGCGGATGCGGCTCTCGGCGAAGGCGATGTCCTCGGGGATGTTGGAGTCGAGGTGGTGGCACACCATGAGCATGTCGAGATGCTCCTCCAGCGTGTTCACCGTGAAGGGCCGCGTGGGGTTGGTGGAGGACGGCAGCACGTTGCGCAAGCCCGCCACCTTGATGATGTCGGGCGCGTGCCCGCCGCCGGCGCCCTCGGTGTGGAAGGCGTGGATGGTGCGGCCCTTGAAGGCGGCGATGGTGTCCTCGACGAAGCCCGACTCGTTCAGCGTGTCGGTGTGGATCATCACCTGCACGTCGTGATCGTCGGCGACCGACAGCGCGCAGTCGATGGCCGCCGGCGTGGTGCCCCAGTCCTCGTGCAGCTTCAGGCAGGAGGCGCCGCCCTGGATCATCTCGACCAGCGCCTTGGGCTGGCGAGGCGTTGCCCTTGCCGGCGAAGGCGAGGTTCATCGGGAAGGCCTCGGCCGCCTCGATCATGCGGGCGAGATGCCAGGGGCCCGGCGTGCAGGTGGTGGCCGAGGTGCCGGTGGCGGGGCCGGTGCCGCCGCCGATCATCATGGTGATGCCGGAGTTCAGCGCCTCCTCGATCTGCTGCGGGCAGATGAAGTGGATGTGGCTGTCGATGCCGCCGGCGGTGAGGATCTTGCCCTCGCCGGCGATCACCTCGGTGCCGGGCCCGACGATGATGGTGACGCCCGGCTGGACGTCGGGGTTGCCGGCCTTGCCGATGGCGGCGATGCGGCCGTCGCGCAGGCCGACGTCGGCCTTGTAGATGCCGGTGTGGTCGATGATCAGCGCGTTGGTGATGACGGTGTCGACGGCGCCGTCGGCGCGGGAGGCCTGCGCCTGGCCCATGCCGTCGCGGATCACCTTGCCGCCGCCGAACTTCACCTCCTCGCCGTAGGTGGTGAGGTCCTTCTCCACCTCGACGATGAGGTCGGTGTCGGCGAGGCGCACCTTGTCGCCGGTGGTGGGCCCGAACATGTCGGCGTAGGCGGCGCGGGAGATGCGGGTGGGCATGGTGGCTGCGCTTCCTAGCGGTCGTCAACGTGGCGGATTTCCGGCGGTGACGGCCGGCTCTCTCGTCGATCTTGAGGATGTGCGAGCATCGATCGCTTCACATGGTCAATTCGTGCATCAGACGAGTCCGCGAAGTTGGGCGCGATTCTCGAACGCGGCGGCTGCACGCAGCTCTGCGCGTCATCGCGCGACGGTGATGTTCTCGGGCCAAGAAGCAGGCGACCCATGTACCTCGCTTGACATCTGCACTGCGCGAGCTTGGCAGCTTCTGCTCGATGAATCCATGCGCGTTCAGCAACGACGCTAGACGATTAATGAAGCATGTGCCCGTCGGCTCCGATCGATTTGTGATAACGCGCTGCATCTCCGCATCGCTCGAAGCCGACATCGAACCGTTCATCGGCTGGACTTCAGCCAGCGGAGCAGGATGTTGGTGTCGAGGCCAATCACCGGCTGCGCTTATTGACGCCGCACGACGGGCGCGTGATCTCGCCTCGTCGATCCAGCCACGAATCTCCTTGTCGCTGGGCGTCCAGCGCCTTCCGCTCGCAAAATGCCTCTCAGGTCGGCGAGGGTGCCGCTGCGGACTCTCAGCGCGTAGCTTAACTCTGCGGGCAAGAACACGCCGATCGTACGGCCAAGCGCAACGGTCGCGAAGCTCGATGGGCAGCGTCACCAGCCTTCAGATGTCACCTTGGCTTCCAGTACGGTCACGGCGGCCTCGCTAATGAACGCAAACATTTGCGTCCTCCTTACTTTAGTCACCCCGTAAGGAATTCACAACTTCCCCATCACCTCCTGGCGGAAGCCGTAGACCTCGCGCTTGCCGGCGAACGGCACCAGCTGCACGTCGCGCGTCTGGCCGGGCTCGAAGCGCACGGCGGTGCCGGCGGCGATGTCGAGGCGGTGGCCGCGCGCCTTGGCGCGGTCGAATTTCAGCGCCGGGTTGGTCTCGGCGAAGTGATAGTGCGAGCCGACCTGGATCGGCCGGTCGCCGGTGTTGGCGACGGTGAGCGTGATCGCCGGACGGCCGGCGTTCAGCTCGAGGTCGCCGGGCGCGGTGATGACTTCGCCGGGGATCATGGCGTCGCCTCCTCAGATGAGGCCAGCGCGACGCCGGCCGCCGCCACCAGCGCGCCCGCGCCGCGCACGATCAGCCTGCCGCGGTCGCTGGCCGCCACGAAGGCGATGCCGAGACCCAGCGCATGCAGCGCCGCTGTCGCCAGCGCGAAGCCCAGCGAAATAGGAGACGGCCGCACCGTCGGCCGGAAGCTCGGTGCCGTGCGCATGGCCGTGCAGCAGCGCGAACAGGGCGACGAGCGCCGCACCGGCGGCGACCGGCAGGCGGAAGGCGCCGAGCACCAGGAGGCCGAGCACCACCACCGAGGCGAGAATGCCGGATTCCACCAGCGGCAGCGTCACGCCGGCCATGCCGAGCGCTCCGCCGAGCAGCATGACGCCGACGAACGCCGCCGGCCATGCCCACAGCGCGCGGCCGCCGTTGAGGCCGGCCCACAGGCCGACCGCCACCATGGCCAGCATGTGGTCGAGGCCGGTGAAGGGATGCGCGAAGCCCGAGGAGAACGAGTAGCGCGTGCTCGACGCCGGTGTGGGCGAGGGCCGTGTTGGCGCCGCAGCCGACAGCGAGCGCAATCGTCATGCCCGCGGAGGCGGGCACCCAATACACTTTGCCGAGTCGGTGTGGAGAGTTGCATGGGTCCCCGCCTGCGCGGGGATGACGCGAGCTTGCTTCGGTCGTGTCCATAACTGTCGGCTCCCTATCGGATCGGCTTGTGCACGGTGACGAGCTTCACGCCGTCGGGGAAGGTGGCTTCCACCTGCACGTCGTGGATCATTTCGGCGATGCCGTCCATCACCTGGTCGCGGGTGACGACCTGGGCGCCGGCCTCCATCAGGTCGGCCACGCTGCGGCCGTCGCGGGCGCCTTCCACCACGAAGTCGGAGATGAGGGCGACCGCCTCGGGATGGTTGAGCTTGACGCCACGCTCCAGCCGGCGGCGCGCCACGATCGCCGCCATCGAGATCAGCAGCTTGTCCTTCTCGCGCGCGGTGAGGTTCATGTGCGTGCTCCGGCTCGCATTCATCGTTAGGTGTCTCCTCAGCACTGCCACACGCGCGGCAGCGGCCCGCCGGCGAGCAGCGCGATCACCGGCTCCAGATCCTTCTGCAGCGTGCGGCCGTCGCGGGCGGCGGCGCGCACGACGAGCAGGCCGTTCCAGGTGCTGGCCCCCGCTGCGCCGGCCGCATCTTGCAGAAGCGCACGCACCGCGTCGAGACGGGACGCAGCATCCGGCGCGGCATAGAGCAGAAGCGCGGTGGCGCGGGCGCCATCGAGGGTGGCGCCGCGGTCGAGGATGCCCGCGACTGGCCCATCGACGAGCAGGCGTGTCGGCGAAGACGAGCTTGCCGTCGCGGCGGACGCGCCAGGCGTCGCGGCAGAACCGCGGTGCACGTCCTCGCCCATGGCGGCGCGGCCGAAGATCAGGAACTCGACGGCGAGCAAGCGTGGCGCTGCCGGACATGGTCGACGTCGGTGCGCCGGTCGAGGCGCGCGCGGTCGAAGAGGATGGTCGGCTGCGGCAGCCAGAGCAGGCGAGCGCCGTCATCGAGGCCGAGGCTGACGCGGATCTCGGTGTCGCCCTCGAGCGAACGGTAGATCTTCTCGGCGGCGGCCGAGGTGACGGTGGCACTGCAGCCCGCAGCAAGCGTCACCTCGACGTCCATGCGGTCGCCGCCGGTGAGCCCGCCCGCGGTGTTGAGGAGGACGGCCTCGGGCGGCGCGCCGGCCGCGGGCTTGGGGAAGCGCACGCGCGCGGCGCCCGACTGGTAGCAGGGCATCGACGCGCGTTGCCTCGCGGCTTCCCGCGAAGCCGAGGCGCACCGAGCCCTCCGTACGCGGCAACCACGATCGGGCCTGAAGCACGCGAGCAACTCCCCAGACTGTTGTAGGTTGGGTCAAGCGAAGCGCAGACCCAACACACCCCCTGTGGCATTGATCCGATGTTGGGTCATCGCTCCCCTCGACCCAACCTACACCGTAAGGTAACGCCGAACTTGGGCTTCCACCATCTCGGCGCCTTTGCCGGCCAGCACCACCTCGCCGCGCTCCATCACCGCGTAGGTGTCGGCCAGCTCGCGGGCGAAGTCGAAATACTGCTCGACCAGCAGGATCGCCATCTTGCCCTTCTCGCGCAGGTAGGTGATGGCCCGCCCGATGTCCTTGATGATGGAGGGCTGGATGCCTTCGGTGGGCTCGTCCAGCACCAGCAGGCTCGGCTGGGTGACAAGGGCGCGGGCGATGGCGAGCTGCTGCTGCTGGCCGCCCGAGAGGTCGCCGCCGCGCCGCCCCAGCATGGTCTTCAGGATCGGGAACAGATCGAACAGCTCGTCCGAGATGGAGTGCTCGCTGGCGGGCAGGCGGGCGTAGCCGGTCTCGAGGTTCTCGCGCACGGTGAGCAGCGGGAAGATCTCGCGGCCCTGCGGCACGTAGGCGATGCCGCGGCGGGCGCGCTCGTAGGCCTTGAGGCGGGTGATGTCCTGGCCGTCGAAAGTGATGCGACCGCCGCTCACCGGCTGATGGCCGACGATGGCGCGCAGCAGCGAGCTCTTGCCGACCCCGTTGCGCCCGAGCACGCAGGTGATCTTGCCGGGCTCGGCCGCCACCGAGACGTGGCGCAGCGCCTGGGCGGCGCCGTAGTGGAGGTCGATGTTCTCAACCGTCAGCATGACCGCTACCGCCCCAAATAAACCTCGACTACGCGATCGTTGGCGCTCACCTCGTCGATGGTGCCCTCGGCCAGCACCGAGCCCTCGTGCAGCACCGTCACCTTGACGCCAAGCCGGCGCACGAACTCCATGTCGTGCTCGACCACGATGACGGTGTGGTCCTTGGCGATGTCGCGCAATAGCTCGGCCGTGGTCATGGTCTCCGAATCGGTCATGCCGGCCACCGGCTCGTCCACCAGCAGCAGCTTGGGGTCCTGCGCGATCAGCATGCCGATCTCGAGCCACTGCTTCTGGCCGTGCGAGAGGGCGCCGGCCAGCCGCAGGCGATGCGCGGTGAGCCCGATGGTCTTGAGGATCTAGCCGATGCGGTCGGAATCGCCGTTGGGCTTCCAGAACAGGTTCCTGCGAACCGTGCGGTCGCCCTTCAGCGCGAGGAGGACGTTGTCCTCGACCGTGTGGTTCTCGAACACGGTGCGGCTTCTGGAACTTGCGTCCGATGCCGAGCTGGGCGATGGCGGCCTCGTCGCTGGCGGTGAGATCGATGCTGCCGTTGTTGAACAGCACCTCGCCCGAGTCGGGCCGGGTCTTGCCGGTGATGACGTCCATCATGGTGGTCTTGCCCGCGCCGTTCGGGCCGATGATGGCGCGCATCTCGCCGTGGGCGATGTCGAGGGAGAGGTTGTTGAGCGCGCGAAAGCCGTCGAAGCTGACGCTTACGCCGTTGAGGTAGAGCAGGCTGTGGGTGATCTCGCGCGGCTTTTCGACTGCAGCGGTAGTAGCCATGGCCCGTCACTCCGCCGGTTGCGCGGCAGCGCCGGCGCCGCTCGCGCGGGCACCGTTGGCGTCCAGGCGCGGCTCGCGCCTCGGCAGCAGACCCAGCACGCCGCGCGGCAGGAAGATGGTCACAAGCACGAAGATGGCGCCGAGCAGGAACAGCCAGTAGGGCGCCAGCACGCCGATGGTGAAGATGGTCTTGAGGTAGTTGACGATGACCGCACCCAGCGCCGCCCCGATCAGCGTGCCGCGTCCACCGACCGCGACCCAGATCACCATCTCGATGGAGTTCGCGGGCGCGAACTCGCTCGGGTTGATGATGCCGACCTGCGGAACGTAGAGGGCGCCAGCAACGCCCGCCATGCAGGCCGACAGCGTGAACACGTAGGTCTTGTAGTTCTCGACGCGGTAGCCGAGGAAGCGCGTGCGGCTCTCGGCGTCGCGGATGGCGATCAGCACCTTGCCGGCCTTGGAGCGCACCACCGCCTGGGCGATGAGATAGCCGAGCGCCAGCGCGACACAGGATAGCGAGAACAGCACCGCGCGCGTCTCCGGCGCCCGCACGCTGAAGCCCAGGAGGTCGTAGAAATCGGTGAGACCGTTGTTGCCGCCGAAGCCAAGGTTGTTGCGGAAGAAGGCGAGCATCAGGGCGAACGTCAGCGCCTGGGTGATGATCGAAAGATAGACGCCGCTGACGCGGCTGCGGAAGGCGAACCAGCCGAACACGAAGGCCAGCACGCCGGGCACCAGCACGATCATCAGCACCGCATAGGGGAAAAAGTTAAAGCCGTACCAGTAGACGGGCAGCTCCTTCCAGTTCAGGAACATCATGAAGTCGGGAAGGATCGGGTGCGCGTAGCCGCCACGGGTGCCGATCTGGCGCATGAGGTACATGCCCATGGCGTAGCCGCCGAGCGCGAAGAAGGCGCCGTGCCCGAGCGAGAGGATGCCGCAATAACCCCACACGAGGTCGAGCGACAGGGCCAGCAGAGCAAAGCACAGATACTTGCCCCACAGCGCCACACTGGTGGTCGACACGTGGAAGGGCGAGGCAGGCGGCACGAACACGTTGAGGCAGGGCACGATTACGGCCGCCGCGGCCAAGAGCCCCAAGAAGATCCAGCCGCGCCCGTCCGGCGCTTCGAGCAGACGGCGTGTGATCATGCCTCCACCGCCCGCCCCTTGAGCGCGAACAGACCGCGCGGACGCCTCTGAATGAACAGTATTACCAGAACCAGCAGCGCGATCTTGCCGAGCACCGCGCCAGCATAAGGTTCCAGGAACTTGTTGGCGATGCCGAGTGTCAGCGCCCCCACCAGGGTTCCCCAGAGATTGCCGACGCCGCCGAACACCACCACCAGGAAGCTGTCGATGATGTAGCTCTGGCCGAGGTTGGGCGAGACGTTGTCGATTTGGGAGAGCGCGACGCCGGCGAGCCCGGCGATGCCCGATCCCAGCCCGAAGGTGAGGGCGTCGATGCGGCCGGTGTTGATGGCCATCGAGCTTGCCATGCGCCGGTTCTGGGTGACGGCACGCATGTGCAACCCGAGCGTGGTGTAGCGCAGCGCCGCCAGCAGCAGGGCGAACACCACGCCTGAAAAGACGATGATCCAGAAGCGGTTGAGGGTGATGGCGAGGCCGCCGAACTCGACCACGCCCGACATGAACTTCGGTGTGCCGACCTCGCGGTTGTTGGGACCGAAGGTGGTGCGCACCGCCTGCTGCAGGATCAGGCTGATGCCCCAGGTGGCGAGCAGGGTCTCGAGCGGCCGGCCGTAGAGGAAGCGGATGACGCCGCGCTCGATGGCGATGCCGAAAAGACCGGCGACCACAAATGCGGAAGGGATCGCGATCGCCAGGGAGTAGTCGAAGAGACCCGGTGCGTTGGTCCGAATGATCTCCTGCACCACGAAGGTGGTGTAGGCGCCCAGCATCACCATCTCGCCGTGCGCCATGTTGATGACGCCCATCACGCCGAAGGTGATGGCGAGCCCGATGGCGGCGAGCAGCAGCACGGAGCCGAGCGACAGGCCGTACCAGAGATGCTGCACCATCGCCCATCGCTCCAGATGCTGGTCGATGGCGACGATGGCCGCGGCCGCGGTGCGCTGCACGTCTGGCGGCAGGTTGGCAGGCAGGCCGCCGAGAAGGGCGCGCGCGTCCTGATCGCTGCGCTCGCGGATGACGGCGATGGCCTCGAGCTTGGCGACGTCGGAGCTGCCCGCCTGCATCAGGACGATGGCGGCGCGGGCCTCCTGCATCGCCCGCTTGACGCGCGCATCGGTTTCCTTGGCCAGCGCGCCCTCGAGTGCCGGCAGTGCGTTGGCATCGCGCGACTTGAATACGGCTTGCGCCGCCTCGAAGCGGCGGTTCGGGTCGGGAGCCAGCAGAGTGAGGCTGCCGAGTGCGGCCTCGACCGAACGGCGCAGCCGGTTGTTGAGGCGCACGGTCTTCAGGCTTGCAACGGCCACGCCGGCGGCCGGCTGGCCGGTGGCGGCATCCAGCAGGGCGCCCGCGGCTTCGCGAACGTAGATCCTCTTGTCGTCGGGATTGAACAGCAGCCGGCCGTCCTGCAGCGCGCCGATGATCTTCACCGCCAGGGGGTTGCCGCTGATGGCCACGGCCGTAATCGCCGCATCGGTATCGCTGAAAGAGTCGGCGGCGAAGCCTGCAAGCGCGCGCTCATAGGTCTGCGCGCTGCCCGGCAGGCTGCCCGCGACGAGCGCCACCACGGCAAGCATTAGCGCCGCCAAGCGTGCGCGAAGATCTGCCATCGCTGTCCCCGGTATCCAGGAGGCGGCGGTGCGTCCGCCGCCTCCTTCGAGTTGCCGCAGCTATATTAGCTGCCGCACTTGTTCGTCTTGGTATTGTAGTTGCCGCACTTGAGCTTCACCCAGTCGGCAACGAGATCCTTGGAGCCGTCGAGTTCCTTGGACCAGGCGTCGCCCGGCACCAGGCCCGGCGTCTTCCACACCACGTCGAACTGGCCGTCGGCGCGGATTTCGCCGATCAGCACCGGCTTGGTGATGTGGTGGTTCGGCAGCATCTCCGAGATGCCGCCCGTCAGGTTCGGCACCTTCACGCCGACGATGGTGTCGATCACCTTGTCAGGCGCGACGCTGCCAGCCTTCTTCACCGCCTCGACCCACATGTTGAAGCCGATCACGTGCGCTTCCATGGGATCGTTGGTGACGCGCTTGTCGTTCTTGATGAAGGTCTTCCACTTGGCGATGAACTCTTTGTTGATCGGCGACGTCGACCGACTGGAAGTAGTTCCAGGCGGCGAGATGCCCGAGCAGCGGCTTGGTGTCGATGCCGGCCAGCTCTTCCTCGCCGACCGAGAACGCCACGACGGGGATGTCCTTGGCGCTGACGCCCTGGTTGCCGAGCTCCTTGTAGAAGGGCACGTTGGCGTCGCCGTTGATGGTGGACACCACCGCGGTGCGCTTGCCCTGCGAGCCGAACTTCTTGATCTCGGCGACGATGGTCTGCCAGTCGGAATGTCCGAACGGCGTGTAGTTGATCATGATGTCCTCGGCCTTGACGCCTTTCGCCTTCAGGTAGGCCTCGAGGATCTTGTTGGTGGTGCGCGGATAGACGTAGTCGGTTCCCGCCAGCACCCAGCGCACGACCTTCTCCTCCTTGGCGAGGTAGTCGACGGCCGGGATGGCCTGCTGGTTGGGCGCGGCGCCGGTGTAGAACACGTTGCGCTCGCTCTCCTCGCCTTCGTACTGCACGGGGTAGAACAGCACCGAGTTCAGCTCCTTGAACACCGGCAGCACGGACTTGCGCGACACCGACGTCCAGCAGCCGAACACCGCCGCCACCTTGTGCTGGGCGATCAACTCGCGGGCCTTCTCCGCGAACAGCGGCCAGTTGGAGGCGGGGTCGACGACCACGGCCTCGAGCTTCTTGCCGAGGAGGCCGCCTTTCTTGTTCTGGTCCTCGATCAGCATCAGCATGACGTCTTTCAGCGTGGTCTCGCTGATGGCCATGGTGCCTGAGAGCGAATGCAGGATGCCGACCTTGATCGTCTCTTGCGCCCGGGCCTGGCCGGCCAAGGGAACTGCCGCGACAATGAGCAGCCCGAGGGCCGTCATGGCGGTTCGAAGTAAGTTTCGGGTCATGAGCTGAACACCACCTCCGTTAAGCATGGGGTGCATAGATGCCCCCGCTGGTTAACAGCAATCGCCGTGCCATGCGGGGTTTTTGGGCGTACACTGTTGATGGAAATCGCTTTTTCGCGCGTCCAACGGCCACGGCCGAGGTTAACGTGCATCACCTTGATTACTTTTTAGGCAGCGTGCCCATTGCCTACGCTTTGGGCAATGTTATAGTTGCGGCAGTTCTGTGACGGCCGCGAGTTTATCACGAGGAGCCTGTGTCGGCCGGACCTGGAGCCTGCGCCGTGCGAGGCAAGGCCCCGTTAACCCAACTCGCCGAACATCTGCCGGCAAGCTGGCAAAGGTGGGCTGGACCCATGCGCAAGTTCTTCCTCGCCGCAGGCGTGATCGTCGCGATGCTCGGCGGCGCGGCCGCGTCGGCGCAGGCCCACGAGCCGTGCAGCAACTGCCTGGGCGGTTACTTCTTGCGGCCCTTCACCGACGCCCGCGACTGGCGGGGCCTGCCGACCTTCTACTACCGCGCTGTCCACCGCCGGCCGACCTACCGCTACGTGGTCCTCAGGCCCTGCCGCGCTTGCCGTCATCGCTACTAGGCGGGTTTGCAACTGCCATCCGCCCTTGTGGCGGTCCCTCTCGCTCCTCGCGCCAGAGGCGCCCGGCCGCGCAAGTTGCGCGCTGTGTCCGTATTGCGGACGCCCGCGGCTGGCCGGCGCCCGTCCCGCCACCCGTTGCGCACGCGCCAACGGTTAGGCACTCGGGCCTATGCCCGGTTGACCAAACCATCCGCAGCCTGTGAACTGGCCCGAAGGCGCAGGGAAGCCGCATTGCGGACGGGGCACGCGCCGAGGAGGGGTGGGCGGCGCGCGGCCGGCGCCGGCCGCCGTTCTCGCGAGGAAAGCATGCTCGAGGTCGCTGGCCTGTCGATCCGTTACGGCAAGCATCTTGCCCTCGACGGCGTGTCGCTGAGCGTCGGCCGCGGCGAGATCGTGGTGATGCTGGGCGCCAACGGCGCCGGCAAGTCCTCGTGCCTCAAGGCGCTGGGCGGCATGGTCCGCCCGCTGCCCGGCGCGCGGATGTCTCTGGGCGGGGCCGATCTTGCCGCGCTCGCCCCGCACGAGGTGGTGGAGGCGGGCCTGGCGCTGGTGCCGGAGGATCGCGGCATCTTTGCCGATCTCTCCGTGCGCGAGAATCTCAAGCTCGGCGCCTTCACGCGCCGCGCTGCCGCCCGCGAGGCCGAGAACCTGCAGCGCGTGCTGACCCTGTTTCCCCGGCTCGGCGAGCGCATGAGCCAGCTCGCGCGCACCATGAGCGGCGGCGAGCGGCAGATGGTGGCGATCGGCCGCGCCTTGATGTCGAGCCCCGACATTCTGCTGCTCGACGAGCCTTCGCTCGGCTTATCCCCGCTCGTGTGCGGCGAGCTGTTCCAGGCGCTGTCGCGCATCAAGGATCTCGGCGTCGGCGTGCTGCTCGTCGAGCAGAATGCCCGCCAGGGCCTTGCCATCGCCGGCCGCGGCTACCTGATCGAGAACGGACGCATCGTCGGCGAGGGTGCCGCGGCTGTGCTGCAGGACGATCCCGCCGTGCGCCGCGCCTATCTCGGCGGCGACGCGCATGCGGGGAACGGGCAGGCTGCGCGCGCGCCTCGCGTGCGGTCCTTGTGCAACGGCAGCGCGGCGCCGGTTGCGCTGCAAGCGCAGGCGCCGGCACGCACACACGCGCATGCGCACGCGGCCACGATCGCGACCGCGCCTCGCGGCAACGGGCTCCTCGCGCGAGAGCCCGCACGAGATGCCGCGCCCGCTCGCAATGCCGCGCATGCAACGACACCGGTAGCGCAACCGGTCGCAACGCATGCCGCAACGCATATCGCAACCACAACGTACAAACCGACCCCAGGGAGTGAAACCATGTTCGACGTCAACCTTATGATCAACAATGCGGACGCCAAGGCCGCCGCCGGCGCCACCTTCGATCGCCTCAATCCCATGACCGGCGAGGTCGCCTCGCGCGCCGCCGCCTCCTCCGCCGAGGATGCCTGCCGCGCCGTCGATGCCGCGGCTGCCGCCTTCCCCGCCTGGTCCGAGATGGCGCCCGCCGCCCGCCGCGCGCTGCTCAACAAGGCCGCTGATCTGATCGAGGCGGCGGGCCCCAAGTTCGCCCCCGTCATGGGCGCCGAGACCGGCTCGACTGCCATGTGGGCCGGCTTCAACTGCTTCCTGGCCTCCGGCATGGTGCGCGAGGCCGCCGCCATGACCACACAGATTTCCGGCGAGATCATCCCCTCCAACATCCCCGGCAGCCTCGCCATGGGCATGCGCCAGCCGGTCGGCGTGGTGGCCGGCATCGCGCCCTGGAATGCCCCCGTTATCCTCGGCGTCAGGGCCGTCGCCATGCCGCTCGCCTGCGGCAACACGGTGGTGCTGAAGGCCTCCGAGATGTGCCCCGGCACGCATCGGCTGATCGGCGAGCTGTTCCGCGAGGCGGGCTTCCCCGCCGGCGTCGTCAACGTCGTCACCAATGCGCCGAAGGACGCCTCGGCCGTGGTCGATGCGCTGATCGCCCACCCCGCCGTGCGCCGCGTCAACTTCACGGGCTCCTCGCGCGTCGGCAAGATCATCGCCAAGAAGTGCGCGGAGTACCTCAAACCCGTGCTGCTGGAGCTCGGCGGCAAGTCGCCGCTGGTGATCCTCGACGACGCCGACATCGACGAGGCGGTCAACGCCGCCGCCTTCGGCGCTTTCGCCAACCAGGGCCAGATCTGCATGTCGACCGAGCGCATCGTCGTCGACGAGAAGGTGGCCGACGAGTTCGTGGCCCGCTTCGCCGCCAAGTCCAAGTCGCTCACCGTCGGCGACCCGCGCGAGGGCAAGGCCATCCTGGGCTCCGTGGTCGATCGCGGCGCGGCCGACCGCGTCGTCTCGCTGGTGCTCGACGCGGTGGGCAAAGGCGCCAGGCTCGCCGCCGGCGGCAGTATCAGCGGCACGCTGATCAATGCGCACGTGCTCGACCACGTCACGCCGAAGATGCGCATCTACGAGGAGGAATCCTTCGGCCCCGTCACCACGATCGTGCGGGTGAAGGGCGACGCGGAGGCGATCCGGGTTGCCAACGACACGCCCTACGGCCTCTCCTCCGCCGTCTTCAGCCGCGACGTGACGCGGGCGATGGCCGTGGCCAGGAAGCTCGACACCGGCATCTGCCACATCAACGGGCCCACCGTGCACGACGAGGCGCAGATGCCGTTCGGCGGGGTGAAGGATTCCGGCTACGGCCGCTTCGGCGGCAAGGCGGCGATCGCCGAGTTCACGGAGCTCAGGTGGATCACCATCCAGTCCGGCCACCGCCACTACCCGTTTTGATTTTCGCTGTCATCCCGGAGGCCGCGCCGCGGGCACCCGGGACCCAGGGCCACAGACAGTCGGCGTGCCGCGAACTTATTCCCTCTCCCTGCTTGCGGGGAGAGGGTTAGGGTGAGGGGCAGCCACATGCGTTCACCGCCATGGCTGCTTTTGACCGATGTTGTCGAAAAAGGGCTTGAGAAGACCTGCGAAGCGTGGTTCCGGTGACTGATTGATCATCGGCAGCGGAGGGCGGGGCGATGATGGGGCGACAGCGGCGGGATCAGGGCCGGCTGTTCTACGAGTTCCAGCTCGAAGATCGCATCCCCGCGAACCATCTGCTGCGCCGCATGAATGTGTTCGTGACGGTGGCGCTCAGCGACCTGCACAAGGAACTCGAGCCGCACTACAGCGAGATCGGCCGCCCATCGATCGACCCCGAGTTGATGATGCGGATGCTCATCGTCGGCTACTGCTATGGCATCCGCTCGGAACGCAAGCTGTGCCAGGAAGTCGAGCTGCATTTGGCGTACCGCTGGTTCTGCAAGCTCGATCTGGACGACAAGGTTCCGCACCACTCGACGTTCTCGGAGAACCGGCTGGGCCGCTTCCGCGAGAGCGATTTACTGCGCCACATCTTCGAGCGGGTGGTGTGGGCGGCGATGGCGACGGGTCTGGTCAAGGGCGAAGGCTTCGCCGTCGACGCCAGCGTGCTCGAAGCCAATGCCAGCCGCTACCACGGCAAGGCGCCTGATGAGTTGGATTGGACCGACAAGCAGCGCCAGACGCGCGCGGTCGCCGAGTATCTTGCCGCACTCGACCAGGCAGTCGAACCCGATCCCAATCGCAAGGAGCCCAAGGTGGTCTCGCCGTCCGATCCCTCATCCGCCTGGACGGCCAAGGCCAACAAGCGCGTGCAGTTCGGCTACGGGCTCAATTACCTGATCGACATCGAAAACGCCGTCATTGTCGATGTCGAGGCGACGCCAGCCAGGACCTACGACGAGGTCGCCGCCACCAAGACGATGCTCGACCGCACCGAAGCCTGCTTCGATCTGAAGCCGAAGCGGCTGGCGGCCGACACGGCCTATGGTACGGGCAAGTTCCTGGGCTGGCTCGTGAAGGAGAAGAAGATCGCACCGCACATCCCTGTGTGGGAGCGGCCCAAGCGCGAGGATGGCATCTTCTCCACCTCGGACTTCAGATGGAACGGGCGACGCGGCGTCTACATCTGCCCCAATGGCAAGCAGCTCAGAACCAGTGGAACCGTCCACTCTGACGGCAGACAGCGCTTCCGTGCCCGCAAGCGCGATTGCGATGCCTGTCCTCTGCGAGGGCAATGCTGCCCCAAGGAGTCGCCGCGCTATGTGGCGCGCGACATTCACGAAGATGCGCGCGATGTGGCGCGGCGCAAGATGAAGACCAAGGCGTTCCTCAAATCGCGCGATCAGCGCAAGCGCGTCGAGATGCGCTTCGCGCACTTGAAGACCCATCATCGGTTTGAACGGCTGCGACTGCGCGGCCTCTCGGGCGCTCGCGACGAGTTCCACCTCGCGGCCATCGTCCAGAACCTCAAGACGCTGGCCCTGCGCCTCATCCGGTCGCCGCCACTGACCGCCTGCGCGTGAGTTGCGTGACGTAGGCGTCGGTTGCGTCACGTCACGGCTGACGCCCATCGGGCGAAGCCAACGGTCCAAACTCGCCACCATCTTGCCAGCTCAGTCGATCAATGAGGCCCCGCCGCTCGCGGCGACGCCTTTTTCGACAGCATCGACCCAACTGAGACGAAGTTGCCGGTCAGCAACGCATGTTGATCGTCGGCAATGTCTGACGCGAAGGCAGACTGCGAGTTGGCGGGGCAGCTTGCAATGCTGCGAATGGCCTCGAAGACCGGCTTCCAGAAGGAGCTCAAGAAACAATGGCTGCTGGGATCGGTAAAGTTGAGCGGGATCTTACCTGCGTACCTCTAGTCTTGGCCCCTTCTCACGAGGAATGCGCTGCTTTTCAATTCCCGGCCTCACGGAATCAACACGGAACTTCCGATCGTGCGCCGCGCCTCGAGGTCGCGTTGTGCTCGCTCGGCCTCGGCGAGTGGATAGCGCTGACGCACCTCCACCCGAACGGCGCCCGTTTGCATCACGTCGAACAGGTCTTGCGCCCGCGCGAGCATCTCGGCGCGATCGTGGATGTAGTCGGCGAGCCCCGCGCTCGTAAGATAGAGCGAGCCCAATCGGTTCAGGCGGAAGATCTCTAGCGGTGTCGGGACGCCGCCGGCCGAGCCGTAGGAGACGAGCAAGCCGCGCCGCTTCAAGCTGTGCAAGGAAAGCTCGAACGTGGCGGCTCCGACTCCGTCATAGACGACCGGGAGACCTTCGCCGCCGGTAAGCTCGCGTACGCGCGCGACCACGTCCTCTTTCGTATAGACGATCGGATGCTCGCAGCCGTTCTGTTTCGCGAGCGCCGCTTTCTCGTCGGTGCTTACGGTGCCAATTACCCGCACGCCCAAATGCTTCGCCCATTGGCACATGATCAGCCCGACGCCGCCCGCGGCCGCGTGCACGAGGATGGTCTCGCCCGCCTTGACCGTGTACGCCCCGCGCAGGAGATATTCTGCGGTCAGCCCCTTCAGGATCGTGGCCGCTGCGGTTTCGTCGTCGATGAAATCCGGCAACTTGATCAACCGCATCACCGGCATCACGGTCGCCTGCGCGTAGGCGCGGGGCTTCTCCGACGCATGGGCCACGCGGTCGCCGGCCCGCACCTCCGTCACACCTGGCCCTGTTTCCTCGACGACCCCCGCCGCCTCCATACCGAGCACGTGCGGAAACTCTTTCAGGGGATAGCGGCCGGTGCGGAAGTGGATGTCGGTGAAGTTGAGACCGATCGCAGTGTGCCGCACCCGCGCCTCACCCGGTCCTGGCTTGCCGACATTGACGTTCTCGTAGCGCAGCACCTCCGGACCGCCGTGCTCGTGGACGCGCACAGCATAGGCCTTGGTCATTCATCTGCTCCGATTGGGTAATCGCCCCCGACGTGTCGCCAGTCGCGCCACCGGTGGCGCGACTGGCGACACGATCCCTCTACTTCTTCGGCCAGATCGGCTTGGCCAGCGCGCGGTCGAGAGGATAGACGGAAAGCGGCCGACCTCCCTGCCACTGCGCGATCACCACCTGCGCCCCCACGCGGCGACCGTTCTCGTCGAACTTCACACCGCCTGGGAAAGCGATTGCTGCTGGACCCTCATGCAGGTCGAGCTTGCGCACTTCCGCTGCCACCTTGTTCTTGTCCGCGACGCCCGCACGCTCGAGCGCCTCCTTGAGAATCCAGGTATGGCCGTAGCCAGCGAGGCCGTCCTGGGTAATCCACGGCTCGCCTGTCGCCTTCGTGAACAACTCGTTGATCTTCTCATGTCCCTTGAGCTGCCAGTTGGCGACGATGAACATGACCCCTTCGATTAGGTCGGCAGGCACGTTCTTCAGCACCTCTGGAGCGCCCATGTGCGCACCATTGGCGATGAGAGGTATTGCGCCCTTGGCCAGCCGGAACTCGTTTAGCTTCTCCAGGCTGAGCTTGAGGTCGGAGATCGTCGTCGTGACGAAGATCAGGAACTCTGGTCGGGCCGAGCGAATCCTCTGCACCAGCGGCGTGGCATCGGACAGCGGCGGGGTGAACGTCTCGTCCACCACCACCTTCATGCCGAGCTTCTCCAGGCCGCCTTCCCGCATCGGCTTCAGAAAGCTCACCGGTGACGCCGTGTTGTCGCCGATCACACCGGCGGTCTTGGGCGGTACGCCGGTCGCGCTCTTGGCAATTTCAACGATGGTCGGCATGGCAAGCGAAGACTGTGCGCCCCCGGGCGGGGACGTCTGGAACACATACTTAAAGCCGCGTCCGGTGATGCTGTCCGCGTAGGAAAGGGTGAACCAAGGAAGCTCCGCCCGCTCCGTCACCTCAGTAACGGCGAGCGTGAAACTGCTGAGCCAGGCGCCCATTCCCCCGACCACTTCGGGTTCCTGTGCGACCAGCCGTTGCGCCGCGTTCTTTGCCTTCTCCGGGGAGTCGCCTGCATCGAGCGTGACAAGCTCGAGCTTTGCCCCACCCAGCGCCTTGATGCCGCCGGCAGAGTTGATCTCCGCCACTGCGGTCTCGGCACCCATCTTCACGAGCTGGCCCTGCCGCGCCCACGCACCCGAAAGCGGTACGACCACCGCGATCTTCACCGCCTTCGGCTGTTGCGCCACGGCGCCGTCGCTCACCATTAGCGACCCCGCGCTCAGCATGGAAATTCCCAGCACGGCCGCAAGCACGCGCCTCGCAACCGCAATCGATCCTTGCCAGTTCATTTCCATTTCCTCCTCCCCTTGATCAGTCGTCGTTTGTTTGTCCTTGAGCTTACATGCCAAGATAGGCGCGCCTCACACGCGCATCCGACATTAGGGCGTCTCGCGGTCCTTCGAGCACGACCCGACCGGTTTCGAGCACATAGCCGCGGTCGCAGGCCTCCAGCGCCTCGGTCACGCGCTGCTCGACCAGAAGGATGGTGAGGCCGTGCTCCCGATGCACTTTCCTGATGCGCTCGAAGATACCGTCCACAATCGTCGGCGCGAGGCCCATCGAAGGCTCGTCCAGCATCAGAAGGTCGGGCGCCGAGGCCAGGCCTCGGCCGATCGCCAGCATCTGTTGCTCGCCGCCCGACAATGTGCCTGCCAGCTGGGTGCGGCGCTCGGCAAGTACAGGGAACAGCTCCAGGATGGCCGGCAGCAGCTCACCCCAGCGGGCGCGTCCATTGCGGGTGAAGGCGCCCATCTCCAGGTTTTCCATTACCGTCATGGAGGCGAATACCTGGCGGCCTTCCGGCACATGAGCGATGCCAAGCTGGGCGCGCTCTGCCGGCGGCACGGCAAGCAGATTGCGGCCATTGTAGGTGATCTCACCCGAAAGAGGCGCCACGATGCCGGAGATGGTCTTGAACAGAGTGGTCTTGCCTGCGCCGTTGGACCCCACGACAGTCACGAACTGGCCGCGCGCTACGTCGAGCGAGACCTCGCGCAGCGCGTGCAAGCCGCCGTAGGCGACGTCAAGCGACCGGATGCTGAGCACGATCCACCCACTTCTTTCCGAGATAAGCCTCGATGACGGCCGGGTTGCGCACCACTTCGGCCGGCGGGCCTTCAGCGATGAGCTTGCCGTGATCGAGCACGCTGAACCGATGGGCAAGCTTCACCATAGCATGCATGGTGTGCTCGATAATCACGATGGTGACGCCGTCGCGGTTGACCTGCCGGATGATGCGAAGGATACCCTCGAGCTCCTCGTGACCAAGGCCGGCGAGCGTTTCGTCGAGAAGCAGGATCCGCGGATTGGAGGCAAGGGCACGTGCCAGTTCCATCAGGCGCAGCTGGTTGATCGTCAGGCCGCCCGCCAGGCGGTCGGCGTGCTCGGCGCCGAGCTCGACCCGCGCGAGCGCCGCGGCGGCGAGGTCTGCCGCCTCGCGATCCGTCCTGGCGCCGGCGTAGGCGCCGATCACCACGTTCTCCAGAACCGTCATGCGTGGGAAGGCACGCGCAACCTGGAATGTGCGGCCGACGCCGCGGCGGCAGACGCTGTGCGGCCTGAGCCCAGAGAGCTCTGCTCCGGCAAACCTGATGCTGCCGGCTTCCGCAGGCAGGAAGCCATTGATGACATTGAAGAGCGTGGTCTTGCCGGCACCGTTGGGGCCGATGATGCCGTGGATCGCGCCCTCGGCGACGGTCAAGGTCACGCCGTCGACCGCCTTGAGGCCGCCGAAAGCGCGCACGACTCCATCAAGCTCGAGGATGGGCCGACCAGGCGCAGCCGGCGTCTGTGTCGTCTCCGGTGGGATCGTGTCGCCCACAGGCGTCGCAACCATCGGCGACACCGGTGCCGCAGCTGCACCTTGGCGTGCCGCCAAGCGGTCACGGATGCGCCAGTAGATGCCGTCCGGTGCCAGCAGGATGATGCCGATGATGGCGATGCCGTACACCACACCCTGGATGCCGGGCACGATGTGGCCTAGCTCGGCATGCAGTGTCTCCGCCAGCGGCACCAGGATGGCGGCGCCGATTACCGGTCCCCAGTACGTCCCTACGCCGCCGAACAGCGTGACGATTAAGGCCTGGGCGGAGGCGAGAACGCCGAACACGGTCGGCGGCGTTATCACGAGCAGAACCACTGCATAGAGGCCACCCGCCGCTGCCGCCATGGCGGCGCTCAGCATCATGGCCAGCATCTTCCAGCGCAAGGGGTTTACGCCCGCGGCTTCCGCCGCCGGCTCGTTCTGTTTGATGGCGAGGAGGGACATGCCGAAGCGCGATCGCTCGACGTGGAGCGACACGATCATGCAAGCCACCATCAGGACGAGGGCGATTACCATGTAGACACGCTGGTCGCTGAACTGGGCGTAGAGTGCGGGCGCCTCGCGCTTCATCGGCAAGGTCACCTCCTGGTAGCCCAGCCACTCGAACACGTAGAGCATGGCCAGTGGGTAAGCGAGCATCGACAGGGCGAAGTAGTGCCCGCGCAGCCGGAAGGTCGGAATGCCGATGACGAGGCCGGCGAGGACGCCAACCAACATCCCGAGCGGGATGCCGAGCCACGGCGTGATGCCGAACTGCACGAAGGCGATAGTCATCGTGTAGGCGCCGAGGCCGAAGAAGACGGCGTGGCCGAAGGAAATGAGCCCGCTGTAGCCGGACAGCATGTTCCAGCTGAGCCCCATGGTCGCCCACACCAGCACGAGCGTCATGATCAGCTGGTAGTAGGAATTGCGGACGAGGAAGCCGAGGAGCAGATAGATGGCAGCGAACGCGGCTATGGCAAGATAGTGGGTGCGCAGGGAGGAGCGTGGTGCGGGCATCAGGTGCGCTCCCATACGCGTCCGAACATTCCCTGCGGCCGCAGGAAGATGATCAGGAGGAAAACCACGAAGATGGCGGTGTTCTGCAGCTGGTAGGGTAGGACAAGCGTCGACATCTGCTGTACCAAGCCGATGGTTAGCCCGCCCCAGAAGGCGCCGAGGATGCTGCCCATGCCGCCCAGCACCACGCCCGCGTACATGATGATGACGAAGTCGAAGCCGATGTAGGGCTGGAACGACTGCGTGCTGGCGATGAGTTCGCCGGCGACCGCCGTGATCCCCACGCCGAGGCCGAACGCGAACCTGTGCGCGCGGTCGACATCGATGCCGACATAGGCGGCGGCGATCGGATTGTCGGCGGCCGCGCGCAGGGCCTTGCCGAGGCTAGACCGAGTCAGGAACAGGTAGAGGGCAACGGCGAATCCAACAGCGATAAGGAAACTCACGGTGCGTGCCTGATTGAACAGGACGAGGCCGATCTCCCAGGACTCCCGTGACAGCGGCGTCTGCACGGAGACCGGCTGCGAGCCGAACAGTATCAGCCCGCCATTGGCCAGCACCAGCGCTATGCCCAGCGTGAGGATGATCTGGGCATAGTGCCCCTCGGCCTCGGCCGAGACCACGCGCGCGCCCGTGACGTGGGCGATCAGGAAGCGGTGCAGCAGCCAGCCGACAACGAAGACGATGGGGCCGGCGAGGGCGGCGCCGACGATCGGCGCGGCGTAGGGCCCGAGAAAGGACAGCACGCCGAAACCGGTCACGAGGTAGTAGGCCATGTACATGCCCAGCATCATGAAGTCGCCCTGCGCGAAGTTCACCACGCGCATGACGCCAAAGATGATGCCGAGGCCGACGCACATCAGGCCGTAGGTGCCGCCGACCATCAGGCCAGCCGCCAGCGACTGCAGGACGTCGACCATGAACCATTGCCAGTCGGTCACGCCGTCTTCCTCCACCTCAAGAGAATCGCCACAGTCGCTCCGAACTGCGCTAGCATGAGAGAGCGAGACGCCCCGATGGTGCCGAGATGAGCGACTACCCCGGTCTTGCATGGCTCGAGCGCTTCCAAACGCGCGCCAATGCCGATCCTGAGCTGGCCGTCATCGGCGACTGGTTCACCACCGCTTTCGGCCTGACGTTCGGAGAGAGCCGCTATGGGCTGAAGGTCGAGAAAGGGCGCATCAGCGAGATCGTGGCTGCGCCACGGCTCGATACGCGCGTACTGTTCGGGTTCCGGGCGCCGGTGGCTGTGTGGCGCAAGTTTCTGAGCCCCGAGCCGCCGCCGCTCTACCACGACTTCTTCGCCATGCTGATGCGGGTGCCCGAGTTCATCCTCGAAGGCGATGGCCTCATCGCCATGCAGAATGCCCGCGCGCTGCACCGGATGATGAACATCATGCGCGAGGTCGGAGCCCCCGATGCCTGAATTCGAGCCCATCATCGGACGCTATTTCTCCGTCGCCATCGGTGGGGCCGAGCACCGCGTGTTCGTCGAAGAGGCCGGCCGCGGCATTCCGCTACTGTGCCTCCACACTGCCGGTGCCGATGGCCGGCAATACCGCCACGTTCTCAACGACCGGGCGGTGGCCGATCGCTTCCGGGTGGTCGCGTTCGACCTGCCTTATCACGGCCGCTCTACCCCGCCGGACGGGTGGTGGCTCAAGAAGTATCGCCTCACGACGGCGTCCTACGTTGAGATGATCCGCGCGGTCTGGCTGACGCTGGGGCTTGAGCGGCCAGTGGTGATGGGCTGCTCCATGGGCGGAGCGATCGTGCTTAAGATTGCCGCCAAGTTCCAAGAGGAGCTCACTGGGATCGTCGGGCTCGAGAGCGCTGCTTTCGCACCGGGCCGCTACAACGAGTTCCTGCACCACCCCGCCATCCACGGCGGCGAGCTGTGCGCAAGCTACACCTGGGGCCTCAACTCGCCGCTGAGCCCCGAGGCCAGCCGGCGCGAGAATTGGTGGTACTACAGTCAGTCGGGACCCGGCGTTTACCAGGGCGACGTCTACTTCTACAGCCTCGATTGGGACGCGCGCGAGGACGTGAAACGGATCGACACCAACTGCTGCAAAGTGGCGCTGCTGACCGGCGAGTACGACTACTCTTGCACGCCGGCCATGAGCGAGGCGGTGGCCGCTGCCATACCCGGCTCGCGCCTCACCGTCATGAAGGGGATGGGCCATTTTCCGATGATCGAGAACTACACCGAGTTTCGGCCACACCTGCTGGCGGCGCTGGAGCATGTGGCGGGGTAGGTTGCGTCGAGCGGCAGCGAAGACCCAACACCGCAACGTGATGCCGCTGTTGCGTTGGGTCATCGCTTCGCTCGACCCAACCTACTGCTTCGGCCAGATCGGCTTGGCCACCGCCGACGCCGGCGGATAGACGGTCACCGGCACGCCGTTCTGCCACTGAACGACCACCACGTCGGCTCCCACCCGCCGTCCCTTCTCGTCGAACTTGACCCTGCCGCCGGGGAAGTACCTCGCCGGCCCTTCCGTCGTGTCCATGGCCCTGATCGCCTCGGCAACCTTGTTGCGGTCGGCGGCGCCGGCCTTTTCCAGCGCATCCCTGAGGATCAGGATATCGCCGTAGGTCGATAGCAAATCCTGTGTGATCCAGGGCTCGCCGGTCTTGGCCGTGAACTCCTTGATGATGTCCTCTTGGCCCTTGGCGCCCCAGTTGGCGACGATCGTCATGACGCCTTCCAGCAATTCCTTGCCGAGGTTCTTGAGCATGTCGGGCGCGCCAATGTGCGCACCGTTGGAGATGACCGGCACGCGTCCGCGTCCCAGCCCGAATTCATGCAGCTTCTCCAGGGCCAGCTTGTCGTCTGGGATCGCCGTCGGCAGCAGGAGCAGGAAATCCGGGCGGCTCGACCGCACCTTCTGGATCAGGGGCGTCGCGTCCGACAGCGGCGGCGTGAAGGTCTCGTCGACTACGAGCTTGAGTCCGAGCTTCTCGATGCCGCCCTCGCGCATGGGCTTGGCGAAGCTCACCGGCGCCGCCGTGTTGTCCATGATGATGGCGACCGTCTTTGGCTTATTGCCTGTTGCGCTCTCGGCCAGCTGCACGAGGGCGGGCAGGGCGCTGGTGGCCTGGGCGCCGCCGGTCGGCGAGGTCTGGAACACGTACTTGAAGCCGCGGGCGGTGATCTGATCCGAGTACGACAGCGTCAGCGGCGGTAACTCGGACCGTTCGGTAACCTCGGTGACCCCGAGAGTGAAGCTCGAGAGCCACGCGCCGGTGGCGCCGATCCAGGTCGGGTTCTTGCGCCACCATGCGCTGCGCCGCGTTCTTGGCTTTTTCCACGCTGTCGCCGGCATCGAACACGATAAGCTTCAGCTTGGCGCCGCCGAGCGCCTTGACGCCCCCCGCCGCGTTGACGTTCTCGATCGCCAGGTTGGCGCCTTTGACCATCAGGTCGCCCTGTCGTGCCCAGGGCCCCGACATCGGCGCGATCAAGCCGACCTTGACTTCCTTGGTCTGTGCGACGGCTTGGGCGATGCCAGCAGCGCTGATCGCCATGGCAAGAAGCAGGGTTCGCCGGACGGCTGAGCAGATCATGATTTCCTCCATGCGGGCACGGCTTGTGTCCGCCGCGCCTTACGCAGCATGGTAGCGTCGAGATTGCCGGGCAACGGAAACGCGCAATGCGCCGACGCGACCCACGGTTGGGACGGTTCCCAGTCCGACCGATGCGTCGTGCCGCTGCGAGAGGGACGCAGGCCGTCAACCCTGGCTCTACTGCGACCTCCACGCCCGAGCGTCCCAGCTGCAGCAGCATGGCAACGCGCGAATCACGGTTGCTCCAGCCACGGTTCAAAGGTGCGCCGGCGGCCGGCCGCGCAGGTCCGCACCGCCTCCCACAGGGCTAGCGGCTCGACCCCGCCTTTCACGCCCAAGGCGAACACCTCGGCCAGCGCGGCTTGGATCGCATAGCCCGCACAGTATGTTACGCGGCTTTCCCCACGCCCCCGCCCCGATCGGCCCGATATAGCGGGCCTGATGACCATCCGCGGCTCGGTAGCGGCTCCCTGCTCACGAACCCCTGGCCGTTTTTTGGGCGTTGCCGGGACCAGACGGCCAGCGCTCCACCGCTTGACCTAGTAGGTGGCCACACAACAACCAGCAAACGGAGAGATTGAGTACACGTTGGCAAATCCTGGCACTTCTAAGACCTCCAGCGCGCACTTGGAAATGTCCGCTGATGGGGGTTGATCGGACCAACCCGCGAAGGCTCTTCCAGGTCGCGTTTTGACCCTGGTCTGACGAAGTTGCTGGGGACCCGCGGTTGGCGGTGGGTGCGCACACTCTTTCCAACTGTGGGTCTTACCGCATTAGGCTCGGCAACCACAGCGAGATGGCTGGGAATGCGATCAGGATGCCCAGCCTGACGATGTCGGCCAAGATAAACGGCGCGACGCCGTGGAACAGCGTTCGCATGGGCACGTGCGGCAGCAGGTGCTTGAGGACGATCAGGTTCATGCCGACCGGCGGGGTGATCAGGCCGATCTCGGCCACCACGACGATCAGGATGCCGAACCAGATGAGGTCAAGGCCCAGGTGCACGATCACCGGAATGAACACCGGCACCGTCAGCAGGATCATCGACAGCTCTTCCATGGCCGTGCCGAGGATCACGTAGATG